>CAVPMG010000014.1:0-253902 GCA_963706115.1 uncultured Actinomycetes bacterium | reverse complement strand
AAGCGGAGCGCGGCGGTCAGCGCGAACCCGACGTGCGGCGGCGCACGGAACCGCTCAAAGGCCCAGGTGAAGTCCCCGACGTCGGTGCTGACCAGGATCAGCATGGAGGTGGAGACCGTCACCAGCACCCGGGCGGTCTGCTGGAGGCCGAAGACCATGCCGTAGCTGGTGATCCCGGGAGCCGAGCCACGCCATGGTCCACGGGAACTGGAAGAGGAAGTGGATGGGCGGGGGCGGCAGGTAGTACAGGCCCTGCCCCCAGAATCCGGCGATCGCCGGGCCGATGATCATCACCATCAGGACCTTGATCTTCGCCCGGGACGGGCGCAGCCAGAACCAGGGCAGGATCGTGAGGCCGAACACGATCAGCATGAATTTCCAGGTGAACAGGATGCTCAGGATGCCCATCCCGATCGGGTAGAGCACCTTGAGCCGCGGGTCGAGCTTGTGCAGCGGGGTATCCCTGGCCTCGTAGGTGACGAGTGTCCGCAGCCCGGACAGTCCCACCACCTTGAGGAAGAGCACCGGCAGCACCAGCGGGACGGCAAAGATCAGCAGGTAGGCGATGACGGTCTGGGCGAACAGCGAGTTCATCATGGCCGGAGCACCCCCGGTCCCGGCGATGTGACCCGCACCGCGCCGCGCCGGTGCGCGAGCACAGCGCTGGCGAGCTCGTCCACCTCGAGCAGCACGTCACCCGCGGCCGGCCCGAGCAGCTCCGACTGGAGCCTGGCCAGCGGTGGCGCCAGCACCCCCCAGCGGATGAGATCACCGGTCATCGCGAACACCCGGCTCGTAGGCCCGTCCGCGCGGACCTGCCCCTCGCCCAGCAGGACGACGCGGGCCGCGCGGCTGGCCAGGCCGCGGATGTCATGGGTCACGGTGACGATGGTGATCCCGGTGCGGGCACGGACCCGGTCAAGCAGCCGGAGGAACGACCGCATGTGAGTGGCATCCTGCCCGGTGGTCGGCTCGTCGAGGACGAGCACGCCGGGGGCCCCGACCAGCAGCGCCGCCAGCGCCAGCCGCTGCCTGCCGCCTTGGCTCAGCTCCCATGGGCTGTCCGCCTCGCGGCCGGTGAATCCGAAGAACTCGACCGCCTCCGGCACGTCAAGCACCGGATCCTTGGGTCGTGCACGGAACCGGAACCCGAATTCGAGCTCTTTGCGCACCGTGGTCTCGAACAGCATGTCGTCGGCTGCTTGCAGGAGCAGGGCTACCTGCGCCGCGTGGTCGAAGACCTTGCCGGGACGAACTGGCCGGCCGCGAAAGCGGACCACCCCGGCGCTCGGCTTTCCCAGCCCGACGGTCAGACCGGTCAGCGTCGACTTGCCGGATCCGTTCGCGCCGATCAGCGCCACCCATTCCCCCTCATCGACCGCCAGGGTGACGTCGTCCACCGCGCGCTTCCCGTCGAACTCCACGCTGACACCGTCCCAGGACAGCACCGGCGGGCGGGGATCCGGCGGTTGCCCCGCGGGCACCCCGGCGACGTTGCGGCGTTCCGCGGCCGCCGCCGCCAGAGCCGCCTCGAACCAGGTGTCCTTCACGGCGTCGGCGGCTTCCACCACCGACAGCGGAAGCCTGGGTCCGAACGCCCCGGGAACCGCGTGCGCCAGCCGGACCATGTCGGGAATGCCGACTCCGGCGGCCCGCCATGGACCGGGCTCCGCCCAGGCCGCGCGCGGTGGCTGGTCCAGGACGATGCTCCCGTCGTCCATCAGCACCACCCGGTCCGCCCACGGCGCGACCTCGTCGACCCGGTGCTCGATGACGACCACGCCGGTTCCGCCGTTCCGGGCCAGCCGTTGCAGCGTCGCGAGCACCTCCTGCGCCCCGACCGGGTCAAGGTCGGACAGCGGTTCGTCGAGCACCAGGATCCGGGGCCGCATGGCCAGCGTCGCTGCGATCGCCGTCCGCTGCTTCTGGCCGCCGGATAGCGTCACCACCGCGGCGGTGCGCATCCCGGCCATCCCGGTCACGTCCAGGCACCAGTCGACCCGGGCCGCGATCTCCGGCTGGGGCAGCGCCAGATTTTCCGGCCCGAATGCCACCTCCGACTGCACCGTCTGGTTGATCAGCTGCAGGTTCGGGTTCTGGAACACCATGCCGACAAGCTGTGACGCCTCATGCGGCCTCATGCCGCTCAGCGGGGTGGTACCGAACATGACGCGCCCGCGCAGTTCGCCGTGCACCCGCGAGGGGATCAGCCCGCACAGCGCCAGGGCCAGGGTGGACTTGCCGCAGCCGGAGGCGCCGGTGATCAGTACCACCTCGCCCGGCGCCACGGTGAGGTTCACGTGGCGCAGTGCCGCGCGGGCAGCGCCGACATACGCGAACGACACGTCATCGGCGCGCAGTTCCCCGGCAGTGCGGGCTTCGCTCACGCTTGCGACGCCGTCCGGCCGGACGGCCCTGGCTGCTCGCCCGTGGGCGGATCTCCCGCCGGCCGCCTCTGTTTATCCTCGCGGTGGACCGCTACCAGCCACATGATCACGCTGGCCACCAGGAGGAGCAAGGCGGAGATCACCACGACCGTCCCGGCTGACAGGAACTTGTCCGGATTGCCGAACAGGACGCCGGTGTCGCCGCCGACCTCGTTATGGGTCACCAGCAGGTAGATACCGTCCGCGAAGAGGAGCAGGGACACGACGCCGAAGACCAGCGCGATCCGCTTCATGTCCGCTCTCCTTCACCAGGTCGCGTCTTGGGGCTGGCCAGCGCGCCCGCCGCGGCGCCCGCCGGCTCGCTGAACGGGTCGGCCGCCGGCTTAGCCCGGCTCGCCCCCAGCGATGGCACCACGGACACCGCGATGCGATAGGCGAGGGGGGCGCTCACGGCCGCCTCAATGCCGTTGAACAGGGCGTTGGACCAAGTGTCGTTCCACATTTGCAGCCACGTGTAGTACGTGGCGTTCAGGTAGGGGTCGAAGGTCCAGTCGGTGAGGAATGCGTTCGGCCCGCCGCGCAGCATGCCGATCATGAACCCGTCCAGCACCATCGACAGCTTGCTCGCCCCAGGCGCGTAGACCGCCCCGCGCCGCGCCACGATGTAGAGGTCACAGAAGATGGCCTGGGTGAGGCCGTCGGTCCAGTCGAGCGCCCCATGCCCGCTGCCGAACAGCAACTGGGACAGCAGGAAGTTGACGAACACCATGGCCGTCACGCAGCCTGGCTTGCGCACCAGCGCCACGCCGACCATCAGCAGGAACATGTACGGCAGGTCGTGGATCTGGATGAAGTGCGCCCCTGGGATCGGGTCGATCAGCGGCCCGATGATCTGATCCCCGATGATGTTGTCGTACACCTCGAGCAGCACGCCCAGTGCCGCGACGATGAGGATGTCCTGGGTCGTCCAGCGAGCCCAGTGTTTGGACTTCAGCGCCGCCCGCAAGATGACGCCAAGCCCGACGATGCAGACCACCCAGACGCCCCAGTAGTAGACGGCGTTCCAGCCCGGTGACAGCCGGATGGTGGAGTTGGCGACCATTGCGGTGGTGCCCATTGCGGCCCTCCAGATACGCGCGAGCAGCGTTTGAGGGTTACGGACGACATGCGCACCATGGCCGCAATCTCATTCAATGCCGCCCGCAGAGGCCGTGACAACGCCGCATGCTCGTTCTTCACGCAGTGTTCACCCGTGCGGGCGCGAAACCAGGGCCGGGCGTGTCCCGCCGCCCGGTCCCGGCTGCATGGCCTGCCAGGCGATGCCCTAGGGTCGGGTCCCATGGCTGACCGGGCGGTGCTGGTAACCGGGGGGTCGCGGGGCATCGGGTCCGCGATCGCCCGGGCGTTCGCGGACCTCGGTGACCGGGTCGCGGTCCACCACCGTGACTCGGCGGACCGCGCCACCGGGGTCGTGGCCGGGCTTCCCGGCGGCGGGCACACGGTGGTGCAGGCGGACCTGGCCGACCCCGAGGCGGTGCGCCGGGCCGTGGACCAGGCGGCCGCCGCGCTCGGCGGCCTTGACGTGCTGGTCAACAACGCCGGGATCTACGTCAGGCACCAGATCGCCGAGGTGTCCTACCAGGAGTGGCAGGCGGCGTGGCGGGACATCATCGGGGTCAACCTCACCGGCGCGGCCAACGCCACCTGGTGCGCGGTCCAGCACATGATCGCCGGGGGCGGCGGCCGGATCATCAACGTCTCCTCCCGGGGCGCCTTCCGCGGCGAGCCGCGGCACCCCGCGTACGGGGCGAGCAAGGCCGGCCTGAACGCCTTCGGCCAGTCGCTGGCCAGGGACCTGGCGCCGTACGGCATCGCGGTGGCCACGGTCGCGCCCGGGTACGTGGAGACCGACATGGCCGCTGATTACCTCGCGGGCCCGGAGGGTGACGCGATCCGGGCGCAGAGCCCGTTCGGGCGGGTCGCGCAGCCGGCCGAGATCGCCGCGGCGGTGGTCTACCTCGCCTCGCCGGACGCGGAGTGGGCCAGCGGCGCCGTCCTCGACCTCAACGGTGCCTCCTATCTGAGGACCTAGGGAACGCCCGGGACGCCGTGCTGGCTGGCCGGCGTAGCGCATGTTTGCGTTATTTCAGCCGCAGCCGGGCCCGGACCGGGAGATGATCCGAGCCGGCCGGCGGGAGGACCTCGCCGCCGCGGCGGGCGACCCGGCGGCTGGTGAGAATGTGGTCGAGTTGCAGCAGCGGCCGGTGCGCGGGGAACGTGCGCCCGCTGACCGCCGGGGCGTACCCGGCCGCGAGCCCGGTGAGCGGCGCGGGCATGTTGAGATCTCCAACGATCACGGTCGGGATGTCGCTGGTATCCAGGCGCCGGACCAGGCGCAGCAGCTGGACCGGGCTGAGCAGCCGGTAGGTCAGGTGCGTGTTCGCGATGCGCAACGGGCCGCGGCCCGGCAGGTCCATCGTGACGAGCTGAGCCGCCCGGGGCGTGGCGTCGCCGGCGATGCGGCCCAGGTCCACCACCTCGTACCCGGTGACCGGCATGGTGGTGAGCGTCGCCAGTCCCCACTGGCCGCGTGCCGTTTCGTCCGCGATGCCGAAGCTGCGCAGGCTCGTGTCCGCCACCAGAGTGGCCCTGCGCAGCTCGGTGCCGAGTGCCGCGGCGATGTCGGCGACCGGATCCGGCCCGCTGTGCGGGCGCCACACCTCCTGCAGGACGATGATGTCCGCCTTGAACTGGCGGCAGGCGGCCTCCAGGTCGTAAGGCCGACCGTCCGCGCCGCGCCCGCCGTGGGTGTTCAGGCTGGCGAGGATTACTTCCAGGTCACTGGTCATTTCTCTCCTGGACGAAAGCCTAGCTCCAGGCGCGGGCGGCGCTGAGAGTCTCCCGCGTGGCCCCACACTTCCAGGGCTCTGGCGCAGCCCTTCTCAGGCCGGGACATTCGGTCGTTAATTCGTAAATGACAGTCGTCGGCGGGTGGTGGCCGGTAGATTCTGGTCGGGCGAAGGCCCCGCTGGGGGGGCGTCGTCATGGATTGTGACGGGTTGGGACGGTGCTTAGATCACGGGGCGGCTGAGATTTCCCTGGTACGCCCTGGTTTGAGGCGACATGGTGCGACGTAGCGATTACGGCGCGATGACGGGTGGTGGGGCGTCGACACCGGGGTCGGCGGCTGGCCCTGCCTGGGGCACGGGGACGCAAGCGATTGCTGGCAGAGCCCGGGCTGATGATGAGACGGCTGGGCCTGCCGCGACCGAGGTGGCCGGGGCGGCGGGGCCCAGGGTAACGTCGCGGCGGCCCCCGCGGAGCCGTAGCCGGCGGCTGCCGGGGGCGTCGCTGTTGGTGCTGGTCCTTGCCGTGCAGACGGTGCTTTCTGTGCGCCTGGTCCGGGCGGACACAGCCTTCGAGGATGAAGCCACCTATCTGTGGGCTGGGCATCTGGAGTGGGCGCACTGGCTGCATGGCGCGTCGATCCCCCCTTTTGCGTCGTATTTCTCCGGAGCACCGGTGGTCTACCCGCCGATAGGCGCGCTTGCCGACAGCCTGGGAGGGCTGACCGGGGCCCGGCTGCTGTCGCTGGTGTTCATGCTGGCGGCGACGGCTTTGCTCTGGGGAACCGCCAGGCGATTGTTTGGACTGCGGGCTGCGTTTTTCGCTGCCGCGCTATTCGCGGTTGCGGGGCCGACGCTGCATCTGGGAGCGTTCGCCACCTATGACGCCTTGTCGGTAGCGCTGACAGCGCTTGCGGCATGGTGCGTGGTGCGTGCCGGAGACGGGGAGGGGACCGGCTGGATGGTCGCGGCGGGCACCGCCTTGGCGGTGGCCAACGCTGCGGCGTATCCATCGGCCGTGTTCGACCCGGTAGTGCTGGCGCTCGCGTTGCTGACCGGGTGGCCAGCCGGCCGACGGCTGGCGGTCCGGCGGTGCGCGATCCTGCTGGTCGTGGTGGCGGTGCTGGTGACGGCAGGGTTGCTGGCCGGCGGCAGCGCCTACCTCACCGGGGTGCGGCAGACCACGCTGGCGCGAGCCGCGGGGCCGGACTCACCAGTGTCGGTGCTCACCGCCGCTTGGTCATGGACCGGCCTGATCCTGGTTCTGGCGATATGCGGGCTGATCGTCAGTTTGGCCGCCCGGCCGAACTGGCCGCGGACGTCGCTGCTGGCCGTGCTGGCCGCCGCCGCTGTGCTGGGCCCACTGGAGCAGGCGCGGCTGCACACCGTCGCCTCGTTGAACAAGCATGTGGGCCTGGGTGCGTGGTTCGCCGCCATCGCCGCCGGGTACGCGGTGGACAGGTTCGCCGCGGCCGCGCCGGCGGGCCGTTCGCAGGCCGTCACGTGCGGGGCCTGCGTGGTGGCGCTGGCCTTCCCGGTCGCGCTGGGTGCCAGCCAGTCGTCGACGTTCTCCACCGACTGGCCGAACGCGACCAGCTTCATCGCGATCCTGCGCCCGCTGGCTGGCCACGGCAGTGGCCGCCTGCTGGTCGAGGACGCCTCCATCGCCCGGTACTACCTGCCCGCCGGGAGCCAGTGGCAGCGATGGTCATCCACCCGCAACATCGTGTTGCCGTCCGGCGCCAGCACTGGCGGTCCGACCAGCGCCGCCGGTGTCACCGGCGCTGGCAACGCCGGTGTCTTCGCCGAGTTCATCACCGGGGGCTACTTCTCCATCGTCGCGTTGAACTTCGCCGACACGACCGCGCTGGACCACCAGATCGCCGCCGACCTGCGCCACAGCCACCACTACCGGATCGTCGCGGTCGTCCCCTACGGCACCGAGGTAGCCCCGGCCGGCCAGGGCACCTACGTCATCTGGCGATACGAGCGCGGGTCGTGAGCACCACTCAACACCCCGTCACCAAGGGGACCTCGGCGGAATGGCGCCGCCGCCGGGAAGCCAATGCTGCCGGGCCGCCTCCACACAATGGCGAGACTCCGCTGCTGTCCCACGACGCGTCCCATAACGAGACCTCCCACAACGGCGCGTCCCACAACGGGACCTCCCACAACGGCGAGCTGGCCCCGGACGGGTTCCGCGTTCCGGGTTACGCCGCCGGCGTGTCCTCGCGGCAGGGCGCCTCTAACGGGTTTGCCGAGGCGCAGCAGGTAGGGCTCTCCGCCATCCTCGCTATCGCCTCGGTGCCGAAGCCCCGACCCGCGCCCGCGGTACCGAAACCTCGGCCCGCTCGAGGCCGCCGAAGCCACGTCCCGCCGCCACGTCCTCGGCGCCTCGTCGCGTGGCCGTGATCGAACCGCCCGCGGTCGCGTTCCGCCCAGCCGCCAGGCCGGCGGAGGTGGTGACCGGCGCCGACGACAGCCAGGAGGCCACAGCCAGCCCGGAACCCGCGGCCAGCATGGAGCGCGGCAGCATCGCACAGGTGCGCGCGCTGCCACTCACCATCATCCTCACCGTGCAGGTCGTCCTGTCGCTGCGGCTGGTCACGCGCAACACCGCGTTCACCGACGAAGCGCTGTACCTGTGGGCCGGACGGCTGGAATGGTCGCACTGGCTGCACCACACCCTGACCCCCGCGTTCACGACCTACTTCTCGGGCGCACCGGTGCTCTATCCGCCGGTCGCCGCGCTCGCCAACAGCGTCGGCGGCCTGGTCGGCGCGCGAGTCCTGTCGCTGCTGCTTCATGCTCGGCGCCACTGTGCTCCTGCACGGCGTCACCCGGCGCATCTTCGACCGCCAGTCGGCTGCCTTTGCCGCCGCGCTGTTCGCCGCGCTCGGATCGGCTGCAGTTTCTCGGCGCGCTTCGCCACGTACGACGCGATGGCGCTGTTCCTGCTCGCGGCGTCGACCTGGCTGGGCATCCGCGCGGCATCGTGCCGCACCACCTCCGCCCGGCTGGCCCTGATCCTCGCTGGCGGCGCTCACCCTGGTCATCGCGGATGCCACCAAGTACGCGGCGGCCCTGTTCGACCCGGTGGTCCTGATCGTCGATCGCGTGCGTCCACTGGCGGGAACTGGGGCGCCGGGCGGGCGCGGTCGCCGCGCTGCTCGCTGCAGCGGGCACTGCCGCGGGCCTCGGCGTGGCGCTGGCCTGGGGCGGGAAGCCCTATGTCACTGGGATCGGCTTCACGACACTGTCGCGGCCAGCCGGGCAACTGGCCGATCTTCGGCATTCTCTATCGTCAGCGCCGGCTGGGTCGGCACCGTCGCGGTCCTGGCCGTGATCGGCGCCATTGCCGCGTCCGTTGCCCAGCGGTCCGCGCCACGCGGGTGCTCGCCTGGACGCTTGCCGCGGCGGGCTTCCTGGCGCCCGCCGAGCAGGCCCGGATCCACGTCTTCACCAGCCTGTTCAAGCACGTCGCGTTCGGCGGGTGGTTCGCGGCGGCGGTCGGCCGGCTACGCGCTGACGGCGTTCATCCGCGCGGTGCCCGACCGTCAAGGCCCGCGGGGCGTTCAAGGTCGTCACGGCGGCCGTTGCGCTGGCCGACGGTGCTCGGGCAGCATGCTCGCGATCAATCAGTTCGGCACCTGGCCGAACATCGATCCGGTGCTGCCGGCGCTGACCGCCGCGCTGCGCGCTCACCCGGGCACGCTGCTCGACGGACCAGACGGCGTCGCTCAACTACTACCTGCGAAGGCATCGAGCCGTGGCAGAGCATCACGTCGATCCCGGATTCCTCGGCGTGGGCCCTCGCGCAGGACGTCAGGCAGCGGCGGTTCTCGGTACATCCTGCTGTCGTTCGCGGTCGGCGGCGGCGGGTGCGGCAACGCGGACCCCGCGGTCAAGCAGACGCAGGCTCAGTGCCTGCACAACATCGATCTTCGCGGGTCCTGTACGGCATCATCAGCGACGGCGGCTACCGGCTGATCGCCCGGATCCCCTACCGGACAACGTCGTTCAAGAGCGACTACCTGCTCTGGGCGCGTGAGGGTCCGCGGCGATGACCGCGACCGCAGTCCCCCGGGAGGGGCGGCACCGGTGGTCGCGGCCATGTTCTCCCCGAGCCGCCCAGCGACGCCGAGAAGGACTCCTACGCATGGCGGTCGCTGCCGCTGCTGGCGACGGCGCTGGCCATCTCGGCGCTGTGCCTGATCATCGCCCAGGTGTGGTTCGAGGTGCGGTACGCCCATGTGCTCCCGTACGCGGTCGCGCTGTTCGGGGCCTATACCGTCGCCTACTTCGTCTACCAGCTGGTGAGCCTGCCGGTGAACTTCGCCGGCCGCAGCTTCGACCTGGCCGCGCACAAGTCGCTGGTCAGCGCCTGGCGGCCGCCGCGCTACCCGTCGGTGGACATCTTCCTGCCCATCTGCGGCGAGCCGATCGAGGTCTTGCGCAACACCTGGACCGGTGTCTTCGAGCTGGTGCAGGCCTACCCGGGCACCGCCTACGTCTATGTGCTGGATGACGGCCCGAGCGAGCAGGCCAGGACGCAGGCCCCCTGGTTCGGGTTCACCTACGTGCGCCGCCCGGTCATCCGCGAGCACAAGAAGGCGGGCAACCTCAACTACGCCTTCCGGCGGACGGGCGGCGAGCACATCGTGATATTCGACGCCGACTTCCGGCCCCGGGCGGACTTCCTGGCCGAGACGCTGCCGTACCTGGACGATCCCGGTGTCGGGATCGTGCAGACCCCTCAGTTCTTCCGGGCCAGCCGGCGCCAGACCTGGGTAGAGCGGGCCGCGGGCCCCACCCTGGAGGTGTTCTACCGGGCCGTGCAGGTGTCGCGGGACCGGTTCGGCTCGGCGCTGTGCGTCGGCTCCAACGCCGTGTACCGGCGGGCGGCGCTCGACCCGATGGGCGGGTTCACCGAGATCCCGTACGCCGAGGACTCCCACACCGGGCTCGACGTGCGGTACGCCGGCTACGAGCTGGTCTACCTCCCCGTGCCGCTGGCGGCCGGAATCTGCCCGGCCACGCTGGACGCGTTCATGCGCCAGCAGTACCGCTGGTGCTGCGGCGCCACCTCGCTGGTCTGGACGAAGCACATGTGGCGCGTCGAGATGCCCTGGACGTCGAGGCTGCCCTACATCGCCGGCTGGCTCTGGAACCTCACCACGGGCCTGCGCACCCTGATCGTGCCGCTGATCCCGATCACGCTGCTGGTGTTCCTTCCCGACGAGATCCGTCCTGCGCAACGCGCTCCTGCTGCTTCCCGCCGTCGTCACCAGCACGATCCTGTACCCGCTCTGGCACAACGCGCCCTACAGCCCCCGGATCTGGCCCCTGGCCATCGCCGTGGGATGGGCCCAGGCCCTGGCGATCTGGGACTACGCCCGCGGCAAGGTCATGTCCTGGCAGCCCTCACGGGGGCCGGGCGACGCGACCCGTCGGTTCTGGTGGGGGGTCACCGTGTGGAACGGCACCATAGCCTTCGCCTGGCTGGCCCTTGCCGCCTGGCGCATCGAGCAGACCGGCTCGGCACGGTTCACCGTCGTGGCGGCCTTCGGGGTGCTCAACGCCTTCATCGTCGGCCGGCTGGTCTTCCCCGGGAAGAAGGCCGCATGACGGTGCCCCTCAGGACCTGCCGCCACCCTGGGCCCGCAACCGCGGCGTGGCCGTCACTCGAACCGGGGATGGGTGGGCCGTGCCCGCTCGGTCCTGTTGCTGCCTACGGTT
This sequence comes from uncultured Actinomycetes bacterium, assembly GCA_963706115.1. Classification (GTDB taxonomy): domain Bacteria; phylum Actinomycetota; class Actinomycetes; order Streptosporangiales; family Streptosporangiaceae; genus DASXKD01. The sequence continues at coordinate 242,930 of CAVPMG010000014.1, read as the reverse complement.
CCCTCAGCGGCCTCGGCCGGCAGGTTGCCGGAATCATGCACGGAACCGTCGCCGCCGTGCTCATCGGCTTGTGCGTAGCGGTCGTCCTGGCCGCTCATCACCGCCGGCGTCACGAGGGTCGCCAAGCCCATCGCCGCCGTGCCCTCGTCGGTGGTGGGGGACACGCCTCCCATCGGGACGTTCAGCCACCATCCCGTGGTGGTGCGCCTGCCCGCACGTCCCGAGTCCTACGCGGGTGCCTTCGTCAAGGGTGTTCCCGACAGTTACGCGCCGGTCAAGATGCTCGCCAGGGCACGCGGGCACACGGCTCACCGTGGCGCTCTACTACAGCGGCTGGCACGAAACGTTCCGTTCCGCGTTCGCCGCCCAGGCAAGCGCCGACGGCGTCGTGCCGTTCATCCAGATAGAGCCGGCGCGGGTGAGCCTGACCGCCATCGCCGCCGGCGTGTACGACACCTACCTCAAGACCTTCGCCACCAGCGTGGCCAGTTACGGGGCCAAGACCGGCAAGGCCGTGATCATCGGGTTCGGCCACGAGATGAACGGCTACTGGTACCCGTGGGGATACCGGCACGTCTCACCCGCGGTATTCGTGGCGGCCTGGCGGCATATCGTCACGGTGTTCCGGCAGCAGGGCGCCGACAACGTGACCTGGCTGTGGACGGTCAACATCATCGATACCAGCCATGGGATCCTGTCGCCCGCGGCCTTGGTGGCCGGGCCGCGCCTACGTGACCTGGGTGGGGATCGATGGCTATTACCTCAGGCCCTCCTGGACGTTCGCGTCGCTGTTCGGGCCGACCATCAAGGCGGTGCGCGCGCTGACCCTCGACCCGATACTGATCGCGGAGACCGGCGCGCCCGCAGGCGCCGGACAGCCAGCCAAGATCGCCGACCTGTTCGCCGGCATCCGCGCGTACGGGCTGCTGGGCTCCGTCTGGTTCGACGCCCGGGGCACCCAGGACTGGCGCCTGGCCGGTCCTGCGGCCCTGGCCGCGTTCGGCCAGTGCGACCCAGGACGTACAAGGGGCCCGCGGCATGACCGGCCGGCTGCGGCTCACCGCGCCCGCGGCCCGCGGCCGGCACCAGCGCCTGGCGCCGCGGCAGCGAGCGGAGGCGCAGGCGGAGAAGGGCTAGCCGGAGAAAGACCCGGCGGTTCACCGTCGCGCACGGCGGCAATGTCACCGTCGCCGCGGTCGCCGCTGGGCATTGTGCTGTACGCGCAGATCCGTGGCCGACCGGTCCCCGGCGCCGCAAAGCTATCTCGGCGTGTACGTGACCGGGCTCGCCTGAGTCCTACGCGGGGGTCACCGCCTTCACGGCCGCGACGGGGGTGCGGCCGGGGCTGGTCATGTACTACAGCGGGTGGATGGAGCGGTTCCAGCGCCGGGTTCGCCAGGGAAGCGGCCAGGCACCAGGCCGTGCCCCTGGTGCAGATCGAGCCGACCGGGATCAGCCTCGCCGCGATCGCGGCGGGGCACTATGACACCTACCTGCGCTCCTACGCCGCCGCGGTGAAGGCGTTCGGCGGCCGGGTGATCCTGTCCTTCGGTCATGAGATGAACGGCTACTGGTACTCCTGGGGGAACCGGCACACATCGCCTGCGACGTTCGTGGCGGCCTGGCGCCACGTTGTGACGGTGTTCCGGCAGCAGGGCGCGGGCAACGTGACGTGGCTGTGGACCGTCAACGTCATCGACGCGCGGGCGCGAATCCCGTCGCCCGCGCGGTGGTGGCCGGGCGGCTCGTATGTGGACATGGTGGGAATCGACGGCTATTACCGCCTGCCGTCGTTCACCTTCGCGTCCCTCTTCGGGCCGACCATCAAGGCCGTACGCGCGCTGACCCTCGACCCGATACTGATCGCCGAGACGGGCGCCCCCAATGCGGGGGGCCAGTCGGCCAAGGTCGCCAACCTGTTCGCCGGCATTCGCGCGTACGGGCTGCTGGGGTTCGTCTGGTTCGACGCCATAGCGCACCATCAAGTGGCACTGAACGGGATCCGGGACTGGCGCTTGTCCGCCGCGGCGGCACGCACGGCGTACCGCCGCGGCGCCCAGGCCTACCGGCGGCCCGCGCCATGACCGGCATGGCCGCCGCGAGCAATCCGTGCGCCCCGCGCAGGCGGCCCGCGGCGGGCTGCACGCACCGGGAAGTTCGGCAAAGGTCCCGCAGGGATGCGGCCGCGACCACTACGTTTCTTGCGAAATACGCCTGTGCGCGGGACTCCACCACCTGCTGTGGCGATGTGGCTGCGATCTGCCTGGGGCAGTTCGTAGCCGCCGGAAGGGGTGGGACCAGTTGATGCGGCGTAACGATGACAAGCCGATGGCTGGTGGCGCGGCGTTTCTTCCCCTGGATGTGCCCGCTGATTCTGGTGTGGCAGATGAGTGGGGTGCCGTGCCGCGATGTGCGTGGCCAGCCGCGGCCGGGCCGGGGGACATGCGCCCGAGGGCAGCCGGGCCGGGAAGCCTGCGGTCGGCGCCTGAACTGGAGGACGCGCGGCTGGCGGGGACGGCACATGAGCCCGAACCGGGGACCGGAAGACCGGGGCCAGGGCACCGCCGGGCGCCTCGTGGCGGCGGCGGGCGAGTGTGGGGTGGCTGGCTGCTGCTGGTGGTGCTTGCCGTGCAGGCGGCGCTGTCGGTGCGGCTGCTAGAGTGCGGACACCGCGTATGCGGACGAGGCCACGTACCTGTGGGCGGGGCATCTGGAGTGGGCGCACTGGCTGCACGGTACGGCGATTCCGCCGTTCCCGGCGTATTTCTCGGGGGCGCCGGTGCTCTACCCGCCGTTGGGCGCGCTGGCTGACAGCGTGGGCGGGCTGGCCGGGGCGCGAGTGCTGTCGCTGGTGTTCATGCTCGGGGCGACGGCGTTGCTGTGGGATGCCACGCGCATGCTGTTCGGGCGCCGGGCGGCGTTTTTCGCAGCCGCGCTGTTCGCCGTGCTCGGGCCGACGCTGCATCTGGGGGCGTTCGCGACCTACGACGCCCTCCGGATAGTCCTGGTCGCGCTGGCGGCGTGGTGTGTGGTGCGCGCCGGGGACCACGGCAGGCGGACCGGCTGGATGGTCGCCGCGGGCGGCGCGCTGGCGCTGGCCAACGCCGCGGCCTATTCGTCAGTCCTGTTCGACCTGGTCGTGCTGGTGCTCGCGCTGCTGACCGCGGTGCCGTCCGGGTGGCGGCTGGCCGCCCGGCGCTGTGCGACATTGCTGGTCACCGTGGCCGTGCTGATGGCGGTGGGGGTGCTCATCGGCGGAAGTGCCTATCTCGGCGGCCTTCAGCGGACGACGTTGACGCCGGCGCCCGGCGGCGGCTCCCCCTTGTCGGTGCTCGGCCATTCCTGGTCCTGGGCCGGGCTGGTGGTCGTCCTGGCGGCCTGCGGGGTGATCTTCAGCGGAGCCGGGCGACAGGGGTGGGCGCGGACATGGCTGCTGGCACTGCTGGCCGCTGCCGCGGTGGTGGGGCCGCTGGAGCAGGCGCGCCTGCACGCTATGGCCTCGCTGGACGAGCACGTGGGCCTGGGCGCCTGGTTCGGTGCCATCGCCGCGGGCTACGCGGTGGACAGGTTTGTCGCGGCCGCGCGGGCCGGTCCGGCGCGGGCCGTCACCTGCGGCGGCTTGTATGGTCGCGCTGGTCTTCCCTGTCACACTGGGCGCCAGCCAGTCGTGGGCGCTGGCCACCGACTGGCCCAACGCGACCAGCTTCATCGCGATCCTGCGGCCGCTGGTCGGCTCACGGCACCGGGCACCTGCTGGTCGAGGATCCCTCCGTCGCCCGGTACTACCTGCCTGCCGGTCGCCAGTGGCAACGGTGGTCGTCTACCCGCAACATCGTCTTGCCGTCCGGGAGCCAGCACCGGTGGCCCGGCCAGCACGGCAAGTGTGGCCGGTGCCGGCAATGCCGGGTGTCTTCGCGGAGTTCATCACCCGCGGCTACTTCTCCTACGTCGCGCTGAACTTTGCCGACACCACTGCGCTGGACCGTCGTCTCGCCGACCAACTTCACGGTGATCCTCGCTACCACACCATCGCCGTCGTTCCCTACGGCACTGAGGTGCCACCCATCGGCCGGGGCACCTATGTCATCTGGCGATACGAGCCCAAGCCGTGAGTGCCACCCGGTACGCCTCGCTGCGAGCGTCAGTGAGCACGGCCAGCACCGTAGGCGCGCGGCGCCGCACACGCTCCCCGGCGCTCCCCGCGCCGCCCAGCGACAGCGAGAAGTACGCCTACATTCACCGGAACCTGGCCTATCTGACGTTCACGCTCGTCGTAAGCGCAAGCTGCGTCATCATCAGCCAGATCCGGTTCGAGCTCACATGCTCCGGGGTCGTGGCCGTTCCTGGTCTTCACCGCCACGTACGTCATCTACCAGGTGATCAGCCTGCCGGTGAACTTCACCGGCAGAGGTTTCGACCTGGCCGCCCACCGGGCGCGCGTCCAGGCACTGGCGACCGGTCAGCTACCCCAGCGTCGACATCTACCTGCCCATCTGCGGCGAGCCGATCGAGGTGCTCCGCAACACCTGGGAAGCGGTCTTTGAGCTCATCGCCGCTTACCCGGGGCCTGCCCAGGCCTTCGTACTCGACGACGGGCCCTCCGACGAGGCCTGTTCGGTGTCGGAGTCCTTCGGCTTTCGCTACCTGCGCCGGCCCGACCTGCGGGCCTACAAGAAGAGCGGCAACCTGCGGTATGCCTTCGCCCGCACCGATGGCGAATACGTGGTCATCCTGGATGCCGACTTCGCTCCGCGCAGCGACTTCCTTGCCGAGACCCTGCCCTACATGGACGATCCGGGGATCGGCATCGTCCAGACCCCGCAGTTCTTCCGGGAGAGCCCGGAGCAGACATGGATCGAGAACGCGGCGGGTGCCATCCAGGAGGTGTTCTACCGGTCGATCCAGGTGGCCAGGGACAGGCTCGGCGCCGCCATCTGCGTGGGGACCTCCGCGGTCTACCGGCGGGCCGCGCTGGAGCCGCAGGGCGGCCCGACGCTCATCCCTTACGCCGAGGACGTGCACACCGGGCTCGATGTGCGCCGGGGCGGGTGGTCCATGGTCTACGTGCCCGTCGTGCTCTCAACCGGCATCTGCCCGGACAACCTCGACGCCTTCGTGCGCCAGCAGTACCGGTGGTGCACCGGGAACGCCGGTGTGGTGTTCTCACGCCGGCTGTGGAGCGTGCGCATGCCGGTCTCGGCCCGGCTCACCTACATCTCCGGGTTCTTCTACTACGCCTATACCAGCCTGCTCACCTTCTTCGGGCCCGTCATCCCGATCGTCATGCTGGCATTCCTGCCCGGCCAGATCAGGTTGCGGAATTTCGTCATCCTCGGCCCCGCCATGGTCGCCGGATTCATCCTGTACCCGCTGTGGCATCGCGCGCGATATGGGCCGTCGGTTTGGCCGCTGGGCATCGCCCGGGGATGGGCGCACGTCTTCTCGATCTGGGACAGCGCCCGCGGCAAGACGATGGGCTGGCATCCGACCCGGACACCGGGCAGTTCGTTGCGGCGATTCCGCGTGTGGGTCACCGGCTGGAGCGGCGGCACGGCCCTGCTATGGGTGGTCCTGGCCCTGTGGCGGACAGTAGCCCTTGGCTCCGCGCAGTTCGCGATCCTGGTGTTCTTCGGCGTGCTGAACCTCGCCGTAGTCAGCCGCGTCATCTTCCCGGGGGCACGAGCCGGATGAAGTCACGCCTGGTTGTGCTGGCGGCCTTGATGGCCGCTGCTATCGCCGTGGCCTCCACGGGCGTCCGGCTCACCCTCATACCTTCCGCGCCGCCGCCGGTACACGCGTCGCTTCCTTCGGCGTCGTCCGCTTACCTGGGCGTTTACGAGCAAGGGGCACCGCCGGCCTACGGGCCGATCGCGAGCTTCGCCGTGGCGGCGGGCAAGCAGCCGAACATGGTCGGCTATTACAGTGGCTGGGCCGAGCCCTTCGCGTCCTCGTTCGCGCGAAAGGTCCGCAGGCACGGCATCATCCCCTACGTGCAGATCGACCCCACGTACGCCTCGGTCTCGGCGATCGCGGCTGGTGCCTACGACCTCTACCTGCGCGGCTACGCCGACAGCGTCCGTGACTTTGGCCATGCCGTTGTCATCGGCTTCGGGCACGAGATGAACGGCAACTGGTATTCGTGGGGCTACGGGCACGTCGCGCCATCGACATTCGTAGCGGCGTGGCGGCACATCGTGACCGTGTTTCGCGCTGAGGGCGCCGACAACGTCACCTGGCTATGGACCATCAACCAGGACCGTCCCGGCACCGGTCCGGTCGCAGCATGGTGGCCAGGAGCCCGCTATGTCACCTGGGTCGGCATCGATGGCTACTACATCCGCCCCTCCGATACGTTCGCCACCGTCTTCGGCCGCACGATTGGCCAGGTGCGGGCCTTCACCCGCAAACCGGTTCTGCTGTCGGAGGCCGGAGTGGGCCCGGGCACCGGCCAGTTCGCCAAGATCAGCAACCTGTTCGATGGGATCCGCCAAGCGAAGGCGCTGGGACTTGTGTGGTTCGACGAGAACCAAGCGGGCGGCCCCTACCGACAGAACTGGCGCATCGAAGGCGACCGCGTGGCCGAAGTAGCGTTTCGTCTTCGCACCGCTGCGCTTACCCTAACCCGCCCCTGATGACCTGCCAGAAGGGAGCCAGGGCACGAATGGGAACAAGGTGTGCCGGTCCATATACCCGGTAGCAGGAGAATGACGAGATATTAATCCGGATGACCCGGTAGTTCCGGTATCTTGCGGTGGGGAGCGTGGATCGTCATGTACCGCCCGGGGGGGTGATCCACACGGCAGAAGACAACGGGGTCAGGCCGCTGCCGCGTCGCGTGCGCGGTGCGACTGATTCGCCACGGCCGCCGGCGAGGATCGAGCAGCCAGTGCTGCCGGAGGCCGTACGGCTGCGCCTGCTGGCGGCGATTGCTCAAGGGCAGGAGCACGTGGCCCTGGAGCCCGACGGCCACCCCGCAGGACGGCGAAGAGGCCGCCCCGCACGAGGAAGAGGCAGCTACCCCAGCGGCGGCCCATGGCACCTGCCGGGACGGGCCCCCCGGGGGAGCGAACGCCGTCCCGTGAGAAAAAGGCCCCACCAGAACGGGCCGCCGCCCTGGGAAAAGCCGGTTCCCCGCACAAGACCGGCCACCCAGAACCCACGGAGCCCGCCAGGCAGCACGTACCCCGGCCGCGTCGGCCGCCTGATGTCACCGGCCGCCTCGTCCGGCCAGCGGAAACGAACCGGCACGTCGTGCCGGTTCGTCCGCAGGTCGTGGAAACCGAGGCTCTCACGGAGCCGCTTCCGAGAATTTCCGTGCCTGTCAACGGGAGCCTCAGTGCCCCGTTGAATCCGCCAGCCGCCGAGGCCCCTCCCCGGCCGGAGCGGTCTGCGACGGTTCCTGATTCGTCCGCGGTGGCTGCCGGCGCGGGACGCGCACATGCCCGGTCAGCAGCCGCGCCGGCGGCAGCGTCGGCCCGGCCGGCATTACCGTGCGGTCGGTGTGTTCTTTTCGGTGGCCGCGCTGGTCACCGGGGGCTCGCTGGTGCTTGGTGCATTACGGCCATAGCGGGACCGCGCGTTCGCCCGGCAGCCACCGGCAGCGCTCGGGGTCAGGCGCTGGCCTGGTGGTACGTGGCCAGGCGGCGGCCTTTGTAATGGGGCAGATCGGCCGGGGAACTATCGTGTCCGCCGATCCCACAATGTGCCGTGTGCTTGAGTCGCACGGGTTCCCGGCAAGGGACATTTACGAACTCGGGCCAGAGGAGACCAGCCCGCTCCGCTCTGCGGTCGTCGTCGCGACGCCCGTCGTCCGCGCCCAGTTCGGCACCGTGCTCAGCTCCGTCTACGCGCCGGCAGTGCTTGCGAGCTTCGGCAGGGGCGGACAGCGGATCGACATCCGCGCGGTCGCCCCGCACGGCGCCGCCGCATACCGGGCCATGCTGGCTGCCGACCTGGCGGCGCGGAGGAGCTCGGGCGCCGAACTGTTGCGCAGTAACCGGATCGCTACCTCGCCCACGGCGCGAAAGCAGCTCTCCGCCGGGCAGGTGGACTCGCGGCTGCAGCTCACGCTCGCCGCCATGGCAGCAAAGCGCCCGGTCTACATCGTCGCGTTCAACAGCTTCGCCCCCGGCGCCGATGCAGACATGCCGCTGCGCTTCGCCGACATGACACAGGAATCTTCCGGCCGTCTCGTCGGCAACCGTTCGGCGACACCTGCGTTCCTGCGGTCCATGACGGCCTTCCTGCGCACGCAGCCCGCCGGGTACCAGCCCCTGCGGGTGGAGACGGTGCGCCTGGCCGACGGTCAGACAGTGCTGCGCATCGGATTCGCCGCGCCCAGCCCGCTGGGACTGTTCGGCCAGCCCTAGGGTCGCACCATAGGTAGTTCAACGGTAACAACATGCTATTTCGGCCGAACTAATCGGCAATATACGGTCCGCTGCGCCGGTACGCGTTCCGCTCGCGTGAGGGCTTCCGGGATCTATGGATGTATGACTGGTATGAGCGGCTCGGCGTGGGCGCGGCCGGATATCACTGAACGTGGCCATGGCCGAACTGACCGGTCTTGTCCGCAGGTCAGTCCTTGACTTGGCGTCTTAGCAGGCGCTGGGACCATCCCGGGCGCAACGAGAGCCAGGCGATGACATCTATCGCGGGGTAGTCAAATGTGGCTACCCTGCTATACGGCCGGGCACGCAAACCCCAAAGGTGCGTGCGCACTTTAGGTAGTTTCATTGCGACAGTATGCGATTTCGGTTGAATTAATCGTGCGATGTATGTTCCGCTGTCCAGGCACACGTCCCGCTCGTGCGTGGGCCTCCGGGGGGTGGCCGCATGGTAGATGACCGCGGCGTCCAGCCGCTTCCGCGCCGCGTTCCTGGGGCGTCCGGCTCACCCAGGGCCACGGTGCGAGTCGATCTTGGGGTCATTTCGGAAGAGCTGCGGCAGCGTGTGCTCACCGCGATCGCGAGCGAACTCGAGCGGGACGAGGCCGAGCGGCGGCGCGACCCCCAGGAGCACGATGGAGCCGGCGACCAGTTCGTCTACCGCGTGCTAGGCACCGAGAACGCCATCAGCGCGGGTCACGCGGCCGGCGCCAGCGATGCAAGCCCGGCCAACGGCAGCGCCGCGGGCGCACAGCTCAGCGGCGCCGGCCCGGTGAACGGCAGCGTCGCGAGCCCTGAGAGCAGCGACACAAGCGTGGCTGCGAGCAATGGGGTGAACCCGGCCAACGGCAGCGGCGTAAATCTCGGGAACAGTAGCGGCATCAGCTTGGACAACGGCAGCGGTGCCAGCCTGGACAACGCCGCAGGCCCCGGCCTCGACTACGGCATTGGCCCGGGTCCGGAGAACGGCCCGCCGTGGAACCGGGACGCGTTGTGGCCGGAAACGCCGGTCCGGCAGGGGGAACCCCAGCACGGCGAGGCAGTGGACGTGGGCCGCGGTGCCGCAGAAGACACGACGGTGGCGCAGGAACCGGGGGAGGGGGCCGAGCCCGGAGACGCTGGGGACGCAGCAGGTGGCCCGGATGGGACAGCCGCCAGGCCAGCGGTACCGCTGCCGAGGCGTGCACCTGGTGCGAACGGTGCACCACCGCCGCCCGCCGAACTGCGGCGCGAGTACCTGCCGCCGTCCGTGCTCAGCCGCAGGCTGGACTCGGAGGCGTACACCGAGCCATTCCCAAGGATCGCGGGAACCGGGCCCGGTTCCGGCGGCCAGTCCGTTTTCTCGCCTGTCCGGCCTGCCGCCGGGTCACCGGCCGCCGCTGACCCGGCCCGCTCACCGGGCGCCCCTGCGCCGGGCTCACCAGCCGAGCCGGGATCGCCGGAATCAGGGCCGTCCCCCGCCGAACCGGCGGGAGCGCCGGCCGAACCTGCGCCGCCTGAAGCCCCGCCGGCAGAAGCGGTGCCACCTGGAACGATGCCGCCTGGTTCGGTCCCGCCACGGTCCGTGCCATCTGCGTCCACCATCGCGGCCGCGTCGGCACCCACTATGCCGGTGGGCAGCGCCGCACTGGCGGCCGCGTCGGCACCTACCATGCCTGCTGGGAGTGCGGAGCTGGCAGCAGCCGCGTCCGCGTTCGCACCGGCCGAACCCGCTCAGGCCCCGCCGGGCCCGGAGCGCTCGCCTGCACCGCCCGTGCCCGCCCCGTCGAGTTCACCGAAGGTATCCCCTCCCGCGGGCTACGGCCGGGCCTCTGATCCGGGTAAGGCGAGCCCGGGCACTGGCCGGGGCAGCGGCACCGCTGTACCACTGCGCGGGGCGCTGCCGGCCGCCAAGCAGTCACGGCGGTCGGGTAGGCCTTACCGCATCGCAGGCGTGATTCTCGCCGTGGTGGCCCTGGTGGTGGCGGCCGTGGTCGCGCTGGTGATGTCCGGCAGGACCGCGCCCAGGCATGGCTCCGGGCTGGGCCCGCCCGCGGCCGGCACCGGAGCAGCGGTGCGCGAGCGCGCGGCCTCCTGGGTGGCCGGCCAGGTCAGCCGGACCGCCGTGGTGGCCTGCGACCCGGTCATGTGCCAGGCACTCAGTGCATACGGAGTAGCGGCAGGCCGCCTGTACCGGCTTGGCCCGCAGACCACCAGCCCGCTCCGGTCCCAGATCATCGTCGCGACGGCCGGGGTACGGGCCCAGTTCGGCGGTTTGCTCAGCTCGGCTTACGCGCCCGCGGTGCTGGCGAGCTTCGGTTTCGGACCGGACCGGATCGATATCCGCGCGACCGCACAGCACGGTGCCGCCGCCTACCGGGCCATGCTCAGCGCGGACGTGGCGAACCGGAAGGCCTCCGGAGTGGAGTTGCTAAACAGCGGCCGGGTCGCGACGGCAGCCCTCGCCGGGCGCGAGCTGGCCGAAGGAGAGGTCGACGGGCGGCTGCTTCTCGCTATCGCGCAGATGGCCGCCACGCACCCGATGTTCATCGTGGATTTCGGCAGACCCGCGCCGGGAGCGGACCCGGCCATGCCGCTGCGCCAGGCCGACCTCGCTGAGAACGCACACGCGCGCCACCACGCCGGCCATGCCGTCAGCGCCGGGTACGTGCACGCCATGGTCTCGTTCCTGCGCGGGCAGCACGGCCAGTTCCGGCCCGCACGGGTGCAGTCGATGTACCTGCCAGATGGCATGGCCGTGCTTCGCATCGAGTTCACCGCGCCCAGCCCACTGGGCCTCCTCGGCCCGCACGCCTGACCGGCGCCACGCGGGTTCGGTCACGCCGGGCGGCGCGGGCGCAGCTCCCTGGTACCTCCGGGCGAATGCCCCGCTAAGGGTGATGTGCGGGCGCCTGGCCAGCCGGAAGGCTCGGTGACATGAAACCTGGGGGCAATCTGACCACACCTGCGCGGTGGCGGCTCGCCGCGGCCGGGTGCGGCGTCGCGCTCCTGACGGTCGCGTGCGGGTCGAGTAGCAGCAGCACGGCCTCCGGCGGGTCGTCGTCGCCGGCGCCCTCTCCTTCGGCCGCCAGTTCCGCGTTGTGTGCCGACGCCACTGCCCTGCGCACCGCTCTGGGCAAGCTGACGAGCATCCAGGCCTCGGCCGGGCAAGGCGCGGTGAACGAGGTCAAAACCGACCTCGCCAACGTCAAGACGGCCGCGACGAAGTTCGCGAACGACGCAAAGGGTAAATGGCAGCCCCAGACCACGGCGCTGAAGTCCGCACTTACCAGTCTCGAGAGCGCGGTACAGAAACTGGCCGCGAACCCAAGCACGACCGGTGTATCGAGCGTCGTCACCGCGGTCGGCCAGGTCACCACGGCGTCGCAGCAGTTGTTTGCCGGCGTGGGCAAAGACTGCCCCGGAACCTGAGCGGTACGCGGAGCGATGCTGGCCGCGGCATCGTCGCAGCTGAGCGGGCTCGCCTTCGCGGCGGTCGCGCTGGCAACCAGCACGGTGCTGGTGGCGGGCCTGGCGTGGGCATCGCGTCGGCTGCTCGGGCTGCCGGTCGGCGCGCTGCGCGCCCTGATCGCCGGGTTGGTCGGCTTTGTGGCCGCCCTGCTTCTGGGCAGGTCGCTGCAGGCGGCTCAGCCCGGGCACGTGGCCGCGTTCGTGACCGTGGTGCTTGGTGTCCCGCTGATCGTGGCGATGCTCTTCATCGTGCTAGCCGAGGTGCTGGTGCCGAGCGGGACGCTGCCGCAGCCGGTGGAGCTGGTTCTCGGCGCGCGGAAGGCGCTCCGGCGGTCGCGGCGGTACGCGCAGATCAGCCGGATCGCGGTGCGCCACGGCCTGGGCCCCTACCTGCGTGGGCGGCGGATCCGCGGCGTGGACGCGGCCGGCGGGCGGGCGGGTCTGGCACGGTCGCTGCGCCAGGCACTGGAAGAGGGCGGAGTCACCTTCACCAAGCTGGGCCAGCTGCTGTCCACCCGCAGTGACCTGCTCCCGGAGGAGTTCACCGCCGAACTAGCCAAGCTGCAGGACCAGGCCGAGCCGGCGCCGTGGGATCAGGTGGCGGTGGTGATCGCCGAGTCGCTGGGATCGCCGCCCGAAGAGGTATTCGCGGAGTTGCAGAAGGAGCCGGCCGCGGCCGCATCGATCGCCCAGGTACACAAGGCGCGGCTGCGCTACGCGACCGGCCCGGACGCCGAGGTGGCCGTGAAGGTCCAGCGCCCGGGGATCCGCGACAGCGTGGAACAGGACCTGGACATCCTGCTGCGCCTCGCGGACCGGCTCGAGGATCGCGCCCGCTGGGCACGTGCGGTGGGCACGGCCGGCGTTGCCCGCGGGTTCGCCGCGGCCATCAGGGAAGAACTGGACTTTCGCGTCGAAGCCCGCAACATGGCTGCCGTCGCCGCCAGCTGGCCGGATCAGCAACGGGCCATCGGGCGGGGGGTCTCGGTGGTCATGCCGGCCATGCACGAGCAACTGTGCACCGAGCATGTGCTCGTCATCGAATGGCTGGACGGTGCCAACCTGCGGGGGGCCGGGCAGCAGATCGACGACCACGGACTGGACCGGGCGCAGATGGCCCGCGCCCTGCTGCGCAGCATGGTGTACCAGATCACCGAGGGCGGGGTGTTCCACGCCGACCCGCATCCCGGCAACGTCCTGCTGCTCGCCGACGGCCGCCTCGCCCTGCTCGACTTCGGCTCGGTCGGCCACCTCGACGCCCAGCAGCGGATCGCGCTGCAGAACCTGCTGGTCGCCGTCGGGCGCGCCGACTCCGCGGCGCTCCGCGACGCCCTGCTTGACCTGGTGGACCGCACCGACGAGCTTGACGAATACCAGCTTGAGCGGGCGCTCGGGCAGTTCATCGCGCGCCATGTCACCGGTGGCATCGGGGCGTCGGCCGAGATGTTCACCGACCTGTTCCGCCTGGCCACCCGGTTCGAGCTGACGATCCCCGCCGAGATCGGCACGGTGCTGCGCGCCCTGGGCACCTTGGACGGCACGCTCGCCCTGCTCACGCCCTCGTTCGACATCGCCGTGGAGGCGCGCGCGTACGCCGCCGACCACATGGCCGTGAAGCTGTCGCCCCAGGCCGTGGGGCGGTCGGCCGCCGACGAGCTGATCGCGCTGCTTCCGGTGCTGCGCCGGCTGCCACGCCGGTTCGACCGGGTCACCAGCGCGCTGGAACAGGGCAGGCTCGGTATCAACGTGCGGCTGTTCGCCGACGAGCGCGATCGCCGGGTGGTCACCAGCCTGACCAACCAGTTCCTGCTGGCGCTGCTGGGCGCGGCGTCCGGCATCGTCGCCGCGCTGCTGCTCGCCGCGCCGGGCGGGCCCAAGGTCTCCCAGTCCGTCAGCCTCGACCAGCTGATCGGCTACAACCTGCTCATCGTCGCCGGCGTCCTCGTGCTCCGGGTGCTGTTCACGATCTTCAGAAGCCGGTGACCCGCCGGGCCCGGCGATCATGAAAGGCACGGCACTGGGCGAGATCAGGCCGGGTTGGGCACACTGGCGTCATGGACGCCGATGTGGTCGTGATCGGGGCCGGTGCCCTCGGGTTGAGCACCGCGCTGCACTGTGCGCTGGCGGGGCGATCGGTCGTGGTGGCGGAACGCGGCACCGCCGGCTCGCAGGCCTCGGGGCGGGCCGCGGGCCTGTTCAAGTCCGTGCAGGCCGATGAGCTGCGCACGCGGCTGGCCCGGCGCAGCATCGCCCGGGCGGTGAGCTTCGCCGACTGGGCGGGAGTGCCGCTGGAGGTGGCCCGCTCGGGCAGCTTCATGATCGCGCGCACCGCCCAGCACCGTGAATACCTGGCCCGCGAACTGGCCCAGTCGCGGGGCTGGGGCGCCGATGTCCGCGAGGCCGGCCCGGCGCTGGTCGCCGAGCGGGTCAGCTTCTACCGGGCGGCAGGGGAGGAGTTCGCGCTGTGGTGCCCGGAGGACATCTACATCGCCGAGCCCACCGCCCTGATCGAGGCCTATCTGGCGGCCTGCCGGCTGCTCGGGGTGGTCGTAGCCGAGCGCGAGCCGGTCACCGGCATCCACGGTCACCGGCGGCCGGGTGACCGGGGTGCAGACCGCTGGCCGGGTGATCTCGGCCGCGGTGGTGGTGGACGCGGCCGGTGGCTGGGTACGGCAGGTCGCCGAACTGGCCGGCGCGCCGGTGCCGCTCGCCCCGGTGCGCCACCAGTTGCTCATCACCGGCCCGGACCAGGGGATCGACCCGGCCGATCCGATCGTCCGGGTGGTGGACGCCGCGGTGTACCTGCGCCCATCGCGCGGCGGGCTGATGTTCGGCGGCTTCGAGACCGACCCGTTGCCCCTCGACCCGCGCCAGCAGCCACCGTCGTTCACCACCGACGACGTGCCGCTGGACCTGGCCGTGCTGCGCAAGCTGGCGGCCCAGGTCGGCACCGAGGCCCCGGCTGCGGGCACCGCCCCGGTCGCCGAGCATCGCGGCGGGCTGTTCACGATGAGCCCCGATGGCCGGTTCGTCGCCGGGCCCGTGCCTGACCTGCCGGGCCTGTGGGTGGCCAGCGGCTGCAACGGCTCTGGGTTCTCCTCCTCGCCCGCGCTCGGCGAAGCGCTCGCCACGTGGATCACCAGCGGCGCGCCACCGCCGGGCATGGCGGCGCTGTCACCGGGCAGGTTCGGCACGCTGACCGACGATGCCCTGATCAGCCGCGGACTGTGGCAATACGCCCACTACTACGACCCAGCGGTCTAGCGAACCGGGCCGATATCGGGCACCAGATCTCCGGCGGCGGATGTCAAGACGGCGGCGGCGGCTCCGACCACCTGGCGAAAGGCCTGCTAGGGCTCACGAACCACGAGGAGTACGACATGCAGTTCCTGATCAGCCTGCACATCAACCCGGCCGTGCTTGACGCGCTGACCGACGAGGAGAAGGCGGCAATCGGCGAAGGCCACGGCAAGTTCATCCAGGCGCTGAAGGAGTCCGGCGAGCTGATCACCACACAGGCCCTGGTCGACCCGTCCCAGGCCGCCGTGGTGACCGTGCGCAACGGCCAGCCGGTGGTCACCGACGGCCCCTTCCTGGAGGCCAAAGAGCACCTGGGCGGCTTCTACCTGATCGACTGCGAGGACAAGGACCGGGCGATCGAGCTGGCAGCGCAGATCCCGGACGCGGCGATCGACGGCCTGGGCGTCGAGGTGCGGCAGGTGATGTTCGCTGACGGACAATTGGAGGCATGACGGTGCCAGCCATCGAGGACCTGCTGCGTGAGCTCACGCCGCAGGTCCTCGGCGCGCTGGTACGTCGGCACGGCCGGTTCGAGGACTGCGAGGACGCCGTGCAGGAGGCCGTGCTCGCCGCTACCGTGCAGTGGCCGGCCGAGGGAGTACCGGACAACCCGCGCGGCTGGCTGTCGACGGTCGCGTCCCGGCGGCTCATCGACCGGATGCGCAGCGACCACGCGCGCCGCGAGCGGGAGTCGGCGGCGGCCACCGCCGCGGCTGGTGCCCGAGGACGTGCCGGACACCGATGACACGCTCGTCCTGCTGTTCCTGTGCTGCCATCCGGCGCTGACCGCTGCCTCCCAGACCGCCCTGACGCTGCGGGCCGTCGGCGGCCTGACGACGGCCGAGATCGCCCGCGCGTTCCTGGTGCCGGAGGCCACGATGGCGGCCAGGATCAGCCGGGCCAAACAGTGCATCAAGGCCGGCGGCAAGATCGTTCAGTCTGCCCGACGGCGCGGAGCGCGACGAGCGGCTACGGGTCGTCCTGCACGTGCTCTACCTGATCTTCAACGAGGGCTACACCGCGTCCTCGGGCCGCGAGCTGCACCGCACCGACCTTGCGCACGAGGCGATCCGGCTGACCAGGATGGTGCACGCGCAGCTGCCTGAGGACGGCGAGGTGACCGGGCTGCTCGCGCTGATGCTGCTGACCCACGCCCGCCAGAAGGCACGCACCACGGCGGCCGGCGATCTCGTGCCGCTGGACGAGCAGGACCGCACAGAGTGGGACTGCGCGCTGATCGACGAGGGCATGGAACTGGTCAAGGCGTCGCTGGCCGGCCCCGCACTGGGGCCGTACGAGCTGCAGGCCGCCATCGCCGCCACACACGCCGACGCGGCCACCCCCGAGGAGACCAACTGGGCGCAGGTGCACGCCCTCTACCTGATCCTGGAACGGATCGCACCCAACCCGATGGTCACCCTCAACCGGGCGATCGCGCTCGCCGAGAGCGAGGGCCCACAAGCCGGGCTGGCCCTGCTGTCCACGTTGGACAGCGACGACCGGATGGCCGGGCATCACCGGTTGCTGTCCGTTCGGGCGCATCTGCTGGAGAAGACCGGCGACACGGCGGGAGCCTACGACCACTACTGGCGCGCCGCCAAGGCCACCGCCAGCATCGCCGAGCAGCGCTACCTGGAGTCCCGGGCCAGCCGGGTGAGGTCGTAGCATCCTGCCGGGCTCAGCCGACCGGAGACGCGGCGGTTGGCCACGTGCACCCGGCCGACCGTCGGCCCAGGCAACAGCCCGGTGAGCGTCCTGCCTGATCAGCTGCGGCGTTCGGGTCTAAATGTCGAAGTACAGCTCGAACTCGTGGGGGTGCGGGCGGAGCCGGATCGGGTCAAGCTCGTTGGAGCGCTTGTAGTCGATCCAGGTCTCGATCAGGTCCGGGGTGAACACCCCGCCGTCGAGCAGGTACTCGTGGTCGGCTTCCAGCGTGTCCAGGACCTTGTCCAGCGACCCGGGCACCTGCGGGATGGCCAGTGCTTCGTCCGGCGGCAGTTCGTACAGGTCCTTGTCCACCGGCTCGGGCGGCTCGATCTTGTTCCGGATGCCATCCACGCCGGCCATCATCATCGCCGCGAACGCCAGGTACGGGTTGGCCGACGGGTCAGGGACCCGGAACTCAAGCCGCTTGGCCTTGGGGTTGGCGCCGGTGATCGGGATACGGACGCAGGCGGAGCGGTTGCGCTGCGAGTAGACCAGGTTCACCGGTGCCTCGAACCCCGGCACCAGCCGGTGGTAGGAGTTCGCGGTCGGGTTGGTGAAGGCGAGCAGCGAAGGCGCGTGCTTGAGCAGCCCGCCGACGTAGTAACGGCCGATGTCGGACAGCCCGGCGTAGCCGACCTCGTCGTAGAACAGCGGGGCGCCGTCCTTCCACAGGCTCTGGTGGCAGTGCATGCCGGAACCGTTGTCACCGAACAGTGGCTTGGGCATGAACGTGACGGTCTTCCCGGCGGCCCGGGCGACGCTCTTGACCACGTACTTGTAGAGCATCAGGTTGTCGGCCATCTGCAGCAGCGGGGCGAACCTGATGTCGATCTCCGCCTGGCCGGCGGTGCCCACCTCGTGGTGCTGCATCTCCACCTGGATGCCACACCGGATCAGCATGCGCACCATTTCCGAGCGCAGGTCGGTGTAGTGGTCCATCGGCGGCACGGGGAAGTAACCACCCTTGTACCGCGGCTTGTAGCCGAGGTTGCCGCCCTCCTCCTCGCGGCCGGTGTTCCACGCTCCCTCGATGGAGTCGATGTGGTAGTAGCCCTCGTTCGAACTGGTCTCGAAGCGCGCGGAGTCGAAGATGTAGAACTCCGCCTCGGGGCCGAAGTACACCACGTCCGCGATGCCGGTGCCGCGCAGGAAGTCCTGCGCCTTGCGGGCGATGTTGCGCGGGTCCCTGGTGTACGGCTCGCCGGTCAGCGGGTCGTGCACGAAAAACGTCAGGTTCAGCGTCGGGTGCTGGCGGAACGGGTCGAGCACGGCCGTCGCGGGGTCTGGCAGGAGCAGCATGTCCGACTCGTGGATCTGCTGGAATCCGCGGATCGAGGACCCGTCGAACATCAGCCCGTCGGCGAAAACCTTCGCGTCGAAAGACTCGACCGGCACGGTGAAGTGCTGCACAGTTCCCGGCAGGTCACAGAACCTGACGTCGACGAACTCCACCTTGTTATCGCCGATGAACTTCAGAACCTCGTCGGCGTTCGTGAACATCAACCCTCCCTGGAAGCTGCGGCCATGTCCTGACCGCTCGGGTTTGCGCCTGCTTCAGGACCGCGGCTGCCACGCTAGGCGCCTGCCGTTTCCGAGCGGTGTCCCAAGTGTTTCACGCGTGTTACGCCTGGCGTTCAACCAGGTCACGCTGAGTAAGCGGGCCAGCCGTACATCGCCGTGCACGCAGGCGATACCGTGGAGGCGTGTCAGCTTCCCCCGTGGACGGGGCCAAGGCCCCCAGCGACCGTCCCGCATATCCGGGCGAGAAGTTCGGGCTGCCCGAAGACGGCCCCCGCTCGGTGGCCAGCATGGGACGCCGGGTCGCCGCGCTGCTGATCGACTGGGTGGTCTGCACGCTGATCGCGGTGGCGTTGTTCCATGACCAGTACTGGACGCTGGTGGTCTTCGCGGTGCAGGACTACCTGCTCACCGCGCTGGCCGGGATGACCCTCGGCAAGCGGCTGGTCGGCATCCGGGTCGCGCGGCTGGACGGCAAGCCGGTCGGGCTGCTCTGGGGCCTGGTCCGCACGCTGCTGCTGCTGACGGTCATCCCACCGCTGGTCACCGACCGCGACCTGCGCGGCCTGCACGACCGGGCCGCGAACACCATCGTCATCCGGCTCTAACCCGGCCGGGGAACCGCCGGCTAGCGGTAGCGGGGCCGCGGGGGCTTGGGCATGCGGCCGCTCTTGGGCATCGGCCCCTTGGGCGCCTGCAGGTTCGCGGGCAGCGCCTTCAGCCGGAAGTTCAGCTCTGCGACCGCCTGGCCCTTCAGGTTGCGCGGCAGGCGCATCAGCTTGCGCTGCAGGCGCCGGATCGGCACCTGGCCCTCCTCGTCGCCGACCTGGAAGTCATAGATGGGCACGTCGTAGGCGACCCGGGAGATGCGCTTCTTCTCGGCCGCCAGCAGGCTCGGCAACCGGCTGGGGCTGCCCTCGCCGACCAGGACCACGCCGGGCTTGCCGACCGCGCGGTGCACCACGTCCAGGTTCCTGTTGGCCGCCACCGCGGGAGTCACGGTCCAGCCGCCGCGCATGCTCTGCAGGATCGCGGCGGCCGCGCCGGGCTGGCCCTCGATCGCCGAGTACTGGGCGGACTGCGCGAACCGGCCGAACAGGATCAGTCCCGCCATCAGGCCACCGAGCACGCCGAGCGGCGCGAGCAAGGCGACCAGGCCGGTGATCAGCCCGACGACCACGAACACGGCGATCACGCCCACCACGACGAGGCCGACGATGGGCAGCGCCCAGCGGTTGGTCCGGTGGACCATCCCGGCCGCCATCCGGAGTTGCTTGATGCGGCCGAGACTCGCAGGATCGACCGCGTCCTGGCCCTTTGCCGCGCCCGCCGGGTTATTCACCATGGAGGGCAGGATACGAGAGCCAGCGCTCAGCGTGAAACTGGCGCAGCAGAAGGCGCTTCCCGGCGGGCCCGTGCCTCGGCGTACAGGCGGCCCGCGCGGTAGGAGGAGCGCACCAGGGGACCGGACATCACGCCGGCGAACCCCATGCTCAGCGCCTCGGCGCGCCAGTGCTCGAACTCCTCGGGCGGCACCCACCGGGCCACCGGATGGTGCTTGGCCGACGGCCGCAGGTACTGGGTGACCGTCAGCAGTTCGCAGCCCGCCCCGCGCAGGTCGGCCATGGCCTGGCTGATCTCGCGGTCCTCCTCGCCGAGGCCGAGAATCAGGTTGGACTTGGTCACCAGCCCGGCCTCCCTGGCCCTGGCGAGCACCTCCAGCGACCGCTCGTACCGGAACCCCGGCCGGATCTGCCGGAAGATCCGGGGCACCGTCTCGATGTTGTGGGCCAGCACCTCAGGGCGGGCGCCGAACACCACTGCCAGCCGGTCGGCCTGGGCGTTGAAGTCGGGGATGAGCAGTTCGACGCCGCAGCCGGGCACCGCCGCGTGGATCTCCACGCAGGTCTGCGCGTACAGCCAGGCCCCGCCGTCGGCCAGGTCGTCGCGGGCGACCCCGGTGACCGTCGCATACCGCAGCCCCATCGCCGCCACCGACTCCGCCACCCGGCGCGGCTCCCCGGTGTCCAGCGGTTCCGGCTTGCCCGTCGCGATCTGGCAGAAGTCGCAGCGCCTGGTGCACGCGTCCCCGCCGATCAGGAACGTGGCCTCGCGGTCCTCCCAGCATTCGAAGATGTTCGGGCAGCCCGCCTCTTCGCACACCGTGTGCAGTCCCTGGCTGCGGACCAGGTTCTTCAGGGCCGTATATTCCGGCCCCGTCCGCAGCCTGGTCTTGATCCACGGCGGCTTGCGCTCGATCGGGACCTGGCTGTTGCGGGCTTCGATGCGGAGCAGCTTGCGCCCCTCGGGTGCGAGTACCACGGTTCCAGGGTACGTCTGCGGTCCGGGGCAAAGCGCGCGGCTGGCACGGCCGCCAGAGCCCGCCGCATCGACGTACGGGCCACCCGCGCCGTAACCGATGTGCGCTCGCCGCGGAAGTCGGGGAGCATAGGGCACATGCCAACGCAGTTCGATCCGCCGTCAGGTACCCGTGACTTCCTCGCCGCCGAATGGGAGCTGCGGGAGCACGCCTTTGCGCGGATCCGGTCGGTGTTCGCCAGGTATGGGTTCGAGCCGCTGGTCACGCCCGCGTTCGAGCGGCTGGATGTGCTGCTCGGCAAGTACGGCGACGACGGCGACAAGCTGATCTTCAAGATCCTGCGCCGCGGCGAGCACGAGAGCACCGGCGAGGCCGACCTGGCGCTGCGTTACGACCACACGGTGCCGCTGGCGCGGGTGGCCGCCGCGTACGGGAGCCAGTTGCCGACCCCGTACAAGCGCTACGCGATCGGCCCGGTGTGGCGGGCGGACCGGCCCGGCCACGGCCGCTACCGCGAATTCCTCCAGTGCGACGTGGACACGCTGGGCACCACCTCGGCGATGGCCGACGCGGAGATCATGTGCGCGGTGCACGACGTGCTCGACGCACTCGGCCTGCGCGGATTCCGGTTCCTGCTCAACTCGCGGCGGGTGCTCGCCGGGCTGCTCGAGGCGTTCGGCGTGCCCGCGGAACTCGGGCCGGGGGTGCTGATCACCCTGGACAAGCTGGACAAGCTCGCGCCCGGCGAGGTGATCGCCGAGCTGGCCGGCCGGGGGCTGGCCGCGGAGCAGGCGGCAACGCTGGTCGGCGCGCTGACCGGGGACGACGCGGTGGAGCAGATCAGGGACGCGCTGAAGAGCAGTGACGAGGGCGCGGCCGGGCTGGACGAGGTGGACTCGCTGCTGTCCCTGGTGGCCGGGCAGGTGCCGGAGGACCGGGTGACGTTCGCGCCCCGGCTGGTGCGCGGGCTGAGCTACTACACCGGGCCGATCTGGGAGGTTGCCGCCGAGGGCGGGGCCGGGTCGCTGGCCGGCGGCGGGCGTTACGACCACCTGATCGAGCAGCTCGGCGGGCCGGGCGTGCCGGCCACCGGCGGGTCGCTCGGCATGGAGCGGATCCTGCTGATGCTGCCGCGGCCGGAGGCCGGGCACACCCGGCTCGACGTGGCGGTGACCGTCATGGACGAGCGGTATGCCGCGCGCAGCTTTGACTTCGCCGCGGCCGCCCGGGACGCCGGCCTGCGGGCCAGCATCTACCTGGGCAGCTCGGGCAAGCTCGGGCGCCAGCTCAAGTGGGCCAACGACGCCGGGGCCCGGTGGGCGGTGATCTACGGCAACGCCGAGGAGGAGGCGGGCACGGCCACGGTCCGTGACATGGCCACGGGGGAGCAGGCCTCGGTCCCGGTTGGCGGGCTGGCCGCGCACTTCGCTGACCTGGCCGCCGGGTAACTCGGGTAGGCGCCCGCCGCGGGTCCAGCGCTGCGCGGTCAGGGCCACGGGTTCGCCGGTGAACGTGTCCGCGAGCGGCTGAACGATTCTGGCCGCCTCGTCCGGCAGAGCCCTGACGACCGAGACGATCCCGGTCGTGCGGGATTGGTCATCGTCAACGAGCAGGGCCACGAAGCTCAGCCGGCTGTCCGGATCAACGCCTGACAGCGGCAGGTCACCGGGCCGCGCAGGCCACTGGCCGGTGACCAGTGCGGTTGCTGCAGGCAGTCCCTCAGCAGGCTCACATTGGTGCAATACGACAGCCCGGGCAACCGTGACGTCCCGGTACAGACCGGCCTGCCAGTAAGGCTCCTCGGTCGCGAACCGCTCCGCACTGGCACGGTCGGCCAGGTCGACGACATGGACGCTGCCGGTGTGCTCGGCGCCGTCGCCGGACAACGTGGGACCGCGGAGAATGAGCCGGCCGGCGAACCGGTCCATGTACGACCAGTGCGCCTCGGCCAGGGCCTCCATCTCGGCCTGGGCCCCCGGCCGGTCCTGGCCGTGAACGTAGAACGGCATGCTGCGAAGATACCGACGGTTTCGTGGCGGCCGTGGACCTCGCGGAACCGGCCGCCGGGGTAACCAGGTCAGGGCGCCGCGGGGCTCAGCTCGGTGTCAGGGAGCAGGCTGGCCAGGCCGGCGCGGCGCCAGGTGGGCACGCCGAACACGTCGGCGAGGTGGTGCTCGGCCAGGCCGGTCAGCTCGGCCACGGTCACCGGACGGCCCGCTTCGGCGGTCAGCGAGGTGACGCCGGCGTCCCTGATGCCGCAGGGCACGATCTTGTCGAACCAGCCGAGGTCGCAGTCGCAGTTGAGCGCGAAGCCGTGCATGGTGACCCCACGGGACACCCGGATGCCGATCGCGCCGACCTTGCGGTCCGGGCGGCCGTTCCCGGTGATCCATACGCCGCTGCGGCCCTCCACCCTGGTGCTGGCCACGCCCATTTCGGCGCAGCAGCGGATCAGCGCATCCTCCAGGGTGCGCACGTAGGCGACCACGTCCAGCGGCTCGCCCAGCGCCATGATCGGGTACCCGACGAGCTGCCCCGGGCCGTGCCAGGTGATCTTGCCGCCCCGGTCCACGTCGATCACCGGGATCCCGGGATCGGTCAGCGGCCGGTCCAGTGGCTCGGTCCGCCGGCCCGCGGTGTAGACCGCCTGATGCTCGAGCAGCAGGCAGGTATCCGGGATCTGCCCGGACACCCGGCGATCGTGCAGCCGCCGCTGCAGTTCCCACCCCTCGGGGTAGGGGACGGCGTCCGCGCCGAAGCCGGGATGGGCAAAGATCAGTTCACCGTGCACCCTGCCAGCGTAACCCCGCTGCCTGGCCGCCCAGCCCAGCCCAGGATCAGCCCCTTCGGTATCCCGGGCACACCGCGATGCCTATCCCGGGCATACCCGCCCGCCGGCCGAGGTTGTCAGGCAAAGAGGGTCATTCCGTGGCAGAGACGGGGGAGTTGCATGATCGACGAATCCGATCTGCAGCGGATGACTCCGGAGGAGCGGACCCACCTCGCCCGGGCCCTGGCGAGCCTGAACGCGCGGGCCCTCGTGCCCACGCCGCTCAGCCAGCGCCGCCGCCGTGTCCTGATCGCCGTGTGCCTGGCCGGCGTCGTGCTGCTGTCGATCTGGATCGGGGTACTGGAGGCCAAGCTGCCGCGCGACTATCGCGCCGGTGGCTGGCGGGCGGCCTGGGTCGGGTTCGACATCGGGCTGCTCCTGGTGTTCGCGGCGACGGCCTGGGCCGCCTGGCGCCGCCGGCAGGTGCTCATCGTGTGCCTGATCGTGCTGGCAACGCTGTTGTGCTGCGACGCCTGGTTCGACATCACGCTGGACTGGGGCACCAGTGGCTTCATGGTCAGCGTGCTGTCGGCCGCGGTGATCGAACTGCCGCTGGCCGTCGTGGCGCTGATCGGCGCGCGGCGCCTGCTGCGGCTCACCATCGGCAGGCTGGAACTGCTGTCTGGCTTCTCCGGGCCGGTGCCCGCGTTCTGGCAGGTGCCGTTGTTCGGTGACGTGCCGATGTCGTACCGCACGCTGCTGCGCAAGACGGCCGACCTGGAAGCCGACTGCGCGGGCCAGGAAGCCGACTGCGCGGACGAGGGAGCGCGGGGCGGCAGCCCTGCGGAGTTCGCTGGCCGCGACACCGTTTAGCCGAGCCACCAGCCAGCGGGGGTTCCGGGGGGTCGCCCACCCTGGCTAACAGGGCCAAGGCTCCGTGACGGAGGAACGGGGCCTTGGGCCAGCGGGGGTTCCAGGGGGGTCGTCCCCCCGGGCCGCTGGGGTTCGGGCGGCTTGCCGCCCCGGGCCAGCACTAGAGTTCGGCGGCCAGTGCCCCGGCGATGCCCGCGTGCTGGAACCCGAAGCCCTCGGCCAGCAGCCGCTTCGGCATCACCCGGGCGCTGGACAGGATGTCGCTGCTCACCCCGCCGGCCGCGAGTTTGAGCGCGGGCACCGGCACGAGCATCACGGCGGGCCGGTGCACGGCGTGGGCCAGGGCCGCGGTGAACTCCGCGTTGCTGACCGGGTTCGGCGAGGTCATGTTCACCGGGCCGGTGACGCCGTCGCGGCCCAGCAGGAACCGCGCGGCCGCCACCCAGTCCGACAGCCCGATCCAGCTCATCACCTGGCGGCCGGACCCGAGCTTGCCGCCGAGCCCCAGCCGGAACAGCGGCAACAGCCGGCCGAGCATCCCGCCGCTGCGGGACAGCACGATCCCCGACCGGAGCGTGACCACCCGGATGCCCGCGGACTCGGCCTCCCCGGCGGCCGCTTCCCAGTCCCGCACCACTTCCGGGAGGAAGCCATGCCCGGCCGGGTCCGCCTCGGTCACCTCACGGCCGCCGGTGTCCCCGTACCAGCCGATGGCGGATCCGGCCAGCAACACGCCGGGCGGGGCAGCCATCGCCGACAGCGCGCCCACCAGCGCCCGGGTGCCCTGGACCCGGCTGTTGCGGATCTCGGCCCGGTACTCTTGCGTCCACCTTTTGTCGGCGACGCCGGCCCCGGCCAGGTGCACCACGGCGCCGACGCCATCCAGCGACCGCGGGTCCAGGCCGCCGCGCTCGGCGTACGGGTCCCACACGAGCGTGTCCGGCGCGGCCGGTCCCGCGCGGACGAGCCTGATCACCCGGTGGCCGTCCGCGCGCAACGCGGCGGTCAGGGCGGTGCCGATCAGCCCCGAGGAGCCGGTGACCGCAATGTGCATCAGGGCATGCCCTTTAGAGCCCGAGTTCGGTTTCGAACGCACCCTCTTCCAGGCGCTCCTTCACGGTGGTGAGGAACCGCGCCGCGTCGGCACCGTCGATCAGCCGGTGATCGTAGGTGAGTGCCAGGTAGACCATGGACCGCACCGTGATCACCTCGCCCAGGGCCGGGTCCTCCATGACCACCGGGCGCTTGACGACCGTCCCGGTGCCCAGGATGGCCACCTGGGGCTGGTTGATGATGGGGGTGTCGAACAAGGCACCGCGGCTGCCGGTATTGGTGAGCGTGAAGGTCCCGCCGGCCAGTTCGTCCGGGCCCACCTGCCCCGCCCTGGTGCGCCCCGCAAGGTCGGCGATCTTGCGCGCCAGGCCGCCGATGTTAAGGTCGCCCGCGTTGCGGATGACCGGCACCATCAGGCCGCGCTCGGTGTCCACGGCGATGCCGAGGTGCTCGGCGTCGTGGTAGATGATCTGGCCGGCCTCGGTGTTCAGCACCGCGTTCAGCTTGGGATGCACCTTCAGCGCCTCGAGGGTGGCCAGCGCGAAGAACGGCAGGTAGGACAGCTTGACACCCTCACGGGCCTCGAAGTCGGCCTTGGCCCGCTGCCGCAGCCTGCTGATCGCCGTGACGTCTGCCTCCACCACGGTGGTGAGCTGGGCGGAGATCTGCAGCGACTCGACCATCCGGCGGGCGATGAGCTGCCTGGCCCGGGACAGCCGCTCGGTGGTGCCGCGCAGCGTGGACGGCTCGATGGTCCGGGACGGTGCGGCGGGGGCAGGCGCCGCGGCAGGCGGGGCGGCCTGCTGGCCGTCGGCGGGGGAAGGGGCGGCGGGCGGCTGCTGCTCGCGGAGGACCCGGGCGGCTTCCAGCACGTCCTGCTTGCGGATCCGCCCGCCGACGCCGGTGCCGGCCACCGTGGCGAGGTTCACCCCGTGCTCGGCGGCGAGCTTGCGGACCAGCGGTGTGATGTACGGGCCCTCGGCCGTGGGTGGCTGTACGTCCGGCTCGGCGGCTTCGGCTGGCTCGGCTGGCGCCGCATAGGCCGGCGCGGGCGCGGGCGGGGTGGCCGGGGCAGGAGCGGGCGCAGGCGGGGCGACCGGCTCGGCCGGCGCCGGGGCCGCCTCGGGCGCGGCCTGCTGGTAGGGCACGGCCTGCGGCGCGGGCGGTGCCTGCGGCTCCGGCGGCGCGTACGCCTGCTGCTGCGCGTAGCCCTCGGCCGGGGGTGCCGCATAACCGGTTTCGGGAGCCTGGCTGTACGGCGCGCTGTACTCGGGCACCGCGGGCCGGTACTGCGGCTCGGCCGGGGCCTGGTAGGCCTGGGCCGGCTGGGCGTACTCCTGCGGCGCCGGTGCCTGCTCGGGCACGGCGTAGGGGTAGCCGCCGGGTTCCGGGCCGCCGGGCGGCGCCGGCGGCGCCTCGGTCACCGTCGCGGCGTCGGCCGTCTGGGCCTGCCCGTCGCCCGCCGCGCCCGCGCCGTCGGCATCGTCGATGATCGCGAGCTGCGCCCCCACGGCGACCGTCTCGTCCTCAGCGACCGTGATCCCGCGCAGAATGCCGGAAGCGGGGGAGGGTATCTCGGTATCCACCTTGTCGGTGGAGACCTCGAGCAGCGGTTCGTCCGCCTCTACGCGCTCGCCTTCCTTCTTGAGCCAGCGCGTGACGGTGCCCTCGGTGACGCTCTCGCCGAGCTGGGGCATGGATACCGTGACCGTCATGGCTTCTCGTGACTCCTTCGCTGCTCAGCCCTCGTGGGTACCGGTGGTTCCAGGTCAAGCGTGAACATGGAGGGGCTTTCCGGCGAGTGCCATGTGCGCCTCGCCGATGACCTCCGACTGGGTGGGGTGCGGGTGGATGAGCTGCGCCACCTCGGACGGCAGCGCCTCCCAGTTGTAGATGAGCTGGCCCTCGGCGATCAGCTCGCCGACCCGGGCGCCGACCAGGTGCACGCCCAGCACAGGCCCCGGCTTCCCGGGCTCGCTGCCCGCGGTCGCGATGACCTTCGCCGCCCCCTGGGTCTGCAGGATCACGCTCTTGCCATTCCCGCCGAGGTTGTAGGTGAACTCGGTGATCTCGATGCCGCGGGCGGCAGCGGTGGCCGACGTGATCCCGACGGAAGCCACCTCGGGGTCGCTGTAGGCGATGCGGGGGACGCCGTCGTAGTCGATCGGGGTCACATCAAGCCCGGCCACTCGTTCGGCAACCAAAATGCCTTCGCCGAAGCCGACGTGCGCCAATTGCAGCCCGGGGGTCAGGTCGCCGACAGCGGAGATCGTCGGAACGTTGGTGCGGCAGTAGGAGTCGGCCAGCACGAAGCCGCGGTCCATGGCCACACCGGCCTCCTCGTAGCCGAACCCGGCCGACACCGGGCCGCGCCCGACGGCGACCAGCATCAGCTCGGCGTCCAGCGTCTTGCCGCCCTCCAGCGTGACGGTGACCCCGTCGGCCGACTCCTTGACCCCCTCGAACCTGGCCCCCAGCTGGTAGGCGATACCGCGCCGCCGGAACGCCCGCTCCAGCAGCTTGGAGCTGGACTCCTCCTCGGCGGGGAGCAGGTGCGGAAGCATCTCCACGATGGTCACCTCGGCGCCGAACGAGCGCCACACGCTGGCGAACTCCACCCCGATGACGCCGCCGCCGAGTATCACCACCGAGCCGGGCACCCGGTCGAGCTTGAGCGCATCGTCACTGGTGATCACGCGCTGGCCGTCGATGGCCAGGCCCGGCAGGCTCCTCGGCTCGGACCCGGTCGCCAGCACCACGTGGCCGCCCTCGAACACCGTGTCGCCGACGCGCACCGCGGTCGGCGACACCAGGCGGCCGTCACCCTCGATGATGTCGATCTTGCGGCTGAGGATCGTGCTCGTCAGGCCCTTCCACAGCCGGTCGACCACCTTGTCCTTGTAGGCGTTGACCCCGGTCATGTCGATGCCCTCGAACCGGGCCCGCACACCGAACGTCTCGGCCTCGTTCGCGTGATCGGCGATCTCCGCCGCGTGCAGCAGCGCCTTGGTGGGGATGCAGCCCTTGTGCAGGCAGGTTCCGCCGACCTTGTCCCGCTCGATGAGCGCTGCCCGCATGCCGAGTTCGGCCGCCCTGAGCGCGCACGCGTAGCCGCCGCTGCCGCCGCCGAGAATGACGATGTCGTACCGGCTGCTGTCCGCCACAGACCCGCTCCCTTGCCGTCCGTCGTGTTGCCTTGACCCCTGCCCGCCGTGGGTGGTTATAGCCGCCCGTCGGCCATGTCCTGCGCGATCTGGACCAGCGTCCGGGTAGCGGCACCCGTTCCGCCCTTCGGGGTATACCCATGCGGGCCGCTTTCGTTGAACGCCGGGCCCGCGATATCCAGGTGCGCCCAGCGGACGCCGGGTGGCACGAACTCTTGAAGGAACAGCCCGGCGACAAGCATCCCGCCGCCGCGGGTGTCCGAGGGCACGTTGGCCAGGTCGGCCACGGGCGACTCCAGGCCCTTGGCCAGTTCGGCAGGCAGCGGCATCGGCCACATCGCCTCACCGGCGCGGCGGGCGGCGTCCACCACCGCGTCGCGCAGCCCGTCGTCGTTGGCCATCACCCCGCCGACCAGCGGACCGAGCGCGACCACCTGTGCACCGGTCAGGGTCGCGACGTCGATGAGGATGTCGGGGGAGTCGGCAGCGGACGCGGCGAGCGCGTCGGCGAGCACCAGGCGCCCTTCCGCGTCGGTGTTCATCACCTCGACGGTGGTGCCGCTGAACATGGTCAGTACGTCCGAGGGCCGCTGCGCGGTGCCGCTCGGCATGTTCTCGGCGATCGGCAGGTAGCCGACCACCCGTACGGGCAGCCCGAGCGCCGCGATCGCCTGCATCGCGCCGAGCACCGCGGCGGCGCCGCTCATGTCCGACTTCATCGACTCCATCGACTTGGCGGGCTTGAGCGACAGGCCGCCGGAGTCGAAGGTGATCCCCTTCCCGGCGAGCACGAGGGTCCGGGCCGCTCCCTCGGGCGCGTGCTCCATCCGGACCAGCCGCGGCGGGTTCGCCGAGCCCTGGCCCACACCGAGGATGCCGCCGTACCCGCCCCCGGCCAGCGCATCCTCGTCCAGGACGGTGATCGCGAGCCCGCTGCCGGAGGCGACCTGCTCGGCCCGTGCCGCGAACATGGCCGGCACCAGGTCGGAAGGACCGGTGTTGACCAGGTCGCGCACCAGGCTCACGGCGTCCGCGAGCACCTGTGCCCGCTCCGCCGCTGGCGCCGCGTCGCCGGCATGGGCCAGCACGGTCAGGCTGGCACCGGGGGCAGGCTCGGTGCGGTAGCGCCGGAACGCGTACCCGCCGAGCAGGCCGCCCAGGGCAACCGCGCCGACCTCGGCCGGGTCGCGGGCGGGCAGGGCCAGCGTGATCCGCATGTCCCCCATGCTCGCGCCGCGGCGCCCGGCGAGCAGGGCGCGGACCGCGGCCCCGGCGGCCCGGCGCAGCGTCTCCGGATCGAAGGCCGCGTCGCTGCCGCCGGCCGCATCGCCCATGCCCACGGCCGCGATCAGCGCAGCAGGGATCCTGCCGTCCGAAGGGATTCTGGTGACTTCCCCCGCCTCGCCGGTGGCGCCGAGCGTGGCCAGCGTCTGCGCCAGGGTTCCGCCTAGCGCCTCGTCCACGTCCTTGGTCCCTGGGACCGGAACCGCCCCGCCCGCTTCCTTGCTGACCCCGATAACAATCGCGTCTGCCTCGACCAGGTGGGGTGAGGCTTCACTGATGTGCAACGTCATACCCACGGCCTCGACTCTAGTGCCTGGCAGAGCCCTCCTGGCCAGTACCCGGGGGGACCGGTGCGGGGAACGGGACCCGCGGCAGCGGCGCAGCGTCATGGCTGGTGGCGCAGAGCTAGTCCGGGGGCGACCCCGGACCCCGCTGGCTCAAAGCCCGTTCCTTCTCCGCGGGCTTTGGCCGTGTCATAAGGGTGCCCCCGGCTGAGCCAGCCGGGGGCACCAGGTGTGTGCGCGGTCAGCGCTGGGTGAACACGAACCGCCGGCGGGTGCGCCGCCGCGGCCGGAACAGACCAGGGGCGGACCGGCAGCTTGATCGTGCCGAAGTGCGGATCGGAGAAGTTGAACATGGTCATGAGGTTGCCGATCGCGGGCCGGACCTTCGGCACGTAGGCCTGGGGCGTCGCGTTCGGCAGGTTGTCCTCGCTGTAGGAGGTCAGCGGCTTCAGGCCCCAGTTGGCCTCGATGAACTTCAGGATCGACACGTGGTCGTTGTAGGTGTGGTCCACGAAGCCCTGGCGGGCGTACGGGGACACCACCATCATCGGCACCCGGGGGCCGTCGCCGAAGAAGCTCACCGGCTGGATGTAACCGGAGTCGTAGTAGCCGCCGCTCTCGTCCTCGGTGATGAGGATCGCGGTGGAGCGCCACAGCTTGGGGTTGCCCTGGATCGCGGCGACCGCACGGGCGACGAAGTTCTCGTACGCGTACATCGTCGAGTAGCCAGGGTGGCCGTCGTCGTCACCGGGCTTGAGGAACGACACCGCCGGCAGGTTGTCGTGCGCCGCCTTCGAGACGAAGTTGGCCAGGCCGTACTGGACGTTCTTGCGCAGCGCCGGGTTGGTCATGATCGACGTCGAGTACTGCATCGGGTCGCAGATGGGGCAGTAGGAGAAGTTCGGGTGGCCGTTGTTGTAGCCCTCGCCGAAGTAGCCCCAGCTGATGTGGTGCGCCGACAGTTCGTTCCCGATCGTCACGTAGTCGGTCTTCTGCGGCGGCACGGTGAACGGCGAGGTGTTCACGGTGCCGTCCACGTTGTAGCCGGCGTTGTAGTTGTTCAGCAGGTAGTAGCGGCCCGGCTGGCAGTTCGCCAGCGGCTTGTAAGGCAGGGTGGCCAGGTACTTGTCGATCGCGCTGACGCCTGGCGCCGTGGAGTTGGCGCACTCGGAGTAGCTGCCGCCGGCGTACCCGTCCTGGGCGTAGTTGTTGTTCGTGCCCGGCTTGGGGTTGGGGTTCTCGATCTCGTTGGCCGGGGGCGGCACGGCCTTGCCGGCCTTGTTCTGGTAGCGAGGCCGCGAACCCGGTGCCGAGCGCGATGTGGTTGGCGCCGGTGCCGCCCTGCACCGCCTGGTGGTAGTTGTCGCTGATCGCGTAGTTCAGCGCCAGGTCCTTGAGGATCGGCTCGTCGCCCTTGGCCATGTTGTAGAAGCCCATGGACAGCGCACCCTGGAAGATCGGGGCGGGCGGGTTGGCGCCGTTGTCGTCGCCTGCGGTGTTGGCCACCCAGGTCTGCAGCCGGTCGCCGGGCACGGTGGACTGCTGCCACATCTGGTAGAAGCGGTGGATCGGGTCGCCCACGTAGGCGCCGTAGAACTCGCACTGCCCGTGGCTGCCGTACTGGATGTGGGTGTCGAAGTAGGACACGTACCTGGTGATCTGGAACGGGCCGTTGGCCAGGTTCGCCGGGAACCGCCGTGTCGGGCTGGTTCCCGTTCTGGCCGTCGCAGGCCGGCGGCACGTACGTGGTGTTGGGCTGGGGCAGCGTCTTGTAGGGGCCGGTGAGCTTCGGGGTCAGCGTGTAGCTCTTGGTGTTGGAGGCGGTGAACTGCGCGGCCTTGGCGAAGTTCGGGCCGGGGGCGCCGGTCTTGGTGACGATGCCCTCGGACAGCAGGTTCCAGATCTTCTGGTGGCCCGGCGGCTGGTAGGTCGCGAACATGTTGTCGAAGCTGTGGTTCTCCCCGATGATCACGACGACGTGCTTGATCGGCGTGGTCGTCGGCGGTGCCTGGCTGGCACGCGGCGTGGTGCTGCCCGCGGCCGCTGCGGTCATCATGACCGTGACCGCCACGGCCGCGCCGGTCACCAGCGCCGGGTGCATGAGCTTGCTTGCGCATGCGGACTCCCTTCCCCTCTCCCTGGGCGGGTGTTCTCGCGCCGCACTGCCCGGTGCCCGGGAGCGTGCGGCATACCCTTCCGAAGCGTGCCGAGTCGGGAATGCGTTAGGCAAGACCCAAGATGAACAGCGGGTGAGCGATTTGGTAACGCCAGCCGACTCGGCAGGCCCGGCCGGCTCAGCCAGCGCCGCGTCCGGCACCTGATGATGTAACAGCCGTTAGATCCGCTGTCTCATGATTGTTACCATTGCCAGGGGCGAAGGGCTCTGCCGGTGCCACGCGACGCGGCGCGGCACGGGCGCCGAAGGGAGGTGCGGGTTCAGTGGCCGTCGGCTTCCTCGGCGTAGACCCTGGCCGCGTACTCCTCCAGCGACTCCGCGCACCGCGCCAGGGCCTTCTCCACCGCCTGCCGGCCGCTGGTGCCGAACACGTCGCGCTGCCGGACCCGGGCGAACCACTTCTGCAGTTTGTCCAGGTCGACCTCGTTCTCCTCCAGCTCCGCGAACGTGTAGTGGCCGGCCACGTGCTCCTTCTTCACCTGCGCGAGGAAGTCCTCGCAGCGGTCCACGATCTCCTCGTACTCGTCGTCCCTGGCCGCCTGGAACGCCGCGTGCACGTCCTGCGCCCCGGCGAGCACGGCACAGGACAGCAGCACCGCCGTGCCGCCCATGTCGAGGATCTCGCTGCGCAGCTTGCGCAGCGCGCGTTCCGCCCCCAGGCCCGCGGGCAGGGCGGCCGCCGAGTTCTGCAGGTAGATGGCACCCAGGCTCTTCAGCCGCCGCCACACCGCCGAGCGGAGCCTGCTTGGCTCGGGCGGCACTCGGTAGACGAGCAGCAGCCAGCCCTCGTCGGCGGGCCGGTCATCGTCAGGCACAGCCGTATTGTCCCAGGTTCCAGCGCAGGCCCGGTGCCCGCTATCCCGCTGGAGGTCGCGTGAACTCCCTGGCCCTGTTCCTCACCGTTTTCGTCGCCTGCGCGGTGGAAGCGGTCGAGGCGCTCACCATCGTGCTCGCCGCGGGCGTGACCCGCGAGTGGCGTTCCACCCTGCAGGGGATGGCCGCGGCCCTGGTGGTGCTTGCCATCGCGGTGGCGGTGATCGGCCCCGCGCTCACCCTGGTGCCACTGACCGGGCTGCGGCTGGTCGTCGGCGCGCTGCTCGCCGTGTTCGGCCTGCAATGGCTGCGCAAGGCCATCCTGCGCGCGACCGGGTACAAGGACCTGCACGACGAGGGTGCCATCTATGCGCGGCAGGTCGCCGCGGCGAACGCTGCTGGCCTCAGCCGGCGCCGCGGCGTACGGGACTGGTACGCGTTCACGCTGTCCTTCAAGGGTGTCCTGCTCGAAGGCCTTGAGGTGGTCTTCATCGCCATCACCTTCGGTGACAACCAGCAGAACCTGGGCCTTGCCGCGGCCGGTGCGGCGGCCGCGGTGCTGGTGGTGGCAGCCGTCGGCGTCGCGGTGCGGGCCCCGCTGTCGCGGGTGCCGGAGAACACCATGAAGTTCGCCGTGGGCATCATGCTGACCTCGTTCGGCGTGTTCTGGGGCGCCGAGGGCGCCGGGGTGTCCTGGCCGGGCAATGACGCCGCGCTGCTGGCGGTCGTCCCGGCGACGGCGCTGGTCGCGCTCGGCTACGTGGCCCTGCTGCGCCGGACGGCCGCGGCCCGCCGGGCCACCACGGTCCCCGTGGAAAGGAGCGCCGCATGACCAGGTGGCTGCGCTCGTTCGGCGCGTTCTGGTACGACTTCATCATCGGCGACGACTGGCGCGGGGCCGCGGTGGTCGCGGCGGCCCTCGCCACGACCGCCCTGCTGGTGCACGTGGCCTCCGTGAACGCCTGGTGGCTGCTGCCGGCC
Source organism: uncultured Actinomycetes bacterium (assembly GCA_963706115.1). Lineage (GTDB taxonomy): Bacteria > Actinomycetota > Actinomycetes > Streptosporangiales > Streptosporangiaceae > DASXKD01. The sequence goes on along the minus strand of CAVPMG010000014.1, from coordinate 208,850 downwards.
GCGGTGATCGCCGCGCTGGGGTGGTCGCTACGGCGGGCCACCTCTGGCCGGGCCTGACCACGGCGGCCGTGTGGGGCCACGGCTGCAAGGCGCCCAGCTCGCGGAGCGGCCCGCGGAAGCACGGGCAGCGTAATGCCAGAAAAAGCACTAGCGGCTACGCCAAGCCGCGCGCCTTGACCAGGCCGGTCTCGTAGGCGAAGACCACCGCCTGCACCCGGTCGCGCAGCCCGAGCTTGGCCAGCACCCGGCCGACGTGGGTCTTCACCGTCGCCTCGGACACGAACAGCCGCCCGGCGATCTCGGCGTTGGACAGGCCCTGGGCAACGTGCGCGAGTACCTCGCGCTCGCGGCTGGTCAGGCAGTCGAGGCCGGGCGGCGCCGGGCCGTCGCCGGCGGGGAACAGTGGGGCGAAGCGGTCGATCAGGCGCCGGGTGGTGGACGGGGCAACCACCGCGTCGCCGGAGTGCACCGCCCTGATGCCGAACAGCAGTTCCTCCGGCGGCACGTCCTTGAGCAGGAACCCGCTGGCGCCCGCCTTGAGCGCCGCGTACGCGTATTCGTCGAGGTCGAACGTGGTCAGCATGAGCACACGCGGCCGCTCGCCCGCCTGGCAGATGCGCCGGGTGGCCTCGATCCCGTCCAGGCGCGGCATCCGCACGTCCATCACCACCACGTCGGCGGTCACCTCGCGCAGCAGGCTGAGCGCGGCGGCGCCGTCCCCGGCCTCGCCGACCACCGTCATGTCGTCCTGGGCGTCGAGCACCATGCGGAAGCCCGTGCGCACCAGTTCCTGGTCATCCACGAGCAGGATGCGGATGCTCTGTTCTCCCCCCCGCGCTTCGCGCCCGCCCCCGCTCATGCGGCGCCCACTCGCGCCGGGGTGAGCGGCAGCGTGGCCACCACCTCGAAACCGCCCCCGGGCCGCGGCCCGGCGGTGACCGACCCGCCGCAGGCCGCCACCCTTTCGCGCATGCCGGTCAGGCCGTGCCCGGGTGCCCCGGGCAGCGCCGTGCCACCCAGATCGCCCCAGCCGTCGTCGCTGATCGTCAGCATCACCGCGTCCGGCGAGTAGCGCAGCAGAACCGACGCCGAGGTGACCGGGCCCGCGTGCTTGCGGGTGTTGGTGAGTGACTCCTGCACGATCCGGTAGGCGGCCAGCGCGACGCCGCCCGGCAGCGGCTGCGCGTCGCCCTCGGTGGCGAACGACACCGGCAGCCCGGCGCCGCGCGCCTGGTCGAGCAGTTCGCTCAGCTCGCCGATGCCCGGCTGAGGTGCCCGCACGGAGTCGGCACCGTCTCCCTCCCGGCGCAGCACGCCCAGCAGCCGGCGCATCTCGGCCAGCGCCTGGCGCCCGGTGGCGGAGATGGCGGTGAGCGCCTCCCTGGCCCTGGCCGGATCTGTGTCGAGCGTGTATGAGGCGCCGTCGGCCTGCACGACCATGACGCTGACGTTATGCGCGATCACGTCGTGCAGTTCGCGGGCGATCCTGGCCCGCTCGGCCGCGGTGGCGATCTGCGCCTGGGCGTCCCGTTCGGCCTCCAGCCGGGCGGCCCGGTCCTCCAGGCTCGCGTAGTACGCGCGGCGGTAGCGCATCGAGTCGCCAAGCACCCAGGCCAGCAGCGCCGGCCCGGCGAACAGCATCGCGCCGACCGTGAGCCATGCCAGCAGGCTGTGATTGATCAGGCTGACCCAGCGGAGTATGCCCACCGCGGAGCCGGCCAGGCAGACGGCCAGCCCCCAGACCGAGGTGCGCCGCGGCCGATAAGCCGCCAGCGTGTACAGCAGGATGAGGATGGCCACGTCGGTGGCGGACGGCCGGAGGTCCAGCGCGACCTGGAGCCCGCCAGCGGCGATGGCGGTGTAGTAGGCAACGACGGGCTGCTTACGGCGGAACACCACCGGCACCGCGAGCCCGAGCGCCAGCGGGCCGCCGAGGAACATGCCCTTGGCGAACGTCGACCCCACGCCGCCGAACAGCAGCGCGGCCGCCAGCAGGCCATCGACCAGCATCGGGTGGCGGCGCAGCCAGGCGTACAGGGAAGACACGCCTCCAGCGTAGATCGGGGTGGCCACGAGGGCGTCATCCTCGCGGGTACGCTGCCCTCATCCTCGCGGGCGATGTTCCCAGGTCCTCGGGTCAGCGCGATGGGGCCTGCCGGCTTGCCGGCCAGGCGCCATCGGCGCCCGGGGGTTCCAGGGGGTCGCGCCCCTGGGCTGGCACGGTAAGAGGGGCGGCTGTGACCGACTGTGTGTTCTGCCGGATCGTGGCGGGCGAGGTGCCCGCGCACATCGTGTTCGAGGATCCGGCCACGGTGGCGTTTCTCGATGCCCGGCCGGTGTTCAAGGGGCATGTCCTTGTCGTGCCGCGGCAGCACTACGTGACGCTGGCCGACCTGCCGCCGGGCGAGGTCGGGCCGCTGTTCGAGCGGGTGCGGCTGCTGTCGGTGGCGATCCCCGCCGGGCTCGGCGCGCAGGGAACGTTCGTGGCCCTGAACAACGTGGTCAGCCAGAGCGTGCCGCACCTGCATGTGCACGTGGTGCCGCGGACCAAGGGGGACGGACTGCGCGGGTTCTTCTGGCCGCGGCACCGGTACGCCAGCGAGGAGGAGGCCGCCGGGTACGCCCGCCGGATCCGGGACGCCATCGCCAGCACGGCCGCGTAACCCAAGGCGAAGCGGTGCCGCCGCAGGCCCGGGTTACCGGGCCAGCAGGGAGATCCGGTGCCGGTGCTTCTTGTGCCTGCGGTGGCCGCCGGCCCCGGGGAACACGTAGGGAGGCGGCAGCGCGGTGCAGCCCACGCACGGCGGCGCGCTGTGGAAGAACGGCGGGACCGACGGTGAGTCGGTCGGCGGGTTGGTCGGCAGCAGCAACGGCTTGCGCGGCGGCTGGCTGAAATCGAAGTCGCTGACCAGGCTGCCCAGTTGCGGCGCGTTCTCGCGGACGTCGGGGCGCCGGTCGGGGCGGCCGTCGGTCCTGGGATCGAGCCGGGCGCCGCCGAGGAAGTCGTCCTCGATGAACTTCAGGTAGGCGTCGCTGGACAGGGTCTGGTGGTCGATGTACCCCTGCCTGGCGTAGGGGGAGATCACGATGCCGGGCACCCGCAGCCCGTAGCCGTTCTGGTCGATCGCCGGGGGCACCACGCCGTCGTAGAACCCGCCCCAGTCGTCCCAGCTCAGGAAGATCGCGGTGGAGTTCCAGTCCGGGCTCTTCATCGCGGCGTTGATCAGCGCCGTCACGTACGCCTGCCCCTGGTGGATGCTGGCCGGCGGGTGCTCACTGTCGGGATCGGACGGGGTGATCCAGCTCACGGACGGCAGGCTGCCGCCCTTCGCCGCGCTGAAATAAGAGTTCAGGCCCTGGACGCTGGCCACCTGGTGGTCGGTGTGCACGTCGCCGAACAGCGGCAGCGGGTTCCAGATCCCCGGTGTCGAGGCGTTCTGCCTGACCGGGGCACAGGTCTCGGCCGAGTCGCTGGAGCAGTCGGGCTGGGTGCCCTGCTGCACGTAGTAGGCCCAGCTGACATGGTGTTCGTGCAGCAGGTAGGTGATGTCGGTCCAGGCCAGGTCGACCGAGGTGGTGCCGGTGGCCATCTCCTGCGCCACGGCCCGGTCGAACACCTTGCCCGGGTAGGGACCGGTGATGTCGTTGACGCAGCTCATCGGCGAGCGGTTCGCGCACCAGGCCGACCAGCCGGACACCAGGTACAGGTGGTCGGGCAGGGACCACGACTTCACCGGCTCGAACATGTGGTCCTGCAGCACGAAGTTCTTCGCGTATGCCCAGTAGTTCGGCAGTTCCGCGCCGGTGTGGTAGCCCATCACGTCGGGCGTCGCGCCGAGGCTGCAGGCGGGGTCATTGGCGAACCGGCAGGTCCCGTGGGCTGCGTCGCGCTCCCGGATAAAGCCGTCCATCTTGCCGCCGTTGATGTCGGAGACCGCGTTGGCCTCGCCGTGCGGGCCGCCGCCGTTGATGTCGGCGGTGTCGCGGTAGGGGCGTATGCAACCCCCCGAGGGGCTGGGCACGCAGACGGCGGGCACGCCGTCGTGCATCGGGATACCGTCGGCGCCCGGGTAGGTGCCGAAGTACGTATCGAACGACCGGTTCTCCTGCATGATGATGATCACGTGCCGGATCTTGTGGATACCGGTCAGGCCGGCCGCGGATGATCCGGCTCCCTGCACCGGCGCGGTGCAGGCGGCCAGCAGGCCCGCCGCGGCGATCAGGCTGGCCGCGGCGAGCGGGATGGCCGTGGCGCGCGGGCGCGGGATCAGCCGGGGTGTGCACATGGCGCAAACCTAAGCAGCGCTGCTGGGTGCGCGGCCACGACCGGGTAAGAATTCCGCTGGGATCACCTCAAAGAAGCCTGGGAATCTTCCGGGTACCGCCAAGGTGCTATTCAGCCGATTAGCGCCTATCGTCGAGGTATGGCCGGATGGTGGTCGATCGAGGTCTTCCACGGCGAGTTCTCCGCGCGGCGATGGCAGGACACCTACTCCAACGCCCTGATCGAATCGGCCATCTCCCACGGCGCGACCAACTGGGAATGGCACGAGCACAGGTGGGGCGTGGTGTTCGAGGCCGAGTTCGGCACGGACGCGGAGTGGGAGGCCTTCCGGACCCTGCCCCTGGTCCAGGCGGCGCTGGACGCGGTACCCGATCCAATCAACGGCCTGCTCGTCTACCGCGGCCGCGGCGGCGGCGCTGGTAGCGTGTCCCCCCGCAGGCCGCGGCCGAGCGCCGGCGCGGGCGTGATGGCCCTGCCGGAGCCCGGCGATGAGCCCGTTGTCCAGGTGACCGGCGTGACGCCGCCCGGCGTGCCGCAACCTGCGCAAGCCGGGGCACTGTAGGCGGCCGGGGCATCGCCACCGGCTCGGGCGGCCTGAGGGTTTTGCGCCGCGATGCCGGCACAGGGCAAAGAGCAGTGCAGGATGGAGGCATGAGGGATACCCGAGCCATGGCAGGCGGACTACGGTCAGCGATCGAGCGAAGCGGCTATTACCCCGGGCTGGTCGCCGACGCCGTGCTGTCCGCCCTCGGCTCCGAAGCCGTCGTCTCCTTCGTGGTGCACCATGACGCGGTCTTCGACCCGGCCATGGAAGTTCGCCGTCACATGACCGTCCTGGTGCTGACCCCGACCCGGCTGGTGCACTCGCATACCGACGAGCACCCGGCGGAGGAGCCGGGGGAGCGCCCGCAGGCGGAGACCACCACCGAGGCCGTCCGCTTCTCCCGCATCTCTTCGGTGGCCGTCACCAGGGTGGTACCGGACCCGGCGTCCTACGTGCCGGGCGTGACCATGCCGAGCGAGGTGGTGCTGACCATCGGCTGGAACGTGCTGTCGCGGGTCGAGCTTGAGCCGGCCCAGTGCGTGGATGAGAACTGTGAGGCAGACCACGGCTACAGCGGCACCATCACCGCCGATGACCTGGCGATGCGGGTGAGCGAGGCCGCCGATGGCGAGGAGGCGGTGCGGCAGGTGCTGGACTTCTCGGCCGCGCTTGCCGAGGCGACCACGTACGCCCACCGCTGACAGGGGAGCGAATGCGAGCCGAGCCTGCCGTAGTCCCGGTCCTGCCGCGCTATGGCGAGAGCACCCTGTCGGATCTCGCCTCCTCCCTGCTGGCTTCCCTGGGGATCGCCGGCGAGGCGAACCCGCTGCGCCTGCCGGGCACCGCACGCGCCTGCCTGCTCGTGGTGGACGGGCTGGGCTGGGAACTGCTGCGTGACCAGCCCGCCAGTGCCCCCTTCCTGTCCGAGCTTGCGGTCAACGGTGCCCCACTGACCGCGGGCTTCCCGGCGACCACGGTCACCAGCCTCAGCTCGCTGGGCACCGGGCGCCCACCGGGGCAGCACGGCATGCTCGGCTACCAGGTCGCCATTCCGGGCAAGAACAAGCTGCTGAACGGCCTGCGCTGGGACAACTCGGTTGACCCGCGGACCTGGCAGCCCGGCAGCACGGTGTACGAGCGGGCCGCCGCGGCGGGCGTGTGCACCTACCGGGTGGCGGCGTCCGCGCTGGAGCGCACCGGCCTGTCGGTCGCGGTCATGCGGGGCACCGAATACCGGCCGGCGAACAGCATGGGCGCCCTGGTGGCGCAGGCCGCGGAGGCGCTGCGGGGCGCCGACCGTGCCCTGGTCACCGTGTACCACGGCCAGCTCGATGGCACCGGGCACACCTTCGGGGCGTCCTCTGATGCCTGGCGTTACCACCTGGGCCACGTGGACAAGCTGGCCGAACAGCTCGCGGGGGCGCTGCCCGCCGGCACCCCGCTGTACGTGACCGCCGACCACGGCATGGTCGACGTGGGCCCCGATGACCGGATCGACGTGGACTCGCTGCCCGTGCTGCGCGAGGGGGTGGCCCTGCTCGGCGGGGAGCCGCGGGCCAGGCACGTGTACGCCGTGCCCGGCGCGGCCGCCGACGTCGCCGGGGCCTGGGCCGGGGTCATCGGCGACCGGGCCTGGGTGCTGCCCAGGGACGAGGCCATCGACGCGGGCTGGTTCGGGCCGGTGCCCGATGCGCTGGCCGCGCGGATCGGCGACGTGGTGGCCGCGCCGGTGGGCCCGTTCGCGATCGTGGCCACCAAGGCGGAGCCGCTGGAGTCCTCGCTGATCGGCATGCACGGATCGCTCACGTCCGCCGACCAGCTCGTCCCCCTGCTGCGCCTGCCCTCGCTGTAACGCGGCGCTTGGCTAGCCCGGACTCGGGGCCGGGTGATCGTCCAGTGCCCGCCCGAGAGCTTCATGGCCAGCGTGGACGGGTTACCGGTGCCGATGTTGGACCGGCCGACCGCCATGCAGGACTGGGTGCTCGCGCAGGAGATGCCGTTGAACGTGTTGTTGCAGGCCACGGCGAGGTCGCCATGGGAACGGATAAAAACCGGCAGCCGTTTTCACCCAAAGACGGTACTGCTTCTCATTTGCAATCGCATGCACTACGGTGACCTGCACAGCCGCTTGCGGTCCGCGCCGTAGGCGTACAGTTCCGCCCACCACGGGGCATGCCGGTTATCCACAGCATCATCCGGGGGGACGCAAGAGTATGCAGCGTCTCGTCCACAGAATCCTGGGACTTACCCACAGGGTGAACCTGGTGTGGTAACCGTCGTAGTGACGCCTCCCCGCGATTCCGGCGTTGCGGGGCAAGCCGGGACGGAGGGTGCCCGCCATGGAGCCGCGAGACGGTCAGGCCGGCCCGTTGACCGATGTGGGCGCGCTCGCGCGGGCGCTCGCCGGGCCCGCCCCGCCGGTGCTGCTCGACGTGCGCTGGCGGCTCGGCGGCCCGCCGGGCATCGAGGCCTACCGTGCCGGGCATCTGCCGCGCTCGGTGTTCGTGGACCTGGACGCCGATCTTGCCGCGGAGCCTGGCCCGGCGGGCCGGCACCCGCTGCCCCCGGCCGGCCGGTTCCAGGAGGCGATGCGCCGTGCCGGGGTCAGCGATAGCAGCACGGTGGTCGTCTACGACGAGGCGGACGCTACCTCGGCGGCGCGGGCCTGGTGGCTGCTGCGCTACTTCGGGCACCGTGACTGCCGGGTCCTGGACGGCGGGTTCCGGGCCTGGACGGCGGCCGGGGGGCAGGTGTCCACGGGGAACTGCGTGGTGCCGGGCGGCGGGGACTTCACCGCGCGGCCGGGGCAGATGCCGGTGCTCGACGCCGACGACGCGGCCGGGCTGGCCCGCCAGGGCCACCTGCTGGACGCGCGCGCCAGGGAGCGATACCGGGGTGAACAGGAACCGATCGACCCGGTGGCCGGCCACATCCCAGGGGCGGTGAGCGCGCCCACCACGGCGAACGTCGGCGCGGACGGCCGTTTCCTGCCCGCGGCGGGGCTGCGCGCCAGGTTCGCGTCCCTGGGGGCGGCGGGCCGCGACGGGTTGGTGGGGGTCTACTGCGGCTCCGGTGTCACCGCGGCCCACGAGGTACTGGCGCTCGAACTGGCCGGCATCCGCGCGTCGCTCTACGTCGGCTCATGGTCCAACTGGGTGGCCGATCCTGCGCGCCCGGTAGCGACCGGCACGGAGCGGGGCTAGCGGGGGCCGTCGTGGCGTCGCCCGCACGGCCGAGGTTGAATGGGCGGCGTGACAGTAGGTGAGGCCTGGGTGCCGCCGCCTACCCACGAACTGACCGTCTCCGGCGGGCGGCTGGTTCGTTACTGCTGCTACGGGTCACATGCGGGCCTGCCGGTGGTATCGCTGGCGGGCACACCGGGAACCCGCTGGGAGCGGCCCGGTGTAGTCAGCGCCGTCGGGCAGCAGGGCCTCCGGATGGCGGTGCCCGACCGGCCCGGTTATGGCGGCTCCGGCCGGCAACCCGGGCGGACCGTGGCGGACGTGGCTGCCGACGTAGCAGCGGTTGCCAACGCGCAAGGCTGGGCGCGGTTCGCGGTCACCGGTTTCTCGGGCGGCGGCCCGCACGCCCTGGCCTGCGCCGCGCTGCTGACCGAGCGGGTGACCTGCTGCGCCGCGGTGGCCGCCCCCGTGCCGCCCGGCACACCCGGCGTGGACCTCTTCACGGCCGCACTCCCGGCCAGGCAGAGGACTTCCGCCTTGCCCTCCAGGGCGAGCAGGCATTGCGGCCCTACCTGCAGGACCGGGCCAGCAATGCCCTGGCCCAGCTCGAGACAGGTGACCCGGACCAGGACCCGGCACCAGGCGAGCCGACCGGTCCCGACCAGGGGCGGGTGATCCGGCTCCGGGCCGCCTACCTCGGCCTGGACGGCTGGATCGATGATGTCATCGCGCTTGCCCATCCCTGGGGATTCGACCTCGCCAGCATCGACGTTCCGGTGAGCATCTGGTCCGGCGCGACAGATACCCGCGTGCCGCGCAGCCACGCCGACTGGCTGCTGGCGCACCTGCCGACTGCGCAGGGATATGAACACCCGGGCGGGCACGATCCCAGCGATGCCAGTTTCCGCTCGATCCTCGGCTGGATCGCCGCCGCGGCCTCTGCGTGATCATGAAAGGCTGTCCTTCGGCCGCGGGATCTGTCATTCAGGTTCATGGGGGTATCTGGCGGGAACGCGCTGGCCGCCACGATCGGGTGAAGGGGAGCGTGGCGGAACGGGAACCAGACCGTGCCGTGGCCCGTCCAAGTGTGTGCGGGTGGGTTTGGGGCAGCCAGGCCGGCCCGCACCAACCCGAACGGCGGGCACGGGCGCAGTATGGCCCGGCCCGCCCCGAAACCGCGGGGCCGGCCCCGGGCGGCCAGGCCGGTCCCGCGGATCCCGCCCGGCGGGGGGCGTGGCGGACGGAACAGCGGGGCGCGGCCCGGGAGCGCCCCGGCCGGAAGGGAGTCGCGATGAGACCGCTGGGCAAGCCGGAGGGTGCGGCCAGGCGCGCGGCGCTGGGCGGCATCACCGCCGGGCTCATGATCGGGCTGGCCGCCTGCGGCACCACCGTGGCCGGCACCGGAGCCGCCGCGTCAGGACCCGCGTCGCATCCACCGGCCGTGCGGGCGGCCACCCGGCCATCGGTGAACCCCGGCGGAGTGATGATCGGCCCCGGGTCGGCCAAGGACACGGCACTATGCCGGGCGATCCCGACGCTCACCAGGATGACGTTCCAGCGATCCACCATGCCACCGACCCTGCACGTGCGTGAGGTGCTGCCAGCCGGGTCCACCGTCAGGGACCGGGCCACCGTGCGGCAACTGGCCACGCTGCTGTGCGCGCTGCCCGCGGTGCCGCCGGGCCAGATGGCGTGCCCGAACGACATGGGCGTCAGTTACCGCCTGTTCTTCGTCGCCGGCGCCCGCGGCTTCCGCGAGGTCACCGTCGACCTGACCGGCTGCCGCGTGGTCACCGGGCTGGGCCCGGCGCGGTCCTGGTCCACATCCACGCCGCTGCAGCAGGCGCTGAGCCAGCACTTCGGCATCCGCTTCCCGCTCGAACCCTAGCCCGGCATGGTGCGGTCATCCGGGCGGGGCCAGGTCGTGGCGAGCAGTTACGGCCAGCCAGGTCAATGCCCCGGTGATGAGGGCAGGTGTGGCCGGCCGTGGGCCGGCGACCAGTGCCACCGCGGTGCTGACCGCCACCACGGCGGCGATCCGCAGCACGAGCCTGGCCGGGCGGCCCCTGCGCACCCGCGACCACCATCGCCCCGCCACTAGGCCGGCGGCCGGCCGCCGTCGCCGTCTCTCCCCATCGGCGGCCGGTCGCCAGCGGCGCGGACCGGGACCGGCGGCTTCCCGCCGCGCGGCCCGGTCCGGGTGGTGCCGGCGCAATCCGGGGACCTGGGCCGGGAGCCAGCGGCGCACCCCCGTGGGCCGGGCCAGATCGGCCAGTGCCTCGGTCCGGCCGAAACCGGTGCGGATGGCGGTGTAAGCGGCGGCAGCGGCAGCGAACCGGGCGGCATCCCCGCCGTCGGCCCGGTCCGGGTGGGTCGCTGCGGCGACCCGCCGCCATGCGGCCCGTACCTCGTCGTCGGTCAGCCCTGCCGCGGCCGGCAGCCCTAACACCGTGAACGGGTCCGCCTGCCGTGTTGGCCTCATGGGATTTCCCTGCCGTGTGATTCCCCGGCCGAGTGTACGCATATCGGCCGGAACGGGGCCGGGAAGCAAGGGGCCCGGGGCGAGGCAGGTCCGGACCCGCGGGTCCCCCCAAGGAACGCGCAGGGAGCGAACCCCCGTACGCGCTCCTTGCCCGCGCCCGCGCCCGCGGCCCGGCTGGCCTAGCCTTCCGTGTGACCGGAAGCCCCTCCAAGCTGGCCATGCCGTGCCTCGCCCCAGGCTTGCCTGTAGCCAACCGCTTCCCCGCCTCCGCTGGCCATCCCCGGATTCCGGGATCTGGCCGGCGGAGCGCCCGGATCTACACTTGCGATACCACATCCGTGCCTGTTACCGCAGACAGGAAGGCGATGGCGTCCCCCCAGCCCAGCAATCCGGCCGCCGCGCGCGTCACCACGCCCTCAGGCCTGGTCGTGGGGATCCCCGAGGGAAGCAGGCTGGTGTTCGGCCGGGGACCGGACGCGGATCTGACGATCGCCGCCGGGCGCGGGCTTTCGCGGCGTGCCGGGGTGATCAGTGCGATGGCCGCGGGCGCGTGGATCGCCAACATCAGCCGCACCCACGCGCTCTACACCGAGGGGGACGGCTACCGGATCCGGTTGCCCCGGATGGAGGAGCGCGACGAGCCTTCCGGCGGCTGGTTCGTACGCGCGGGGACGGTGCTCGTCGGGTCCCGGGCCATGCTGGATGAGGGGCGGCCGCTGGCGGTGATCGTCTCCGGCGGCGACGACCGCTGGGGCGTGCGAGCGGACGGGGCGCGCACCAGGAGCGACGCCGATGCGACACTGCTCCCGATCTACCTGGACCCGATGACCAAGCTGTTCCTGGTGGCGCTGATGTGGTGCCGCCCCTGGCTGCTCGACCCCGGCGCGGTCACCCCGCTGCCGCGCACCCCGGAGATCGCCAGGGACGCGCTTCAGGTCACCGGTGCCTACCACGAGCTGGAGCGTTTCGACAGCGATCCCGCGTTCAGGGACAGGCTGTCCGCGCGGGTGGCCGAGCACATCAAGGTGCTCCGGCACAAGATCACCGACCGGGGCCTGGTCAGGGCGGACACCCGGCTGTCCGACGAGGTGGTGGTGCGGCTGCTCATCGAGCACGGCATCGTCACCGCGGCGGACCTGGGCAAGCTGAACGACCCGGCGTGGTGTTCGCGCCAGGAGGACCTGTGGTGGTCCAGGGACGGCTGACGATATTGGCCTGGGGGAGCGACCCCCTGGCTCCCGGGGCGCCGATGGCGCCTGGCCGGCAAGCCAGGCAGGCCCCATCGCGCGTGCTGGCCCGGGGGACGCGCTGGCCGGGACGCTGGCCCGACGCGCGGAGCCGCGCCGCGCAGGTCACGGCGCCCCGGGCGGGGGCCCTGACTGGACCACGAAGGACGTGCTGAGCCGGTGCCCGGCCCGCCCCGGTGACCACGACCACGTGACGGCCCAGCGGAATCGGCCCGGGATAGAACACATGCCCCTGGTCGATCGTGTAGTTGAAGGCGCCCGCGCCGTCGACCGCCACCCGGACGCTCCGGCCGGCCATGGTCAGCGTGACCGTGCTGCGCGGTGGCCAGCCGGCGCCATGCACCACGAAGCCGCTGACCCCGTCGCCGAATGGCTGGATCATCCCGATCCCTGGAATCTTGCCGGACAGTGGCGGGAGCGAACTGGGCGGCGGCCCGGTCGGCTGGAACGGCGGCACTCCCGCAGGGTTCTGCGAGGAAGACGATGCGGGCTTGCCGATCCCGCCCTCCAGCGCCACCGCGATCAGCGCGCCCAGCGCCACCAGGGCGACGCCCACCCCGATGCGCCCGGCCAGCCCTAGCGCGGTGCCGTGCCGCTTCTCGCGGGCCGGTCCGGCGGGGGAGCCCGGGCGGCGCGGTGCGGCGCCAGGCTTTCCAGGCAGCGCCGCCGTGCGCCTGCGGGTCAGCCAGCGGCGCAGCAGCGGCCCGCGCGGCGCCGACAGGGCGGTGCGTGACCCGAACGTGGCATCGTCGGCGCCCCCGCCTTCGGTCCCTCCCTCGGTCGCCTCGCCGGCCGGGGGCTCGGCGGCAAGCTGCGGGCCGTGCTGATAGTCGCCGATCAGCGCCATCGCCGGGGCGGTCAGGTAGGCGTGGTGCCCGTTGTGCGCCGCGGGACCGGCGACGAACGGCCCGAGCTCACCGAGCAGGCCAGCGGAGGTGGGCCGCTTCCTCGGGCTGCGTTCCAGGCAGGAGGTGACCAGATCGGTCAGTTCCCCGGGGAGCCCGGCAAGATCCGGCGGCTCGGTGGCGAGCCGGACCAGCACGTCCATCACGGTCTCGCCCTGGTACGGGGCGTGCCCGGTGGCCGCGTACAGCAGGGTCGCGCCCAGGGAGAACATGTCGCTGGCGGCCGACGCCTGGCGGGTGTCACGTGCCTGTTCCGGCGCCATGTAGGCGGGGGTGCCCACGGCGCCGCGGGTCACCGTGAGCTGGATCCGCTCGGCGGCCCTGGCCACCCCGAAGTCGATCACCCGCGGGCCGTCCGGTGAGACCAGCACGTTGGACGGCTTGAAATCGCGGTGCACGAGCCCGGCGGTGTGGATCGACTCCAGCGCCTCGGCGCACCCGGCGGCCAGCCACCGGGTGGCCGGCACGGGGAGCGGGCCGCAGGTCCGCACCAGCTCGGTCAGCGAGGGCGCGGGCACGTACGCGGTGGCCAGCCACGGCAGGTCAGCGTCGGCGTCAGCGGCCACGACGGCGGCGGTGAACACTCCGCTGACGCGGCGGGCCGCGGCCACCTCGTGGGCGAACCGGGACCGGAACCCGGCCTCCTCGGCGAACTCAATCTTGATCGTCTTCACAGCTACCAGCCGGCCCGCGGTGGACCTGCCCAGGAACACCTGGCCCATCGCCCCGGCACCCAGGCGGCCCAGTAATACGTACGGGCCGATGCGCTCCGGATCCCACCGGCGAAGCGGCTCCAGCGCTGGCTGCACAGCCATGCTCCAGTCCTCCCACCTCCCGGCCAGTCACTATGATGCCGAGTCCGGCGGGCGCCGTGCCCGGTTTCTGCCCGTGTGCTGTAGGTCATACCAGTCCGGTCACTAGAGTCCGCCGGGCCAGCCGGTTCACCCTGGTTCTGGGCCGAACGCCTCGTCCAGCAGCGCGGTGACGTCGGGGGCAGGCGTTGCGGGCGGGACGGGAACGCCCACCGCGTCGGGCAGTTGCGGGCCGGTGCCCTGGGCGGCTGGCACGGGTGCGCGCGGTGATGCCGCCTGGTGACCCGCCCCGGCCGGGGGCGGCACGTCGCTGGCGACCCGCGCGCCTGCGAGCGCTGCGGGTGCCGCGATCAGCCGTTTGACCTGTACGAAGGTGACCCCGCCGCGGTAGATGTAGGCGACCTGGCCGACGTCGAGGCGGCGGATCAGCGCCGGGTCGGCCACCGGCTCCCCGCGGACCCGTGAGGAGCCCTCACGTCCCCAGCGGGGCACGCCGAGCAGCCGCCGGCTGGTGTCCAGCGCCGGCTGCTCCCCGGCCAGCGCGGTGACCGGCTCGGGATAGGGGGTGCGCAGCAGCCAGATACCGCCGTCCGCGGTCGCGGCGAGCCGGTACCTGTCGTCATCGTCGGGGGCCAGCCCCTGCCAGGACTGCGCCGACACCTGCACCGCCAGGCCCAGCGACCGCGCCCGCTCATACAACTGCCAGATCGGCAGCCGCCGCGCCACCGCACTGAACTCGTCCACCGCGAGCAGGATCTCCCGCCCGGCGCCGGGGCCGTGCGCAGCGTAATGGGCGAGCAGATCCACCAGCGCGCGGGCCTGCGACTCGGCGGCCGCCACGTCGGCGGTTCCCTCCAGGATGCAGTACCAGGCGTCGGCGTCACCGTAGCCGCCCGGCCCGTCAAGCCCGGGCCCCAGCCGCCGGAACAGCGTGCGGAACCGCAGCGCGATGTCCGTGACGTGCCGGGCGGCCGACCTGAGCAGCGCGGCCTCGTCGCCGTGACCGGGCCCGGCATAGGCGAGGCCGAGCCAGCCAGCGTCCAGCCTGCCGAGGAAATCCGCCGCGCTGGCGGGCGGCCCGCCGGGCGCGCCCACCGCGAGGGCGACGATCGCCTCCATCACGTCGGCGTAGTAGGCCGCGCTCCCGGTGCCGTGCTCGATCATGTCGAGCAGCGTGGTGGTCAGATCGGCCGGCGGAAGTTCCCACAGCGACAGGCTGGCCTCGTCGGGCCAGATGGCGGTGAACCGTGCGCCGGCGCCGCGGAGTACCCGGCGGACCCGGTCCGCGATCCGCCGCGAGTCGGCACCGCCCTTGCAGTCAAGCACCACGAGCAGCGGGCGCCGGGCGGCCCCCGCCGCGTGCAGTTGCAGCCCGCGGGTGAGGAACCCGGCCCATAGCCGGAGCAACAGGGTGGTCTTTCCCGTGCCGGTGGTCCCGATGACCACCTGATGTGAGCGCAGCCGCTGGTAGGGGATCATCGCCAGATCCACGGCCCGGTGCCCGGACGCGCGGATGACCGCACCCGCCACGATGGCGCCGCGGCGGGAGACCAGCGGCACCGAGCCGGGCGCGGCGATCCGCGCGCGTGCCGTGCGCACCTGGTGCCGCCACTGCCGCGCCCGGAAGGCGGCGGGCGAGGTGGGGAAGATCCCGCCGGTCCCGGTTTCCATCGCGTAGATCCGCCAGGACCAGGCCAGCCCGCCGACGGCCAGGCCGAGCGGGATCGCGACCGGGGCGATCGTCGTGGCGGCCAGCGCGGCCGAGCCCGCCGCCACCTGATGCCAGGAGGACAGCCAGGCATGGTACGGCGCGGCGGCGGCCTGCCAGGCCGACCGGCTGCTGACGGCGACCGCCGCCAGCCAGACCGCCACCATGGGCAGGCAGGCCAGCGCCGCCCGGTACAGCCGCCGCGGCGGCCAGCCACGCCACCAGGCCAGCGTCAGGGCGAACGCGGCCACCAGCGAGACCGGCGCTGCGGCCACAACCAGCGCCGCGGCCAGGGCGATCCTGGCCAGCCTGCCCGCCCCGCGGAGCACCGCCAGCACCGCCATCAGGCCCAGATAACGCCGGATCACCGGGCCCGCCTCCCGCCCCGGCCCGGCGCCCCGCCCATGTCCGCCCCGGGCGGCAGGCCACGGATCTCGACCCGGCCCGCGGCATCGGGCAGCGCGGCCCTGGCCCGGGCCACCGTCGGCCGGGCGGCGGCGGAGCACAGGTACACCACCCGCGCGTGCCGCGGCGGCGCCCCGGGCACCTGGGCCTGCGCGGCCGGGCAGCCGTAGTCCCCGGTCCTGGCGAGGATCTCGTGCATGATGGCGGCGGTCCTGGCGACGGTCTTCGGTGTCAGCTCGGCCTCGATCGCCCAGCACTCCCCGGCGAAACCGGCCGGGCCGCCGTCCGGCCAGTGGACCTCGCCATCCGGGATGTGCTCGCGTAAGCCGACCCGGCCCCCGGCTCTGGCGCGCAGGCGGCGCTCACCGCGCCAGAACGCCCCCGCGGCGGTATACCCGGCCGTCGCCTCGAGCGCCAGCCGCACCGCGGTGACCGCGCGCAGGTGCGCGAGCCGCGATAAGGCGGGCGGGGAGGCCCGGTAAGGCAGCCCGCACGCGAACAGCCCGGACCGGGTCAGCCAGAACCACGGCAGGCCGGGCCCGAGCCTGGCCGATTCCGCATAGCCAGACCGCCGCCAGCCCAGGGCGACGGCCCGGGCCCGCGCCTGCGTGACCCCGAGAACGGCCGCGAGCTGGTCAAGTTGCACGGCGTACATGTCGGCGACGAACAGCAGGGCGGCGATGTCGCGCTCGGTGAGGCGCCCAGTGGCGTCGGTCGTGCCCGCGCTGGCATCCACGAGTCCACTACACCACGACACCGCGACACGCGGTAAGTGGCGGGCCACAGCGGGCGTGGAGCGCTACTGCGCGGGCAAGGAGCGATGCAAGACCGGGCAATCAGCGGCACGACACGCGGCAACGGGGTAGCGCCGGGTGCCGGTCGTGAGGCACAATCCGAAGAGGAGTGCTAGCGGCAGCATGTCGCGAGAGCCGGGCATCTGGGCCGGCCGGCGGCGGAGCCGAGGTCGTTGGGGAAGACGCACCTCGTCCGCACGCAGGGAGGCCAGGGTGACCGTTCGCGGCGTTCTGCACGTACATTCCGCGCCCCCGGCGCTCAGTCCCCATGTGGAATGGGCGGTGGCCGGGGTTCTTGGTGTGCCTGTGAGCATGCCATGGGTAAGCCAGCCAGCCGCGCCCGGCATGCTCCGGGCTGAGCTTGACTGGCAGGGCCAGCCCGGTATGGCCGGGGAGATCACCTCCGCGCTGGCCGGCTGGAACCGGCTGCGTTTCGAGGTCACCGAGGAAGCCAGCCCGGGCTGTGACGCCGTGCGATTCAGCTACACACCCGCGCTCGGCGTGTTCTCGGCCGTCACGATGGCCAACGGCGACGTCCTGGTGCCGGAGAACCGGCTCCGCGCCGCGATGACGGTGGCGGCCGCGGCCGGCGGCGTCGCGCGGCTGGGTCATGGCGGCGTCGAGGGCTGGGATGCGCCGAGCGCCCTGGAAGAGGAGCTTTCCCGGCTGCTCGGCGAACCATGGGACTACGAGCTGGAACCGTTCCGGTGCGCGGCCGACGGTGCGCCGGTCCGCTGGCTGCACGCCACCGGCTGAGCCCGGCCCTGACGGGCAGCGCGGTCCACGGAGCCGACCACGGCCGGCGATAGAATCGAGCTGACCGGCCAATGTTTCCGTGCCGCAGCGCGGCGGGCAGTACCCGGCAGCCGCGGCCCGGACTGCGGCTGGGGATTCGGGCCGCAGGCACGCGGCACGCTGGGCTGGATAGCGAGCCTGGAGGAGACATGACGATCGAGATCTCCGTCCCCGACGAATGGACACCAGGACAGGCGGTTGCCGTCCGGGCATTGCTGCAGCGGGCCATGCACGGCGGGCACCCGCTGATCGCGGCGGTCAGGGCGGATGCCACCCCCGATCAGCTGCGGGATATCTACGGCCGGGTTGAGGCGCTGCTGCGGGATTCTGGCATGGCCGCGTGAGCGCGCCGCCACCGTCGGAGGCGGCGCCACGGAAGGTACTGCTGGACTGCGACCCCGGCATCGACGACGCGTTCGCGATCGCCTTCGGGTGCGGTCACCCGGGACTGGAGCTTTGCGGCATCACCACGGTCACGGGCAACGTCGGCCTGGCCAAGACCACCCGTAACGCCCTGGCCGTGCTGGAGTTCCTCGGCCGGTCAGACGTGCCCGTGGCGGCCGGCAGCCCGGCGCCGCTGCTGCGCCCCTTCACCGAGGCGCACGACGTGCACGGCGAAACCGGCCTCGGCGCCGCGCGCCTGCCCGCGCCCAGCGGCGCGCCCGTGGCCGCGCACGCGGTCGATTTCCTCATCGAGCAGATCGCGGCCGTGCCTGGTGAGGTGACCCTGGTCGCTACCGGCCCGCTGACCAATATCGCGCTCGCGGTCCGCCGTTATCCGCCGCTGGTCACCCAGGTCGCCGACTTCGTGATCATGGGCGGCTCGGCGGGCCGGGGGAACATGACCCCGGCGGCCGAGTTCAACATCTGGTGCGATCCCGAGGCCGCGGCGATCGTGTTCGCCGCGGGCTGGCAGGTGACCATGGCCGGGCTCGACGTGACCCACCAGGCCCTGGCGACCGCCGAGATCCGCGACCGGCTGAGCGCGCTTGGCACGCTCAGCGATGAGCTGCTGCTGCCGAGCCTGCGCGGCTACCACAGCGTTGCCGCCGCGCCCGGCCAGCCGGTGCACGACGTATGCGCGCTCGCGCTGGTCGCCGCGCCCGGCCTGTTCGGCTGCCAGCCGGCCCACGTCGAGGTGGAGACGCAGGGCCGGTGGACCGCTGGCATGACCGTGACCGACTTCGGCGCCGATGCGCACAACGCGCTCGTGGCGATGTCCGTCGACGCTCCGGGGTTCTGGGACATGGTGCTCGGCGCCCTGCACCGCACCGCCGAGCACATGAACAGAGGCTGACCGGCCCCCGCCTGCGGTGGCTGAGGCGAGGTCCTTGCGTTACGCACCCCGTGGCTAGCGGGTGCGCCCGAGGAAGCCGTCCGCGGGGAGGCTGTTGAGGATCCGTTCCGCGGGGATGCCCATGCCTTCGGCGCGCGCGCAGCCGTAGCCGAGCCAGTCGAGCTGGCCGGGCGCGTGTGCGTCACTGTCGATGGTGAACAGGCAGCCCATCTCGATGGCCTGGCGCATCAGCCGGCTGGGCGGGTCTCGGCGTTCCGGCCGGCTGTTGATCTCCACGGCGACCCCGTGGTCGCGGCAGGCGGCGAACACGTGCTCCGGGTAGAACGCCGACTCGGGCCGGCCGCGGCCACCGCGCCCGCCGAGCAGGCGGCCGGTGCAGTGCCCGAGCACGTCCACGTGCGGGTTGGACACCGCGGCGACCATCCGGGCGGTCATCGGCCCGGCCGGCATCCGGAGCTGGGAATGCACGCTGGCCACCACCACGTCGAGCCGGGCGAGCAGGTCTTCAGACTGGTCCAGGGAGCCGTCGTCGAGTATGTCCACCTCGATCCCGGTCAGGATGCGGAACGGGGCCATGGTGGTGTTGAGCCGGGCGACCAGTTCCAGTTGCTCTTCCAGGCGCTCGGCGGACAGCCCGTTGGCCACGGTCAACCGGGGCGAGTGATCGGTCAGCGCGATCCACTCGTGCCCGAGGTCCCGGGCCGCCTCGGCCATCTCATCCGGCGGGCTGCCGCCGTCGGACCAGTCCGAGTGGGTGTGGCAGTCACCGCGAAGCGCCGCCCGCAGCGCGCTGTGCTCCGTGGCCGGTGCCTCGGCGACCACCCTGGCCAGGTACTCCGGCTCCTGCCCGGCCGCCGCCTGGGTGATGACCTCGGCGGTGGTCTTGCCGATCCCGGGGAGCGCCTCCAGCGTGCCCTCGCGGATGCGCCGCTCCAGCTCACCCGCGTCCAGGCCGGCGATCACCTGGGCGGCCCGGCGGAACGCCCGCACCCGGTAGGTCGGCGCACCGGCCCGTTCGAGCTGGAATGCGATCTGCCGCAACGCCTGGACTGGTTCCACGGGACCCTCCTTACCCCACAGATACCAGAACCGGTGAGTGTCAGACCCGCTGCCTAGACTCACACCATGGACTGGAAGATCGAGCTTGTCGCCATCCCGGTGACCGATGTGGACCGCGCCAAGGCCTTCTACGTAGAACAGGTGGGGTTCAATGCTGACCATGATCACCAGGTCAGTGAGAACCTGCGGTTCGTGCAGCTCACTCCGCCCGGGTCGGCGTGCTCGGTGGTGATGGGCACCGGGGTGACCGAGATGCCACCCGGGTCGCAGAAGGGCGTCCAGATGGTGGTCGATGATGCCACGGCCGCCCGCAAGCACCTGATCGACCACGGTGTCGAGGCCAGCGAGGTCGACGAGCAGCCATGGGGCCGGTTTGTCTTCTTCAGCGACCCCGACGGCAACACCTGGTCCCTCCAGGAGCTACCGCCGCGGAGCTAGGGCCGCCATCCGAGGGGTGCGGTTGCGCGTCTTAGGTGTGGAGCCGGGTCACGGCACAGCACATGGCGCGACGGTGCCCGGCGGGACGGAGGGGCGTCGTGAGGGATTCGCGGTTCAGCGGGGCCGGCAGCTTTCTGATACTCGGGGCGGGCGGCGCGCTGGCGGCGTTACTGGCCAGCGGCGGTCTCGCGCAGGCGGCGGCACACCAGGGCGGCGCGGCCGCCCGTGGCACCGGGAGCGCGGCAGCGGGGGTGATATCGACCGTCGCTGGGGGCGTCGGTGGGCCCGGCCGGGCCACCGCCGTGGACGTGTCCTATCCCTGCGGAGTGTCATTCGGGGCCGGTGCCTTGTACATCGCGGGCGGGCAGACGGTACGCCGGGTGAATCCGGCCACCGACTGGCTGACCACCCCCGCGGGGACCGACGCCATCTCACCGGTCGGCGATGGCGGGCCGGCCACCAGCGCCAACGTCGAGACCTGCGGCACGGCGGCCGACCATGACGGCAGCCTGCTGATCGCCAACGATGTAGACCAGCGCATCCAGGTGGTGGCGGCCAGGTCAGGTACGTTCTACGGGCAGGCGATGACCGCCCACGACATCTACACCGTGGCCGGCGACGGGACCGCGGGCTTCACCGGTGACGGCGGCCTCGCCACCGACGCCGAGCTGAACTTTCCCAGCAGCGTGACGGTGGACGGCGCGGGCAACGTGGTCATTGCCGACTCGGCCAACAGCCGGGTCCGCGTCGTGGCGGCCAGGTCAGGCGTGTTCTACGGGCAGACGATGACCGCCGGGCACATCTACACCGTGGCCGGGAACGGCTCCCCGAAACTCTCCGGTGACGGCGGACCGGCCACCAAGGCCGGGCTCGGCCCCGAGGCCGCGGTACTGGATGGCTCGGGCAACATGGTCATCGCCGACTATTACAACGCCCGGATCTGGGTGCTGGCGGCTGCCACGGGCACGTTCTACGGCCGGACGATGACGGCCGGGCACATCTACACCGTGGCCGGCGGCGGAGCCAGCCTCGGCGACGGCGGCCCGGCCACCAAGGCACGGCTCGACGACCCCTCGGCTGTGGCACTGGACCGCGAAGGTGACCTGGTGATCGCGGATACCTTCGACCAGCGGGTGCGGATCGTGGCGGCAAGCACCGGCACGCGCTACGGGCAGACGATGACCGCCCACCACATCTACACCGTGGCCGGGACCGGCACGCCCGGGTACGCCGGGGACGGCGGGCCCGCGGCCACCGCCGAGGTCGCGTACCCAGAGGGCGTGACCGTGGACGGTTCGGGCAACCTGGTCATCGCCGACACGAACAACGGCCGCCTGCGGGTGGTGGCGGCCACGTCCGGCACGTTCTACCAGCAGCAGATGACCGCCGCGCACATCTACACGGTCGCCAGCAACGGGGCGCCCGCCCACCAGGAGGGCAACCAGGGCTTCTCCGGTGACAGCGGTCCCGCGCTCCGGGCCGAGCTGGACTTCCCCGGTGGCGTGGCTGTCGACGCAGTCGGCAACATGGTCATCGCCGACACCTGGAACCATCGGATCCGGGTGGTGGCCGCCCGCACCGGTGAGTTCTACGGGCAGGCGATGACCGCCCACGACATCTACACCGTGGCCGGGAACGGGACCCAGGGGTTCTCCGGTGTCGGCGGCCCGGCCACCGCGGCCAAGCTGTCGGTTCCATCCGATGTGGTGCCGGACGCCGCGGGAAACCTCCTCATCGCCGACGCCGGCAACAACCGGATCCGGGTGGTGGCGGCCGCGTCAGGCACCTTCTACGGCCAGGCGATGACCGCCGGGCACATCTATACGGTCGCGGGCGACGGCGCGCGGGGCACATCCGGGGATGGCGGCCCGGCGCTCAAGGCCGGGCTGCACTCCCCGGGGGGCGTGGCGGTGGACCACGCGGGCAACCTGGTCATCGCCGACAGCCGGAACAGGCGCGTCCAGGTGGTGGCGGTCACGTCCGGCACGTTCTACGGCCAGGCGATGACCGCGGGCGACGTCTACACCGTGGCCACGCTCGGAGACCCGTCCATGGTGGCGGTGGACGGCGCGGGCAACGTCGTGATCACCAGCGCCGCGGCCGCCAGGGTGTTCGTGCTCGCGGTGAGCACGGGCACGTTCTACGGCCGGGCGATGACCGCGGGGAACCTGTACGTCGTGGCCGGCGGCGGCAGGCACCTCCCGGGCGACGGCGGCCCGGCGCGCAGCGCCGAGCTGCAGGGACCGATCGGGGTGGCGGTGGACCCCGCGGGCAACCTGGTGATCGCTGACACCTTCGACGACCGGGTGCGGGTGGTCGCCGTCAAGACAGGCACCTTCTACGGGCAGCCGATGACCGCAGGCGATATTTACACTCTGGCGGGCGATGGCAACCAGGGCTTCTTCGGCGACGGTGGTCCCGGCACGAGCTCGTGGGTCGGCCTTCCGGAGGGCGTGGCGGTGGACGGCGCGGGCAACGTGCTGATCGCCGACAGCGACACCGGCCGGATCCGGGAGGTAGCAGGCTGACCGGGCCGGCGCGCAGCATCCGGGCGCGCTATCGGAAGGCATGGCCCAGGCCCGCGGATCCCGTGCTCAGCGCTGCGGGGTCCAGACGATAGGGGGTGGTGGTGGCCAGGGGCTGGAATCCCAGGCGCTGGAGGATCGGGGCGCTGTCGCTGGAGGCGTCGACCTGCAGGTAGCGGACGCCGCGGGCGGCGGCTAGCTGGGCCCGCCTGGAGACCAGGGCACGGTAGATGCCCCGGCCACGCCACTCGGCCAGGGTCGCACCGCCCCACAGGCCGGCGAACAGGGAGCCGGGGTGCATCTCCAGCCAGCCGGCCGCGACCACCCGGCCGGCGGCCTCGGCGGTCAGCACGATGTAGTCATCCGGCGTGGCCGCGACCTGCCGGATCAGGTGGTCAGCGGTCCAAGTCCGGTCGATGCTCCACACATCGGACTCCATCTCACCGATGCGGCGCATGTCCGCGTCGGCGGTGACCTGCCGCAGCACCACGCCGTCGGGGAGCACGGGCTCGGCCGCGATCGCCGCGGTGAGCGCGACCACCACCGTCTCGGGGTCCTCGGGGACGAAACCCGCGGCGCGCAGCCGGTCGGGCAGGTCGGCCGGCTCGTCGTAGCCGTAGGTCTTCCACTCGACCGCCTCGCCGCGGGCGGCGAAGTAGTCCCGCTGCCGGGCGATCAGCCGGTCGAGGTCGGCGCCACGCGCGCCGGTGTCGCGCGGCGCGCTGATGAACCCGCGTTCCTGGCCGACCACGCGCAGCACCGGGCCGTCGTGCTCGTGCCATACGCCGGGCGGCGGGTCCGGCGGCTCCGCCCTGGCCTGCGCGTCGAACGCGGCGAGCAGTGCCGCAGTGCGGGGGTGGGCGCGCAGCGCGGGGGCGGGGAAGTCAGCGCTTTCCACGCAGCCGACTCTACGGGCGGCCGCAACCGGTTTTGGGGCCACCGGTGCCCGGCCGTCGCGTCATGCGGGGGCCAGGTCGCCGTCCAGCCAGGCCGAGAACAGCGTGGCAGCGTGGGCTGCGGCCCGGTCCCAGGCGCCGTCCGGGTTGCGGAACAGCGGGCCGGTGATCTCCTCGCCCGGTGGCGGCACGGCGAACCGCAGCCACGACGCGGCGATCGGCTGGGTCGCCTCCGGATGGAACTGCAGCCCGGCGTGCGGGCCGTAGGAGAACCCCTGCACGCAGACCGCGTTCGCGGCGATCTGGGCCGCGCCCGCGGGCAGTTCGAAGGCGTCGCGGTGCCAGGACAGCCACGGTCCTTCCGCCAGGCCGGGATGCGCGGTCGTCACCTCTACCCAGCCGATCTCCTGCGTAGGCAGCCGGTACAGCCGGGCACCAAGCACCCTGGCCAGGGTCTGGCCGCCGAAACAGATGCCGAGCACCGGCACGGACGCGGCCAGCATCCGCTCGATGAATTGAAGCTCGGCGGCCAGCCAGGGCAGCGAGTCGTCGTAGGCGGTCAGTTCGGACCCGAGAACGGCCACGGCATCGAAGCCCGGCGCCGCGGGCAGCGGCTCACCGGCGTGCAGCGCGACGGTCTGGATGCGCAGCGACCGGCTCGCCGCCCAGTCCGCCAGCAGCCCCGCCGGGGCGTGGCGGCCGTGCTCGACCACCAGCAGCCGCCGCGCGCCTGGCTGCTCGCCTGCTCCGGTCACCTCAGCCCTCGCACGCCGGGCGCGGCGCCTCAGCCACCAGCTGGGGCCGTCACAGCGGGATGTTGCCGTGGTGGCCGCGGCGCTGCGGCGCGTCCGCGATGGCCCGGATGACCGCCTCCCTGGTCTGGGACGGCTCGATGACCTCGTCGATCACGCCCAGGTCCTGGGCCCGCTCCAGGCCGCCCGCCTCGCGCTGGTGCTCCGCGGCGAGGTCCGTCTCGACCTCGTGCAGCTTCTCCGGCGGCACGTCGGCGAGGGTACGGCGGTGCAGGATGCGGATCGCCGCTACCGGGCCCATCACCGCGATCTCGGCACCGGGCCACGCGAAGACCTTGGTCGCGCCGAGGGCGCGGGAGTTCATGGCGATGTACGCACCGCCGTAGGTCTTCCGCATGACCACGGTGATCCGGGGCACCTCGGCCTCGGCGAAGGCGTGCAGCAGCTTGGCGCCACGGCGCACCACCCCGTCCCACTCCTGGCCGACGCCGGGCAGATAGCCCGGGACGTCCACAAGGACCACCAGCGGCACGCCGAACGCGTCGCACATGCGCACGAACCTGGCCGCCTTCTCCGCCGAGGTGGCGTCCAGGCAGCCGCCGAGCCGCAGCGGGTTGTTGGCGATCACGCCAACGGTCCGGCCGGCCAGCCGGCCGAGATGGGTGACCACATTCGGCGCCCACCTGGGATGCAGTTCGATGCCGGGGCCGTCGAGCAGGGCGCCGATCATCGGCTTGACGTCGTAGGCGCGGCGGGGCGAGTCAGGCAGGAAGCTGCCCAGGTCGGGCGCGCCGTCCGGGGCCGCGGCGCCCAGGTCGATGCGGCCCTGGGCGCCGAGCAGCAAGGCCAGTTCCCTGGCCCGCTCGATCGCGTCGGCGTCCGACGGCGCGACCACGTGGACCACGCCGGACCTGCGCGAGTGCGGCTCGGGGCCGCCGAGGCGGGCCATGGACACGTCCTCGCCGGTCACGCTGCGCACCACGTCCGGGCCGGTGACGAAGATCCGGCCCTGCTCGGACAGGATCACCACGTCGGTCAGCGCGGGCCCGTAGGCGGCGCCGCCCGCCGCGGCGCCCAGGACCACCGAGATCTGCGGGACCACACCCGAGGCCCTTGTCATGGCGGCGAACACGGTGCCGACCGCGTGCAGGCTCTCCACGCCCTCACGCAGCCGGGCGCCGCCGGAGTGCCACAGGCCGATCACCGGCGCGCCCTGCGCGACGGCCTCCTCATGGGCGGCCACGATCGCGGCGCAGCCCGCAGCGCTCATGGCGCCGCCCTGCACCCGGGGATCGCTGGCGAAGGCCACCGCGAGCATGCCGTCGATCTGGCCGCAAGCGGCCACCGCGCCGCTGTCGTCGTGCGGGGTGAGCAGCCGGACGGTCCCTGGGTCGAACAGGGCCGCCAGGCGGTCCTCCGGGTTCCGGCTCATCGGTGCCGGCGCAGGCCGTTCGTCGGTGCCTGCCGGGCGTGTTCCAGCCTCGGGCTGGATACGGCTGTCTAGTACGGTCACCGGAGCCTCCTTGCGGCGCGGGGAGCGGGTCAGGCGGCGGTGAAGGCGAGCGCCACGTTGTGCCCGCCGAAACCGAACGAGTTGTTCAGCGCTGCCATGGGAGCGCTGCCGTGCGGGGCGAGTTCCCGCGGCTTGGTGGCGATGTCGACCAGGGCCTCTTCGTCGGGGTCGTCCAGGTTGATGGTCGGCGGTGCCACCCGGTCGCGCAGGGCGAGGATGGTGGCAACCGCCTCCACAGCCCCGGCGCCACCGAGCAGGTGCCCGGTCATCGACTTGGTGGCGGACACCACCACCCCGTCGGCCGCCGGGCCGAGCGCGGCCACGATGGCCTGGCCCTCCACGGCATCACCGGCCGGGGTGGAGGTGGCGTGCGCGTTCACGTGCACCACCTGGTCCGGGTCCAGCCCGGCATTGGCGAGGACCGCCTTGATGGCGGCCACGATGCCGTGCCCACTCGGCTCCGGCTGGGCGATGTGGTGCGCGTCGGCCGAATAGCCCGCGCCAGCCGCCACGGCGAGCACCTGCGCGCCGCGCCGCCGTGCGTGCTCCTCGGACTCGAGCACGACCATGCCCGCGCCCTCGCCGAGCACGAAACCGTCCCGGCCCTTGTCGAACGGGCGCGAGGCGCGCTCCGGTTCGTCGTTGCGGGTGGACAGCGCCCGCATGGCGGCGAACGCGGCGATGTTCAGCGGGATGATGGCCGCCTCGGTCCCGCCGGCCAGCACCACGTCGGCCCGGCCCAGCCGGATCATGTCGATCGCGTAGCCGATGGCCTCGGCGCCGGACGCGCACGCGCTCACCGTGGTGTGCACCCCGGCGCGCGCCCCGAGTTCGATGCCGATCCACCCCGCGGAGCCGTTCGGCATGAGCATCGGCACCGTGAACGGGGACATGCGTTGCCAGCCTTTGTCGTTCAGCGTGTCGTAGCCAGCGAGGATGGTGGAGATCCCGCCGATGCCGCTGGACACGACCACCCCGAGCCGCTCGGGTGGCACCTCGGGTGTGCCCGCGTCCGCCCACGCCTCCCTGGCCGCGACGATCGCGAACTGCTCGCACCGGTCGAGCCGCCGCGCCTGGACGCGGTCGAGCACCGTGGCCGGGTCGACCGCGGCCCGCGCAGCGATCCTGGCCGGCAGGCTCGCGTAGCCGTCATCGGCAAGCACCGCGACGCCACTGCGCCCGGCCAGCATGCCCTCCCAGGTGCTCGGCACGTCGCCACCAAGCGGTGTGGTCGCGCCGAGGCCGGTGACCACGACACGTGGCTGGTCTGCCAGCACTGCTCATCAGCTCCTTCGCTGCGGTGCCGCCGTGGAGCTGGCGGCACCGCGGCCAGCGGTCCCGGCGATCAGGCCGAGACCTCCGCGCGGCGGACGTAGTTGATGACGTCCTGCACGGTCTTGAGGTTCTTCAGCTCGTCGTCGGGGATCTCCACGCCGAACTTGTCCTGTGCGGCCACCGCGATCTCGACCATCGACAGCGAGTCGATGTCCAGGTCGTCGACGAAGCTCTTGTCCGGGGTGACCTCGTCCGCGGGGACGCCCGCGACTTCGTCGATGATCTCCCCGAGGCCGGTCTGGATTTCCTGTTCGGTCATTGCCATGGGATGCGTTTCTCCTTCGTTATCTCCGGTTGTGACCCGCGCCGGGACAGGTGCCCGCCGCCTGAGCCAGGTCAGGGTACCTTGATCACTTGCCCCGCGTAGCTGATGCCCGCCCCGAAGCCGAGCAGCAGGACCGCGTCGCCCGAGGACAGCTCGCCGCGCTCGATCATGCGGGACAGCGCGAGTGGTATCGACGCGGACGAGGTGTTCCCCGCGTGCACGATGTCGTTGGCGACCAGCGCCTGCGGGGCGCCCAGCTTGCGTGCGATCGCCTCGACGATGCGCAGGTTCGCCTGGTGCGGTACGAACGCGGCCAGGCTGGCCGGGTCCACTCCGGCACGCTCGCAGGCCTTCAGCGCGACCGGGTGCAGCCCGGTGGTGGCCCACCGGAACACCGCCTGCCCCTCCTGGTGGATGAACGAGTTCCGGTCGGCGATGTAGATCTTGTCGGCCATGCCGCCGTCGCTGCCCCACACCACCGGCCCGATGCCGGGGTCGTCGTCCGGTTCCGTCACCGGGCTCACCACCGCGGCGCCCGCACCGTCGGCGAAAATGATGCAGGTCGAGCGGTCGGTCCAGTCGACCCACTGGGACAGCTTCTCGGCACCGATCACCAGCACGTTGCGTGAACTGCCCGCCCGCACCGCGTCGCTGGCGGTACCGAGCGCGTAGCAGAAGCCCGCGCAGGCCGCGTTCAGGTCGTAGGCGCCGGGTGCGTTGATGCCGAGCCGGGTGGCCACGGTGGCCGCGGTGTTGGGGATCTGTACTTCCGGGGTGCAGGTGGCCACGATGACCAGGTCGATGTCCGCGGCGGACAGCCCGCTGCCGGCCAGCGCCTTGCCGCCTGCGGCCACGGCCATGTCCGCGACGCTCTCGTCCGGGCTGGCCAGCCGTCGGCTCTCGATGCCGACCCGGCTGCGGATCCACTCGTCGCTGGTGTCGACGGTGACCGCCAGGGTCTCGTTGGTGAGCACGTTCGCCGGCTGATACCCGCCGAACGCGAGGATCCGCGAGCCCCGGGAACCTTCAGGCAGCTGCATCGTGTTCACCTCTTCCTGGGCCGTATCGGGTGCGGGCTTCGGGGCCCCTTACCCTGCGCGGCGGGCATCATGCAGCGGCCTCCGGGTGCAGCCGGACCAGCGGCTGGCCTGCGGCCACCGGATCGCCGTCCTCGGCCAGCCATTCCAGGACGATGCCCGCGAAGTCCGGGCTGACCGGCTCCTGCCCGCTACGGGTCGCCACGTGCCCCAGCGTCGCGCCGGGATGGACGTGAGCGCCGGGCGCGACGTCCTGGCCCTCGGTGTCGGCCCGCAACGTGCCGGCCACCGGGGCGACAAGCAGCCGCCATTCGGGGGTGTGGCCGGCGTAGTGGTGGTCCGGCGTACCGTGCTCGGTCAGCAGCCCGCGCGCCGCCGCCAGGTCCTCGGGGGTTTTCAGCGCGACACGGGCCAGGTCGGGCAGGGCCCGCCGGGCCAGGCCGGTCAGCGTGCCGCCGGGCGGGAGTTCGATGAGCGCGGTTGCGCCAAGGCCGGCCATCGTGTGCATGCACCGGTCCCACCGCACCGGGGCGCTCACCTGGGTGACGATCCGCTCCAGCCAGTCGCGGCCCGAGGTGACTACCGCACCGTCGGCATTGGAGAGCAGCATGACGGCGGGGTCGCGGACGGTGATCGAGTCCGCCGCCTCGCGCAGCGCGTCGACGGCGGGCGCCATGTGGACCGTGTGGAACGCGCCGGCCACGCTTAGCGGGCGCAGCCGGGCGCCGGCCGGCGGGGCGGCGGCGAGCGCGTCGAGTTGCGTCATGGTCCCGGCCGCCACGATCTGGCCCGCGCCGTTCACGTTCGCCGGGGTGAGCCCGTGCCCGGCGAGAGCGGTGAGCACCTCGTCCTGATCACCGCCGAGCACCGCGGTCATGCCGGTCGCCTCGGCGGCCGCCGCCTTGGCCATGGCCCGGCCGCGCACGCCGACCAGGCGCATCGCGTCCTCGGCAGACAGCACGCCGGCGATCGCGCCGGCGGCGAGTTCCCCGACGCTGTGCCCGGCCGTGATGACCGCCTGACGGCGGATCCGGCCCAGATCCCCGGCACGCCCGGCGGTTGCCCCACCACCCAGTGATTCCGCGGCCGCGATCGCCGCGGCGACCAGCAGCGGCTGGGCGATCGCGGTGTCGGTGATCTCCTCCGCACCCGCGGTCGTGCCGTACCTGATCAGGTCGCACCCGGCGAGGTCGGACCAGGCGGCCATGCGGTCGGCGAAGCCGGGCAGGTCCAGCCAGGGCGTCAGGAAACCAGGGGCTTGGGCGCCCTGGCCCGGGGCCGCGATAACAAGCATCCCTTTAGCCTGCACTGTAGAAGTCCGCCATGGGGGATGAGGAAGATGACGAACTTGTGCCGGGTTTCTTTGTAGGTTTCCGACAGGTCACGTTCGCTTGTGAACGAGCCGGCCGAGGATGATAGCCACCCACAAGGTGAATCCGCTCCGCCCGGTGGTCGCGGTGAGCCCGGTGAGCTCACTTACCCGGCGCAACCGGTAACGGACGGTGTTGGGATGCACGAAAAGCAGCCGCGCCGCGGCCTCCAGCGAGAACCCCTGCTCCAGGTAGGTGGTGACGGTCTCGACCAGGGCCGCGCCGCCGCGCAGCATGGGCTCGTACACGTCGGCGAGCAGTTCGGCGCGCGCCTCCTCATCGCCGTCGAGCGCGCGTTCGGGCAGCAGATCGGAGGCCAGCACCGGGCGCGGCGCGTCCGGCCACGCGGGTGCCGCCCGCAGCCCGGCAAGCGCGGCGGCCGCGGACGGGACGGCGGTGTGCAGGTCGGCGACCGCATGGCCGACCACCACGGGCCCTGGGCCGAACCGGCCGGCGAGCTGCTGTGCCGCGGCGAGCGGGTCGGCGCTGCCGCCGAGCACGACCACCAGCTTGTCGCGCTGGACCCCGGCCAGCAGGTCGAACCTGGACCGGCGGGCTATCGTCCGCATGTCCTCGATGATGCCCTCCGGCTCGCCGTCGTCCGCGCTGCCCGCGACCACCGCCACGGGGGAGGAGGACCAGTTCAGCGCCGCCGCCCAGGAGTGCAGCCCGTCCGCGGCTTCCCCGCGGACCAGGGAGTCCACCACCAGGGCCTCCAGCCGGGCGTCCCACGCGCCGCGGGCCTCGGCGGTGCGGGCGTAGACCTGTGCGGCCCCGAACGCGACCTCCCGGGTGTAGCGGAGCACCGCCTCGCGTAGTTCCGCCTCACCGCCGGGCGCGGCAAGCTGGTCGACCTGGGCCTCGACCACGTCGATGGTGATGCGCACCATCTCCACGGTCTGCTGCAGGCTCACCGCCCTGGCCAGCTCGCGGGGTGCCGTGCCGAACACCTCACCGGCCACGGCGGGCCGCCGCTGTGGGTGCTTCACCCAGTCCACGAACGCGGCGATGCCGGCCTGTGCGACCAGGCCGATCCAGGATCGGTTCTCCGCGGGCAGGGCGCGGAACCACGGCAGCCGCTGCTCCATGGAGGCCATGGCGGCGGTGCCGAGCGTGCCCATGGCCTGTTCCAGCCGCCGGATCGTCTCGGCCCGGACCGTCTGGGTACGGACCGGCCCGGCCCGCACCCCGGCCGCGCCCGCCGGTGCGGGCACCGCCGGCTCGGGTTCGGGTACCTGCACAGACGCTGTCACCGCTCCAGCCTGTCACGGCGGCCGCCCGGTTGCCGAGCCCGCCCGTGCAGCGCGCCGGCGTCAGCGGCGGGCGGCCCTGGCGCCGCGCCCGGCGCTGACGGCGGCCACCGTCCCGGCGATGGTGACCAGGGCGAGGTAGCCACCGATCGGCCCGGCCTGGTGGTACCCGGCGAACCCGTGCGCCCACAGCCGACAGGGCGGCACCGGCGATCACGCTGGCCGCGCCCGCCACCAGCATCGTGGCGGTGGCCGCGGCGAAAGCCATGCTGGCCAGCCGGACTGCCGGGCCGCGGGGCCGCAGCCGGCGCAGGGCCAGGCCGGGCCCGGCGGCGGCGGCCGCCGCTGCGCTGAAGCCGGCCACGGTGACGGCCAGGAACCACCAGGGCCCGATCCCGCCCGGGTGGCTGACGAGCCCGGCCAGCATGACCAGGCCGGCCAGGAAAGCGGCCGGGGCCAGGGCGGGCAGCAGCAGGTAGACGGTGTCTCGCGCGCTGCGCTGGCGGCGGGCCCGGCGCAGCATCAGCAGCCACAGCGGCAGGCCGCCGGCCGCCAGGAGCAGCCCGGACAGGATGAAGGCCACGTCGAACACGCCATACGACCAGCCGATGACCGCATGGCCGGGCGGCTGGATCGGCTGCTGCTGGGTGAGCTGCTCGAACACCAGTCCCAGGCCAGCCAGCATGGACCAGGCCACCAGGGCGGTCGCCAGGCTGGCCCGCATCCGCCCGGGCCGGTCGTGCAGGTGCTGTGGCGGCCGGAGCCAGGCGGGCACCGCACGCCAGGCCATGCTGGCCGCTGCGGGCATGCCGCCGCCAAGGTCGCAGAGCAGTTCGAGTGCTTCCTGCCGGTAGCGGGCCCGCCAGGCGGGCGGGTAGAGGGCCACCACGGCGCGGGCCAGCAGGGATGCTCCCGGCTGCGGATCCGATGCGTTCCGATGGCCGCTCATGCCCCGGCCAGCCCGGTCCTGGTGCTCAGCCTGGCGCTGGCCACGTGCGCGACCTGGCGCATGCGTTCGGCCTGCTGTGCCAGTTCCTCCGCACCGGTCGTGGTGATCCGGTAGGGACGGCGGCGCCCGTCCCGTGTCAGCGGCTCGATCAGGCCCCGGGCCTCCAGCCGTGCGATCACCGCGTACAGCGTCCCCGCGGACAGGTGCACCCCCATGGTCTGGGCGATGTCCTGGATGATCGCGTAACCATGCCGGGGCTCGTCCGCCAGGCTGGCCAGCACCAGCAGCGGTGGGTCTGCCCACCGATCCAGTTCCTCCACCACGGCCCCTCCGGGTATGTGTTCCGCCTCACGTTATAGCGCTCACCACTATACCGTGAGACGGTATAACGTCAAACGATACATCGCCGGGCTAGTGGGGTCAGCGGGGCAGGGCAGCTAGCTGGTGGTCACCGACCAGCTTGTCCCGTTCCAGTGCTCGGCGAAAGCCAGTTCGCCGGCCGCCAGGGCCGTTACCAGCACCGCGGCCAGGCGGCGGGCCCGCTCACCGGCCCGCGGCCAGGTCGCTGACCGGATGGTCAAGCCGGTACTTGCCGATCGCCTGGGACAGCGTCTCGTGCTTGACCTCGCCGCGCCTGGCGAGCTGGCTGAGCACCGCCAGCGTGATCGATTCCCCGTCCACGTGGAAGAACCGGCGGGCGGCGGGCCGGGTGTCGGAGAAGCCGAACCCGTCAGTGCCCAGCGAGGTGAACGGCGCGGGCACCCAGCGGGCGATCTGGTCGGGCACCGCCCGGATCCAGTCGCTCACCGCGACCACCGGCCCCTGCTGGCCCTCCAGCGCCTCGGACACATACGGCACCCGGGCCTGCGCGTCGGGGTTGAGCAGGTTCCACTCCTCACACGCAAGGGCATCGCGGCGCAGCTCGGTCCAGGATGTCGCCGACCATACGTCCGCGGCCACGTCCCAGTCCTCGGCGAGCAGCCGCTGCGCCTCCAGCGCCCAGCGCACCGCCACCCCGGAAGCGAGGATCTGCGCCCTGGGCTTTTCGCTGTCGGGTTCCCCGGCGGCGGGCGCGTACCGGTACAGGCCGCGCAGGATCGCCTGCTCCAGCTCGGCCCGCGCCTCGGGCGAGTCCGCGGGCATCGGCGGCTGCTGGTACGGCTCGTTGTAGACCGTGAGGTAGTAGAAGATGTCCTCGCCGTGCGGGTGCTCGGGGCTCTCCCCGTACATCCGGCGCAGGCCGTCGGCGACGATGACCGACACCTCGTAGGCCCATGCCGGGTCGTAGGCCACGCAGGCCGGGCTGACCGAGGCGAGAAGCTGCGAGTGGCCGTCGTTATGCTGCAGTCCCTCACCGGTCAGCGTGGTGCGGCCCGCCGTCGCGCCGAGCAGGAACCCGCGGCCGAGCTGGTCGCCGAGCGCCCACATCTGGTCGCCGGTCCGCTGCCAGCCGAACATCGAATAGAACACGTACACCGGGATCATCGGCGCCGCGTGCGTCGCGTAGGAGGTGCCCGCCGCGATCACCGAGCCCATCGCGCCCGCCTCGCTGATCCCCTCGTGCAGGATCTGGCCGGTTTCGGACTCCTTGTAAGACAGCAGCAGTGCCCGGTCGACCGCCTCGTACTTCTGGCCGTGCGGCGAGTAGATCTTGGCGCTGGGGAACAGCGAGTCCATGCCGAACGTGCGCGCCTCGTCCGGGATGATCGGCACGAACCTGTTGCCGATGGCCTGGTCCTTCATCAGGTCCTTGAGCAGCCGGACGAACGCCATCGTGGTGGCGACGGCCTGCTTGCCCGAGCCCTGCTTCAGCTCGTCGTAGATCTTCTCGCCGGGCAGCGCGAGCGGCTTGGCGCGGACCACCCGCTTGGGCAGGTAACCGCCGAGCGCGGCGCGGCGCTCCCGCATGTACTCGATCTCGTCGGAGTTCTCGCCCGGGTGGTAGTACGGCGGCAGTTCCGCCTCCAGGGCGGCGTCGGGGATGGGCAGGTACAGCCGGTCCCTGAACTCCTTCAGCTCGGCGACGGTGAGCTTCTTCATCTGGTGCGTGGCGTTGCGGGCCTCGAAGTCCGGGCCGAGCGTCCAGCCCTTGATGGTGTGCGCGAGGATCACGGTCGGCTGGCCGACGTGCTCGGTCGCCGACTTGAACGCTGCGTAGACCTTCCGGTAGTCGTGCCCGCCGCGGGACAGGTTGCGGAGCTGGTCGTCGCTCATGTGGGCGACCATGGCGCGCAGCCGCGGGTCGCTGCCGAAGAAGTTCTCCCTGATGTACTCGCCGGACTCCACCGAGTAGGTCTGGAACTGCCCGTCGGGCGTGGTGTTCATCTTGTTGACCAGCACGCCGTCGGTGTCCTGTGCCAGCAGCGGGTCCCAGTCCCGGCCCCAGACGACCTTGATCACGTTCCAGCCCGCGCCGCGGAACACGGCCTCGAGCTCCTGGATGATCTTGCCGTTGCCGCGCACCGGGCCGTCCAGCCGCTGCAGGTTGCAGTTGATCACGTAGGTGAGGTTGTCCAGTTCCTCACGGGCGGCCACGCCGATGGCGCCGAGCGCCTCCGGCTCGTCCATCTCGCCGTCGCCGAGGAACGCCCAGACGTGCGACCGGCTGGTGTCGGCGATCTCGTGGGCGAGCAGGTACCGGTTGAACCGCGCCTGGTAGATGGCGTTCAGCGCGCCGAGGCCCATGGAGACCGTGGGGAACTCCCAGAAGTCGGGCATCAGCCGCGGGTGCGGATACGAGGGCAGCCCGCCACCCGGGGTGGACAGCTCCTGGCGGAAGCCGTTGAGCTGCTCCTCGGTCAGGCGGCCCTCCAGGTACGCGCGGGCGTAGATGCCGGGCGCGGCGTGCCCCTGGATGAATACCTGGTCCCCGGACTCGCCGTGGTCCTTGCCGCGGAAGAAGTGGTTGAAGCCCACCTCGTACAGGCTGGCCGCGGAGGCGTAGGTGGCGATGTGCCCGCCGACGCCCAGGCCCGCGCGGTTCGCCCGGGACACCATCACGGCGGCGTTCCACCGGATGTAGGCACGGATCCGCCGCTCCACGTACTCGTCGCCGGGGAACCACGGCTCACGCTCGGGCGGGATCGTGTTGATGTAGTCGGTGCTGCGCAGGCCGGGCACGCCCACCTGCTGCTCGCGGGCCCGTTCCAGCAGGCGCAGCATCACGTACCGGGCGCGCGCCCGGCCGCGGGTGCGGACCACGCTGTCGAACGAATCCACCCACTCCCTGGTCTCGTCCGGGTCGATGTCCGGCAATTGGGTGGGCAGTCCGTCGCTGATGATAGAGAAGCGCTGACGACCGGCAGCCACGGGCTATCCCGCCTTCCGCAAGGGTGGGCGGCTGGTCACCGCCACGTCGGTGCTGCGCAGGTGGCTGGTGACCCGCCTGCGCGTAGGAGGTTGTCCAGACCAATTCTCATACGCGCGCGGCCTAAACGCATCTTCGCCCCGGCGTGCCTGGCACCTGACCGCCCCGGGACGCGGCAGGATGTGCGGATTGCGGGCTGGAGGGAAGATCGTTCGGCATGGAAACCGAAGTTTTTGCGGCCTCAACCGGGCGCAGTGAGCGCGTCGCCGACATCACCGGAGAATGCGCGCGGTTCGCCGCGCGCGCGTCGGGCGGCGGGGACGGGCTGTTGCATGTGTTCGTCCCGCATGCGACCGCAGGCCTCGTGCTCATGGAACTCGGCGCGCGCAGCGACGAGGACCTGCTGGCGGTGCTGGCCGGACTGCTGCCGGCCGACGACAGGTGGCGGCATGCGCACGGGTCTCGCGGGCACGGCCGGTCGCATGTGCTGCCAGCGTTCCTGGCGCCGTTTGTGGTGATCCCGGTGCTGGGCGGGTCGATGGCGCTGGGGACCTGGCAATCGATAGCGCTGGTGGACCTGAATGTCGATAATCCGGATAGACAGGTACGAATGTCTTTCCTCGGGTAGGCCTTGGGTGAAGTGGGAACGCTTCGCGTGTGACCAGATTTCGTGTCTGAGCCTCTTGACACTTGCGCGGGGGCCCGACCCAGTGTGGACTGTGCGGGCAAGAAGTGCCGACGCGGACGTAGCGCGCCTGGTGCCAGCATCCCGGGCAGGGTGGCCGGGATCGGAGACCAGTGCGGGGACTTTGGCGCCGTGAGAAAGGGTTTGAGGAGGGGTTAGTGAGCGCGACCGCGCGCCAGGCTCAGGACCAACCTGGCCTGGCCGAGCGACTCGGCATCAAGCCGGGCCAGGTGGTGCAGGAGATCGGCTACGCAGACGACTGTGACGAAGCGCTGCGGCAAGCGATCACCCAGCAAAAGGACGTGGAACTTGTCGACGAGGACTACGACGACGTGGTCGACGTGGTCCTGCTCTGGTGGCGCGACGGGGACGGTGATCTCTTCGACGCGCTGGCGGACGCACTGACGCCGCTTGCGGACGGCGGGTACATCTGGCTCCTGACGCCCAAGCCGGGCCGGGAGAACTACGTCGAGCCGAGCGAGATCGGGGAAGTGGCACCGACCGCCGGGCTGTCCCAGACGTCGAGCCTGTCCGCCGGGCGCGACTGGCTGGGCACGCGCCTGGTGGCGCCGAGGGCGCGGCGCTGACTCGCTAGGCGTTACGGGGCACACGACGGCGCGACCGGCCGTAGGCGTGCGTGGGTGCCGGACGGCCTTGGTACCGGGCCGGTGACGCGCGGGCTGCGGTCACGTCACGATCCGCTTACGGAACGGCCCGGGTGGGTCCGCCGTGGTGGCACACTGGGCACGTTGGCGAGCGTGTCATGCCCGGCAGGCCCCGCAGGGGCCGGCTGCCGCGGCAGAAGGGACCGGGGAATGGCGGTTGAGGTGGGCCAGCAGGCCCCCGATTTCGAGCTCAAGGATCAGCACGGGCAGCCGGTCACGCTGTCCGGGTTCCGCGGCGAGAAGAACGTGGTGCTGGTGTTCTACCCGCTCGCGTTCAGCGGGGTGTGCAGCGGCGAGCTGTGCGCCATGCGGGACGACTTTCCCGAGGTCGACCGGGACGACGTGGAACTGCTGACGGTGTCGGTGGACTCGACGTGGGTGCACCGGGTCTGGGCGGAGCAGCAGGGCTTCGAGTTCGGCCTGCTCTCCGACTTCTGGCCGCACGGCGGCGTGGCGCAGGCGTACGGCGTGTTCGACTCCGGCCGCGGCCTGGCGGTGCGCGGCACCTTCATCATCGGCAAGGACGGCGTGGTCCACTGGAAGGTGGTCCACCCGATCCCGCAGGCGCGTGACATCGCCGACTACCAGAAAGCGCTGGCCGCGCTGGGTTGACCCCTCCAGGGGGCACGCCCGGTCTGGCGAGGAAGCGGAACCAGATGCCCTGCTATCGCTGCGGTACACGGCAGGTGGACCCGGCGCGCGGGCACAGCCCGTGGCGCCGCGGGGTCAAGGGCGACGAACAGGTCCTGGTGTGCCCCGGCTGCCAGGCGTCCACCGACTGGACGTCCGACCTGGACAAGTGCCGCCAGTGCGGCAGCGTGCATCTGGTGCGCCGGCTCGGCGAGGTGGAATGCCGCGACTGCGGGATGACCGTTCCGCCGGACGCGCCCGGCTCGCTGGCGGCGGCCCCCGCGGGGCCCGGTGCGGCCCGCGCGCCCGGGCTGTCCGAGGAGGTCGCCCTGGCGCTTGAGCGCGTCCTCGGCCGCGGCGCCGCCAGGTGATGGCCAGGCCATGACCGATGCCGCCGTGGTCGGCCGGATTCTGCGCGAGTACCGGCTCGACCCGGCGTCCGTGCGGCGCTACCACGGTTCGGTGTCCGGCACCGAGGTCGGGTACCGGATGCGGCAACCGGACGGGAGCGTGGTGCTGGTCCGCGCCTACCGCTGCGACGTGCTGCTTGCCCCGCACCTCCGCGGTTGCGGCACCGAGTCGATCACCGGCTGGCTGCAGGGCCGCGCCGCCACGCTGGCCTGGCTGGCCGCGCAGGGCTACCCGGCGCCGCGCGTGGTCGCGACCAGGACCGGCGACCTGATCGGGGTGGCGGGCGCCTGGCTGACCTGGGCGACCACCGACATCCCCGGCCGGTCGGTTTTGCCCGGCGGAGGGCACCTCGGGCCGCTGGGCGCGGCGCTTGGCCGGCTGCACGCGCTCGGCCCGGCGCCCGGCGTGGGACTGGCGTCGTGGCATCCCGCGGCGGCGGTCCCGGCCGCGCTGGAACGACTCGACGCGGTCGCGCCGATGCTGCCGGGGGAGTGGCGCCCGTTGCACGCGCAGTTCCGCTCGACGCTCCTCGCGGAGCGGGACGCTTTCGGGCGCCTGCCCGTGGCGGTGGTGCACGGCGACGCCTGGCCGGGCAACGCGGTCGTCACCGGGGCGGGCGAGGTCGTGCTGATCGACTGGGAGAACGGCGGGCTCGGGCTGCCCGTCGTGGACCTCGGCTACTGCCTGCTCGAATGCCACCTTGACGTGGGCCTGCCTGCCGGGCGGCCGGAGGCGTGGCATATCTCGCCGGACCCGGGGCGGATCGCCGCCGTCCTGGATGGCTATGCCCGCTGGCGGCGTCTTGATGATGCCGAACGATCGGCCCTCCCTGAGGGGATCCGGTTCGCTGCGGCATACATCGGAGCAATCCACTTCGAGCAGGCGCTCCTTGGCGGTGTGACCGGACCGGCGATGGACGCCAGGCTCGGCCGCCTGCGCAACCGGATCGCGGTGAGCCAGGCCGTCGCGGACCTCGCCGCCCGCCACCTCGGCGCCCGCTGACCCGGTACGCTGGGCCCGGCCGTTCCGACGGCGGGCGCATAGCTCAGGGGTAGAGCACCTGCCTTACAAGCAGGTTGGCCCTGGTTCAAATCCAGGTGCGCCCACCAGCCAAGTCGTGTGGCTAACGGTCGGCAAGCCCCAGGCCAGGTGTACGTCCTAGCCGTGGACGAAGTGCCCGAGACTGAGGTCTGGCTGCGGCTGACGCCCACCCAGAATCACCAGCAGCGCAGGATCCGCTGGGCTGAGGACCATACGCTGGCGGCCTGGGCGGGCGCGGGCGTCAAGGCGATGGCTGAAAAGTGAGGTATCCGCAACCGCGGGTGCGGCCAGCCTCACCCCGGCCCGGCGGTTACCACCCTGTCCCCGAGCAGGCCATGGCTTTAGCGTTGGCAGCCTAAGCCTTTGCCTACGACGCGGGGGACACGATGAGATCGAAGCATATGGTCGCTGCCGGCGCCGGGCAGGACACGACCGCGCCCATCACTGGGCTGCGCCGCGGCGCATTCCTCGGGTACCGATGGACGCTTCTGGTCTTCCTGCTGGCCGGGGTGGCCCAGATCTTCCTGGCCGGCCTGGGTGCGTTCCGCCTCCAGGACCAGGCCGGCGCGGGCGATAGCGCCTTCGCACCGCATCGCGCGCTCGGGTTCTCCATGGGCGCGATCGCGCTGGTGATCCTGGTGCTCGCGGTGATCGCGCGGCCGGGGGCCCGCGCGATCGCCGGCTCGGCCGCGCTTGTCCTGCTGACGAATCTGATGCAGTCGCTGCTGGCCGGGTTCGCGGAAGACCACGTGATCTTCGGCGCGCTGCACGCCCTCGACGGGCTGCTCATCCTCGGCATCGCGGCGTATCTGTACTTCTGGTCACGACGGCGCGAATCATAAGGTCCGATCGTGGCGCAGGTGAGTTCCGCGGCACCGTCCGCTGGCATAGGCCACGGGGCGGCCGACGATGCACCGAAGGCTCGCTCCAGGCGTGTCACTGCTGCGGCGTGGGCCCTGGTTACGGCGCTGGCTCTGGCCGGAGCGGTGCTGACGGTCATGGCATCGGGCGGCCTGACAACCTCGGACACGATTTCCAACTTCAGCGAGGCGCCCGCCGCGGTCCTGTATGCCACGCTCGGCGCGCTGGTCGTCCGCCGCGCGGGAAACCTGATCGGCTGGCTGCTGCTGGGCGAGGGGGCCGCCCTGGCGATCGGGGCATCCGCCTCGGCCTATGCCGTGCTGGGCATCACCCAGCCCGGGACGTTGCCGGCCCCGGAGCTGATGGGCCTGCTGGCCGAATGGAGCGTCATCCCGCTCTTCCTCGTGCTCGGTTTCATGCTGCTGCTGTTTCCGTCCGGGACGCTGCCGTCACCGCGCTGGCGCCCGTTCTTCGCGCTGGCCCTGCTGGCCACGGCACTGGCGATGGCCGGGTTCGTGGTGCATCCACGGATGATGGCTCTGCCGGCTCCCGGCG
Organism: uncultured Actinomycetes bacterium; assembly: GCA_963706115.1. Lineage (GTDB taxonomy): Bacteria > Actinomycetota > Actinomycetes > Streptosporangiales > Streptosporangiaceae > DASXKD01. The sequence continues at coordinate 168,850 of CAVPMG010000014.1, read as the reverse complement.
GCGCCTCGCTGATGATTGCCAATCCGCTCGGCGTCAGTTCACTAGGTCCCGTCCTGTCCGCTGTCTTGATCGGAACCCTCAACGGGCTGGGGGCGCTGCTCGCCGTGGTGCTGGCGGCGGCGTTCGTGTCCCTGGTGGTCCGCTTCAGGTCGGGCGGACGCGAGGTGCGCCAGCAGATCAAGTGGCTCACGCCGGCGGTGGCCGCGATCGCCTTCCTCCAGGTTGCGGCCCTGCTGGCCATCGCGGCCACCGGGGCCGGTGCGAACCCCGTGACAACCGCCGCCTATGTCGTGACACCGGTTATCGCGCTGTTCGGGATACCCGCGCTCATCACGGTGGCGATCCTGAAGCACGGCCTGTACCAGATCGACGTCATCATCAACCGCACCATCAGGTACGGCCTGATCTCCGCGGTGCTCACGGCCATCTACGTCGGCATCGTGGTCGGGATCGGGACGCTCGCCGGTTACGCGGGCGGTCCCCTCCTCACGGCCGCGGCGGCGCTGGCGATCGCGGTGCTGTTCCAGCCGCTGCGCCGCCGGGCCCAGCTCGTCGCGAACCGGATCGTGTATGGGCAACGGGCGACGCCTTACCAGGTGCTCGCCGACTTCGCGGAGGACATGGCCGGGCAGTTGGACGCCGATGCGGCACTGGACCGGATGTCAACGGTGCTGGCCGGTGCCACGGGAGCGGTCCGGGTGGAGGTCTGGATACGAGTCGGCCAGCAGCTCCGCGCGCGGGTGACCTGGCCGCACGGATCCTCCCCGCCCGCCGTCGTTCCGCTCACCGGCGGCGACAGGCTCCCGGAGCTCAGCGCGACGCGGGCGATCGCCGTCCGCCACGGGGATGAGCTGCTCGGCGCGATCACCATTGAAAAACCCAAGAATGAGCCGGTGTCGGCCGCCGAGGACAAGCTATTGGCCCACCTGGCGTCGCAGGCTGGCCTGGTGCTGCGTAACGTCCGCCTGACCGCCGAGCTGCAGGCAACCATCGACGATCTGCGGGCGTCGCGGCGGCGGCTGGTCAGGGCCCAGGACGAGGAACGGCAGCGGATCGAGCGGAACCTGCACGACGGCGCCCAGCAGCAACTCGTCGCGCTCATGATTCAGCTTGCCGTGCTGGACGACGCCGCAGACGACCCCGCCGAGGTCAGGGAACTGACAGGCGAGCTCAAGGACGGGCTGCACGCGGCGCTGGATGACCTGCGCGCCCTGGCCCGCGGGATCTACCCGCCGCTGTTGGCCGAACAAGGGCTGGGAGCAGCCGTGCGGGCGCAGGCCGGCCGGGCCCCGCTTCCGGTCCTGGTCGAGGTGGGCGGGATCGGCCGCTACCGGCGGGACGCCGAAGCCACCGCCTACTTCTGCATCCTGGAGGCGCTGCAAAACGTCGCGAAATACGCCCGTGCTTCTTCCGCCACGGTCGCCCTGTCCTGCCCCGATGGCCACCTCGAGTTCACCGTCACCGACGACGGCGAGGGCTTTGACACCGCAAAGCCCACACCCGGCACCGGGTTGCAAGGCATGGCCGACCGGCTGGCCGCGGTCGGCGGCACCCTCCGCATCGGCTCCACCCCCGGGCTCGGCACCACCATAAGCGGCAGCCTGCCCGCGGGCGAGCCAGCTTAGGCCAGCCACCAGCGCCGAACCAGACAACCCTTGTGTCGGTAGCCCGCCAGTTAGACGAGTCGCGGCAAGACCTGGAAGAACCGCTCCACAGCCACCGGGTCCGCTGACCACACGAATGTCAGTGGCGTTCCCTACTCTCCAGGACCGACAGCCTTACGAGATGCGGCAGGCCATCGTGTTGCATCTGGCCGGGCTGCGAGAAGACGGCCAGCCTATTCCGCACCCTTCTACTGTGGCTGCGACGGTTATCACCCTCGACGCGGCCTGACCTCCGCGCTCGTTGTCAGGGTCAGGCGGGGACTCGCTGCCGACGGTGGCGGCGGGTTGCTCAGCAGGTATCCGGCGGCGGTGAACAGAGCAAGCAGGGGGTGCGGTAGCTTGCCGGGGTGAGCGGCAACCGAGAACTGGTGGAGCGCTTCGTCGCGAGCCTGGAGGCCAGGGACTGGGATACCTGGGCAGGGCTGTTGCATCCCGCGGTGGTGTACGAGATCCCGCAGTCGCGGGAGCGCATCCGCGGGCGTGACCATTACCTGCGGTTCAACCAGGAGTACCCGGGGGACGGGCACCTGCGGCCCAAGGTCGTCATCGCCGACGAACGGCACGGGGTGGTCTGGTTCGAATGGCACCTCGATGGGCACAGCGATGATGCGATGGCGTTCTTCGACTTCGCCGAGGGGCTGATCACCCGGGTCACGGATTTCTGGCCGGAATCCTACGAGCCGCCGCCAGGACGCGAGCATCTGGTAGAGCGCTGGTAGCAGGCTTGCGGGGCGGTACCAGGCCCCGGCCGAGGGCCGCCAGTTCGTGCCAGACAAGCGGTGTTGCGCCCACCCAGATGTTTGTCTGATGAAAAGCTTCACGCAGGTGGGCGCTGGGTAGGCATTCCGGGGTGACCGGCCGACGGGCTGGCGCAGGATGAGGGACGCGACCCGCGCAGCCGGCGGCTGAGGCCGGGCCGCGGGCCGGGATGGGGCAGGATGGCCGCCACGATCCCGCGAGTGCGGATCGGCCACGCAGCGGCGCCTGGTTCGCTGCCGAGGGCCGGGCCGGAATGATCTACCGGTCGTGGCTGCGGTCCGAGGGAATGACACCCGAGGCGTTCGATGGCCGGCCGGTCATCGGCATCGCCAACAGCTGGTCCGAGCTCACCCCCTGCAACGCGCACCTGCGCGCGGTGGCGGACGCGGTCAAGCGCGGCGTCTGGCAGTCCGGCGGGTTCCCGCTGGAGTTCCCGACCATGTCGCTCGGCGAGACGCTGATGCGGCCGACCGCGATGTTGTTCCGCAACCTCATGGCCATGGAGGTCGAGGAACTGCTGCGGGCCAACCCGCTTGACGGTGTGGTGCTGCTGTCCGGCTGCGACAAGACCACCCCGGCGATGCTCATGGCGGCGGCGAGCACCGACCTTCCAGCGATCATGGTCACCGGTGGCCCCATGCTGAATGGCAAGTTCCGGGGCGGGGATGTCGGCTCCGGCACCCATGTGTGGCGGTTCGAGGCCGAACTCGTCGCGGGACGAATGACCCAGGAAGAGGCGCTCGCCGCGGAGAGCGGCATGGCCCGGTCCTGCGGCCACTGCATGACGATGGGCACCGCGTCCACGATGGCCTGCATGGCAGAGGCGCTGGGCATGCAGCTTCCCGGGTCCGCAGCGTGGCCGGCGCCCGATTCGCGCCGCTACGTCACGGCGCAGACCGCCGGCCAGCGCATCGTCGCGCTTGTCCGGGAAGACCTGCGCCCGTCGCGGATCATGACGCGGCAGGCGTTCGAGAACGCGATCCGCGTCAACGCGGCGATCGGCGGGTCCACCAACGCGGTCATTCACCTGCTCGCCATCGCCGGCCGGCTTGGTGTCCCGCTCCGCCTTGACGACTTCGACGAGCTCGCCAGGCCGGTGCCGACGCTGGTCAACCTGATGCCCTCCGGGCGCTACCTGATGGAGGACTTCTGTTACGCAGGCGGGCTCCCGGTGGTCATGCGGGAACTGCACGATTTTTTGCATAACGATCACATCGGGGTAACCGGGCGCACCCTCGCCGAGACTGTGGCAGGCGCCGAATGCTGGAACAGGGACGTCATCGCCGGCCTGGACGCCCCGCTCCAGCCGCCCGGCACCGGGACCGCCGTGCTGCGCGGCAACCTGTGCCCGGGCGGGGCGGTGATCAAGCAGTCGGCCGCATCCCCGCAGCTGCTCAAGCACCGGGGCCAGGCCCTAGTGTTCGACTCGATCGAGGAGTACCACGAGGTATCAGAGCGCGACGACCTCCCGGTCGACGCGTCCACCGTGCTGATCGTCCGCGGCGCCGGCCCGAAGGGGTACCCCGGCATGCCGGAGATCGGGAACTTCGTGCTACCGCGCAAGCTGCTCAGACGTGGCATCACCGACATGGTCCGCATCTCCGATGCGCGGATGAGCGGCACGGGGTTCGGCACCGTGGTGCTGCATGTCGCGCCGGAGTCCGCGGTGGGCGGCCCGCTGGCGCTCGTGCGCAGCGGCGACTGGATCGAACTCGACACGCCCGGCCGGACGCTGACGCTCGACGTGAGCGACGACGAGCTTGCCGGCCGCCGGGCCGGGTGGGCACCTCCCGAGCCGCCGTGGCCCCGCGGCTACACAAGGCTGTATCACGAGCACGTCCTGCAGGCGGATCAGGGCGCTGACCTGGACTTCCTGGTCGGGGCGAGCGGCGCTGAGGTGCCGCGGCACAACCACTAGCGGGACGGCGGGAAGGAGAGGCGGATGGCGCTGTGGCAGTTGGCCATGGGTGGCGAGCGCAGGCTCGCCCGGGGGCCGGCCGGCGAGGGCCCGCAGGAGCTGCTGGCCGCCTCGCTCACCATCGACGCGCTGCTCGCGGTGCCGGACGCGCTCGCCACCGAGCTGCAGGGGCCCTCGGCGGGATCTGTCCCGGCGGGCGCACGTATCGTCGCGCCCATCGGCGGCCAGGAGGTCTGGGCCGCCGGGGTGACCTACACCCGCAGCCGTGACGCCCGCATCCTCGAGACCGGGACACCGGATCCGTACGAGCGGGTCTACCTGGCCGAGCGCCCGGAACTGTTCCTCAAGGCCACACCGGGCCGGGTACGGGGGCCCGGCGAGCCGGTGGGCATCCGCGAGGATTCCGGGTGGGACGTGCCCGAACCCGAGCTCGCCGTCGTCGCTGACTCCGGCGGCCACATCGTCGGATACCTGAACGGCAACGACATGTCCTCGCGGAGCATCGAGGGCGAAAACCCGCTGTACCTGCCGCAGGCCAAGATCTACACGGGGAGCTGTGCCGTCGGGCCGTGCCTGGCCACACCGGACGAGGTCCCGGGCCTGGCGTCGCTGCTGATCAGCCTGCGGGTGGTCCGGGACGGCACCGAGATAGTCAGCGACACGGTCAAGGTGGCCGACCTGCACCGCAGCCCCGATGACCTGGTGCGGTGGCTGTTCCGTGCGCTCGACTTCCCGGTGGGCGTGGTGCTGCTCACCGGGACCGCGATCGTCCCGCCGCCGGACTTCACCCTGCACACCGGGGACGAAGTGATCATCGCGACGACCGGTCTCGGTGAGCTGCGTAACGTGGTCGAACCGGTCGGGCCGCCGGCGGAAGGCGGATGACGTGCAGGCGGTGCGCTGGCACGCCCGCGGCGACGTGCGGGTCGAGGCGGTGCCACCGCCGCCGCCACCGGGGCCCGGCGAGGTCCAGCTCCGGGTGAGCTGGTGCGGCATCTGCGGCACCGATCTCGAGGAGTGGCAGGACGGGCCGCTGTTCATCCCGGTCGGCGTGCCGCATCCGGTGACCGGGGCCAGGGCGCCGCTGGTGCTCGGGCACGAGTTCGCTGGTGTGGTCACCGCGGCCGGCGAGGGTGTCACCGAGCCAGTGCCCGGCCAGCGGGTGGCCGTCGACACGATCGTCTACTGCGGCTCCTGCCACTGGTGCCGGCGCGGTGAGGTCATCCGCTGCACGTCGCTGGGGGCGCTCGGCCTGCACGCCGACGGCGGGCTCGCCGAACTGTGCAACGCGCCCGCGCGGATGTGCCTGCCGGTGCCGGAGTCCGTCGCCGATGACGAGGCGGCACTGGCGGAGCCGCTCGCCGTGGCGGTCCGGGCGCTGCGCCGCGGCGGGCTCCAGCCGGGGGAGCGGGTCGCGGTCGTGGGCCTGGGAGCCGTCGGGCTGATGGTGCTGCAGGCGGCGATCGCGTTCGGCGCGCAGAGCGTGGCGGTGGTCGAGCCCTTGCCGGAGCGCCGGGCGCTGGCCATGCGCCTCGGGGCGGACCGCCACGTCACCGCCGGCGAAGCCGCTGCGGTGGCGGCCGACGTCGCCGTCGAATGCGCGGGCACCCCCGCCGCCATCGAGACCGCGATCCGGGCGCTGCGCGCCGGCGGGCGGGCCGTCGTGCTCGGCATCGGCACCCGGCCGGCCACGGTGCCGCCGCTGGACCTCGTCATGGGCGAGAAGTCCCTCATCGGCTCGCTGTCCCACGTCTGGGACGAGGACTTCCGCATCGCGCTCGGGCTGCTCGGCCGGGGAGCCGTGCGGGCCGCGCCGCTCATCAGCGACCGGATCCCGCTGAGCGCCGCCCTAAGCGGCCTCACGCTGCTGCGGGACGAACCCGCGAAACACGTGAAGATACTTGTCCAGCCGGAGGAGCAGGAATGAGCACAGATCGCAGCGCGCTGCCGGGGCTCGCCGCGGAGCGGTTGTCCTCGGCCGTGGTGTCGGACGTCCTTGACGATCTAGGCCACCGGGACCACGTGCTCGACCCCGCCATCCGCCCGCTCGGCGACGGCGCGGTGATCGCTGGCTGGGCGAACCCGTTCCTGGTCACCGAGGTGGACGAGATCCCGGCCGTGCCCTACACCGGCGAAATCGCCGCACTCGACGACATCGCACCCGATGACGTGGTCCTCATCGGGGCATGCGGCTCGGCCAGGGCCGCCGTCTGGGGGGAACTGTTCTCCACCGCGGCGCGGGTCCGGGGCGCCCGCGGCACCCTGATCGACGGGTACTGCCGCGACGCTCAGACGATCGCCGTCATGGGCTATCCGGTGTGGTGCCGCGGGATGCTGCCGCTGGATGTCAAGGGCCGGCTCGCGCTGACCGCCTGGCGGGAGCCGGCCGTTGTCGGCGGCCTGGCGGTCCGGCCGGGGGACCTGGTAGTTGCCGATGCCGACGGCGTGGTCGTCGTCCCTGCCGGGTTGGCCGACGAGGCGGTCGGCCGGGCGCTGGAGAAGGTGGCCAAGGAAAACGGCGTCAGAGACGCGCTGGTAACGGGGAGCAGCCTGCGCAACGCCTACGACCGTTTCGGAGTCCTGTAAGGGGACCTCACGCGAAAGGAGCCGCGATGCCAGCCAGCGTGCGGCCTGACGTTGCCTTCGACGGCCGCGCCGTTCTCGGCGAGGGACCGGTGTGGGATGCCGAGCAGCAGCGCCTGGTATGGCTGGACATCCTGCCCGGGCTCGTGCACCGGTTCGACCCGGCTACCGGCGGCGACGACGTGTTCGGTGTGGGCAAGCCGGTCGGGTCGGCTGGCCTGCGCCACGGCGGTGGCCTTGTCCTTGCCGTCGAGGACGGGTTCGCGCTGCTCGACCCGGAGTGGCAGCGGCTCGACCAGGTCGCGGTCGTCGAGCACCCCGGTCCGCGGGCCAGGTTCAACGAGGGCAAGTGCGATCCGGCGGGCCGGTTCCTGGCCGGCACCATGGCCTATGACGAAACCCCGGGGGCCGGCTCGGTATACCGGCTGGGCACGGACCTCGCGGTCACGAAGCTGTTCGACGGCGTGACGATCTCGAACGGGCTGGCATGGACCCCCGACGGGGCCACCATGTACTACATCGACTCGCCCACGCAGGGCGTGGACGCCTTCGACTACGACGCCGCGACCGGGCGGCTGGGGAACCGGAGGCGTGTGGTGGACGTCCCGGCCGCCGCCGGGCTGCCGGATGGCATGACCCTCGATACCGACGGCTGCCTGTGGGTCGCGCTGTGGGGCGGGTCGGCGGTGCACCGTTACACCCCGGACGGCCGGCTCGACACCGTGCTGTCCTTGCCGGCCAGCAACATCACCTGCCCGGTCTTCGGCGGCCCGGGGCTCGGCGTGCTTTATGTGACCAGTGCGTGCGACGGCTTGGACGAGCTGGACCTGGCGGCCCAGCCACACGCCGGTGCGCTTTTCGCCGCGGATGTCGGTGCCTGCGGGCTGCCTACGCTGAGGTTCGCTGGCTGATGCCGATGGGACACTACGCAGCCCCCGGCGAACGGGCCGCCGCATGACCCGGCCCGGGCCTCCGCGTCGCCCTTGAGCCCGGCTGGCCGCCGAGCAGGCCACGCCCGGCCGTGCGGCCCGCGCCAGGATCGGCGCGGGCCGCACGGCGGATCTCAGCCCTCGATGTTGCGCAGGGCGTTGATGAACTGCTGACCGTTCGGCGTGCCGACGCCGGTCATGTTGTCGTATCCCTTGACCGTGACCTGGCCGGTGTAGCCGGGCATGGCGCGGCTCTGATCGTCCATGGTGATCAGCGCCGGGGCGCCGCAGAACGCGACGTTGCACACCTCGCCGCGGAACTCCGCCGGGGTGGCGGGGGTCGACGGCAGCATGTCGTGGAACGCCGCCGTGCCGGCCAGCCGGTAGAACACCGGGTCGGTGAACCCGAACACCGTGTGCTGCCCCTGCTGGGCGTCGGCGACGATACCGGCCACCAGCGGCGAGGCCTCACTCGTCCCGCCAACCGGGAACTCACTGAACGTCGGCGGCTTGCCCTTGTGGAACGTCAGCGCTCCGGTGGCGAACCCCGTGAACAGGTCCGCGGCGGCGGCGAGGTCAGGTTCGGAGCGGACCAGGCCCAGGCGGCTGCCGGGATCTACGAGCGCCATCGCTCTTGGCACCACGCCGTGCTGGTAGGCCGGCTGCGGCCAGATCAGGCTCGGGCCGCCACTGCTGGCGCCGTACTCACGCGTCAGGCCCCACTGGCCGTTCTTGATTTCGGAACGGCCAGTGGACCAGCCGGTCTCGAACAGGCGCTGGCCATGGCTGCCGATTCCCAGCGAGGTGCCGCCGACCAGGATGCTGAACGGGTCGTCCGGGGTCTCGACCCCGGAGGAGTCGCCGGACGCGAAGTACATCCCGACGCCCTGCGCGGCCGCGCGCACCAGATAGGCGTGCATGATGTTGGTCAGGATCGCCGGCTGGGAGTCGTCGCCCGGTCCCCAGGAGTTGGAGCTGATGGTGGACAGCGGGTGGTGGTTTCCGGCGGTGCCGTCGATGTTCACGATGTCGGCGTCGAACAGGCCCTGGTTGCCGAAGTCGCCGTTGTCGCAGCTATCCCCGCCGATCACGAGCTGGTTCGCGCCTGGGGCCATGTCGTAGGAGGTCTCGACGTCGAGCTGCTCCTCGATGTCGAACGGGTCACCGCAGGTGTTCTTGCCCAGTGAAAGCTCGGTGTAGCGCTGCGGGGAGGGCGCCACGAAGTGACCGGCCTTCGCGTAGTCCTGCAAGGTCAGGAACATGTCCGGGGTCAGGCCCAGCTCGACCAGCGAGACCGTCTGCCCGTGGCCGTCGTTGCGCATATCGGCCCCGTAGGCGGCCCGCATCTGGCCAGGCTGGTAGCCACAGATCAGGGTCGGGAACGAGGTACGCCCGAACGCCTTGGGCAGCCCGGAGATGTGGTGCTGCCCGTAGTACCGCGAGCAGGGGGCCGTCGGCTGTCCCGCGGCTCCCTGCTGGTGCGCCTTCTGGCGCATCAGCGGCAGCTTGGGCGCGGCGTTGTCCAGGCCGGTCAGCCCGAGCACGTACTTGGACAGGGATGCGGGGATGGCCACCGCCTGGTTGTTGGCGTGCAGCTGGTACGGCCCGGCGTTCACGTTCGCCGATGACCGGTAGTTCTCCAGCCGGATCTGGAACGCCGCGTTGATCGCCGCGGCGTTCCCGGTGGCCCGCACGTAGTTGCGCTGCGGGTCGGCCTGGATGCCGGTGAAGCCCTGGCCGCGCAGCCACGACTCGACCGCACCCGCCGCGGCCCGGCTGGCCCCGAACCTGGCCGTGTAAGCGTCCGGGCTCAGGTAGTGGTGGAACAGCGTGCTGCCGGGCGTGCTCACCGCCGTCGCATACTGCTGCGCGGCGGCCAGCTTGCCTGGCCGCAGCCAGACCTGGATGGTCAGCCGTTGCGAGCCCGCCACGGCTCCCGTCGCCCGGTCGTGGCCGGTGAACGGCACGGCGCTGCCGGCCAGGCGCACGTAGCCCTGGCGCGGCGTGGCTCCGGCTGAGCCGCTCAGGCCCACGATCGTCATGGCTGCGACTGTCGCCGTCGCGGCGGCGAGGCTGACGAGCCTCGGTCTTCTGGTCACAGGATCTCCTTGCCCTCGTCTCCGCCCCCAGTCCTGGGCCTGCGTGTTCTGTGATACTCCGCGAACACGCCTGAAGGCGGATGATCCCGTCACGATTGAGGAACGGAGCGGCGAGGCGTTGCCGCCGATAGGAGAGGGACTAGGTCAGCTGGGCATTTCCGCGACGCCCTGCGCCACCGCGCACGGCGCGCACAGTGCGACGTCCATCCCGCGGTCCCGGTCGGCCGGGAGCCTGCGCGTGATCACCGCGCGGTGATCGCATACTCCGACGTCATCGGGGTGCGAGATGGCGCACAGGCATTCGCAGTCACGCTGCGGCCAGACAACGGCGACGCGCCAGGTTTCCATGACCGCCCGGATGGCCGGATCACTGGTGAGCTTGTGGAACGCCTCGGCGGTCACGGCCGCGGTGCGCTCGGCCCACTCGCCGGCCACCGCTGCCGCGGCCTGCCAGGCAGCGGCGAGTTGCTGTAGCGGGCTTTCTCCGGTGGCACTCACCAGCCCATCGTCTCACCGCGGCGGGGCAGTGACCAGCGCGCTCCGCGCAGTGTGTGCCTTGCGGCTAGATGGCCAAGACCCTGCGGCTAGGTGAGCGGGGCTCAGTCCTTGAAGTTGATGAGCTTCTTGACCCCGGTGCGCACGGCGTGATCGACCGCGGTGACGGGGAGGCGCTCCAGGTAGTACTCCTCGTAGGAGTAGGCCTCCCCGCCGACCCGGCGCTTGAAGTCGGCGATGCCCTTCGACGTCCCGGACTCGCCCTGGTGGAAGTAGCGGCATCCGGCCTTGCAGGCGTCCTCGATCGCGCACTTCATCATCAGGTCGGGAGCACCGCTCTTACCGACCCGCCGCCGGTCCAGCACGACCCGGGCGGCGTTCACATTGTGGTAGCTGAGGATGAGGCACGCCGCCGCTGGCTGGCCGTCGACGTAGGCGACGTAGATCCGGCAGGCCTCTCGCATGGTCTCGGCGATCGTGGTGAACTTCTCCTTCGGGTCCCGCTGGTGGCCGCGCAACCGGGCGAGCAGGAGCGGTTCGTGCTGCTGCTCGGCCCACCGCCGGGCCGCCTCGAGGAACAACTCGTAGAACACCGGGACCAGCTTGCCCTGGTCATCACACTCGACGACCACACCCGCCTGCTCCGCTCTGGTCACATACTTGCGGGTGGAGGACGAGAACCGGTTGTGCCAGACAGCCTCGAACCCGCCCTCCAGGTCGATGGCGTGCGCCAGCCGGTCGACCCTGGGGGTCCCCGCGGGCATCGCCGCCTTCCAGGTCTCGCCGGCCCGGGGATTCGGGCGGATGCTCAGCCGTAGGTACGGCGCATTGGTGGCCAGGTCGCCGACCACCGCGCGGATGTGCTCCACCGTCACCGGGGACGTGCTCACCGTGCCGCCGATGCCCCCGCCCCAGGGCATCGACCCCGCCATGTACATGCTGGCGGGGACCCAGGGATGCGCGATCAGCGGCAGAACCATCTGGGTCCCGTCGCTGAACGTGTACAGCCTGCTGCCGTCCCGGCGGTGAGCGCTGCGGCACAGCGCGTCAGTCCACTGCGGTGACTGGTAAGGGACCGCCTCGACATCCTGGTCGAAGATCGCCTGCCAGGCGCTGCGTGGTGCCGGACTCACCACGCTCTGCAAAGCAACCACCGCGGTCACCATCACTCCCCCTCGGATGTGTGGGCACGTCGCAGTTACCCCGGGTGACGTGCGGCCGATGCGCCGGAAGGCGACCGCTGCCTGTCCAGCGCCCCTGCCCTCCGTCACTCTAGAGCCTTGGGTCGGTGTTTACGGAACTTTGTTGCTCAAACGCAAGTAGTGCACCCTGAGGGCCAGGAACGTGCCGACTGCCGCGACTCGGTCTCTTTCCGCACTTTCCGGACCTCGTCGCGGTGAATGGCGTGACGCAGGAAAAGTTGGCCGGCGATCGGCGTGCTACCGGCCGGCCAGGCCCGCGTCGTGCGCCAGCAGGCCGGCCTGGGTGCGGTTTTCCAGGCCGAGCTTGTCCAGCATCCGGGACACATAGCCCTTGACCGTCGCCTCGGACAGAAACAGCCGCCCCGCGATCTGGGCGTTGGACAGTCCCTCGCCCAGGCAGGTCAGCACCTCCACCTCGCGTTCGGTCAGCGAGCCGGCCAGCTTGCGGGCCCGTTCCCGTGCGGGCTGGCTGTCGGCGGAAGCGGCGATCAGCCGCCGGGCGGCGGCGGGGGAGAGCACCGTGTGGCCCTCGGCCGCCACCCGCACGAGCCCGATCAGGTCCTCCGGCGGCGTGGACTTGACCAGGAACCCGGCCGCGCCGGCCCGCAGTGCGCGCAGCACGTACTGGTCGGCGTCGAAGGTCGTCAGCACCACCACGACCGGCGGATCACCGAGCTTGACGATCCGCTCGATCGCGCCGATCCCGTCCAGTACGGGCATGCGCAGGTCCATCAGCACCACATCGGGCCGGCTGCGGGTCACGGCTGCCACGCCCGCCGCACCGTCGTGCGCCTCATCCACGACCTCAATGTCGGGCGCGGAGCCGAGGATCGTCCGCAGGTGCGCGCACACCATCGGCTCGTCGTCGACGACGACCACCCTGACCATGCCGCTCACACCGCCGGCTCTGCCGTGGGCACGTAGGACGGCATGGCCGCCTCCAGGAAGAAACCGCCGTCCGGCGTGCCCGCGGCGTGCAACGTGCCGTGCACCAGTTCAATGCGCTGGCGCAGGCTGGCCAGCCCGACACCGGAGCCGGTCGCGGCCAGGCTGCCGTCCGGCGGCGTGGTGCCCGCGGTGTTGCGGACGCTGAGCCGGACCTGCGACTCGCCATAGCTGACCCGGACGACCACGTGCGCGCCCGGCGCGTGCTTGCGCACGTTCGTCAGCGCCTCGCGCACGATCCGGTAGGCGGTACGCCCGACCACCGGTGAGGCGAGCGCGGGGTCGCCCTGCTCGACCAGTTCGGCGGGTGTGCCGACGGCCGTCGATTCGGCGACCAGTTCGGCCAGCCCCGAGGTCGCCGGCTCCCGGTCATCCTCCGGCGCCGTGCGCAGGATGCCGACCAGGTCGCGCAGCTCGTCCAGGGCCTGAACGCCCGCGGCGCGGAGTTCCTCGGCGGCCCGCCGGGTGGCCTCCTCGGTCGCGGTGACGCTGAGCGCGCCCGCTTGCAGCACCATCAGGCTCACCCGGTGGGTCACGACGTCGTGCATCTCGCCGGCCAGCCGGGCGCGTTCCTCCGCCCTGGCCTGCTCGGCAAGCAGGTGCCGCTCCCGCTCGGCGCGCTCGGCGCGGTCCCGCAGCCCCTGGAGCACCTCCCGCCGCGCGTTGAGGTAGAGCGCAAGCAGTGGCCCGGCCGCCGTCCGCAACACGGCTACCATGATCACGCTCACCGACGGATCCCATACCCTGGCCGCGACCATGGTCATCAGACCCACGGCAGCGAACGCGGCGCGCCGGTCCCTGCGGTAATAGAACGGCCCGTAGGCGGCAAGCACGGTCCCGTAGGGTGCCCACACGGTCCCGGCGTTCGCGGGGGTCAGGGCCCCCACCGGGGAGATCAGCAGCGAGATCGCCAGCGTGAACCCGGTCAGGATGGCGATGACGAGCATCGGCGCCCGCCGCCGGACCACCAGCGAAGCGTCCGCGAGAGCCTGCAGCGCCAGCATGGCCCAGGCGAGCTTGTCCGGATGCGCCGGCCACCAGGAGCCACCCACCAGCGTGGCAATGGTGTCGGCCAGGACGAAGAAGCACGCGAGGCTCACGTCCAGCGCCACCTGGTTCCGCGGGGCGCATGATCGGGTCCTCATGCTGTTCACGCTATGGCATCGCAATCCCGCCACCCAGGCCCGCAATACCTTCGGCCCGTCAGGAACCTACTAAAGTCGCATGCCGCCCCGGCGCGGCATCCTTTCGTCGCGGCAGGACCCCACCGGCGGCCCTGCCCCGGCGCAGGGCCGCCGGGCTGAACTGGGGGACATGCAAACCGAACCAGCGGTCATCGTGACCACACCCCAGCCAGGCCACTACAACATCGACCCGGGCCGCTCCCGCGTCACGTTCGCGACCCGCCACCTGTTCGGGCTCGGGCGGGTCAGGGGGAGCTTCGCCATCCGCGGTGGCACCGCGGACGTCGCCGACCCGATCGCGGCGTCCGCCATCTACGCGGAGATCGAGACCGCGAGCTTCCGCACGAAGAACCCCGCCCGCGACGGCAGTGTGCTGTCCCGGCGGTTCCTGGACCCAGCCGGGCACCCGGTGATGACCTTCCGGTCGGACCGGATCGAGGCCGGCCAGCACGCCCAAGTCCTGACCGGGATGCTGACGGTGCGCGGCACCACCCGGCCGGTCACCCTCACGGTCACCCGGTGCGAGGCGTCCCGCGGCTCCTTCACCGCCCGCGCCACGGCACGGATCGACCGGACCGAGTTCGGCATCACCGCGGCGCGCGGCCTGGCCGCCCGCTACCTCGACCTGACCGTGGAGGTCCAGTGCACCCGGAACTGACCGCAGGGGCGGCACCGGCCGCCGCAACCGTCACCAAGGAAGAGCCGGCTGCCATCACGGTGGCCGGGCTGCGCAAGAGCTACGGATCCGTGCAGGCCGTGCGGGACGTCAGCTTCCGTGTCCGCGGCGGCGAGATCGTCGCCCTGCTCGGTCCGAACGGAGCGGGCAAGACCACGACCCTGGAGATACTGGAGGGGTTCCGGGCCCGCGATGGCGGTGCCGTCGCGGTGCTCGGCCTCGATCCGGGCGACAAGGCGGCCGCGCGCGAGCTGCGCGAGCGGACCGGGCTGGTCCTGCAGGACATCGCGGTCGAGCCCTACCTGACGGTGCGCGAGACCATCGCCCGCCAGGCCGGCTACTACCAGGCCCCCCGGGAGGTGCCCGAGGTCATCGGCCTCGTCGGCCTCGCCGGGCTGGAGCGGCGCAAGGTCAGATCCCTGTCCGGTGGCCAGAAGCGGCGCCTGGACCTGGCCCTCGGCCTGATCGGCGACCCGGAACTGCTGTACCTGGACGAGCCGACGACGGGGTTCGACCCGGCCGCGCGCCGCGGCGCCTGGGACCTGGTCCGTGCGCTGCGGGCGGGCGGGACCACGATCCTGCTGACCACCCACGACATGGCCGAGGCACAGGCGCTCGCCGACCGGGTGGTGCTGCTCCACAACGGTGCGGTGGTGGCGGAGGGACCGCCAGGCCGCCCTGGGCGGGCGCGACAGGGAACGGGCACGCATCAGCTTCACGCTGCCGCCCGGCTTCCCGGTCACCGGCCTTCCGGTACCCGCCGACCTGCGTGGCGGTGCGGTGGTGATCGAGACCGCCAGCCCGACCGAGGAATTGCACCGGCTGACCAGCTGGGCCCTTGATCGTGACATTACGCTCTCCGGGCTCACCGTGGACCGGCCGAGCCTCGAGGACGTCTACCTGCAGCTGACCCGGGGCGAGGCCCCGTCGGGTGCAGCAGAAAGGAGCCCCCGATGACCACTGCCACACTCACCGGGCCGCAGCCGCGCCGCCGCGGCCGCCTGGGCCTGGTGCTCCACCAGGTCAGGTACGAGCAGTTGTCGTTCTGGCGCAACCCACAGAGCGCCATCTTCACGTTCGTCTTTCCCGTCGTGTTCGTGGCCCTCATGGGTGCCCTGTTCGGCGGGGTGGGGAAGAGCTCGTACTTCGGCGGCCTGTCGGCGCTGCAGTACTACGTCCCGACGATCGCCGCGCTGTGCGTGCTCGGCTCTTGTTACGGGCAGCTCGCGGTGGCGCTCGCGGCCCGGCGGCAGAACGGGATCCTCAAGCGGATCCGTGCTACGCCGCTCCCGGCCTGGGCGTACTTCGTCGGGCTGCTCGCGCACTGCGTGCTGGTGAGCCTCGCCGATATCGCGCTGATCGTCGGGGTGGGGCGCCTGTACGGCGTGCCGTTCCCGTCGCAGTGGCCCGCGATCGCGCTGACGCTGGTGCTCGCTGCCGCCAGCTTCTGCGCGCTGGGGGTCGCGGTGGCGTCGGTGATCTCCAACGCCGAGGCCGCGCCGGCGGTCGCGCAGCTCGTGCTGTTCCCGCTGCTGTTCCTGTCCGGTACCTACATGCCGATTCACTCCCAGCTGCTCAACCAGGTGACCGGCTGGCTTCCGGTCCGGCCGTTCAACGAAGCGCTGACCGGGCCACTCGCGCGGCACACCGGCGCCGACTGGCGGCACCTGGCGGTCCTGGCGGCCTGGGGCGCGATCGGCGCGCTCGTGGCGATCCGGCGCTTCCGCTGGGACCCGAGGCCGGAGTGAGCCAGAGGCGCACGGGCCGGGCCCGGGCCACCGCCGCGCGGCGGCCCAGGCCCGGCCCGGCCGCTCCTTGACCCCGCCATCGGCCGGGGGTTCTGATGGGCGTAGCCGGCAGGAGGTCAAGACCGTGGATTCGTTCGAGGGCAAACTCGCGGTGGTGACCGGCGGTGGCTCCGGCATGGGCCGCGAGCTCGTCCGCCAGCTGGCGGCGCAGGGATGCTCGGTCGCGGCCTGCGACCTGAACCCGGACTCGGTCGCGGCGGCCGCGGCCGTCGCCCGGTCGGACGCCCCGCCCGGCACCCAGGTCACCGCGCACACCTGTGACGTCTCCGACGAGGCTCAGGTGCTCCGGTTCCGCGACGAATTGCTGGAGGAACATGCCAGCGACCACGTCGACCTGGTCTTCAGTAACGCGGGCATCGGCGGCGCGGGCAGCTTTATCAGAGACAGCAGGGAGGACTGGGAGCGCACGTTCACCATCGACTGGTGGGGCGTGTACTACTGTGCCCGCGCGTTCCTGCCGCTGCTCATCGCGAGCGGGGACGGCGTCCTGGTCAACACGAGCAGCGTGAACGGCTTCTGGGCGACGCTGGGGCCAGGCATGCCCAACAGCGCCTACAGCACGGCCAAGTTCGCCGTGAAAGGGTTCTCCGAGGCCCTGGTCGAGGACCTGCGCAGCAACGCGCCGCAGGTCCGCGTCGCCGTGGTGATGCCCGGGCACGTGGGCACGGACATCATCGCGAACACCCTCCGCGCGCACGGGCTGCCGGAGCCGGAGCGGATGACCGACGCCCAGATCAACGAGCTGATCCCGCCGGAGATGGCCCCCGAGGGTGCCTCACCCGACGACCTGCGCCAGCTGCTGGCGCAGGCGAACGCCGACTTCAGGGACAAGGCGCCGATCAGTGCGGCCGACGCGGCGGCCATCATCCTGGACGGGGTCCGCTCCGGAGCCTGGCGGATCCTGGTCGGCGAGGACGCCAAGAAGCTGGACGAGATGGTGCGCGCCAGGCCCGAGGCTGCCTACGACTACACCCAGCTCGGCAGCTGGCCGGACACCGTGCCGGGGGCCGGGGAGCAGGAGCGCTGACGGCCTGCGTGCTGGTCAGCCGTGGCCTTGCAGCGTCACGCCATGGATGCTGGCCTGGAAGGTGCCGGACGAGTCGGTGGGCAACCGGGTGAACCAGACCAGCACGTACCGGCCACGGGCCGGGGCGGTCAGGCTGAGCCGTACCACCCCGCCCGCACCGGAGGTGTGTGCGACGGGCTGCAGTGCCGCCATGGTAGGCGTGTCGCCGACACGCAACTGGAGGCTGGCACCGGTGGCGCCGCCGAGGTCGATCAGCGCGCCGGTGATCGTGACCGTCCGCCCCATCTTCAGCAGCAGGCCCGTGCCCGGGTACAGGTTCCCGAACCGGGGCGTGTTGTACCAGTCGGTGTGCCAGCCCGCCGAGTGCCCGCCGCCGAGGACCAGGTGGGCCAGCTGGGGGTTGTCGCCGCCGTTCGGGCCGAACGCCGTCGCCTGCACGGGGCTGAGCGACTGCGCGGGCTGGGGGGGTGCCGGAGACGGCGCGGCCGTATGACTGGCCTTCGGTGCCGGGGATGGCGCCCGGTGGCTGGCCTTCGCGGCCGGGCCCGGCTGGCTGTGGCCGCCGTTATGGCGACTGACCGCATGCTTGCCCGCGGCAGACGGGGCGGCCGCGGGCGGTGCGCCGGCCAGCACGTGCAGTGCGATGAACCCGAGCGCAACCACCATGAGCGCCAGGCACACGAACACGGCCCAGCGCGCCGTGCGCGGCGCGAAACCGTAGCCGGCCGCCACCCGGTCGCGGGCCGCACCCGCGCCCGCGCTGGCCTTGCGCGCCACCGGCGCGCTGGCGGCGGTCACCCTGGCCCAGGCCGCGGGCAGGTCCGGCCCGTGCCGTTGCGGGGCCGAGGAGGCCAGCAGCTCGTCCAGGCTGACCGTGGCCATCGGCCCCGTTGCCCGGTGGTCTATGTCGTAGTCCTGAATGAGCGGCTCGGGGTCGGTTCCGACGGCCTTGGCGATGGCGCGGATATGGCCTCGGGCATAGAAGTCGCCACCACAGTCGGAGAAGTCATTCGCCTCGATATTCCTGATGATCGTTTCCCGGATCCGGGTTTGCTTGCTGACCTGGGCCAGGGTCAGGCCTGCCTGGCGCCGCGCTTGCGCCAGGGTCTCGCCGATGGGCACGCCACGCCTCCACTGCTCTGCCGCTGCACCCACCGCCCCGGCCGAGGGCGTGGGTGGTTCCCTAACTTCCTTGCCCCCAAGTCCGCCGGGGAACCGGTCTGCTTGCAGTTGATCTCTGCGGCGCCACCGCAGCTTCCGCCCAGGCACGCGAGAGGATCTCGTCGGCGGTTTGGGCCGCGGTCTGCCGGGACGTATCCAGCCAGAGCCCGAGCCGAGGCGTCTCACGCCGGAGCATGTCATCGAGTTGCCCGACGGCCCAGGTGCCGTAAGCGGTCTTGCCGCGTGCCCGCTCCCGTTCGGCAATAGCAGCGGCCGAGGGGGCGAGCACGACGACCAGCAGCGGGCGGCTGCGGATCAGCGTGGTCATCTCGGCAAGGTGGGCGCCGAGGATCACATCCTGAGTGATCACGGTGAAACCAGCCTCGAAGTAGGCGTCGCTGACGTTGGCCGCCAGCCGGTGCCGGAGGCTGAGCTGCCGCAGCGCCTCGGCGCTGGGATCAGGGGTCATATCGGCGCGGCCGCCGACGACCATTCGCCGGAACGTATCGCCCCGCACATGCACCGACCGCGGCAGCCGCTCGGCGAGCAATTGGGCGACCGTGGACTTGCCCGCCGCCTGGATACCGGTCATCAGCAACACGGCATGCCCAGCACCCGGGCCAGGCGTGGCCATCACCACACCGCGGGCCCGAGCCGGGCGGCGATCAGGGTCACCCTGTCAGTACACCAGCCCGGCCCCGGCCGCGCACCCGGCCGGGGGCTTCGCCGACTGGGCCGGGCCGGCCCGGATTGTCCACGACGATCATGGCGCCTACTTCGAGATCACGCTGGCTTAAAACTGGCCAGGGCGGCCAGGGTGGCGGTGACATACTCGGCCACGCCGGATTTGTCGATGCCGAGGCCGGTGAGCACGCCTTCGCCGTCCTCCTGTTCGAGCAGGGCGAGCAGGATGTGCTCGGTCCCGATGTAGTTATGGCCCATACGCAGCGCCTCGCGGAATGTGAGTTCCAGCGCCTTGCGTGCCTGCGGGTCGAACGGGATCACCGCGGGCACTTCGGCGGCCGGTGGCGGCAGGGCAGCGGTGACGGCCGTGCGGACCGAGTCCAGCGATACCCCGCAGGAGACGATCGCCGCCGCCCCAACCCCGTCCGGCTCGCTCAGCAGCCCGAGTACCAGGTGTTCCGGCCTGATCTGGTCGTGGCCCGCGGCACGGGCCTCGTTCTGCGCGGCCATCACCACGTTCCTGGCCCGCGGGGTGAACCTGGTGAAGCCCTGGCTGGCATCGAGGTCGGGTACCTGGCCGGGGTCTTTGGGCACGAAGCGCTTCTGCGCGGCCTGCTTGGTGACCCCCATGCTCTTGCCGATCTCGGTCCACGAGGCGCCGGAGCGCCGCGCCTGGTCGACGAAGTGGCCGATCAGGTGGTCCGCGACGTCGCCGAGGTGGTCGGCGGCGAGGACGGCGTCGGTGAGCTGTTCGAGCGGGTCGGGATGCACCTTCTTGATGGCCTCGATGAGGTCGTCGAGCCGTACCTGGCCGGTCATGGGCGTGGGCTGCGTCATAGGTCAACCTTAGGTTGACGCCCCCGGTTCGTCAACTCTGTGTTGACGGCAAAGGTCATCGGTGCCGCCCACATGCGGGGAGGATCACAGCGGTAGCCTTCGGGGTATCCGGGCCGGCCATGGCGGCCGGGCGCCGGCCCATCGGCCGGCGCGACGGCGGAACCGGGGCGGCTCCGCCTTCGATGACGAGGAGCACATCGGCATGGGCCTCTTCCAGCGGGCGCACGACATACTCCAGGCCAAGGCCAACAAGGCGCTCGACGCCGCCGAGAAGCCTGACGAGATGCTCGACCTGTCCTACGAGCAGATGCTCGACCAGATCAACCAGGTCAAGCGGGGGCTGGTGTCGATCACCGCGTCCCGCAAGCAGCTCGAACTCCAGGAGCAGCAGCTCCAGCACACGGTGGACCACCTCACCGACCAGGCCAAGGCGGCCCTCGCCCAGGGCAAGGAGGATCTGGCCAGGGAGGCGCTGTCCCGCAAGGCAGCCGCACAGGCCCAGATCGACGGCATAGAGCCGCAGCGCCAGCAACTCGGCGAGGAGCAAGAGAAGCTGGAGCACACCCTGGCCGCGCTGCAGAAGCGGGTCAATGACTTCCGCACCCAGAAGGAAGTGCTGAAGGCCCAGTACAGCGCGGCGAAGGCGGAGAGCACGATCAGCGAGACCGCCACGGGCATCTCCAAGTCGTTCGGCGACACCGGTGCGGACATCCAGCGGGCCACGGACAAGATCGCCAACATGCAGGCCCATGCCGAGGCCGTGGACGAGCTGCTGCAGTCCGGCGTCCTCGAAGACGTCGGCGGGAAAACCGACGACATCCAACAGGAACTGGACGAGGCCGGGACCAACGCACAGGTGGACTCGGAGCTCGCCGCGCTCAAGGCGGAGATCGCGGGCTCGACACCGCCACCGGAGATCACCGCGGGCTGAGCGCCGCAGCCCGGGTGCGTCAGCCGGCCAGGCTCCGGTAGACGCCGTCGATCACGGCCATCTTGCGCGGGTCGTCGACCAGGTTCATCCCCATCCGGTTCATCACGTAGGCGAACGCCACGCCGGCCTCCGGGTCGGCACCGACGGCTGACCCGCCGAAGCCGTCGTGGCCGAACGCCGCCGGGTTGGGCCCGTAGTGATGCTCTGGCCCGGACAGCCCGTAGCCGAGCCCGAACTCGATCGGGATGCCGAGCACCAGGTCGGTGTACCGGCCCTGCCCGGCGCGCGCCTTTTCCAGCGTGGCCGCGGAGACCAGCCGGCCCGAGCCGTCCGCTACCGCGCCGAGGATCGTGGCCAGGCCGAGCGCGGTCGCATGCCCGTTCGCGGCCGGTATCTCCGCCATCCGCCAACCGGGTTCGTTGGCCTCGTCACCGGTCAGCGCCGGGTTGAGCAGCGCGGCCAGCGCGGCGGGATGCGCGTTGGCGTACGCCTGGGCAAGCTGCGCCTGCTCGTCCTCGGACGGCCGCACGCCCTGCAGGTCAGCGCACCGGCCCAGATCCGCCTGGGCGAGTCCGAGGTGGAAGTCGGCGCCAAGCGGCCCGGCGATCTCGGTGGCGATGAGCTGCCCGCAGGTCTGCCCGGCGATCCGCCGGATCACCTCACCGACCAGGTAGCCGAACGTGATGGCCTGGTACCCGCTGGCCGTGCCCGGCGGGAACAGCGGCTCCTGCGCGGCGAGCAGGCCGGTGATCTTCTCCCAGTCGTAGTAGTCCGTGACACTCGCCGGCACCGCGAGGCCGGTCAGGCCTGACTGGTGGCTCATGATCATGCGGACCGGGATGTCACCCTTGCCGGCCTGGGCGAACTCCGGCCAGTACCGGGCGACGGGCGCGTCCTGATCCAGTTCGCCGCGGTCCATCAGCAGGTGCGCGGACAGCGACGTCACGGCCTTCGTGGTGGACCATACGTTCGTCAGCGTGTCCTGCTGCCACGGCCGGGTCCCGGCAGGGTCGGCCGTGCCCGCCCACAGGTTCACTACCGGCCGGCCCCCGGCCACCACCGCGACGCTGGCGCCGATCTCGCCGCGCTCGGCGAAGTTCGCCGCGAACGCTTCGCGCACCGGCTCGAAGCCCGGCTCACAGGTCCCGTGTATTTCGGCCGTCGCGTCGCTCATGCGCCCTCCCGGATGGTGGCCTCCGCGAGCACCCGCGCCCGCCCGGATCACGGTATACCAGGCAATATGTGCCCACCCGCCGCGATGATCGCGCAGGCGGGATCTCAGCCCTACGGCGGAAGCGAGGTAACAGCCGTGAGCGCTGCAGCGGCGATCCGGATCAGGGACGCGGTGCCCGAGGACTGGCCGGCGATGTGGCCGTTCATGCGGGAGATCGTGGTGGCGGGCGAGACCTTCTCGTGGGATACGCAAACCAGCGAGGAGGACGCCCGGGCGGGCTGGTTCCGGCATGGCCAATCCGGCTTTACCGTCGTCGCCACCGACGCGAGCGGCGCTGTGCTTGGCACGGCCGAGTGCGGCCCGAACCACGGTGGACCCGGAGCACACATAGCGAGCGCCAGCTTCATGGTCGACGCACGGCATTCCGGGCGCGGGGTGGGCCGTGCGCTGGGGGAGTACGTGCTGGACCGGGCGCGCGCCGAGGGCTTCCGCGGCATGCAGTTCAACGCGGTGGCACAGAGCAACGTCCGGGCGGTCCGGCTATGGCGGTCGCTAGGCATGGAGATCGTGGCGACGATTCCAGCGGGCTTCCACCACCCGGCCGACGGATATGTCGGGCTGCACGTCATGTACCGGCGCCTCGCTCCGGCGTGACGGCTGCGGGTTAGACTCCGCCCGTGGCCACGCATCCCGCGCGCCGCCTGTGGGCGGCTCTGGAAACGCTGCACGACGTCACCTATTTCGCCCCGGAGGTCCGGTCCGCGGGGGTGGCCCAGGGCCTCAAGGGCTTCTGGATGACCTACTTCGCGTGGCGCGCCGCGCCACTCGGGCCGGTCCCCGCCGCGCCGGTCGTGGCCATGTTCGCCGGGTTCCACCCGGGCACGGTCGCCCGTGCACTGCCGGAGGCGTGGTCGCGCACCTCGCCGGCGGACTGCCTCCAGGCGCGTGCCGCGGTGAGCACCGCCGCGCTGCGGCACGCGGGGGCGGACCCGGAGGCATGCGGGCAGGCGGCCGCGATGCTGGCCCCGGTGACCGCCGCCGCCGACCCGACCGGCCGGCCCCTCGGGGCGGCCAACGCCGCACTGGAACTGCCCGCCGATCCGGTCGGCCGCCTCTGGCAGCTGGCCACCACGCTGCGCGAGCACCGCGGCGACGGGCACATCGCGGCCCTGATCACCGAGGGCATCAGCGGACTGCAGGCACACCTGCTGCAGTCCGCGTCCGGCCACATCCCGCAAGCCGTCATCCAGCGGGCGCGTATCGGCTGGACCGACGACGACTGGGCAGGCGCGGCGGACGCCCTTCGCGACCGCGGCCTGCTCAGCCCCGGCACCGAACTCGCGCTCACCCCGGCCGGCCGCACGCTGCTCGACTCGATCGAGGCGCGCACCGACGAGCGGGCCTGGAGCGGTGGTCTGGCGGCGCTCGGCGAGCACGGCGCCGAGGAGGTGCTCACCCTGCTCCGGCCTTCGGTGCGCGCGGTGGCCGCATCCGGGATGCTGCCCGAGATCAGCCCGACCGGCCTGTCCATCCCTTACTAGGGCAGGTGTCCGAGGCCCAGCAGGTGCTGGACAGCCGACGAGAATCTCCCACCGGAGTCCAGCAGCGCCGGCTGTCCGTGCCCCCCGGCGGTGACCTGCAGCAGCCAAAGGCAGTTATCCGCGACCACCACCACGCTAGGCGTGCTGCGGACCGTGGCCGCGAAACCGACCCGATAGATGGCGGGTCCCAGCGGGCACGGAACCGGCAGGAAGCTGGGCGCCGCGTGCATGCCGTTCAGCATGGCCGCCAGCCGGGCGACGACGGCCCTCGACGTGACCCGCCTGGTCACGTTGCGGCTCTTCGGAAACAGCACGCGGGCTTTCAGGATCACCGCACCGTAGCGTGCCGGGTCGATGTGCTCGGCGGCGGTGCGGGACAGGTACCAGACCACCTGTGCGTCGACGCGCACCAGCGAACTGCCGGCCGCCGCCCGTACCACAGCCAGGTCGACCCGGGCCTGGTAGATGCCCGGCGGCAGCGAGTTCAGCGAGTAGGACACGCTCTGCGCGAACGCCGCGGAGCCACCTGCCTGGCCGGTCCCGGCCTCCCGCATTCCCGGCGGCGTATGCGTCCTGAGGAAATGCGCGGCCGACCCCACCGGCTGGCCGATCAAGAACAGCCGGTAGTCATCCACCTGGCTCACGGCGGCAAGCTGCGCCGGTTGCTGCCGCAGCTGGCCCGGCGGCCGGCCGTGCGTGACCCGTGAGCCAGCCGGCAGGACCAGCAACGCCAGCATGCGCCTGGCCAGACCGAGGGCCTGGGCCCGGGAGCCGCTGGGGGGCCCGGACACTGCGGTGAGCGCGGGGCTGCCCGGATGACCGGGTGGTTCCGGGGAAATGCGGCTGCCTGCGCAGCCAGCGAGGAGGGCGGCCGCGATCACGGCTACCCCGGCCCGGGCCATCACACCCGGGCCACCGGCCCGGCCCGCCTGCCACATCGCGGCCTCCAGCCGTCACAACATGACGCAGCCCGCACCGGGACGCTCAGCCCGGAGCCGGTCCTTGCACCGCTTGGACGCCCACGCCGGTCCCGCGGTTCCGGCGCACCGGAGGTTAGGTAGCGGTGTCCCGTACCGACTCACGGACCCCGCGCACCGTGACCAGCGCCAGCCCGGCGGCGAAGACCAGGTAGGCGCAGATCGCCCCGCCGCGGTCCAGCGGCGGCCTGGCCGGCCAAACCCACGGCGTGGTCAGCCCCGCTGCCAGCGCGGATTCGGTGAGCACCAGGTAGGCCATCGGCCCGGTCCAGGCCAGCATCCCGCCGAGCACGACCGCGCACAGCAGGCCGACTCCGGTGATCCCGGCGACGTTGCGGGCCAGGGCGGCGAGCCCGCCGGGCAGTTCGCCCCCCGTCGATCCAAGGGCCAGCGCGCCGATCGCCGCCGCGGTCAGCGCCACGGTCGCGGCCAGCCTGAGGTACGGCAGCCACCGGCCGGTGGCCCGTTCCGGCTCACCGAACTGGCCGTAGGTGGTCACGGCGATGACCGCGGCGGCCCCGGTCTCGGTCACCAGCGGGATCACCATCTGCGCAGCAGGCCCACCGGCCACGTTCCAGTGCCAGCGCAGCGCTACCCAGAGCAACGCGCCGAACCCGGCGAGCAGAGCCGTCGCGGCCGGGATGCGCCTGCTGACCAGGTACAGCCACGCCAGCCGCAGCCAGCCACGCGCCGGCCCGGTCACCGGGGCCGGTGTGGCTCCCGGCGCTGACTGGTGCACCCCGGCGACGGTCATGGCAGTTCTCCCAGGGTGAGGCGGCCCGCCCGAAGCGCGGGCATATGGGCCGCGAGCCACGCGTGCCTGGTGGCGGCCGGCAGCGCGGCGAACCGCCGCGCTGCAGCGGCGATCTGCGGCGGGTACCGGCCCGCCGACCGCGGGCCCCCACTCATCAGGGGCCACGGGGTGGCACCGAGCGCCTGCGGCTGCTGGGTCAGCGGAATCCCGGCGCTTTGGAGCATGACCGCCTCGACGGCCTGCTGCGCCGGGTCGCCGTAGGCGTCGCCGGACGTGACGAACGCGTGCACGGCCTCAACCTTGAGCTGGCTGACAAACGAGCCTGAGTCATCTCCGAACGAGCCCGGCAGTGCGATGGCGCCCAACGGCAGGTAAAGCACCGGCGGGCTGCCCTTGAGCGCCGGGATCTGGCCGACGCCGCCCGCCCCAGGCCCCGGCCCGGTCGCGAAGACTGCGGCGACCTGGCTGGCCCGGCCCGGGGCCCCGGGCAGTCCGGTGACCTGGCTGATCACCGGCCGCAGGGCCGTCGTCACGTCGGACAGGTACGGCCGGTAGGCCGGTTGCAGGCAGACCGGGATCCCGGCGTTGCCGCAGACCGGCGTGTAGGGGACTGGCCGGTCACTGGCCGCGTCGTGCAGCGCGGGGATGACCGTGCCGTACGGCCCCACCTGGGCGGTGAAGGCCAGGGCGATCGCGGCCACCACCGCCGCCGCGCCGGTCACGGTGACAGCCGCGGCCGAGCGCCGTAGCCGCGGCCCGCCGGCGCTCACCGGCAGCCCGAGCAGGCCCACCGCCGTCAACGCGATCCCGGCCAGGAACATCACCCGCGCCATCGGGAGATCTGGCAGGAACTGATAGAAGATCCCGGCGTCCTGGCCGAAGTTGCCGGTCGACATGGTCGGCAGTATCAGTGCCCACCCGCCGGAGGCACTGAACCCGATCTGGGAGGAGGTCCCCATGGCGAAAAGCCCAGCGAACGCGGCTATGGGCGTGACGAACCGGCCGGGGAAGATGGCGCCGAGGGCGAACCCCACGGAGGCGAACGCGGCCACCCCTACGCCATCGGCCGCCACAGACCACCACGGCAGCCCGCCCCAGGCAACGGGGCGGCCGAGGAGCGCCAGCGTCACCGCCATGAACACTAGGTAGGCACCCACCGCCCAGATCACGGTCGCGGCCCAGGTGGCGAGCTGAGCCTCCCAGCGCGGCCTGACCGTGGCCGTCACCAGGTCGCCGGTGCCGCGCCGGCCGTCTCGCGAGCCCATCCAGGCAGCCACACCCGCCACGAAGGGTGCGAAATCGATCAGGGCATGCCCCTGCCCCAGGATGTAGTACAGCCGCGTGTTCCACAGCGGCGGCAGGGTCGCGGCGATGCGGTAGGAGTCGAACCAGAAGATCACCGCGATCAGCGGCAGGACCAGCGGCATCGCGTTGTGCCGCAGCTCCATCCAGAGCAACCGCGCTATGTTCCGCGGCGCTGCCTGAGGTGCCTGGCGCGGCGTGGACCTGACCGGGGCGCTGGTGACGGTCATGACCGCGCCGCGGCCAGCACCGCACTGTACCCGCGCTCCAGTGGCGCATCCCCGACGAGGTGCCCCTGGCCCCGATCGATCAGCTCGCCCGGGGTGCCATGGAACACGATCCGCCCGGCGTCCATCAGCGTCACCTCGGAGCACGCCGCAGCGACGTCCTCGACCAGGTGCGTGCTGACGATGACCGTGGCGCGCTGGCCGAATTCGCGCAGCAGCGCACGGAACGCCACCCGCTGCTCGGGGTCCAGGCCGGCGGTCGGCTCGTCAAGCAGCAGCAGTTCCGGCTCGTTGACGATGGCCTGCGCGATCCCGGCCCGGCGCAGCATCCCGCCGGACAGCGTGCGCAGCTTCGCCCGGGCCTTGTCGCCCAGGCCCACCTGCTCGATCGCGGTAGCCACGGCCCGGGGCACCTGCCCGGGCGGCATGTCCTTGAGCAGCGCGAAGTACTCGATGAAATCGGTCACCGTGAAGCCGGGGTAGTAGCCGAGGTTCTGCGGCAGGTAACCAAGCCGGCGGCGGATCTCCCGCCGCGGGCCGTAGCCACCGGGATCGCGGCCGAGCAGGCGCAGCGTGCCCGAGGTCGGCGGCAGCACGGTAGCCATCATCCGCAGCAGCGAGGTCTTGCCTGCCCCGTTGGGGCCGAGCAGCCCGAACACACCGGGCCCGGCCTCGAGGGTCACCCCCGTCACGGCCTGGGTGCGGCCGAACCTGCGGGTCAGCTCGGTGAGCTCGACGTTCATGAAGTTCCTCTCGGGGTCCGGGTCGCGAACAGGACGACCGCGCCGCAGCAGGCCGCGAACGCCAGGTAGGGGAGCACGAGGACGGAGTCGGTGATGGCGGCGGTGAACCGCCCCTCGGCGGCCTGGCCGGCCAGGATCGCGATCACCCAGCCGGCCCCGCCTGCTGCCACGCCAACGTTCGGCGACCGGGTGAGCGTCGCCGCGGCCAGCGCCAGCGCACAGACCGCGGTCATCGGGACCAGCCAGCCGAACGTGACCGCGGCCGCGGCCCCCGACGCGGCCGAGGCGGCGAGCCCGAGCGCGGCGTTCAGGCCGAACACCGCGAGCGCGCGGACCAGCAGCACCATCCGGTCGCTGACCGCCATGCTCTGGGACAGTTCCCAGGCGGGATCGATGCCCGGCCCATAGGCGTAGGCGATGCCCGCGGCCGCGACCGCCGGCGCGACCAGGGCCACCCAGGGTGTCCCCGTGCCCAGCGTGAACCCGACACCGGCGAGCAGTATCACCACCGTGGCGATCAGCCAGCCGAGCAGCAGTGACGGGGTGGTCACCAGCGCCCGTGCCAGGCCCGGGGAGCGCAGCAGCCGTGCCGCCACCCGCTCGGCCCGCCCAGGCTGACGGCGCCATACCTGCGCGGCCACACCAAGCCACACCCGGCTCAGATCAACGTCACCGGGCGCCGGGCCCGTGTCCTGGTACCCGCCGGCCAGGTTGTCTCCACTGGTCATCGGCCGCCTCCCTCCCGCACCGGCTCGTGGCGCCCCAGAGCCGCCCGCATGAGCCGTCTGACCCGGTGTGCACGGCTCTTCACCGTGCCCGCTGACACGCCCATCAGCTCCGCCACATCGGCCACGCTCTTGTCCTCGACGTACATCAGCCGCCAGGTCTCGCGTGCCGGGCCGCCCTCCGGGCCCAGTGCGCTGACGGCCCTGGCCAGATCGACACGGGACAGCGCCGCCTCCGCCGGGTCGCCCGAAGACCGGCCGTCGGCGGCGAGAAGAGCCGGCAGCAGCAACTCGGCCGGCCCGCGGCGGCGCAGCCACAGCGCCGCCTGCCGACGGGCGATGCCCCACAGCCAGCCGCCCGCTGAGCCCTCGGGCCGGTAACCGGCCGCGCCGCGCCAGACCGCGAGGAACGTCTCCTGCAGCACGTCCTCGACCTCGGCGGCGGGCAGCAACCGGCGCAGCCGGGCAGCCAGCCACGGCGCATGCCGGGAGAACAGCTCGCGCAGGGCGGTGTCGTCGTGGCGGGCCACAGCGGCGATCAGCGCATCGTCGTCCATCGCTTCTCTATTGCGTGCGGGCGGCGACCGGTTCGCGCAGGCGGCGAGATTTCTAGGGCGGGTGGTGGGCCGGCTTGGGCGGAGTGGTGGGGCCGGCTTTGGGTGGGATGGTGGGCCGGCTTAACCGGGCCGCCACTATCACGGTAGCCGACCGGCACTCAGCGCTGCCGTGTCCTCGGCGGCCGCGCCGTGCGGCGCCCGGGCGGCCGGGCGGGCCAGATCGAGGAGAAGCGTGATCAGCAGCACCGTGCCGATGCCGACGGCCGTCCCGGCCACGATGTCGGTGAAGTAATGGAAGCCCAGGGCCACCATGGCGACCGGCACTGCGATCGCGACGAGCACGGCACCGGCGACAAGCAGCAGCCGCACGGCGCGCGGCAGCCGGGGCCGCGGCGGGTTGGCGAGCAGCACCGCGCAGATGGCCGCGAGCGCGAACATGGCGGTGGCGTGCCCGCTGGGAAAGGTGGCGTAGCCGCGGATACTCCGGCCGACGAGGGGCTTGAGGAGGAACTCGGTCAGCGTCACCGCCGCGGGCACGGCCAGGGCAGCCAGCGCGGCCCCGCGCCACCGGCGCGTGACGAGGCAGGCCAGCACCAGCGCGACGGTCAGTTCGGCCACGGACAGCAGGCCGCCCAGCCGGGAGAGCAGGTGCAACGGCCCCGGATAGTTGCCCAGAAGACTCCGAATCCTGGTGTCGATGGCCGCATCCAGCCGGTCGGGGCGTCCCTGGTGGGCGAACGCCAGCGCCAGCCAGGTCGTCACCACCACACACCCGGCCGCCACCAGGGCAGCCCAGCGGTGCATGCCCGGCGGTAGCAGCGGCCGCGCCGCCAGCAGACGCTGACGCTGGATCCCCCATGGCATCCGCCCAGCTTAGGGGGATACGGTGACTGCCCGGTCAGGCCGGCCTGCGGATCGGTGGCTCGGCCTCGGGGCTAGAGGCCGCTGGGCCAGGTGATCGACTCCGGGCCGACTAGCGGCGTGCCGACCTCGAGCTGGATCTGGGCGTGCGCGTTGAGCGGGATATTGCGCGGGTTGCCCTGGTACACCTTGCCGTTATAGAGGGCCGTGACGTGGCCCTTGGCCGGGCCGACCTGGTCCGGGCCGAGAGGCTGGCCCCACTCGTCGAAGAAGTTGCCCAGCGTGTAGGTGCGGTGGATCGGCGACTCGGTGTGGACGATGCCGTCGGCGGCGTGCGTATGCAGCCAGTAGAAGCACTTGCCGCTGCCGATGAACGGGCCCTGCGGAGTGTTCTGCGCCTTGGCGTCCGGGATTCCGATGCCGGCTGGCACCTGGCGGGCCTGGCCGTTCACGAACAGGGTCAGGTGCGCGTGGATGTGGAACAGCACCTGCTCGCTGGTGTCGCAGCCGATGCCGTCCACCTTCTGGCCGGTGGCCTTGGTGGCGGTGCCGGTCAGCGGGGGAGCGCTGGGGATCGGCACCCCTTCCGGCCCGGTCGAACCCGACGGCGGGGACGGTTTGAGCGTGCCGAGCGTGCTGAGCGCGGCGAGCTTCAGCGAGGGTGTGCCGCCGGATCCGGTGCCGCTGCTGGAGGATCCGCCGGAGGTGACCGCGATCGTGATGCCCACGGCTGCCGCGACCACGATCACCGCGGCACCGGCACCGGCCAGCCAGCGCTGCTTCCGCTTGCGCCGTGCTTCGGCCGCCCTGGCCTGCGCGATTTTCTCACGGGCCTGCTGCTGCCTGTTCCTGCTGCCCTTGGACACGGCACCGTTCCCCAGGTCGGGCCACCGGCGGGTGGCGGGGCGCCGTGCGGCCGCGTGCACGGAGCCCGCTATCTACGGTCTACGTACGTAGACAGTAGCATGGTACTGAGAGTGCTTGAGAGCGGCGGATAGGGAGCCTACTGCCGCGGTGTGGGAGGCGGTATGCGCGGGTTCGGCGATCTGGAGTCGGTGATCATGCACATGGTGTGGGATCACGGCGGCCCGGTGACCGTGCGCGAGCTGTTCGACGAACTACGGCACGAGCGGCCCATCGCGTACACCACGGTGATGAGCACCATGGACAACCTGCACCGCAAGGGCTGGCTCGCCCGGGAGAAGGACGGCAAGGCCTACCTGTACACGGCGACCGCCAGCCGCGAGGAGTACAGCGCCCGGCTGATGCGCGAGGCGCTCGACGGTGGCGGGGATACCGAGGCGGTACTCAGCCACTTCGTCGCCCAGATGGGCGGCGCCGAGTCCGAGGTACTGCGCACCGTGGTAAGCCGGCTGCAGCCGCGGGCGCAAGTGATGAGGCGCGCTGTGTCAACTGCAGGCAGTGTCACGCCGCAGCTGCCGGGCCGAACGCCGCATCGCTCCGCGCCGCGTCCCGGCGGCAAGACTCTGCTGTTCCGGGGGCAAGCCCCCGGAACACCCGTGCCTTCCGAAGCCAGGGAGGCCCCCCAGGGCCGGCCGCCCGCGAGGGAGGCCATGTAATGAGCGCGGCGCTGCTGGTAATCGGCTACACGCTGGCCGTGGCGTGGTCGGTACCGGTGCTGCTGTCCCGGCTCACCAGGCATGGGCTCAGCGCCCGGCTCGGGCTGGCCGCCTGGCTGACCGCGATGGCCAGCGTGCTGGCCAGCGCCGGGGCGGCGGTCGCGCTGCTGGCTGGTGCGGCCATCGCGGGCCTGCCCGGGCTGGCGGAGGCGGTCTGCCGCTCGGTCGCTGGCCGGGCCTGCACTCCCGTGGTGTACCGCAGCGCGGCCTTCGAGGTGCCGCTGGGTGCCGCAGCGATCGCGGCCACGTTGACCGCCGCCGTGCTGGCCTGGCGGTATGGCCGCACCCTGCAGCGGGCCGGTCGGCGCACCCGGGCGCACGCGGAGGCGGCCAGGATCACCGGCCGGCGGCTGCCGGTGACCGTGGCCGGTCCAGGGGGAGCGGTGAAGTGGGAACGGGAGGGCGGCTGGAGGTTGAGGGCTGGGGCCACGGTGGTGCTCGATGCCCCGCAGCCGGCGGCCTACTGCGTGCCTGGCCGGCCCGCCGCCATCGTGCTCACCAGCGGTGCCCTGGCCGTGCTCGACCGCTCCCAGCTCGGTGCCGTGCTCGCGCATGAGCGGGCGCACCTGGCCGGGCGTCATCACCTGCTCATCTCGCTCAGCCGCGGCCTGGCCGCAAGCTTCCCCGGCGTGCCGGTGTTCACCCGCGGGCCCGCTGAGGTGGCCCGGCTTGCCGAGTTGTGCGCTGACGACGCCGCTGCCCGCCGGACCGGCAGGCCTGCCCTTGTCGCGGCCCTGCTGGCGATGGGCACCGGCGCGGCCGTCCCGGCTGCCGCCCTCGCCGTCACGTCCGGCGCGGTCGCCGCACGGGTGCACCGGCTGCTCGACCCGCCACGGCGCGGCCGTGATGCCCGCTACGGCCTGGCGCTGGCCGCCGTAATGCTCCTGCTCGCTACGGCGTCCGGGCTTGTCATCGCGTTTGCCGGTGCGCTCGCCGCGGCGCTCGGATGACCGGGCGTCACAGTCCCAGGGCGGGCGCGAGCTTTGCGTAACCGGGCAGTGGGTCGTCGCCCTCTTCGGTGATGAGCTGAAGACAGACGTGGTCCGCACCGGCGTCGAGGTGGCGGGCAACCTGTGTGGCGACCTCCGCCGGGCTGCCGTGTGCGACCAATGCGTCGATCAGTGCATCGCTGCCGCCGTCGCTCAGGTCTTCGTCGGCCCAGCCCAGGCGGCGCAGGTTGCTTGTGTAGTTCACCAGCCCGAGGTAGGGGACGCGCACCCGGCTCCGGCCGAGCGCCCGGGCCCGGGCCGGGTCGGGGTCAAGCACCACCTTGTGCTCCGGCGCGAGCAGCGGCCCCGGGCCGAGCAGGGCACGTGCCTGGGCGGTGTGCTCGGCCGGCACCAGGTAGGGGATCGCACCCGCGGTCTGGTCCCCGGCGAGGCGGAGCACCCGCGGGCCGAGGGCGGCCAGTACCAGGCCATCCCGGGGGACGCCGCCGGCCACGAGTTCGTCCACATAGCGGGCCAGGGTTTCGTACGGCTTGGCATACTGCTGCGTTGCCTCACGGTGACCCGCGCCCACGCCAAGCAGGAACCGGCCGGGGTGGCGCTGCTGCACCCGGGCGTACGACCGCGCCACCAGCGCCGCCGGGTCCTTCCACATATTCACGATGCTGGTGGCCAGCGTCAGCGTGGTCGTCGCGTCCAGCAGGGCCTCGGCCTGGGCAAGGTCGCCGTCCGGCGAGCTGCCGAGCCACAGCACGCCGAAGCCGAGCCGCTCGATGCCCGCGGCGATCTCCGGTGTCACCAGGCTCGCGCTGCGCCAGATCCCGAACCGCCCGATCTCCGTTCGTCCCGTCATGGCGCCATGCTAGTGACGGCCTGCCGCGTGGTGATGATGCGGCGGGGTCACCGAGCCCGGCGGCGGGATGGTGCCTGGCCCGGAGGTGTTGCAGGCAAGCGCGCCCGGGTCGGTGTCCAGCAGCGGCTGAGCCAGCGCCGGCGGGGTGAGGAACGCCGGGTGCCGCAGGTCCAGCATGTCGAGCATGTTGTTGGCGTTGGCGTCCCGATAGGTCAGCGCCGGCAGGTTCCACTTGGCCTCCACCAGCGCCAGGACGCTGGTGTGGTCGAACACCCGGTGAGACACGTGGTGCGGCCGGGCCCAGGGCGAGACGAACGCACAGGGGACGCGGAAACCGTACTGGTGGAAGCCGTTGTAGGCGGACTGGCCGGTCGGCACGGCGGGCGGAATGCTGTCGGGCGCGATCGCGGGCGGCGGCGGCACGTGGTCGTAGTAGCCGCCGTGCTCGTCGTAGTTCCAGATCAGCAGCGTCTTCGGCCAGCCGGGCCCGGATATCACCGCGTTGATGACCTGTGCGGCGAACTGCTCCCCGGCCGCGATGTTCTGCGGGTTCTCCTCCGACTGGTTCCCGTAGTCCGGCTCGACCAGGCAGAACCCGGGCAGCTTGCCTGCGGCGGCGTCGGTGAAGAACTGCGCGACCGGGATGACCTTGGTGCCGTGGTTCTTGACGTAGAGCTGCGGGTACAGCAGCGTCGTCGGCAGCGTGGTGTAGTAGTCCCGCCAGGTGATGCCCTGCGCATCGAGCTTGTCGAAGATGGTCCCGTTCGCCGGGTAGTCGCTCTCCTTCGGCAGCGTGTCGTCCACCTGCCCGATAGAGGTCGCGCCCATCAGGTACCGCCGGTTCGGGTAGGTCTGGCCGAGCACCGAGCAGAAGTAGCGGTCAGCGATTGGGAACGCCTGCGCCAGTGAGTAGTAGAAAGGCTGGTCGGCCTGCTCCCAGTAACCCATCGAGACGGGCCCGCTGCCCGATTCCACGAAGCCGTCGTTGCGGCCGTGGTTGAACTGGATGTGGCTGTTCAGCCAGTCCTGAGCGGGCTGGCCGTTGAGCTGGCAGGTGGTGGGCATGCGGAAGGCGTGCTGGAGGTCACCGTTGGCGTACGGGCTGGTCGCGGTGGGCAGGCCGTGATGGAGCCGGAAACCGTCGGCACCGTGGCGGTTCAGCATGCCGAGCCGGTTGTCGTAGGAGTGGTTCTCCATCATCAGCACGACGATGTGCTCGATCTGCGGGATCGTGTCGGTGCCCGCGGGCAGGTGCGGGTACGGCCGTGAGTTCGGTTTACGCAGGTGATGGTGGCGCCCACGGTTCCCAGGTGCCGCGCGCCAGCCGCCTGCCCCGGCGACCGCCCCGGCAACGAGCCCGGCCTTGAGCAGCCCTCGCCTGCTCGGCCCGCCCGAGTCCGCGGCGGCGCCGTCGGGGGCCCCATCGCCGCTGCCGCCTGGGGTGATTTTCTCGTCGCTCACGATGCCCTCCTGGCCCGGGGACAGTGTCATCCCCCGCAGCGTGCCAGACCGCGGGAGCGGGGGAAAGGCCGCGGAGGTGAACGGCGGCTCACGCCGTGGCATCCGCCAGGAAACCCATGGCGATGCGCCGGAGAACCTGAGCGCCCGCTGGAGGAAAAATCCCAGAAGGCTGGGGATTCCGGCGGGCAGGCAACGCCACGACGCTGCGGGGCGTCTTCGGTGTTGCCCGTGCGCACCGGGCGCGCGGGCGCCTGGAGGCCACATGCGACACCCGCGATGGAAGCAACAGAGATGCATTCTGGCGGTGGCGGGCCTCGCCGTCGCTGTACTCGCCGTGCCTGGCCTGCCCGCACCCGGGGCCGCCGGAGCCGCAGCCCCCGCCGGCCCGCAACTCCGGCTGATCGCCGCTCAGCGCAGCATCACCCTGGACAGCTTCGGCGGCCAGGTCTACCTCGACCCCGGCATGTGGGTGGCGGCCACCGGCTCGCCGCTGCAGTTCGATGTGCAGCGGGCCAGCTACACCAAGCCGATCACGATCACGCAGATCATCTACCCGCCCTCGGGCGGCACCGTGCGGCGGCCACTGCCCGCGAGCGTGATAAACGGCTTCAACTACGGCCTGACCAAGTTCCTCACGCTGACCGTGCGGAACTCCGCAGGCAAGGTGGCCGCGGCGGAGACGATCCCGTTCTGCCCCGACACCTACGACCCGGAACGGACCAGCCCGGACAGCCCGCAGACCAGCCCGTACCCGCAGCAGTGCCCCACCGACCCGTTCCCGCTGAGCATGGTCTGGGGGGTGCAGAAGGGCTGGGCCGCCGACCCGGCCGAGTCCAACTTCCTCGGCCATCAGACCA
The DNA here is from genome assembly GCA_963706115.1 of uncultured Actinomycetes bacterium. Classification (GTDB taxonomy): domain Bacteria; phylum Actinomycetota; class Actinomycetes; order Streptosporangiales; family Streptosporangiaceae; genus DASXKD01. The sequence goes on along the minus strand of CAVPMG010000014.1, from coordinate 133,329 downwards.
AGCTCCCGCTGGGCGTGTACCAGGTCACCGGGACCATCACCCCGGAGTACACCCGGTTGTTCCACATCCCGGCCCGCGACGCGACGACCACCGTCAAGGTGACGGTGGTCAAGGGCCCGCACTGCTGCCCGATTCCCGGGTGCTGTATCCCGGGCCACCCGAATGGCCCGCACGGGCATGCGGTACCGCGGCCCCCGGCCAACGTCCCGACCCTGCAGAACCCGCCACCGTCGGCGCTGCCTGACCTGGTGGCGCTGCCGGCCTGGTCGATCAATGTCAGCCACCCGCGCAAGCAGACCGACGACTTCCTGGACTTCGGCGCCACGGTGTGGGTCGGTGGCAACGGCCCGCTCGACGTCGAAGGGTTCCGGTCGCACGCCTCGCCGGTCATGAAGGCGTACCAGTACTTCTGGAGCGGCGGCAAGGTCATCGGCCGGGTCCGGGCCGGGACGATGGGCTTCGACAGCAAGAAGGGCCACAACCACTGGCACTTCGAGCAGTTCGCGAAGTACGAACTGCTCACCTCCGCCAAGTCGGTCGCGGTGCGCAGCCACAAGGTGGGGTTCTGCATCGCCCCCTCGGACGCGGTGGACCTGCTGCTACCGCACGCGGTCTGGCAGCCGTTCTCGGTGGGCCTGCAGGGAGAATGCGGCAGCCCGACGGCGCTGTGGGTGGCCGAGGAGATGCCCGTGGGCTGGGGTGACACCTACATCCAGTCGATTGCGGGCCAGAACTTCGATATCACCAACGTGCCCAACGGCACCTACTACATCGAGGTCGTCGCCAACCCGGAGAAGGTCCTGCACGAGACCACCACAAGCAACGACGTCTCGCTTCGCAAGGTCATCCTCGGTGGCACCCCCGGCCACCGCACCGTGAAGGTGCCGCCCTGGCACGGCATCGACCCGGAGCCCTAGCACGCGCGATGGGGCCTGCCGGCTTGCCGGCCAGGCACCATCGGCGCCCCGGGGTTCCGGGGGGTCGCTCCCCCGGGCTAGTAGGGCAGCGGCCAGGCGGCGGGCGGCAGCACCGCCGCCGCCTGGCCGCAGGGTCACGGAGCCCGGCGACGGCCGTCCGTCAGGTAAGGTTTGCGCCACTACCAGAGGGGGTGCGGGTGACCCGCCCGGCGCACGAGCGGCTCCCGCTCGATGCATGGCGAGGAGACGCCGGGCGTGACCATGATGGACGCGCTGGATCCTGACCTCCCCACCGGCGACGGCCGCACCACCCGGTGGCAGGCCGTCACGGCCACCGAACGCGGCGCGGCGCATCGCGCGGCGGGCCTCCCCAACCAGGACGCGGTCGAGGTCCGCCCGCTCGACGGCGGCATGGTGGCCGCGGTCGCGGACGGGCATGGGCACGCCAGGCACTTCCGCAGCGCCCGCGGTGCCCGGCTGGCCGTGTCCATCGCCTGCCAGGCCACCGCCGACCTCGCGGGCCACCCGGACGGGCTGCCCGCGGCGCCGGAGGAACTGCGGCGGCTCCTGGTACCGGACATCGTCACCCGCTGGCGTGACGCGGTGCACCGCGACGTGGCGGCCGAGCCATTCACCGGCGCGGAGGAGGCGGTCCGCCGCGGCGACGACGTCACCATCCCCTATGGAACGACTCTGCTGGTGGCCATCGGGACGGGGGAGCGGCTGCTGCTGGCGCAGATCGGCGACGGCGACATCGTGTGCATCCGCCCGGACGGCACGGCGCTGCTGGCGGTGCCCGGCGACCCGCTGCTCGATGGCCGGCACACCACGAGCCTGTGCTCGCACGGGGCCGGCGATTCGTTCCGCGTCGCCGCGGTCGACCTGGCGGGCACGGCCGTGCTCGGGGCCCTGCTGGCCACCGACGGATACGGCAACGCTCAGGTGGCGCAGGTATGGGAGAGCGTGGTGAGCGCGGAACTCGCCGGGCCCATCGCGACCCGGCCGCTGTCCTGGATGGCCAGTCAGTTGCAAGCGCAGGCGGGCCAGTGCGCCTCGGTGGACGGCAGCGCCGACGACACGACGCTCGCGTTGCTGCTCGCTCCCGCCGCCACGCAGGACGGGCCGGCCGCTCCGGTTCCGCCAGCGGGCGGATGATTCGGCAGTCAGCGGCGGGCACCGCACGGCAGTGCGGCCGCCCGGGAAGGCATGAACGGTGAACAAGCTTCAGGTGAGCTGGGACGGCCAGCGGTGCACCTTCGAGCAGGGCCAGACCGTCAGGATCGGGCGGAGCACGGACAACGACGTCGTGGTCAGCGATCCGACCGTGTCCAGGCAGCATGCCCGGCTGGCCTGGGGCCCGGACGGCTGGGTGTTCGAGGGCCTTGGCCGGGCCGGCACGTTCCTGCGCGGCGGCGCGGTCACCACGCTGCTCGTCGCCGAGCCAGTGGAGCTGACGCTCGCCTCGCCGCACGGCCCCGTGGTCCGGATTGAGCCATCTCAGCCAGCCGCCGGAGCGGCATCCCCGGGCTCAGCCGTCCCGGTGGGGTTCCAGGACGATGGCCTCCTCGGGCCAGCGCGGCCTGAGGCCGGCGGAGTGTTCCAGAGGGATGGTCTCGTCGGGCGAGCGCGGCATGAGACCGACGAGCTGTTCCAGCGGGATGGTCTCCTCGGGCCAGCGCAGCCTGAGGCAAACGGGGGGATCCGGGAGGTCGCGCCCCCGGGCCAGCACGGTGGGGGGTTGCCGGACGGCTCGCCGCCCGGGCTAGCACCGCCGGCCGCGCCGTCCCCTCCGGCTGACTGGGGCGTGGCCGCGCCACCACCAGGCCACCCCCCGGGCCAGGCCGGACCGTCCTCCACCGCGGCGATGCCGCGTATCCCGGTCCCGTCGCGGCTCGGCACGGCGGCCGAGGCCAGGGACGAACTGGCCTCCGCGGTCCAGATCCTGGTCCCCGTCCGCAGCTGGCTTACCGACCCCGGATGGCGCCAGGGCCTGCGGCTGCTGGTCATCGCGTACGCACTGCTGCCCCTGGTCTTCCTGGCGCTGTTCGCCACATCGGGGAACCTGACCACGCCCGGCTGGGCGTACAGCCTGTACATAGCGCCGCTGTGGGGCGTGGCGTTCTGGTTGCTGATCCGGCCACCGGAGCCGCACGGCAAGAGGGAACTGCTGATCGGGCTTGGCATCGTCATCTGGGTGATGATCTGGATGAGCATCATCACGATCAACGTCAACTCGGCACTCAACCCCAAGAGCATCATCGGCGCGCTGGGGGTCGGGTTCAACGAGGAGATCACCAAGGCGCTGCCGATCCTGGTGGCCGCGCTGGGCCTGCTGAAGCTGCGCTCGGTGAAGCTGGACGTCCGGATGTGGATGTTCCTTGGCACCATCGCCGGGCTTACCTTCGGCGTCAGGGAGGCGTCGCAGTACACCACCATCGCCATCGAGCACATAGCCGCCGCGGCCGTGCACCATTCCGCCAACGCCGCGGTCATCGGCGCGCTGAGCTTCGCCTACCGGGTGTTCGTCGACGGGTTCCAGCACGCCATCTGGGCCGGGGTCGCCGCGTTCTTCATCGGCATTGCCGTCAACTATCCGCGGCGCCGGGTGCCGCTGATCCTGGTCGGCATAACCATCGCCGCGGTGCTGCACGCGCTCAACGACTGGTACCTGTCCAACTTCTCGTTGCCCTGGCCGTGGATCCTGCTCCAGGCGTTCTCGCTGCTGCTGTTCCTCGGGTACACCATGTCGGCCGCCTCGATCGAGCAGCGGGTGCGGCGCACCCCGCTGTTCCGGGGTGAATCCATGATCATGGATAAGTTCACCGAGACCGGAGAGCAGCCCCGCGCCTGACGTACCGGCCGGGCCGCCGGAATCGCTCCTCTATCCCGTCCCATGGGGGATGACTTACTAGAGCTTTACTATCTATTGGCCCACGCATTACCCTCACCCGTCGTACGGTCGCGCAGACCCCCGCAGGCACGGCCGAAGGGTGATAGCCGGCTCATTCCGCCGTGACTGCCTCTCGCACCCACAAAGGAGCCCGAATGCTACGCAGATGGTGCATCCCCCTGGCCGGGCTGGCTCTGGCCGGCGGCGCGCTCGCCGCGTCCGCCCCCGCAGCCGCCAGCAGCCACCCCGCCGGGCACACCATCCATCTGATCCGGCCCGCCATGCACGGCACCGCGCCGATGGTCGTCCGCGGGCGCCCCACTCATGCCGTGGAATCCCAGAACTGGTCCGGCTACGCGGCCCACGGCAAGACGTACAAGAAAATCTCAGCCAACTGGGTCGAGCCCACCGGGCACTGCACGAGCAGTCGCACGTTCTCCAGTTTCTGGGTCGGCCTCGATGGCTTCGGCAGCCAGACCGTGGAGCAGACCGGCAGCGAGGTGGACTGCGCGGGTGGCAAGGCCAAGTACTTCGCCTGGTATGAGATGTTCCCCGCGTTCCCGGTGAACTTCTCCGACCCGGTAAGCCCGGGCGACCATTTCACCGGGTCTGTCACCTTCACCGGTAGCGGGCATTTCACCCTGGTGCTGAAGGACACCACCAAGGGCTGGTCGCACACGATCAACAAGACCCTCGCGAGCGCGAAGCGCGCCTCCGCGGAGGTCATCGCCGAGGCGCCGTCGTCGTCCAGTGGCATCCTGCCGCTGACCAACTTCGGCACCGTTCACTTCAGCAACGCGCTGGTGGACGGGACGGCGATCGGCAAGGCCGGCGGCGTCAAGATCACCATGGTGAACGGCAGCGGCCGCGCGAAGGACTCGGTCTCCGCCCTCACCAGCAGCGAGAACTTCAGCGCGAAGTGGCTGCACAGCACCTGATCAATGTTGGCCTGGGGTGACCTTCTGAATCCCCTGCGCTGACCTCGTGGCCCCCGCGACCTGTCGCGGGGGCCACGGTCGTATCTGCCCGGAGCCTCGCCTGGGTCTGCCCCGGCGGCGGCCCATATAGTCCACGTATGACCGAGCAGAGGGTGATCATCCAGGGTGCGGGCGGGCGGCAGCTCGAAGCCTTGACGACCGGCCCGTCAGGCGGGCTCACGGTCGTGCTGCACAACGGGACTCCTGCCGGGTTGATGGCGGCCCCGGCCATCGCTGCGGCGGCAGCCACACGTGATCTGCGCCTGGTCCTGTACGCCCGGCCCGGGTACGAGGGCTCGACGCCGGACCCGGGCCGCCGGGTGTCCAGCGCGGCCGCCGACCTGACAGCCGTTCTCGATGGCCTGGGCGCCGGGGAGTTCGTGACGGTCGGCTGGTCGGGCGGGGGGCCGCACGCCCTGGCCTGCGCCGCCCTGCTGCCCGGCCGGTGCCTGGCGGCGGCCACCATGGCCGGCGTGGCGCCTTACCGCGCCGAAGGCCTCGACTGGCTGGCCGGGATGGGCGCGGAGAACGTCGAGGAGTTCGGTGCGACGCTGGCCGGTGAGGGCGCCCTGACCAGCTACCTTGAACCCGCCGCGCGGGAGATGGCTGCGATGACCGCCGCCGATGTCACCGCCGGGCTGGGCGATCTTGTGTCTGCGGCCGACCAGGCGGCCGTCACCGGGGAATTCGCCGAGTACCTGGCGGCCTCGTTCCGCGCCGCGGTGGCGGGCGGGGTGGCCGGCTGGCGCGACGACGACCTCGCCTTCGCCGCCGACTGGGGCTTCACCATGGCCGACGTGGGCGCGGGCGCTCCGATAACGGTCTGGCAGGGCGACCAGGACATGATGGTCCCCTATCTGCATGGCCAGTGGCTGGCCGCGCACATCCCGGGCGCCCGGGCTCACCTACTGCCAGGCGAGGGCCACTTGACTCTGGTCAACGCCTTCGGCGCCATCCTCGACGACCTCCTGGACCTGGCCGGTCACCAAGGGTAATCACGGCCGCGCACTGGTTCCGGGGTCGCGCACCAGCGTTCAAGACGCCGGTGAGGCCGGCAGGCAATGCTGGGCGCATGCGCTTCGACACGAAGATCGCGATAGCGGTGCGCTCCGATCTCGCGGTCTGGCAGAAACTGAACGTGACGGCGTTCCTCGCCAGCGGGATCGCGGCGGGCATCGACGAGGTCGCGGGCAAGCCCTATGAGGACGGGTCCGGCAACCGCTACCTGGAGATGTTCCGCCAGCCCGTGCTCGTCTACACCGGCACAAGCGATGGACTCGCGGCCGTCAGGGAGCGAGCCGTCACGCGGGGAATGGCTGCCGCGGTCTACACCGAGGAGATGTTCACGACCGGCGACGACGATGCCAACCGCGCCGTGGTGCAGGCCGTCGCCGCCGAGGATCTGGTGCTGGTCGGCATCGCCGTCTACGGCCCGCGCAACGCCGTAGACAAAGTCTGCCGCGGCCTGACCCTCCACCCCTAGCCACTGACCTGGGATCCGGCGCGGGAGCGAACGGAGTTGCTCTGGCGCGGAGTTTGTCTCCGCGCCAGAGCCATCCCCTGGCCGCTCCTCTCCCTCGGCAAGTGGAAGCCGCCGGAAGCCCGGGACGCGGCGGCATACTGGCAGGGTGGGACGAGCGCAGGGAGAGGACTGGGCGCGGTACTGGCGGTCAGGCGACGGGCAGGTGGAGGCGATGCATGCCCGGTTCGTTGGCCACGTGTACCACCGGCACAGCCACGACACCTACTCCCTGGGCCTGACCGAGTCCGGAGCGCAGGCGTTCACCTGCCGCGGCGCCGGGCATGTCAGCACGACCGGCCTCGTGATGGCGTTCAACCCCGACGATCCGCACGACGGTCACGCCGCCACCGGAACCGGCTTCACCTACCGGATGATCCACCTGGCCCCGGCCCTGCTGACCGGCCTGCTCGCCGACCTCACCGGGACCGCGAGCGGCATGCCGCTGTTCGCCGCGCCGGTGATCACCGACCCGGCACTCGCGGCAGCGCTGCGGCGGCTGCACCGGTCGCTCACCGGCCCGGCCAGCCCGCTGGAGCAGTCCGAGCGGCTCGCGGCCGTGGCCGCGCTCGCCGCCCGCCACGTGAGCGGGCCGCGCCTGGACTTTCCCCGTGCGGCCCCGGCCACCGGGCTGACCACCTGGGACCAGGCGGCCGCCGCCGACCGGATCCGTGCGTTCCTGCACGACGACGGCGCCGCGGAGGCCACGCTTGCCGACGTGGCCACCGCGGCGGGCTGCAGCCGGTTCGTGGCCTACCGCGCCTTCCGCAGCCACTATGGCCTGCCCCCCAGCGAGTACCAGCGGCTGCTGCGGCTGCGCACGGCACGCCGGGCCCTGGCCGGCGGCGCGGCCCTCGCCGATGCCGCCGCGGTCAGCGGGTTCGCCGACCAGGCGCACCTCACCCGCTGGTTCCGGCGCTGCTACGGGATCACACCGGGCGCCTACCGCGCGGCCTGCGCCCAGGCCTAGCCGTGCGCCGCAGGCACCGTCCAGCGGCGCCGAACGCCGCGTGACCTGCGGAGACAGAACTAGATACGACAGCTTTGCCCAGCCATTGCCAGCGGATGACCATGGCGACCGTACCGTCTCGGTGACCCAATGCAGGCACGGCGTTACGGGGCCGCGCATCGGGCCGTTCCGCCGTGACTGTCCCCGCTACTCACGAAGGAGCCCGAATGGTACGCAGATGGTGCATTCCTCTCGCCGGAGCCGCCCTGGTCATCGGCTCGCTGGCTGCCACCGCTCCCGCGGCGGCGGCCGGGAGGGCGCCGCACGCCCCCGCAGCCGTACATCAGATCAGGCCGGGCGGCCGCATGATCAGGCCGGGCAGCCCACTGACCGGGCATGGCCGGCCGGTCAACGCCGACCAGTCCACCAACTGGTCCGGGTATGCGGCCACGGGGAGTTTCAGCAGCGTGTCGGCGAACTGGACGGAGCCGACCGGGCATTGCACCAGCGCCACCAGGTATTCCAGCTTCTGGGTCGGCCTGGACGGATTCAACAGCAGCACGGTCGAGCAGACCGGCAGCGAGGTGGACTGCTCAGGTGGCAGCCCGGTGTACTACTCCTGGTATGAGATGTACCCGGCGTTCCCGGTGAACTTCAGCAACACGGTGCGGCCGGGCGACAAGTTCTTCGGGTCGGTGACGTTCAACGGCGGCAGCAGCTACACGCTTGTGCTGCAGGACATCACCCAGGGCTGGAAGCACACCGTCAACAAGTCGCTGAGCGGCGCGGCGAACTCTTCGGCCGAGGTCATCGCCGAGGCGCCCTGCTGCACCGCGAGCGGCGGGATCCTGCCGCTGGCCAACTTCGGCACGGTGAACTTCAGCAATGCCACCGCGAACGGCTCTGCGATCGGCAACTCCAGCCCGGTGCAGATCAATATGGTGGACAACAGCGGGCGGTTGAAGGACCAGACGTCCGCGCTGTCCGGTGGCGGCAGCTTCAGCGACACCTGGCTGCGCGCCAGCTAACCGATCACGCCTGCGGCCCGGCCCCGGTGCCTGCACTCGGGGCCGGGCCGTGCCCGTTTCTCAGCGGGCCCTGGTCAGGTCGTAGACGGTTACCCCGCCGACGGTCTCGGCCGAGAAGTGGGCCCGCACCCACGCGGTGATCTGCGCCGCGGGGCCGCTGCCACCACCGAAGCTGGCCTGGTTGGCGCCGACGAAGTAGTGGATCTCACCGGCCGCCACCAGGCGCTCGAACCCGGCAAGTGTGGGCGCGCTGTCGGTGCCGTTGAAGCCGCCGATCGCCATGACCGGCTCGCCGCTGGCAAGCTGCAACGGCGCGGCGCTCTCCGCGCCGACCGTCGCCGCGGTCCAGCGGTACCCCGCCGCACCGCGCTTGAGCACCCTGGTCAGGGCGGCCGCCACCTGGGTGTTGCCGCCCAGGCCACCGCCGGGGCCACCGGCCCGGGATCTGCCGGCCGCGCCGGAAGCGCCGGGGAACCCGCCGGTACCGCCGGCCTGTGGGGAACCTGCCCCTGCTGACCCGCCACCCGCGCCGCGGCCGGTCGCACTCCCGGTGCCGCCGGCGCCGCCGGGGAACCCGCCCGAACCGCCGGGTGCCCGCACCCCGCCGGGCAACTGGCCCCGCCCGGCGCCACCGGGAAAGCCGCCACCCGGCCCACCGCCGAGCGCGCCGGTGACCGCGGGCCCGGCCGCCGGGAGCGCACCGGTGTGCGCGGTCGCGGCCGTGTCGATGCTGTAGGCGGCCGGGCCGGCCAGGGCGGCAGTCAGGGCCAGCGTGACGGGCACGGCGGTCAGCGCCGTCCTGCCGCGGCCGGTGGCCGCCAGCCTGGCCAGGGCGGGCATGGCCAGTACCACCGCGGCGGCGAGCAGCCCGCACAGCAGCACCACGGTGCGCAGCCACGGCAGCCAGGCCGGCGCCCGGCCGAGCAGCAGATACGCCCAGACCGCCGTGACCGCGACACCGGCCGCGAGGACCAGCCGGGCGGCGGCATGCTGCCGCCTGCGCCACAGTTCCACGGCGCCGATGCCGGTCAGTGCACCGATCGCGGGCACCAGGGCGACGGTGTAGTACGGGTGGATGATGCCGGCCATGAAGCTGAATACCGCGCCGGTGACCAGCAGCCAGCCACCCCATACGAGTGCGCTCGCACGCAGCCGGTCGGTGCGGACGGCCCGCCAGCTCAGCCACGCCATGGCGGCGAGACCGATCAGCGCGGCGGGCAGCAGCCAGCTCACCTGCCCGCCCATGTCGGCGGCGAAAAGCCTGGTCAGGCCGGCCTGGCCGCCGAACCGCGGGCCCGCACCGCCGCCGAAGCCGACCGAGCCTGTCTCGTTCCCGTCCAGCCTGCCGAGGCCGTTGTAGCCCAGGGCGAGCTGCAGCACGCTGTTGGTGGTGGAGCCGCCGATGTAGGGGCGGTCGGCCGCCGGGGTGAGCTGGACGATCGCCACCCACCAGCCTGCGGCCAGGACCAGCGCCGCCCCTGCGGCGACCAGCTGCCACAGCCGCCTGCCCAGCCGGGGCGGCCCGGCCACCAGGTAGGCCAGCGCGAACGCCGGGACCACCAGGAACCCCTGGAGCATCTTGGTCAGGAACGCGAAGCCCAGCAGGGCACCGGTCAGCACCAGCCACCGGGTGCGCCCCGACTCGATCGCCCGCGTCGTGGCGTAGGCGGCGCCGGTCATCAGCAGCACGAGCAGCGCGTCAGGGTTGTCGAACCGGAACATCAGCACCGCCACCGGGGTGAGCGCCGCGACCGTGCCGGCGATCAGCCCTGCTGCCGGGCCGTGCCAGCGGCGGACCGTGGCGTAGAGCAGTGCCACGGTGGCCACGCCCTCAGCCGCCTGGGGCAGCAGCACACTCCAGGAGTTCAGCCCGAACGCCCGGGCGGACAGCTCCATCACCCACAGCGACGCTGGCGTCTTGTCCACCGTGATGAAGTTGCCGGCGTCGAGCGACCCGAAGAAGAACGCCTTCCAGCTCCTGGTGCCCGCCTGGACCGCCGCGGCGTAGAAGTCGTTGGCCCAGCCGTTGCGGGACAGGCCGATCATGTACAGCGCGGCGGTCGCCGCGAGCAGGGCCAGCAACGCCGGCCGGGCCCAGCGGGGCTCGCCTGGCCGGCCCCGCACCAGGGCGGCCAGGCGCGGCCGGCGTACCGGGGCGCCCGCACCCGTGCCGTGCGGATCTGTGGTGATCGTGGTCATCGATGGTGTCCATTCTTTTCGATATCGAGGCTGGGAACGGTGGCCGCCGGCAGCGTGGCTGGCAGTGCCCGGCGGGGGAGCGCCGGGGCGCCGGCGGGCTGGGGGCCCGGCGCGGGCCGGTGCCCGCGGAACACCCAGTGCCGGTAGGCCAGGAAGCGGAGCACCGTGGCCGCCAGGTTCGCGCCGACCAGCACGGCCACCTCGGCGGCCCGGGCCGGCCGGGGCACCGCCGCGTGCAGCGTGGCCAGGGCGGCGGAGGTCAGCGCCAGCCCGGCGCCGAACGCGAGCAGCCCCTGCGCCTGGTGCCGGGCCAGGCCCGGCCGTCCCCTGATGCCGAAGGTGAACCGGCGGTTGACCGCGGTGTTGAGCACGGCGGTGGCCAGCAGGCTGACCGCGTTGGCCGGCTGCGCCGGCAGCGCCGTGCGCAGGCCGAGATACAGCAGGACGTAGGCGAGCGTGCTGGCCGCACCGACCGCGAGGAACCTGGCCAGTTGCTGCGGCAGCGGCCGCGCCGGCCTGGGCGTGGCCGCGGCGGAAAGCGGCACCCGGAGCGTGCCGCGCAGGAAGCCCCAGCGCATCCGCGCGATGCCACGCAGGTCGGCCAGGGCGGTGGCGGCCACCTTGACGCGCGAGTCCGGGTCGTCGATCCAGTCCACCGGGACCTCGTGAATGCGCAGCCCGGCCCGCTCGGCCAGCACCAGCAACTCGGAGTCGAAGAACCAGCCGGTGTCACGGGTCAGCGGCAGCAGCAGCCGTGCCGCCTCGGCGCGGATCGCCTTGAACCCGCACTGGGCGTCGGAGAAGCCCGCGCCGAGGGTGGCGTGCAGCAACGCGTTGTAGCACCGGGAGATCACCTCGCGGCGCGGGCCGCGGACCACTCTGGCGCCGCGCGCCAGCCGGGTGCCGATGGCCAGGTCGCTGTGCCCCGACAGCAGCGGCGCCACCAGGGGGAGCAGAGCATTCAGGTCCGTGGACAGGTCCACGTCCATGTAGGCCAGCACGTCGGCACGGCTGGCCGACCAGACACTGCGCAGCGCATGGCCGCGCCCCCGCTGTTCCAGCCGCACGGCGCGGACGCCGTCCAGTTCCGCGGCCAGGGCCCGCGCGGCCACCCAGGTCCCGTCGGTGCTGCCGTTGTCAGCGATGGTGACCACGGCCCGGAACGGGAATCGCCCGGCCAGGTAGGCGGCCAGGCGGCGGACGCCCGGCGCGAGGTCGCGTTCCTCGTTCAGTACCGGGACGACGATTTCCACCTGCGGGAGCCGGTCCGGCTCCGGCCGGGGAAACTCATGACCCACCAGGCACTCAAGTGATCTCATGCCTCTCAAGTTGCCTGGCTGGGCTTGGCCCGCCCTGGGCCGCTGCTCTGCGGCCCCTATGAACAGCGGCGTTACGCAGGCCGGGGTGGCTCAGGTGCTCGCGGGGACGGAGGCCAGCCGGGGCAGGGTGATCATGAAACTGGTGTGCCCGGGGCGGCTGGTGACGCTCACGTTGCCGCCGTGCGCGGTCGTGACCGCCTGCACGATAGCCAGGCCAAGCCCGGTACTCGTGCCCGCGTTGGAGCGGGCGGAGTCGCCGCGCACGAACCGCTCGAACAGGGTGGGCTGCAGTTCCTCCGGGATACCGGGCCCGCTGTCGGTCACGCTCACCCGCACCATCGGCGGGTCCTCGCTCGTGGTGAGCGTGACCGTGACGGTGGTCCCCTCCGGGGTGTGCTTGGCCGCGTTACTCATCAGGTTGGCGAGGACCTGGTGCAGGCGGTGCCCGTCGCCTTCCACCAGCACCGGTTCGTCCGGCAGCTCGAGCACCCAGCGGTGGTCATGGCTGGCCGCCCGGGCGTCGCTGGTCGCGTCGATGGCCAGCCGGGTGAGGTCCACCGGTTCCTTGGCCAGCGGGCGGCCCGCATCGAGCTGGGCCAGCAGCAGCAACTCATCGACAAGGACGCTCATCCGCGCCGACTCCGACTCCACCCGGCTCAGCGCGTGCGCGATGTCGCCCGGCACCGGGCCGGGATGCCGGCGGGCGAGTTCGGCGTAACCGCGGATGGCGGCCAGCGGGGTGCGCAGCTCGTGGCTGGCGTCCGCGGCGAACCGGCGCAGCCGTGACTCGCTGGCGGCCCGGCGGGCCAGCGCCGCCTCGACGTGGCCGAGCATCCGGTTGAACGCCGAACCGACCTGCCCGACCTCGGTACGCGGGTCCGCGTACGGGACGCGTTCCGGCAGGGTGACCTCGCCGCTGGCCAGCGGCCGCTCGGCCACCTGGGTGGCGGTGGCGGCCACCCGGCGCAGCGGCCGCAGCGACAGCCGCACGAACCCGGTGCCCAGCACCCCGGTGAGCAGCAGGGCGGCGGCGAACACCACGATCTCGACGGTCGCGACCTGGCGCAGGGTGGAGTTCACCTGGGTCATCGGCAGGCCGGTGAGGTAGGTGACGCCGGGTTCCGACGGGTCCTGCACCGCCAGCAGCCGGTAGTCGCCGAGGCTGGACAGCTCGCTGGTGAACGGCTGCTGGCCGGCCGGATACGCGGTCAGCATCGCCTTGTCCGTATGTGACAGCGGGCAGATGCCGTAGGAGATGTGGTTGTCGGTGAGTACACCGTGCTTGATTTGCGCCGTGAACGTCTGCTCCTGCTGCTGCTGCGCGCAGTTGTACGCGGAGTGCGGCGGCGGCCCCGGCTGGTTGTCGCCGTCGCTGTCGGTGCCCGGTGGGTGGCCGCCCAGGCAGGCCTGGTACCGCATACTCGCCTGCACGAGCTGCTGGTCGAGCTGGCCCAGCAGGTAGCCGTGCAGCGACACGTAGGTGACGGCGCCCACGGCGGCGCAGGCCACGGCCAGCAGCGCCAGCAGCCCGGCGATCAGCCGCCCCCGCAATGTCCGGCGGGCGAGCCAGCTGCGACGGCCGTCAGCCAGCCCACTGCCCGCGGCAGCGCCCGCCTTGCTCATGGGTCAGCTCGCCGGCTTGAGTACGTAGCCGACGCCCCGGACCGTGTGGATCAGTGGCTCCCGGCCCGAGTCGATCTTCTTGCGCAGGTAGCTGATGTACAGCTCGACCACGTGCGCCTGGCCGCCGAAGTCGTAGTTCCACACCCGGTCAAGGATCTGGGCCTTGGACAGCACCCGGCGCGGGTTGCGCATGAGGAACCGGAGCAGCTCGAACTCGGTCGCGGTCAGCTCGATCAGCTCGCCGCCGCGGCGCACCTCCCTGGCTTCCTCGTCCATGGTGAGGTCGCCGACGGCAAGCTCGGTGTCGCTGCGCGCCCGGGTGATGCCGGCCCGCCGCAGCAGTCCGCGCAACCGGGCGAGCACCTCCTCCAGGCTGAATGGCTTGGTGACGTAGTCGTCCCCGCCCGCGGTGATGCCGGCCACCCGGTCCTCGACCGCGTCGCGCGCGGTCAGGAACAGCACGCACACGTGCGGCAGCTCGGCCCGCACCCGGCGCAGCACCTCCAGGCCGTCGAAGTCGGGCAGCATGATGTCCAGCACCACGGCGTCCGGCCGGAACTCACGGGCGGTGCGCACCGCGCTGCTGCCGTCGCTGGCGGTCTGGATGTCCCAGCCCTCGTAGCGGAGCACGCTGGCGAGCAGCTCCGCGAGGCTGGGTTCGTCGTCCACGACAAGCACCCGGATGGGCGTGCCGTCGGCGCGCTGCACGACCGAGGCCTGCGCCCCGGACGCCGCAACTCCCGGCTGTCGCCCGGTCATCTCGGTCACCTCTGCAGTCCATGACAGCTCCGCGGCCATTGCTGCACCTCACGCTACCCGGGCGAGGTGCAGCGCAAGCGCGGGGCAGCCGGCCACGGCGCGCCGCGCGTCCCGCTGCAGCCCGCGGGTTACCGGCTGGTCCGCCACGATCGGGTAACCCCACTCATCCAGCGTGATCAGCTCCGGCAGGAGCTCCGCGCAGGCCCCGTGCCCGGCACAGGCCACGGGGTTCACTCGCAACCGCTTTCCCATGTCAGCTCCAGTCTTCCTCGGTCGCGGGCGAGGCCGCCGGCACCGGCAGGAACGGGCGCGAGTCCGTGCCGCTGCACCGTCCCTGCTCGTGCAGCCCGGCCTCGGCCGCGAAGACGCGCAGCGCGCTGCGGATGAACCGCACGCTGCCGTCAGGGTGGTGGCAGGCGCCGCGGCCGGAGACCAGGCCGGCCCAGCGCTCGAGATCGGCCCGTGCCCGGGGGTCGGGGCGCGGGCCTGCCAGGTGGGCCACAGCGGCGGCGATGCGCGGCAGGCCGTTGAAGCACGGGCCGCACTGGCCGGCCGATTCCAGGGCCAGGTACCTGGCCACCCGTGCGGTCTCGGCGAGGCCACACCGGTCCGCGGGAAGGGCGGCCAGCACCCCGGCTCCTATGGCCGCGCCGAGCGGGCGCAGCGCCGCGTTGGCCAGCGGCAGGGCCGCGGCCTCGGCGGCGGGCAGCCACGCACCGTGGTAGCCGCCGACGAGCACGGCCTGGACCGGGCCGAAGGCGCTGGGCACACAAGGCCCGGCCGTACCAGCCCCGGCCGGGCCTTGTGGCCCGGCATCCAGGCCGAGCAGACCGGCCAGGGCGGCGCCGAGCGGTACCTCGGCCACGCTGGACCGGCCGTCGGCCAGACGCAGCGTGGCCAGCATGGTGCCCGGCTCCGCCTCGGTCCCCGCCGCGCGGAACCAGGCCGCGCCATAGCGGGCAATCACCGCCAGGTGCGCCAGGGTCTCGACGTTCTGCACCAGCGCCGGCCGGCCGGACGCCAGCCGCGGCAGCCCGGGAACAGGCCGGTAGGCGGGCAGGGCAGGCCGGCCTGCCAGCCGGCTCACCAGCGCGGACTCCTGCCCGGCGAGGAATCTGTCCGGGGCGGTCACCAGTTCCACGCGGGCGGTGTCCAGCCCGGCGGCGGCCCGTTCCGCGATGGCCTCGGCCAGCCGGCCATGCAGCCGCTGGTCGCGCGGCACGTACAGGACGGCCTCGGCCGACCCGGCCGCCCACGCTGCGAGTTGCAGCCCGTCAAGCACCAGGTGCGGGGAGATCCATAGCAGCGACCGGTCCTTACTGCTGGCTGGCTCACTTTCGGCGCCGTTGCCGGCCACGACGGGGGCCGGCCTGGCTTCGGCAGCCGCGGCGAGCTTGCGGGCCACGGGAAAGGCGGCACCGCCCCGGCCGGTCAGGCCGGCGGCCGCCACCTCGCGCAGCAGGCCGTCCCGGCCGCCCGCCGGGCGGAGCGGGCCATGCGTGGCCAGGTGCGTGCGCAGGTCTACCGGCACGGTGCCAGCGTCGGGCAGCAGCCGCGGCAGGCCCGGGCCAGGCGGGCCACCAGGTGCCATGGCGGGATGCGGCAGGGTCAGGCTGTCGGTCATCACAGGCCGGCCTTTCTGGCGGACATGCGGTTGAGGGCTGCGGCGGCGCGCCCGGCCCGGGGGACCTCCCGTGCGGCATGCGACAGCCGCCAGGCCAGCGCGGCGACGGTGGCCAGCACGCAGCCGACGAGCACCCCGAGCACCAGGCCGCTTCGTGCGTCGGCGCTGCTGCCGATGGTGTGCAGGACCGCGAGTGGCCAGGCCGCGTACGCGAGCCAGTGGATGCCCCGCCATACGCGTCGGCTCATCCTGCCGCGGGCCAGGCTGGTCAGGATCAGCGCGGCGATCAGGTCCAGGGAGATGGCCCCCAGGCCCAGCCAGAACGGCTTGTAGGCGGAGGTGAACGGGAGCACGGCCGCGGCCAGCCCGATCGTGACGTAGGGGTCGGCGATCGCGGTCACCACATGGATCGCGAGGAACGCCACCGCCAGCAGCGAGACGTTCCTGTGCAGGCCGGTAACCGCGAAGCCCGGCAGGCCGGGGAGGCGGCCCTGCCGGTTGACCAGGATGCCGAGCACCACCACGGCGGTCAGCAGCAGCAGCGTCACCACCCCGGTCGCCCGGCTGGCGTACCACAGCGCGGTGCTGCTCGTGATCCCGCTCATGGCCGGTGGCCCGGTCGTCTGACGTTCATGCCCTCAGCATCACCGGCGGGGTGCAGCGCTCCCTCTTCGCCGCCTCTGAATTACCTCTGAACGCGACGGCAGGCCAGCGGGGGTCACCCTCCCAGCCAGCATGGCCGCGGCCCGGTGACGAAGGAACCGGGCCGTTGGCCAGCGGGGGGTTCCGGGGGGTCGCCCCCCGGGCCAGCATGGCCGCGGCCCGGTGACGAAGGAACCGGGCCGTTGGCCAGCGGGGGGTTCCGGGGGGTCGCCCCCCGGGCCAGCACGGCGGGGTTCCGGGGCGGCTTGCCGCCCGGCCAGCAGCGCCTGGCAGAATGCGCGCGTCGGCGCCATCAGCACGGAGGTTCACCATGTCTGCCCACACCGGGCGCGTCCGGCGCGCTGTGGGCAGGGCTTTCGTGGATGTCTCACCGCTGCGCCGCCACGCCGGCTTCCGGCGGCTGTGGACCGGCCAGCTCATCGCGTCGGTGGGCAGCCAGCTCACCGTGGTGGCCGTGGGCTACCAGACCTACCGGCTCACCGGCTCCACCGTGATGGTGGGCCTGGTCAGCCTGGGACAGCTCGTGCCGCTGCTGGCAGGCTCGCTGTTCGGCGGCCCGCTGGTGGACGCGTGGGACCGGCGCAGGGTGATGATGGCCACGCAGTTGCTGCTGGCCGTCGGGGCCACCGGGCTGGCGGTCAACTCGATGCTGCCGCACCCGCTGCTGTGGCCGATGTTCGCCTGCACCGCCGAGTCGGCGGCGTTCCAGGGGGTGGACTGGGCCGCCCGCCGCGCGTCGCTGAGGCGCCTGGTCCCCCCGGCCGACCTGGCTGCCGCGCTGTCAGTGCAGTCCGCGGCGTTCCAGATGACCCTGGTGGTGGGCCCCGCCGCCGCGGGCCTGCTCATCGCGCACGCCGGGTTCAGCCTCGTGTACTGGCTCAACGTGGTCGCGTTCGCGCTGGCCTTCCTCACCGTGGCGCGGCTGCCGTCGCTGCGGCCGGCCGGCGGAGGGCAGCCCGCCAGTGCCGCCTCGCTGATCGGCGGGGTCCGGTACCTGAGATCGAGCCCGCCGCTCGCCGGTGCCTTCCTGATCGACCTGGGCGCGATGGTCTTCGGCATGCCCAGGGCGCTGTTCCCGGCGCTGGCGACGAACGTGTTCGGCGGGGGAGCGGCCACGGTGGGCTACCTGAATGCGGCGGCGGGGTTCGGTGCGCTGGCGGGGTCGCTGCTGACCGGCCATATCGGGCGGGTGCGGCGGGCCGGGCGGGCGGTGGCGATCTGTGTCGCGCTCTGGGGCCTGGCCATCATGGGGTTCGGGTTCGTGGCGTGGCTTCCCGCGGCGCTGGCCCTGCTCGTGCTGGCCGGCGCCGCCGACGTGATCTCCTCGGTGTTCCGGATGATGATCGTGCAGCATGTCACCCCGGACGCCTTCCAGGGCCGGGTCAACAGTTTGATGTTCGCCGGTCTTCAAGGCGGCCCGCGGCTCGGCGACGCGGAGGCCGGTGCCGCGGCAGCATTGGGCGGCCCGCAGTTCGCCGCCTGGACCGGCGGCCTGCTCAGCGTGATCGCCGCCGCGGTGACCTGCTGGGCGATTCCGGAGTTCTGGCGGTACCGCACCGGGACCGGCGCGGCGCACGGCACGGGGGAGGGACCGGCCGGGGCTGCCGGCGCAGCCCCGGCCGGAGAGCCAGCCGGCCGGGCCACAGGCCCCGGAGAGGCCGGGCCGGACCCGGGCCCGGCCGACTGACGCCATCGGGTTCCGCACCGGGGCGCAGGACAGCTGGCCGCCTCAGCCGGCAGGGCCCCGGCCCGGTGACGGAGGAACCGGGCCGGAGGCCACCGGGGGGTTCCAGGGGGGTCGCCCCCCCGGGCTAGCAGGGTGACGGAGGAACCGGGCCGGAGGCCACCGGGGGGTTCCAGGGGGGTCGCCCCCCCGGGCTAGCAGGGTGACGGAGGAACCGGGCCGGAGGCCACCGGGGGGTTCCAGGGGGGTCGCCCCCCCGGGCTAGCAGGGTGACGGAGGAACCGGGCCGGAGGCCACCGGAGGGGTCCCGGGGGGTCGCCCCCCGGGCTAACACAGCTCAGGCGGCGGAGGGCTGTTCCCGCGGCCAACCGCCGAGGGTGACCACGGCGCCTGACTCGGCCACCAGCCTGGCGGGCAGCCGCAGGCCATCCAGCCAGGCCAGCGCGGCCTCACCGCGGATGATCGCCGCGGTGCTCGCGGCGTTCGCGTCTGCACAGGTGGTAGCCGCGACGGACACGGTCCGCCACACCGGCGCGGCGGGCAGCCCGGAGCGGGGGTCAAGAATGTGGTGCAGCACGTCGCCGCCGCGGCGCCAGCGCCGCGCGGCCGTGCTCGAGGTGGCCAGGCCACCGGAACCGATCGCGATCACCGCGGCCGGGCCGGCCGGCGGGTCCTCCGGCCGCCCGGTGACGTCCTGGACCCGGACCCGCCACCCGCCGGGCGGGGCCGCCCCGGCCACCGCGATATCCCCACCCAGGTTGACCAGGACACCGCAGCCGAGTTCGCCGGCGATCCGCGCCGCGGCCCGGTCCGCCGCCCAGGCCTTCGCGGTGGCACCCAGGTCCAGCCGCGTGCCGCTGGGCAGGGACACCAGCCCGGCTGCCTCGTCGAGTTCGATCTCTCGCCAGCCGGGAACGCTGCGGACCGTGAGCCGCACCGGCGGGCCGTCCCGGCGCACCAGCGCGAAGTCGCGGTCGTAGCCGGCCGCGCTGAGCGCGCCACCCACGGTCGGGTCCACATCCCCATCGGTGAGCCGGGCCGCCCGCAGCGCGACGGCCAGCGCCCCGGCCAGCAGCGGGCTGATCCGCACCGGCCCGATGCGGCCGCGCTCATCGGCCGGCGCGCCATCCAGCGCGACGATTTCGGAGTCGGCGCGGAACCTGCTGCACGCCGCGTCCAGGGCGGCGAGGTCCTCGGTGAGCATGCGCCGCGCCGGTGCCAGTGCCCGCAGGTCCGTGACGAGCAGGTGCACGCTGGTGCCGATCGCCTGCCAGGCCGCGGCACCTTCCCGGCCACTGGGCCCGGCGGCAGCCGCGGCCGGCATCAGGACCCCCCGGACGTGGTCTGGCCGCCGGAACCCTGCGCAGAGGAGATCCCCGAGCCGCCGGAGAATCCCGAGCTGGCCGACGACCCGGAACTGGCCGAGGACCCCGGCGAGCCAGAGTTGATGGACGAGCCCGAGCCGCTGGCCGACCCCGAGGTGCTGGACGAGCCGGAGGAGGTGCCCGAGCCGCTGGACGCCGCGCCGCCCGAGGAGCCGGTCGTGTTCGCGTGCGACGAGCCGGGCAGGGCATAGGCGACGACACCCGCCACGGCCAGGCCCGCCGCACCGATTCCAGCTGTGACCGTGCGCACCCGTGCGCGTCCCCGGCTCCGGGCCGCCACCGGGTTCGGCTGTTGCGAGTTCATGGGCTTCCCTTCGTCGTTCTCCCCGCAGTCTGCGGGCCCGGAGTCGGGGAATCCTCGGAACTGCCTCTGACTGTCCTCTGAGTGCGTGCCGCAACCGGCGCTAGTCGGCCAGGGCGCCCATGGACAGGTTGACGGTGGTTCCTGTCATCCCGCTCGCCTTGTCCGACGCCATGAAGACGGCCATGTTCGCCACCTCATCGAGCGCCATGACCCGTCGCGTATGCGTGGTACTTGCGAAGTACCCGGTGAACTGTTCCCAGGTCAGACCCGATGACTTGGCGCGAATCTCGGCGAGTTCGGCCATCGTGGGTGTCTCGGGTATGCCGTGTGGCCGCAGCCCGACCACCCGGATGCCGTGCGGTGCCAGCTCGGCGGACAGGTCCCGGGTGAGCGCCTCCTTGGCGGCCATCGCCGGGCCGTAGCCGCCGTTCATCCGGGTGCCCATCCGCGCGGGGAGCGCGGTGACGGTCATGATCACCCCCGATTTCTTCGGGATCATGTGCGCCGCGGCCAGGTGTGCGGTCAGGAAGTACGACCTGGTGTAGGCCGTGATCGGCAGCGAGAACGTCTCGGTGTCCAGTTCGGCCAGCGGGGTACCCAGAATCGTGGTGTCCGGGATGCCGATCGCGTTGAACGAGATGTCGATGCGCCCCGCCTTGTCGAGCACCTCCAGCAGATGCCGGTCCACGGCCGGTTCGTCGAGCGCGTCGACCTCGGCCGCCTCGGCCGCTCCGCCGGCGGAAACGATGTCCTTGGCGGCAACCTCTACCGGTGCCTGGAGGCGCCCGGTGAGGAAGACCCTGGCCCCCTCGGCCGCGAAGGCGCGCGCGACCGCGCCGCCGATCGCGCCGCCGGCCCCGTAGATCACCGCGACCTTGTCCTGCAGCAACATGGCTGCTCCCTTCTCTGCTTGGTCATGAGATCGGTCGGGGATGCAGACACCGCGGCACCGCGAAACTGGGCGCCCGCCGACCGCCCAGTTCGCCCCCTGGCCGGTGTCTGTACACGATGGAAGTGCGGCAACGTGCGGGGATGAAGGCGAGGCGAGCGTGGAACTGGCAGCCGACGAGCTGATCTCACGGGCGCGCGCCGGGGACGGCGATGCGTTCCGTGAGCTGACCGAGCCGTACCGGCGGGAGCTGCAGGTGCACTGCTACCGGATGCTCGGCTCCTTCCAGGACGCCGAGGACGCCCTGCAGGACACGCTGCTGGCCGCCTGGCAGGGCCTCGGCGGCTTCGAGGGACGCGCCTCGCTCCGCACCTGGCTGTACCGGATCGCCACCAATCCGTGCCTCAACGCGCGCCGCGCCGCCGAGCCGGCGATCCGCGAAGGAGTGGAACATCCCCAAGGTTGAACCGCCCGAGCCGACCCGGCTCGGCGAGGTCGTGTGGCTCGAGCCGTATCCCGGCGCCCTGCTCGAGGGCGCGGCCGCGGTGCCGCCCGGCCCGGAGGCCCGCTACGAGCAGACGGAGTCGATCTCCCTGGCCTTCGTGACGGCGCTTCAGATGTTGCCACCCCGCCAGCTCGCCGTGCTCATTCTGCGCGACGTGCTCGGATTCCACGCCAGCGAGGTGGCCGGCATGCTGGACTCGACCGTCGAATCGGTCAACAGCGCGCTCAAACGGGCACGCGCCAGCCTGCAGCACCGGCTGCCGGCGGCCGGCCGACGAGCCGCCACCTGCCTCCGGCTCAGCCGCCGAGGATGCGCTCGTGGCGCGGTTCGTCCGCGCGTACGAGTCGGCCGATCTCGACACGTTGGTGGCCCTGCTGACCGACGATGTCTTCGTCTCGATGCCACCGATGCCGTTCGAATACGAGGGCCGCGAGGTCGTGGCGCGCTTCTGCGCCAGCCTGTTCGGCGCGGGCCGGAGGTTCGACCTCGTGCCGACCCGGGCCAACGGCCAGCCGGCGTTCGGCGCCTACCTGCGCGCCGCCACCGGTATCCGCCATGGCACCGGCCTGATCGTCCTCACCTGCTCCGGTGACCGGATCAGCGCCATGACCCGCTTCGAAAGCAGCGTGCTCCCGTGGTTCGGGCTGCCGCGATCGCTGCCTGGCCGGTAGTTACGCGCTCACGATTGCGGGCGCACGGAATCGAGTAGCTGGCGGAGCTTGGAGGCGCTGGGCGAGGGCCAGGCACCGGCCTCCAGCAGGAACCGCCCGGCCTCGTCGAGGATCCCGGCATCCCCGTGGGCCAGTTCGATCTCCACCTCCCGCCACGCCGTGGCGGTGCGCCAGGCGTCCGGGTCTGGCGGGCCGTCCGTAGCGCCTGCATCCTGATCAGGGAGCGAGCCGGTCACCTCGTCGTCGGCGACCTCAGCCAGCACCTGACCGGCGTCATCGGTGAGCCGGCGCACCGTGCGGGTGGTCTGCAGCCGGGCGATCGGGCGCAGCGGCCGGCCGCGGATCCATTCGGCCACCAGGCCGGACAGCTCCCCGGGCACCGGCTCGCTGCCCGGGCCGAGCGGGGCGTGCACCTCCCGCCTGGCCCCGGCCTCCGCCGGCAGCTTCAGGTGCCAGCCTGCGTCGGTCCCGCCGGTACGCCGCCGCAGCGTTATCCGCGCCGCGGCCAGGTCCAGCCCGGGAGTGTCCAGGTAGACGGCGATCAGGTGGTAGGTGTCCGGGCCGGTGACCGCCGCTACGCCAGGCACCAGGGACAGGTCAGGCAGCACGAACCCGGCCTCGACCGCGTACTTGCGCTCGATCTCGAGGGAGCTGTCGGGGGCGCTCATACCTGTGACCCTACGGCGTGGCCGGCGAAATCGCTCTGCGTGTTCTCCGGGCCCGGACCCGATTACGATGCCACACCACCTAATAACGCTCCGTATCCGGCTGCTACGACCTGCCCGCGCTCCGCGGCGGGGAGCGCGGGCAGGAGCTATTGCACCATCACGTTGACGGTCGGGTACCCGGTGGCACCGTTGGGCGGGGGCGGCGCCAGGGCCGAGGTCTGGGTGTAGCCGGTCTTGTCCGTGGCGCGGGCCTCGATGACATGGCTGCCGCGGGCCGCGTCCCATTCCCAGAACCACTGCCGCCAGGTGTCGATGCCCGGCACCTCGGCCAGCGTCGCCTGATGCCAGCTGCCGCCATCCACCCGCACCTCGACCGCCTCGATGCCCTTGTGCTGTGCCCAGGCGACGCCCGCGATGGGGGTGCGGCCGGCGCGCACCGTGGTGGAGCCGTTCGGCACGTCGATCCGCGACTCGGTCTTGATCGGCGCCTGCTGTGACCAGCCCCGCGTCGCCCAGTAGGCGTGCTCGCCCGCCCACGTGGTCACCTTGATGTCGGTGATCCATTTGCAGGCCGACACGTAGCCGTACAGGCCAGGGACCACCAGGCGGGCCGGAAACCCGTGCGCCACCGGCAGCGGCGCCCCGTTCATCGCCACGGCAAGCAGGGCATCGCGCCCGTCCATGACCGTCTGCACCGGGGTGCCCGAGGTGAAGCCGTCCACCGACGTGCACAGCAACTGCTCGGCCCCGGCACGGATCCCGGCGGCGCGCAGCAGCTTGGACAGGCTCGTGCCCAGCCACAGCGCGTTGCCGATGTACGGGCCCCCCACCGGGTTGGACACGCAGCACAGCGTGATCCAGTCCTCAAGCAGCGGGAGCTTGAGCAGGTCGTCGAACGTGAGCGTCATCTCATGGGCGACCATGCCGTGGATCCGCAGTTGCCAGTTCGACGGCGCGACCTGCGGCAGCACCAGCGCGGTATCCACCCGGTAGAACGAGTTGCTGGGGGTCACGAACGGGCTGAGGCCCCGGATGTGCAGGTCAGCCCCGGGGGGCAGCGCCGGGGCGCGCTGGACCGGGGGCGGCAGCTTGATTGCCGCCCGGGCCCGCGACACGTTGCCGCGCTCCGCCAGGACGCGGCCGACCAGGCCGCTCGCCCCGGCCGCCACCATCGCCACCCCGCCTGCGACCAGAAACTGCCGCCGGACCGGCGCTGACACGGCGGCGGCCCGGGGTGCCGGACGCACATCACCGGGCGATGTGCCGGGCGCGACAGGGCTACGGGGCACCCAGGACGATCCGGGGTCGCCCAGCTCACCCGCGCCTGACGGTGCCCGGGCCGATGGCTCTGCGGCCTCGTCCAGAGCGGCGCGGTCGCGGGCGTCCTCGTTGGCCGCCCGCACGAGCCGCCACATGGCGAACAGCCCGGCCGCGCCGCCCACCAGGGACGGCAGGGCGTCGCCCGCGCCCGAGGTGGGGCGGGAGAGCGCGGCGGCCAGGCCGATCGCGGTGAACACGGCCAGGCCGGCCACGCCGTAGCTGAACCGCCGCACCGCCGCGACGCCGATCACCGCGGCGAACACGCCGAGCAGCACCAGGATCCCGGTGACCAGCGCGGTCTTGTCGTGGGAGCCGAACGTCGAGATCGCGAAGTCCTTCACCGGCGGCGGGGTGAGGTCGATGCTGGCACTGCCGACAGCGACCACGGGAGATCCCACCGAGCCGGTGAGGCCCGCCACGAGCTGGCCCACGCCCAGCGCGACGGCGGCGGAAATCAGGCCCGTGAACAGGCCCGTGACGATGCCAGGCCGGTTTCGGGGCCGACCTGGCGTGGGAAGTTGCGGATCGGACGACACTGTCACATCTTCTATTCGTTGTAGTCACCGGCAAGGATTGGCCGCAGGCGGCAGAAGGCCAATCCGATCCGCCGCCGGCCACGAATCATAAGGAAGAGCGCCTCGCCGCGAGGTGCGATGCGACAGGCCCGCCCCACCGACGGGTGGGATATGTACGTGATGTGCCGGATATGAGGATAAGGACTAGGGGATGACCGCGGAGCTGCCGGGCGAGCGCCCGAGCGCGGCGCCCGCCAGCGAGCTGGCCGGGCTGCTCGCCAAGGTCGCGCGCGGCGACGAGGCGGCCTTCGCCGGGGTGTACGACCGGTTCGGGACGGTCGTTTACGGTCTCGTCCGCCGCATCGTCAAGGACCCGGCGCAGTCCGAGGAGGTCACGCAGGAGGTGCTGCTTGACGTCTGGCGCTCCGCCTCCCGCTTCGACCCGGGTGAGGGGAGTGCGCGCAGCTGGCTGATGACGCTCGCCCACCGCCGCGCGGTTGACCGCGTGCGCTCGGCGCAAGCTTCAGCGCAGCGCGAGGCGCGTGCGGCCGTGGCAGCGACGGATTACGACGTCGTGGCCGAGGAGGTGGAGATCCGCCTGGACGCGCAGCGGGTGCGCCGCTGCCTGGAGTCGCTCACCGAACTGCAGCGGGAGTCGGTCACCCTCGCCTACTACGGCGGATACACCTACCGCGAGGTGGCCGCCCTGCTCGGCGTGGCCGTCGGCACGGTGAAGACCCGGATGCGCGACGGGCTGATCCGGCTGCGGGACTGCCTGGGGACCGAGTCATGAGGCTGCGCCGGACCGACCCGCACACGCTGGCGGGTGCCTACGCCCTGGACGCGCTCGGCGACGTCGACCGGGAGAAGTTCGAGCGCCACCTTGGCACCTGCGAGGCGTGCCGGGCCGAGGCCACCAGCCTGCGCGATGCGGCCGGCCGCCTGGCCGAGGCCACCGCAGCGGTGCCGCCGCCGCGGCTGCGCGGGCAGGTACTTGCCGAGGCTGCCCGGACCCGGCAGCAGCCGCCGCCGGTCCGGGTCGCGGAGCGGGTACGCAGGTCCTGGCACGGCGTGGGCTGGCCGGCCGCGCCCCGCATGGCGGTCGCGATCGCCGGGGTCGGCATCCTGGTGGCCCTGGCACTGGGCACGCTGCTGATCAACGACCAGCACCAGCTGCACATGGACGCGACGCAGCGCGGCCAGATCGCCGCCGTTCTGAACGCGCCGGATGCGGACATCATGACGGTTCCCGCATATCCGCACGGCTCGGCCACCGTGGTCATGTCACACGCCGCCCACGCCCTGGTGCTGACCACGGTACGGCTCCCGGCGCTGCCCTCGACCGAGTGCTACCAGGTCTGGGTGATGGGCACGCACAAGATGCGCTCGGCCGGGCGGCTGCCGTCGCCGAAGCAAGGGATGACCGCTCCGATGATCGTCGCCGGAATCGCGCCCGGCGACCGGATGGGGGTCACCGTCGAGCCGGCCGCTGGATCCAGGCACCCGACCACCTCGCCGGTGCTGATGCTGGCCCTGCCCTCCGACTGAGCCAGGGCTTGTGCCCGTGACGGCCGTCGGCCGGCCGGTGAACGACAGCCCAACGCGGCCGGTGCACTAACGTGTGGACTCGTGAAAGCATCTCCGCAGGCGCAGCTGAAGCTCCTCGAACTGGCCGAGCTCGACACCGAGCTGAGCCGCCTGGATCACCGCCGCCGCACCCTGCCGGAGAATGCCGAGTTCGAGGCGGCACAGCAGCGGGATTCCGAGCTGCGTGACGAGCTCGCCACGCTGGAGGCGACCGGCAGCGACCTGAACAGGGACCAGGCCAAGGCCGAACGTGACGTGGACCAGGTCCGGACCAGGATCGAGCGGGACCGGGCCCGCCTGGACGCCGGCCAGGTCTCCTCGCCCAAGGAACTGGAGAACCTCCAGTCGGAGATCGTTTCGCTGGAACGCCGGCAGGGCGACCTGGAAGAGGTCGTACTCGAGGTGATGGAGAAGCTGGAGGACGTCACCCGCCGCCGCGACGCGCTCAGCGCCGAGCAGACGGCGCTCGCGGGCCGGCTGGCGGAGATCGCGGCCCGGCGCGACGCGGCGTTCGCCGAGATCGACGAGCAGGCAAGCAAGGCCCGCGACGGCCGCACCGGCATCGCCGCGGACGTGCCCGACGACCTGCTGGCCCTGTACGACCGGCTGCGTGCCCAGCACACGGTGGGCGCCGCCGTGCTCCGCAACGGCCGGTGCGAGGGCTGCCACCTGTCCCTCAACAAGGTTGACCTGGGGCGCATCCGCGCCGCGCCGCCCGACGAGGTGCTCAGGTGCGAAGAATGCCGCCGCATCCTGATCCGCGCCGAGCTGGGCGCATGACCGCCCGCAGACTCATCATCAAGGCCGACGGCGGCTCCCGGGGGAACCCGGGCCCGGCCGGATACGGTGCCGTCGTCCTGGACGCCGTCACCGGCGAGGTGCTCGCCGAGGTGAGCGAGGCGATCGGGCACGCGACCAACAACGTGGCGGAGTACTCCGGGCTGGTGGCGGGCCTGCGCGCGGCCGGCAAGCTCGCGCCGGGCGCCGCGGCCGAGGTCCGGATGGATTCCAAGCTCGTCGTCGAGCAGATGTCCGGCCGCTGGAAGATCAAGCACCCCGACCTGCGGCCGCTCGCGGCGGAGGCCAGCCGGGCGGCCCGTGCGCTCGGCCGGGTGACCTACACGTGGGTGCCGCGCGAGCGCAACACCCATGCGGACCGCCTGGCCAACCAGGCCATGGACACGATCAGCGAGCGGGCCAAGGCGCCTGGTGGCGCCGCCCGTGGGTTCGGCGGCGGGAGTGGCGGGCGGCGGCCGCCTTCGGGCACCGCCGGCCTTTGGTGACACCCACGGTCGTTTCCTGGCCAGGGCGCCGTGGCCGCGTTACCCGTGGGGCGCAAACGGTCACCCGTGGGGCACAACGGCCTATCCTTGGTGGGAAGGGCGAGCCGGCCGGGCGGCCGCGCCGGGGCGTGCGTGCATGACCCGGTGAGGAAGGTCCGGGCTCCACAGGGCAAGGTGGTCGGTAACACCGACCCGGGGTGACCCGCGGGACAGTGCCACAGAGAACAGACCGCCCCGGGCCAGGCTTCGGCCGGGCCCGGGGTAAGGGTGAAACGGTGGTGTAAGAGACCACCAGCGCCCGGAGTGATCCGGGCGGCTTGGTAAACCCCACCCGGAGCAAGGTCACAAGGGCCCATGCGCCTTCCGGGGCGCAGGGCCTGCGCGAGCGATTGAGGGCGGCCCGCCCGATGCTCGCGGGTAGACCGCACGAGGCTGCCGGCAACGGCAGTCCCAGATGGATGGCCGCCGGCCCGCGTTCGCGCGGGTGCACAGAACCCGGCCTACAGGCCGGCTCGCCCCTCACCCAGCCCTTTGACCTGCGCCCGGCCCAGTGTCAGTGGCCGGGGACTGTGGCTGGGGGGGAGGGCGTGAGCTTGTCGAGCTCGTCCGCGTAGTGGTCCAGTACCACGTCCATCGTCTGCTCGTCATACCCTGCGTGCCGTGTGACCTTGAACTTCACCGCCTGGACGTCCGCGGCTGTGATCGTTTGCCCCGGCCGGGCGCTCCCGCTCAGCGTTGCCTCGATCCGCGCGATGAACTCATCCACCTCGGCGGCGCGGTAGCCCGGCCCTAGCTTGCGGCGGGGGAAACTGCCGGCGGTGGATCCCGCTGTGTTCACATACCCGGCAGATGCCCTCGCCTGCAGGATGCAGGCGGCCCGGGCCTGGGCCCGGGTGCGGGCGCGGGCCTCAACGGCGGCCATCAGGTCATCACCCAGCCCTTTACCCCGCTTCCTGCGGTAGGCGAGCCCGCAGCCGGATACGGCCAGGAAGCCGATCCCCGTGTAGATCCACTCCTGGGGAGTCTTCGCCCAGCCCAGGAGGTAAAACGCCAGGCCAGTGAGGATGAACGAGACAGCCGCACCAGCCATGTGCGCCGTCACACGGCGGGCGCTGCCGGGAGTCAGGGCCGTTCCCCGGATGGTTCCGGACGCGTAGCGCAGCATGCGGGCGGCGCGGCGCGCGGCCGGCCTGACACCAGGGTCTCGCAGGATAGCGGGTAGTTCCGCCACCCATTCCCGGTACCGCTCGTCCCGTGCCTCGGCCGGCAGATGCCGGCACGCGCGGGCGATCAGGTACTCGCCGATGCGCAGCAGCCGGCGTTCCCCCCTCATCCCAGGCTCCCCGGGACCGGGCGGGCCGGGCGGGCCGGGGAACGCGGGCGGGCGGCCGAGATCTGCGCGAGTTCCAGCCGGGCCACCTCGGCGCCTTTGGCGGTCAGCCGGTAGTACTTCCGCGGCCGCTGCCCGTCTTGTCGCGGGGTTTCCCACGCGGAGGCGACCAGCTTCTCATCTTCCAGCCGGCCCAGCAGCGGGTACAGGGTGCCGCTTTTCAGCCCGGCCGCCTTCATCAGGTCATACCCGTAGCGCGGATCCGCTGGGTCTTCCAGGAACGCGCGTAGTACCCGCTCCAGCGGCGCCGTCATCTTCATGCCAGAAGTCTACACATGTAGACCCACAAGGCGGGCAACGGCCGGGCCGGGACCCACGTCACTTGCTTGGGGCCGGCACGTCCGTGGCATACTGCGGGCGCCCGGCGGGCCGGTAGACCTGGATCGTTACGCCCTTCGAGTCGACTCGCGAGCCGATCAGGTCAAGCGCCATGTCCGGGCCGGTGCCGGGGAATAGCCGCGCGCCCTGGCCGAGGATCACGGGGACGATGAGCAGGGTCATCTCGTCGACAAGCTGGTTGTCGAGCAGCCAGGGGATCAGGGTGCCGCTGCCATGCACCTGCAGCTCACCCCCCGGCTTCGCTTTCAGCTCGCGGATGGCCGCCGCGAGGTCACCGGACAGGACGGTCGTGTCCGCCCATTGCGGATCGGTGAGCGTGGTCGATGCCACGTACTTGGGAGTCTTATTCAACGCCACGCCGACGGGGTGGGCGCGCATCTCTTCGGTTGCTCCCCAGGAGCGGGCAAAGAGCTCGTAGGTCCGCCGGCCGAACAGGAACGCGTCGGCGCGCTGGTAGGTCTGGTTGATGAACGCCCTGGTCTCGTCGTCACCTGCCCCCCTGGCCCATCCGCCGCGCACGAATCCGTTCCTGCGGTCCTCATCCGACGCGCCGCCGTTTCCCTGCACCACGCCGTCGACGGTGATTTGCGTCATGGTCGTCAGCCTCATGTCATCTCCCAGTGGTCTGTGACGCCCTCGTGGGCGGCCTCTCACCCCCGCTACGAACGCCTCTGCCTCGATCCGACAGCGCCTTGCGGATTTCTTTCGGGGAATCTCTGGTGCGCCGGCTGTCAGCGACCCGACAGCGCCGCACCTATCAGGAGGACGGGAGGAGGCGTGGGTAGCCTGTCTCGGGTGGCGCGACTCATACACCTGAACGGGCCGCCAGGCATAGGAAAATCGACGATAGCGAGCGCCTTCGCTGACCGGCATCCCGGTGTCCTCAACCTCGACATCGACCAGGTAGCCACCATGATCGGCGGCTGGAGAGACAGGTTCTCGGACTCGTTCGAGGCTGCGAGGCTACTGGCGGCAGCGATGGCGCGGGTCCACCTCGGCAATGGCCACGACGTGATCATGCCGCAAATGATCACGAGCGTGAACGCCAGGGAACTGGCAGACGTCGAGTCTGCTGCAGCAATAGCCAAAGCCGAATACTGCCAAATACTGCTGATAGCGGATGTCGGGCCCTTGGCCGATCGCTGTATGGGGCGGGCGAAGGCCGGCGATCCACGGCAGGATGTCATCAGCAAGATCATCGACGAGAACGGCGGCCGGGATTTCCTGCGGAAGCTCCATGCACAGGTCGCTCAATTTACAGCTGACAGGCAGCCGCACTCAGTTATCGACTGCGAGCGGCTCACAGTCGAACAGACCTGCCAAGCCGTCGAAGCTGCACTCCGGCTTGCCCCTCACCCATCCCGCTGGCTCGGGTCTCCCGGGCGTTCGGCTGATCCCTGACCGTAGTCGTGCCACCACTGGCGAATCACCCGCGTCTTGTCGTCGAAGTCAGAATCGTCCTGCCAGGAAGTCACCAGTGGCGCCCGCAGCAGCACACTCCGGCCGTTGCGCCGGGTCACCCGGATCGTGGCCAGCTTTCCCCGGTAACCTCCATCGGAGCTGAATGTCGCCCGCGACATCGGCTGCGAGACGGGTGAATTCCACGGCGTCCCCGTTATCGCGGCAGCCTCAGCATTGGGCACGTTGAACCCGCCGACA
Source organism: uncultured Actinomycetes bacterium (assembly GCA_963706115.1). GTDB lineage: Bacteria > Actinomycetota > Actinomycetes > Streptosporangiales > Streptosporangiaceae > DASXKD01. The sequence continues at coordinate 102,663 of CAVPMG010000014.1, read as the reverse complement.
TCCAGGCCGGTGACCTCCGACCACGGGATGAAATGACCGAAATAGCCCTGCGCCTCGATCCCCGTAGCTGATAGCCGGGTCCTGAACCGGCCCTGCCAGATGTAGAGAGTCCCTTGCACCAACGTCGCCGCGCCACAGAGCGCCGTCGCGGCCCAGGCCAGTGGCGGCACGACTCCTGAGGCTGCCAGGAATGCCAATATGGCGGTGAGCACCAGGAGGATGGCGGCGCGGCGCCGCAGTGGCGCCCGATAACCACGGCCGGGGGTAAAGACAACATCACGCCCAGCCGGGAGATCGTCAGTCGACATAACGCCAATCATGCATTCCGTTGCTTCGATCGGCACGCGGGACCGTCGGGGCCAACGCGGCGGGCGGAGCGCTGCCGGCCCACTGAGCCTTTTCATCCTGATCTTGGTGACGCGCGCCTGCGGAGCGTACCGTCGGGATGTGAGGCACGACGTGGTTCTGGTGCCGCTGGCAGCGGCAGCCTTGCTCGTGGCGGCATGTACCAGTAACAGCCAGTCCCCGGCGCGCCCTCAGTCGCCGTCGGCACGGGCGAGCGCCGCCCAGCCGGGCACGGCTCAGGCGGGTGCGGCCACCTCGAACGGGTGTGCCGGGCAGCCGCCGGTGGGCCCGCTGCCCGTCTGGGCGCGAGCGGGGTTCTCCCCGCCGGCTCAGCCCATGCCACAGGTGATGGGCGAGGCAGGCAACATCGTGGCGATCTTGTGGGCCGACCCCCTGCACTCTCCTCCGCTGCCAGACCGGAGCAACAAGATCCTCTGGGTATCCAAAGTTCCGCCCGCCGCACCGGATCCGCTGGTCATCACGGCCACGCTCGCGGGCGGCACGCGCACGGTGACACGGTCGGTGCCGGGCGGCCCAGGACCGTCGATCATCGACCTGCCGGCGCACGGCTGCTGGACACTCCACCTGAGCTGGTCCGGCCGCACCGACGAACTCAAATTGCGCTACGTGGCCTGATCGGGGCCGTGTCGCGAAGCAAAACAGGATGAAGACAGCTCACTTTGTTGCGGTAGACATGCGCTGTGGAGCGTGAGACCGCGCGCGTGCGCCGGTACCGGCCGGATGACCTCGATGCGCTGTACCGGATCTGCTTGCAGACGTCCTACCACGGCGGGGACGGCACCGCTTTGTTCCGTGACCCCAGGCTGCCCGGGCACGTCTATGCGGCGCCCTACGGCCTGTTCGAGCCATCGCTGGCCTTCGTGGCCGAGGACGCCACCGGCGTCGGCGGGTACATCGTCGCGGCGCTCAACGGCGAGACCTTCGAACAGCGGCTGGAGCGGGAGTGGTGGCCCGCACTGCGTGCCCGGTACCCAGAACCATCACCGGAGCTGGCCGAGGCGCTATCGCCGCAGGAGCAACGTGCGCTTTACAACATCCACCATCATTTCGGCGCCCCGCGGGAGGTGGCCGAGCGGTTCCCGTCGCACCTGCACATCAATCTGCTGCCGCGGATGCAAGGGCTCGGGATGGGACGGCGGCTGGTCACGACGCTGATTTCGGGCCTTCGTGAGCAAGGTTCCCCCGGAGTGCACCTCCTGGTCGGAGAGGGCAACCAGCGGGCCCCCAGCTTCTACCGCCACATCGGCTTCACCGAAGTGCCAGCCGCCGACGTGTACATCTTCAGCATGGATCTCCGGGCGCCGGTCGAGTAACCGGCCGGGAGCCGGACAGTACGCACGCCGGTGCTTGGTACCTATTCGTCGTTCACATGCTGCTCCCAAACGTTGAGGAGGTTTTATAGAAGACCAGTTCCGGGTCGCCCTCGTCCAGGCCGTCGAGTTGGCCGCTGAACGACCAGCCCTCGGCCTGCAGGAGCGAGCGCATGGGCTGGTTGGAGGTGTTGGTGGAGGTGAAGACCTGTTCGGTCCCGGCGGCAGCATGGGCAGCCCGGAGCAGGTCCCGGCCGATGCCACGGCGGCGGTGGGCGGGATCCACCATCAGAAGTTCAATGAAGTCGCGGCCGTAGAAATGGGCCGGCTTGACGACGGCGAACCCGGCGACCGCGCCGCGGTCGAGACAGACCAGGCACTCGCCGAGATCCAGGCAGCGCCTGAGGAAGTCGTCCCGGCCCTGGCCGCCGCTGGCAGCACGGTGATCGGTGCGCAGGATGCCGGCGATGTCACCGGCAACCGCGCGGCGGATTTCGGCCTGCCCATGGGTCACTGACCCAGCCTGGCATAGCGGCCCGCGCAACCCTGGTCAGCGCCCGATCAGGCATCCGGTGTGCGCCCGGACCCGGATGGTGCCGTCCCGGCCGCGGCGGAGCCCTCGCAGCACCGCCACGACAAGTTGCTCCGGCCGGCCGGAGCATGGCGAAACGCGGCCGGCCGCCCCTCCGGGTGCGGTCGGGACCGGTCGCTAGCCTGGGTCGGTGACCGTCCACGAGCTTTCGCGTGCCGATGCCCGCCGCATCGCGGTGCGCGCGCAACTGCTGGACAGTGAGCGGCCGGGCCGGCTCCTTGACCTGGTCCGGCACCTGACGCTTCTCCAGGTCGACCCGACGGCGGCCATCGCGCCGAATGCCGACCTCGTGGCGTGGAGCCGCTTTGGATCGTCATACTCGCCGGCTGAGCTGGCGAACGCACTGAAGGACCGGACGCTGGCCGAATTGCTGGCGATGATCCGGCCGAGCGAGGACATGGCGCTGCTGTCGCCGTTCGACCGGCTGATCCACGACCGCAAGCGGACGATCGAGCTTTTCGAGTTCGACTACCAGCTGGAGATGTACAAGCCAGCCGCACAACGCCGCTGGGGGTACTTCGCGCTACCGGTCCTCTACGGCGACCGGCTCGTTGGGAAGCTCGACGCCACCGCGGACCGCAAGGCCGGCGTGCTCCGGGTCAGCGCGATCCACCAGGACGTGCCGTTCGACAAAGCCACGGCCGCCGCCGTAGATCACGAGATCAAGGACCTGGCCCACTGGCTCGAACTGGATCTCGTGCCGCGGTGAAGCAGTCGGTGCTGCCGCGCTTGGGTCTGCTGGCGCTGATCTGGGGTTCTTCGTTTCTCTGGATCAAGCTGGCGGACCGTGGGTTTTCCCCGATCGAGGTGACGTTCGCCCGGCTGGCGCTGGGCGCGGCCGTGTTGTTTCCCGTTGTCCTGATCAGGCGGGACGAGGTGCCGCGGTCGGCGCCCGTCTGGGGCCAGATCGTCGTGGCGGCGCTGTTCGCCAATGCGATCCCTTACCTGCTGTTCGCGATGGCCGAGCAGTCCGTGGGGTCGGCCACCGCCGGAATCATCAACGCGACCACGCCACTGTGGACCGTGCTGCTGGCCCTGGCCGTCCGCCACCAGAAGTCGGTGACCGGCTGGCAGGGCGCCGGGCTGATCGTCGGTTTCGGCGGCACCCTGCTGATCTTCTCGCCGTGGCATTCCGCGACCGGCGTGGCCTCCGCCGGCGGGCTGGAATGCCTCGGCGCGTCGGTCAGCTACGCGATCAGCTACATCTACATGGACAAGTTCCTGGCGCGGCGGGGCCTGAGCCCGATCTCGCTTTCGGCATGCCAGCTTCTGGCGGCGGCGCTGCTGCTGGCCCTCGCACTGCCGGTCTCCGGCGTCCGCGCGCCCCACGTCAGTGCCGCCAGCCTGGCGGGGCTGGCCATACTCGGTGTGCTCGGCACCGGCATCGCGTACGTGCTGAACTACCAGATCATCGCGAGCGAAGGCGCGACCGTCGCCTCCACGGTGACCTACCTGCTGCCGGTGGTCGCGATCGTGCTCGGCGTCGTGGTGCTCGGCGAGACCGTGACGGCCGCAGCGCTCGCGGGCATCGTGCTCGTGCTGGGCGGCGTGGCGCTGACCCGCCGGAAGAAGAAGGGCGGCCGCGAGCAGACTCAGCAAACCGGCCGGGCGGCGATGAAAAGGCTCCCCTCCGCACGTCCAGACATGGGCGGGGCACCGGCAGGCGCCGGCCCACTGGTGGACCATGAAGGGCACGAGGCCGCAGGGCATGAAGGAGCACGATGACAGCGGATGAGTATCAGCCCGTCAGGGTTTCCCGGCGGATCGAGGCGCCAGCGGCGGACATCTTCCGCGTGCTGGCCGACCCACGGCGGCACCTGGAGATCGACGGGTCGGGGATGCTGCGCGGTGCCGTGTCCGACGCGGTGGTCACGGGCGTGGGGGACATCTTCACGATGCGGATGTACTACTCCGAGCATGGCGACTACGAGATGGACAACCACGTCGTCGAGTTCGAGCAGGACCGGCGGATCGGCTGGGAACCGTGGGCGGGCCGCGGGCACCCGGACACCGCTCCGGGCAGTACGGCCGAGGCACGGTGGGGGCATGTATGGAGCTACGAACTGACCCCCGACGGGCCCGGTGCGACGATCGTCACCGAGATCTACGACTGTTCCCGCGCGCCCGGCGAGGAGCGCGCGGACATGGACAACGGCAAGATCTGGGCCCGGGCCATGGCCAGGTCGCTGGAGCGGCTGGACCGCGCCTGCACCGGATAACACAATTGGCGCGGCGCGGAGGCAGCCTCCGCGCCACGCCAATGCCGTGCCGGGGCCCCTCAGAGGGTGACCCTGCGCATGGTGGTGAACCCGCCGAGCCCCAAGGCGATGGTGAGCACGGCCAGCACGCCGGTCAGTGCGGGCGCCTGCATAGTGGTGAAGAAGTGCCCGAACGCGGTCCAGTGGTGCGTCAGCGTCACCACGGCCACGACAGCCAGCGCCACCAGCATCTGGGCGACGACGAACATGACCAGCCCGACCACGCTCCATCGCCGGTACACCAGCCCGTACCACATGCCGTACAGGAAGAAGAGCACCAGCAGCACGAACGAAGTGACCCAGGTCTGGTACCACGGGCCGGCCATGATCCACGGCACCCGGAAGTAGTGCAAGGAAAAGCCCCACCCGCCGCTGGCGCGCTCCAGCGCTTGCAGCACTGTCAGCGCCAGGCCGTAGACGACGCCCAGCGCCAGCACCAGCAGCGCGGTGCCAAGGTAATAGCCGCGGCGGCTGACGCCCAGCATCAGGCCGAACGGCAGCTCCCTGGTCATGCTCAGCACACCGCAGATGAGCAGGAAGACGTAGATGCTTACCAGCCCCCCGGTGTACATGCCGCCGGGCTGGGGCGGCGCCATCGCGACGATGGCCAGGTTGATCAGGAAACTGAACGCCAGGATTCCCCACGGCAATGCCACGTACGTAATGCGGTCCACCAGGTGGTACCGGGCGACGTTCACTAGCGTTTTCATGCGCTCACCTTCTCTTCAGCGACGCCGGAGGCGTGCACCAGCAACTGCTGCAGCGACAGGGGTTCCAGGCTCAGGTGCAGTGCACGGGCGCGCGCCTGCGCGGCGGCGTCGAGCGGGCCCGGCACGACGGCCGAGGCTCGCGAGGCGATGCGCTGCCGGTGCCAGACCGGGCGGCCCGCCACGAACTCCTCCACCGCGATGGCCGATCCGCTGACGGTCATTCCGGTGCCGCGGATCTCGTCGGCGGGCGCGTCCAGCGCCACCCGCCCATGATCGAGCATCACGACGTGTTCGAGCAGGTCCGCCACCTCGTCGATGAGGTGGGTGGACAGCACGATAGTGCGCGGATGCTCGGCGAAGTCGGCCAGCAGCCGGTCGTAGAACAACTGGCGCGCAACCGCGTCCAGGCCGGCGTAGGGCTCGTCGAACAGCGTCAGCTCGGCGCGGGCCGCCAGCCCGATGACGATGCCGACGGCCGAGCGCATGCCGCGGGACAGCCGCCTTATCCGCCGGCTCAGCGGCAGCTCGAAGTCGGCGACCAGCTGCTCGGCCAGCTCGGTGCTCCAGTTCGGGTAGAACCACGAGGCCACCTTGATCGCGTGGCCGACCCGGAAGTCCGGATAGGACTGCTCCTCGCGCACGAAGACCATGCGGCGCAGCACCGCATCGTTCTCTGCCGGGGCAGCACCGAGCACCTTGACCTCGCCGGTGGTCGGGAACTCCAGCCCGGTGATGATGCGCAGCAGGGTGGTCTTGCCCGCCCCGTTACGGCCCAGCAGCCCGGTCACGGTGCCCGGCTCGACCGTGAGTGAGACGTTGTCCAGCGCGACCTGGTCGCGGTAGCGGCGGCCGAGCGCCGTGGCGGCGATCGTGGGGGTCATGGCGTGCTGCCTCCGTTATGCCAGCTGGATCCCCGGATCAGGGTCACCAGCGAGTCGGTATCGATGCCCAGCGCCGGCCTCGGCCAGCATCGGGTCGAGGTACTGCTCGGCGAACTGCTTGCGCCGGTGGGCGCGCAGCTGTTCCCGCGCACCGTCGGCGACGAACATGCCGATGCCGCGGCGCTTCTCCAGCACCCCGTCGTCCACCAGCAGGTTGATCCCCTTGGCCGCGGTGGCCGGGTTGATGCGGTAAAAGGCCGCCAGCTCGTTGGTCGACGGCGCACGGGCGCCCTCGGCGAGCCTGCCGTCGACGATGTCGTCGGCCAGCTGCTCCGCGATCTGCACGAACAGCGGCGTTCCCTCGTCGAGTGCCGGCACCACACCTCCATCACGGTTCCTGGGTTAGTTACTCAAGTAATGTACCCATGAAGTCCGGTGGCGTCAAACTGCCTGGGCGTGCGGAGCGTGGCCAGGTCAGTCGCGGTGGCCGGTCGTGACCAGGTCCGGGCTGCTGGCGGCCTCGATGGCCGTCATCCCCTGAGTGCGGGATGGGTGAGCGCCGGGCGGCCGGCCAGCACGGGCCCGGTGGTGCGGGCGGGGCGCGGGCGGCAGCGCGGGCAATACCGCGACTCCGGCGCCGCGGCCAGCAACCGGGCCGGGATGGCGCCCGTGCACTCCTCGCACAGGCCGTACCGGCCGCTGGCCAGCCGGCCGAGCGCTTCCTCGGTGTCCGCCAGCGCACGCCGGGCCGCGACCGTCCGGCGCAGCAGCTTGCGCACCTTCCGCTCTGCCGGGCCACCGGCCGGTGCCGCGCCGGCCGCCACGGCGGCGGCCGAGGCCGCCTCGTGGTAGGCCAGCGACAGTTCGGTGACCTCCTGTACCCGGTCCCGCCACCGTGCCTCCAGCAGCGCGCGCCAGACCGGCCCCCGGGCCCGGCCGGCCAGCGCGGGCCCGGGGGCGTGGCCGCCCCGGGTCTGTTTCCGCGCCCGGCCGGCCTGGGCCGGTTCCATGGCACGGCCGGTCTGAGCTGGCCCGGGAGCGGGCCGGCTGCGGGCCGGTTCGCGGGCATGCCCGGCCTGGGCCGGTTCCGGAGCGAGGCTGCTCCAGGCCGGTTCGTGGGCGCGGCCGGCCTGGGCCGGTTCCGGGGCGAGGCCGACCCAGGCCGGGTCTTTGGCGGGGCCGGGCCCGGCTGGCGCCTGGGCGGCCCACCGTGCGTGCGGTTCCTTCATGGCCATCGGGCTCACGTACCCGGCAGCGTGCCCAGCGTGACCGAGACGGTCCGCGCCTGGCCCGCACGAGTGATCGTGACCTCGACCTGCTGCCCGGGGTGTGCGGCGGCCAGTTCCTGGAGCAGCGTCCCGCTGTCCTGGATAGGCGCCGGGCCCAGCTTGCGGATGACGTCCCCGGCCCGCAGCCCGGCGCGGTCGGCCGGGCCACCGGGGGTCACCGTGACCACGGCGGCGCCGGCCGGGGCGCCGCCGGCACCGGTGACCGTGCCGATACGGGCGCCGAGGGCGGCCCGGTGGGTGTTGGTCACGTGCCCGGTGGAGATGATCTGCCCGGCGATGTCGCGGGCCAGGTTGGACGGAATGGCGAAGCCGATGCCCTGGGCCTGGCCGCCGTCGCGCGGGCTGACGGCGGCCAGCGTCGGTATCCCGATCACCTGGCCGGTTGCGGTCGCCAGCGCCCCGCCGCTGTTGCCCGGGTTGATCGGTGCGCTGGTCTGGATCGCGCCGGGCAGCGCCGCGGCGGTCGTGCTGGCGGTGGTCGGCTCGACCACGGCCCGGCCGGTCGCGGAGATGATGCCCTCGGTGACGCTGCCGGACAGGCCGAGCGGGTTGCCGACCGCGAGCACGACATCACCGGCGCGGGCCTTGCTCGAGTCGCCGAACCGGGCCGGGATCAGGCCGGCCGGGTTCTCGGCTTTGATCACGGCAAGGTCGCCGCCGGGGTAGCTGCCCACCAGGCGCGCCGGGCGCGGGGTCTTGTCGCCGGCCGTCTGCACTTCGAACTTGGTGGCCTGCCCGGCGACGTGGGCGTTGGTGAGAATGTGGCCGGACCGGTCGAGCACCACCCCGGAGCCGAGCCCTTCGGCGGTGCGGATCAGCACGACGGACGGCAGCACCGCGCGGACCGTGGCCGCGTAGCTCGACACGGCAGGTGCCGCAGCGGGAGCGGCGGGTGGGTTCGTGCTGACCACCGGTGCTCCCGCGGTGGTAGCGCAGGCAGCGACCCCGCCGCCACCGATGACGACGGCCATAGCTGCGGCGGCCCCCGCTCGTCGCAGCCGGTCTGTCACTCTCATCTGGGCTCCCTGAGCTTGCGCAAGCCTGGCGTCAGCTACTGGCTGGCTGGGCTCAGGCAACCCGGTGGCTGTGGACCCGCGGTGCTGCCGCTGTGGTGACCGTATGGAGGAACGCGCCGGAACACCCGCCCGCGGTGGGCGGCGGACCGGAGCGCGGCGGTGGGGCGCGAACTCAGGGGGCGGTCAGGCGCGCGGCAGGGTGAGCGTGAGCCGTGCGCCCGAGCCCGGCTCGCTGTGCGCGTCCAGCCCGCCCCCGTGGGCGCTGGCCAGTTCGGCGGCCACGGCCAGCCCGATACCGCTGCCGGACACGTGCCCGGCCCCCCGGCCGCGCCAGAACCGGTCGAAGATCCTCGGCAGCTCGTCGGCGGGGATGCCCGGCCCGGTGTCGGTGACCTCAAGCGCCGCGGACGGCCCGCCCGGCCCGGCCCCGTCCGGGCCGGCGCGCAGGATGACCCGGCCGCCCGACGGTGTGAACTTCAGCGCGTTGGTGAGCAGGTTGGTGATGATCTGGTGCAGCCGGCCGGGATCGGCCAGCACGTCGACCGGCGTGAGCTGCCGCTCCAGGACGATACCCGCGGCCTCGAACCGCCCGGCCAGGCTGTCCGCGGCCCCGGCGGCGATGCCGGCCAGGTCGTGCCGGCTCAGCGTGAGCTGCAGGGCCGCGGCGTCGGCGGCGGCCAGCGTCTGCAGGTCGCCCACCATCCGGGCCAGCCGCAGCACCTCGTCCCGCAGCGACGCCAGCTGCTCCTGGGTCGGCTCGGTCACGCCGTCAAGCAGCGCCTCGTGACCGGCCTGCAGGACCGCGATCGGCGTCCGCAGCTCGTGCGCGACGTCGGCGACCAGATCACGGCGGAGCTGTTCCTGCCGGTCCAGCGTGTTGGCCATCAGGTCGAAGGCGGTCGCCAGCTCGCCGATCTCGCCGGGTGCCGCGATCGGCCCGACCCTGGCCCTGCGGTCCCCACGGCCCATCGCCCGGGTCACGGTGATCAGCCGTTCCACCGGCCGGGTGATGCGCCGGGCCACCACGAGCCCGGTGATCAGGGCGAGCAGCGCGGCGAGCCCGGCTGCCCCGGCGATGGCACGCCACAGCGCGGTGCGCAGGGCTTGGTCGGCGCCGGCCAGGCCGCTGTCGGGAAAGCGGGCCACGGCCCGGCCGACCTGCTGGCCGCGGACCACGATGGGCCGGCTGACCTGCGGGCTCGACGCGTGCCTGCGGAAGCCCGGGGACACTTTGATGGGCTGGCCGGCCTCGTCGGTGATCGCCACATCGGCACCGGTGCGGGTGGCCAGGTCGACCACCGGGCCCAGGGTTGCCCCTGCCCAGCTGTCGGTCCGGTTCCACGCCGCGCCCGCGGCCACCGCGATCGCACTGGTCAGGTCGGATCGCTGCCGGCTCGCCAGGTTCGACACGTCGGCGGCGGCGAACGCGGCCGCCAGCAAGGCGAGCAACGCGACCGCGGCCAGCGCGACGCCCACAAAGGCCAGCGCCAGCCGCAGGCGGATCGGGTCGCTGCGGGGACCCGCGCGGTCAGCCCCGGACTCGATCAGCGGCCCGGGCTCAGCCATCGCGGGCCAGGCCCAGGCGGTAGCCGCCGCCGAGGACCGTCTGCACGATCCGCGGGTTGGCGGGGTCGGACTCGATCTTGCGGCGCAGGTTCTTCACGTGCGAGTCCACGGTCCGCTCATACCCCTCGAACTCATACCCCCGGACCCGGTTGATCAGCTCGAACCTGGAGTACACCCGGCCCGGCACGGTGGCCAGCGCCACCAGCAGGCCCCATTCGGTCGGGGTCAGGTCCACGGACGTGCCGCGCACCACCACGGTCCGCCGTGGCTCGTCGATCACCAGTTCGTCGTCACCGTAGCTGGAGACACCCTGCTCGGTGGCCGGGCCACCGCCGCCCCGCCGCAGGATCGCCTGCACGCGGAGCACCAGTTCCCGTGGGCTGAACGGCTTGGTCACGTAGTCGTCGGCGCCCAGTTCCAGCCCGCGGATCCGGTCCTCCTCGCTGCTCTTGGCGGTGAGCATGAGTACCGGGACGCCACCCGCCGCCCGCAGTTCCCTGGCCACGGTCTCGCCGGGGATGTCGGGCAGGCCCAGGTCCAGGACCACCAGGTCGGGCGACCCGGATTCGGCGAGCGTGAGCGCCTCGGCCCCGGAACCGGTGGACAGCACCGTGAACCCGGCCCGCTCAAGGTAGGAGCGCACCAGGTCACGGAGCTTGCGCTCGTCCTCCACCAGCAGCACGGTCGCCGCCATCACGGTCACGCTCCTTCTTCGCCGGGTACGGGCCGGTGTCTTCACACCATCACCACGACAGTTTCACCCGCCCGGCATGACTGTGCCATTTCCTGGGGCCAGTAGCAGGAAGAAAGGGGGGCGGCGGCAGTGTCCGGAAGTGATCTGATCGTGCTGGCCCCGTGGGTCGTGTTCGGCGCCGCGCTCGGTGCCATCTGCGCCCGGCTGTATGTGGGCCGGTCCCGCGCCCGGCGTCGCCGTGCCCTGCGGCGCGCGGAGCGGGACCGGCCCGGGGCCGCCGCATGAGCAACACCGCGGCCACCGCGATCGCGGTGCTCGCGGCGCTGGCCGCCGCCGCGTCGTTCGGCGTGGCCGCCGCGCTGCAGCACCGGCAGGCCAGGCTGACGCCGGACGCGCGCGGGGTCCGGCTGCTGGCCGCCCTGGCGGCCCGGCCGCTCTGGCTGGCCGGCATCGCGCTGGCCGCCCTCGCCTATGGCCTGCAGGCCCTGGCCCTGGCGTTCGGCCCGCTCGCACTCGTCGCCCCGATCGTGGCGACCGATCTGCTGTTCGCGCTGCCGATGGCGGCACGGTGGTCCCGGCCGCTGCGTGCCAGGGACTGGCTCGGCTGCGTGCTCGCGGCCGGCGGGGTCGCCGCGTTCCTGGCCGCGGCGCCGCCGTCCTCGGGCCGGTCCGATGCCCCGGCCAGGGACTGGCTGCTCGCCTTCGCCGTGGCCGGAGTGGTCTGCATGACCGTGCTGGCGGCAGGCAGGCTGGCAATGGGGCCGGTCCGCGCGGCCCTGACGGCCACCGCCGCCGGTGTCGTGTTCGGCCTCACCGCGGCGGTGACGCTGAGCCTGACCAGGCTGCTGCGTGCGGCCGGCCCCGGCGCCGCGCTGGCGCACTGGCAGCCCTGGGCCCTGGTCGCGCTCGGCACCGCCGGGCTGCTGCTGTCCGCGAGCGCCTTCCAGGCCGGGGCGCTGGGCGCCAGCCTGCCGGTGATGGACACGGTCGAGCCGGTGTCCGGGGTGCTGCTCGGGACGCTGCTGTTCGGTGAGCGCCTCGCCGCTTCACCGGCCGGGTTCACGGTCCAGCTGGCCGGCGCCGCGGCTGCGATCGCCGGCATCGCGCTGCTCGGCCGGTACGCGGGAGCCCCGGGGCTGCGTACCGCGGCGAACCAGGGTGGCGCGATGGTGGAGCAGGCCCGTGACCGGGCTCTCGCACCTGGGCGTGTCGTCGCTGCTGTCCTACGTTGTCGCCGTCCTGCTGCCCGCGTTCGACGCGCTCATCCCGCTGGTGCCCAGCGAGACCGCGGTGATCGCGCTCGGCGTCGCCACGGCGGGCAGCGCGGATCCGCGGGCCGCCGTGCTTGTCGCGCTGGCGGCGTGCGGCGCATTCCTCGGTGACAACGCCGCCTACCTGATCGGCCGGCGCTTCGGCCCGGCCGCCGAACGGCGGATCTTTGCCGGGGAACGCGGCGCGCGCAGGCGGGCCTGGGCCGAACGGTCGCTGCACCGGTTCGGCGCCCGCATGATCATCGGCTGCCGGTTCATCCCCGGCGGGCGCACGGCCGTCACGCTGACCTGTGGCCTGGTCGGCTACTCGCGGCGCCGCTTCGTCGCGGCGACCGCCGTCGCGTCGGTGATCTGGGCCAGCTACGCCTTCCTGATCGGCCGGCTTGGCGGCAAGGCCTTCGAGGACCAGCCGTGGCTGGGCCTGCTGCTCGCGCTGGGAGTCACCGTGGCGATCAGCGTGGTGATCGAGGCGGTGCGGCGGGCCAGGGCCTGGCGGCTGAACAGCAGGGCAGCGGCGGCAGCGGCCGCCGAGAGCGTCCACACGGTCTGCACACCGGCTGCGCCGGGCCTGCACCCAGCCCGGCTGTCATGGAGTCAGCACCAGGCCGGTGGCCGCGGAGGACAAGAACCCAAGGACGCCGCGCACGCGGTGGATGCGACTGCATATCCCGGCCGTAACGCAGTCGCGGAGTTAGCAGCTCCGGTGGGCTGACCAGCCTGGGCTCGTCGCCCTCGCGCGTGGGAGGCGCGCGAGGGCGGCGCCGGGTTCCTTTGCTTTAGCTTTGCCGTTACATTGGAGTTACCTGGTCATTCTGGATTGCTCGGGGCAGACTTGACTTACGGCGACCGTAACGGCTGAACGAGCGGGCGGAGGCGGGGTACGGGGATCCACTGCCACCGGGCCAGGAAGGTCGGGTCAGGTTGGACGGGGTGGCCCCGCGGCGGGGCCGGATTAGCCGTGGCAGGCTGCCGCACGCCAGGGACCGGGCGGGCGGCATAGGTTCCGCGTGGCGCACAGCCGGGAGGGGCATCCAGCGCGCGGCCGGGGCGGGTGCCCAGCCCGCGACGGTCCCGATCGCCAGCCCGCTGGCGGGCACGGTGAACCGGCACATCAGGTCCTGGCTGGTCCCGGTCGGTGCGATCACGATCCTGGGCGTCGGTGCGGGGATCCTGCTGGACGACCGGCCGACCGGGCTGGCCCTCCCGGTATCGGCGGCGGTGCTCGTGCTCGCGTCCGTGTGCTGGGCGGTCGGGCTGAGCGAACATGTCCGTAACCCGCGGCTCGTGGTGTTCGCCCTGGTCGGGCTCGGGCTCTGCGGCGCGGGGCTGGACTGGCCGCAGTCCGACGGCCCGGGGCTGGTGATCGGGTTCATGGCCCTGGCGGGCCTGGCCCTGCGCGTGCCGCGGCTGATCGCGCTGCTCGCCGCCATGCCGATGGTGGTGGCGCTCGCCGTCTCCGATGCGCACGAGGCCGTGAACCCGGCGAGCACGGTGCTGACCATCGCCATGGGGGCGGCGTTCCTGTTCGTGACGTCGGCGCTGGCCGCGCTGAGCCGGGAGGGGCAGCTCCGGGCCGAGGCGCTGCTCGCCCAGGAGGCGACCATCCGCGAGGTCAGGGAGCAGAACGCGGCGCTCGCCGAACGGGCACGGCTGGCCAGGGAACTGCACGATATCCTGGCGCACTGCCTGTCCGGCCTGTCCGTGCAGCTGGAGGGGGCGCAGTTGCGCGCCGCCCAGACGGCGGCCGATGCCGTGCTGGCCGAGCAGATCGCCTGTGCCAGGGAGCTGGCCAGGGACGGGATGCTCAACGCGAGGCGTGCGGTGCGTGCGCTGCGGGGCGACGGGCTTCCCGGGGCGGCCCGGCTGCCGCAACTGGTGTCGGACATCGCTTCGGCGCTGGGCGTGCCGGTGACCGTGCACGTCGTGGGCGCGCCGCGCTCGCTGGACCCCGAGGCCGCACTGACCGCCTACCGCATCGTGCAGGAGGCCCTCACCAACGTGGCCAAACACGCCGGGCGGGGAGCCACCGCGTCGATCGTGCTGACCTGGGCGCCGGACAGCCTGGATATCTCGGTTGCCGACCACGGCGGCGAGCGGGCACCCGCCACCGGCCCGCCGGGCGGCTTCGGGCTGGCCGGCATGGCCGAACGCGCCGCGCTGCATGGCGGGCACGTGGAGGCGGGCCATTCCGGCGACGGCTTCACGGTCCGGCTGCGGCTCCCGGTGCGCCCGGCCCTGCAGGGAGAACCGGCATGACGGCCGGGCAGGCGCCGCTGCGGGTGCTGGTGGCCGAGGACCAGAAGGTCGTCCGCGATGGAGTGGTCGCCCTGTTGGGGATGATGCCCGGCATCGAGGTAGTAGGCGCGGCCGTGGACGGCGACGACGCGGTCCGGCAGGCGCTGGACCTGGGCCCGGATGTGGTGCTCATGGACCTGCACATGCCCGGCTGCGACGGGGTCGAGGCCACGCGCCGGCTCACCCGGGCGCGGCCGGGCATGCACGTCGTGGTGCTCACCAGCTACTCCGACGACGCGTCCGTGCTCGCCGCGCTGCGGGCCGGCGCGCGCGGCTTCCTCACCAAGGACGCCGGGGCGGCGGACATACTCGATGCGGTGTCGGCGGTGTCGCAGGGCAAGGCCCTGCTGGATCCGGGGGTACAGCGGCGGCTGGTGGAGGTCATCGTCAGCGGCGCGATACCTGAAGGGCCAGACGCCGGCGCAGGGTGGACCGGCGCCTGGCCGGACGGTGCGGGCGGCGGCGGGCTGACCAGGCGCGAGGCGGAGGTGCTCGCCGAGATCGCCGCCGGGCTGTCCAACGGTGAGATCGCGGCCAAGCTGTTCATCTCCGACACCACGGTGAAGACCCACGTCAACCACCTGCTGGTGAAGACGGGGATGCGGGACCGGGCGCAGCTCGTCGGCTACGCCTACCGGCTCGGCCTGGCCCGGTGAGGATGGTTGATTAGCGAGCCGGAACTGCGGGCCCGGTGACCCGGTACACCTTCTTGAGATCGAACGCCCGGCGGTCCATGGCACGAACTTCATGCGCTACGACGGCCATCGCTGACGTGCCCAGATGGCGCACGCCGACCAGGGTGAGCAG
Source organism: uncultured Actinomycetes bacterium (assembly GCA_963706115.1). Taxonomy (GTDB): domain Bacteria; phylum Actinomycetota; class Actinomycetes; order Streptosporangiales; family Streptosporangiaceae; genus DASXKD01. The sequence continues at coordinate 87,608 of CAVPMG010000014.1, read as the reverse complement.
TTCGATCGAGTCCCCGCCGCGGGCGCCGACGCGGACCAGCCCGACACCGGGGGAGTAGTACTTGATCTGGTGCCCGCTGGCCGGGTCGTTCGGGCTGGTCTCGTCGACCACAAGGACGTGCTGGTAACACCTGCCGTGCGTGCAGGTCGTCTGGCCGGTGCTGGTGACCTTGGAGACGTCGTCGAACTCGATAGGGGGCACCAGGCCCTCGCGGTACTGGGCGCCGACTGTGGGGCGGGCCAGCATGTGGATGCCGCCGTAGGCGTTGGCGGTGCCACGGATCCAGGTGCTCGGGGCCCCGGTGAACTTGCCGTGCTCATATTCTTCGGGGTACTCGCCGAAGTTCCACACGTTCCCGGCGTCGTCCTGGGCGAAGAAGGCGAGTTCCTGCTCCTGGAGCTTGCCGTTCAGGAAGTCACGATCCCAGGCGACCACCGTGGTGACGCCGTGGATCTTCTTGGTCAGGCCGCTGATCGTGAACACGACCGTGTGCGGCCGGGTGTGGCCGCCCTCGGCGAGCGTCCCGGCGTAGCTGAACTCGGTACCCGGCACCAGCGGGAACATCGGGTTGTCCACCGTGGCCGGCGCGGTGAACCTGTTCCGCCCGCCCGGGGGCGCCGGGCTGGCCTTGGCCGCCGCGGCGGCCGTGCTTGGCTGTGGCGACGCGGCCTGCCCGGCGGTGCCGCTGGATCCGCACGCGGCCAGGGCCAGCGCGCCGAGGGCACCGAGCACGGCGAGCGCCCGGGCACGCGGTACGGAGATCATCATGTGGTCCCTTCGGGTTGAACCGGGCCGGGGCGGCCCTCCGCGCCCATTCCGCGAGGGCGGCTGCGGCCGAACCGCAGGTACAGGGAGGGCAGCACGAGCAGGTTGAGCAGGGTGGAGGTGGCCAGGCCGCCGAGCACGACCACCGCGAGCGGGTGCTCGATCTCGTGCCCGGGCCGCTCGCCGAGCACCACGAGCGGCACCAGGGCCAGGCCGGTCGCCAGCGACGTCATCAGGATCGGGGACAGCCGCTCGCGGGCGCCGCGGAGCACCAGCGCCGTCCCGAACTCCATGCCCTCGTCCTGTTCGAGGTGCTGCCAGTGGTTGATCAGCAGGATTCCGTTGCGTGCCGCGATGCCGAACACCGTGAAGAAGCCCACCAGCGACCCGAGGGAGATGATCCCGCTGGTGGCCCACGCCGCGAGGATCCCGCCGACCAGGGCCATCGGCAGCGTGACGAAGGCCAGCAGGGCCAGCCGCCAGCGGCGGAACGACGCCTGCAGCAGGAGCAGGATCGCCACGCCCGCCAGGAGCGAGGACTCCAGCAGCCGCGACTCCGCGGCCTGCCGCTCCTTGAACTCACCGAGGACCTCGACGTGGTACCCGCGGTTCAGGTGGACGGCGGCCAGCTTGCGGTTGATATCACTGATTATCGAGCCCAGGTCACGCCCTGACGCGGCCGCGCCCACGTCCAGGTACCGGGAGTCGCCCTGCCGGTCGATGGCGTTGGGGTTGGGCTGCAGCGCCACGGTGGCCACCGAGCCGAGCCGGATCTGTTTACCCGAGGGGGTATCGATGGGCAGGTTTTCCACGTCGGTGAAGCTGTGCCGGACCGAGTCCGGGCTCCACACCACCACGTCATAGGCCTTGCCAGCGCGGAAGATGTCACCGACCTCCTCGCCGGCCACCAGGGTCGCGGCGTCCCGCCGGACATCGCCCGGCTTGAGCCCGTACCGCTCCGCCTTGGCCAGGTTGACGGTCACGTTCACCTGCGGCACGTCGCTGGAGATGTCCCGGTGCGCGTCCACCACGCCGGGCACGGACTGCACCAGCTTGAGTATCTGGTCGGACGTGCGGCGCAGCGTTGGCAGGTTCTCGCCGTAGGTGCGCACGATGATCGGCTCCTTGGCGCCGGTGAGCACCTCCTCGATCCGTTCGTCCAGGTAGGTCTGGACCTCACGGAACAGTCCGGGGTACCCGTCGGCGACCTGCCGGATGCGGTCCAGCGTGGTGGTGTAGTCGGCATCGGGGGCGAGGCTGATCCAGATCTCGCCGAGGTTCACCCCGGCGACCTCCTCGCCGAGCAGGGCCTGGCCGATGTGCGCGCCGGCGCTGCGGACGCCGGGGATGGCCAGCAGTTCCTTGCTGATCCTCGTGGTGGACCGCTCCATCTCGGCCGTGGAGGTCCCCGGCGGGGAGACCCAGTGGATGAGGAAGTCCCGTTCCTTGAACCCGGGGAACAGCGACTGGCCCAGGTGCGGGTAGATGCCGATGCCGACGATCGTCACCAGCGCGAACGTGGCGTAGGCGGCCACCGGGCGGACGACGATCCGGCCCAGCCCGGCGGTGTAACCGCGCTGCAGCCAGGTGACCACTGGGGACTTGCGGCGCTCGATGTGGGCGTTGCGGAGCAGCAGCAGGGACAGCGCCGGGGTCACGGTGAGCGCGACGGCCATCGACGCGACGATCGCCAGCGTGTAGGAGATCGCCAGCGGCCGGAAGAACGCCCCGGTGAGCCCGGTCAGCAGGAACACCGGGATCGACGCCGCCACCACGATGAACGTGGCGTACACGATCGGGCTGCGCACCTCCAGGCAGGCGCGGAGGATCACCAGCGAGGTCGGCCTGGTGCCGCCGCGCAGCCGTTCCTCACGCAGCCGCCTGGTGATGTTCTCCACGTCGATGATCGCGTCGTCCACCACCGCGCCGAGCGCGATCACCAGCCCGGCCAGCGTCATCGTGTTGATGGTCGCGCCGCGCCAGTAGAGCACGAGCATCGTGGCCATCAGCGACAGCGGGATCGTCAGCAGGCTGATCAGCGCGACCCGCCACTCGAAAAGGAACAGCGCGAGGATCACCACGACCAGCAGGAAGCCGAGCACCAGGGCCTGGGTGAGGTTGGAGATGGCCAGCTTGACGAAGTCGGCCTGCTGGAACACGTGGGTGTCGAAGTTGATCCCTGGCATGCCGGGCTGCAGTTCCTTGAGCGCCTGCTCGACCCCCGCGGTCATCTGCAGGCTGTTGGCCCAGGGCAGCTTTTCCACCACGAGCAGCAGGCCCGGCTTGCCGTCGATGATCGCGTCGCCGATGAGCGGCTGGTGCTCGACCGCGACGGTCGCGACGTCACCGAGCCGGACCGAGCCCGCCTTGGTCTCGGCGACGGGGGCCTGCGCCAGGTCGTTCGCGGTCACCACGGGCAGCACGTTCCGCACGCCGATCCGCTGATTCGGTGTCTCCACCGCCCCACCGGTGCCGATCACCGCGCCGGTGGAGAACCGCAGCAGCCCCGAGTCCACCGCGTCCGAGGTGGTCTGCATCACCTGGTCCAGTGAGACCTTCTTGGCCTGCATCTTGGCCGGCACCGCCTGCACCGCCATGAGGTGCAGCCGCTCGTTCCAGATCGCGACGTTGGCCACCCCGGGCACCCGCAGCAGCCGGGCGCGGATCGTCCAGTACGCGGTCATCGACATGTCGATCAGCGAATGGGTGTTGGACGTCATGCCGATCTGCATGGCCCGGCCGGTCGCGGACACCGGGGCCAGCATGACCGGGGGCGCCGCCCAGGTGGGCAGGCTCGGTGACACGGTGGCCAGCCGTTCCTGGACAAGCTGCCGGGCGCGCAGCAGATCGGTGCCCGGCTTGAACAGCACCTCGATCGACGACAGTTGCGGCACCGACTTCGACCGCAGGTCATCCAGGCCCTGGATGCCGTTCAGCGACGCCTCGATCGGCACCGTGACCAGTTGCTCGACGTCGGAGGTGGACAGCCCGACGCAGGCGGTCTGGATCAGCACCCGCGGCGGGGCGAACTCGGGGAACACGTCCACGTGCATCTTGGGCAGGACCGTGATGCCCAGCACCATCATGCCGACCGCCACCGCGACCACTATGTGGCGGAACCGCAGGCTGGAGCCGACGATCGCGCGCATCAGGGTCCGTGGCTCGGCCCGGCCATCCCCGCCGCGGCCGGGACCGGACGGGCCGGGGCTCGCTGGGCCGGCCCGGGCGGGCGTGGCGGCGTGCGGGCCGCCGCCACGCCCGGGCTCGGCGCTGCTCATTCCTCACCGCTGATGTTGTACTCGGTGCCGAGCAGTTCGGGCGCTCCCAGCGTCACGACCACGGCACCGGCCGCCGGTCCCGCGGTGAGCATCGCGGTGCTGCCCTGGATCGCCCCGACGGTGATCCGCTGGCGGACGAAGGTGCGCGGCGCGGTGTTCACGAAGGCCCAGGTGGAGCCGTCGTTGTCGTAGACCACGGCCGAGTAGGGGATGACCCGGTACGTCCCCCGGCGCCCATGAAGGGGGATGGGGAGGCGGGTGGGGGCTTGTGCGGTCCGCACCGCCACGGTCGTGATGCCGAGCCGGTGGATGGCCTGCGGGGTCAGCCGGAGCTGTTTGACTGCGGAGCCCGGAATGGATTTGACCGTGGCCGGTGGTGGGTCCTCATGGGCGCTCGCGACGCTGCAGCCGGTCAGCAGGGCGACGGCCGCGGCGGCGGAAGCGAGGGAGGCGGGCCTCTTGCTGAGCATGGACGGTTCCCTTCGGGTCTTCGCAGCGTCGTCAGCCGGGGTGCGGGGCGGCCGGCCGGGGTTCCGGTGTGCTGGGCAGGAATCCCGGCTGCCCCGGCCGGCCGTCCGGTTCCTCCGGCCGTGGTTCCGGCTGTGCCGGCCGCAGGCCCGGCTGCTCGGGCCGCGGCCGGGCGGCGGTGCCTAGCAGCAGCGCGGGAAGCACGAACAGCTGGACCACGAGCAGACTCACCAGCCCGCCGAGCATCGTGACCGCCAGCGGGTGCAGGAACTCCAGGCCCGGCCGGGTGCCCAGGATGGCCACCGGGAGCATCACGCCCGCGGTGATAACCACCGACTGCAGCACGGGGACCGTGCGTTCCCTGGTCACGTCGAGCACCGCCGCCGGGCTGGCCGTGCCCGCCTGTTCGCGGGCCCGGATCCGGTAGCCGAGCAGGACGCTGCCGCGGATCGCCAGCGCCAGCACGCCGAGCAGGCCGGCCAGCGAGCCGATGCTCCACAGCCCTCCGGCCAGCGGGGCGGTGAGCACCCCGCCCACCAGCGCCAGCGGCAGCGAGAGCACCATCAGCCCGGCCCGCCGCCAGCTCGCCACCGCGGCCTGCAGCAGCAGGAAGATGCCGGCGAGCGCGGCCGCCGCGTAGCCCAGGGCGCGCAGCAGATCGGCCTGGGCGGCGGCCGCGTTCCCGAACACCTCCGCGTGGTACTCATACGGCATCGGCACCGCGGCCAGGCGCTGCTTCACCGCGTCGACGGCTGCCCCCGGGTCGCCGGTGACCTTTGCCGCCACCTCGACGTCGCGGAGCACGTCGTCATGGGTGATGGCGGTCGGCTCCGGCCGGATGGCGACCGTGGCCACGGTCTTCAGCGGCACCATCCGGCCGCTGGGCGTGCCGATCAGCAGGTTCCCCAGCTCGGTCAGGTTGCTGCGGCTGCCTGGGCTTCCCCAGACCACCACATCGAAGATCTTCGACTGCTCGTACAGGTTGCCGACGATCAGGCCAGACGTCAGGGTGGTGGCCTCCCGGCGGACGTCACCGGGCCGCAGACCATACTTCTGCGCGGCCGCCAGCTTGACCCGGATGTCCACGGTGGGCTGGCGCGGGGTCAGCCGGACGGCAGGCGCGGCCAGCCCTGGCACGTTGGCCAGCATGGCCCGGACCTGCTCCGCCTTGCGCTGCAGGACGTCCAGGTCGGGCCCGTAGACCCGGACGACGAGGTCGCCCGCCTGACCGGACGCCACCTGGGCGATCCGGGTGGCCGGGTAGTCCACGACGTGGGTCTGGACCCCGGCGTAGCCGTGCATCGCCGTCTGGATCGCGGCCTTGCTGCGGTTGTAGTCGGCGCCGCCGTCCAGGGTGACCCAGATCTCGGCCGAGTTGACGTTGACGAGCTGGTCGGAGCTGATGGCCCGGCCCACGTGCGCGCCCACGGTGGCGACACCGGGTATCGCCCGCAGTTCCCGGCTCGCGGCGGCGGTGATCCGGTCCATCTCCGGCAGCGAGGTGCCGGGGACGGTCCGCAGTTGCAGCAGCAGGTTGCGGTCCTGCAGCGTGGGCAGCAGCGAACGGCCGCCGATCTGGGGCACGCAGGCCAGCGCGGCGATGACGAGCACACCGGCAACCGCCCAGGCGCGCCGGGGCCGGCCGATCGAACCGGCCAGCCTGCGGTCGAAGAAGCTCATCACGGCGCGGCCGAACGACCCAGGGCGCTCGCTCTTCCCGCGCAGCAGCAGGACGGTGAGGGCCGGGGTAAGGGTGAACGCCACCAGCATCGAGGCGAGCAGCGCCAGCGCGTAGGTGAGCACCAGCGGGCGGCTGAAGGCGGTGGCGAGCGTGCTGAGGAACAGGAACGGCGCCAGCGCCAGCAGGATCGCCAGCGACGCGTACACGAGCGGCCTCCGGGACGCGGCAAACGCCTCCACCACCGCGTTGCGGCCGCCGTCGGCCGGGTCACCTTCGGCCCCGGTCCCGTCGCCGCCGGGCATTATCGCGCCGCCTCCGCCCAGCCGCAGGCGGGCCGTGTCCAGGTCGGTGACCACGTCATCGATCACCAGGCCCAGGGCGGCGGCAAGCCCGAGCAGCGTAATGGCAGTAAAAGTTGTTCCGGTCAGGAGCAGGACACAGACCGCCACCATGAGCGATACCGGCACCACGATCAGGGCGACGACCGCCGCGCGCCAGGATGCGAGCAGCAGGAGCATCAGCACGAGCGCGGCGGCGAGCGCGATCAGCGCGACCGCCCCCGCGTTGCCCAGGGCCGTCTCGATGTAGCCGGCCGGGCGGTAGACGTTCGAGTCGATCGTGATGCCCTTCAGGCCAGGGGCCATGTCCTGCAGCGCGGCCTCGATGCCCCGGGTGACCTCAAGGGTGTTCGCGCCGGGGAACTTGTCGATGGCGAGCAGCAGCTCCCCGGTGTGCGGGGCGACGGCGTCCCCGATGAGCGGCTGGTGGTTCTCCACCACGGTCGTCACGTCGCCGAGCCGCAGCACATGCTGCCGTGGCCCTTCGACCGGGACCTCGGCGAGCTGCGCCGGGTCGGAGATCGGGGAGATGTGCTGGATGGACAGGCGCTGGTTGGGTGATTCGACGAAACCGCCGGTCCCCGGGGTGGACGCCTCGACGAACGTCAGCGGCGACACCCACAGCGCGTTGCCCGCGGTCTTGATCACCTGGGTGAGCGTGACGTGCTGGGCCTGGAGCCGGTGCGGGTCCACCTGGACCTGAAGCTGGCGGTCCCGCTGGCCGTAGATGGACACGTTCGCCACACCGGGCACGCCCATCAGCCGGGGCCGGATCTTCCACCGCGCCAGCACCGACATCTCCACGGGCGAGACGGTTTGTGAGGACAGCCCGATCATGGCGACCCGGCTGGCCGACGCGAGCGGCTGGATCATGATCGGCGGGCTGCCGACGTTGGGCAGGGCGTGCGCCTGGGTCATCCGTTCCTGCACCATCTGCCGCGCGGCGTACAGGTCGGTGCCTGGCTGGAAGGTCAGGTCGATCGCGGACAGCCCAGGCATCGAGGACGAGTGGATACGGTCCAGCCACGGCACGCCGTTCAGCAGGTCCTGCTCCAGTGGCACGGTAATGAGCTGCTCGACCTCGGCCGCGGATAGGCCGAGCGCCTCTGTCTGAATTTGCACCGCCGGGGGAGTGAACTCCGGGTAAACGTCAACTGGCGCGGAGCGCAATTGTGCGATCCCGAACACCACGGCCCCGAGGGCCAGCGCCACGACCAGGCGCCAGAACCGAAGGCCAGAGCCAAGAACCCAGCGCATAACGGCACTACCTCCCATCGGCGGTGATGCGCTAGGAACGCTAGGTTCACGGGCGGCCGGTGACATCCGCGCACGGGTGGAGAGCGGGCGGATTTCCGGCCTCCTCCCACGGGTGGATTGCGGCCTTTTTGCTGGTGGTTGGTGAACTTTTTCCGGCGCTGGAGCGTTCATATGTATGTACGCGGAAAGACCACGGTCGGCCCGCCAGCTTTTAATGGCGGGACGGGCCGGACGGGGACTGGCAAGCGGGGCCATTGGTCTCGGCAGCGACATCTGGGGGTCGCGGTGACCAGCACGGGCAAGGCCGCGGAAGCGGAAGTGGCGTACATAGATGCGGGGAAGACCCTGCGCCAGGCGGGTCACCTCATGCGTGAACTCGGGGTGACGGCGCTGCGGGTCCGCGGGAAGAACGGCAAGGTGCAGGGGACCATCAGCCGCGACATGGTGGTCCGGAGAATTGCCGCGGGCGGCGACCCTAAGACGGTCACCGTGGGGGAGGTGGCGGCCGTTCCCCCCTATATTCCGGCCCGGCCGGATGACTCCCGCGGCACGCGGCAGCTTCCGGGCCTGGTCGCGTTATCGGTTGTGGCGGCCGGGATGGTGTCCCCAGGGCCGCTGGCCTCCGCCGCATGACCCGCTGAACTGGGCCGATAGCGCCGTGTGGCGTGATCGCTCAGAACGAACACGCGGGGGAAATATATGTGGGCTCTTGATTCTTGAGTCTAGTTGACTCAACATTTGGAGGGCTCATGAGCGAGACGCTCACCCTGCCGGTGCTGCCACTGGACGACGAAGTGGTGCTGCCGGGCATGGTGGTGCCGATCGAGCTGACCGACACCGAGATCCGCGGCGCCATCGACGCCGCTCGCAATAAGGGCCCGGGCCAGGTGCCCGGCATCCACACCGAGGACAAGGCCCAGGTGCTTCTCGTGCCCCGCCTGGCCGAGCGCGGCCTGGCAAGCGTCGGCACGCTGGCCGTGGTCGAGCAGCTTGGCCGGCTGCCCGGCGGTGAGCCGGGCGCGGTGGTGCGTGGCGTGTCCCGTGTCAGGATCGGCTCGGGCACGACCGGGCCGGGCGCGGCGCTGTGGGTCCAGGGCACCGTGGTCGAGGAGACCGGCCTGGGCGGCCGCGCCACGGAGCTGGCCAAGGAGTACAAGGCCCTGGTCGTCGGCGTGCTCGGCAAGCGCGGCCTGTGGCAGATGATCGATGCCTTCGAGCAGCTCGACGACCCGTCGGTGATCGCCGACCGGGCGGGCTACGCCTCGTACCTGACCGGGGAGCAGAAGCTCACCCTGCTGGAAACCACCGATGTGGCGAAGCGGCTGGAGCTGGCCATCGGCTGGACCCGCGACCACCTGGCCGAGCTGGACGTCGCCGAGGCTATCCGCAAGGACGTCACCGAGGGCATGGAGAAGCAGCAGAAGGAGTTCCTGCTCCGCCAGCAGCTCGCCGCGGTGCGCAAGGAGCTCAGCGAGCTGACCGGCGACGGTGACAGCGAGGAAGACGACTACCGGGCCCGGGTCGAGGCCGCCAACCTGCCGGAGAAGGTGCACGAGGCGGCGCTGAAGGAGGTCGGCAGGCTGGAGCGGACCCCCGACGCGTCTCCGGAGACGGGCTGGATCCGCACCTGGCTGGACACCATCCTGGAAGTCCCGTGGAACGAGCGCACCGAGGACGCCTACGACATCACCGGTGCGCGGCAGATCCTGGACGAGGACCACACCGGGCTCGACGACGTCAAGGAGCGGATCGTCGAGTACCTGGCGGTGCGCAAGCGCCGCGCGGACCGCGGCCTCGGGGTCATCGGCGGCCGGCGCAGCGGTGCCGTGCTCGCCCTGGTCGGGCCGCCCGGCGTCGGCAAGACGTCGCTGGGCGAGTCGGTCGCGCGGGCCATGGGCCGCAAGTTCGTCCGGGTCGCGCTCGGCGGGATCCGCGATGAGGCGGAAATCCGTGGGCACCGCCGCACCTACGTCGGCGCGCTGCCCGGCCGGATCGTCCGGGCCATCCGCGAGGCGGGCACGATGAACCCGGTCGTGCTGCTCGACGAGGTGGACAAGATCGGCGCCGACTACCGCGGCGACCCCGCCGCGGCGCTGCTCGAGGTCCTCGACCCGGCGCAGAACCACACCTTCCGCGACCACTACCTGGAGGTGGACCTCGACCTGTCCGACGTGGTGTTCCTGGCCACGGCGAACGTGCTCGAAGGCATCCCGGGCCCGCTGCTGGACCGGATGGAACTGGTCCAGCTCGACGGGTACACCGAGGACGAGAAGGTGCTCATCGCCCGGGACCACCTGCTGCCCAGGCAGCTTTCCAAGGCGGGGCTGGAGACCGCCGAGGTGAGCGTGGACGACGATGCGCTTCGGCTGATCGCCTCGGAGTACACCCGCGAGGCCGGCGTCCGGTCGCTGGAGCGCTCGATCGCGCGGGTGCTCCGCAAGGTCGCGGCCAAGGCGGCCATCGAGCCGGAGGCACTGCCGGTCGAGGTCACCGTGGCGAGCCTGCGCGACTTCCTGGGGCGGCCGCGGTTCACTCCGGAGATGAACCTGGCCTCCGGCGAGCGGCGGACCGCCGTGCCCGGCGTGGCGACCGGGCTCGCCGTCACCGGCGCCGGCGGGGACGTGCTCTACATCGAGGCGTCGCTGGCCGACCCGGAGACCGGGTCCACCGGGGTCACGCTCACCGGCCAGCTCGGCGACGTGATGAAGGAGTCGGCCCAGATCGCGCTCTCCTATCTGCGGTCCCACGGAGCCGAGCTGGACCTGCCGGTCTCCGACCTCAAGGACCGCGGCGTGCACGTGCACGTGCCCGCGGGCGCGGTTCCCAAGGACGGCCCGAGTGCTGGCGTCACGATGACCACGGCGCTGGCGTCGCTGCTGTCCGGACGGCCCGTCCGGACGGATGTGGCGATGACCGGCGAGGTCTCACTCACCGGCCGCGTGCTGCCGATCGGCGGGGTCAAGCAGAAGCTGCTGGCCGCGCACCGGGCCGGTGTGACCACCGTGCTGATCCCGCAGCGCAACGAGCCCGACCTGGACGACGTGCCCGCCGAGGTGCTCGGCAAGCTGGACGTCCACCCGGTGAGTGACGTCCGCGAGGTGCTGGCCCTGGCCCTGGAGCCGGCCGGTGCCGCGGCCGCGGCACCGCTCGCGGCGTAGCACGCCTGACGCCCGGGCCCGGCTTGGCTAGAGCCGGCCCGGGCGTCAGCGCGCCGCCGCCAAGCCCCGGACGATCGCCCGGGCCACCGGCGACGGATCGGAACCGTCAAGGGAGAAGCCGTCCGGCATCGCGACGGCGGGCTGGGCGATCATCCGCGCCGTGGTACCCCGGTGCGGCCAGGTCGCCGTGTGCACGATGAACGGGTGGCACAGATAGACGTCACCGGCTCGGCCGGTGGCCTCGGCGGCGCGCCGGCACAACACCGAAGGCTGCAGCCCGGCCGACACGTCATTGCCGGACATGCCGTCCTCGCCGGCGGGGGCGAGGACCGGCGGCACGAACAGGTGCGATCCGGCGATCAGCCGGGTGGGCGCGTCGTCGGGGCCGACGTCGGAGAACAGGAACAGCGCGAGCAGGCCGCGGTCGCGGGACCGCACGTTCGCCCACCATTCCTCGCCGCCCCAGTAGCTGCCCTCAATGTGGTAGCCAACCTCACCCGGGTAGTCCTCGGACGGGAAGCGCACCGGCACGGTGCCACCCACCCCGGCCCGGGGCACCCACCGGCCCGCGCCGATGAGCTCGTCGTAGGCGGCGTGCAGCCGGGGGGAGGTGCCCGCCACGGCGAACGGTCCCCCCTCGGGACAGTTGATCCTGATCAGCGGTGGTGCCCAGGTGGCACGGTCATCGGGGTCGATCCCGCGCTCGGCCAGCACGCCCCAGATCATCTCCCGGCAGGCCCGGGCGGTGTCCGCACCGAAGGCGCCGCGCACCACGGTGTAGCCGTCCCGCTCGAACGCCTCGGTGTCCACCTGGCCGATTATGCGTTCCCGCCGGGCCCTGGTCACAACGGTTTTTCAGCAAGATCATGGATGGGCGGCCGTGACAGGATCGTGCGCAGCGCTAGCTTGCGCACAAGAGGGAGGCGGGCATGCCCGGGCAGATTCCGACCGGTGACATCCACCATCTGCGGCTCACCGTGACCGACCTGGAACGGAGCCGCAAGTTCTACACGAGCCTGCTGGGCTTCGACGTCGCGGTGGAGTCGCCGCCGGACGATGACCCGTCGGCGGGCGAGGTCTTCAAGATCTTGTTCGGCGGGATCGTCATGATCCGCGGAAACCTGCTCATGGGCCTGCGGCCGATGGCGCCGTCCGGGGACCATTTCGACCCCGACCGGGTGGGCCTGGACCACCTCAGCTTCGGCGTGGCCAGCCGCGCTGATCTGGAGGCCGCCATGGCGCTGTTCGACGAGAACGGCGTGCCGCACGGCGAGATCACCACGCTCGGCGGGTTCGGTATCGACGTGCTGCCGTTCGAGGATCCCGACGGCGTGCAGCTGGAACTAACGGCCCCCACCGCGCAGGGCTGATACTCAGGGACGGTCGCTGCCCAGCAGTCGTAGTAGCCCACAGCCCTCGGTATCGCGCACACAGGCGTACACGACGTACTGCCGTCCGCTGGCGTTGTCGGCTGCCCAGCGGAGCACTTCATCAACGTCGGCCCCGTCGAGTTCCCACCTAATGCTGGCCCCGCGCGGCCACTCCTGGCTATGGCCGAATATGTGGGGAGCGTGTCGTTGACGCCATTGGTGGGCCGCGGCCAGAGTGGGATTCGTGAGCGAGCGGGCCGTGGTCTTCGTTGCCTTCGACGGGGTGCAGCCGATCGATGTGGTGGGGCCGCATGAGGTGTTCGTCGGCGCCGGGGATGTTGCCGCGTCGCTGGGCAGGCGCGGCGGGTACCGGGTGCGGGTGGCATCGGTTCGCGGCGGACCGGTGCGCACCGAGAGTGGCCTTGAGCTTGGCACCGTGCCGCTGCCCGGCCCCGGCGAGCCGATCGACACCTTGCTGCTGCCGGGCGGTACCGGCTCCAGGGCGGCAAGCGCCGACCCGGACCTGATCGCCTTTGTCCGTGCCGCCGCCCGACGTGCCCGGCGGGTCGCGACGGTGTGCACGGGCACCTTTGTCGCCGCCGCCGCTGGGCTGCTCGACGGGCGGCGGGTGACCACGCACTGGGCCCACGCGCAGCAACTGCAGGCCCAATACCCGGCACTCGATGTGGATCCCGATCCGCTCTACATCCGCGACGGCGACGTCTGGACGAGCGCCGGGGTCACCGCCGGGATCGACCTGGCGCTGGCGCTGGTCGCCGATGATCTGGGCACCGACGTCGCCCAGACGCTGGCCCGGTGGATGGTCATGTTCCTGCACCGGCCGGGCGGCCAGACCCAGTTCGCCACGCCGGTCTGGGTGCCCAGGGCCGAGCGGTCTGCCGTCCGGGCCGTCCAGGACCGGGTCGAGTCCGCGCCCGGCGGTGACCACCGGCTGCCCACGCTCGCCGCCGCGGCGTCCATGAGCGTGCGCCACTTCGCCCGCGTGTTCACCACCGAGGTCGGCCAGAGCCCGGGACGGTTCGTGGAGCGCGTGCGGCTCGAGGCGGCACGCGCCGACCTCGAGGCCGGCGACGACACGCTGGACGTGGTGGCCGAACGCTGCGGGCTGGGCAGCGCCGAGTCGTTGCGGCGCGTGTTCCACCGCCACCTCGGGGTCAGTCCTGACGCCTACCGGAGGCGGTTCAGCAAGACCGCCCGTCACGAGGGAGCACCCGTATGACCGACCGGCTGAGCATCGCCATCCCGCTGTTCCCGCAGTTCACCGCGCTCGACGCGATCGGCCCGTACGAAGTGCTGCAGCGCATCCCGACCTTCGACATCACCTTCATCGGTCATGCGAAGGGCGAGGTGCGCAGCGACAACGGGATGCTCGGCGTGATCCTCGACGGTACCTTCGAGGACCTGCCGGACCCCGACGTGATCGTCTTCCCCGGCGGGGTGGGCACGCGCCCGCTGCAGACCGACGCGCGGGTGCTCGACTGGGTGCGGGGCGCGCACGCCGCCGCCACCACCTTCACCACCTCGGTCTGCACCGGCGCCCTCGTGCTCGGCGCGGCCGGCCTGCTCGACGGCCTGACGGCGACCACGCACTGGGCCGGCTACGCCGAGCTGGCCGCCTGGGGGGCCACACCCACACCCGAGCGGGTGGTCGAGCACCTCGACCGCCGCATCATCACCGCTGCGGGCGTGTCCGCCGGGATCGACATGGCGCTACGGCTCACCGAACTGCTCGCCGACCGGACCGCGGCGCAAGCTGCGCAGCTCATGATCGAGTACGACCCGCAGCCGCCATTCGACTGCGGCGCCCGGTCCAAGGCCGGAGATGAAGTGATGGCCCGCGTCCTGGAGTACGACAGGGCAAGCGCGCATGACACGGCGTGGCGCCGCCGCAAACTCTGCGGCGGCGCCACGCCTGTGCCGGTGCGATTGATCGGTTAGGGGCTGGCGCGCTCCAGATGAACGTGCCGAAGTTGCCCAGGTTGTCCCTGAACCCCTGCGGGATCATCTCGGTGGCCATGAAAATGCGGCCGTTGCTGGCCACGCCCGCCGAGTAGTCACCCCAGCGGCAGCCGCCGAAGTTCGGCCCGACGAACGCCGCGTAGCAGGTGAAGCCGTCCTCCGGGGCGGCGCCATTGGTGGCCAGGATCACCGGCCCGGTGGCTCCGCTGGAGCCGTACCTGATGTAGGCCGGGCTCGGGAAGTTATGCGGCCCGCTCAGCGCGAACAGCAGGAATCCGGTGCCGTTGGCACCCAGCGCGGTGTACGGATACAGCAGGCCGGCGTTCTTGACCGCCACGTACCCCTGATGGGCGACGCTGGCCGTCAGCGTTGTCCCGGACAGATTGGGTGTCAGGATGCCCCAGGCGACCCCGCTGTTACCGCTGGCCAGCGCGGTATCCAGCTGGGTGTAGAGGTTGCCGTTGGTGAAGGTCGGCTCCATCTCAGCGTCGAAGTCGGTCTGGATGGTGCCCGCCGGCGCCTGGAATGCCTGGCCAAGCGGTATCGGGCCGGGCTTCTGGGTGGCGTTCGGTGGGAATGCGTATTTCTCGGTGGCCACCGTGGTGCGCAGCAGCGACGGGGGGCCGCTGCTGATCGCGTTGAGCTGGCTGGTGTCGTTCATGGCGTAGACCTGAACGTGGTTGCCGCTGAACTGGTCCGGGTTGGACTCGACGAAGTACTCCGTACCGGGGGCGAACTTCCCGCCCGGTGGCGTACTGGCGGGCGAGATGAACTCCGGCTCGCCGAACGGGTCCGAGGTGATCCGGTAGCCGAACACCGGCGGGACGATCCCGGTCTGCGCCACGTTCTCCAGCAGCGCCTTGGAGATCGCGTAGATGATCACGCCGTTGAAGCCCGACACGATGCCGAATTGGTCCGTGGCCACATAGATGCCGTTGGCGTCGGCGCCGAGCTGGTCATAGTCGCCGAAGCAGGGGCAGTGCGAGGTGCCTGCGTCGGTGGTGTCCCACGAGTAAATGGTGTAGGTGCCGGTGGGGTCCTGGGTGTTGCTGACGGCCTCGAACTGGACGCTCGGGGTCACTTCCTGGCCGGCCGAGTTGACCGTTCCGACGATGAACTCCTGCAGGAACCAGCGCTTGGTCGGCGCGTCGTAGTAGCACCGCGGGTCGGAGAAGAAGTCCGTGGTGGGCTGGTTGAACACCTGCGGGGAGCCGACCGGTGCCAGCAGCTGGTTGCCGTTCTTGTCGTAGATGGCCAGCGCGTTGTTGATGAACTCGACGACGTAGCCGCCGCCCGCGCACAGGCCCTGGTCCGGTGGTTCGAGGTCGAAGCCGCCAACGGTGCCGGCCTGCTGTACCTCACCCATGGCGCTGAACCCGGTCTCGCCGGGCACATTCTTCGTGGTCAGCCCGGCGTTGGCCGGATTGGGGTTGTTCGTCGAGGTCCCCTGGGGCCGACGGGCCGCGATGGCAGAGTCCACCACCCGGAACTTGCCGCTGCTCGCGGCCGCCTTGGAGATCGGCGCGCCCTGGCGATGCGTGGCCACCCGGGTCCGGTGCTCGGACTTGGCCAGTGAGCTGAGGTTCACCTGCCCGACGATGTTCAAGGGCAGCTGGAAGACCGGTACGTTGACCACGCTGGAGCCGGTCGCGGCCACGGCAGAAACTTGGCCAGCGAACGGGGCCGCGGCCAGGCCCACCCCCAGGGCGGCCGCCGCGGCAACTGTCAGGAGTCTGGATCGGATGAAGGGGACTCTCAAGGCGTACCTCCAGGCACAGGGACGTCAATGTCCACAATCGCCGCCGCCGTAACCGACGGTAGACCGCTTCGCATTACCAAAGCAATAGGCGCTTTACGGTGATACCTGGCTGAACCGGGCCAGGCTGCGTGGCCCGTGTCGATAGGCGGGCCTGTCCGGGCCGTGCGAGGGGAGCCATCATGAGGCGGGCATTGTCCGTTCCTGTCGGCCGCGGCGGTACCGCTGATCCTGGCGGCCGCCGTGACCGCCGGTAGCCGGCCGCCGCGTCCGCCGCTCCACACCGCCGCGCCGGCGGCGGGCCCAGCGTGTTCGCCTGGGGGGACAACAGCGCCGGGGAACTCGGCAACGGGACCCTGGCCAGCACCGCGGCACCGGTGGAGGTCAGCGGGATGGCCGGGGTGCGGGCGATCTCGGCGGCGGGACGGCACGAGCTGGCGCTGCGGGCCAACGGGACCGTGCTGGCCTGGGGCGATGACACGTTCGGGCAGCTCGGCAACGGGATCGTCAGCTCCAACGGGGACAGCGAGGTGCCTGCCGCGGTGCCCGGGCTCAGCACCGTGACGGCGGTGGCCGCGGGGGAGGAGCACAGCCTGGCGCTGCTGGCCAACGGCACCGTGTTGGCCTGGGGCGACAATCACGAGGGCCAGCTCGGCGACGGGACCACGAAGACCTCCGCGGCGCCGGTGCCCGTACCGGGCCTGTCCGGCGTGACCGCGATCGCCGCCGGGTCCCTGTTCAGCCTGGCACTGCTGAACAACGGCACCGTGATGGCCTGGGGCGACAACCGTGAGGGCCAGCTCGGCGACGGGACGCTGCGCAACAGCGCGGTGCCGGTGCCGGTGAAGGGCCTGTCCAGAGTGACCGCGATCGCGGCCGGTGCGCTGCACTCGCTGGCCGTGCTCGCCAACGGCACCGCGATGGCCTGGGGCGACAACGAATTGGGCCAGCTCGGCATCGGCCGCCAGGTCAGCCTGCGTGCGGTTCCCACGCCGATCGCCAAGATCACCGGGATCACACAGATCGCAGCGGGGGAGCAGCACTCGATAGCCCTGCTGTCGGACGGTTCGGTCTGGGTCTGGGGAGACAACGGCGAGTTCCAGCTCGCCCGGCGCAACGGCTTCCCCGGGGGAATCTCGCAGAGCAACGTGCCGCTGCGGGTGCCCGGGCTGGGCAAGGCCAAGGCGATCGCGGCCGGTGGCTCGTTCTCCCTGGCCGTGGTGGCCGGCGGCCGGGTCAGGGGCTGGGGGGACAACGCGTTCGGGCAGCTCGGCAACGGCGCCGCCCAGACCGGCCCGGCACTGGTCACCGTCACCGGCCTGTCCGGCGCCGCGCACGTCGTGGCCGGGGGCGTGACCGCGCTCGCGTTCGGCCCGGCCGCCACCGCTGCAGGCTCCCCGGCCGCGGGTCCCGCAGCCATGACCGGCCCTGCGGCCGCCGCGGGCCCGGTCTCCAGCCCCTGGCGGATCGCGGGCAGCCCGCTGAACCCGGGTGGCATCGACGGCTTGAAGGACGTGTTCTTCAGCTCGGTCGCCGCCGGAAGCGCCACCGACGCCTGGGCGGTGGGCGCCTCCGATGCGCTGTCGGCCAGCAGCCAGCCCCTGGCGGAACACTGGGATGGCCACGCGTGGAGCACGGTGGCGGTTCCGGTGCCCGGTGGTGCGACCGGCGCCCAGCTTGACGGCGTGGACGAGGTGAACACCGGCGACGTGTGGGCGGTCGGCACCGTGACCACCAGCGCGGGCGCGACACGTACGCTCATCGAGCACTTTGACGGCACGGCCTGGGCCGTGGTCCCGAGCCCCAACCCCCGAACCGGCCCGGGCGCCTCGGACGAGCTGAAGGGCATCGGCGGGACCTCGGCGGGCGACCTGTGGGCGGTCGGCGAGTACTCCGACGGCCAGAACTTCAACGCCATGCTGTTCGTGCATTGGAACGGCACGGCCTGGAGCTTCGTGAAGGAGCCCGCGGCGCTCCACAACAGCGCCTTCGGCGAGGCCGTGACCGTGCTGTCGCCCACCGACGCCTGGGCGGTGGGGGAGAACGGCCTGCGGACCGCCACGCTGTCCGCGCACTGGAACGGGACGGCGTGGTCGTTCGTGCAGACGCCGTTCCCGCAGGACGGGAACGACCCGCAGAACTTCCTCACCGGAGTCACCGCCACGGGGCCCGGCGACGTCTGGGCGAGCGGCTACGAGGGCAACGTCGACCAGCAGAACTTCAGCCTGCCCTACGTGCTGCACTGGGACGGGACCGCCTGGTCGCTGACCGAGACGCCGAACTCCGGCACCGAGGGAAGCCTGCTGGCCGGGGTGACCGCGCTGTCGCCGACGGACGTCTGGGTGGCCGGGCAGACCGGCGAGTCCGACGGCGCGCTGCTGACCTTCACCGAGCATTTCAACGGGCAGACGTGGTCGAAAGAACCGAGCCTTGACCCGGGCGAGCTGGGTGACGCGCCGGACAGTACGTTCCAGGCCATCGCGAGCGCCGCGCCGCATGTCCTGTTCGCCGTGGGAAGCCAGGAGACGCCGACGTTCTGCTGTCTCGCGGCCCTCGCCGAGCGGAGCATCTCGGGATAAACCGTAAGTTACTCGCCAGTTGACAGCGGCTGTCGCGTGCCCGACCCTGGAGCGATGACCGCTGGCCAGACCACTGATCGCACCGACGGGCTCGGCGGGGCACCGGGCATCTCCCGGTGGACCGATCTGAACGGGCCCGTCCGCTACCTGGACTTCGGCGGTCCCGCCGACGGCCCTGTCATCGTCTGCGTGCACGGGCTCGGCGGCTCGGCGGTCAACTGGACCGCGGTCGCGCCGCTGCTCACCGGGACCTGCCGGGTGCTGGCCCCGGACCTGGCCGGTCATGGCCTCACCCAGTCGCTGGGCCGCGGCACGGACGTCGCCTCGAACCGGGCCCTGCTGCACCGGTTCGTCATGTCGGTGACCGGCGGCCCGGTGATCCTCATGGGCAACTCGATGGGCGGCATGATCTCGCTGCTCGAAGCGAGCGCTGCCCCGGCGGCGGTGGCCGGCCTGGTCCTGGTGGACCCGGCGCTGCCGTTCGTGCCCGCGCGGCCGGATCCGCTCGTCACCGCGATGTTCGCGGCCTACCTCACCCCCGGCTTGCGCCGCGCGGTGCAGGCCAGGCGCCGCCGTCAGGTCCCGGCCGAAGTGGTGACCAGCACCCTGCGGCTCTGCTGCGTGGACCCCTCGCGGGTGCCGCCGGAAGTGGTCGCCCGGCATGTCGAGGTCGCGGTGCAGCGGGCCGCCTTCCCGACCATCGAGGCCGACTTTGCCGCCGCGATGCGCTCGGTCGTCCGCACGGCCGGCTACCCGCACGGGCGTGCCTACGGCCAGCGGGTCCGATCAGTCACCTGCCCCGTGCTGCTGATCCACGGCACCGCCGACCGCCTGGTCCCGATCGGGGCCGCCCGCGCGGCCGCCCGCGCCAACCCCGCCTGGTCGGTGCGGGAATTCGGCGGCGTGGGCCACGTGCCGCAACTGGAGGCCCCGCGCGACACCGCGAACGCGGTGCTGGGCTGGCTCGGATCCGCGGGCCACCAGGCAGCGGTCGCGGCCCAGGCGGCGGGTACTCCCGGGCCGTCTGCGGACGGGTAACCACGCCGTGCGCCGTGACCTGGCGGAAGGTGCTACCGGCTGACCCGGCGTATCAAGGACGGCCGCGCGGGAATCTATATATAAGATCTGCATCTAACCGCCTGGTGGGGCTAAGCGGGCAATGCGGATGTCTGGGGCCCTGGAGGTGCACATGGGTCTGAAAGCAGTGCCCGGGCGTTCCCGGCCGCGGGTGGGGCTGGTTCTCGGCGCCGGCGGTGTGCTTGGCGCGGCCTGGATGACCGGCGCGCTGCCCGCCCTCCAGGAACGGCTGCCGCGCCCGCTCGGTGACCTGGACCTGATCGTCGGGACCAGCGCGGGCAGCGTGCTGGCCGCCGCGCTGCGCTGTGGGGTCAGCGTCGACGAGATGGTCGCCCACCAGCGAGGCGAGGCCGTCGGGCCGCTGGAAGCCTCGGCCGTCGACGGTCTTACCGGTGGCGCCTGGCCGCCCGCGCCCCAGTTGCGTCTCGGCTCGGCCAGGCTGATGCTGGCGATGGTGCTGTCCCCGCACCGGGTGCATCCCGGCGTGCTGGCCAGTGCCTGGCTGCCGGTGGGCCGGGCGAACCACGAACCGCTCCGCGACATGGTGCACGCCCTGCATTGCCATGCCTACGGCCTCCCGGCATCGGCCGAGCCGCCGGCCTGGGTGCGCGGCGAGACCTGGATCGTGGCCGTGGACTACAGATCCGGCCGCCGTGCCGTCTTCGGCCGGCCCGGTGCCCCACCCGCCCGGCTGCCGGATGCCGTGGTCGCGTCGTGCTCGATCCCCGGCTGGTTCCAGCCCGCGGTGATCGACGGCCGCCGTTACGTCGACGGAGGCGTCCGCTCGCCGACCTCGCTGGGCATGCTGGCCCGCGCCGGCCTCGACGAGGTGTATGTGCTCGCCCCCATGGCCAGCGTCGTGACAGACCGGCCGCGGATGCCCCACGAGGTGCTGGAGCGGCAACTGCGGGCCCTGATGACCATGACGCTGCTGCGGGAAGCCAGGGCGCTGCGCGCGGCGGGCATCGCCGTCACGGTGCTCACCCCCGGCCCGGAGGACCTGGCCGTCATGGGCGTGAACCTGATGGATCCCCGCCGCCGCCGGCAGGTGTTCGAGACGTCGCTGATCACCTCGGCGGCCGCGCTGGCGGGCCCGGCCGGGCGCGCGGCCGTAGCCTGACCCGTGGGGCGGCTCACTCCATCCGGTCGAGGATCTGCCGCACCAGGTCCATCGACGTGTGCGGGTGCAGGAACGCGAACCGGGCGACGGTTTCGCCTTCCCAGGCCGACGGCGGGATGAACGCCACCTGATCGGCCAGCAGCCGGTCGGCCCATTCGGTGTACTGCTCCGGCGCCCAGCCGCGCCGGCGGAACAGCACAACGCCGAGGTCCGGCTCGCGGATCAGCTCCAGGTAGCCGCGCTTGGCTATCTCCGCCGCGGTGTCCCTGGCCCGCCGGATCGCCACCTCGATCGCCTCGCTGTAGGCACGGACCCCGTGTACCGACAGCGAGAACCACAGCGGCAGGCCGCGGGCCCGCCGGGTGAGGTGGTAGGCGTAGTCGGTCGGGTTCCAGTCCGCGGGCTCGTCGTGGATCACGTCGAGGTAGGACGCGTCCTGTTTGTGCACGGAACGGGCCAAGGCAGGCTCGCGGTACAGCAGTGCGGCACAGTCGAACGGCGCGAACAGCCACTTGTGCGGATCCAGGACGAAAGAATCGGCGTGCTCGATGCCGTCGAAGCAGCGCCGCACGCTGGGGGCGAACAGCCCGGCCCCGCCGTAGGCCCCGTCGACGTGGAACCACAGGCCATACTCGCGGGCGACCTCGGCCGCACCGGCCAGGTCGTCGATGATCCCGGCATTCGTGGTGCCCGCCGTGGCCACCACCGCGGCGAGCGAGGCCGGGTCGCCGTCGGCCTCGATGGCGGCACGCACGGCTGCACCGGTCAGCCGGTGGTCGGGGGTGGTCACGGCCAGCGCGCCCATCTCCAGAATGCGCAGCGTGTTCCCGATCGAGGAGTGGGCGTCACCGCCGACCACGGCGCGGAGCCTGCGGTCCGGGCCGGCCGTCCCGGCCCGGCGTTTGGCCACCTCCCTGGCGACCATCAGCGCCGATAGGTTCGCCGCCGAGCCACCGGACACGAAGCACCCGCCCGCCGAGCTCGGGAGCCCGGCCCGGTCGGCGATCAGCCGCAGCACCAGGTTCTCCGCGTGGATCGCCCCGGAGGCCTCCAGCCAGGAGATGCCCTGGATCGAGGCGCAGGAGACGAGCATGTCGAACAGCAGCGCCGCCTTGGTCGGCGCGGCCGGGATGAAGCCAAGGAAGCGCGGGCTGTCCGCGGAGATCACCGCCGGAGCCAGGACCGAGGCGTACGCGCCGAGCACCTGGTCGGCGTTGTGCGGTTCCTCACCGGGCAGTTCGCTCAGCACGGCATCGAACTGCGCCGGGTCCCGGCGGTTCCCGTCCAGGGGAACCGGATCCAGCCGCAACCGGTTCTCGGCGTACGCCAGCACCGAGCGGATCATCTGCTCGGTCGTGGGATCCACACTGTGCATGGCGAAACCCTAGGGCATGACCCTGGAGCGCCCGGCAGGCGCAGGTCCGGCTGGCAAGATGGCGGTACTGGCCCGGGGGAGCGACCCCCCGGAACCCCCCGCTGGCCCCAGCCTCCCGCGACTTCGTCGCGTGAGGCTGGGCCCTGATGGCTTAGGTAGTGGGCGAGGAGGTGGCACGCTGAGATTTCACCGGCTGCAGGTGCTGCGCCGCCTGCCGCATCCGGGGCGAGGCTTCACCCAGGGCCTGATCGTGGGCCGGGACATGGTGTGGGAGAGCAGCGGCGGCTACGGGGAGTCGGCGCTGCGCCGGTATCCGCTCGGCGCGCGGCAGCCGGAGGGGCAGGCTGCGCTTCCCGTGGAACTGTTCGGCGAGGGCATCTGCCCGGCCGGCGACCACATGTGGCAGCTCACCTGGCGGGAGCGGGTCGCGCTGCGCTGGGACGCGTGGAGCCTGGAACTGGTGGAGACGATCCCGTTCAACCGCGAGGGGTGGGGCATCTGTGCCGCGGATGGCAGGGTCCTGACCAGCGACGGCACCAGCGAGCTGATCTCGCGCGACCCGGGCACCCTGGCGCCGCTCGGCCGGATCCAGGTCAGCTGCGACGGCGAGCGCGTGACCGACCTCAACGACCTGGAATGGGCCGGGGGCCGGGTGTGGGCAAACCTGCTGGGCAAGCGCTTCCTGGTGGGCATCGACCCGGGCAGCGGTGCGGTCACCGACATCGTCGACGCCAAGGCCGTGATGGAGCGCCACTGGGGTGACCCGGAGGCGGTGCTGAACGGTGTCGCGGCGCTGCCTGGTCCCGGGGAGTTCCTGCTCACCGGGAAGAACTGGCGGTCGATGTACCACGTCCGGCTGGCCGGGGACCGTGCCCCCAAAGAGCCCGCCCAGCTGGTCACCGGCTGAGCGCGAACACCGACTGGGGAGGGTGCCCCAAAGGTGTGACGTGCGGGCTCAGGCGCGGTACTCGCGCCCGGTGAGTTCAAGGAACACGTCCTCCAGGGTGGCGCCGGACACCCGCAGCCCGGCCAGCGCATTCTGGTCGGCCAGCCCGGCAAGCACGGCCGCGGGCTCCCTGGTAGCGATGGTCAGCGAGACCCCGTCGTCGGTGACGCTCTCGGCGTCGCTGCCCGCCGGCAACAGGGCCCGTGCCTGGGCCACCGACAAGCGGCCCGACTCCACGCTGATCCGCAATGACTGATCTAGCTCACGGATCAGGCCGGCGGGCGGCCCGATCTTGAGGATCTTCCCATGGTCCATGATCGCGACGCGGTGGCAGAGAGACTCGGCCTCGTCCATGTGGTGGGTGGTGAGCACCACGGTGCGGCCTTCCGCGCTGATCTTCCGCAGCAGGTCCCACAGGTTCCGTCTGGCCTGCGGATCCAGGGCCCCGGTCGGCTCATCGAGGAAAAGCAGTTCGGGGTCGTGCACCAGCGCGCAGGCGATGGAAAGACGCTGGGCCTGGCCACCGGACAGCTTCTCCGTTCGGGTGCCGGCCTGGTCCTCCAGCCCGACCACAGCGAGCATGGCGTCGGCACGCTGGGCGGAGATCCCGTACAGCGAGGCGAACGTGCGCAACTGCTCGCGCGCGGTGAGCAATTCGAAGAACGACGAAGCCTGCAACTGCACGCCGATCAGTGGCAGCAGCGCGGGGTTGCGCGGCCACGGCGGCCTGCCGAGCACGGTGACCTCGCCGCTGTCGGGCTCGCGCAGGCCCTCAACGATCTCCAGCGTGGTGGTCTTGCCTGCCCCGTTCGGGCCCAGGATGCCGAAAAACTCGCCCCGTTCCACGTCGAACGTCACACCGTCCACGGCGGCCACCTGGCCGTAGGACTTGCGCAGGTCCCGTACCGAGATCGTGGCTGGCATGCGCGCCACTCTACTGGCCTGGGGCGGCAAGCCGCCCCCCTGGAACCCTAGTGCTGGCCCGGGGGAGCGACCCCCCGGAACCCCATGGCCTGGTGGCCTGGGGATGCGCTCGGCGGCCTCAGCGCCCCGCGACCCCGTCATGCGGCGCTGGGCCCTGCTGGCTTGGGGGGACGGCACCGGCCGCGGTCGTGGCGGCCGGGCTGGCGGCTACCGCGGGGCGGGACGGGGCCATGACCACGCCGTCCGGGCGGTGCTCCGGCGCTGCGATGCCAAGCACCTGGTAGACGGCGTCACCGTCCACCGTCTCCTGTTCCAGCAACAGGGCCACCAGGCTGTGCAACTCGGCCCGATGGCCGCGGATCAGGCTGACCGCCTGCTCCTCGGCCTCGCGCAACAGCCGGGCGACCTCGGCATCAATGGCCGCCTGGGTGGCCTCGGCGAACGGGCGGCTGGACATGCCGGGACCGCCGGCGCCGAGGAACACCGAGCCGCCCTCGGGGTAGCCGACCGGGCCGATCGCCGGGGACAGCCCGAACTCGCGGACCATCTTGACGGCGAGGTCGGTCGCGGAGGCCAGGTCGTTGGCCGCGCCGGTCGAGCCCTGGCCGAACTCGACCAGTTCGGCGGCCCGGCCCCCCAGCCGCACGGCCAGAGTCTGGGTGAGGTAGTCCTCGCTGTACAGGTGCCGCTCGACCAGGGGGAGTTGCTGGGTCACGCCGAGTGCCTGGCCGGCCGGGAGGATGGTGACCTTGGCCACCGGGTCGCCGCGCGGGGACAGCGCGGCCACCAGAGCGTGGCCCGCCTCGTGCACGGCCACGGCCTGCTTCTCCTCGGGGAGCAGCACGTTGGAGCCCTCGCGGCGGCCGAGGATGATCCGGTCCCTTGCGTTGTCGAAGTCGGCCGCGGTGATCACTTCCCGCCCGTCACGGACCGCGTTGATGGCCGCCTCGTTGACCAGGTTGGCCAGGTCGGCCCCGGAGAAGCCCGGCGTGCCGCGCGCCACCACCTGCAGGTCCACGCCCGGGTCCAGCTTCTTGTCCCGGCAGTGAACCGCGAGGATGGCCCTCCGTTCGGTGAGGTTGGGCAGCGGGATGGTGATCTGGCGGTCGAATCTGCCGGGCCGCAGCAGCGCCGGGTCCAGCACCTCGGGCCGGTTCGTGGCGGCGAGCACCACGATGCCCTCGGTGGGGTCGAAGCCGTCCATCTCGGTCAGCAACTGGTTGAGCGTCTGCTCGCGCTCATCGTTGGAGACGACCGCACCGGAGCCGGCCCGCCGCTGGCCGATCGCGTCCAGCTCGTCGATGAAGATGATGACCGGGGCCCGTTTGCGCGCCTCGGTGAACAGGTCCCTGACCCGCGCGGCACCCACGCCGACGAACAGTTCCACGAAGCTGGACCCGGCGACGGAGAAGAACGGCACCTCCGCCTCTCCGGCCACCGCCCGGGCGATGAGGGTTTTTCCGGTGCCCGGTGGGCCAATCATGAGAACCCCGCGCGGCGGGGTCGCGCCGGCCCGGCGGTACCGGTCGGGGTTCCGCAGGAAGTCCACCACTTCGGCGATCTCGGCCTTGGCGCCCTCGTACCCGGCGACGTCGCCGAACCGCGTCTGCGGCCGCTCCGCGTCGAACACCTTCGCCCGGGACCGGCCGACCCCGAGCACGCCCTGCAGCTGCCCGCCGGCGCCACGGGACAGCCGTATCCACAGCCAGCCGAACAGCAGGAATGGGGAGAGCAGGAGCACCCAGGTGAGTACTTCAGAGCCGAACGAGGGACCCGGCGTGCTGGCGGTGATCTCCACGTCCGCCGACTGCAGGTCGTTCAGAAACTGCTGCCCGGCCTGGCTCGGGATCACCGTCTGGTACGTGCTCCCGTTCTTCAGCGTCCCGCTGGCCTGGCCGTCCGAGCCGAGCGTCACGGTCTTCACCTGGTGTGAGCTGACCTGAGACAGGAACTGAGAGTAGCTGAGGCTGGCCCGGGAGCTGTGCAGCGTGGGCAGCACCAGCAGGAGGAACAGGGAAGCCATGATCGCGACCGGCCACAGCCAGTGGCGCCAGCGCGGCGGTGAGGGCGGGGCGGACGGCGCCGGTTTGTCACCCGGCGGCGGCGGAGTCACCTGCTTGGTCACGGGACGCTCCCAACGTCAGCCACGATACCCAGATGACTGAATAACCAGACTCACCCCGGTCCCGCTTCCCAGACCGCGGCGATTAGCCTGACGGCGAACACCGGGACCCGCCTCAGCGTGAGGAGAGGACCTCGGCGATTTTCGCGGCAGCCGCCGAGGGGTCATCGGCATCGTGCAGTACTTCCCCCCAGGACCAGCGGTAATACCAGCGAAGGTGTCCTCGATCATCGGTACCCGGAGTGCAGCCGATGCTTTCGGCCAGCATGGTCGCGCCCGGTGCGAAGATGTGCAGGGCGGCCGGGTAGGTGGTCTTCACCGTGGCGTGCAGTCCCTGGGTATCAAGGGCGGTCGCCAGCCGGTGCAAGTGGTACGTGCGAGCGTGATCCCGTGCGCGGTCCACCGTCTCCTCTGCCGTGTATTAGCGGTTGTCGGGGGTGTCGCCATATTGTCCGCGCCCGCCGTACCGGCTTGTCAACCCTGGGGAGGGTAGGGAGCATATCCTCCGGGTGCGTACGGGTCGCCCGGGTAGCCCGCTTCGGGACCAGGGGCGTAGCCACCCGTGCTGTACCCGTCCTGATAGCCGGACTGGTCCGCGTAGGGCTGCGCCAGGTAGCCGTCGGCATACGGCGCGGCCCCGGCGGGCGGTGGTGCGGCCAGATAGGCAGCGGGGCTGGGCTCGGCATAGGGGGCGGGTGTCTCATACCCGGGCGGAGAGTACACGCGCAGCGGATCGGCCAGGTAGTTGCTATAGCTGCCGCTGTGTGCCGCGGCGGCGCCGTTACCGGAGCCGGTGCGGTCGTAGGGGTTCCCATACGCGGGCGTCTGTGCCTCGGCGGCCGGGCCGCCAGGCACGGGCGGTGCGCTGTACCAGTCCGCGGCGGCGGCCGCTGCCGGCGCGGCGGGCGGTGCCGACTGGTAGGCGTAGCCGGGGTCGGCATAGTCGGCCGCCGGGTAGCCGCCGCTGCTGTACCCATCGGGGACATGCCCGTTGCCGTTGGCATGGGCGGCCCCGTTCGCGGGGTGGTCCGCCGCGGGCGCGGTCTTGGCATGCTTCCTGGCGTTGCTGTAAGAGCGGGTGTCGGTGGCCGGCACCGCCTTGAGGGAGAACGATGGACTGGTCAGCGGGTCGTCTTCGAGCGCGCCGGGAATGGGGGGTGGCGCGCTGGCGAGCCCGGTGAGCATGGCCAGGTCGCGGTCCCTCGTGGGCTGGGGCCCGGTGGTGTCGCGCCGCCGGGGCTCGAGCCCGGGCTGCGGTCCGGTATCCCGCACCGGATGCGGCCCGGTGTTCCTTGCCTGGTGCGGGCCTGTGTCGCGCGATGAGCGCGGCCCGGAATCGAGCACCGAACGCGGCTCGGGGTAGGAACGGCCCGCGGCCAGGGTGTCCGCCTCCCGCCGGGCGGGCGGCAGGGGAGACGGGGCCTGGCGGGACGCGCGGACCGGCAGGCGCTCGGTCACCGCCTCGCGCTGGTCGCGCTCCTTCCGGCTGGGCACGTCACGCTGCAGGTCACGGTCGGGCGCTGGCGGCCTGGCCGGACGGGTATCCCGCGGGGCGGGCTTGGCCTTGGCGCCGCCGTTCGCAGGAGCCTTGGCTGCCGCACCGCTTGCGGGCCTGCTCGGCCGCGCCATGGTCGAAAGCGGCTTGTCGGCGGAAAGCTCGGCCCAGTACTGCTCGTCGGAGAGCTTGTCCCACTCCGAACTGGGCCAGTCGTCGTCATCGTCGCGCTTGCCCCGCTGCCGGGACCTGCTCTTGCCGTTGGCCGACGCGGCCACCGCCTTGCGGCGCGAGTCCGGCCGGTCCCTGGCGTCATCCATGGCCGCGGGGAACTCCACCGAGGGCTGGTCGCCGGTCGCGTAACTCTCGGCCGGACCGAGGTCCATGGACGGGTAGTCGGCCGAGGGGAAGTCGTCGGCGGCGGGCCGCCGCGAGGGGCCGGTGTCGTAGCGGCCGCGGGCCTGAGCGGACGCCCCAACAGCGGAGCGGGCAGCGGCCGGCGTTGGGGTGGGGCGGTGGGGTGATGAACTAACAGGGTAGTCGGCGGGGTCGCGGGCTGGCCGCCGTGGTGAGCCGTCGTAGTCCCGGCCACGCGGCGCCCGATCCCTGGCCGGTCCGCGGGAACTGTAGCCCGGGTACTCGCCGCGCCCCCCGCGGCTTCCGGACACCGGTGCCCGCCGGGCATCGCGGTCCTGCCAGCGCTCGTCCTGGTCGCGCCGCCGGTCACGGCTATTGGACCTCAGGTCCGGCTCGTCATGCTCGTCACCGCGCCCGAGCCGAATACTCAGAAAGACGGCAATGAGGACCACCACGATAACGGCCACCAGGCCGACCACGAGCAGGATCATCGCACCACCCAACTAGCCATGGCCATCTGGGCAGCGCTAGCGAGGCGCACGCGGCCACGGCGCGGGCCTTCCCCAGTATCGCTAGCAGCTTGGGAACAGTCTTGGAGCGAACTCCTTGAACAGTGATTCTGGCGGACCAGTATGGCCCGTGTCTTACGTTTAGAGAACTTTTACTCGTGTCGTTTACTCAGCGCTACCAAACAATTACGGATCGATGACAGTAGCCAGCCTGCCACGGGCGATAGCTGCCCCCGCTATGGCCATCCAGGCCGTTTTCTCGCTCGTACCCCCAGGTAGGGATAGTTTCCTGCCAAGGGCGTAAACGGTAAACCTGTAAACGTGCCCGGGATTCGCCGGGCACGGCGGATCATAGCCCAAGGTGCCTTTGCTGTTACGTGCACGACGCGCACCTGGCGGAAGTCGTCCCGCAGGAATATCTGAAGATTGCGGGCCTATGTCGAAGACGATCCAGAAGATATAAGGCGTGATCGGCGCGGCGGCGTCATCCATGACCAGCGCGAGTGACTTTGTTCCGGCCGGTGCGCCGGACCAGTGAATCGCCGGGGGCTGGCCCGGGCCCCGGCAACTGAAAGCCGGGCCCATCAGCTTCCCGTTGAAGTCAGGGCTGGTCACTGTGATGGTGTCGGGAACGGCCACCAGGACCGTGCTGGGGCCGCCGATCAGACCGCAACCGCTGACAAAAAGGAGCGCTGTGGCGGCGGCGACCACCGGAATCCACCGGCCGGACATGCCCGCCAACCGCCGCACCCACCAATCCTGTCTCGCACCCACACGCCCCATCCGCAGAGATCGTATGCGGAGGTGAGCGCTCCCGTGGCCGACCCGCCGAAAGCACCGGCCCGAAGTCGCGCCTTCAGTGGCTGAGGTCGAGGCGCCGTCCGGAGGATGGCCTGGGCGCGGAGACAGAACTCCGCGCCCAGGCAACCTCCGGCCGTCGCCGCGCGGACGGGATCCCGAGGCCACCCAAGACCACAAACCCGGATGACATGAGGACCGTCACCTGGGGAGGTTAAAGATCTGGGCGGGGCTGGCCTTAGCCATAAGCGACACTGCCGCGCGGGGAATTCAAGATCACGAGTGTCGGATGAGACGCGGACCGACACCCGGACGAGTTACAGATCGCGGCGAACTGACCTAGCCCGCGAGCAAGGCTGCCATGCGGGGGGTTCGGGGGGTCGTCCCCCCGGCTAGCACCACGAGCGGGCGACCACGGCGAAATTCGCCGCAGGCGAATGAGCAGACTTAGTCCGTCGGCCGACTAGTCCCGAACATGATCTCGTCCCAGGACGGGACCGAGGAGCGCCGGGACCGGCCGCCCGCGGCCTTCCGGGCCGGGCGCTCGCGCGGCGCGGGCACGGCGGGGGCGCTTTCTTCCTGCTCCGGGGCTTGGCGGGCGTGGCTCGGCGCCGGTACCCGGGCCCGCTCGGCCGGACGGCCCTGGTCAGCGTCGGCGGCTGGGCCGAGCCTGCTGCCGATCGGCGTGACCGTGGCACGGGCCGCAGTTCGCGGGCTCGGCGCCGGCGGCGGCAGTTCGGCGTCAGGAAGGCACAGGCGCATCGCGGTGTCGTCGGCCGGCGCGACGTGCTTGCGATGCGGATCGTAGACCCATTCGGCCAGGTGGGGGCGGCTGCCTGAGTTGAACGAAAGGAGCACCTGCCATCCGCCGTCGGTTCGCTTGCGCGAGTCCCATTCGGCATCCGCCGGGTCGATCCCGGATGCCCGCAGGCCCTCCTGTACCAGGTCCCCGAGGCTGCGACCAGGCCCGGAATCCCCTGGCTGGCGCACGGTCGCGCCCTGGGCCTCCTGGGCGCGGTAGGCACGCTCGGCCAGCACGGGGCCCTCGAACCGCCGTACGCGCTCGATCGGCACCCCCGCCGCGTCGGCGATCTCCTCGGCGGTCTCCCCGGCGCGAATCCGGTCCTGGATCTCCTTGGGTCGCAAGGGACTCTCCACTTCAATCTCGTACTGCGCAAGCCGCGAGAACTGCCCGCGGGCCACTATCCGCAGCCGGTCATCGATCCGCAACGTGAAGCGGCCACCGCTCCCCGGCGCCGTGAGCACGGCGTATGTACCGTCCTCACTTACCGCGACGAGGCGCAGCTCTTGCATTGGCGTCCCTTCTGCGCCGCCGGGCGACCCGGTGCACATGGTGCCGCGCGGCGGCGTAGCTCGGACCTCCCTCAGGTGAGTGTGACGGCTTAGTGCGCCGGAGGCCAGCACCGTGACCGGTGAGTCCGCGAGATCCACGCCAAGTATTCCTGTTCCAGGCCGGCGGGGTGCCCCGGTTCCGTGATGGGCATCGTGCCCGTGTGGTCGGGTATGCACGAATTGCCGTGTCAGTGCCAGGCCGGCTGGGCCATGATGAGGAGCGGGTGGCTGGGGAGCAAATCTCGGATGAGGCAGAGGGGACCGTGCCTAGTGCAGTCGGCTGACGGGGCCTCGCCGCCGCGCGGCGAGGGCGATTCCGGGGGAGCGGAACTCGCCGACGTCATTTCCCGGCTTCGCCGGGCGATGCGCCGCGCCGCCCGGGCCGCGGATCCGGTCGGCAATCTTTCTGTCGCCCAGCTCGAGCTGCTGTCCTGCCTGGCGGACAATCCCGGCGCCCGGCCCGGTCAGCTCGCCAGGATGCTCCGGATCGCGCCCAGCTCGGAAGCCACCCTCGCCAGCGGCCTGCGCCGGGCCGGGCTGATTACCCGGTCCGGCGGCGAGAACGACCGGCGCACCGCGTCACTGTCGCTGACCACGGCCGGCGAGGCCGCCGTCACCCGCTGGCAGCAGGTCAACGAACGGCTGCTCCGGTCCGCGCTCGACGAACTGCCGCCCGCCAGCCGCGACGTGGTCGCCTCGGCCCTGCCAGCGCTGCGGGACCTGGCGGGGCTGATCGACGCGCTGGCCGACGCCCCGCCAGCAGGGCCTACCGGGCCTGCGCCCGCCTGACATCCAGGTCCGGCTCGGCGGCGTCCGGCGCTGGCCGCCCGGGCGGCAGTGCATCCCGCCTGCTCATCCGGGATGGCCACCAGTTCCAGCGGCCCAGCAGGACCACGGTCGAGGGCACCAGCAGGGTCCGCACCAGGAACGTATCCATCAGGATGCCCAAGGCCAGGCCCAGGCCGATGTCACGGATCTGGTCACCGCCCGAGCCACCGCCAGCGACCACGGTCAGCACGATGAACGTGCCGGCGAGCACCAGCCCGGCCGAGGTGATCGTCGACCCCGTCGCACTCAGCGCCCTGGTCACCGCCTCGCGCAGCGGCAGGCGCTGCGCCTCCTCGCGGATCCTGGTCATCATCAGGATGTTGTAATCCTCACCCAGGGCGAGCAGGAAGATGAACATCAGGAACGGCATGAAGAACACCAAGCCGCCGCTGTTACCGATCTTGACGAAGATCAGCACGGACAGGCCCAGCGCCGCCAGATAGGAGATCCCCACCGACACGATCAGGTACAGCGGGGCCACCAGGCTGCGCAGCACCAGCGCGAGCAGGATCCCGATCGCGATGATCGCGAAGGGGATGATGTGCTTGAGGTCGCTGTTGGAGATGCTGCTGATGTCGTAGAGGGCCGGCGCCTCACCGCCGAGCGCGGAATCAGACGCGCCTATCGACTTACCGACGGCCGTGGTCGCGGCGCGCAGCGATGGCGTCGCGTTCATCGCCTCGGTGGTCCCCGGGTCACCCGCCTTCAGGCCGGTCTCGTACAGCACGGTGCGGCCGTCGGGGCTGACGAAGTTGGCCGTGGCCCGGTAGGCGGCGTAGGCGCCGGGTGGCACCGTACTGCCAGCCGGAGGCGTGGGCGGCAGCAGCTTGGCCGGGCCGAGCTTGGCATGCAGCGCGGTGAACTGGGCCGGGGTCAGTGAGGCGCCGCCGGGGTTCAGTGGCCCGGCGATCTGGGTGAACTTCCCGGTCGCCTGGAGCTTGGTCTCCGCCGTGGCCAGCGGAGCCGGGTTCTGCCATACCGGGGTGTCGAACCGGTAGATCACCGTGGTGGGGTTGGCCGAGGACTGCGGGAAGTACTTGGTGAGCAGCGCCTGCCCGGCGGCGGAATCGGTACCGGCAGGCGGGGCGGTGTTCCCGCCGAAGCCGGCCGCTGAATAGCCGAACACCGCGAACGCCAGGCCGCCGAACACCACGATCCCGGACACCAGGGTCGGGATCGGGTGCTTCACGATGCGGCCGGCCACCCGGCCCCAGACGCCCGCCTTGCCGCTGCCCTGGATGTTCCACGGCAGCAGCTTCGGCCGCTTGAACATGGCCTTGAACAGCGAGCGCTTAGCGGCCAGCAGCGACAGCCTGATGGACAGCAGCGCGGGCAGCAGCGTCAGCGCCGCGATCAGGGTGACGCCGATGGCGATAGCGAACGGGCCACCGAGGTCGGCGTAGAAGGAGAAGGAGGCGAGCAGCAGTGTCAGCATCGCCGCGATCACCGTGGCCGCGGAGAACGTGATGGACTCGCCGACCTTGGTCACCGAGCCGACGATCGCCTCCCTGGCCGGTGCCCTGGAGTGGAGGAAGTCACCGAGCAGGCTGCCGCCCAGGCCCCGCGCTCCGGGGTAGTACTCGCCCGCGGTGGCGTGCTGCCCGGCCCGCAGCGCCTCCCGGACCCGGAAGACCAGGAACAGCCCGTAGTCGGTGCCCGCGCCCAGCACCAGGACGATCATCAGGAACTCGGCGATGGGGGAGACCTGGAGCCCGTGCTGGGCGGCCTCCGCGACCAGCGGCCCGGCGATGGTGAACGACAGCAGCGGCGGTATGACCGTCACCAGGGCCAGGGTGAACGACCGGAAGATCAGGACCAGCAGCACGAGGATGAACAGCAGCGACAGAGCCTGGATCTTGTTGCCGGTGTTACCCGAGGCCTTCTGCTGATCCACCTGTGCGGCGATGTCACCGGTCACGTGCGCCTGCAGCCCCGCGGGCAGGTCCGCCTGGGCGATCTTGGCGCGCAGCCCGTCGATCAGATCCGTGGCGTAGTTCGCGTTGCCCCCGCCCTGCTGGGCGAGCACGACCAGTTGCACCGCGTGCCCGTCGGCGGAAACGCCGGCGTCCTGCACCTTGGAGACCCCGCTGACCGTCTTCAGCTGAGCCGGCAGTGCGGCGATCGCGCTGATGTCGGCCTGTGACAACGGCGCACTTGGCTGTGCCGCGATGACCGGGATCGGGACCAGGCTTGCGGTGCCGAACGGCGCCGCAAGCTCCGCGGCGTGCGAGCTCGGCGCGCTGGCCGGGAGGAACTTCTGGTTGTTGTTCTGGGTCACGCTGTTCAACGAGGGAAGCAGTGATACGGCAGCGATCGCCCCCGCCACCCACGCGATCAGCACCAGCCAGCGGAACTTGACGGCTAGAGAGCCAATCGTCTTGAAGATGGTGTCGATATGCACGGCTCGAGCCTACGGGGCGAAGCTGACAGGACGCTGTTAAGGGTCTGCCATAAGGATCGGGTGGCCATGACCACCCAGCGAACTCAGCAGACTACGAAGAGGCAGCTGGTTAGCATGCTGGGCATCTCGCCGAAAATCACGAGCAGGTCACGTAGTCTTTGCTGCGGTAACGGAGCAGAGCGGGGATGAAGGACTCATGGACAATGCGACACTTCATCGGGCTCATTCTGGGGCTGGTGCTGGCTGCGGCCGTATTCTTCGGCGGCGGCTGGGGAGCTGAGCACGTTTCCGCGCTGGCCGGGCATAGCGTCGGGCTGCCCAGCCGGACCGGCCTGATCGGCTTGGCCGCCATGCTCGGGGTCGGCCTGCTCATGGGCGTCCTGCTCGTGGTGCCCGCCGTGTCACCGCTGGCTACCGGCCTGCCCGGGCTCGTGCTGCTGGGCTGGACGGCGCTGCTCGCGGTCAGCGCGCACCGAGCGCTCGCCTGGATCCCGCTGCAGAGCCACGCGTACGGCCTGGGCTTCCGCGCCCTGCTGCTGAGCGGGATGCTGGCGCTCGCCGGCATCGCGATGGTCATCCCGATGTTCCTGCCCGGGCGCTGGCACGGCACCCGCGGCTACGACGACGACGAGGACGTTCTCGAACTGCCGGCCCCCACCGGGCTGCTCTCCTGACCAGGTAGCGCCACGGCCCCGCTGCCCAGCGGCACCTGCGGCGGCGCCGACGGGTTCGCACCGGGTAACGCCACGGCGCCGCTGCCCCGCGGCGATCGGGGCGGCGGCGCCGTAACGGTCTCGTGCCCAGCTAGTGGGCGGCCGCGAACTGTTCGGCTTCGGTGGACCCGGCCAGCGCCACCGTGGCGGCGTCTGGCGTGATGGCCGAGGTCACCAGGTCGAAGTAACCCGTTCCCACTTCGCGCTGGTGCCGCGTGGCGGTATAGCCGGCTGCCTCCGCGCCGAACTCGGCATCCTGCAGCCGGACGTAGGCCGGCATGCCCTCTTCGGCGTACCCGCGGGCCAGCTCGTACATCGAGTAGTTCAGCGCGTGGAATCCGGCCAGCGTGATGAACTGGAACTTGTAGCCCATCTCACCCAGCTCGCGCTGGAACTTCTCGATGGTGCCGTCGTCCAGGTGCTTGCGCCAGTTGAACGAGGGCGAGCAGTTGTAGGCCAGCATCTGGTCGGGGAACTCGGCCTTGATCGCCTCGGCGAACTCACGCGCCTCCGCGAGGTCCGGCGTGGAGGTCTCCATCCAGAGCAGGTCGGAATAGGGGGCGTAGGCGAGCCCGCGGGCGACCGAGGCGGCCATGCCGTTGCGGACCCGGAAGAAGCCCTCGGCGGTCCGGTCGCCGGTGACGAACGGCCGGTCGCGCTCGTCCACGTCGCTGGTGATCAGCGTCGCGGCGTGCGCGTCGGTGCGGGCCACCACCAGGCTCGGCACGCCGCAGACGTCGGCGGCCAGCCGGGCGGCGTTGAGCGTCTTGATGTGCTGCCCGGTCGGGATGAGTACCTTCCCGCCGAGGTGGCCGCACTTCTTCTCCGACGCCAGCTGGTCTTCCCAGTGCACCGCCGCGGCACCAGCCGCGATCATGGCCTTCATCAGCTCGAACGCGTTGAGCACGCCGCCGAAGCCCGCTTCGGCGTCGGCCATGATGGGCGCGAGCCAGTGGGTCCCGTTGCCGTTGCCCTCGGCCCAGGCGATCTGGTCGGCGCGCAGCAGGGCGTTGTTGATCCGCCGGACCACCTGCGGCACCGAGTTGACCGGGTACAGGCTCTGGTCCGGGTAGGTCTGCCCGGCCAGGTTCGCGTCCGCGGCTACCTGCCAGCCGGACAGGTAGATCGCCGGGAGCCCGGCACGGACCTGCTGTACCGCCTGGTTGCCGGTCAGCGCGCCCAGCGAGTGCACGTAGTCCTCGGTATGCAGGAGCGTCCACAGCCGTTCGGCACCCAGCCGGGCCAGTGTGTGCTCCTCCTGTACCGAGCCTCGCAGCCGGATGACGTCCTCGGCGGAGTACGTGCGCTTGATACCGCGCCAGCGCGGGTTTGTCGCCCATTCCCCGGCCAGGCGGGCCGCCTGGCCGGCGGGGCTGGCGTCCTGGTGCCCGTTGCTGCCTGCCGCATATGCGGTGCCCTCGAGGCGACGATCGTGCACTGTCATTCCTCCCGATCTGTGTCGTCCCCGGGTTGGTTGGTAGCACCAGCTTGGGTCACCAGGAGCCGGAAGGCATGAACATATGTAGTGAAGATTTGCAGATTTTCACTTAACATGAACATATGCCGCAGTTTCTTAAAGAAGAATCTGACTCATTTCGTTCTAGTGGTCTAGACCTTGCGACGTTCGGCCAGCGACTGCGGCATCTGCGGCGGGCGAGGAACCTGACCCTCGCCGAGCTGGGCGAACGGGTCGGCCGGGCCCCCTCGGCGCTGTCCCTGCTGGAGAACGGCCGCCGCGAGCCGAAGCTGTCGCTGATCGAGTCGCTGGCCAAGGCGCTGTCGGTGGCGCCGGAGGAGCTGCTGCGGCCGCAGCCGCCGAGTCGCCGGGCGCAGCTGGAGATCGCGATCGAGGAGGCGCAGCGCGACCCGCTTTTTCGCGACCTAGGGCTGTCGTATCTGAAGGTCGGTGCGCGCGTGCCCGGCGACGTGCTCGAGCACCTGGTCGCGCTGTATGGCGAGCTGCGCCGCCAGCGCACCCGCCCGACGGCCACGCCCGAGGAGGCCCGGATCGCCAACGCCGAGCTGCGGCACGCCATGCGCGCGCGGGGGAACTACTTCCCCGAGATCGAGCGGCAGGCGGCCGAGGCGCTGGACGCGGTGAACTACAAGAGCGGCGCGCTGTCCCAGAGCACGCTGATGGCGATCGTCGCTCATCACGGCTTCACCGTCTCCTACACCGACGACCTGCCCAGGTCCGTCCGGTCCGTGACCGACCTGCGGCACCGGCGGATCTACCTCAAGCAGGAGCCGGTCGGCGTGCACTCACCCCGGACGATCCTGTTGCAGACCCTCGGCCACTTCGTGCTCGACCATGAGACCCCGCGGGACTTCGCCGACTTCCTCCGGCAGCGGGTCGAGGCCAACTACTTCGCCGCGGCGGTCCTGGTCCCCGAGCGGCCCGCCGCGCGGTTCCTTTCCGAGGCGATGCAAGCGCGGCAGCTTTCCGTGGAGGACCTGCGGGACGTGTTCTCGGTGTCCTATGAGATGGCCGCACACCGATTCACCAACCTGGCCACCCACCACCTGGGACTGACCTGCCACTTCGTCAAGAACGACGAGGCCGGGGTCATCTACAAGGCCTACGAGAACGACGGGCTCGTCCTGCCCGCGGACGCCTCGGGCGCTATCGAGGGGCAGCGTATGTGCCGGCAGTGGTGCGGCCGGCAGGTCTTCTCCGCCGCTGACCGGTTCTCGCCGTGCTACCAGTACACCGACACGCCGTCGGGCACCTACTGGTGCGTGTCGCACGTGGACCCGGCCCGCGAGCGCGGGTTCGCGATCACGCTCGGGATCACCTACGAGCATTCCCGATGGTTCCGCGGCCGGGACACGGGCACCCGCCGGGTGTCCCGGTGCCCGGACGTCGACTGCTGCCAGCGGCCACCGGGCGAGCTGGCCGGGCGCTGGGAGGGAATGGCCTGGCCATCGGCCCGTGCCCACTCGCACATCCTGTCCGCACTGCCCACCGGAAGCTTCCCCGGCGTGGACGAAACCGAGGTGTACGAGTTCCTGGAGCGCCATGACCAGGGCTGATGCGTAAGGGCGCGGGCAGCCGGCCGACAACGGTTTGCCTGGAAGCTACTCATCGGTAACATAGGGGGCGACCGGACCCCTGAGGAGCACTATGAGCAGCGCCCCGGACACCGACGTGCCATTCAGCCTGGAACCCGGGCCTGGCCTGCGCGAGATGCGGGACTGGGTGCACGGATTCGCCGCAAACGTTATCAGGCCCGCGGCCGCCGAATGGGACGAGCGTGAAGAGACCCCGTGGCCGATCCTGGAGGAAGCGTCCAAGATCGGCCTGTACTCGCTGGAGTTCTTCGGCGAGCAGTGGCTGGGGCCCACCGGCCTGGGCATCCCGATCGCGTTCGAGGAGCTGTTCTGGGGAGACGCGGGCATTGGCCTGTCTATCGTCGGCAGCTCGCTCGCCGCAGTGGCGGTGTCGTCCAACGGGACCAACGAGCAAATCGGCGAATGGGTGCCGCAGATGTTCGGCACTCCCGGCGACGTCAAGCTCGCCGCGTTCTGCTCCTCCGAGCCCAACGCGGGCAGCGACGTCGCTGCCATCCGCACCAGGGCGGTCTACGACGAGGCCGCGGATGAGTGGGAACTGAACGGCACCAAGACCTGGGCGACCAACGGCGGCATCGCCGACGTGCACGTGGTGGTGGCGGCGGTGGATCCCGCACTGGGCAGCCGCGGCCAGGCCACCTTTATCGTGCCGCCGGGCACGGCTGGCCTGTCGCAGGGGCAGAAGTTCCGCAAACACGGCATCCGGGCCTCGCACACGGCCGAGGTCGTGCTCGACGGCGTGCGGATTCCCGGCCGCTGCCTGGTCGGCGGCAAGGAACGGCTGGACGGGCGGCTGGCCCGGGTCAGGGAGGGCGGGAGCGCCGGCGAGCAGGCGGCGATGAAGACGTTCGAGCGGTCCCGGCCCAGCGTCGCAGCCATGGCGGTGGGCATCGCCAGGGCAGCGGTCGAGTTCGCCGCCGGGTACGCACGCGACCGGGTGCAGTTCGGCCGGCCGATCGGGCAGAACCAGGCGATCGCGTTCATGCTGGCCGACATGCAGGCGTCAGTGGACGCCGCCAGGCTGCTCACCTGGCGGGCCGCCTGGATGGCGCGCAACGGCGTGCCTTTCGATCATGCCGAGGGCTCGATGTCCAAGCTGGTCGCGGGGGAGACCGCGGTCCGGGTCACCGAGCAGGCGATGCAGATCCTCGGCGGCAACGGCTACACCCGCGAGTTCCCCGTGGAGCGCTGGCACCGCGACGCGAAGATCTTCACGATCTTCGAAGGGACCTCGGAGATCCAGCGCATGATCATCGGAAGGGCCGTCACCGGGCTGGACGTACGCTAAAACCACAGGTCATGGCGCTGATGCGGGGCCCGAAGCTCTCATCCCGTTTCAGCCACCGGAATGGTGGGCGCGCTAACGCGTTGCCGATTGGAGGGACCTTTGCGTCGTTGCGGTTCGGTGGCGCGCGAGGTGGGCTGGCGTTCGGGCCGGCTTTTGCTTGTAGACAAAGGCACGGCGCAACTGGGGGTATGGTTCGCCCCGCCCGCGGAAGTTCCGGCTCATCACGGCGAGTTCTGCCTGGCGGTAGCTGTCGAGGGGCCGGGTCGTGGCGATCTCGGCTAGGCGCCGTGCCTTGGCGGCCAGCCGTGATTGATAGTCGGGGCTGCGGGCCAGCTTCTCTGCCAGGGCAGCTATCTGCTGGCGGTACCCGGCGCTGTCGCTTGTGATTACCCGGTCGACCAGGCCGCAGCGCGCAGCCGAGGCAGGACTGATCGGGAGGCACGCCCGGGTGAGTTCAGCCGCGTGCTGCGCGCCGACCCGGCGGGGAAGAGTGTAGGTCCAGTACTCCGAACCGTGCAGGCCCATCAGCCGGTAATGCGGATTGAGCACTGCGCCGGTGCGGCACCAGACCTCATCGGCGGCGAGCGCGAGCATCAGCCCTCCGGCGGCGGCGCTGCCTGCGATTGCTGCCACCGTGAGCCGGTCGGTGGTGGTCAGGATTGCCTCGACCAGGTCATCGATTGCGTTGATGTTCCGCCAGGACTCCTCCGCCGGGTTGTCGGCGGCCTCGATCACATTGAGATGAATCCCGTTGGCGAATATGTCTGCTGCTCCGCAGAGCACGACCACCTGTACCGGGCGGCCTTGAGCATGCCGGTAGGCGGCGAGGAGCCGACGGCACTGATCGGTGCTCATCGCGCCGCCGGGGAAGGAGAACTCCAGGTAGCCGATGCCGTCAGATTCCCGGTAGCTGATCTCCTGGTAGGTCCGCCTGCCTGGCGGCGGCACCAGCGGTGCGCCGACCTCCGGCACGGCTGCGGCAGCCTCGCCGAGCGCGATCGTGGCCGGCATTTTGAAGGTGGGCGGCCCTTCCGGCAGTGGGCGGCGGCGTAGTTGCGGGATCCAGACGGCTCCATCGGTCGTCGCGCGGCAGATCGCGCCGCCTCGCCGCGCCACGATCGTTCCGGGGTCGCCACGCAGGTGATCCTCCTCGTAACCGCCGTACAGGAAGTACTCGATCCGGCCGATTAGGTCGAGGACACCCGGCCTGGAGTCGGCCGCACGCAGTTTTGCCAGCACCGAGGTCGTCTGCTCGGATGACCAGTCGATCCTGCGGTGCTCTTGCCGGCATGGCCCGCGCAGCCTGCCCGTGACGTCGGCACGGCTGTAATCCAGGGGCTCGGGCCGGTAGGTTCCGCTTTCGAATCGCTCTACTGCTAGCAGCAGGGCCTCCAGCGCCGCGTCCGCTACCTCGGTGCGGTACAGCGAGCTCTTCGAGCAGCCGCGAACCGTGAACTCCGCGCTTGCCCAGATATCGCCGGCGTCCATCTCAGCGTTGGCCTGCAAGACGGTGACGCCCCAGCGCTCGGCACCGTCCATGATCGCCCAGTCGAGCGAGGATGGGCCGCGGTCACCCTTGGGGCCCGGGTGAATGATGAAGCAGGGGCGAGCTGACCATATGTCGGCGGGAATCGCTGTGGTCAGCATCGGGGCTATGACAAGATCCGGATCAAAGCAGTGGACAGCTTCCCGCATGGCCTCAACGCCAAGCGCCAGCTCGACCGCCACTTCGTGGCCGCGGTCCGCCAGCTCGACGTGGACGCGCTGGGCCATGCTGTTGTAGGCGCTCGAAATGAGCAGGATCCGCATCTGTCTGTCCCCCTGATCTGGCCATGACGAGCCCGTGTTCTGGGCCAGCGCCACCATGACGGCTCCCTATACCGGTATGGAGGCGCCAGCGGGCCAACAGATACAGCACCCCCTCTTTGGGACCGATGGCTCGACCGTAGGAAGAAACGGTGCGGAGCGCTTCGGGGCTGTCTCTGGGATCCGGCTCAGGGCTAGCCCCGAGGTCGGCAGCGCAAGAGAATGCGATCGTCTAAGCGATGCCCTGCCGCGTGCATCGCCGACGGTCACCCGGGGGTTCTGCGCCGAGGCCCGGGGACTTCTAGCCGGCGGTCAGCCGGTGAGGACCTCCCGCAGGGTGGCGGCGAAGGCATCCGGTTCGCCCATGCCGCCGTACTCGCCGCCGAGGAATCCGTCGTGGCCGCCGGGGAAGGTGACCGGCGGCGTGCCGAGCCGTTCGGCCACGCCGGTGCCGCCGCGGCCGGCCATCATCTGGGCCGATTGCGCTCCGACGCCGACGACGATGCGGGTCGGTGCGGCGCGGAGCGCCTCGAAGTCGTGCTCGTAGCTGGGCGTCGCGGGCATGTTCAGCCCGAGGAGCGGGTCGTCGCGCGAACCGTCGTCCCCGGCCGGCAACCCGAAGCTGGCGGGGTCGGGGCCGGGCTGGTCCGCGTAACCGGCCGGGATCGGGCCCGCATGGCTGACGAGCGCGATGAACTTCGCCATCGCCGGGCCGAAGCCCTCACGCAGGTAGGTCTCGTGGATGCCCTCGCACGCGGCCAGCACCGGCTCGCGGTCCGGCAGCACCTGGGCGGACGGCGGCTCGTGCGCCACCAGGGTGCGGACCTGCTCCGGGTGCCCGGCCACCAGGGCAAGCCCGTTGACCGCACCGCCGCTGCTGCCGAAGATGTCGACCGGCCCTGCGTCCAGCGCCAGGATCAGCCGGTGCAGATCGTCGGCCTGCTCCTGCGTGTCGGTGCGCAGCGCGCCGTCGGTGCGCTTGCTGCGGCCCGCCCCCCGTGGGTCGTAGGTCACGACCGTGCGGTCGGTGAAATGCCCGGCCAGGGTGACAAATCCCGATGCACCCATCGGCGACCCGATGAGCAGCAGGACCGGCTCGGAACTGGCTTCGTTGCTGCGGACGTCGTAGTGGAGCACGGCACCCGGCGCGTCCAGGGTGTACGTCTTCGGCTCGGTCATGACCGCCCCCTTTCCCGAGGACTCTACTTTTCACCAGTGCTGACTCATCCTGCGGGCCAAACCCATCGATATACCGCCGGTTCCGTGGCTCACTGACGGGCTCCACCACTGAGCGTGCCCGTGCGGTTACCATCTGGCGAACGGTACTCGCTGACCGCCGGGGGGATGCCCTTTATCGCAGGGGCGGGTAGCCGACGTAGTTCTCGGCCAGGGTCACCGACGCCGCGCGGGACGTGGTCACGTACCGCAACTGGGACAACTGCAGGGCCGCCTCCATCGGGTCTGCGCCCGGGGTGCGGTGCAGCATCGTGGTCATCCACCAGGAGAAGTGGGTGGACCGCCAGACCCGGCTCAGGCAGGTGCCGGAGTAGGCGTCGGCGAGCCGGTGATCCCCGCGCAGCAGTTCGGTCAGGGCGTCGGCGAGCACCGTCACGTCGGCGATGGCCAGGTTCAGCCCCTTGGCGCCGGTCGGCGGCACGATGTGGGCGGCGTCGCCGGCCAGGAACAGCCGCCCGTACCGCATCGGCGCGCTGACGAAGCTGCGCATCGGGGTGACCGCGATGTCCAGCGCGGGGCCCTCCTTCACCGCCCAGCCGGGCAGCGCGAACCGCTCCTGCAGCGCCTGCCAGATCCGGGCCTCCGGCCAGTCCTCGGCCCGCGTATCCGGGTCCACCTGCAGGTACAGCTTGCTGATCTGCAGATTCCGCATGCTGTGCAGGGCGAAGCCGTCGGGGTGGTGGGCGTAGATCAGCTCGTCGGTGGCGGGCGGCGCCTCGGCCAGGATGCCCAGCCAGGCGTACGGGTATTCTCGCTCCCAGACGCTGCTCAGCCGGGCCGGGATGGCCGGCCTGCAGATGCCGTGGAACCCGTCGCAGCCCGCGATCACGTCACAGGTGATCTCATGCCGCTGGCCGCCGGCGGTGTAGGACAGCACCGGCGTGTCGGTGTCCAGGTCCGCCACCGCGGTATCGGACACCTCGAACTCCAGCTTCCCGCCGTCGGCCAGGCGCCGGGCAATCAGGTCCTTGACCACCTCGGTTTGTGCGTAGACGGTCACGGTCCGCCCGCTCGCCAGGTCGCGGAAGTCCAGATGGTGCCGTTCCCCGGCGAACTGCAGGTAGATGCCGCCGTGTTCGAGGCCCTCGCGGTCCAGCCGGTCGGCCAGCCCGGCCTCACGGAACAGCCGGACGGTGCCGTCCTCCAGTACTCCGGCACGCTGCCGCGCCTCACAGTAGGCCCGGCTGCGGATCTCCACGATCACCGAGTCGACGCCGCGCAACGCGAGCAGGTGCGACAGCAGCAGCCCGGCGGGGCCGGCGCCAACGATGCCTACCTGCGTGCGCATGCCTGCCGTGACATCTCTCCTTCGGTGCACCGCCAGCCCCCGGGGGCCCGGCGGCTTGCGTGCGGCTAGAAGGGGTACGGGGTGATGTCGCCGCGCATCGTCACCCAGCGGGTGTCGGTGAACGCGTCCAGGTTGGCGGTGCCGCCGAAGCGAGCGCCGGTGCCCGAGGCGAAGACCCCGCCGAACGGGGTGTTCGGCGCGTCGTCCACGGTCTGGTCGTTGATGTGCACGATGCCGGTGGGGATCCGCCGGGCCAGATCGAGGCCGCGCATCACGTCGCGGGTGAGGATGCCCAGGGACAGCCCGTATTCGGTGTCCGCGGCCAGCTTGGCGGCCTCGTCCGGGGTGGCGAACCGGAGCACCGGCGCCACCGGGCCGAACACCTCGTGGGCGTAGGCGGGCATGGCAGGCGCGACATCGGCCAGCACGGTCGGCTTGTAGAACAGCCCCTCGTAGGTGCCGCCCGCGGCCAGCCGGGCACCCGCATCCACGCTCCCGGTGACCAGGCCGTGTATCTTGTCCCGCTGCTTGGCGTCGATGATCGGGCCGAGCGCGACCTGCTCGGTCGCCGGGTTGCCGACGGGGAGGTGCTCGGCCTTGCCGGCCAGCGCCGCCACGTAGTCGTCGTAGACCGCCTCGTGCACGATGTGGCGCCCGGTGGTCATGCAGATCTGGCCCTGGTGCAGGAACGACCCCCAGGCGCCGGCGGACGCGGCCTTGGCCACGTCGGCGTCGTCCATCACGATCATGGCCGAGTTGCCGCCGAGTTCCAGGTGACAGCGCTTGAGGTGGGCGGCGGCAAGCTGGCCCACGTGCCGCCCCACCGCGGTGGACCCGGTGAACGAGATCACCCGGACCAGCGGGTCGGTGATCAGCGCCTCGCCGGCGTCGGCGCCGCCGGGCAGCAC
Source organism: uncultured Actinomycetes bacterium (assembly GCA_963706115.1). GTDB lineage: Bacteria > Actinomycetota > Actinomycetes > Streptosporangiales > Streptosporangiaceae > DASXKD01. The sequence goes on along the minus strand of CAVPMG010000014.1, from coordinate 43,362 downwards.
GTGCAGCAGGCCCTCGGGCAGGCCCGCCTCCTCGAACACCCGGGCCAGCACGACGCCGCCGCAGACCGCCGTGCGCGGGTCTGGCTTGAGCACTACCGCGTTGCCCAGCGCCAGCGCGGGCGCGACCGAGCGGATGGCCAGGATCTGCGGGAAGTTGAACGGGGCGATCACGCCCACCACCCCGACCGGGACCCGCTCGGCGAAGCTCAGGTGCGGCGACTCGCTGGGCAGCAGCTCACCGTAGGGGCGCGAGGGCAGCGTGGCCGCCTCGTAGACCTCCTCGGTGGCGACGTGCGTCTCGAACTGCGCCGCCGGGGGGATCTTTCCGCTCTCGCGGATGTTCCACCCTTCGATTTCTTCCGCGTGGGCCTTCCAGATGTCGCCCGCGCGGCGCAACACCGCGGCCCGCTCGGTGTGCGGTGTCGCGGCCCAGGCGGCCTGGCCGGCCGCTGCCGCGGTGGCCGCGGCGGCCACGTCGGGGGGCCCCGCGATCCCCGTCCGGCCCAGTTCCGCGCCGGTGGCCGGCTCGGTGACCGGGGCGTCTCCGCCCGCGGCGGTCCTCCACCCGCCCGAATAGACCTTGCCCCGCCAGATTGACTCTTCCAGGAACGCCATGGGGGCCTCCTCGGCCGTGGGCGGAGTTACGGGCCGTGTTGTGCGGGTCGCGAACATAGGTTCTGAACACGAACATGGGCGAATCTAGGTGATTGGTCTACCGGTGTCAACGCGATCACCTGCGCCAACTTAGAGACTGCCGGGCACCCGCAGCCTCCCGCAGCGGCCTCCAGGAGGGCGCAACTGCTGCCGCGATGCCCTATGCGAACCCAGCGGATCATGCTACCTCTGTGTCTTGACATCACCGGAGGAGGTGGAAGCGGCATTCGTCGCGACCCGATGACTGAACATCGAGACCGTCCGCCGCTGCTACCAGCGGCCGGCAAAGAGGCCATCGCGAGGATCACCGCACGGGCACACGAGACCAACGTCTCGCTGGTCTGGTTCCTCTACGCCGACCACGGCGGGATCATCCGGGGCAAGTCGGCGACCGCGCCAATGCTGCCGGCCCGCATAGTGACCGGGATCGGGCACACGGTGGCCATGATGGCCATGTCGATGCTGGATCACCTCCAGCCGGTGGACGGCATGGGCCCGGTCGGCGAGGTACGCATCATGCCCGACCCGGCCACGTTCGTGCCGCTGCCGTACGCCCCGGGCGCGGGCGCGATGCTGGCCGACCAGGTCCTGCCGTCCGGAGAGCCCTGGGACGGGTGCGCCCGCACCTACCTGAAGCAGGCCATTGCCGCGGCGGCCGCCGAGGGCTATGCGGTCACCGCGGCGTTCGAGCCGGAGTTCACACTGGGCCGCCGGGAAAGCGACCCGGGCGGCGGCCCCGACCGGCTGGTGCCCAACGACGACAGCCTGTGCTACTCGGCCACCGGCTTCCACCTGGCACACGACTTCACCATGGACCTGCTCGGCGCGCTCAGCGCCCAGGGCCTGCGGCCCGAGCACTATTACCCGGAGCTGGGCCACGGCCAGCAGGAGATGACCGTCAGGTACGCGCCCGCGCTGCGGGCCGCCGACAACCATGTGCTGTACCGGGAGACGGTGCGGGGCACCGCGTTCCGCCGTGGGCTGTGGGCGAGCCTGGCACCCAAGCCCATCCCCGATCAGGCCGGCAACGGCGCCCACCTGCACGTCTCGCTGCGCGATCTGACTCCGGGCGGCGAACTGGGGCCGGCGGCGGTCTTCTACGACGCCGGGGACCAGTACGGGCTGTCCGAGACCGGATACCACTTCATCGGCGGCCTGCTCGCGCATCTGCCCGCGCTGGTCGCACTGACCTGCGGATCCGTCAACAGCTACCGGCGGCTCGCACCGCAGATGTGGAGCAGCGCCTACACCATCTACGGGATGGACAACCGGGAGGCGGCGGTGCGGATCTGCTCGCCGATGAGCGACGACCGCGCCAAGTCGGTCAACCTGGAACTGAAGCCGTCCGACTCCAGCGCCAACCCATACCTCGCGCTGGGCGCCGTCATCCACGCGGGCCTGGACGGGATCCGGCGCAGGCTGGACCCAGGCGAGGCCGTGAACGTCGACCCGGCCGTTCTTACCGATGCGCAGCGATCGGCCCTGGGTGCTCGCCGCCTGCCCGAGTCCCTGAGCGCGGCGCTGGACGCCCTGGAAGCCGACGAGTTGCTGATGGAGTCCCTCGGCGACCTGCGCCGCCGCGCCTACCTGGCGGTGAAGCGGTCCGAAGCGGCCGAGTTCGCGGACATGGACACGGCCAGGGAGTGCTTCGAGCACTTCACCAAGTTCTGAGCCCTCGCATGCCTGACGAGGGCTTCACCGAGCTAACCGGGGAGCGTGTGGTGCTGCGCCGGTTCCACCCGGGGGACCTGGCGGAGTTCGTGGCGTACCGTTCGTCCCCGGCGGTGGCGCGCTACCAGAGCTGGGACGCGCCCTACCCGTGGGAGGAGGGCGAGCGTTTCATCCGGGAGATCGCGCAAAGCCATCCCGACACGCCGGGGGAGTGGTTCCAGTTCGCGGTGGCGCTGCGGGGGACCGGGCAGCTGATCGGCGACTGCGCGGCCATGCCGCACGCCGATGACCCCAGCCAGTGTGAGGTCGGGTTCACGCTCGCCGAGAGGTATCAGGGCCACGGCTACGCCACCGAGGCCGTCCGGCTGCTCATCGGCTACCTGTTCACCGTCCGGGGCAAGCACCGCGTCATCGGCTACTGCGACGCGCGGAACGCGCCATCGGCCGCCGTGCTGGAGCGGCTGGCCATGCGGCGCGAGGGTCACCTGCGCGAGAGCACCTGGGCCAAGGACGAGTGGACCGACGATCTGCTGTACGCCGTGCTGGATCATGAATGGCGGCGGGGTGGGTAGCCTCGTCGGATGTGGCAGGTGAGTGGGGGCAGGCCGGGAGGTGGGCCGGCCCACTGCTGCTGGCCGGGGTCGCGCTGGCCTTCGACGCCATGGACCGCAGGGTTCCGTTTGGCCTGGTGAGCACCGGCCTGCTCGATGAGGTTGCCCATCTGGCCACCGCGGCTCTTGGCCTGATGGTGCTGGCGTGCCTCGTCGATGCGCCGCGCCGGTTCTATGTGGCGGCGCTGATCGCCTCGGTGGCCATCGACCTCGATCACATCCCCCTCTACCTCGGGCTGCTGGGGGACGACGGCCAGCGCCCGGTCACCCATTCCCTGGCCACGGTCCTGGTGTTCGCCGTCGCGGTGGCCGTCAGCCGCCGGCACCGGGCCGTGCTGGCCGGCGTAGCGACAGGACTCGTGCTTCATTTCGCACGGGACATAGCCGAGGGCCCGCCGGGCGTGCGGCTGCTCTGGCCGCTGGACGGGCGGGCCTGGACCGCCAGCTACGGGTGGTTCCTGGGCATGATCATCGCCTTCACCGCCGCCCGGCTGATCCTGGTGGCCACCGGTGTCCCGCGCACCCGTGTCCGCCTGTTCCAGCAACGCCCGCCGGCCCGCCCCGGTGGCGTTGCACAGGACCACCTTGACGAAGACGTTGGTGGCCGGCGCGGCGGGGCCGGTTAATCGGTTGCGGCGGGGTGGCGGGCGGCCGACAGTGGCGGAATGGGCTTCTTTGACGAGCTTCCGGCCGACGAGCCGGAATCACCCGCGCCGCATCGACCGTGGGATCTGCCCAACGCGGAAATCCCCGGCATTGTCCCCACCCAGACACTGATGCTCGGCCGCACCGACCAGGTCGCCGTGGCGGTGACCGGGATCTCCGCCTACGCCGAGGGCTTCGAGGTCTTCGTGACCACCCGCCTCCGGCCGCCAGGCGCGGCCGGGGACCGCGAACCCCTGCCAGGCTGGGCCGCGGCGTGGCGGTCGTTCCACTTCGGGCTGCTGCTGTCCGACGGCCGGAAGGTCTTCGCGGAGCACGGCGGCCACGGCACCGAGCCGGCCGGGCCGGTGCTGCGGGCGTACATGAGCGGTGGCGGCCTGCACAGGTACTTCTCCCGCTGGTGGGCGTGGCCGCTGCCGCCTGCCGGGCCGCTGGAATTCGTCTGTGAGTGGTCCGGGTTCGGCGTGCCGGAAACACGGGCGGTCATCGACGCCCAGCTGATCCTCGACGCGGCGGGGCGCAGCACCCGGCTGTGGCCGGAAAACGGGGGCTGAAGTCACGGGTGCGGCTTCCCGCCGACGTGCCCGGGATGTCCGTAGTGGGTAGATCTCATGGTGACTCGCCGCGTTGAGGAGAGGCCATGACCACTACTGGCACCGACTCTGGCTCACTGATCTCCGAGCGGGTGGCCGGGGGCATCCTGCCCAAGGTCCTCACCACGTTCGACATGGTGGCGATCTTCGTCGCGATCGTCTTGTTCATCACCAACTCGGCGGTGGTCCAGTCCGCCGGGCCGTCGGCCTTCGGCTGGTGGATCATCGGGTTCGTCGTGTTCCTGATCCCGTGCGCGATCGCCACGGGCCAGCTTGGCGCGATGTTCCCCGGTGAGGGGTCCATCTACCTGTGGACCCACAAGGCGTTCGGGCCCTTCTGGGGGTTCTTCGCCGGCTTTTGCGCGTGGTGGCCCGGGGTGCTGGTGATGGTGGCCACCGGCACGTCGATGGTCGCGTTCCTCGGCTACGCCTTCCCGGCCGTGAACAACTGGCCGATCCAGTGGCAGGGCGTGCTGATCATCGGGCTGATCGTGGTGTCCGCGCTGGTCGCCATCTTGCGGTTCCGGGTCACCCAGAACCTGGTGAACATCGTGTTCGCGCTGTACGGCGTGGCCATCCTGGCGATGTTCGTGTCCGGGATCGTGTACCTGGCCAAGGGCAACCCCGCGGTGGTCAACCCGTGGGACTTCTCCACCTGGAAGGCCAGCGCGCCGCACGGCATCAACTTCACCAACTGGACCTTCTTCGGCCTGGTGGTGCTCGCCCTGCTCGGCGTGGAGGTGCCGCTGAACATGGGCGTGGAGATCCGCGAGCAGCGGTCGGTGACCCGGTACCTGCTGTGGGGCTCGCTCGTCGTGGTGGTCGCCTACCTGCTCGCCACCTGGGGGGTCATGGTGACCGTGCCGACGTCCAGTTCGGCGAGCATCACCGCGGTGGCCGGAGTGGTCACCATCGGGCTCGGCAGCGTGGCAGGTAAGATCACCGCGCTCATCCTGGCGCTGTTCTTCCTGTTCATCACCGTGGTGTACAACTACTCGTTCGCCCGGCTGATCTTCGTGTCCGGGCTCGACCAGCGGCTGCCGAAGGCGATGTCACACGTGAACAAGGCCCGGGTGCCGGACACCGCGGTGTGGGTGCAGACCATCATCGCCGCGCTGTTCACGCTGCTGGCCTTTGTGCTGATCCCGAGCATCACCAGCGGCAGGGCGGCGGACGCCGAGACCAAGATCTACGATGTGCTGCAGGCGGCGGTCACGGTCATCTGGTGCATCTCGATCGTGATCCTGTTCGTGGACATCCTGATCATCCTGCGCCGCTTCCAGGCCCAGTTCCAGGCGCGCCGGATCGCCCACCCGGCGGTGTTCTGGGCCTGCTCGATCATCGGCGGCCTCGCGTCGCTGGTCGGGGTCATCGCCACGCTGTCCGGCTCGTGGACCCCGCTGATCAGCAACAGCGCGGGCTCGATCACCGTGCTCGGGGCGACGATCACCTACGGCACCTGGTTCTGGTGGATCGGCGGCATCACGGTGGCCTCGCTCGCCGTGGCCGCGCTGCTCTACCTGGTCGGCCGGATGAGCGGGAACGGCGCGGAACCGCTTCCGGCCGGCGCCGGGGGGCGGCACCGGGCATCGGGCGCCGATGGCTGACCACGGCGCGGTCGGCGAGGCCGTCGGCGATATCGCCCTGGTGGACCACCACGTCCACCAGGCGCTGGGCAGCGACGTGCCCCGGACGGCGTTCGAGGGGCAGATCACCGAGTCGGACCGCCCGGCGCCGGCGGGCACCACGCAGTTCGACTCCCAGCTCGGCTTCGCGATCCGCCGCTGGTGCGCGCCCGTGCTCGGCCTGGCGCCGTCCGTCCCGGCGGAGGAGTACCTGGCCCGGCGGGCCGAACTGGGCCCGGAGCAGGCCACCGGGCTGCTGCTGCGCGCGACGGGCGTGGCCTGCTTCCTGATCGACACCGGCTACGTGCTCGACACGATGCTGAGCCTGCCCGGCATGGCCGCGGCGTCCGGCGCGCAGGCGCGCGAGATCGTCCGGCTGGAGCAGGTGGCCGAGCAGGTCATCACCGCCGGGGACGGGACCGCGGCCGGGTTCGCGGGACGCTACCGCGAGGCCCTGTGGGACCGTACCCGGGATGCGCTCGGCACAAAGAGCATCATGGCCTACCGGCACGGGCTGGACTTCGACCCCGGCCCGCCGGCGCCCGCGGCGGTGACCGGGGCCGCGGGCCGCTGGCTGCGCGAGATCGAGGCGGGCGGCACCGTGCGGGTCACCGACCCGGTGCTGCTGCGGCACGTGCTGTGGGCCGGGGTCGACCGCGGGCTGCCGGTGCAGTTCCACACCGGTTTCGGCGATCCCGACTGCGACCTGCGCCGCAGCGATCCGCTGTGGCTGCGCGGCTTCCTTGAGCGGTGCGAGCCGCGCGGGGTGCCGGTCATGCTGCTGCACTGTTACCCGTTCCACCGCAATGCCGCCGCCCTGGCCCAGGCCTACCCGCACGTGTACCTGGACGTGGGCATGACGCTGCATTACGTCGGGGCCCGCGCCGCCGCGGTGGTCGCCGAGTCGCTGGAACTCGCGCCGTTCGCCAAGGTGCTGTTCTCCTCAGACGCGGCCGGCCCCGCTGAGCTGCACTATCTCGGCGCGCTGCTGTGGCGCCGGGCCACCGCCGACGTGCTGGGCGGGTGGGTCGAGGCCGGGGACTGGAGCGCCGGTGACGCCATCCGGGTGGCGCGGATGATCGGGGCGGAGAACGCGCGCCGCGTGTACCGGCTGCCCGGGCCCTGAAGGGCAACGGGCAACCCTGGGTGACGGCGTGTCTCCTGCCAGCGTTCCAGCACAGACACGCAGGTCAAGATCGGCCGATAACGGTATGCCGTGATACCCGGCATGTCATGATTAGCGCGGCATTGACCAGGGACGTCGCGACATTGCCCGCTGTGGGCCGTTTCCGGGGGGCGCGTCGTAAGGGCGGGAGCTTTCCATTGGCACAAGTTCACAATTTCTCGTATGGCCTGCTCAACCCGGCGCTGGCCTATCTCATCTCCTGCCTGGGCTGCTTCCTCGGGCTGCAGTGCACGGCCAGGGCAAGGGCGATGGCGGGCGGCGCGCGGGCCCGCTGGCTGCTGCTGGCGGCGGTGTCGATCGGGACCACGGGCATCTGGGTCATGCACTTCATTGCGATGCTCGGCTACACCATCAACGGGCAGGCGATCACCTATAACGTGCCGGTCACGATCTTGAGCATGGTGATCGCCATTACGGTGGTGGCCCTGGGCCTGTTCATTGTCGGCTTCGGCCGCAGCGGGGACCCGAGCCGCCTGCTGCTGGGCGGCTCGATCATCGGCATCGGTGTCGCGGGCATGCACTACATGGGCATCTGGGCGATGCGCATGCCGGACACGATGGGCTTCAGCCCGGCCCTGCTCGTCCTGTCGGTGATCATCGCCATGGTCGCGGGCACCGCCGCCCTGTGGGCCGCGAGCACCCTGAACGGCCTGACCGCCACGCTCGTCGCCTCGCTGATCATGGGCGTTGCCGTCAGCGGGATGCATTACACCGGCATGGCCGCGCTGCACGTGTACCACGCGCCTGGCGGCGGGATGCTGGCCATGGGCGCCGGAGCCAGCGCGACCTCGTTCCTGCTGCCGCTGATCCTGGGCATCAGCATCGTGACGTTCCTGGTGACCGCGATCGTCACGATGGCCCCCACGGCCGAGGAGATGCGCGAGGACGCCGCGCTGATGGAGCGGATCGCGACTCTGTCCCAGAACCTGGACCAGTCGCAGCGGCGCAGGTTAGCCACCGCCGGCTGTTAGTCCTTTCCGGCAGCGCCCGGACCCCGCGGGCCGCGGCCCAGTAGCATTACGCACCGTGTCAGGCAGTGACAAGGTAGCGGCGGCGCCGAAGCCGTCCTCCATCGAGCGCATCCAGCGGCTGGAAAGGCTGGAGTGGGAACGACTCGGGGCGAAAAGAGCTAAAGAAGAGCGCCGGCGCCAGGCCGTCGCCGGCGCCAAACCCACCGGCGGCCGTCATGAACTCGTCGAAGACATTGAGCGGGTCACCAGATATCCGATGACCTTGCTGGGGCTCGCCTGGCTGGTCATTGGGATCATCGTGCTGACGACCGACATCAACTCCACGGCCTCAACCGCCCTGGTGGGCACCCTCTTCGCGCTGTGGGTCATCCTGCTGGTGGAGTACGTGGTCCGCTTGGTGATCACCCCAGATCGCCGGGGGTATCTCAAGCGGCGCTGGGTCGAGCCTGCGACCGTGGTGGCGCCCCCGCTCCAGGGCTGGCACTTTGTCGGGATCGAGAAGATGTGCCTGCTTATCCACGAAGGGGCACTGCGGGTAGAGGCCATACTCAAACACCACAGTCTCTTCCGGGTACTTATCGCCGCCGCCGCAACTCTCATGCTCGGGGCCTGGCTGGTGCTGCTCTTCGAGGGGAATGCCAAAGGAAGCAACATCCACAATTACCCCGACGCCCTCTGGTGGGCCATCGTGACCGTAACCACCGTGGGTTATGGTGACCGGTTTCCCGTCACGACCGTTGGCCGCGCCGTCGCTGGTGTCCTCATGCTGGTCGGAATCGGCCTTATCGGCGTGCTCACTGCCACGGTTGCCTCGCTGTTCATCAAGGAGCACACCGACGCAAACAGGCAGGTGTATCAAAAGGGCCACGCCGACCTCGGCCAGCGGCTTTCGGTGATAAGCGACCGGCTGGCCGACGTCGAGCGCCGCCTCGGCGCCACGCCGGCCGATATCGCCGCCGTGGATGCGGCCGCGGATGCGGAGGCTGCCGCAAACGGGCCGATCGAGCCCGATAAAGAGGCGTCCATCTCCTGAGCGCCCGTCTCCTGAGCGTGAAAGCATCTGTCCATGAAGGGGACGCTCATACAAAACGGCTCGGTCACCGACGCCAGCCAGCAGAAGATTGAACAGGCCCTGGCCGGGGGCGCGTTCTTCTGGCTCGATCTCGACATCCATGACCCAGGGCCCGATGACGACGTCACGGGCTTGCTGACAAACACCTTTCGCTTCCACCCGCTGGCCGTCGAGGCAGCGGACAAGTTCGGCCAGCGGGCACGCATCGACGACTACGGCGACTTCGTCCATGTCATCACGTTCGGCATGGCCTCCGACGGAAAAAGCGTGGCGGAGGTGCACTGCTTCGTCACCGAGAAGGCCATCATCAGCATCCACCAGGGGAACTGCCCGGCCCTGGCCACGGTGCACGGGCGCATCCGCGGCCATCACGCTTCGGAGGTGGCCGCACCGCAGGTGGTGATCTTCTACCTGATCATGGACACCCTGGTCGACTCCTTCTTCCCCGTGCTGTCCGACCTGGACGACGCGATCGACGACCTCGAGGGCGCCATCCTGAGGAACCCCACCGAGGAACAACTGGGAACGCTCTTCGAGATGAAGCGGCAGGTCATGACCATCCGTAAGGTCATCGCGCCGCAGCGCGACATGATCGCCAGCCTCAACGTCGACATGGTGACGATCCCCGGGATGACCGACCAAGGGACGGCGTACTTCCGTAACCTCTACGACCATCTGATCCGCATCAATGACATGGTGGACGCATACCGCGACCTGATCGGTGGCGCCATGGACACACACCTGTCGATGGTGTCCAACCGGTTGAACGTGGTCATGAAGCAATTGGCCATCATCGCCACCGTCTTCCTCCCTTTGGGTTTTCTCACCGGATTCTTCGGGCAGAACTTCGCCTGGCCAATCACACATCTGCAGAACGGGTTCGGGGAATTCGTCTTCCTTGGCCTCGGCTCCGAATTGGTCGCGATCGTCCTAGTGCTCCTGCTCTTCAGGCGGCGCGGCTGGCTCGGCAGCGGGCCCACGGCTTGATCGCCGGCTGAGCCGCCCCGGCGCGCCGCGGGAACCAGCCCAGGTGCCGCCGCGTCCAACCGGTGTCTCATTCCCCAAGACGCCGGAGTGGCATCATGGCGGTCCAGTTCTCTTCAGCTCAGCGCGCGGCCGCCGTCGGCGTGGCCTCGGCCGGCCTGCTCATCGCCGCGTTCGCCTTCGGTGCCGGCCAGGGCAGCGCCGCGCCCACCGCGGCCAGCGATACCTCAGGTAACGCCGCGCTGACCGCCGCCGTGCCCGCCGCGGGTGCCGCGCGCATCACGGTCACCGGCACCGGCAACGTGTCCGGCGTCCCGAACCAGCTGTCCCTGTCGATGGGCGTGCAGACAAGCGCCGGCTCGGTGGCCACCGCATTGCGCCAGGCCAACACGGCGGCGCGGTCGGTCACGGCCGTGCTCCGCAGGAGCGGGGTCGCCACGTCCGACATCCAGACCTCGGGCCTGTCGATCTACCCCAGCTATTCGGGCAGCTCGGGCGTGCCCAGCGGCTACCAGGTGAGCGAGGAGCTCACGATCACCCTGCGCCGCCTGCCCGTGGCCGGCAGCCAGATCAGCGCGGCGGCGCGGGCCGGCGGCAACGCCACGACGATCAACGGCGTGTCACTCAACCTGTCCGACACCAGCACGCTGCTGGCCTCGGCGCGGGAGAAGGCGGTCGTGGACGCCAAGGCCAAGGCCGCGGCCTATGCCCACGCGCTCGGCCGCCCGCTTGGCCCGGTGGTCAGCATGTCGGAGGCGGCGCCCGCCCAGCCGTTCCAGCCGCTGCCCGAGGCCGCGGTCCCGGCCACGGGCCGCGCCTCTTCGGTCCCGGTTCACCCCGGAACACAGCAGCTCAGCGTCACCGTCACCGTGATCTTCGCGCTGGGCTGAGCGGCGCGGCGTCCGGGCTTGCCCCGGGGAAGCGTAGTGCCCCCCTGGGCCAGCACAGTGATAGGCTCCCCCTCGTGCGAAGCACGGGGAACCAGTGGTGGCGCCGCCCCTGAGGCGGTGACTGGTTCGCGCACGTAACGACCAGAGGCGATCGCCCGGCAGCGGCGGTCGCCTTTTGCGTCCGGGCACCGGGCCCCAGCCGAATTACAGAGTCAGGGGAGCACAACGTGGACCCGGCAGGACGACAGACGGACCAGGTGGCAGCGCCGGGCGCCAAGCGCGCCGAATCGGTCACCCACGGCGGGGTGCGGGTGACCCGCATCGAGGAGCCGTTCCGCGCCGACGACGTCGACCAGGTGTGCGCACAGGTGGACGACCGGCGCGGCGGGGTGCTCAGCTCCGGCATGGAGTACCCGGGCAGGTACAGCCGCTGGCACCTGGCGTACGTGAACCCCTGTGCGGAGATCGTGGCGCACGGGCGGCAGGTCACCGTCCGCGCGCTGAACCGGCGCGGCGCGGTGCTGCTGCCCGTGCTCGGCGCGGCGCTGGCCCGGGCCGGTCAGCCCGCCGCGGCGTCCGGCCCGGACGAGGTGAGCGTGGTGATCCCCGAGCCGGCCGGGCTGGTCGCGGAGGAGGACCGCAGCAGGCGCCCGACGGTGTTCTCGGCGGTGCGCGAGATCATCGCCGCCTTCGCGGGCGACGACCCGCACCTGGGCCTGTACGGCGCGTTCGGCTACGACCTGGCGTTCCAGTTCGAGCCGGTCACGCCGCGCATCGACCGGTCGGCCGGCCAGCGCGACCTGGTACTGCACCTGCCCGACCAGCTGTTCGTGGTGGACCGCAAGCGGGAGACCGCGATGCGCTACTCCTACGAGTTCACCGTGCACGGCGTGTCCACCCGGGGCCTGCCACGGGACACGCCGGCGTCCGGCAGGACGGGGCCGGCCACGGGGAGCGTAGGGCATGAAAACAAGCCGGGCACCTACGCACGGATCGTCGCGGACGCCAAGGAGCGTTTCGTCCGCGGCGACCTGTTCGAGGTGGTGCCCAGCCAGGCGTTCCGCGCGCCGTGCGCCTCGGCCGCCGCGTTCTACCAGTCGCTGCGCACGCGCAACCCGGCGCCGTACGAGTTCTTCTTCAACCTGGGCGAGGGGGAGTGCCTGGTCGGGGCGTCGCCGGAGATGTACGTGCGGGTGACCGGGGACCGGGTCGAGACCTGCCCGATCTCCGGCACGATCCGCCGCGGCACCGACCCGCTGGAGGACGCGGAGAACATCCGCACGCTGCTCAACTCGGCCAAGGAAGAGTCCGAGCTGACCATGTGCACCGACGTGGACCGCAACGACAAGTCGCGGGTCTGCGTGCCGGGCAGCGTCCGGGTGATCGGGCGGCGGCAGATCGAGATGTACAGCCGGCTCATCCACACCGTCGACCACATCGAGGGCCGGCTCCGGCCCGGGCTCGACGCGCTGGACGCGTTCCTCACCCACATGTGGGCGGTCACCGTCACCGGCGCGCCCAAGACCTGGGCCATGCAGTTCATCGAGGACCACGAGAAGGTGCCGCGCCGCTGGTACGGCGGGGCGGTCGGGTGGATCGGCTTCGACGGCGGCATGAACACCGGCCTGACGCTGCGCACCGCGCACATCGAGCGCGGCGTGGCCACCGTGCGCGCCGGGGCGACGCTGCTGTTCGACTCGGACCCGGCCGCCGAGGAGAAAGAGACCGAGCTGAAGGCGCGGGCGCTGCTGGAAACGCTCGCCGACGCCGCCGCTGCGGCTCCTGCTGCTGCCGAACGCTCCACAGGGCCGGCCACCGCCCGCTCCGCGGAACCGCCGCCCGGCGCTGACCTGCGGGTGCTGCTCGTCGACCACCAGGACTCGTTCGTGCACACCCTGGCGGGCTACTTCGCCGAGCAGGGCGCCCAGGTCACGACCCTGCGTGCGGGGTTCCCCGCCGCGGCGCTCGACGGCTACCGGCCCGACTTGGTGGTGCTGTCACCCGGGCCGGGGCGCCCCTCGGACTTCGGCTGCGACGCCCTGCTCACCGAACTCGACACAAGGGGGCTGCCCGCGTTCGGCGTCTGCCTGGGCCTGCAGGCGATGGTGGAACACGCCGGGGGCGAACTGGCGCTGCTGGCCGAGCCGGCCCACGGGAAACCGGGCACGGTACTGCGGCTCTGCGATGACGACGGCGGGCTGCTCGCCGGGCTGCCCGCGGACTTCATCGCGGCCAGGTACCACTCGCTGCATGCCGTGGCCGGCCAGGTCAAGGGCGGGTTCACGGTGACCGCGGTAACCCCGGACGGCGCGGTGATGGCGATCGAGGACGCCGCGGCGGGCCGGTGGGGCGTGCAGTTCCACCCGGAGTCGATCCTGACCGCGGCGGGCGGCACCGGCCGCCAGGTGATCGCCAACGTGCTGCGCCTGTGCGCCGCCCGCCGGCACGTCCCGGCCAGCCGGTGAGCGGGCACCCGGCCGTGGTCAGGGCGTGATGCCCAGCCGGGCGGCTTCGCGGGCCGCGGCGGTACGGGATGAGACACCGACCTTGGCCAGGACCGCGGAGACGTGGTGGTGCACGGTCCGTTCGGAGATGAACAGCCGCCGGGAGATTTCCCGGTCGGGCAGGCCCTGCGACAGCAGCACCAGGACCTCCTGCTCGCGGGCGGTCAGCCCGGCCGGAGCGGCCCGGGTGGCCGCGCGGGGCCCGCGCGGGATCGAGGTCATGCCGAGCTCCCTCATCCGCCGCCTGGCCGCGGCGGCGGTCGCGCGGGCACCGAGGTCGTCAAGCACGGTGAGTGCGGCCCGCAGTTCCGCCTCGTCGCGGGCGTGAATGATCCGGGTCAGGGCGGCGTCGTAGGTGCGGCCGAGCCGCTCCCAGGCGGCGGTGCTGTCCTGCCAGTCGCCCGCGACCTCCAGCGCGTACGGTTCCGGCAGGCCGTCCGGCAGGTCCAGCCCGGCACCGAGCCGCCATAGCCAGATCGCCAGCGACCCGAGCTTCCACGGATCGACCCGGCCGAGTGCCTGCCCGTAAGCCTCCCGTGCCTCCTGGCAGGCGAGATCTGCCTGCCCCGACACCCACAGCAGTTCCGCCCGCACCGCCCGGACCTGTGCCACCCATACCGGCGAGACGATCCCCTCGGCCAGGGCCGCCGAGGAGTCCAGCAGCTGGGCGTAGCCGGGTTCGCCGCGGCGGCCACCGATCGTGCCGAGGATCCGCAGCGGGTAGAGCCGATTCGAGGCCGAGACACCCGGGATGGCAAGCACCTCATTGCAGAGATCCACGGCCTCGTCCCAGCGCCCGAGCAGCAGCAACGTGTCCGCTTGGGCGCCATGCATGCAGCGCGTGCGCCAGCGCAGCTCGCGCCGGTCGCAGAAGGCAATGCCCGCCCGGTAATAGCGCCGCGCCTCATCCAGCCGCTGCACGCTGACGCAGATGTCCTGCAGGCTGACGTAAGCGCTGCCCGCTTCCTGGTCCAGGTGGGCGTCGAGCGCCAGCTGGAGCCCTTGCTCGGTGGGGCCGATCCCATCCTGGCCGATGTCGACGACCATGGCTCCCGTCATGACCAGAGCCTGGCTCACCACATCGTCGCGGCCCAGTCGCTTGCCGAGTTCGAGCGCCTGGGCGATGCGGTCGAGTGCTTCAGCGTGCCGTCCCGTGTTCCACAGGCCGGCCGCCACTTCGATCTGGGCCGCCGCCAGCTCAGGACCGGGCGGCAACGGCTGCAACGCCCGCAGCGACTCCTCGGCAGCCCGGATGCTCTCTTCCCCGCGGCACTGCTGCCACAGGATCCCCGACAGCATGCTCAGGTCCTCGGCGGCGCGCATGGCATCGCCCAGCTCCCGCCGGATCTCCAGGGCGGTGCGCAGCGCCGCCTCGCTTTCCTCCAGCCGGTCGAGCAGCGCGTATTCAGCCGCCAGCCCCTCATGCAGTCCGGCCAGGCCCGGCAGGTCCGCGGTACCGGCGTAACGCAGCGCCCGCTGGTATTGCGCGGCCGCCTCGCGGTGGGCGCTCAGCGCCGCCGAACGGCGCGCCGCCTCCGGGGCATACCGCAGGGTCGCGGCAACGTCGCCGGCGCCTTCGGCGTGGTGGGCCAGCACCGCAGGGTCGGCGTTGCCAGCGTCCTCGAGCGCCCGGAGCAGCCGTGCGTGCAGCGCGCCCCGGCGATGCGGCGGAATCGCCTCCGCGACCGCCATCCGGACCAGCTCGTGCCGGAACCGCAGCGAGGTCGCATCGGCCGTGACGAGGCCGGTTCTCAGGCAGTCATCCAGCGGTGCCGGCGGTCCGCCGAGAACCGACGCGAGGACTTCCCGGTCAACGCTGGTCCCGATGACGGCGGCCGCCTGCAACGTCTCGCGGACCGGGGCACTCGACCGGGCCAGCCGGGCGCCCACCACGTCCAGCACCGTCGGCGGGACCGCGGGCCAGCCCGCCTCGATGGCCTCGCATACCAGGAACGGGTTGCCACCGGTGACGCGGCGCAGCTCGGTGGCGTCCATGTCACGCCGCCCGACCAGCGCCCGGACGGCATCATCGGACAGTGGCGGCAGGCCCATCCGCCTGGTGGCGCGGTGCGTCGCGAGGTCACCGAGCAGCAGCCGAAGAGGATCGTCGCCGAGCTCGTCGTCCCGGTAGGTGACCAGGACCAGCGCCTTCATCCGGCCCAGCCGCCGCCCGGCGAACCGCAGCAGGTCAATCGTTGCCTCGTCCGCCCAGTGCACGTCCTCGATCACCGCGACGGTCAGGCCCGCCGGCGAGCCGAGTTCGGCAAGGAAGGCCCCGAACAGCCGGTCCGGCCCCGCACCCTGATCACAGAGCTCGGCAAGCTGGCCGCCCGCCTGCGCGGCGATGTCGAACAGTGGGCCCAGCGGCCGCGGCGTCAGCAGCCCATCGCATGCACCCCAGAGCCAGCGGGCCCCGTCTAGCTGCGCCTGGAACGCCTCCACCAGCGCAGTCTTGCCAATACCCGACTCGCCCGACACCAGCACGAGCCGTCCGCTGCCGTCCCTCGCCTCGGTCGCATACCCGGCCAGCGCGTCCAGGAACGGCGACCGCTCAAGTAGCTCCATGGGTCAAAACCCCCTGCTCCCTGCAACGATTCTCTCTTCAGAGAGCAAAGAGCACCACCCGCCGCTACGGATACGTACCGGCCGGGCGTTCGGGGGCGGCGAAGCGGACCACGGCCCAGTCGCTGATGGGGCGGTAGCCGAGCCGCTGGTACAGGGTGTTGCTCGTGGGGTTGTTCAGGTCGGTGAACAGCACCACGCCCTCGGCGCCGTCGTCCAGCGCGGCCTGGGTGATCGCGGCCGTGGCCGCGGCGCCGAATCCGCGGCCGCGCAGGTCCGGCGGCGTGTAGACCGGGCCGACCCGGGCCTGCCCGGCGGCGGCCCGGTTGCGCCCGGCCAGCGACACCGGCCTGCCCTCGTGCTCCCAGAGCACCAGCCCGCCCCAGCCGACCCGGTCGTCCACCACCCGCCGCGACTCATTCGGCCGGCCGGCTGAGCCTCGTCCTGGAACGCATCGAGCCAGGCCAGCAGCAGGTCGCGGTCCGCGGCATCGGCGGTCCTGGCCGTGCCGGGTGGCGGCGGGTCCGGTGGCAGCAGCGTGTCCAGCGCATACAGGCGCATCCGCATGCCGGTGTGCGCCGGCTGGCCGGTGTGTTCCTGCCACGCGGCGGCGAAGGCCGCGCCGGGCGCCGCCGTGGCGTTGACGCCGGGAGCCCGGTGGCCCCGGCCCGCCAGGTCCGCGGCCAGTTCGGCGGCGGCCGTGCCCGGCATGTCCGTCAGCACCACCGGGTACGGCGGGGTGTGCAGGAACGCCGCGGTCACGGCGCCGCCGGGGGGCGCCCGCCAGCCGAACAACGGGGTGACGTCGCCGTACGCCGCCGCGCCCTTGGCCCGCAGCAACTCCGTCGCGGTGAGCATGATCGTGTTCGCCGCGGGGCGGTCCCGCAGGAAGCCGCCCGCGGCGGCGAGAAAGGTCTCCAGGTCCTCGGTGAGCTGCCAGGCCATGCTCCATCATGGGCAGCCAGCCGGGCGGCCGCATCTCATTTACCGGCGGGGCAGCCAGACAGCAGGTCCGCGCATCGGCGAGGATGAGAGGCAGTGTCGACGGGCAGGGAGGCCGGCCGTGGAGTACCGTCCGCCGGGGGAGCGGGAGCCCGACTCCCAGTACCGGCTGCTGCTGGACCGGATCGTGTCCGGCGGGGTGAGCGTGCCCACCCGGCAGGGGCCCGCGGCGCTCACGCTCATGCAGCAGGCGATGCGTTTCGACCTGGCCAATGGCTTCCCGCTGATCACCGAGCGCAGCCTCAGGTCGTTCTGGCGCAAGTCCATCGGCGAGCTGTGCGCGTTCATCAACGGGGCGACGACGCTCGCCGAACTGGCCGAGTTCGGCTGCAACTGGTGGGGCCCGTGGGCCACGCCGGAGAAGACCTCCCGCCGCGGGCTTGCCCCGGAGAGCCTGGGGCCGGGGTCCTACGGCGGCGCGTTCCATGACTTCCCCACCGCCGAGGGGCCAGGTTTCGACCAGTTCCAGCACCTGGTGGAGCAGCTCACCGAGCTGCCGGGCGACCGGACCCACTTCGTCTCCCCGTGGATCCCGCAGTACCAGGTCCGCGGCGCCGGCAAGACACCGAAGACCACGATCGCGCCGTGCCATGGCTGGGTGCACGTGCGGGTGCTGGCGGGCGGCCTGCACCTGCATATGTTCCAGCGGTCGGGCGACGTGCCGGTCGGCGTGCCGGCCAACATGATCCAGTACGCCGCGTTGCTGCTCATGCTGGAGCAGCTCACCGGCATCCCGGCGGTGGCCTACTACCACACGATCTCCGACGCGCACGTCTACGAGAACCAGCGGGACGCGGTCGCGGCCATGCTGGAGCGCGAGCCGCGGCGGCTGCCCACGGTTCAGCTCACCGAGGACGGGCGGAAGGTCACCGACATCCACGAATTCCGCGCGGAGCACTTCGAGGTCAGCGACTACGATCCGCACCCGGCGATCTCGTCCATCCCGGTTTCCCCGTGATCGTGTCGCTGGTCGTGGCGGCGTCGGCCAACGAGGTCATCGGGGCGGACGGCGCGCTGCCCTGGCACCTGCCCGGGGACCTGCGCCGGTTCCGCGAGCTGACCACCGGTCACGTGGTGGTCATGGGACGGCTCACCTACCAGTCCATCCTTGACCGGCTCGGGCACCCGCTGACCGGCCGGACCTCCGTCGTGGTGAGCCGGACCCTGGGCGACTCCGGGTACCCCGGGGTCCGCGTGGCCAGGTCGCTCCCCGAGGCGCTGGCCCTGGCCGGGGAACTCGCGGCCGGCGCCGGGGACAGCGAGTTCTTCGTCATCGGCGGGGAGTCGGTCTACCGGGACGTGCTGCCGCTCACCGACCGGGTGTACCTGACCCGGGTACACGGAGAGGTGGCGGGGGACCGGGCCATGCCCGGCGGCTGGCTGACCGGGTTCGAGCTGGCCGGGCGGGACGATGAGGCCGGCGCGCAGGGCCCGCTGCCGTATTCGTTCCTCGACTACCGGCGGCCGGCGCGGTGAGCCTGTACTGCTTCGAGAACGTGCGCACGCCGGAGCAGCGGGCCGAGATGGCCCGGCTCGACGCCGCGGGGATCTGCCTGTTCTGCCCGGAGCACCTGGCCAGCCATCCGCAGCAGCGGATCCTGCTGTCCACCGAGCACTGGAGCGTCACCCCGAACGCGTTCCCGTATCAGGGCACGAGCCTCCACCTCCTGCTCGTGCCCCACCAGCATGCGGGAGACCTGCTAGAACTCAGTGATGAGGTGCGCAGCGACTTCTGGGTGGCGCTCGCGGCCACTGCGGAGGCCCACGGGATGCGGCACTACGGCCTGGGTGTCCGCAACGGTGATTGCCGCTTCACGGGCGCGACCATCGCCCATGTACACGCGCACGTGCTGGTGGGCTCGGACGATCCGGGCGCGCCGCCGGTACGGATGAGGTTCAGCTCCCGGCCCGGGTATCCACCCAGATCAGGCTGATACCGCGGGCGCGCAGCGTCTGCTCGCCGTCGAGCACCGAGTACTGGCCGGCGAAGAAGCAGCGGGCGAACCCGGCCTCGGCGATGAGCCGGGCGCAGGCCGGGCACGGGAACGTCGTGGTGTAGAGGTCGGCGCCGGCCAGGCTGATCCCGTCCCTGGCCGCGCCGGCGATCAGGGACGCCTCGGCGTGGATCGCCGTGGACAGGTCCGCCCGTACGCCGCGTTCGAACGCGTCCCTGGGATCGCCGTTGAGGTAGGGGGCGTACTCGGTCGGCTGATGGTGGTTCCAGGCACAGCCGAGCACCTGGCCCGCCCGGGCGGCCACCGCCCCTACCTGCCGCCACCAGTCCGAGCTGCGCCCGGCCAGTGCCTGGGCCCGGCCGAGCAGCTCGCGGGGAAGCGCTGCCGCCGTGATCTCGCCGTCGAAGCTGACCGGGGTCTTGGCGGTGGCCCAGTCGCGGTCCCAGCGCAGGAAGGTACGGTCGAACACCAGGCTCCGGCCGGTGCCAAGGCCGTACCGGTCCGCGATGTCCCGCATGACCGCCTCGTCGGGCAGCACCAGGGGGTCGCCGCTGACCGCGCCGGCCAGTTCGCCGGGCTCCACCACGCGGATGCTGGCATCGCCGCTGACCAGCCGGAGGTAGGCCGCGGCCCGCGCCGCGGGCAGGGCCCGGATGTCCTTGGCCAGGCTGGGATAGTCCGCGGTGAACCCATGCCCGAGAAGCAGGATCCCGGCGGCGTCGGAGTGCTTGCGGAGAAAGGCCTCGTACCCGGCATGGATCACCGGGAGGTAGAGCAGTACCTGCTTCACGGGGAGGCCGGCGACCCGCCCGCCTCGCCGGCCGGCGGGTCCCATGGCTCGGGCAGACCGAGCTGGATCCGGCGCAGCCTGGCCGAGGTGCTCACGGTCGCCATCCGCTCCAGCACCGCCACCCGCCCGCAGTACCGCTCCTCAAGCTCGGCGATCTCGGCGGGCGAGTAGGTGTCGGCGGTGGCCACCAGCACATCCGGGCGGATCGTCTTGATCAGCCGCCACCGCTCGTCGGTCAGGTGCTTCAGCGTGACCAGGCCCACGCCGCGCTGGTGCGTCACCATGCGCAGCCGCTCCATCTCGGGCACCGCGGGCCGGTGCGGGCCCTTGCGGTCCCGGATCTTCTCGTCGCTGTCCAGGCCGACGATGAGGAAGTCGCCGAAGCGGCGCGCCGCTTCGAGGTACATCGAGTGGCCCTCGTGCAGGATGTCAAACGAGCCGCTGGTCAGCACGACCTTCAGGCCGAGCGTGCGGAGCGCGCCCACGATGGCGTGGATCCGGTCGTAATCCGGCACGTAGCGCAGGTCGAAGTTGGACGCGTCCGCGAACAGCCCGCTGTTGACCAGGGCGAGCGACCCGCTCGCAACGGCGGGGCCGGTCCCGTTGCCCGCGGCCTCGCGCGTCTGCTCGTCCGTCGGCGCACCCTGTTTCACGGGGCCGATCATAGCGGCCCAGAGGTGCCGGGCAGGGGGTCCGCGTGCAGGCGCGCCGCCGGCTGGGGGTGCGCCGGCTCAGCGCGCTGGCGCCAGGGTGACGGCGACCGCTTCGGGATCTGCACAGCCGACGATCCACTCATCCCAGGGGGCACCCGCCAAGCGCACCCGCACGCCGCGGGGCGTGTCGCCGTGGACTGCGACGAACACCTTCTCGCCATGGCCGCGGACAGTAGCCACAGTGGCGGAGCCGGGGACCCGCATCCCGACCTTGAACCCGGCCCCGATCCCGGTCCAGCTGTGGGCGTCGTCGACCACCTCGACACCGCGAACCGCCGACAGCGGCACACGAAGATCGCCGCGGACCGCCTCGGCCTTCTCTGCACCCGATAGGTGAAGCACCAGTTCGTCACCCTCCAGCTGCAGCTCCGCCATGCCAGACTCCTCGCCGTCGAGTTACTACCTCGTTTCTACACCGTCCAGCTCGCCGCCCGATCCCGACGAAAGGCCGAGGTTAGAGCGGCGACTGGTAGCTGGAGATCCAGTGGGTCTTCAGCCAGAGCAGCGCGCTGGACCAGGCGCCGGTCACCTCAAGGATGCCCACGGCGACCAGCATGGCCCCGCCGGCCACGCTGAACACGCGCGCGTGCCGCCGGGCAAAGCCGAACGCGGCGACACCGCGCTCGAACGCCAGCGCCACGATCAGGAACGGAATGCCGAGCCCGAGGCCGTAGGCGACGGTGAGAATGGCGCCGCGCACGGCGGTGCCCGAGGTCATGGACAGCGTCAGCACGAACGTGAGCGTCGGGCCGACGCACGGGGTCCAGCTCAGGCCGAACAGCACGCCCAGCATCGGCGCACCGGCCAGCCCGGCGCGCGGGCGTATCGAGGGCCGCAGGATCCGCCCGGTGACCGGGATGCGGTCGAAAACCCCGGCGAACAGCAGCCCCAGCACGATCGTCAGCACGCCGAAGACCTGGGTCAGCCCCACGCTGTGCCGTTCCAGCAGGGCGCCGAGGCCGCCGAAGGCGACTCCCACGCTGGCGAACACGGCCGTGAACCCGAGCACGAAAAGCAGCGTGCCGAGGACCGCACGGCGCCTGGGCGGCCGTGGGGCGGTGGCCGGCGTGCTCGGCGCCACCGTGGTCACCGCGACGCCTGCCTGGCCCTGCCCGGTCCCGCCGCCGGGAGCGGGACTGCCACCGGTTCCGGCACCGCCGGAACCCTCGGGCTCCTGCGCGTCGACGCCGGACATGCCGGTCACGTAGGAGAGGTAGCCGGGGACCAGGGGGAGCACACAGGGGGACAGGAACGTCACCGCGCCCGCGGCGGCCGCCACGGGAACGGCGAACAGCAGCGGCCCGGACAGGATCAGGTGCTCGATCCCGCCGCTCATGCGCTACCTCCATTGCCCAGCGCGACCCATGCCTGCCGACCACACTATGCCCGCGGCCCCGTGGCTTCGCAGGGGCTCAGGCACCTGGTGCCCTGTTCTGCGTTCGGTGGCCGCGCGAAGATAGCGGTGGCTGCGTGAGGAGGTGGCAGGGTGCGCCGGGTTGTGTGCCGGGGGTTCGGGCCGCCGGAGGGGCTGGTGCTCGAGGACGCGCCGGATCCGCGGCCGGGCCCGGGTGAGGTGCTGATTCGAGTTCGTGCCGCGGGCGTCAGTTTCGTAGACGGGCTTATCGTCGCCGGGCTGTATCAGGTGAAGCCGCCGCTGCCGTTCACTCCCGGGCTGGTGGTGGCCGGCGAGGTGGCCGGGACCGGCGACGATGTGCCCGGCCTGCCCGCTGGCAGCCGGGTGGTGGGCTGCTGGATGGGCCTCGGCGGCTATGCCACGCACCGGGTGCTCCCCGCTGAGACGGTGGTCCCGCTGCCGGAGGCGGTCGGCTTCGAGGTGGCCGCGACGGCGGTGGACAGCTATACGACCATGCTGTTCGCCCTGACCAGGCGCACCAGCGTGCGGCCCGGCGAGTGGGTGGTGGTCCTTGGCGCCGGGGGCGGGATCGGGCTCGCCGCGGTCGATGTCGCCAGTTCGCTCGGCGCCCGGGTGATCGCCGCGGCATCCAGCCAGGCCAAGCGGGCGGCATCGGCCGCGGCGGGGGCGCAGGTCACGATTGATTACCAGACGGAGGACCTGAAGGCCAGGGTGCGGGAGATCACCGGCACCGGTGCCGACCTGGTCGTCGATCCGGTCGGTGACCGGCACGCCGAGCCCGCGCTGCGCAGCCTGGGTCCCAGCGGCCGCTACCTGGTGGTCGGGTTCGCGGGCGGCTCCATTCCGCGGCTGCCGCTCAACCGGATTCTGCTGGGCAACCGCACGGTGATCGGGGTCGACTGGGGCGCGTGGGCGGGCCAGGACCCGGCAGGCAACCGGGCGCTGGTGGCCGAGCTGCTCCAGCGCGTGGCGGGCGGAGTCCTGCACCCCGTCGCCCCCCAGACCTATCCGCTCGAGCGCGCCGCGGAGGCGCTCGGCGAACTGGGCGGACGGCGGGTCACCGGAAAGCTGGCGCTCGTGCCCGCCGGCCCGGAATGATGGCGGGCCCACCCGGAAACGTGCACTGAATCCCATTGATGACCGGTTCGGTGCGCGTTATTGTGCGCTCAAGCTTTGGTTTTTGTGTGATTACGGAGGTTTGCTATGCCGAACCTGTCTCGTCACGTTCTCTTGCGCCTGCCGGGGGTCCTCCAGGCGGTCCGTCACGGGCGCCGCCGGGGGCTGATACAGGCAGCGGCCATGGCGGCCGCCCCGGCGGCGCTGATCCTGGTGGCCGGGGCCGGCGCGGCCGCCGCCGGGCCCGCCGGGGGCGCGGCCGGCACCTCTCCGTTCCCTGGGCACGCCGCGGCGCAGGCGCGGACCGCCGGGGCGGCCGCGGGCGCCGCCCGCAGCGGCCCGCATCGCAACTGGCCGTGGGCGCAGGGACCGAGCATCAACTGGGCGCTGTCCGGCCAGGCGAGCGCGGACTCCTCCCAGTCCGGGGACCCAGCGTCGAACGCGATCGACGGTGACGCGGGCACGGACTGGTGCCCGAACGCCTGGGAAGGCACCCTCACCATCGACCTGGGCCAGGCACGCTCCCTTGACGGCCTCGGCATCACCCTGGACGCGGCCGCCCCGTCGGCCGACACCACCATCCAGCTGGCCACCACCTCGGGCCAGTGGACCACGGTGCCCACCGCGCAGAACCTCGCGCTGGACGCGGGGAGCCCGATGTACATCCAGGTGCCGCGGGGCACGCAGGCGCGGTACGCCCAGATCAACGTCAAGAGCGGCACCGGTGCGCCGGTGTGCATCGGCGAGTTCCGCATGTTCGGCCCCGACCCGGCCGCGGCGCAGATGGCGCTGGGCGCGGACCTGTCCTTCACCCCGCAGGAACTCGCGGCCGGCGCCCACTTCACCGACCGCGGTTTCCCGGGCTCGCCGGTTCAGATCATGCGCGCCAACGGCGCCAACTACGTCCGGATGCGGCTGTGGGTGAACCCGCCGCCCGGCTACAACAACCTGGCCAGCGACCTGGCCCTGGCCCGGCAGGTGCACCAGGCCGGGATGAAGATCTACCTGGACATCATGTACTCCGACTTCTGGGCCGACCCGCAGCACCAGGACATCCCCGCGGCCTGGCAGGGCCAGGACCTCACCCAGCTCACCGCGACCGTGCAGTCCTACACCCAGCAGGTGATCTCGGCGTTCGCCCAGCAGGGCACCCCGGTCGACCTGGTGTCCATCGGCAATGAGATCCGCAACGGGATACTGTGGCCGGTCGGCCAGGTCGACCCCACCGCCGGCACCGGCTGGGACAACCTGGCCACCCTGCTCAAGGCCGGCGTCGCCGGCGCGCGGGCGGGCAACCCGCCCGGGCACAAACTGCTGATCATGATGCACTACGACCAGGGCGGCAACAACCAGCTGAGCCAGGCGTTCTACCAGAACCTGATCTCGCGTGACGTGCCCTTCGACGTCATCGGGCTGTCCTACTACCCGTTCTTCCACGGCACGATCTCGCAGATGAAGGCGAACGTGGACGCGCTGGCGACCCAGTTCGGCAAGCCGATCATCATCGCCGAGACGCAGTACGCCTGGACGCTGGCCAACGGCAACGAGCAGCCCGGCGACAGCACCGGCGACTTCGTCTGGCAGCCGAGCCAGATCTCGGCCGGCTACCCGGCGACCCCCGGCGGCCAGCTCTCCTTCCTCAACGACGAACTGTCGATACTCGCGCAGGTGCCGAACGGGCTCGGCATGGGCCTGTTCTACTGGGCGCCGGAATGGATCCCCGGTGTGGGCTGGGAACCCGGGGCGGGTGTGGGGTCGCCCAACACCAACCTGACCCTGTTCGACTTCCAAGGGGCCGCGCTGCCGTCCATTGGGATGTTCGGCAACCCCGCGGCCGTCTGCGCGAGCTACGACCCGTGGAACACCCCCTGCATCATCGGGGGCTAGCCCTGCCAGCCCGGGGGAGCGACCCCCCGGAACCCCCCGATGGCCTCAATGTCCCCGCGACTCCGTCGCGGGGACATTGTGCCCCGTCGGCTGGCGAGAGCGGCTGCCGGTCACGTAGAGGGAGAGCAGCGAGCAGATCAGCGCCACGCCGGTCAGCATGGCCATCGACGCCGACGCGCCGTCGTTGCCTGAGTTGACGAACGACGCGCCGGAGGACGCCGCGCCGAGCAGCGCGAGGAGGAACACCGCCGACAGCGCGATCAGGGCGCGGTTGCGGGACAGGACCGACCTGACCACCAGGCTGATGGATCCGAGGACGAGCAGCAGGCCCAGCCCGGCATGGAGGCCAAGCGCCACCGGGCCGTTCGCCAGCGCCCGCCCGATCGCGGCCAGGAAGCCGCCGCCCTGATCGCGCGCTGGCACCGTGACGTAGAGGTTCACCCAGATGCCCAGGGCGTACTGGACGACCACGCCAATCCCCATGCCCAGGCTGGTCCGCCGCACGATCTCCAGGTGGGCAGGGCCCGTGCCGCCGCGCACTTCAGTGGAACCCGAGTCGATCATCGCCACCATCTCCAGTGCCAAAGCTAAGTTTCATCTCTCGATAGTTTCTACTCGCAATGATTCTCCGGCGCAAATATATTGCGGTAGTGATAGTCTTGGGCGGTGCAGACCCCTGACCCGGCGCCGGACCTTCAGCCGCGCGGCAGCGTCGCGTTCCTGCTGGTGCAGCTGGGCTTCCACGTCGCCGGGCGCTACGGCGAAGTGCTCAAGCCGCTGGGGCTGGAGCAGCGCCAGGCCGGGATGCTCGTCCGCCTGGCCGAGAACAACGGGCGGTCACAGCAGGCCATCGCCGAGCTGATGGGGGTGAACCCCACCCGGATGGTGTTCCTCACCGATGAGCTGGAAAAGCTGGGACTGGTCGAGCGCAGGCGCAACCCGGCCGACCGGCGCTCGCATGCCCTCCACCTGACCGAGGCGGGCACCGCGATGCTGGCGCGGGTGAGGGAGGTCACCAGGGCCCACGAGGCCGCCGTCACCGCCAGCCTGACCGGCGCGGAGCGGGACCAGCTCACCGCCCTGCTCCAGCGCCTGGCCGACGGCCAGGGGCTCGCGGAGCAGTCGCTGCCGGGCATGCCCAGGCCCCATACGCCCTGACAGCCCGGACAGGACGTTCGATACCGGGGCGGATTGACCGTCGCGTGCGGAGAGCGCAACGATGTTGCGCATGCGAACCACTCCGCCCTTCCGTGCCGACCACGTCGGCAGCCTGCTCCGCCCCGCCAGCGTGCTCGCGGCCCGCGACGACTTCGCGGCCGGCCGGATCACCGCCCAGCAGTTGCGGGCCGTCGAGGATGCGGCCATCGCCGACGTGGTGGCCATGCAGCAAAACGCCGGCCTGCAGTCGGCTACCGACGGTGAGTTCCGCCGTGCCTCCTGGCATATGGACTTCATCTACCAGATCGGCGGGGTCAGCAAGGCGCCGGGCAACCTGGCGGTGAAGTTCCACAACCCGGCCGGGGACATCGAGTTCACCCCGGCCGCGCTGCACGTGGGCAGCAAGATCCACATGGCCAAGACGATCTTCGAAGAGGACTTCACCTACCTGAAGTCGCTGGCGGGCAACTCCACCGCGAAGCTGACCATCCCCTCGCCGAACATGGTCCACTACCGTGGCGGCCCGGCCGCGATCGACCCGGAAATCTACCCGGACATCGAGGAGTTCTGGCGCCGACCTGTCCGCCGCCTACGCCGACGAGGTCGCCCGGCTGGCCGCGCTGGGCTGCACCTACCTCCAGTTCGACGACACCAGCCTGGCCTACCTCAACGACCCGGTGCAGCGGGCCGAGATCGCCGCCCGGGGTGAGGACGCCGAGCACCTGCACCTGCGCTACATCCGCCAGGTCAACGACGCGCTCGTGGCCAAGCCCGCAGGGCATGGCGGTCACCACGCACATGTGCCGGGGCAACTTCCGGTCCTCCTGGGCCGCCTCGGGCGGCTACGACTTCGTCGCGGAAGCCCTGTTCAGCGAGCTGAACGTGGACGGGTTCTTCTGCGAGTGGGACGACGAGCGCTCCGGTGGCTTCGAGCCGCTGCGCTTCGTGCCGCGGGGCAAGATGGTCGTGCTCGGCCTGGTCACCACCAAGCGCGGCGAACTGGAGAACCCGGACATGCTCAAGCGCCGGATCGAGGAGGCGGCCAAGTTCGTCCCGCTCGACCAGCTCTGCCTGTCGCCGCAGTGCGGCTTCTCCTCCACCGTCGAGGGCAACGTGCTGAGCTACGAGCAGGAAGTGGCCAAGCTCGAGCTGATCGTCAAGGTCGCTCAAGACGTTTGGGGCTAGCACTGCGCGTGGTCC
The DNA here is from genome assembly GCA_963706115.1 of uncultured Actinomycetes bacterium. Classification (GTDB taxonomy): domain Bacteria; phylum Actinomycetota; class Actinomycetes; order Streptosporangiales; family Streptosporangiaceae; genus DASXKD01. Next base: position 16,180 of record CAVPMG010000014.1, on the reverse strand, counting down.
ACGTGGCCGGTAGGCCACCGGGGGTTCCAGGGGGGTCGCCCCCCTGGGCTAGCACCGGGCTAGCGCTTAACACGTTGCGGAGGGCCCGAAGGGCCCAATAGCGTCGCCGTCGTGCCTGGACAGGGGCCCTGCGTCAGGGCGGGCCCAGCGATCGTGCCGCGGTGAGCCTGCCCAGGCTCCGCGCTGACCTGACCCCGCTGCGGACCCAGCGCGACTTCCGGCTGCTTTACGCCAGCCGCACGATCACCGCACTGGGCACCGACGCCACCGAGGTCGCACTGCTGGTCCAGGCCAGGCAGCTCACCGGGTCCACGTTCGCGGTCGGCCTGCTGGGCGCGGTGGAACTGGTTCCGCTGGTCGTGTTCGGCCTGTACGGCGGGGTGCTCGCGGACCGGTTCGACCGGCGGCGGCTGTTCGTGGCGTGCGAGGCCGGCCTCGGCTGCTGCGCGGCACTTCTCCTGCTGAACGCCTTGCTGGCGCATCCCGCCGTCTGGCTGCTGTATGTGGTCACGGCGCTGATGATGGCGATGGCCGCGCTTCAGCGGCCGTCACTCGAATCGTCCATGCCGCGCGTGGTGCCCAGGGACCAGCTCACCGCCGCCGCCGCGCTGATGTCGATGTCGCAGAACGTGTCCTACCTCGCCGGGACGACCCTGGGCGGCGTCCTCGCCGCCGGTCCGGGCCCGGAGTACGTGTACGGCCTGGACGTCGTCAGCTTCGTCATATCGTTCTGCTTCCTTTGGCTGGTGCGGCCGCTGCCGGCACCGGACGCCGGGGACCAGCCGGTGACCGGCTTGCAGAGCGGGGGCGGGCGCGAAGCGCGGGGGCGGGAAAAGCAGAGCGGGGGCGGCCGCGAAGCGCGGAGGCGGGAAAAGCAGAGCGGGGGCGGGCGCGAAGCGCGGAGGCGGGACAAGAAGAGCATCGCTGCAGGCTTCGCCTATGCGCGCGGGCGGCAGGACCTGCTCGGCTCCTATTTGGCCGACCTTGCCGCCATGACGCTTGCCTACCCGGCCGCCCTGTTCCCGTTCGTGGCCGCGGACCTGCACGCGCCGTGGGCCGTGGGGCTGATGTTCGCGGCGCCCTCGGTGGGCGCCCTCGCGGTCACCCTGGTGAGCGGGTGGATGGGCCGGGTGCGCCGGCACGGCCTGGCCATCGCGATCTCGGCCGCGGTCTGGGGGCTGCTGATCACGGCGTTCGGCCTGGCGCCCGACATCGCGGTGGCGCTGGGCTGCCTGGTGCTGTCCGGGGCGGCCGACATGGCGAGCGGGATCTTCCGGGCCACGCTGTGGAACCAGACCATCCCGGACCGGCTGCGTGGCCGGATGGCCGGGCTGGAACTGCTCAGCTACGGGGTCGGGCCCTCGGCCGGGCAGATCCGGGCCGGCGCGGTGGCCGCCGTCACCAGCGCCAGGTTCTCGCTCGCCTCCGGCGGCCTTCTCTGCGCCGGGGCGGTCGGCCTGGTCTGCCTCGCGCTGCCCGGCTTCACCCGGTACCGGGCCCAGGCCGGCCCGAGCCCGGCGGAGGAACCCCAGTGACGGGTGAGCCCTGTGCTCTTGATCTAGACAGCCGGGAAGCGTAGCGTGCGGGGCGCACGCAAGGCCGGTGTGGGCGGGGTATCTGCACGGCCTGCCGCACTCGAAGAGAAGGAGGGACGCCGCCAGCAATGATGCTGCGGCGGCGGCCCTGAGCACAGTCGCGTGTGCCGCCGCCGTGAGTGAGTGCCCTCAGCAAAGCAGGCATGATCACGGGAGGACTAACTCGTGAAGTCTCGACTGATCCTGGCGTTGGCGGGCGTTTGCGCCGTCACGCTGGCCATTGCAGTAGCCATCGCACCGTCTGCATCACGAACGCAACACGCGAGCGCCGCCGTGCACGGCCTCTCGCTGCACCTGACCAAGCTGCAGAAGAACCACCTGTCCGGGTTCGCCTCGTTCGAGGCCGGCGTCGGGGTGTCGACCAAGACGCCTGCGGCCCGCATCCGCCCCCGGGCGGGCAGCTCCGGGGTGAACCTGTGCCCACACAACTTCGGGACCAACGTCCTGGTCAACCAGAACTGCCTGAACGTCACCGACGCCGACCTGCAGGGCCGCGCCCAGGCGCAGAACGAGACCGCCATCGCGCAGAACCCGTTCAACCCGCGCCAGATGGTGGCCGGGTTCAACGACTACCGGCGCGGTGATGGCACCTGCGGCACCGCGTTCAGCACCAACGGCGGGTCCAGCTGGACCGACAGCACCATGCCCAACGGGTTCACCCGCGGCACCGCGTTCGGCAACGTGGCCCGGCAGTACTGGCAGGCGGGCGGCGACCCGTCGGTGGCCTGGGACAGCAGGGGCAACGCCTACTATGCGTGCCAGGTGTTCATGCGCGGGCCAGGCGTCACCAACAACCCCGACGCCTCCAGCGCTGTCTACGTGTTCCGCTCGACCGGCGACGCTGGCGCGTCCTGGAACTTCACCGGCCACCCCGTGATCGAAACCTTCGACACGACCGGCACGATCCTGAACGACAAGCCGTACATGGCGATCGACAGCAGCCCGACCAGCCCGTTCCGTGACCGGATCTACGTAGCGTGGACGATCTTCGCGGCGGACGGCACCGGCTACATCTTCGCGGCGCACTCCGACGACTACGGGCAGACCTTCAGCAGCCCGGTGCTGGTGAGCACCACGAGCGCGTCGCTGTGCACGAACCCCCTCGGCCTGCCGACACCGCAGGGAACCTGCAACTTCAACCAGGGCGCCGACCCGTTCGTCGCCCCGAATGGCACGTTGTACATCGCATACTCCAACTTCAACACCACGCCCTCCTCTGCCAGCGACAACCATTTCCAGGTGCTGCTGACCAAGTCCACCGATGGCGGGCAGAGCTTCGGCGCGCCGGTCAAGGTAGCCAACTACTACGAACTGCCGGACTGTTTCGCATTCCAGAACTCGGACCCGTTCCGGGCCTGCGTCCCAGAAAAGGGCACGGCGCAGAACTCGGTATTCCGGGCGAGCAACTACCCCGCTGGAGCGGTAAACCCGCGCAACCCCCGCCAGGTCGTGGTCACGATTGGGTCCTACATCAACCGTGACTCGAATGAGGCCAACGGCTGCGCGCCCAACGGCAACAGCACGACCACCGGCGGCCAGCTCTACACCGGCGTCAAGACGCCCGGAGCCTGCAACAACAAGATCATGCTCAGCGTCTCCAACAACGCCGGGGCCTCGTTCACTGGGACCAGCACCGATCCGCGGCTGCTGCCCGTGGTCAACACGGCCCCGAGGCAAAAGCGCACCGACCAGTGGTGGCAGTGGACCGAGTTCACGCCCAGCGGAACGCTGGCGAACTCCTACTACGACCGGCAGTACGGATCGAGTGAGTTCACCGGGAACATGGACTTCAGCGTGTCCACCTCGACGAACCTGTCCAGTTTCACGGTGAGCCGGGCCACCTCGGCGTCCATGCCGCTGCCGACGCAATTCCCTGACGCCAATGGCAACAGCCAGTTCATCGGGGACTACACGGGCATGACCGCGGTGTCCGGCATTCATCCGATATGGGCGGACACCAGGAACCCGGACGCGTTGCTGTGCCCGGGCACAGCCACGCCGAGCACGCCGCCCGCAGTGTGCACCTTCGCCGAGCCGAACGGCCTGATCGCCAACGACCAGCAGATCTACACCAGAACGATGCCGGCGTCCTAGTCGCCCGCAGGTATCCGGCGGCCGGGCCTCTCGGGGCCCGGCCGCCGGGCTGTCTGCTACCGCAGGGCCTGGGGCACCCGTGCCTCGTCACAGCGGGCCCGGTTCGGCGCGGCGGGTCCCAGGCCGGCCAGGGCATCTTCGATGGCGCGGTGGAACGTGGGGTAGGCGTAGATCATTTCGCGCAGGCGCTGGACGGGCACCGCGGCGTGCACCGCCACCACCAGCGCGCCAAGCACCTCGCCGCCCCACGGGCCCGCCGAGGTGGCGCCGACCAGCACTCCACGGTCGCAGTCCTCGACGAGCTTGATGAACCCGTCGTTGCCCGCCTTGTGGATCCAGCCGCGAGCCGACTGCGGCACCTGGCTCACGCTCGTGCGCACGGTAAGCCCCGCCTCGCGCCCCTCCCGCTCGGTCAGCCCGACCGCGCCGATCTCCGGGTCGGTGAAGGTGACCCGTGGCACCGCGTGGTACTCGGCGCCGCAGTGCTCGCGTCCCAGAATGTCGTCAATGACGATGCCCGCCTGGTACATGGACATGTGGGTGAAGGCGCCCTTGCCGGTGATGTCGCCCAGCGCCCACACCCCGGGCGCGGCGCGCATGTGGTCGTCCACGGGGACGGCCCGCAGCCGTTCGTCGATCCCCACCGCCCCGGCGCCCACTGCGGCGAGGTCGGCGCGGCGGCCGGTGGCCACCAGCAGCGCCGCGCCGGTGAGTTCATCCGCGCGGTCCAGGGTGACCGTGAAACCACGGTCGGGGGAGTGGACCACCCCGGCGGCCGGATGCCCGGTCCGCACCGTGATGCCCTCCTTGGCGAACACCCCGGCGAGCAGGTCCCCGGCCTCGGGCTCTTCGAGCGGCAGCAGTCGGTCCGCGCCCTCGGCGACGCTCACCCGGCTGCCGAACCGCGCGAACACCTGCGCGAGTTCGGCGCCGATGGCGCCGCCGCCGAGCACCACCAGTGACTCCGGTACCCGTTCCGCCTCGATCGCCTCGTGGTTGGTCCAGAACGGGGTGCCGGCCAGGCCCGGGATCGGCGGCACCGAGGCCGTCGTGCCGGCGGCGATGACGATGCCCACGCGGGCCCGCAGCACCTGCGCCTGCCCGGCGGCGGGGCCGCCCGCGGGGGTCACCGTGACCTCGCCGGGCGCGGTGATCCGGGCGTGCCCGCGGACCAGGATGCCACCCTTGCCGGTGAACCGGTCCGCGGCGACCGTGTCGTCCCAGTCGTCGGTGGCCTCGTCGCGGATCCGGCGGGCCACCGGCGCCCAGTCCGGGGCGATCTCGGACCGGCCGGCCATGCCGGGAATCCGGCGCCCCTCGGTGATCAGGTCCGCGGCCCTGATCATCATCTTCGAGGGGACGCAGCCCCAGTAGGGACACTCGCCACCGACCAGCCGGCTCTCCACGCCAGCCACCGCCAGCCCGGCCTCGGCCAGGGTGCCCGCGGCATGCTCGCCACCTGGTCCCATGCCGATGACGACAACATCGACATCTCGCCCACTCCCGCTCAATTTCCCTCCCCGGGGCATCAATCCAGCGCCCCAGGGTACGGCAGCGGGAATGTCAGTGCCGGCCGGTAAGTTTCTTAGGACTGACCGGTGATCGACCGACGGACGGGGCGAAACTCATGACGAGCAGCCGCCCTGGCGTCGTGCACCCCCCGGGACCAGCCGACGGGCCCGCTGGGGAGCCGTTGACCGAGAGCGACGCCGAAGAGCACATCCACGGGATCTGCTTCAAGACCGGCCCACCCAGCCGGGTCGGGGTCGAACTGGAATGGCTGGTCCGCGATGGCCGTGACCCCGGTGTCCGCGTCGATCAGCAGCGAGTGGCCGCCGCCCTCGCCGGGCTGAGCGCGCCTGGCGCGCTTCCTGGTGGCGGCCGTCTTACCACAGAGCCCGGCGGGCAGGTGGAGATCAGTTCCGCGCCAGCGGAGGGCCTCGCCCCCTGCGTGGACATCACCTGCCGCGATCTCACCGCCCTCCGTCAGGCAGTACTTCCTGCTGGCCTGTGCCTGACCGGGGAGGGTCTCGACCCGCTGCGGTCCCCGCACCGGGTGCTCGAGGTGCCCCGGTACGCGGCGATGGAGGAGTTCTTCAACCGGGCCGGCCCATGGGGCAGGCTGATGATGTGCAGCACCGCCTCGGTGCAGGTCTGCCTGGACGCGGGCGAGCAGAGCACCGGCCCGGCCAGCGTCGGGTGGCGGTGGCGGCTGCTGCACGCGCTCGGCCCCGTGTTCGTCGCCGCGTTCGCCAACTCCCCGCTGCGCGAAGGCCGCCCCACCGGCTGGAAGTCCACCCGCCAGGCCATCTGGGCCCGCCTTGACCCGTGCCGCACGCGTCCGCCGGAGAACGCCGTGCCCGCGGTGGCGGGCCAAGGTCGGAGGTGGCCGCCGGATGCCGACCCGCGTGCGGCCTGGATCGACTATGCGCTGTCCGCGGAGGTCATGTGCGTGCGCAGGCCGGGGGACGAGCCCTGGACCGCTCCCTCCGGGCTGACGTTCCGCGACTGGCTGCGCGGCGGCGGCGAGCGGCCACCCACCCTGGAGGACCTCTCCTACCACCTGTCCACGCTGTTCCCGCCGGTTCGCCCGCGCGGCCACCTGGAGTACCGGGTCATCGACGCCCAGGCCGGCGACGGCTGGATCGTGCCCGCCGCCGTGGTCACGGCGCTGCTCGACGACGAGGCCGCGTCACAGGCCGCGATGAGCGCCGCGGAAATCCTCTGGCACACGGCGGGCACCGCGTGCGGCGGGGACTTCGGCGACGAGGCCGGCGCGGGCGGCGGGGCGGGCTGGGACTGCGGCAGCCCGTGGGAGTGGGCGGCGCGGCACGGTCCCACCGACCCGATCATCGGGGACATCAGCGTGAAGTGCTTCGAGGCCGCCGAGCCGGCGCTGGCCCGGCTTGGCGCCCCGGCCGCGGTCAGGGACGCGGTCACCGCGTTCGCCGAGCGATACGTCACCCGGTACCGATGTCCCGCCGACGACCGCCTCGACGAGGCCCGTGCGGCCGCCAGCGCTTGCGATCCTGCTAGTCCATCACCCCACCGCCCCGCCCTGACTAGTCCATCACCCCGCCACCCCGCCCTCCCACCCATCGCGGAAGGAATCAGGCCATGACACCGACCGGCACCGAGGCACTGCGGGACCTGGTCGCCAGGAACCTGGTGGCCGCCCGGGAGCGCACCGAGTTGCTGACCGGCTCCGTCGATGACGCGGACCTGGTGCGCCAGCACTCGCCGCTGATGTCACCCCTGGTCTGGGACCTGGCGCATATCGCCAACCAAGAGGAACTCTGGCTGCTGCGGGAGGTGGGCGGCCGGGACCCGATGCACCCGGAGATCGACCCCCTCTACGACGCGTTCGAGCACCCCCGGGTGGAACGGCCGACGCTGCCGCTGCTGCCGCCGGCCGAGGCACGCGCCTACGCCCACGAGGTACGGGGCCGGGTGCTCGACCTGGTGGAGGCGTCCACCTTCGGCGGTACCCGCCTGCTCACCGGCGCGTTCGCGTACGGCATGATCGCCCAGCACGAGCAGCAGCACGACGAGACCATGCTCATCACGCATCAGCTCCGCAAGGGCGCGCCCGCGCTCACCGCCGCGCCGCCGCCCGCGCCGCCGGCCGATGTGCTGTCACTGCCGCGCGAGGTGCTCATCCCCGGCGGGCCGTTCACCATGGGCACCTCCACCGAAGCCTGGGCGCTGGACAACGAGCGGCCCGCCCACACGGTGGACGTGCCCGGCTTCTACCTCGACACCACCCCCGTCACCAACGCGGCCTACCAGGAGTTTCTCGCCGACGGCGGCTATGACGAACAGCGCTGGTGGAGCCCCGGGGGCTGGGACCACCGGCACCGTGCGGGACTCGCCGCGCCGCTGTACTGGCGGCGGGAGGGCAGCGGCTGGGTGCGGACCAGGTTCGGCATCACCGAGCCGGTGCCGCCTGCGGAGCCGGTCGTGCACGTGTCCTGGTACGAGGCACAGGCGTACGCCGCGTGGGCGGGCCGGCGGCTGCCGACCGAGGCCGAATGGGAGAAGGCCGCGCGGTACGACCCGGCCACCGGGCGGTCACGCCGGTTCCCCTGGGGCGACGAGGACCCCACACCGGACCGGGCGAACCTGGGGCAGCGCTACCTCCAGCCGGCCCCGGCGGGCAGCTACCCGCGCGGCGCGAGCCCGGCGGGCGTGCGCCAGCTCATCGGGGACGTGTGGGAGTGGACCGCCAGCGACTTCCTGCCCTACCCGGGTTTCACCCCCTGGCCCTACAAGGAGTACTCCGAGGTGTTCTTCGGCAGCGAGTACAAGATGCTCCGCGGTGGCGCGTTCGGCGTCGCCCCGGTCGCCTGCCGCGGCACGTTCCGCAACTGGGACTACCCGATCCGGCGGCAGATCTTCGCGGGCTTCCGCACCGCCCGCGACGCGGACCCGCCCCCCACCCGCCTCCCCGTCTCTCTCCACGCCCCCCTTCACTCCGGGCCGCTCCGCTAGCCGATGTGCCGCCACCTGGCCTACCTGGGCCCGCCAGCGACGCTGCGGGCGCTGCTGCTCGACCCGCCGCACGGGCTGGGCACCCAGGCGTGGGCGCCCCGCCGCCAGTGCCACGGGACCATGAACGTCGACGGGTTCGGCGTCGGCTGGTACGCCGACGGCGACCCGGTGCCGGCCAGGTACCGCCGGGCCGGGCCGATCTGGGCCGACGCCAGCTTCGCCGACCTGGCGCGGGTCACCCGGACCCGGGCGCTGCTCGCGGCGGTGCGGTCGGCGACGGAAGGGACCGAGGCCGGCGCGGCGGCCGCGGCCCCATATGCGGCCGGTCCCTGGCTGTTCTCACACAACGGCAGGCTGAACGGATGGCCCGTGGCGACCGGGTCCCTGGCTGCGACGCTGGCTGCCGCCGACCTGCTCGCGCTGGAAGCGCGGTGTGACTCGGCGCTGGCCTGGGCCCTGGTGCTGGCCCGCCTGCGAGCGGGATGCGGCCCGGCGGACGCCCTCGCCCAGGTCGTCGGCGCCCTGGCCGAGCACCAGGTCAGCGGCCGCTTCAACTTCCTGCTCAGCAACGGAGAGGTGATCGCCGCCACCGCGGCCGGTGACACCCTCTGCTACCGGCTGAGCGGCGACGCCGTGCTGGTGGCCTCGGAGCCCGGGGACGACGAGCCGGGCTGGATCGAGGTGAGCGACCAGTGCGTGCTCACCGCGACCACCGACGGGGTGGATGTCCGGCCGTTGCCCTTGCCCTCCCTGGAACGCATCCTGCCCCCAACGAAGGGATGACCACCCCGATGACCGCATTGCGTGTCGAACGCTGCCTGCCGGACGGTTTCCTCGCCGAAGCGCTGCGGGCGGACGCCCGGGCCGGCCTGTCGGCCACCCCGAAGATGCTCCCGCCGAAGTGGTTCTACGACGAGCGGGGGAGCGAACTGTTCGAGAAGATCACCCGCCTGGACGAGTACTACCCGACCCGGGCCGAGCGGTCCATCCTGCGCGCGGCCGCCGGGCAGATCGCCGCCGCCACCCGCGCCCGCACCCTCGTGGAACTTGGCGCCGGCGCGGCGGACAAGACCAGGCTGCTGCTCGACGCGCTGGCCGGGGTGGGCACGCTGGCCAGCTTCGTCCCCGTGGACGTGAGCGAGGCGGCGCTGATCGAGGCCGCGCGCCGGGTGGACGGGGAGTACCCCGGGCTCGCGGTCACCGCCGTGGTCTCCGACTTCGAGGAGCACCTGGGCCTCCCCAGCGATACCGGCCAGCGGCTCGTGGTGTTTCTCGGCGGGACCATCGGCAACCTGCTGCCCGGCCAGCGGGCGGCGTTCCTCGCCTCGCTGCGGGCCCGGCTTCGCCCCGGGGACGCGTTCCTGCTCGGCACCGACCTGGTCAAGGATCCCGCGGTGCTCGTCGCCGCCTACGACGACGCGGCGGGTGTGACCGCCGCGTTCAACAAGAACATCCTTTCCGTGCTGAACACCGCGCTTGGCGCGGACTTCGACACCGACGCTTTCGAACATGTCGCCCTGTGGGATGCCCGCGAGGAGTGGATCGAGATGCGGCTCCGATCGCTGCAGCCGCAGGTGGTGACGCTGCCCGCGATCGACCTGGAGGTGAGCTTCGCCGAGGGCGAGGAAATGCGGACGGAGGTGTCGGCGAAGTTCCGCAGGGAACGGGTGGCCGCGGAACTGGCGGCGGCCGGGTTCAGCCTGGCGGGCTGGTGGACCGACGAGAAGGGCAGGTTCGGCCTGTCGCTGTCAGTCCCTGGCTGAGTGCCAGTCCGGTCGGCCGCAGACGTCGGCCGGCAAGGCCCCGGCCCGGTGACGGAGGAACCGGGCCGTAGGCCATCGGGGGGTTCCGGGGGGTCGCTCCCCCGGGGCAGCGGGGCCCCGGCCCGGTGACGGAGGAACCGGGCCGTAGGCCATCGGGGGGTTCCGGGGGGTCGCTCCCCCGGGGCAGCGGGGCCCCGGCCCGGTGACGGAGGAACCGGGCCGTAGGCCATCGGGGGGTTCCGGGGGGTCGCTCCCCCGGGGCAGCACTGCTCAGCGGCGGATCGCGCCGCGCTCCATCCGGTGCACCTGCGGGTCGGCCAGCCGCAGCGACTTGATCAGTTCGGCGGCCACCCGTTCGGCGGCGATCGAGCCGCAGCTGAACAGGTCCACCGCGATCAGGTTCTCTTCCGGCCAGGTGTGGATGGCCAGGTGCGACTCGGCCAGGATGAGCACCAGGGTGACCGCGCCGTTGGGGAAGATCACGTGGCTGGAGTCGAGCACGGTGCCGCCGCCGGCCTGCACCGCGGCGGTCGCGGACGCGGTCAGCTCGGTGATATCGGACACCGGCGAGCCCGGGGTCAGCGCGGCGTCCACCGTCCAGAGCCGCTTGGGCACGGGAGCTGCCGCGGCCGGGGAAGGAGGAAAGGGGAGGCGGGTCGGCTGCCGGCCCGGTGCAAGCTTTCCTGGCATGATGGGGGAGGATACCCGATGGCCCGCCGCTGGCCGCGGTCAGCCAAGCCGGGCCGCCCCGGCCGGGACGCTGAGAACTCACGAACCTTGAATACTCACGGGAACTCAGCATCCATTCCAGGAACACTGGACGCAGCATCCACACAGAACTGCACCTACAAGAACGCTACGCATGGACGTTGACGCAGTTACCGCGGAGGTCGCCGCCGCGGTCGGGCTGGCGGAGGGGCCGGCCGGCGTTGCCGATGTCCTCCGGGTGATCGCCCGCCACGAGCCGGTCGCGGCGCGCGAGATCAGCCGGCGGGCCGAGCTGCCGGTCCCGATCGTCGCCGCCATCTGCAATGAGCTGCGCAAGCGCGGCATGGTGGACCGGGCCCGCCCGGTACGGCTGACCCCGGAGGGACGGGCGAGCCTGACCGGGCAGGCGGAACCGGGAACGGGGCAGGCGGAGATAACCGGCCGCTGCCCGTGCTGCGGCGGCCTCGGCGTGGTGGTCCCCGACGCGGTCGCCACGCTGGCCGGGCCGCTGGAAGCCGCGGAGCGTGGCGAGCCCGCGGCAAAGCTGGATCTGGACCAGACCCACTGCACCGTGGACACCAAGCTGCGCCGGGTACTGGCCATGCACGAGGCGGGCGCGCTGGCCGGGCAGCGGATCCTGCTGCTCGGTGACGACGACCTGGTCAGCGTGGCGCTCGCGGTCTTTGCCGGGCACGCCGGCGCCGCCGGGCGGCCGCGCGGGGTCACCGTGCTCGACTGCGACCCCGACCTGGTGGGCTACCTGCGTGGCGAACTGCGCGATCCCGGATTCCCCGCCGAGGTCATTGAGCACGACCTCCGCGACCCGCTGCCCGCCGCACTGACCGGCGCGTTCGACGTGGCCTGCACGGATCCCCCGTACACGGTGGCCGGGGCGGAACTGTTCCTGTCCCGCGCGGTGGACGCCCTGGCCCCGGGCGCCGGCGGGCACGTGTTCTTCTCCTTCGGCCCACGCCGGCCCGCGGAGACCGTGGCGACCCAGCGCCTGATGACGGACATGGGACTCGCCATCCGCTCGCTGACGCCGGGGTTCAACCTCTACACCGGTGCGGGCATCCTGGCGGGCACCAGCCACCTCTACCACCTGCGCACCACGCAGGACAGCAAGGCCGCCCGCAGCGGACGCTACGACGGGCCGCTGTACTCGGCGCAGACCCGGGCCGCCGCCACCCGGCCGTACCGGTGCGTGGCCTGCGGGGCGGTGCACGAGGTAGGCCCCGGTGCCCGCTGGACGCGGATCGCCGAGCTGAAGGCCGCGGGCTGCCCCGCCTGTGGCGGCACGGTGCTGCGCCCGCAGCCGCTGAGCGCCGGGGGGCCGGGGGCGGGGGTGAGCCGGCCATGACCGATGGCACCGCCGGGTTCCTGATCCGCCCGGCCCGCGAGAGTGACCTGGACGTCATCGCCGGGTTCGAAATCGACATCGCCCGGGCGTCGTTCGGCGACGAGGCGATCGAGGACGCGGCGCTGCACCGCAAGCGGGTCGCCGCCGCGCTCGGCAAGCCGGGAGAGGTCACGCTTGTCGCGGTGGCCATGCCGGGGGATGGGGAGGCGATGAAGGGGGAAGGGGAGGCGGGTGGGGTGCCGGTGGGCTGGGCCTGGCTGTCGGGTCGCACCAACTCGCTGACCGGCGCCAGGTACGGCAACTTCCGGTCGCTGGCCACCGCCGACGTCCCGGGCCGCGGCACCGTCGCTGAGCTGCTCATGGCCGCGGTGGTGCAGGCGGCGGCGCAGGCCGGTTACACCCATCTCACCGGCAAGACGCACGCAAGCAACCTGGGCATGCGCGCGCTGTACCGGAAGTTCGGCTTCGAGGCCACGCACCTGACGATGGAGTGGCGGCCGGGGACCCCGGCCGTGGGCGAGGGCGGCGGGGAGGCGGGCCGGTGACCACAGCCGCCGCACCACGCCTGGTCAAGTGCGTGGTCTGGGACATCGACAACACCCTGCTCGACGGGGTCTACCTGGAGTCGGGGGACACCCCGCCGGCCGCGAACCCGGCCATGGCCGGGGTACTGTCCGGCCTCGCGTCCCGTGGGATTCTGCACGCGATCGCGAGCAAGAACCCACCGCAGGCCGCCGCGCACGCCGCCGAAGTGACCGGTGCCGCCTTCGCGGCCGTGGAGTGCGGCTGGGGCCCGAAATCCGGCGCACTGGCCCGCATCGCCGCGGAACTGGCGATCGGCACCGACGCGCTCGCCTTCGTGGACGACGACCCCTATGAGCGTGCCGAGGTCGGCGCGGGGCTTCCCGAAGTGCTCGTGCTCGCGCCCGACGAGGTCGCGGAGGCGGCCGGCTGGCCGGAGTTCGGCGCCGCCGCGGTGACGGACGAGGCGCGCAGGCGGGGGGAGATGTATGCGGCCCGGCGCCACCGCCGAGCCGCGGAGCGGGCCTTCGGCGGCAGCCGGGACGACTTTCTGGCCTCGGTCGGCACCCAGGTCACGATCGCCCCCGCGACCCGGGCGGACGTGCCGCGGCTGCACGAACTCGCGGCCCGCACCAGGCAGTTCAACTCGGCCGGGCAGGCCGTGGGCGAGGCGGAGCTCACCGCCGCGATCACGGCGCCGGACACCGATGTCGCCGCCGTGAGGCTCCGCGACGCCTTCGGTGACGACGGCATCGTCGGGGCCTGCGTGACCAGCCGCGGCCCCGGTGGCATCTGGACGGTGCGGCTGCTGATGATGTCCTGCCGCGCGATGGGGCGGGGGGTGATCGGCGCGCTGCTCGCCTGGGTCACCCGGTCGGCGGCCAGGGCGGGTGCGCGCGAGGTAGCCGTCCGGTGCGTACTTACCGAGCGGAACGTGCCGCTGCGGCTCGCGCTGACCGGGGCCGGGTTCCGCGCCGGGCCGCAGGACGCGGTGCCGGCCTGGGGGGACGACCCACACTTCGGGGACACCCCGGACCCCGATGGCCCTGAAACCCCTCGTGGCGCGGTGTTCCGCCGGGGCACGTGGGCCCCGCTGCCGGCGCTGCCGGCCTGGGTGCGCGCCCCGGGTGAGCCGGAGGGGGCGGGCGGCGGCGCGGCGGTCCCCGCCGGGGCGGGCCCGGATCCGGCCGGGCCGGCCCGGTCATCGGTGAGCTGCGGCAGATCCTGGCCCGGATCACCGGCCGGGACGAACTGGCCGGCCTGCCCGCCGGCGCGCCGCTGTTCGGCGAGGCGGTCGCCCTCGATTCGCTGACCGGCACGCTGCTGCTGCGAGAGGTCCAGCGCCGCTTCGGTGTGGACGTGGCCGGCACCGACCTGAACCTGGACGCGCTGGCCACACTGGGCACGCTGGCCGCGTTCATCGCCGGGCAGGGGGGCTCATGACCACGGCATCGGGCCGTCCAGGGACGGCCGGCGCGCCCCGGGCCGCGGACCCGGCCGGCCAGACGGCAGAGGTGTCCTGGTTCGACACCAGGATGATCAGCCTGAACCGGTCGGACCTGGCCGAGATGGACGCGCGGGAGAAGGCGCGGGCGGCCGCGTTCGTGTTCCCGGCCGACCGGCACCGCTACCAGGTGGCGCACGTGATGCTGCGCCGGGTGCTGGCCGGCCACCTGGGCACCGACCCCAGCCGGCTCACCTTCGGGCGCCAGCACTGCCCCACCTGCGGCGGCCCGGCGGGCAAGCCCGTGCTGACCGGTGTGTTGGACCGGGACGGCGACCCGAATGGAACCCCTCAGGGCGACTATGACGTCTGGACGCCAAGCCGACCGACGCCATCGCACCTGCCGGGGGAATACGGCCGGCCCGGCGACGGCACCTGGCCCGGCCTGTCCTTCTCCCTGGCCCACTCCGGCGAGGCCGTGGCCATCGCGGTGGCCCGCGGCCAGGTCGGCATCGATGTCGAGCGGGAGCCCAGCGGGTGCGTCTGCTCGCTGGCCTCGGCCATGCACCCCGACGACGCCGCGATCGTGGAGATGCTGCCGGAACCCGAGCGCCACCACGCCGTGATCCGCTGGTGGGTGCGGGCCGAGGCGGTGCTCAAATGCGCCGGCACCGGCATCGCGCACGGCATGGACGCATTCCCCGTGCTGGGCGCCCCGGTGCGCAGCCGGGTCCCGCCCGGGCTCCCGCCGGGACCGCGGCTGCCGCTGGAACCCGACGTGCCCGGGTGGGCCGCCGCGGCCGGGTGCTCGTTCGCGGCCCTGTCAGCGCCCAAGGGCTACCAGGCAGCCCTTGCCCTGCCGGGGCTGCGGCTGATCCGGTACCGCTGGGGGCCCGACCGCTGACCGGCTCGTCCCCGGCCCTCGCGCGGAACCCGTGCCCGGTAGTCTCGCACCAGAGGGAGAAGGTGGTGGGCCATCAGTACCGTCTATGCAGTGGATGCGTGCCGTACGCCGGTGGGGAAGATCAAGGGCGCGCTCGCCACTGTCCGCCCCGATCACCTGTCCGCCGATGTGATCGCCGCGCTGCTCGCCCGCAATCAATGGCTGGATCCGGCGCGGATCGACGACGTGTACTGGGGTGCCGCCAACCAGGCGGGGGAGGACAACAGGAACGTCGCCAGGATGGCCGCGCTGCTGGCCGGCCTCCCGGTGGAGATCCCCGGTGCCACGGTGAACCGGCTGTGCGGCTCGGGCATGGAGGCGATCGCCTGCGCCGCCCGCGCCATCGCCGCGGGCGAGGCCGAGGTGTGCCTGGCCGGCGGGGCGGAATCGATGACCCGTGCGCCGTTCGTGCTGCCGCGGGCGGAGGGCCCGTTCCCGCGGGAGGCCGGTGTCGCCGATACCCGGCTGGGCTGGCGGCTGGTCAGCCCCCGGATGGCCGAGATGTACCCGCCGATCAGCCTTGGGGAGACCGCGGAGAACGTCGCCGACCGCTATCAGGTGACCAGGGAGCGCCAGGACGAGTTCGCGCTGCGCAGCCACCAGCGGGCGGCCGCGGCGCGGGACGCGGGCCGGTTCGCCGGCGAGATCGTCCCGGTGACCACTCCGGCCGGGGACGTCACCGCCGACGAGGGCATCAGGGATGACCTCACCCTGGCCGAACTGGCCGCAAAGCGCCCCGCCTTCCGCCGCGACGGCACCGTGACCGGGGGGAACTCCTCCCCGCTCAACGACGGGGCGGCGGTGGTCCTGCTGGTGTCCGAGCGCCTGCTTGCCAGCGGCGCACCGGACCCGATGGCCAGGTACGCGGGCACCGCGGCGGCGGGCGTGCACCCGGACTACATGGGCATCGGCCCGGTGCCGGCCATGGGCAAGGTGCTGGCCAGGTCCGGCTGGCAGCCGGACGCGCTGGACCTAGTCGAGCTCAACGAGGCATTCGCGGCCCAGGCGGTGGCCGTGGCCGACGAGCTCAAGCTCGACCCCGACCGGCTGAACGTCAACGGCGGCGCGATCGCCATCGGCCACCCGCTCGGCTGCTCAGGCGCCCGCATCACCACCACCCTGCTGCATGAACTGCGCCGGCGCGGCGCCAGCCGGGCGGCGGCGGCCATGTGCATCGGCGTCGGTCAGGGCATCGCCACCCTGTGGGAGAACTGAGGCAAGCGATGAGCGCAACCTGGTCCCCTGGGATCACTCCGGAAT
>CAVPMG010000013.1:0-55462 GCA_963706115.1 uncultured Actinomycetes bacterium | reverse complement strand
GCAGGGCGGCGGTGCCGTCGAGGTGCTCGGCCACCGCGCGGCGCGCCCGCGCGGCGTCACCGGCCAGGATCGCTTCGGTGATGGCGGTGTGCTGGCGGGCGGTGTGCTCGATGTTGTGCTGCAGCACCGGGATCGCGTTCAGCAGGTCATTCAGCCGCATCCGGGCGTCGGTGCACGCGGCGGTCAGCAGGCTGGACCCGGTCAGCTCCGCGATCGTCAGGTGGAACAGCGTGTCCAGCCGCCGGTAGTCGCCGGGGGTGGCGTTGTTCAGGTCGGCCAGGCGGGCCAGCAGCACACCCCGGCCCCGGTCGTCGCCGGAGGCGGCGAGCACCTCGGCGGCGCCGGTCTCCACCACCAGCCGGAAAGTGAGCGCGTCGGTCAGCTTGCTGGCGTCTTCCAGCGCGATCCGCCGCGCCTCCCCCGGGTCGGGCGCGGGCTGCTCGTAGGTCACGAACGTGCCGCCGAACCGGCCCCGCCGCGGCTCCACGAAACCGGCCTGCTGTAGCGCCCGGATCGCCTCGCGGAGGGTCAGCCGGCTTACGCCAAGCAGGGCCGCAAGCTCGCGTTCTGGCGGGAACCTGTCCCCCGGGGCCACCAGGCCAAGCTTGATGACGGTGAGCATCCGCTCGACCGTTTCCTCGAACGCGTTGCCCGCCCGCACCGGGCCGAGCAGAGCGGCCAGGTCAGCTCCCGACATTCTTTTCCGGCGCAGGTCTTGACATGACCGGGAGTGTAACCCTCAATGGTCAGATACTAAACCATTGGGACACAGCGGCCAGGTGAGACGCCCCGGCGTGCCCCCGGCAGCACGACCCCGCGGCGGATACGCCGCGTCACCAAACAAGGAGTTCCCGTGGCGGTCAATGAGCGCGCGGCGATGACAGAGGACGAGCAACGACTCCATGAAATGGGCTACGCCCAGGAGCTGCGCCGCCGCATGTCCGGCTTCTCCAACTTCGCGGTCTCGTTCACGATCATCTCGATCCTGTCCGGCTGCCTGACCCTGTACGGGTTCGGCATGCTCACCGGCGGCCCCGTCGTGATCGTCTGGGGCTGGCCCTTCGTTGGGATCATGACCCTGTTCGTCGGCCTCTCGATGGCCGAGGTGTGCTCCAGCTTCCCGACCGCGGGCGGCCTCTACTACTGGTCGGCGAAGCTCGCAAAGAAGAACGGGCCGGCCTGGTCATGGTTCACTGGCTGGTTCAACTTCCTCGGCCAGGTCGCAGTGACCGCCGGTATCGACTTCGGCGCCTCGCTGTTCATTCACGCCTGGCTCACGCTGACGTTCAACATGAGCGCGGCACGATCGATCACAGTGGTCATCTATGCGATTGTGCTGCTGGTGCACGGCCTGCTCAACCAGTTCGGCATCCGGCTGGTCGCGCTGCTGAACGACGTCAGCGTGTGGTGGCACATCCTCGGGGTGCTGATCATCGTTGGCGTGCTGGCCTTCGCCCCGTCGCACCACCAGTCGGCCAGCTTCGTCTTCGGGCACTTCTACAACGGGACCGGCCTGGGCGTTGGCTCCTTCTACATCGTCCTGATCGGCCTGCTCCTGGCGCAGTACACCTTCACCGGCTACGACGCGTCGGCGCACATGACCGAGGAAACGCACAAGGCCGCTACCGCGGGACCGCGGGGCATCGTCATGTCGATCGTCGTGTCCCTCATCGCCGGCTGGGTGCTGCTGATCGGCGTTACGTTCGCCATCCAGCACTACGCCAACGAGTCGCTCGCTCCCGTGCCGGCGGCCCAGGTCATCATCGACGCCGTCGGCAACAGAGGTGCCGAACTGCTGCTGCTGATCGTGATCGGTGCCCAACTGTTCTGCGGCATGTCGTCGGTGACCGCCAACTCCCGGATGATCTACGCGTTCTCCCGTGACGGTGCACTGCCCGGCTCGGGCGTTTGGCACAAGGTGAACAAGCGGACCAGAACGCCCACCAACGCGATCTGGCTCGCCGCGGTCGGTGCGCTGATCCTGGGCCTGCCTTACCTGTGGAACTATGCCGCCTACGCGGCGGTCACCTCCATCGCGACGATCGGCCTGTACATCGCCTACGTGACCCCGACCTACCTGCGGCTGCGCCAGGGCGAGAGCTTCAAGCGGGGACCGTGGCACCTGGGCCGGTGGAGTTACGTGGTCGGCTGGATCGCCGTGACGTGGGTGGCAATCATCACGATCCTGTTCATGCTGCCGCAGGTCGGCCCGATCACCTGGACGACCTTCAACTACGCCGTGTTCGCGGTGCTCGCGGTCATCGGCTTCGCTGGGATCTACTGGCTGGTCTCCGCGAAGAACTGGTTCAAGGGCCCGAGGGTGCAGGGCTCGGCCGAGGAACTGGCCGCCATCGAGCGGGAACTGGCCAGCTGACCGTGCACGCATCGCCTGACGAAGGGACCACGTGACAGTGCCCGAATCCGGCAGCACGGCTGCTCGCCCGGGGATGCTCTCCCTGGACGAGCTGAGGGGGGCGGTGGACGCGGGCACGATCGACACGGTCGTGCTCGCGTTCACCGACATGCAGGGGCGGCTGCAGGGCAAGCGGGTATCGGCGGAGTTCTTCCTCGACGAGGTGGTCAGCCACCACGCGGAGGGGTGCAACTACCTGCTCGCCGTGGACATCGAGATGAACACGGTGGACGGGTACGAGATGTCGTCCTGGGAGCGCGGGTACGGGGACTTCGTCCTCGTGCCCGACCTCGGGACCATGCGCCACCTGCCGTGGCACGAGGCGAGCGCGCTGGTGCTGGCCGACCTGGCCTGGACCGACGGCAGCCCGGTGGTCGCCTCGCCCCGGCAGATACTCAAGGCGCAGACCGACCGGCTGGCCGCCCGCGGCTGGACCGCCTTCGCCGGCACCGAGCTTGAGTTCTGCGTGTACCGGGATTCCTTCGAGGACGCGCAGGCCATGGCCTACCGCGACCTCACCCCGGTGAACCAGTACAACGTGGACTACTCCATCCTCGGCACCGGCCGGGTGGAACCGCTGATGCGGCGGATCCGGCTGGGCATGTCCGGCGCGGGCATGTACGTCGAGTCGTCCAAGGGCGAGTGCAACCTCG
Organism: uncultured Actinomycetes bacterium; assembly: GCA_963706115.1. Classification (GTDB taxonomy): domain Bacteria; phylum Actinomycetota; class Actinomycetes; order Streptosporangiales; family Streptosporangiaceae; genus DASXKD01. Next base: position 52,396 of record CAVPMG010000013.1, on the reverse strand, counting down.
GCCAGCACGAGATCGCGTTCCGCTACGCCGACGCGGTCACCACCTGCGACAACCATTCGATTTACAAGACAGGTGCCAAGGAGATCGCGGCGCAGGACGGCATGAGCCTCACGTTCATGGCCAAGCCGAACGCGCGCGAGGGCAACTCCTGCCACATCCACCTGTCGCTTCGGGACTCGGCGGGGAGCCCGGTGCTCGCCGGGGACGGGCCGTTCGGCCTGTCCCCGGTGGGCGAGCACTTCCTCGCCGGGCAGCTCGCCGGGCTGAGCGAGCTGATCTTGTTCCACGCGCCGAACGTCAACTCCTACAAGCGCTACGTGGCCGGCAGCTTCGCCCCCACCGCGGTGCGCTGGGGGGTGGACAACCGGACCTGCGCCTACCGCCTGGTCGGGCACGGGCATTCGCTGCGCCCGGAGAACCGGGTGCCCGGCGGGGACGTCAACCCCTACCTGGCCATCGCCGCCATGATCGCGGCCGGCCTGGATGGGATCGAGCACGAGCTGCCGCTGGAGCCGGCCATGGAGGGCAACGCCTACTCCGGCCCGGGCCCCCGGGTGCCCGCCACGCTCCGGGACGCGCTCGATGCGTGGCAGCACAGCCAGCTGGCGCGCAAGGCGTTCGGCAGCGACGTGGTCGAGCACTACGCGAACAATGCCAAAGTGGAACTGGCCGCGTTCGACGCCGCGGTCACCGACTGGGAGCTGTACCGCGGCTTCGAGCGGACCTAGCCGACCCGGAGCGGATCAACGACGATGCCTGTTTTCACCGTGCTGAACCCGGCCACCGAGGAACCGGTGGCCGAGGTCGAGCAGACCTCCGCGGCAGCGGCCGACGCGGCGATCGCGCGCGCCGTGGCCGTTCAGCCGGCGTGGCGGAAGGTGGCCCCGGGCGAGCGGGCGGCGGTACTGCGCACCTTCGCCGACGTCATCGACGCGTACATCGGCGAGCTGGCCGAGCTGGAGACCCTGGGCTCGGGCCACCCGGCCGGGCAGGCCCGGTGGGAGGCAGGCAACGTCCGCGACGTGCTGCGGTACTACGCCGCGGCGCCGGAACGGCTGTGCGGCAAGCAGATCCCGGTGCCTGGCGGGCTCGACGTCACCTTCCACGAGCCGGTCGGCGTGGTGGGCGTCATCGTGCCGTGGAACTTCCCGATGCCGATCCTCGGCTGGGGGGTCGCGCCCGCGCTGGCCGCCGGCAACCCGGTGATCGCCAAGCCCGCCGAGCGCACGCCGCTGACCGCGATCAGGATCGCCGAACTGGCGCTGGAGGCCGGGCTGCCCGAGGGCGTGTTCCAGGTGCTGCCCGGCAAGGGCTCGGTCGTGGGCCAGCGGCTGATCGACCACCCCGACGTGCGAAAGATCGTCTTCACCGGGTCCTCCGAGGTGGGGCGGGAGATCATGGCCGGCTGCGCCCGGCAGGTGAAGCGGGTCACGATGGAACTGGGCGGCAAGAGCGCCAACATCGTGTTCGCCGACGCCGACCTGGAGAAGGCCGCGGCCACCGCGCCGGTCGCCGCGTTCGACAACGCCGGCCAGGACTGCTGCGCCAGGTCACGGATCCTGGTCCAGCGGGATGTGTACGACCGGTTCCTCGAACTGCTCGAGCCCGCGGTCAAGGCGGTCGCCGTCGGCGACCCGGCCCGCGAGGACACCGAGATGGGGCCGCTGATCTCGGCCGAGCACCGGGCCAAGGTGGCCTCCTACGTGCCGGCGGGCGCGCCGGTGGCGTTCCGCGGCCGCGCTCCGGAGGGCCCGGGCTACTGGTTCCCGCCGACGGTGCTCGCGCCGGTGCGCCTCGACGACCCGGCCTACACCGAGGAGGTGTTCGGCCCGGTGGTCGCGGTGGCCCCGTTCGACAACGAGGCGCAGGCGGTCGCGATGGCCAACGACACGCCCTACGGCCTGTCCGGCTCGGTCTGGACCCGCGACGTGGGCCGGGCCATCAGGGTGGCCCGGGACGTGGAGACCGGCAACCTGTCGGTCAACTCCCACTCTTCGGTCCGCTACTGGACGCCGTTCGGCGGCTTCAAGCAGTCCGGGCTCGGCCGGGAACTGGGGCCGGATGCCCTCGACGCGTTCACCGAGACGAAGAACGTGTTCATCGCGACCGAGTAGACAAACCGCTGAATTACGAAGGGCCGTAGCCGCCTGGCCCGGACGCCCGGCGGGTCCCGGGGCCCGCCCGACACAGGGAGTGTGATCAGGGCTTATGCAACGCCTGCTGGACCGGGTCGCCGTGATTACCGGGGCCGGAAGCGGCATCGGGCTGGCCACCGTGCGGCGGTTCGCCGCCGAGGGAGCCAAGATCGTCGCGGTGGACATCGACGGTGACACGGGGAAAGCCGCCGCCACCGAGGCCGGGGGGATCTTCGTCCAGGCGGACGTGACCAGCGAGGACGACGTGCGCGCCGTCTACGAGACCGCGGCGCGCGAGTTCGGCCGGATCGATATCGCGTTCAACAACGCCGGGATCTCCCCGCCCGAGGATGACTCCATCCTGGTCACCGGCTTGGACGCGTGGCGGCGGGTGCAGGAGGTCAACCTCACCTCGGTGTATCTGTGCTGCAAGCACGTGATCCCGCACATGCAGCGGGCCGGCGGCGGCTCGATCATCAACACTGCCTCGTTCGTCGCGGTGCTCGGCGCCGCGACCTCGCAGATCTCCTACACCGCCTCCAAGGGCGGCGTGCTGGCGATGAGCAGGGAACTCGGGGTGCAGTTCGCCCGGGAGAAGATCCGGGTGAACGCGCTGTGCCCGGGGCCCATCAACACGCCCCTGCTCCAGCAGCTTTACGCGGCCGACCCGGAAGCCGCGCAGCGGCGGCTGGTCCATGTGCCCATGGGCCGCTTCGGTGAGCCCGGTGAGATCGCCGCCGCCGTGGCGTTCCTGGCCAGCGACGACGCCTCGTTCGTGACCGCGTCGACGTTCCTGGTGGACGGCGGCATCTCCGGCGCGTACGTGACGCCTCTTTAGCCGGCTAGATTCCGCCCGTCGCCCCTTTCCCGTCTGGCCTGGAGGAGCCAAGTGCGCACCGCGCCCGTGATCGGCCTATCCGCCTACTGCGAGGACGCCCGCTGGTCCCATTGGCACAAGCCCGCCGTGCTGCTGCCCGCCAACTACGCCCAGCAGGTGGCCGCGGCCGGTGGGATCCCGGTGCTGCTGCCGCCGCTGCCCGGCATCGCCGCGGCGGTGAGCAGGCTCGACGGGGTGCTGCTGACCGGCGGCGGCGACATCGACCCCGGCCTGTACGGGGAGCAGCCGCACCCGGCCACGTCGCGGGTGAGCCAGGCGCGCGACGCGGCCGAGCTTGAGCTGCTCGACGCGGCCGTGGCGGCGGGGAAACCGGTGCTCGGCGTGTGCCGCGGCATGCAACTGGTCAACGTGGCCCGCGGCGGCACGCTGTGCCAGCACCTGCATAACGACGCCGGGCATACCCCGTCACCAGGCACGTTCGGCTCACACCCGGTGCGGATCGAGGCGGGCTCGCGGCTGGCCGGCATCCTCGGCGCTAACGGAACCGCGGTCGACGTGCCGACCGCGCACCACCAGGCGATCGACCGCCTCGGCGACGGCCTGGTCGCCACCGCATGGGCGGAGGACGGCGTCGTCGAGGCGGTGGAGCACACCGAACCAGACGGTCCCTTCTTTGTCGCGGTGCAGTGGCACCCCGAGGCAGGCGCGGACCCGCGCCTGATCAAGGCTCTGGTCGGCGCGGCGTCCACCGGCATGGCCAAGGCCCCGTGACGAAGGAACGGGGCCTTGGGCCACCGGGGGGTTCCAGGGCCATCGGGGTCCGGGGCTTGCCCCCGGGGAGGCGGAGTGTCCCCCAGGCCAGTACGTCCCTCTAAACTCGCGAGCGTGACAGATACCACCGCGGTCGAGATCTGTGATCTCGTCAAGCGATACGGGCACACGGCCGCGGTGGACGGGCTCAGCCTGCGGGCCCGCCGCGGCGCGGTGACCGCGGTGCTGGGGCCGAACGGGGCGGGCAAGACCACCACGATCGAGATCTGCGAGGGATACCGGCGGCCCGACGCGGGCACCGCGAGGGTGCTCGGGCTCGACCCGGTCACCGACGCCCACGCTCTCCGCCCCCGCGTCGGGGTGATGCTGCAGTCCGGCGGCATTCCGCCCGCCGTCCGGCCAGGCGAGTACCTGCGCGTGCTCGCGCGGTTCCACGCACATCCGCTGGACCCGCTGTGGCTGCTTGACCGGCTGGGGCTCACCGGCTCGGTGCGGACGCCGGTCAGACGGCTGTCCGGCGGGCAGCAGCAACGGGTCTCCCTGGCCGCCGCGGTGATCGGCCGCCCGGAACTGGTGTTCCTTGACGAGCCCACCTCCGGCCTGGACCCGCAGGCCCGTCATGCGACGTGGGATCTCATCGCCGGGCTGCGCGCGTCGGGCGCCAGCGTGATCCTCACCACCCACCACATGGACGAGGCCGAGCGGCTCGCCGACCACGTGGCCATCGTCGACCACGGCAAGCTGGTCGCCGAGGGCACGCCGGCCGAACTGACCGGCACCGCCGGGCAGGTGCGCTTCCGGGCCGAGCCAGGGCTGGATATCGAGGGCCTTCTCGCCGCGCTGCCGGTAGGCACCGCGGCCAAGGAGTCGCCGGCCGGGCATTACCTGGTAGAGGTGCACAACCGGGTGGACCCGCGGCTGGTGGCCGCGGTGACCGCCTGGTGCGCCGAGCGCGGCGTGCTGGCCCAGGAACTGCGGATCGAGAGCCGCACCCTGGAAGACGTGTTCCTGGAACTGACTGGGCGGGAGCTGCGGTCGTGAGCCATATGGCTGATGTGGCGGAGTGGCCGGCGCCCGATCCCGGGGCCGCCCCGATGGCGAAGATGATCATGGCGCAGGCGGGCCTGGAGGCCAGGACGCTGGTACGCAACGGTGAGCAGTTGCTGCTGACGCTGATCATCCCGGTGCTGCTGCTGACCGCCTTTACCCTGGACGACCTGGTCAAGGTGGGCTCCGGCGAGCGGGCCAGGGTCGACTTCCTGGTGCCGGGGGTGATCGCGCTCGCGGTGCTCTCCACCGCCTTCACCAGCCAGGCCATCGCCACCGGGTTCGAGCGCCGGTACGGGGTGCTCAAGCGGCTCGGCTCCACTCCGCTGTCCCGCACCGGGCTGATCGGGGCGAAGACCGTCACGGTGGTCGCCGTCGAGCTGGTGCAGGTCGTGATCCTCATCGGGGTGGGCCTGGCGCTGGGCTGGCGGCCGCATGCCGGCCCCGGCGCCGCGGTCTGGGTGGCCCTGCTGGTGCTGTCCGGCACGGCCGCCTTCAGCGGCCTGGCGCTGCTGCTGGCCGGCACGATGCGCGCCGAGGCGACGCTGGCCCTGGCCAACCTGGTCTACCTGGTGCTGCTGGGAATCGGCGGGATCATCTTCCCGCTGACGAAGTTCCCTGCCGCGGCGCGGCCCGTGCTGACCCTGCTGCCCTCCGGGGCGCTCTCCGACGGGCTGCACCGCGTTCTGCAGCACGCGGCAGGGCTGCCGGTCCGCGACCTCGCCGTGCTGATCGTCTGGGCCGTGGTCGGCATCGCGCTGGCGGCGCGCCTGTTCCGCTGGGAGTAAGCCGCTCGTGCTGGCTGAGAAGGTACGGGCACGGATGACATCCAGGACCGCCGTGCCGCCCTCCGCACTCGTCCTGACCGGCATCTTCTCGGTACAGTTCGGCGCCGGGCTGGCCGCTAAGCTCTTCGCCCAGATCCCGCCTGCCGCGGTCACCGGCCTGCGGCTGTGGACCTCCGCCGCCGTGATGGCCATGGTAGGGATCCGTCCGCTGCGCAACGCGATGACAGGCCTAACCCGCAGTGCTAGCCCGGGGGACGACCCCCTGAAACGCCCGCTGGCCCAAGGCCCCGTTCCTCCGTCACGGGGCCTTGGCCGCGCGTGGCGGGATATGGGGGTGGCAGCCGCGTTCGGCGTGACGCTCGCAGTGATGAACTTCTCCATCTACCAGTCGTTCGCCCGGATCCCGCTGGGCATCTCGGTCACGGTGGAGTTCCTCGGCCCGCTCGGGCTGGCGGTGGCCACCTCGCGGCGGCTGCTCGACCTGCTGTGGGTGGCCTTCGCCGGGGCCGGGGTGGCGCTGCTCGCCCACGGCGGGCTGTCCACCGGCGCCGGGCGCGGCACGGTTGCCATCGGGGTCGCGTTCGCGCTGCTTGCGGCCCTGTCCTGGGCCGGCTACATCCTGCTGAGCCGGGCCACCGGCCAGCGGTTCGGTGGCTCCACCGGGCTCACCATCGCCATGCTTGTCGCCGCGGTCGTGATCACCCCTGTGGGAGTCGCGGCGGGCGGCAGAACCCTGCTGCGTCCGGCCATCCTGCTGGCCGGCCTTGGCATCGGCCTGCTCTCCTCGATCATCCCGTATTCGCTGGAAATGGAGGCGCTGCGGCGGATCCCGCCGCGGGTCTTCGGCATCTGGATGAGCCTGGAGCCCGCGGTTGCGGCCCTGGTCGGGCTGGTCCTGCTCGGCCAGTCCCTGGCGTCCAGGGAATGGCTGGCCATCGGCTGCGTCATGGTCGCCTGCGCGGGTGCCGCCCGCGGAGCCAGGGAGCCCCAGATTCCCGAGGCATGAGGTTCTGCTGGTCCATCACTCCCCCGCCCGCGCTGTGCCGGTTCCCACCCGGCCGTTGCGTCTGCGTTAGCTCCCCCCGCCTGGCCCGCGCCGAGCACTCCAACCCGCCGTCCCGCCCAGTACTCCATCCCGCCGCCGCTCCCAATACCATGAGTTCCGTGCCTGCCGAGGAGACCGCGCACCAGCGCAGCCCCGCGCCCGGGGCCCGCACGCTGCCCCGCCGCGCGGTGGAGGCGGTGCTGAATCCCTCGCCGGGCGCCATGCGGGGCATCGCCCTCGCCGGGGTGATCTGCACCGCCGGGATCATCGCGACCGGCGCGGCGGTCCGGCTCAGCGAGTCCGGCCTCGGCTGCCCGGACTGGCCGGAGTGCACCCGCAGCAGCCTGGTCGCCGCGCACTCGGCGGGCGACCCCATGTTCCACACGTGGATCGAGTTCGGCAACCGCATGGTCACGGTCGCGATCACGCTGATCGCCGTGGTGGTGTTCGTCGCCGCGTGGCGGTTCCGCCCCGGCGGCCGCCGGCGGCGGGATCTGGTCTGGCTCGCCGCCGTCCAGCCTGCGGGGATCCTCGCCCAGGCGGTGCTCGGCGGGATCGTGGTGCTGACCAAGCTCAACCCCGCCATGGTGGCGCTCCACTTCCTGGCCTCGATCGCGGTGCTCGCGGCAGCCGTAGCGCTCCATGTCCGCTGCACCGAGGGTACGGCGCCGGCCCGGTCGCTGGTCCGTACCGACCTGCGGCTGCTCGGCTACGCGGTGGTGGCGGCGGTGGCGCTGATGCTGGCCGCGGGGACCGTGGTCACCGGCACCGGGCCGCTGGCAGGCGCGGGCGCGGTCCCCCGGTTCCACCTGCCGCTCGCCGGGGCGACCCAGTTCCACGCGGACATCGGCTGGCTGCTCGGCGGGCTCGCCGTGCCGCTCGCCGTTGGCCTGTGGCTGACCCACGCCCCGGCCCCGGCCGTCCGGCTCGGCTGGGCGCTGCTCGCACTCATCGGCCTGCAGGGCATGATCGGGTACATCCAGTACTTCAGCGGGCTGCCGGCCGGCCTGGTCTGGGTGCACGTCTGCGGCTCGACGCTGATCTGGATCGCGGCGCTGTACCTGATGTTCGCGCTGCGCGACCGTGGTGCCGTGGTGACCGAGGAAGTGCTGGCCCGGGGGGCGACCCCCGGAACCCCCGCTGGCCTGCGGCCCGGTTCCTTCGTCACCGGGCCGGGGCCCCGCTAATACCGCGGGGTGGCTCGCGCCGGCCCTGCTGCCAGAGCATCTCGCGGGCCGAGGCCATCACCCCGGTCAGTACCTGCCGGCGCTCCTCGAACTCCGCTGGCGTGAATCCGCCGCGCGCCAAGCGCTGATGCGCCAGGGCAAGCTCGGTCGCGGCTAGCTGGTAGGCGACCATCGCCCTGGCCAGGGGGCGCCCGCCGGTGCGCCGGGCCCAGCCCCGGGCCTCGCGGCGCTCCCGCAGCGAGCACAGCATCCGCAGCTCGGCCTCGGTGACCAGCCCGGGGGCCTGGTAGGCGGGCAGGAACCGGCGGATGTCGCCGGACCATCCTGCGCCTGTCGGCGACGATCACCGTGATCAGCACCACCAGCACGCAGGCCAGCAGCCCGTAGGCGAGGATGATGCCGTCCAGGCCGAGGCTGGTGAGCCCGTTCCAGAGGCCGTGCAGGAACATCGCGCCGAACAGGCCGACGGCCAGCGCCCAGCCGCCGCGGCGGTGCGTGGCCGCGTAGGCGGCGCCGATGCCGGTCATGGCGGTGAACATCGGGTGCGCGAGCGGCGCGAGCAGGCCGCGGAACACGAACGTGGCTTCCAGCAGCGGCACGCCGCCGTCCACGGGCCGGGCCAGGGCCGAGATGTAGTAGCCGATGTTCTCCATCATCGCGAAGCCGAGGCCCACCATGGCCGCGTAGATGATCCCGTCGGTGGGACCGTCCAGCTCCTGCCTGCGACGCCACAGCAGCCACACCAGCACTAGACCCTTGAGCGACTCCTCCACCACCGGCGCGCCGATCGCAGCCGAGACGAACTGGCCGTTGCCCCTGCCGAGAGCAGGCTGGGTGACGTAAAGCAGCCCGGCGGTGTTGATGACGCCCGCAAACAGCGCGGCGATGCCCGCGCCCCAGGCGAAGCAGAAGACCAGATTGCCGGGCGGCTCGGGCTCCAGCCGGTCCAGCAGCAGGACAAGTGCCACCAAAAAGGGCACCGGCAGCAGCGCCAGCGACAGTGCGACCAGGAACGGGGCCGCGCTGTGCTGGAGCGCTGTCCACGCTCTCCACCACGTCGATGCCCAGGAGGATGAGCGCGCTGCCCAGCCCGGCGGCCACGCCGATGATCACACCGCGGCCGTAAGGCCGCCCTTCGACCACGGCCAGCGGGTCCCGGGTCAGCATGCCTGGAAGATTACTGAGCGAGATACGGGTGAGATGCCCTGTTGTACTGGCCGATAGGGTCGGGTGAGTGATGAATCCTGGCGGCCGAGCCTCCGGCCTGTCCCCGCCTGCGCTTGGAGAGGAGCGCTGATTCCACGGTGAGCAACGCATCTGGCGCGGACCTGGTGTGGTCAGCCACGGACCAGCGCGCGGTCGACCTGATCCGCGTGCTCGCGATGGACGCGGTCGAGCAGGCCGGGTCGGGTCACCCCGGCACGGCCATGACCCTGGCGCCCGCGGCCTACCTGCTGTTCCAGCGGATCCTCAGGCACGATCCCGCCGACCCGCACTGGCTGGGCCGGGACCGCTTCGTGCTCTCCTGCGGGCACTCCAGCCTGACCCTCTACATCCAGCTGTACCTGTCCGGGTATGGGCTGACGCTGGCGGACCTCGAACAGTACCGCTGCTGGGGCAGCATCACCCCCGGGCACCCCGAACACGGGCTCACGCCCGGGGTGGAAACCACCACCGGGCCGCTCGGCCAGGGCCTCGCCAACGCGGTCGGCATGGCCATGGCCGCCCGCCGGGAGCGCGGCCTGCTCGACCCGGACGCTGGGCCCGGCACCAGTCCCTTCGACCACCACATCTACGCGTTCGTCTCCGATGGTGACATCGAGGAGGGCATCAGCCACGAGGCGTCGTCGCTGGCCGCCCACCAGGACCTCGGCAACCTGATCGTCCTCTACGACGACAACTCGATCTCCATCGAGGACGACACCAACATCGCCAAGTCCGAAGACGTCGCCGCCCGCTACGAGGCCTATGGCTGGCACGTGCAGCGGGTCAGCTGGCGGACGGCCGAGGGCTACCACGAGGACGTCGCGACCCTGGCCGCGGCGTTCGAGAACGCCAGGAACAACACCGTCCAGCCGTCGTTCATCGCGCTGCGGACGATCATCGCCTGGCCCGCACCGGACGCGCAGAACACCGGCGCGGCGCACGGGGCTGCGCTCGGCGCCGAAGAGGTGGCCAAGACCAAGCGCATCCTGCACTTCGACCCGGAGGTGAACTTCCCCACCGAGGACGAGGCGCTCAGCCACGCGCGCAAGGTGGCCGACCGCGGCAAGAGGCTGCACGCCGAGTGGGAGGAGCCCTACGCGGCCTGGCGGGAGAAGAACGCCGAGCGCGCGGCGCTGCTGGACCGGCTGTCCGCCCGGCGCCTGCCCGAGGGCTGGACCTCGGTGCTGCCCCAGTTCCCGCCCGATGCCAAGGGCACGGCGACGCGCCGGGCCTCTGGCACGATTCTGAACGATCTCGCGGGGGTGCTGCCCGAACTCTGGGGCGGCTCGGCCGACCTCGCTGGCAGCAACAACACGACGATGAAGGGTGAGCCGTCGTTCATCCCGGCCGAGCACCAGACCCGGATGTTCCCCGGCAATCCCTACGGCCGGACGCTGCACTTCGGCATCCGCGAGCACGCCATGGGCGCCATCTGCAACGGGATAGTCCTGCACGGGCTGACCCGGCCCTACGCCGGCACGTTCCTGGTGTTCAGCGACTACATGCGGCCCGCGGTGCGGCTCGCGGCCCTGATGGGGCTGCCGGTGACGTACGTGTGGACGCACGACTCGATCGGGCTCGGCGAGGACGGGCCGACGCATCAGCCGGTGGAGCACCTGTGGGCGCTGCGGGCCATCCCCGGCCTTGACGTGGTCCGGCCCGGGGACGCCAACGAGACGGTGGTGGCCTGGCGCACCATCCTGGAGCACACTGACCGGCCCGCCGGGCTGTGCCTGAGCCGGCAGAACCTGCCGGTGTTGGACCGCGGCGCCGGCACCGGGATCGCCAGCGCGGAAGGCACGGCCCGCGGCGGGTATGTGCTGGCCGAAGCGGTGGGCGGAGACCCGGCGGTGATCCTCATCGCCACCGGTAGCGAGGTGCAGATCGCGCTCGCCGCGCGGGACCAGCTGGCGGCCGACGGTATCGCCGCCCGGGTGGTCTCCATGCCATGCGTGGAATGGTTCGCCGCGCAGGACGCTTCCTACCAGGAGGAGGTGCTGCCGGCACAGGTGCGGGCTCGGGTGAGCGTCGAAGCGGGCATCGCGCTCGGCTGGCGGGCGTACACCGGTGACGCGGGCGAGGCCGTGAGCCTGGAGCACTTCGGCGCCTCCGCGGACTACCAGGATCTCTATGAGCACTTCGGGTTCACGGCGGAGAAGGTTGTGGCCGCCGCGATGTCTAGCCTGGCCAGGGCGGGAAGGGATACAAGTGCGACAGGCACTCCCCGCCACTGAGGAGGCAGCCGAGCTTAGCGAAGACGGAAGGATTGCCAGTGCGGGCGGCAAGCACACCCGGCCGGCGAGTAAGGAGCAACAGTCATGACCACACATTCCGACGCACTTGCCGAACTGTCCGCCGCCGGGGTGGCCATCTGGCTCGACGACGTTAACCGGACCCGGCTGACCAGCGGCAACCTCGCGGCCCTCGCCCGTGACCGGCACGTGGTCGGGGTCACCTCCAACCCGACGATCTTCGACCATGCCCTGAGCCACGGGGATGCCTACACAGAGCAGCTCGCCCAGCTGGCGCTGCGCGGCGTCTCGGTGGAGGAGGCGTCCCGGGCCATCACCACCTACGACATCCGCTGGGCCTGCGACGTGCTCCGGCCCGCCTACGACGCCTCGAACGGAGTGGACGGCCGGGTCTCACTCGAGGTGGATCCGCGGCTGGCGGGCGACACCGAGAAGACCATCGCCGAGGCCCGCGCCCTGTGGTGGCTGGTGGACCGGCCGAACATGTTCATCAAGATCCCCGCCACCCAGGCCGGGCTTGCCGCGATATCCCAGTGCCTGTCCGAGGGGATCAGCATCAACGTGACGCTGATCTTCTCGCTGGAGCGCTACGGCGAGGTCATCGACGCGTACTTCGCCGGAATGGAGAAGGCCGCCGAGGCGGGCCACGACCTGTCCTCGATCGCGTCGGTGGCGTCGTTCTTCGTCAGCCGGGTGGACACCGAGGTGGACGGCAGGCTGGACAAGATGGGCACACCGGAGGCCGCCGCGCTGCGCGGTAAGGCGGCGGTGGCCAACGCCCGGCTGGCCTACGAGCTGTTCGAGGAGCGGTTCGGGGAGTCCTCGCCGCGCTGGGCCGCGCTGCACGGCAAGGGCGCACGGCTCCAGCGGCCGCTGTGGGCCTCGACCAGCACCAAGGACCCGGCCTACCCGGACACCATGTACGTGGTAGAACTTGTCGCGCCGGACACGGTGAACACCATGCCGGAGGCCACCATCCTGGCCGTGGCCGACCATGGCGGAGCTGCGCGGCAACGCCATCCAAGGCACCTACGAGGAGTCCAGGAAGGTGTTCGAGGAGCTTGCCGGCCTCGGCATCGGCTATGAGGACGTGGTCACGGTCCTCGAGGAAGAGGGCGTGTCGAAGTTCGCCGCGTCCTGGCAGGAGCTGCTGGACACGATTCAAGCGGAGCTGGAGCGCCAATGACGCAGCCCGGTGAAGTGGAGCGGCCACCCGGCGGAGAGCCAGGCGTATCGGTCGCCTGGCGCAGCGCCGCGGTCAGGGAGGTAGCCGGCCCGGCCGCGGACAAGCTCGCGGCCAACGGCCTGCCGGCCGCGCTGGCCGCCAAGGATCCCGGGCTGTGGGGCCCGGACGCCGCCGCCGAGGCGGCGATCAGGCTTGGCTGGCTGGACGCGCCACGGGCGTCCCGTGCGCTGCTCGGCTCGCTGGCCGTGCTCGCCAGCGACGCGCGCGAGCAGGGGCTCGAGCACATCGTGCTGTGCGGGATGGGCGGCTCGTCACTGGCACCCGAGGTGATCAGCCGGGCAGCGAAGGTCCCGCTCACCCTGCTGGACACCACCGACCCGCACCCGGTGCTCCGGGCGCTGGCCGACCGGCTTGACCGGACCCTGGTGGTGATCTCCAGTAAGAGCGGCTCGACCATCGAGACCGACAGCCACCGGCGGATCTACGAGCGGGCGTTCGCCGACGCGGGCCTGGCCCCCGGCGAGATCGCCCGCCGGTTCGTGATGGTCACCGACCCCGGCTCGCCGCTGGAGGCCACCGCCCGCGAGGCCGGGTACCACGTGGTGCTCGCCGATCCGAACGTGGGCGGCCGCTACAGCGCGCTGACCGCCTTCGGCCTGGTGCCCACCGCGCTGGCGGGCGCGGACGTCGCGCGGCTCCTCGACGAGGCCGACGCGGTGCTGACCGCGCTGGCCTGGGGCGACGGCAACCCCGGCCTTGAGCTGGGTGCCGCGCTCGGTGGGTACGCGCTGGCCGGCCACGACAAGGTGGTGCTCGCGGACTGCGGGTCCGGGCTGCCCGGCTTCGGTGACTGGGCGGAGCAGCTCATCGCCGAGTCCACCGGCAAGCAGGGCCGGGGCATCCTGCCGGTGGTCGTCGGCGGGGAGAACGCCCCCGGCTTCTCCCCCGGTCCCGACCTGCACCTGGTCGGCCTGGGCGCGCCCGCCTCCCCCGCGGACACCTCGGTGGCGGGCCCGCTCGGCGCGCAGTTCCTGGTCTGGGAGTACGCGGTCGCGGTGGCCGGGCAGATGCTCGGCATCAACCCGTTCGACCAGCCCAACGTGGCCGAATCCAAGGAGAACACCGCACGGCTGCTGGCCGAGGCGGGCACCGGCCCGCTGCCGTCCGGTGAGCCTGTGCTCACCGACGGCGCCGTCGAGGTGTACGCCGACCCGGGCCTGCTGCCCGGCGCCGGCGGGCTGGCAGGTGTGCTCGACGCGCTGCTGATGGCGCTGCCGGACCGGGGATACCTGGCGATCATGGCTTACCTGGACCGGGACGGCGAGGCGGCCGCCACCGGGCTCCGGGACGCGCTGGCCAGCCGGACCACTCACCCGGTCACCTTCGGCTGGGGCCCGCGGTTCCTGCACTCGACCGGCCAGTATCACAAGGGCGGTCCGCAGGACGGCGTGTTCCTGCAGATCACCGGCGCGGTGCACGGCGACGTCCAGGTCCCGGGGCGGGACTTCACGCTGGGCAGGCTCCAGCTCGCCCAGGCACTCGGCGATATCGGGGCGCTGCATCAGCGCGGCCGGCCTGCGGTCCGGCTGCACCTGCGCGACCGCGCGGCCGGGCTGGCCCAGGTACTCGGCGCGGCGGGATCGGGCCGGTGAACGCAGTCAACCCACTGCGGGATCCGCGGGACCGGCGGATCCCGCGCGTAGCCGGGCCGTGCGTCCTTGTACTGTTCGGCGTCACCGGCGACCTGTCCCGCAAGAAGCTGATGCCCGCCGTCTACGACCTGGCCAACAGGGGGCTGCTGCCGCCGGGGTTCTCCCTGGTCGGCTTCGCCCGCCGGGACTGGGCGGACGAGGACTTCGCGCAGGTCACCCACGACGCGGTCAAGGAGCACGCGCGCACCCCGTTCAACGACACCGTCTGGCAGCAGCTGTCGGAGGGGATCCGGTTCGTGCCCGGCGAGTTCGCCGACGACGACGCCTTCGACCGGCTTGCCCAGACCGTGGCCCAGCTGGACACCGAGCGCGGCACCGGTGGCAACTACGCCTTCTACCTGTCGGTGCCGCCGAAGTTCTTCCCCGACGTGGTGGAGCAGCTCAAGCGGTCCGGCCTGTCCTCGGCACCGGAGGGTCCCGGCGGCCACCGGCCGTGGCGCCGGGTGGTGATCGAGAAGCCGTTCGGCCACGACCTGGCCAGCGCCCGGGAACTCAACGGGCTCGTGAACTCGGTGTTCGGCCCTGACTCGGTCTTCCGTATCGACCACTACCTGGGCAAGGAGACGGTTCAGAACATCCTGGCGCTGCGGTTCGCCAACACGATGTACGAGCCGATCTGGAACCGCAGCTACGTGGATCACGTCCAGATCACCATGGCCGAGGACATCGGAATCGGCGGCCGGGCCGGCTACTACGACGGGATCGGCGCCGCCCGCGACGTCATCCAGAACCACCTGATGCAGTTGCTGGCCCTGATCGCGATGGAGGAGCCGGTCTCCTTTGACGCCGCGTCGCTGCGCGCGGAAAAGGAGAAGGTACTTTCGGCGGTCCGGCTGCCCGAGGACCTGGCCACCGGGACCGCACGCGGCCAGTACGGGGCAGGCTGGCAGGGCGGTATCGAGGTCCCCGGCTTCCTGGAAGAGGACGGGATCGCCCCGGACAGCCATACCGAGACCTACGCCGCGATCAAGGTGGGCGTGGACACCAGGCGGTGGGCGGGTGTCCCGTTCTACCTGCGCACCGGCAAGCGGCTGCCGCGCCGGATGACCGAGATCGCACTGATGTTCCAGCGGGCACCCCACCTGCCGTTCAGTGCCACCGACACCAAGGAACTCGGGCACAACGCGATGGTGATCCGGGTGCAACCGGACGAGGGCGTAACGGTCAGGTTCGGCTCCAAGGTCCCCGGCTCCGCGATGGAGGTCAGGGACGTGAACATGGACTTCGCCTATGGCGAGTCGTTCACCGAGAACAGCCCCGAGGCGTACGAGCGGCTGTTGCTCGACGTGCTCATCGGCGACCCACCGCTGTTCCCCCGGTCACCGGAGGTGGAGCTGTCCTGGGAGGTGCTCGACCCCGTCGAGCAGTTCTGGGCGGAGCACGGCAAGCCGGAGCAGTACCCGGCCGGTTCCACCGGCCCGGCGAGCGCGGATGCGCTACTGGCCAGGGACGGCCGGACGTGGCGGAGGCTGTGACATGACGATCGACCTGACCGAGACCACCACCGGCGCGATCAACGACGCGCTCCGCCAGGCGCGGCTGCGGCTGGGCGGCGTGGCCAGCGGGATGGTGCTCACCCTGGTCATCGTGACCAGCGAGGGCGAGCAGTACGACGCGGTCCGCGCGGCCAGCGTGGCCGGCCGCCAGCACCCGTGCCGCATCCTCGTGGTGATCATCCGTCGGCCGGAGCAGCGGTCCCGGCTCGATGCCGAGATCCGGGTCGGCGAGACCAGCCCCGGCGAGACGATGCTGCTGCGGATGTACGGGCCGCTCGGCCAGCACGCGGACTCCGTGATAGCCCCGCTGCTACTGCCGGACACGCCCGTGGTCACCTGGTGGCCGGATACCATGCCGCCCATCCCGGCGCAGGATCCCATGGGTGCGCTCGCCCAGCGGCGCATCACCGACGCCGCGGCAGCCGACTCGCCCCGCGACGCGCTGACCCTGCTCGCCACCGGGTACCAGCCCGGCGACACCGACCTGGCCTGGACCCGGGCCACGCCCTGGCGGGCGCTGCTGGCCGCGACGATGGACCAGCCGTCCGGGGAGGTCACCGGCGCCACGGTCAGCGCCGAGGCGGGCAACCCGACCGCCGACCTGATCGCGGCCTGGCTCTCGCATGCCTACGGGGTCGAGGTCGCCAGCGAGCCCTCCGCCGGGCCGGGCATCACCGAGGTCAGCTTCACTACCGGCGACGGGGATATCGTGATCACCAGGCCGGACGGCCGCGTCGCGCACCTGCGCCGCCCCGGGCAGCCCGAGCGCCGGGTGGCCCTGCACCGCAGGGAAACGCCCGAACTGCTGGAAGAGGAACTGCGCCGGCTCGACCCGGACGACGTGTACGCCGAGACCCTGGCCCGGTTCCTGAAGACCGCGGCCCCGGCGCCGTGACGAAGGAACGGGGCCGTAGGCCATCGGGGGGTTCCAGGGGGGTCGCCCCCCCGGACCAGCACGGTAGTTCTCCGTGAGCCCGCCCGAGGTCATCGTCCACCACGACGCGGGCCTGCTGGCCAAGGCGGTCGCGGCACGGCTGGTCACCAAGCTGGTGGACGCCCAGGCCGCGTCCGGCCGCGCATCGCTGGTGCTCACCGGCGGCGGGATCGGCACCGCCGTGCTGACCGAACTCGCCGCAGCCCCGGCCAGGGATGCGGTCGACTGGCGTCACCTGGACATCTGGTGGGGTGACGAGCGGTTCCTGCCCAGCGGTGACCCGGAGCGCAACGACACCGGGGCGCAGCAGGCGCTGCTGTGCCACCTCGACGACGCGGACCCGGCCCGGGTGCACCGGATGCCCGGTACCGACGGCCCCGATGGGCCCGATCCCGAGGCCGCGGCGGCCCGCTACGCCGCCGAACTGCGCGCCGCCGCCCGCCCCGAAGATCACGGCCCCGTCCCCGAGTTCGACGTCCTGCTGCTCGGCATCGGCCCCGAGGGCCACGTGGCGTCCCTGTTCCCCGCCATGCCCGCGCTGTACGACGACCGGAGCGTGGTCGCGGTCCGTGGCTCACCAAAGCCACCGCCGATCAGGCTGACCCTCACACTGCCCTCGATTCGCAGCGCGCGTGAGGTGTGGGTGCTAGCCGCGGGCCAGGAGAAGGCGGGGGCGGTCCGGCTGGCCCTGTCGGACGTGGGCCCGGTGCAGGTGCCCGCGGCAGGCGCACGGGGCAGGCAGCGGACCCTGTTCCTGCTCGACCGCCGCGCGGCGAGCAGGCTGCCGCCGCAACTCGGCCGGATCGCCTCGCCCTAAAGCACGTTATGGCTAGGATCGCGCCGTGCCTCCCCTGTCCCGGCTCGCGGCGCGCCGCGACCATCTTGTCGTGTGCGGTGACGACTTCCTCGCCGCCCGTGTCATCGAGGAACTGACCACCACCTACGGCGAAGAGGTGACGGTCCTGCTCCGGTCCCGTGAGCAGGGCCAGGGGCCGCGCATCGCCCGGCTGCCCAAGGTCCGGATCATCGAGCGGGCGGACCTGGATGCCAGCGCCTTCACCGCCGCCGGGGTCCAGTCGGCCCGGGCGCTGGCGCTGCTGCGCCAGGACGACCTGGGCAACTTCCACGCGGCGTTGCGTGCCCAGGAGCTCAACCCGGAGCTGCGCCTGGTCGTAGCCGTTTTCAATACCAGCCTGGGCGAGCGCATCAGGACGTTCTTCCGCGACTGTGCCGTGCTGTCCGGTTCGTCCATGTCGGCACCGTCGTTCGTGGCCGCGGCCCTGGGCGAGCCGGAGCCCAGCCATATCAGGGTCGCCGGGCGCACGTTGTTCGTGGCGCGGCGCACCGACACGAATGCCCGGCGGGTGCTCTGCGGGCTGGCGATGACACCCGACCCTCAGTCGCCCGGGCTGCTCCCGGCGGACGCGGCCGGCGCGGATCTGGTGCTCGCGGTGGCCGAGGGCGCGCCCCGCAACCCGCTCGCCCGGCAGCGCCGTTACCCGCTGCGTACGGTCGCCGAACTGGCCAGGCACTTCCTCTGGAACAGGCTGGGACTGGCCTTCGGCGTGTTGTTCGCCATTCTGGTCGCCGGGTTCCTGCTGCTCCTCACCGTGAGCCGCTTCTCCGTGCCCAACGCGGCCTATCTGACCGCCCTGGATGCCGCGGGCGCCGCGGTCAGCGCGCCGGGCTATCCCACCTCGGAGAAGGTCGCGCAGGTGCTGCTTACCTTCGACGGGCTCGCGTTCCTGCCGGTGCTCACCGCCGTGGTGGTCGGCGCCAGGCTGACCGGGTCGCTGCAGCGCAGGGAGCGCCCGCTCAGTGACCATGTCATCGTCGTGGGGCTGGGCAACGTCGGTACCCGGATCGTCGGCCAGCTGCACGACCTGGGCGTCAGCGTGGCCTGCGTGGACAAGAGCGAGAACGCCGCCGGGGTAACGATGGCGCGGCGGCTGGGGCTGCGCGTGGTGATCGGCGAGACGCACCGGGAGGACATACTCCGCGCGGCCGGAGTGACGGCCTGCCAGGCCCTGGTCTCGGTGACGAACAGCGACAGCGTCAACCTGGAGACCGCGCTGCACGCCCGTGCTCTGGCCAGCGATATCCGGATCGTGCTCAGGCTCGGCGACGACGACCTCGCCGCGCGGGTCCAGCGCAGCGTCGGCCACACGATCTCCCGCAGCGTGTCCTACCTGGCGGCGCCGTCCTTTGCCGCGGCCATGCTCGAGCACCAGGTACTGCGCACCATCGCGGTGGGCCGTCATGTGCTGCTCATCGCCGATCTCGGGGTGGGCGCCGGTTCGGAGCTGGACGGCACGGCGGTGCAGGCGGTGCATCAGACCGGCCTGGTGCGGGTGCTCGCCGTGGAACCGGCCGGGGGCGGCCCGGTGAACTGGTCCCCCGCCGGGAACCTGCGCCTGGGCGCTCAGGACCGGCTCTATGTGATCGCCACCCGGGCCGGGCTGTCCCGGGTTCTTGCCCGTAGCACGCCGCCCGGCTGAGCCCTCCCGGCAGGCAAACCTGGGTCTCCCCAAGGGTGGCCTACGGAGTTACCCTCAGGGCAGCTCTTCCCCGTGGTTCTGCAGAGCCACATGTGAAGGCGGAGGAAGGTCTCCTTGGCCGCTCTGATCGCTCAGCCGTCAGGTCGCGGCCATCGCGTGGCTTCCGTTCAATTCCAGCGCCCTCCTCGCCGCCTTGCAGGTCTGCCCGCGACTTGGTGGACGCGCCCTCGACAGGAGGAAGCAGTTGACCGTTAACGACGACCGACCAATCGTCACGGCACCAGCGGCAGACCCAGCACCTCTCGGGCTTGCCGCTTTCGCGCTGACCACGTTCTTGCTGTCGGCGGCCAACGCTGGCTGGATGGGCAGCGCCAGCGGCGATGCGTGGCTGGGCTATGCCTTCGCCTACGGCGGGCTGGGCCAGCTGCTGGCCGGGATGTGGGAGTTCCGTAACCGCAACGTGTTCGGCGCCACCGCGTTCTCCACCTACGGCGGGTTCTGGATCGGCCTGGGGCTGTGGGCGCTGCTGGTCGCGCCGACCGCGGGTCCCAAGGCGGGCAAGGACGTCGCCTGGATCCTGCTGGCGTTCGCGATCTTCAACACCTACATGCTGCTGTGGAGCAGCATGGTGAACGCCGCGGTGTTCCTGGTGTTCCTGACCCTGGAGGCGACCGAGGTCATCTTGTTCATCGGGAACTTCGCGGCCAACACCAGCATCGTGAAGTTCGGCGGCTACGTGGGCATCCTGACCGCCCTGGTCGCCTGGTACACCTCGGCCGCCGGGGTAGGCAACGGCGTAGCGGGGCGGACCATCCTCCCCGTAGGCCAGCCGTTCGTGAAGCCCGCTTCCTGACGAAGATCCACAGCTGATCCCGGGGGCGTGCCCGCCCCCGGGATCATCGCTTTTTTCTGGGTAGCGTGAGGGCGAGATCATTCCCGCATCAGGAAAGGGCCCAAGCGGTGGACCTGCACGAACAGCGCCAGCTCGACGAGATGGCACGGCAGATGGCCAAGGTCAGGACGCGGACGCGGCCGTGGCGCGCCATCATCGCGCTGGTCTTCGCGGCGGCGGCCGGGATCGTCGCGAGCCTGGCCGGCCGCGACTTCGAATACTGGACCGGGCACGGCCATGTGGGCAGCAAGCTCGTCGCCGCCGTGGCCGCGATCTTGTTCTGCCTGTTCGCGTTCGTCGCCAGCCTGGCCCTGGCCGGCCGGACGCGCCAGGCCCTTCAGCCGGTGGCCGGCTCTGCTCATGCGGCCGTGGTCCGCTACTCGATCGTCCTTGCCGGCGCCATTCTCACGCTGGTAATCGGGCTGGCCCTGTTCAAGATCCCGGTCGGGCAGCTTATCGTTGGCGGCGCGCTCACCACGATCCTCATCGGGATCGCCGCACAGCAGTCGCTGAGCAATATCTTCGCCGGGCTTGTCCTGCTGCTTTCCCGGCCCTTTAACGTGGGCGAGGCTATCCAGTTGCGCTCCGGCGCGCTGGGCGGCGTGATCGACGGCATGGTGACCGAGATCGGCATCACCTATCTGCGCCTGGACACCGCCGACGGGCCCATGTCGCTGCCCAACGGCCAGGTGCTCGCGGCGGCCGTCAGCCGCCGTTCCAGGTCAGCCGGCCGTATGGCACAGCCCGAGGCCGCCAATGGCTGGCAGCCAGCCCCTGCCACACCCGCTGACGCTCCCACGGCGGCCTCCGGCGCGCCTCCCGGCGGCCAGCAGGCCGGTCTCGCCGACCTGGGCCCAGCCGGCCAGCCACATACCGTCCCCGTCCCCGAACGGCAGCCACCACAAGACCCAAGGCCCCCCGAAAACTAGCCCGAGCCGGCCGCATTGCCGCGGCTGAATCGGACAATAAATCAGATACCGGGCGCTCACTCCAGCGCTGATCACGAACCGGGAATTTGACGCGGGCGCCCGCCAGCAACGCTTTTGGGCGCCAACGGGCCAGCCCGGCGCCCGCCCTCCCCAGGCTGCCCCGAGTCCCCCGGCAGCCGCACGACGGTCGGCCACAAAGGGCCGGCCGTCCGGCCATCTACACCTCGCGCAGCCCCACAGCTCACGGCACAGCCGTGCAGCTCGCACAACTCGCGCAGCCCCACAGCTCGCGGCACAGCCGACATCAACCAGCGCCAAGGCTGACATCTCGCGGCACAGCCGACAGTCACCAGCGCCAAGGCCGGCACCTTGCGGCACAGCCGACAGTCACCAGCGCCCGCGCTGGCTAGCGGGGGGTTCCGGGGGGTCGTCCCCCCGGGCTAACACTGCGGGCTGCGGCGCAGTTGCCGAACGGCAACAAGCACGGTCGACCGCCACGGCCGCCGCGCCCCGGCTAGCCGTGCGTGGAGTCGTACCTGTTCACAACGTCCGCGGGAATGCGGCCACGCTCGCTCACCGTGAACCCATTCGCCTTCGCCCACGCGCGAACCTGTGCACTGTGCTTACGGTGCGCGGCCGTTCTCCGCTTTGCCCGCACCACTCGCGCTGATGCCTTACGTGCGTGTGTCGCATAGCGGCTGACGGCCTCGTCGAACTTTTCGCTGTGCTTCAGGCAAAGGTCGATCTCATAGTCCCGGCCATCGATGCTGAACCTCCGCAGTCTGTGCTGGCCCTGCGGAATCTCTTTCGAGTCGAAGTCACACGCGTATGTGACGGAAACCTTCTGTGCCACTCCTGACCCCCCCTTCCCCTTGTGCCAAATATATCCTCCCCGCGGCAGCTCAACCGTAACGACACCCAGGTCAACCCCGCTGAGGGAACGGTGAAAGCCGAACTTGGCACACTCTGCGTGATGCTTTGAACGCCATTCGCGGCTACCTGGCCGGTAGACGGCCCGCGGTGAACTCTCCGGGAGCCCCACGGACGCAGGCCGGACGCCCTTCAACGGCACGAAGGGTCAATATGGCCGCTTATCTTCTGCGGCCGCGCACCTCAGGCTCGGCGGGCGGGCGGCCATAAGGGAAGGAATCGGGAGAAGGGTCGCTTTCTTCCCGTCCGCCGCCGCGGCGCCGCCCACCGCGCCCTTCGCCGGTCCGTCTCGGGCCACGGGGAGGAGGCGCCACGTATGGCCGGGCGGGCGAATATCCGGCATTGCCGGGCGGGGCCGGGTAGTCCGGGTCGTCAACGTCCGGGTCCGAAGGCCCCGCCGGGTAGTCACCGGTGGGCGCCTCCGCCCCGTAGCGGGCCGTCATCGGCTCATCGGCGTAGCCGCGCTCATCCGGGTAGGCACCGGTGAGCGGGTCGTCCTGGTAATCGCCACCGTGCCGGTCCGCCCGGCGCCCGCCACCGCGTGGCTCGCCGGTGTAGCCGGCCGGCGGTGGGTCGTCATGGTGGCCGCCGTGCAGGTCCGCCCGGTAGCCGCCGGGAAGTGAGTCGGCCCGGTAGGGGCCGCCGCGTGGCTCATCCCGGTAACCGCCGGGAAGCGAGTCATCCCCGTAGCCGCCGTCGAGTGGGTCGTCGTGGGGGGCTGCCCGGTAGCCGGCCGACAGCGGATCGTCGCCGTAGCCGCCGCTGTCCTGGCCCGGCCCATCGCCGCGGTATACGCCGGTCGGCGGCTCGTCAGCATAGGAGCCCCCGTGCTCTGCGCGGTAACCGCCAGCGCCGCCGGGGTGGCCTTCCTCTGGGTAGACCGCCCGGGTATCCTCATGCCTCCCGTGCGCCCCGGTGCGCCGGTACCCTTCCGGGTTCGAGGCGGCGGCGGCCGGAAATCCTGGGTCGGAGTAGCCGGTGTCGGGCTCGGGCCCCAGGTCGCGGCCGGGGGCGTCGTACAGCTCCGTCCTGCCGTAGTCGCCCGAGCCGTAGTCGCCGGAACCGTACTGGCCGGAGGCGTGACCGGCGTCGTGCCCAGCCCTGTCCTCCTGGTCCGGCGCGCTGGGGCCGCGCTGCAGCGTCTCGATCATCCGGGGCAGATCGGCGATCGGCAGCCGGAACGTCCCGGTGCAGGTGCCGCCCTGCCAGATGCTGAATACGGCCACCCCCGTGTCCGCGTACCAGCTCAGCCGCATGCTGCGTGATTCGCCCCTGACGTCAAAATAGACCTCGCCAAGCCGGGGCAACGGTGCTGCGTCCGACGCCGACATGCTGCCCATGGTGACCCTCGACCCTCAGCTTTGTCCAGTTGGTGATCGTTTATCGGCAACCAGTAACCCTGCCCTCGCAGTTGGGCCTGCCTGATTCTCTCGCCTGCCTGCGGAACGGTCATAGCGGATGGCACAATTGAGCGTCGGTTCGGCTGAACCGGCTGGCTTCGTCGGGACGGCAGGCGCGTAACGGCCCTCTCCCGTCCGGCGCCTTGATTGCCCCCGGAACTTCCTGGCGTGCACGCGCTGCGCGGTATCCGTATGTGCGGGAACACGAGGGCGGCGTAGTGCGTTGGATGGATAGACGGGGTGAATGCCGCAACACGCGCACCGCGTGTCCGTCCAACACGGCGTTTGCTGGGCTGAGGAACACACGGAAATTAGAGGAGACCGTTTCATGTCTGAGGTACGTCGGCAGGTGGCCATGCCCCCGCGGCCGAGCTGGGCCTGGCAAGACGCCGGCGCGTGCCGAGGCAAGGACATCGTGCTCTTCTTCGGGCCGGACGGAGAGCGTCAGCCCGAGCGTGAGGTGCGGGAACGCAAGGCGAAGGCGGTTTGCGCCGCATGCCCGGTGCGCGCGGAATGCCTCACTTATGCCGTTTCCCGGCCAGAAAAGTACGGCACCTGGGGCGGCCTGAATGAGGAGGAGAGGGCCTCCGAACGGCGCCGCCGGATGCGCCGTGCCAACGCCGCCTAAGCCCTCTCCTAACGAGGCGGCCATTGGCTGCTCGCTGTAGCTTCGCCGTGGCCCGCAGTGCTAGTCCGGGGGCAACCCCCGGACCTCCGATGGCGGCGTAGGTGCCAAGTGCTGTTGCGGTGCCGCAAACGGTGGCCGGGATGTCGCCGGTAACGCTGATAATGGCACCATGGTCTGCTCTGCCTGCCGGGCCGCACATCACGAAGAGTGCCCGGGTGGTAACTGGTGCGACTGCCAGCACAAGCCACCGGTCAAGCCGCCCGAGCCACCGATGGCGTGGATACGGCAGGGGTAGGGGCGACTTCTGAGGCGCCTGTGACGTGCTGGCTTGGAGTGATGACCCCGGGCGGCGAGTGGGGTGTGATCGGGACTTTTTCGGGAAACTCCCGATCAGCGGCAAGCGGCGCGGGCGAGCGTGGGTTCGTGGGAACATTTCCTGCGAGGCATGTGGTTGCAGGGGCTGTACAGGTGTCACCGGCTACTCTTAACCGGATGGGAGCCTTCCTGTGAGATCGAGCGCGACCAGCCAGACCTACCCCGAGCAGGTCACGGCGGGGGACGCCAAGGAGGCGGCACGGCGGCAGGCACTCGCCGCCCAGGCCGCGCAGGCCGCGAAGGATCTGGCCGACGCCCCGGCACGCGAGGTGATCGCGTGGGCGGTGGAGGCCTTTGCCGACCGCATCTGTATCACTTCCTCCATGACCGACGCGGTCATCATCCACCTGGCCGCCCAGGTCAAGCCCGGCATTGACGTGATCTTCCTGGACACCGGTTACCACTTCCCCGAGACCATCGGGACCAGGGACGCGGTGTCGCAGGTCTATCCCGTCAACCTGATCAACGTGACCCCGTCCCGCACCGTGGCCGAGCAGGACGCCGAACTGGGCCCGCGGCTGTACGGCCGCAACCCCGACCTGTGCTGTTACCTGCGCAAGGTGGTCCCACTTGAGCGGGCGCTCGACCCCTACGACGCATGGATTACCGGTGTGCGCCGTGAGGAGACCGACGCGCGCAGCGACACCAAGGCGGTCGAGTGGGATCCCAAGCGGGCGATGGTCAAGGTCAACCCGATCGCGGGCTGGACCCAGGAAGAGGTGGACGCCTACATCGCCGAGCACGGGGTGGTGCTGAACCCCCTGGTCGACGAGGGCTACCCCTCGATCGGCTGCGCTACCTGCACGCTGCCGGTCAAGCCCGGCGCTGACCCGCGGAGCGGCCGCTGGGCGGGCACCGGAAAGACCGAATGCGGCCTGCACCTTTAAGGGGCTGGTGGGCGTGGTGACCCTGGGACCGCGGGTCACCCATGAGGTTCTTAACCAGGTGCCGGTGCTGGCCGGTCACGACGTGGCGGCCGACCCGGCGATGCTTGAGGCCGTCGGCCGGGAGGGCGCGGGCTGGGCCGCGGACACGCTGCACGAGCTTGGGCTGCTGGCCGGCCGTGCCGAGACCGCCGAGCAGGCCCGGCTGGCCAACGAGCACCCGCCGGTGCTGCGCACCCACGACCGGTACGGCAACCGCATCGACGAGGTCGAGTTCCACCCTGCCTGGCACGCCCTGATGGACACCGCGGTGAGCCACGGCCTGCACGCGGCGCCGTGGGCGGACCCGCAGGCCGGCGCGCACGTGGCCAGGGCGGCGAAGTTCTACGTCTGGACCCAGGCCGAGGCCGGGCACGGCTGCCCCGTCTCGATGACCTACGCTGCGGTGCCCGCGCTGCGGAACGCCCCCGGCCTGGCGGCCCGGTTCGAGCCGGGGCTCACCACCTGCGTCTACGATCCGGGGCTGCGCCCGCCCGAGGGCAAGCGGGGCCTGCTGTCCGGCATGGCCATGACCGAGAAACAGGGCGGCTCCGACGTCCGGGCGAACACCACCCGCGCGGAGCCCATCCCGGACGCCGGCGAGGGCGCCCACCTGCTCACCGGGCACAAGTGGTTCTGCTCGGCGCCCATGTGCGACCTGTTCCTCACGCTTGCCCAGGGCCCGGCCGGGCTGACCTGTTTCCTGCTCCCCCGGGTGCTGCCCGACGGCGCGCGCAACGGGATGCGCCTGCAGCGGCTCAAGGACAAGCTCGGCAACCGGTCCAACGCCTCCGCGGAGATCGAGTTCGACGGTGCGCTGGCCTGGCAGGTCGGCGAGCCCGGCCGGGGTGTGGCCACGATCATCGCGATGGTCAGCGCGACCAGGCTCGACTGCGTCATCGGCAGCGCAGCGGGCATCCGGGCAGCCACGGTCGCCGCGGTGCATCACACCAGCCACCGGCTGGCGTTCGGCAAAGAACTCGACGCACAGCCGCTGATGGCGAATGTGCTCGCCGACCTGACGCTGGAATCCCAGGCGGCCACGATGCTGGCCTTCCGCCTGGCCGGAGCGGCGGACCGGGCAGCGCGCGGGGACGCGGGCGAGGCGGCGCTGCTGCGCCTGGCGCTGCCGGCCGCCAAGTACTGGGTGTGCAAGCGCTTCCCGGCGCACGCGGTCGAGGCGCTCGAATGCCTCGGCGGCAACGGGTACGTGGAGGAGTCCGGCCTGCCGCGGATCTACCGTGAGGCCCCGCTGAACTCGATCTGGGAAGGTTCCGGCAACGTGACGTCGCTCGATGTGCTGCGGGCGCTGGCCAGGACCGGGGGCGCGGCCGACGCACTGCTCGCCGAACTGGACGCCGCCGCGGGTGCGAACACGGCCCTGGACGGCGCCACGGCCGCGCTGAAGGCACAGATGGCCGGGCTGGCGGCCGCGACGAGCCTGGAGGCACAGTATGAGGCCAGGCGGCTGGCCGGGCAGATCGCGGTCACCCTGGCGGCGGCACTGCTCGTGCGGCACGCGCCGGGCGCGGTCTCCGATGGGTTCTGCGCGTCCCGGCTCGGCCCGCAGTCGCCCGGCGGCCCGGGAGCACCGTTCGGCACGCTGCCCGTCGGGCTCGACCTGGCAGCCATCACCGACCGCGCCCGCGCCGTGACGGCGGGCGGGGCGCGGTGATGCGGCACTGGCCGGGAACGCCTTACCCGCTGGGGGCCACCTGGGACGGCGGCGGCACCAACTTCGCGGTGTTCTCCGAGGTCGCCGAGGCGGTGGAACTCTGCCTGTTCGACGGCACCGACGAGGGCTCTGCTAGCCCTGGCCCCACCACCCCGCACTCTGCTAGCCCTGGCCCCACCACCCCGCACTCTGCTAGCCCTGACCCCACCACCCCGCACTCTGCTAGCCCTGACCCCACCACCCCGCACTCTGCTAGCCCTGACCCCACCACCCCGCCCAAACGCGCCGAGACCAGGGTCGAGCTGACCGAGGTGGACGGCTTTGTCTGGCACGGCTACCTCCCCGATGTGACTCCAGGGCAGCGTTACGGCTACCGGGTGCACGGTCCGTACGCGCCCGCCGAGGGACACCGGTGCAACCCGGCGAAGCTGCTGCTCGACCCGTACGGTAAGGCGGTGGACGGCGAGGTCACCTGGAACGAGGCGGTGTTCGGCTACCGGTTCAGCGATCCCGCTTCGCCGAACACCACCGACAGTGCGCCTTACATGCCGGTCAACGTGGTGATCAACCCCTTCTTCGACTGGGGCGACGACCGGCCGCCGCGCACCCCCTACCACGAGACGGTGATCTACGAGGCGCACGTCCGCGGCCTGACGATGCGCCATCCCGACCTGCTCCCCGAGGAGCGTGGCACCTACGCCGGGCTGGCCCATCCCGCGGTGATCGAGCATCTGACCGGGCTCGGGGTGACCGCCGTGGAACTCATGCCGGTGCACCAGTTCGTGTCCGAGCATGCGCTGCAGCAACGGGGGCTGACCAACTACTGGGGCTACAACACCATCGGTTTCCTCGCGCCGCACAACGGTTACGCGGCCGCCGACCAGCCCGGCGGGCAGATCGCCGAGTTCAAGGCGATGGTGCGGGCGCTGCACGAGGCGGGCATCGAGGTGATACTCGACGTGGTCTACAACCACACCGCCGAGGGCGATCACCGCGGCCCCACGCTGTCCTTCCGCGGCATCGACAACGCCGCCTACTACCGGCTCAACGACGATGACCGGGCCTACTACCTGGACTACACCGGGTGCGGCAACAGCTTCAACGTGCGCTCGCCGCACGCCCTGCAGCTCATCATGGACTCGCTGCGCTACTGGATACTCGAAGCGCATGTGGACGGGTTCCGGTTCGACCTCGCCGCGGCGCTGGCCAGGGAACTGCACGACGTGGACCGGCTGTCGGCTTTTTTCGACCTGGTCCAGCAGGATCCGGTGGTGTCCCAGGTGAAGCTGATCGCCGAGCCGTGGGACGTCGGCGAGGGCGGCTACCAGGTGGGCAAGTTCCCGCCGCTGTGGAGCGAGTGGAACGGCAAGTACCGCGACACCGTGCGCGACTTCTGGCGCGGCGAGCCCTCGGCGCTGCCGGAGTTCGCGTCCCGGCTCTCTGGGTCCAGCGACCTCTACGAGACCAGCGGCCGCCGCCCCGTGGCGTCGATCAACTTCGCCACCTGCCACGACGGCTTCACCCTGGCCGACCTGGTGTCCTACAACACCAAGCACAACGAGGCCAACGGCGAGGGCAACCGGGATGGTACCAATGACAACCGGTCCTGGAACTGTGGCGTGGAAGGCCCGGCCGGGCCGGCGGTGAACGCGCTGCGGGCCAGGCAGCAGCGCAACTTCCTGGCCACGCTGTTCTGCGCGCAGGGCGTCCCGATGCTGCTGGCCGGCGACGAACTCGGGCGCACCCAGCGCGGCAACAACAACGCCTACTGCCAGAACAACGAGATTTCCTGGGTGGACTGGGACACCGCGGACAGCGCGGCCGGCCTGCTCGCCTTCACCCGCATGCTGTCCGCGCTGCGCCGCGAGCACCCGGTGTTCCGGCGGCGCCGGTTCTTCCGCGGCGAGCCCGCTGGCGACGGGCACCTCGCGGACATCGCCTGGCTCACCCCGTCCGGCCGGGAGATGGCCGACGGCGACTGGGGGGCACATGGGCGCGCCATGACGGTCTTCCTGAACGGGGACGCGATCACCGAGCCGGGCCCGCACGGCGAACGGGTCCGCGGTGACTCGTTCCTTATCCTGTTCTCCGCCGAGCAGCAGACGCTGGACTTCACGGTGCCCGGTGTCAAGTACGGCGAGCGCTGGACGGTGGTGGCCGACACCGCGGCGGACGATTCGGCCTGCCCGGCGGACCGCCCCGAGGTTGCCGCCGGCGACCATGTGGCGCTCACCGGGTTCTCCATGGTGGTGCTGCGCCGCAGCGCGCCCACCGAGCCCTAGCGGGTGACATCGTGGGTACGCCGGGCCCGTCGTACCGCCCGGGCGCGGAGGCTGGACGAGAGGACGTCAATGCCCGTCGAGTACCTGCAGATAGTGAGCGTGCCGGTCAGCAGCCAGGTGCGGCAGGGGATCCAGGAAGCACCCTGGGCAAGGTATGTGAGCTTCCAGGACCCGGACGGTAATTCCTGGGTGATCCAGGAAGTCAGGGGAGATGCCGGCGGGCTGGCGGTCTGATTGACTGCGGTGATGCGCCAGGTCTACCCGGGCGGCTCCGCCCTTGATGATGCCGCCCTCGCGGCGCTGTACAGCTACCCGGACCTGGGCGCGCCGCCAGCGCGCTGGCTGCGGGCGAACATGGTGGCGAGCCTGGACGGCGCGGCCACGGTGGACGGGCGTTCCGGTGGCCTGTCCAGCGAGGCGGACCAGCAGGTCTTCGCCCTGCTCCGGGCGCACGCCGATGTCATCCTGGTCGGTGCGGGCACGGCACGCGCGGAAGGCTACGCGCCGGTGCGGCCGGAGTCCGAGGGGCTGCGCTGGGCCTGGCTGCGGGATGGCCGGCCGCCGTCGCCGCCGATCGCGGTGGTCACCCGCGCGCTCGACCTGGACCTTGACAGCGCGCTGATCGCCAGCACCCTCCCGCACGCCCGGACGATCATCATCACCACCGGGTCCGCTCCGCCCGGCCGCCGGGACGCCGCGGCCGCACGGAACGCGGAGGTGATCGTCGCGGGTGACGCCAGCGTCGACCTGAAGGCCGCGGTGGACGCCCTGGCCGAGCGCGGGCACCAGCGGATTTCCTGCGAGGGCGGGCCGCACCTGCTGGCCCAGCTCGTCGGCGCGGGACTGCTCGATGAGCTGTGTCTCACCGTCAGCCCGCTGCTGGCCGGCCCGGAGGCCGGCCGGATCGTGACCGGCGGCCTGCCGATGCCGGGCGGTGGCACCACGCCGTTCACGCTCGCCCACGTGCTGGAGGATGAGGGCTATCTGCTCAGCCGGTACGTGCGGCGGAGCGCGGGCTGAGCGGCAGGCCACCCCGGGCGGCTACCCCAGGATGTCGCCGAGGTCGAAGCTCACCGGCTCCTCGAGCTGCGCATACGTGCACGACTGCGGTTCCCGGTCGGGGCGCCAGCGGACGAACTGGGTGGTGTGCCGGAACCTGCGGCCTTCCATGTGGTCGTAGCGCACCTCGACTACCCGCTCGGGGCGCAGCGGGATGAACGACAGGTCCTTGCCCGAGTTCCACCGGCTGACCTCGGCCTCCCGTGGCGTGCCCACCACGCCCTCCGGCCTGGCCCAGTTCCACGGGTGCCCCTCGAACGTCGTGACCAGCGGCTGCATCTCGGCGAACAGTTCCCGGCGCCGTGCCATCGGGAACGCGCCGACCACCCCCACACTGGCCAGTTTGCCGTCATCGCTGAACAGGCCGAGCAGCAGCGATCCGATCGCCTCTTCGCTGGACTTGTGCGTCCGGTAGCCCGCCACCACGCAGTCGGCGGTCCGCTCGTGCTTGACTTTGAACATGACCCGCTTGTCCGGCTCGTAGCCGCCGTCCAGCGGCTTGGCGATCAGGCCGTCAAGCCCGGCGCCCTCGAACTGGGAGAACCACCGGCCGGCCAGTTCTCGGTCGGTGGTGGCCGGGGTGACGTGCAGCGGGGCGCGCACCGTGGCGAGCGCGTCTTCGAGCGCGGCCCGGCGCTCGCTGAACGGCCGCTCGGTGTAGTCGGTGTCCCCCAGTGCGAGCAGGTCGAATGCCACGAAACGGGCGGGGGTCTGTGTTGCTAGCAGGTTCACCCGGCTGGCCGCCGGGTGGATCCGCTGCAGCAGCGCCTCAAAGTCGAGCCGGCCGCCTTCGCCGTCGGGGATGACGATCTCCCCGTCGATCACGCACCGCTCCGGCAGCTGCTCGATGACCTGGGTGACCAGTTCGGGAAAGTAGCGCGTCATCGGCCGTTCGTTACGGCTGCCGATCTCCACCTCGTCGCCGTCGCGGAAGATGATCGACCGGAAACCGTCCCACTTCGGCTCGTAGCTGTACGGGCCGTTGGGTATCTCCTTGACCGCCTTGGCGAGCATCGGCCCGACCGGCGGGTTGACCGGAAGTCTCATGGTCCCATCCTCCCCTTCCGCTTCGGACATGCTCTCATCAACGATCTCCCAGCCCGCGACCTGGGCACGGCGACAGTGCCGCCTGGTTGGTCACTGGACACGTCGTAAACAGTGGCCACCCCTGCGACAATCCATGCTTATGCCCTTGCACACCGACGCCCGGCAGTCGGGCGCGCCGTCAGAATTCGACATCAATCCCCTGTACGTCCGGCTCGCCCATGAGCCGGTGCCAAGGCACGCGCTCCCCAGGCATCAGATGCTGCCCGACACCGCGCTGCAGGTGGTCAGGGACGAACTGCTGCTGGACGGGAACGCCCGGCTGAACCTCGCCACGTTCGTCACCACGTGGATGGAACCCCAGGCGCGGCTGCTCATGACCGAGTGCCTGGAAAAGAACATGATCGACAAGGATGAGTACCCGCAGACCGCGGAACTGGAGGCGCGCTGCGTCAACATCCTCGCCGGCCTCTGGCACGCACCACACGGCACGAACGCGACCGGCTGTTCCACCACCGGGTCCAGCGAGGCCTGCATGCTGGCCGGGATGGCACTGTTGTGGCGCTGGCGGGAGCGGCGTCGCGCCGTGAATGCGCCGGCCGACCGCCCCAACCTCGTCATGGGCACGAACGTGCAGGTGTGCTGGGAGAAGTTCTGCCGGTACTGGCAGGTGGAACCGAAGATGGTGCCGATGGCGCCGGGGCGCTACCACCTGACCGGCCCGGAGGCCGCGGCCCACTGCGACGAGAACACCATCGGCGTGGTGGCGGTGCTCGGCTCGACCATGGACGGCAGCTACGAGCCGGTCGGTGAGATCAACGCCGAACTGGACCGGCTGGCCACCGGTGGCGGCCCGGACGTGCCGATCCACGTGGACGGCGCGTCCGGCGGCTTCGTAGCGCCGTTCCTCCAGGAGGACCTGGTCTGGGACTTCAGGGTGCCCCGCGTGGCCTCGATCAACGCCTCCGGCCACAAGTACGGCCTGGTGTACCCGGGGGTCGGCTGGGTGGTGTGGCGCGAGGCCGAGGCGCTGCCCCAGGATCTGGTGTTCAACGTCAACTACCTCGGCGGCCAGATGCCCACGTTCGCGCTGAACTTCTCCCGGCCCGGCGCGCAAGTGGCCGCCCAGTACTACAACTTCCTGCGGCTCGGCTTCTCCGGGTACCAGCGGGTGCACCAGGCGTGCCAGGACGTTGCCCTGCACATGTCCGGGCGCATCGCCAAGATGGGCCCGTTCGAGCTGATCAGCGAGGGCCGGGAACTGCCCGTGTTCGCGTTCAGGATCGCGGACCCGCAGGCCAGCTACACGGTGTTCGACCTGTCCGAGCGGCTGCGCACCCGCGGCTGGCTGGTGCCCGCTTACACCTTCCCCGAGGACCTCACCGATATGGCGGTGATCAGAGTGGTGATCCGCAACGGTTTCACCCCGGACCTGGCCGACCTGTTCCTGACTGACCTGGACCACCACTGGCGGACGCTGGCGGCGCACCCGAACGACTGCCCGCCGCTCGTCCCCGAAGGCAAGCGCCAAAGCTTCGCCCACTAGTGCTGGGCCTTGGCCTTGTCGGCTTAGGGTCTAACGCCTGATGCGGCCGAGGGCTTCGGCCAGGATGGCGGCGCCGTCGGTGTCGGTGCGCCGCTCCTTCACGTAGGCCAGGTGCGTCTTGTAAGGCTCGCTGTGCGGCGGGTCGGGGGGGTTGGCCTCGTCCCGGCCGGCCGGGAAGCCGCACCTGGGGCAGTCCCAGTGCTCGGGGACCGCCGCATCCGTTGCGAAGCTCGGCCGTGTCTCATGGTTGTTCGCGCACCAGAACGACACGCGTATCCGCGGTGCCGCCTCGCCACGTTCCGCCTCACCCATGGGGCCCGCGCCTACGCGGCTCCCCCGGATGGCATTGCCACTACCCACTGACCACCCCTTGCTTAATCCGCTCACCCGGCCAAATGCGGGCTCGACCCTTAGTGATTGAGCAACAGATTCAGGGCCACGATGCACAGAAACCAGAGCACTCCGGTGAAGATCGTCAGCCGGTCCAGGTTCCGCTCCACCACGGAGGACGAGCCGAGCGAGGACGAGACCCCGCCGCCGAACAGGTCCGACAGGCCGCCACCCTTGCCCTTGTGCAGCAGCACAAGCAGGACCATCAACAGGCTCGTGATGACCAGGACGGCCGATATTCCGATGACCACTGCCGATCTCGTCCTTCCGGGTACCGTGCTCAGGCGCCGACGGCCAGTTCCCGGTACCGGCAGATCCTCACGAATT
The DNA here is from genome assembly GCA_963706115.1 of uncultured Actinomycetes bacterium. Lineage (GTDB taxonomy): Bacteria > Actinomycetota > Actinomycetes > Streptosporangiales > Streptosporangiaceae > DASXKD01. The sequence continues at coordinate 18,901 of CAVPMG010000013.1, read as the reverse complement.
CACCGGCGTCCAGGCTGGCCCCACCGACCAGGGCACCATCGATGGCTGGTTGGGCCATCATCACTGCAATGTTGTCGGCCTTAACCGACCCGCCATACAGGATACGCACATTCGCAGCCACATCGGGTCCGTGAACCGCGGAAACCCGGTCCCGGGTGGCCGCGGCAGCCTCCTGGGCGTCCTCCGGGCTGGCGATTTCACCGGTGCCGATCGCCCATACCGGCTCGTAAGCGATCACCAGTCCGGCGACCTTTTCGGCGGGCAGCCCGGCCAGCGCACCGTCCAGTTGCTCCTGACAGTGGCTGAGGTGCTCCCCGGCGCGGCGCACCGCCAGGGTCTCGCCGATGCACACGATCGGCACCAGGCCCCACTTCAGCGCGGCCTTGACCTTCGCGTTCACCAGAGCGTCGTCCTCGCCGTGGTACTGCCGCCGTTCCGAGTGCCCGGCGAGCACGTAGCTGCAGCCCAGCTTGGCCAGCATGGACCCGGACACGTCGCCGGTGTAGGCACCGTCGTCATGCTGGGAGATGTCCTGCGCGCCGTAGCGGATCTCCAGCTTGTCCCCCATCACCAGGGTCTGCACACTGCGCAGGGCGGTGAACGGGGGCAGCACGGCGACCTCGGCGGCCCGGTAGTCCTTGGCGTTCAGCGTGAACGCCAGCTTCTGCACCAGGGCCAGTGCCTCGAGGTGGTTGTTGTGCATCTTCCAGTTGCCGGCGATCAGCGGCATCCGGCGGCTCATGAGGGCTCCTCGAGCGCAGTGAGGCCCGGCAGGTCGCGGCCCTCCAGGTATTCCAGGCTCGCGCCACCTCCCGTCGAGATATGGGTGAACGCGTCCGCTGGCAGTTTGAGATGCCGAACGGCTGCCGCGGAGTCACCGCCGCCCACGACGGTCAGCCCGGTCACGTGGCTGATCGCCTTGGCGACCGCCAGCGTGCCCGCGGCGAACGCGGGAAACTCGAACACCCCGGGCGGCCCGTTCCAGAACACCGTTTTCGCATCAGCCAGTTTGCGCCCGAACAGCTCACGGGTGGCGGGCCCGATGTCGAGGCCCATCTTGCCGTCCGGGATGTCGGGGCCATGCACGATCTCGGGCGCCGCGTCAGCGGCGAACCGGTCCGCTACCACGTGGTCCACGGGCAGCACCACCTCGACACCGGCCTTGTCAGCGTCGGCAAGCGCCGCCGTGACCTGCGGGATCTGATCCTCCTGCAGGATCGAGTCACCGACCTGATGGCCCTGGGCGGCCAGGAACGTGTAGGCCATCCCGCCGCAGATCAGCAGCCGGTCGGCCACCCGCACGAGGTTGCCGATCACCGCGAGCTTGTCGGAGACCTTGGCGCCGCCGAGAACGACCACATACGGCCGGGCCGGGCTGCTGGTGAGCTGCCGGAGCACCGCGACCTCGGTGAGGACAAGCTGCCCGGCCGCGTGCGGCAGCAGCAGCGGCGTGTCGTAGACGCTGGCGTGCTTGCGGTGCATCGCGCCGAAACCGTCGCCCACGTACACGTCGGCGAGCGCGGCGAGGCGGCCCGCAAGCTCACCGCGCACCTGCTCGTCCTTGCTGGTCTCCGCGGGCTCGAAGCGCACGTTCTCCAGGAGCGCGACCTCCCCGGTGTCCATCGTGGACGCGATGACACTGGCCGACTCGCCGGCCACGTCGCTGGCCAGCGTCACCGGCTGCCCGAGCAGTTCCGCCAGCCGGTCGGCCACAGGGCGTAGTGAGGGCCCTCCTCTTGCGCGCGTGGCGTAGTCGTCCCCCTTCGGCCGACCGAAGTGCGCACACACGATGACACTCGCTCCGCGAGCCAGGAGGTCTCGAATCGTCGGCAGGCTGGCCCGGATCCGCCCATCATCGGTAATCACCGTGCCCTCCATGGGCACGTTCAGGTCGGCACGGACCAGGACGGTCCGGCCCCCGACGTCGAGATCCTCAGCGCGCTTCATCAGCCACGAAGGTCCGTAATGCAGCGAAAACAGGACGGGTGACGACGGTCACTGCTAGCTCTGGCCCCGCCACCCCGCGCTCTGCTAGCTCTGGCCCCGCCACCCCGCGCTCTGCTAGCTCTGGCCCCGCCACCCCGCGCTCTGCTGGCCCCGCCACCCCGCGCTCTGCTAGCTCTGGCCCCGCCACCCCGCCCAATGCTCATCACAGGCCCGAGCCGACAAGGACAGCCACGTCGATCAGCCGGTTCGAGTAGCCGAACTCGTTGTCGTACCAGCCGACGATCTTGACCTGGTCGCCGTTGGCCATGGTCAGCGGGGCGTCGAACGTGCACGACCAGGGCGTGCCCACGATGTCGGAGGACACGATGGGGTCGGTGGAGTAGCTCAGGTAGTTCTTCAGCGGCCCGTCGGCTGCGGCCTGGAACGCCGCGTTGACCTCGGCCACGGTGACCTCGCGCTCCAGTTGCGCCACCAGATCGGTGACCGACCCGTCGATGACCGGCACGCGCATCGAGATGCCGTCCATCTTGCCCTTGAGCTCGGGCAGCACGAGCGAGGTTGCCTTCGCCGCGCCGGTGGTGGTCGGGATGATGTTCTGCGCTGCGGCCCTGGCCCGGCGCAGATCCTTGTGCTGGAAGTCCTGCAGCACCTGGTCGGAGGTGTAGGCGTGGATGGTGGTCATCAGGCCCTTGACGATGCCGAAGCTGTCGGCCAGCACCTTGGCCATCGGCGCGACGCAGTTCGTCGTGCAGGAGGCGTTGGAGATCACGTCATGGTGCGCCGGGTCGTACTTGTCGTCGTTGACGCCCATCACGATCGTGATGTCCTCGCCCTTGGCCGGGGCGGAGATGATCACCTTCCGCGCGCCCGCGGTGAGGTGCGCGGCCGCGGCGTCCCGTGAGGTGAACCGGCCGGTGGACTCGATGACCACGTCGATGCCGAGGTCACCCCAGGGCAAGGCGGCCGGATCCCGCTCCGCGAGGATCCGGATCTCCTGGTCACCGACCCGGATGATGTCGCCGTCGGCGGTCACGTCCACATCCAGCTTGCCCAGCACCGTGTCGTACTTGAGCAGGTGCGCGTTCGTGGCCACGTCGGTCAGGTCGTTGGCCGCGACGATCTCGATGCCGCTGGCCTGCCCGCTTGCCTGCGCGGCATGGACGGCGCGCCAGAAGTTCCGGCCGATCCGGCCGAACCCGTTGATGCCCACGCGGATAGTCACGGCGTTGTTCTCCTCAGTGCTGTGGCGGCGGACTTTGGGCGGGGTGGTGGGGTGAGAGCTAGCAGAGCGGCACGTCGAGCCTATCGAACGGGCCCCTTGCCTACGGCAGCAGCATGTCCGGGGGGAGCTGAGCCTCGGTCCCTGGGATGCCCAGGTCGCGGGCGCGCTTGTCGGCCATGGCAAGCAGGCGGCGGATCCGCCCGGCGATGGCGTCCTTGGTGAGCTGCGGGTCGGCAAGCTGACCCAGTTCCTCCAGGCTGGCCTGGCGGTGCTCGATCCGCAGCAGGCCCGCGGTGGTCAGGTGCTCGGGCGCGTCGCTGCCCAGGATCTCCAGTGCCCGCTCCACCCTGGCTCCGGCCGCGACCGCCGCGCGGGCGCTGCGGCGCAGGTTGGCGTCGTCGAAGTTGGCCAGCCGGTTCGCCGCCGCCCTGACCTCCCGCCGCATCCGGCGCTCCTCCCAGGCGAGCACGCTGTCGTGCGCGCCCAGCCGGGTCAGCAGTGCGCTGATCGCGTCCCCGTCCCGCACCACGACCCGGTCCACGCCGCGCACCTCGCGCGCTTTGGCGTGAATCTTCAGCCGCCGGGCGGCCCCGGCCAGGGCCAGCGCGGCCTCGGGACCTGGGCAGGTCACCTCGAGCGCCATGGACCTGCCCGGGCCGGTGAGGCTGCCGTGGGCCAGGAAGGCGCCGCGCCAGGCCGCCTCACAGTCGCAGGCCGGCCCGGACACCACGTGCCGGGGCAGCCCGCGCACCGGCCGCCCGTGGTTGTCCACCAGGCCGGTCTGGCGGGCCAGGCTGTCGCCGTCCTTGCGCACCCGGACCACGTACCTGTTGCCCTTGCGCAGCCCGCCGGGCGCGAGCACGATCAGGTCGCTCTGGTGGCCGAACACCTCGGCGATGTCCTTGCGCAGCCGCCGGGCGGCGGCGCCGGTGTCAAGCTCGGCCTCGACGACGATGCGCCCGCCGGCGATGTGCAGGCCGCCTGCGAAGCGCAGCAGGGTGGACACCTCCGCCTTGCGGCAGCACGGCTTCAGGACCTCAACACGGCTCAGTTCATCCTTGACCAGGCCGGTCATGGCCATTGCTTCACTCCCCCTCGAAGATTTCCGCGAACGCCCCCGCCAGTCGCCGCGGATCATGGTGCGGCGACCCGTCACGCATCGCCAGGTCGGTCATCACCAGCCTGCCACCGAGAAGCCCGGCGGCCTTCTCCAATTCGGCGGCGTACCCGCCGGCCGCCCGGCGGTCGGCGAGCACGACGTCCACGTTCAGCCCCGGCGCGTGCTCGGCGAGCACCTCCAGGTGGGTGTGCGGCGAGAACCCGTCGGTCTCCCCGGCCTGCGGCGCCAGGTTCAGCGCGACCACGCGGCGGGCCGGGCTGGTTATCAGTGCTTCCGCCAGCTCGGGCACCAAGAGGTGGGGCAGGATGCTGGTGAACCAGGAACCGGGGCCGAACACGACCCAGTCGGCGGTGGCGACCGCGGCAATGGCCTGCGGGCAGGCGGGCGGGTCCGCGGGGACAAGCGACACCGTGCGCACCCGGCCGGTGGTGGACGCGCAGGCAACCTGCCCGCGGACCAGGGTGATCTCCCCCGGCCGGTCCGGGTCGGCGCCCTCCACCTCCGCGACCAGGTCCAGCGGGACCGACGCCATCGGGAGCACCCGGCCGTGCGCACCGAGCAGCCTGCCGACCCAGTCCAGTCCCTGGACGGTGTCCCCGAGCAGTTCCCACAGCGCGACGATCAGCACGTTGCCGACGGCGTGGCCGCCCAGGCCGCCCCGGCCCTCGAACCGGTGCTGCACCACCTTGCTCCAGGTGGTGCCCCAGGCGTCGTCGCCGCACAGCGCGGCCAGCGCCATGCGCAGGTCGCCCGGCGGCAGCACGCCGAAGTCGCGGCGGAGGACGCCGGACGAGCCGCCGTCGTCGGCGACCGTCACGATCGCGGTGAGCTGCCGGGTGACCCGGCGCAGCGCGGACAGGGAGGCGAACAGGCCGTGGCCGCCGCCGAGCGCCACGACCTTCGGATTGAGCGGCCGGACGGCGGGGACGACAGGAACGTGGCCGTCGGCCGTCATTCACGCCCCAGATCGCGGTGCACCACCTGGGTTGCCAGGCCGGCCTCCTCCAGTCGCAGGCCGATCTCCTCGGCCATGGTCACGCTGCGGTGCTTGCCGCCGGTACAGCCGATCGCCAGCGTCACGTACTGCTTCCCCTGCCGGCCGTACCCGTCGAAGGTGATCCGCAGCGTCTCGGTGTAGGCCTTGAGGAACTCCTCGGCACCGGGCTGCTTGAGCACGTACTCGCGGACCCGTTCGTCCTGCCCGTTGAGCGGGGCGAGCGATTCGACCCAGCGCGGGTTGGGCAGGAACCGGCAGTCCGTGACCAGGTCGGCGTCCACCGGCACGCCGTACTTGTAGCCGAAGGAGACCACGCTCACCCGCAGCGCGGCGGCGGTCCCGGTGCCGAAGAAGTCCCGCATCCTGGCGCGCAGCTCGTGGACGTTCAGCGCGGAGGTGTCCAGCACCAGGTCGGCGTCCTCCCTGATGCCGCTGAGCAGCTGGCGCTCCGCGGCGATCCCGTCCACCACCCGCCCGTCCTCCTGCAGCGGATGCGGCCGGCGCACGTTCTCGAAGCGCCGCACGAGCGTCTCGTCGCTCGCTTCGAGGAACAGCACGCGCGGGCGGATGCCACGGGAGCCCAGCTCGCGGATGCTGGTCTCCAGCTCGGTGGAGAACGCCCGGCCGCTGCGCAGGTCGATGACCGCGGCGATGCGCGGTGGCGTCCTGTTCCCCCGCGTGGCCAGGTCGGCCATGGTGGGCAGCAGCCCCGGCGGCAGGTTCTCGATCACGTACCAGTCCAGGTCCTCCAGGGACTTGGCGGTCGTGCTCTTCCCAGCCCCCGACATCCCGGTGATGATCACGATGTCGGCCGGAGGCCCTGTCATGGCGGTCTCGTCCTGCTGTCTGCTCACCGGGCTCGCCCCACCCCATGCATGCCTCTCACGACGCCCCCCTGTCGTTGGTCCCGGGTGACAGTGCCGTCACCACCGCGCTGGCCAGGCGAGGGCCAATCCCGGGTACTTCCGCGATCTCCGCTTCGGTCGCGCCGGCGATCTTGCGCACCGAGCCGAAGTGCCGTAGCAGCGTAGCCCGCCGTGCCGGGCCGAGTCCCGGTACCGCGTCAAGCTCGCTCACCGCTAGGGCCTTTGACCGCTTTGCCCGGTGGTAGGTGATGGCGAACCGGTGTGCCTCGTCGCGTACCCGCTGCAGCAGGTACAGGCCCTCGCTGCTGCGCGGCATGATGACCGGGGCGTCCTCGCCGGGCAGCCACACCTCCTCCAGCCGCTTGGCCAGCCCGCAGACGGCGATGTCGTCGATGCCCAGTTCGTCCAGGGCCCGGACGGCGGCATCCACCTGGGCCGGCCCGCCGTCGATGACCACCAGGTTCGGCGGGTACGCGAACTTGCGCGGCCGGCCGTCCTCGTCCAGCGGGCCGGGGCGCCGTGCCGCCGGGTCGTCGCCGGCCGGATCCCTGGTGGCGAACTGGCCGGCCGGATCGCCCAGCGTGTCAAGCTCGCCGGTGGCCTCCCGCTCCTCCAGGTACCGCCGGAACCGCCGGGTGATGACCTCGTGGATCGAGGCGACGTCGCCCTCGCCGCCGGCGCCCTTGATGCTGAACCTGCGGTACTCGCTCTTGCGCGCCAGCCCGTCCTCGAACACCACGGCGGATGCGACGACGTTGGTCCCCTGCAGGTTGGACACGTCGTAGCACTCGATCCGCAGCGGCGCCTCGTCCAGCCCGAGCGCCTCCTGGATCTCGTGCAGGGCCCGGCTGCGGGTGGTCAGGTCGCTGGCCCGGCGCATCTTGTGCTGTGCCAGCGATTCCTTCGCGTTGCGCGCCACGGTCTCGAGCAGCGCCTTCTTGTCCCCGCGCTGCGGTACCCGCAGGCTGACCCGGCTGCCGCGCTGGTGGCACAGCCATTCCTCGACGGCGGTGGCGGCCGGCGGCAGGACCGGGACGAGCACCTCGCGCGGGATGCTGCCCCGGGCCGGATCGGGACCGGTCCCGCCGTTGCCGGCGTCACGCGCCGCCCCACCCGCCTCCCCATCCCTCTTCACGGCTGGTGCGGCGACGGCGTCCGCGCCGTAGACCTGGCCGAGGAACTGCTCGACCAGTTCGCCCGCGGTGACGTCCTCGACCTTGTCCACCACCCAGCCGCGCTGGCCGCGAACCCGCCCGTCGCGCACGTAGAACACCTGCACGGCGGCTTCGAGCTGATCCTCGGCCAGCGCGATGACATCGCAGTCGGTACCGTCGCCGAGCACCACGGCCTGCCGCTCCAGCGCCCGGTTCAGCGCCTGGATGTCGTCCCGCAGCCGCGCGGCCCGCTCGTACTCCTCGGCCTGCGCGGCCGCGCGCATCTGCGCTTCGAGCCGCTTGGTGAACCTGGCCGTCTGCCCGGCCATGAAGTCGCAGAAATCCTCGGCCAGCTGCCGGTGCTCGTCCTCGCTGATCTGGCCCACGCACGGCGCCGAGCACTTGCCGATGTAGCCGAGCAGGCACGGCCTGCCGATCTGCCCGGCGCGCTTGAACACGCCTGCCGAGCAGGTGCGGACCGGGAACACCCGCAGCAGCGTGTCCACGGTCTCCCGGATCGCCCACGCATGTGAGTAAGGCCCGAAGTAACGGGTACCGCGCCGCTTGGCGCCCCGCATCACCATGACCCGCGGGTAGTCCTCGCCCAGCGTGACCGCCAGGTAGGGGTAGCTCTTGTCGTCCCGGTACCTGATGTTGAACCTGGGGCTGAACTCCTTGATCCAGGAGTACTCCAGCTGCAGGGACTCCACCTCGGTGCCGACCACGGTCCAGTCCACGCCCGCCGCGGTGGACAGCATCGCCTGGGTACGCGGGTGCAGGCTGGCGAAGTCGGCGAAATAAGAGTTCAGCCGGGACCGCAGGTTCTTGGCCTTGCCCACGTAAATGACCCGGCCATGCTTGTCACGGAACCGGTATACGCCCGGCGACTCCGGGATCGAGCCCGGGGCCGGCCGGTAGCCGTGCGGATCAGCCACGGCAGCAACTCTATGCGCGTCCGGCGCCCTCGGGCGTCACCCGGAACCCGAGTCCTGGAAGGCCTCCACCGGGGGGCAGGCGCAGACCAGGTTGCGGTCGCCGTAGGCCTGGTCGATGCGGCGCACCGGGGGCCAGTACTTGCCCCGGTGGTCGCCGCCCAGCGGGTAGGCGCCCTCCTCCCGCGAGTACGGGTGCTTCCAGTCGGCGGCGAGCAGCATCGGCGCGGTGTGCGGCGCGTTGGCCAGCGGGTTGTCCTCGCGGTCGTAGTCACCGCTGGCGACCCTGGCGATCTCCTGCCGGATCGCGATCATTGCCGTGCAGAACCGGTCGAGTTCGGCCAGGTCCTCGCTCTCGGTCGGCTCGATCATGAGCGTCCCGGCCACCGGGAACGACATGGTCGGCGCGTGGAACCCGTAGTCGATGAGCCGCTTGGCCACGTCGTCCACGGTGACGCCGGTCTGCTTGGTCAGCGGCCGCAGGTCGACGATGCACTCGTGCGCGACCAGGCCGCTGCGGCCGGTGTAGAGGACGGGGAAGTGCCCGTCCAGCCGGCGGGCGATGTAGTTGGCCGCCAGGATGGCCACCTGGCTGGCCCGGCGCAGCCCGTCGCCGCCCATCATCGCGATGAACGCCCAGGAGATCGGGAGGATCCCGGCGGAGCCGTAGGGCGCCGCGGCGACCGGGCCGACGCCGCCGGCGCCCGTGGCGCCGCCGTGGTCCGCACCGGGGATTGGGTGGGGTGGTGGGGTGAGAGTCGGCAGGGCGTTGCCGGGCAGGAACGGCGCCAGGTGGGCGCCGACCGCGACCGGGCCGACCCCGGGCCCGCCGCCGCCGTGCGGGATGCAGAACGTCTTGTGCAGGTTGAGGTGCGACACGTCGGCGCCGAACCGTCCCGGCTTGGCGAGCCCCATCAGCGCGTTCAGGTTGGCACCGTCCACGTAGACCTGGCCGCCGGCGTCGTGTACCGCGGCGCAGACCTCGGTCACGGTCTCCTCGAACACCCCGTTGGTGGACGGGTAGGTCAGCATGATCGCCGCGACCTTGCCCGGGTGCGCGGCCAGCTTCCCGTCCAGGTCGGCGAGGTCGATGGCACCGTCATTGCCGCACTTGACCACCACGACGCGCAGCCCGGCCAGCACCGCGCTGGCCGCGTTGGTGCCGTGCGCGGACTCAGGGATCAGGCAGATGTCCCGGTCCTGCTCGCCGCGGGCGGCGTGATAGGCGCGGATGGCCAGCAGTCCGGCCAGTTCGCCCTGGGAGCCGGCGTTCGGCTGCAGCGACACCGCCGCGTACCCGGTGATCTCGGCCAGCCACGAGCCGAGTTCGGCGATCAGCGTGGCGTAGCCCTTGGCCTGATCGGCCGGGGCGAACGGGTGCAGGTTCGCGAACTGGGGCCAGGTGATGGGCTCCATCTCCGCCGCCGCGTTCAGCTTCATCGTGCAGGACCCGAGCGGGATCATCGACCGGTCGAGTGCCAGGTCGAAGTCGGCCAGCCGCCGCAGGTACCGCAGCAGCGACGTCTCGCTGTGGTGCTGGTGGAACACCGGGTGGCTGAGGAACCCGGTGCTGCGCTGCAGCCCTTCCGGGAGCGCTGTGTCAGGTCTCACCCCGCCACCCCGCGCTCTGTCGGCTCTCACCCCGCCACCCCACCCAATGCCCGCCTCGGCCAGGCGCACGCCGGCCGGGTCCGCATCGGCCAGTGCCGCCACCACATGCCGCAAGTGGTCGTCGGTGGTCGTCTCGTCGCACGCGGCCTGCACGGTGTCCTGGCCGGCCAGGTAGAGGTTGTAGCCAAGCTGGCGGGCCCGCGCGGCACCCGCCGCGGCACCGCCGGGGATGCCGGTCACGGCGACGGTGTCGAAGAAGTTCTCGTGGGCGACGGTGCAGCCCGCTGCGCGGAGCGAGGCGGCCAGCACGGCGGCCTTGCGGTGCACGCCGCGGGCGATCTCAGCCAGCCCGTCGGGCCCGTGGTAAACCCCGTACATCCCGGCGATGACCGCGAGCAGCACCTGCGCGGTACAGATGTTGCTTGTCGCCCTTTCCCTGCGGATGTGCTGCTCCCTGGCCTGCAGCGCGAGCCGGTAGGCGGGCTGCCCGCCGGCGTCAAGCGACACCCCCACGAGCCGTCCGGGCAACTGGCGCTCCAGGCCGTCGCGTACCGCGATGTAGGCGGCGTGCGGGCCGCCGTACGCCATCGGCACGCCGAACCGCTGCGTGCTGCCCACCGCGATGTCGGCGCCGAGTTCGCCCGGGGGCGTCAGCAGGGTGAGGGCAAGCAGGTCGGCGGCGACCGCGGTGAGCGTGCCCCGCTCCCTGGCGGCGGCGATCACCGGCCGCAGATCGCGGATCTCGCCGGTGGCGTCGGGGTAAGGCAGCAGCACGCCGAACAGTTCCCCGGCGGGCTGTGCCGCCACCTCCTGCTCGGTCACCTCGGCCACCACCAGGTCGATGCCCAGCGGTGCCGCGCGGGTGGCCAGCACCGCGAGCGTCTGCGGCAGGCAGCGGCGGTCGGCCAGGAACACGCTGCCCTTCCGCGCGGCCCGGCGTGCCAGGGTCATCGCCTCCGCGGCGGCGGTTGCCTCGTCGAGCAGGGAGGCGCCGGCCACCGCCAGCCCGGTCAGGTCCTCCACCATGGTCTGGTAGTTCAGCAGCGCTTCCAGCCGGCCCTGCGAGATCTCCGGCTGATACGGCGTGTAGGCCGTGTACCAGGCGGGGTTCTCCAGGATGTTGCGGCGGATCACGGCCGGTGTCACGGTCCCGTAGTAACCGAGGCCGATCATGGAGGTCAGCACCTGGTTCTGGTCCGCCAGGGCGCGCAGCCGCGCCTGCGCATCCGGCTCGGACACGGCGGACGGCAGCCCGGCCAGGCTGCTGTCGCCGGCCAGACCCGGCGGCAACGCGGCCGCGGTCAGTTCATCGAGCGAGGCGTAGCCGAGCGTGCCGAGCATGTGTGCCTGCTCGGCGGGTGAGGGCCCGATATGCCGTGACATGAAGTCCATTGCGAGCCTCCAGGGTGGGAGCCACCTATTGCGGTCTCCCCCTCTGTCGTCACGCTCGCCGCGCCGACTCCAGAGACGCCTGTCCCGTCCGGTCCCTGATGCCTGAGAGGTTCCGGGGAGGTTGCCCCTTCGGCGTCCCGGGCGCGAGCCCGTGATCTCTCCCGGACGGTGTCACCAGCACGTGTGATCTTACCCGAGCCGGTTCCGTACCACGGGTGCCGCGCCGGTAGCGGGGGGTTCCGAGGGGTCGCTCCCCCGGGCCAGCACTCCTAGACCTCGTCCCAGCGGAATACGCGGACCGCGATCGTCGTCAGGACCACGGTCAGGGCGGCCAGGATGCCGATCGCAGGCAGCGCGGCTCCAGGGCCCTCGCCTCGGGCCATCACGTCCTGCATCCCGGTGACCAGGTAGCGCAACGGCATGACGTAGGAGGCGCTCACCAGCCAGGCCGGTGCGAAGTCGAGCGGGATGAAGGCACCGCCGAGGAAGGCCATCGGCAGGATGATCAGGTTCGCGATGGCCGTGGCCGACTGCTGGGTCTTGGCGAACGAGCCGACCAGCAGGCCGATGGACATGAAGGCCAGGGTCCCGCAGATCAGCACGGGGATGGCCGCCCACCAGCCCGAGGTCAGCTTCAGGCCGAAGTAGGGCGTGGTAGCGATCAGCAGGAACAGGGCCATCTGGATCAGCGCCACGGTCAGGCTGACGCCGACCCTGGCCAGGACGATGGAGCCGGTGTTCACCGGGGCCAGCCGCAGCCGCCGCAGCAGCTTGTTGTGCCGCCAGTTCACCAGCGTGATGGCCGCGCCGAAGGTGGCGCCCGAGGCGATGGCCCAGCCGAGCAGCCCGGGCGCGATGAACTGGATGGGTTTGAGCGTGGTGCTCTCCACCTGCTTGGTGAGCAATTGGTAGCTGCCCGCCGGGCCCGCCCGCACCTGGTCCGCCTGCTGCACGATCGCGGAAAAGACCGCCTGGACGATGCCCGCCGTGGTCGGGTCGGCCACCGAGTAGTGCACGACGAGCTGGTTGCCGGTCTGCTGAACGGCCGCGTCGACGGTGCCGCGGCGTACCTCACGGACCGCCGCCTTCTTGTCGGCGTTGTGGGTCACGGTGAGCACACCGGACAGGCTCGGCTGGTCCGCGATGTGGCTCAGCAGGCCGACGTTCCCGATCTCGATGACGCTGAGCTTGGGCGTGGTGCTGTTCCGGTAGAGCGAGCCGAACAGCGCAAGGAACAGCACGGGCAGCAGGATCGAGAAGGCCAGGGCCGTCCGGTCCCTGACGAATCCGCGCAGCATGGCCCGCGACAGGCTGCGGAACCCCGTGAACATCGTCCTGGGCGAGGAGGAGGGCATGCGCTGGAGCCTAGCCGCCGGCAGCCCCAGCCTTTCCGGCGGGTTCGGGGCCTAACTTCCGCTTCTCAGGGCACGGCGGAGGGAGAGTTCGTCACCGTGGCCATCCGGCCCGCTGCCGCTTTCGCCCTTTTCCGCCCGCTCGGCGGGAAGCTCGGCGAGGGTGCCGTCAACTTCCTTCCAGATCCGCCCGAGTGCGATGCCGAACACGCCCTGGCCGCCCGCCAGCAGGTCCACCACCTCGTCGGTGGAGGTGCACTCGTACACCGTGACCCCGTCGCTCATCAGGGTGAGCCGGGCGAGGTCGTCGGTGCCACGGTCCCGCAGATGGGTCACCGCGGTACGGATCTGCTGCAGCGAGATACCGGTGTCGAGCAGGCGCTTGACCACGTTGAGCACGCAGATGTCGCGGAAGCTGTAGAGGCGCTGGGAGCCCGATCCGTGCGCCGCGCGCACGCTGGGCTCCACCAGGCCGGTCCTGGCCCAGTAGTCGAGCTGGCGGTAGGTGATCCCGGCGGCGGCGCAGGCGGTTGGGCCCCGGTAGCCGACATCGTCGGAATGGACGGTAAGGATTTCGTCACCGAACAGCAGGCCCTGCTCCCCGGCGTGCTGCATGGCGGCGCCGCGTGCCTGCGATTCGCCGTCGTTACTCCTGGTTACCGCCACACCTGCCTCCGACCCGGGAAGTCACCACCCTGGGTACCCGATTCGCACGCTAGGCGCAGGTGTGTGCGCGCGTCAACGACCCTGTACGGCGCGTCGCGACCCCTGTGCCCGGGATCAGGTAGCTCGGCCACTGTGCTGGCCCGGGGGACGACCCCCGGACCCCCGATGACTTCGGCCGCGGCTCCGTGACTTCGTCACGTGGCTCGGCCGAAGTCCTCCGGACTGATCGTGTCGAGGAACTCACGGAATTTCTCGACTTCGTCCTCCTGCTCGTCCGGGATCGCGACGCCGGCCTCATCCAGGATTTCCTCGGCGGCGAAGATCGAAGCACCGGTACGCAGCGCCAGGGCGATCGAGTCCGAGGGCCGGGCGCTGACCTCCTTGCCATTGGAGAAGATGAGGTCCGCGAAGAAGATCCCATCCCGCAGCGCCGTGATGTTCACGGTGGTCAGCTGCACGCCCAGGGCCTCGAGCACATCGCGGAAGAGGTCATGGGTGAGTGGCCGGGCGGGCACCATGCCCTGCTGGGCGAACGCGATGGCGGTAGCCTCCACCGGGCCGATCCAGATCGGCAGATACCTGTCCCCCTCGGTCTCCTTGAGCAGGACGATGGGCTGGTTCGTGGGCATCTCGACTCGGACGCCGACGACCTCCATCTTCCTCACGGCGGCTCCGTCCTCGCCTCTCGTCAGGCACTGTCCGTCCTGAACTTGCTAAAGGGATTCCCTGTCAAAGTACACCCGCGCGGGCAGCGGGGACGCCCGCGCCCTGTCGTTCAGCGGCTGTTACCCCCTGGTTCGCGCCCGGCGAAACCGGCATCGGCCAGCGTCATCTCGATCAGCGCCGCGTGCACGGTACGCACGAGCAACGCGATGTCACGTGCGGATTCGGCGGCCCGATCCCGCGCTCCGGGGCTGCGTTGCTGCAGGATAGGAGCCACAACCTGCTCGATGAGCGCGGTTTCACGATCCGCGGACGCGCGCAGCACTCGCAGGTGCCTGGCCTGGACCCCGTACCGGCCGAGCGCCATGATCGCGCGGACCGCGTCGACCGCCTCCGCCGGGTACTGCCGGCCGGACCGCAGCACCAGGCCGAATTCCTCAAGCTCGGCCAGCGAGCGCTCGTCGATGCCTGCCGCGTCGAGAAGCTCGCTGCGGGTCAGCGGGCCGGACTCGATCTGGTCGCCGTCCAGCTGATCCTTGATCACCCGCAGCGGCAGGTACCGGTCGCGCTGGGCGGTGAGGATGTACCTGAGCCGCTCCACGTCCGCCGGGCCGAACTTGCGGTAGCCCGAGGGAGAACGAGCAGGCTGGATCAGCCCCTCCGCCTCCAGGAAACGGATCTTGGAGACGCTGATATCCGGGAACTCGGCGCGGAGCTGGGCTAGCACCTCGCCGATGCCAAAGTACGCCCGGGCTGGCTCAGCACTCATGCCCCGACCTGTGCGCCTCCGCCATGGTCTGCCTGCGAGCGCCGGGCCCCGAGGAAGGTCAGCCGGAACTTGCCCACCTGGACCTCATCCCCGTCGTTCAGCGTGGTCTCCTCGATCCGCTCGCGGTTCACGTAGGTGCCGTTCAGGCTGCCCACGTCGCGCACGATGAACCCGGCTCCATGCCGGTAGAACTCCGCGTGGCGCCGGGACACCGTGACGTCGTCGAGGAAGATGTCGCTGCCCGGATGGCGCCCCACCGTGGTGAGGTCGCTGTCGAGCAGGAACCGGCTGCCCGCGTTCGGGCCGCGTTTCACCAGCAGCAGCGCGGTACCGGCCGGCAGGGCCTCGGTCGCCGCCGCCTCCGCTAGCGGTTCCTCATACTCGGCCTCGGTCAGGTCGGTGCCGCCCAGCGAGATCGTCGAAGTGCTCTCGCCCGGCCGCTCTCCCCCGCCCCGCACGAGCGGTGCGCCGCAGTGCGAGCAGAAGCGGGCCCCTTCCGGGCTCGCCCGCCCACAGCGGGCGCAGTAAACGCTCGGCATCACTTGGTCCAGCCTCTCCTCCGCGGGCCAAGGGCTCGGCGCGGGTACCACATCCGCAGGCGCGGCTCGTGGCGTCAATTCCGGTACGTGCGACCACGCTACCTGCGACACCGGTGCTTGGTCCATGCGCCACGCGTTTCTGCCCCGGCGGCCGCGCCGCCGCCGCCAGCCCCGACCTAGCCACATGGCAACCTCCGACGTCGAACTCCGGGCGCCCCCTGGATTTTCCCGGCGAGTAATCAGGCAAGGTGCGATTGTCTCACGACCGCGCAGACCCGTCCTGGCTTGGGCGGGATGGTGGGGCCGGAACTAACCTGGGCGGGGTGGGGGCCTGACTAACCCGGTGGGGCCTGACTAACACAGTCAAACTCCGCAAGGGTGCCGCCGTGTTCCCGGAGCTAGGCGCCCGCCTGTTCCACCACACCAGCCCAGCGATCGAGCAGATCCTGGGCCACGTCGGCGTCGGCGCCCTCGGCCCACAGGTGGGTGATCGCCTCCGCCGGGTCGGGCAGCACGAGAACCCAGCCACCGTCGGGCTCGACGATCCTGACCCCGTCGGTGAGGTCCACCTCGCGGTCGTCGGCGGCCTCCATTACCGTGCGCATGACGCTGCCCTTCGCCACCCAGGGGGTGGGCATGGAGCGCCTGAGCAGGTGCGTCTGGGGGATGCGGGCGTCGATCTGGCTGAGGGTCAGCCGGGTGCGGGCGACCAGGCCGAGCAGCCAGACGAACGCCGCGATGCCGTCGAGGTTCCGGCTGAACTCCGGCACCACGAACCCGCCCCGCCCGTCGGCACCGAAGATCACGTCGTCCTCGGCAGCGGCCTCGGTTATCCCGCGCTGTGCGGTGGTTGTCCAGATCACCTGGACGCCGTGGAACTTGCTCACCTGCTCGGCCACCCGGGTGGTGGAGACCGGCAATGCGACCCGGCCGCTACGCCGCTCGGCGGCGATCAGATCGAGCAGCACCAGCAGCGCCCGGTCGTCGCTGATCATCGCCCCCCGGTCGTCTACCAGGTGGGCGCGTTCCCCGACCTGGTCGAACCGGACGCCGAACGCGGCCCGCGAGGACGCCACCACCTCGGCCAGGCGCTGCATATCCGCCCGTAGCTGGGCCAGTGTGTGGGTCGGCTGTTCCTCGTCGAGCCGGTTGTTGAGCGTGTGCACATCGACGCCGATCCGGCCGAGGAGTGAGGGAAGCACCAGCGCGGCAGTCCCGCCGGCGCAGTCAAGCACCACCTTCAGCCCGGCGTCCTGCACGCCGGACATGTCCACGCAGCGCAGCAACTCGGACGCGTAGGACTCGACCACGCGCGGCGGGTAGATCAGCTCGGCGATCTCACCCGGGAAGGCCCGCCGGTACTCCTGGCGGGAGAACACCCGCTCGATCTTCCGGCAGGCCGCCGGGGACAGGTCGGCGCCCCGTTCGTCGAGGAAGATGATGTCGATCGACTGGGGGTCGCCAGGGGTGGTGCGCAGCGCAATGCCGCCGCTGGCGTCGCTGCGCGCGGTGTGGAAGCGAGCCACGGGCAGTGGCTGGGCCTCGAGGTCCACCACGTTGATCGCGCTGGCGTTGAGCGCGCCGTGCATGGCCCGCTTCAGTGCGCGGGCCGCACGGGACACGTCCCGCGAGGTGGTGACGGTCTGGCCCTTACGCAACGTGCTGGCGTAGGCGCTGGCCAGGCGCACGCACAGCTCTGGGGTGATCTCCACGTTGACCAGGCCGGACACGCCCCGGGGGCCGAACAGCGTGCGCTGGGCGGAGGATTCCCAGATCACGCTGGTGTTCACCACCGCGCCGGCCTCGATGGTCTTGAACGGGTACACCTTCACCCCGGCGGACAGGTAGGCCTCGGGCTCGATCAGGCACTCTTCGCCCACGATCGCGCCTTCCTCGATCCTTGCCGAGGCCATCACGTCGGTCTTCTTGCAGATGACACAGCCGCGTAGGGTGACGCCGGTGCCGATGAACACGTTGTTGTGCACCACGGCCCGGTGCAGGAAGGCGCCCTCCTTCACCACGACGTTGCTGCCCACGACGGTGAACTCGCGAAGTTCCGCGCCCCCCTCGACCTTGGTGTACTCGCCGATGCACAGCGGCCCGGTGAGCACCGCTTCCGGGTCCACCTCGGCGCCCTCGGCCACCCAGATTCCCGGGGAGATCTCGAACCCGTCGATGTCCGCTTCCACCTGGCCGGACAGCACGTCCGCCTGCGCCTTCAGGTAGCTCTCGTGCGTCCCGACGTCCTGCCAGTACCCTTCGCCCACCCAGCCGTACAGCGGCGCGCCCGCCTTGACCAGCCGGGGGAAGACGTCGCCCGACCAGTCCACCGGCTCCCCGGCCGGCACCTCGGCGAGCACCTCGGGCTCCATCACGTAGATGCCGGTGTTGACGGTGTCCGAGAACACCTGGCCCCAGGTGGGCTTCTCCAGGAAGCGCTGGATGCGGCCATCGTCGCCGGAGATGATGATGCCGAACTCGAGCGGGTTCGGTACCCGCATGAGGCCCACCGTCACCAGGGCGCCCTGCTTCTTGTGGTAGGCGACCATGGCCGTCAGGTCGATGTCGGTCAGCGCGTCCCCGGAGATCACCAGGAACGGCCCGGACCGCAGCGCGTCCTCGGCATTCTTCACGCTTCCGGCCGTTCCGAGCGGTATCTCCTCGTTCGCGTACTGCAGGCTCATGCCGACGTCTTCGCCGTCACCGAAGTAGTTGCGGACCAGCGGCGCGAAGAACTGGAGCGTGACCACGGTCTCGGTGAACCCGTGCCGCTTGAGCAGCCCGAGCACGTGCTCCATGATCGGTTTGTTGGCCACGGGAAGCAGCGGTTTGGGCTGATTGGCGGTCATCGGCCGCAGCCTCGTCCCCTCCCCGCCCGCCATCACCAGTGCCTTCACGTCCTGCGTGTCTCCCTTCGGACGGCCAGCTAAGCCCCATCATGACCGGGCTGTTGCGGCTGGGCCAACGGGGGCTGCTGGCCGGCCGCCTCGTCGCGGCCGGCGGCGGCGATCACTTGCCGCGCCTGCATGAGGTAGAGCGCGGCCGCCCACCAGTAGAGGGCAGTTCCCCAGATTGCGAAGGCCCAACCGGTGACCCGTGCGGCCAGCGCCGCGGGGCCGGCGTGGGAGCCGAGGAACAGCAAAGGGAACGCGTAGAGCAGGCACAGGGTGGCCGCTTTGCCCACGAAGCTGACCTGGAGCGGGCCGAAGCCGTGCCGTCGCAGCACGAGCAGGGCCACGCCAAGCACCAGCTCCCTGGCCACCAGGACGGCGACGAGCCACCACGGGATGATGGCCCGCACCGCCAGACCGATCAGGGTCGCCGCGATGTACAGCCGGTCCGCGGCGGGGTCGAGCACCTGGCCGAGGCGGCTCTGCTGGTTCCAGGCCCGGGCGAGCTTGCCGTCCAGCCAGTCGGACACGCCCGCCGCGATCAGCAGGCCGACCGCCCACCAGTCCGCCTGCGGGACGATGACCAGCCACAGGAACACCGGGACCCCGGCCAGCCGCGCCATGCTGATCAGATTCGGCACGGTGAAGACGCGATCCACGGTGTCCCTCGGCTCGCTCTGCCCGGCTGCCGTGCCGCAGCTCAGTTCTTGCGGGCGACCGCCGCGTACGCGGAGGCCTCGGCGGGAGCGGGGCGGGGGCCGGGCTCGGATTCCGCCCGCC
>CAVPMG010000012.1:0-14519 GCA_963706115.1 uncultured Actinomycetes bacterium | reverse complement strand
GCGCACCGGGACGTCGGTGGCTGCCTCGTCGCCGAGGTCGTCATACACGATCGTCATCTCAGGCCGCCCTTTCCGCCGCTGGCCCCGGATCCGCTTGCCCGCCCGCCGCCTGCTCCTGCGCGGCCGGGCCGGTGCGGGACAGGATGCGGATCACGAACGTGCGCACCATGTGCCTCTTGTACTCCGCGCTGCCGCGATGGTCGGTCCGTGGCCGGGCCGCCCCCGCGGCCAGGTCGGCCGCCTGCTCGATGGTCTGGGCGGTGAGCGGCTGGCCGGTCAGCGCCTGGGCCGCCTCCGTGCACGCAATGGTGGACCCGCCGACCCCGGTCAGCGCGATCCCCGCCCTGGTCACGGTCCCGTCGGTGGTCTCCACCGCGACCGCCACCCCGACCGTCGCGAAGTCACCGACCCGCCGTTCCAGCTTCAGGTAACCGCCCGCGGCGGTGCCCCGGTGCGGCGGGACCACGGCCTCCACCGCGATCTCGTCATGCTCGAGCACGTTCTCGAACGGCCCGGTGACGAAGTCCGCCACGGGGATGGCCCGCCTGCCGCTGGGGCCCTGCGCCACCACCGAGCCGCCCAGGGCGGTCATGACCGAGGCCCAGTCGCCCTGTGGGTCGGCGTGGCACAGCGAGCCGACCAGCGTGCCCCGGTTGCGCACGATCGGGTCGGCGATCAGCGGCGCGGCCGCCGCCATCGTGGGCTGGCTGCCCGGCAACAGGGCCGAGCGCTCCAGGTCCGCGTGCCTGCACAGGGCGCCGATACGGAGCGTCCCGTCCGGGTCCTGGCGGTGGTAGTCCAGGCCGCCGATGTTGTTGATGTCGACGAGCAGTTCCGGGTTGGCGAAGCGCAGCTTCATCAGCGGGACGAGGCTCTGCCCCCCGGCCAGCACCTTGGCCTCGCCGCCGCCTTCTTGAAGCAGGCGGATCGCCTCGGCGAGGGAACGCGGTGCCTCGTAACGGAACCGAGACGGATACATAGATCCTCCAATGTCCTCATCGGGGCGTCGCCCTATATAACGGGGCGCGCCCGGATCAGGCTCAGGACTGGGCCGGTGGCGGCGCCGATTCGCTGTCTGACCGGGATTCGGGGCGCGCCTCAGGGTCGGGCACGGCCACCGGAAGCGATTCGTAGTCCGGGTCAGGGCGCGGTTCCTGGTGCGGCGGCCACGGCCCGGCCACCGGCTGACCGGCGATCTTGAGATAGTCCATCAACTCGGGCCAGGCCCATACGGTCGGGCTCTTCCCGGTCTTCGGTGCGTGCTCCACCAACTCGTACAGGCGTGGGTTGCCCTGGCTGTGCCCGTCTGACTCGATCCGCATCGGCACCGCTCCTGATATTGGACGTTGCTCCCCACGCTGCACCGTCACGGGTGATGCTCACATGATCCGCTTGGCGGGCCAGCCTCGCAACAGCCGAATAAGCTCTTGCTTAAGTCCCTCCTGACCTGGGACTCAGCTCCAGATCGTCACGTAGACGGGGGGGCGGAACCTGGAGGGGGGCACCCCGGCCGTGGGGGACCGCATCAGGTGCATGGCCTCCGGGGTGCTCAGGAACCGCCGCAGCGCGCTGGCCGCGGTGCTGCGGTGCTGGCGTTCGAGCACGGTGACGTGCCAGGTGGCCTCCATCGGCACCCCGGGGAGTTCCACGAGCGACAGTTCGCCGCGGCGCACCTGCTGTGCGACCAGGTGCTCGACCGCGGGCGCGACTCCTGCCCCGTCGGCGGCGGCCGCCCAGGCCGCGGTCTGGTTGGGGAAAACGCTGATGCTGTCCTCCGGGATCCCCAGGCGGGCCAGCAGTTGCCCGGTGCCGCTGCCCGGGTCGGTGCCGGAGGGGTCCACGAGCCACCGCCACTGGCGGGGGTTGCCCCGCAGTGCGGCCTGCCCGGCGGTGACCACCACGACCCGGTACCGGAAGATCGGCTCGGTCACCACCGTCAGGGCCGGATCGCTGACCGGGCCGGACCCGATCGCCACGTCGGCCAGCCTATTGCCCACAAGTACGCCCATCTCCGCGGTCACCGCCACGCCGGAGGACACCTCGACCGAACCGGCGTATCGGCGGGTGAACGCCTCCATCAGCGGGCTGAGCACGAACTCCGCGATCGCTGACGTCGCCACCACCCGCAACTGCTCCGGCGCGCCCTGCGCCGCGCGCACCGCGGCGTGCGCCTCGGCGCCGAGCACCACGATCTGGGACGCCGCGGACAGCAGCCGGGAACCACCCGCGGTGAGGGTCATCCCCGCCGGGCCGCGGGTCACCAGCTGGTCCCCCAGGTGCTGCCGCAGGGCCGAGAGGGCCTGCGACACGGCCGGTTCGCTGACGCCGAGCGCGTTCGCGGCAGCTGTCACCGAGCCGAGGCGGGCAACCAGCACAAACGCGTTGAGCTGAGTGAGCGTCATGGCTCTTCAATTATGGCCGCCTCATACACTCATCAGGCGAACCAAAACTGTCGAGGGAGTTCCGGGTGCAGGTTCCGGCGCAGGTCGAGTACGAGAAAGCGGCCAGCGTCGAGCACGCCCTGGCGCTGCTCGCCAGGTACGGCCCCGAGGCCCGGGTGCTGGCCGGCGGGCACAGCCTGATCCCGATGATGAAGCTGCGCCTCGCCCAGCCGGAGACCCTCGTCGACATCAACGGGCTCGGCGAGCTTTCCTACCTCCGGGTCGCCGGCGGCGAACTGCGGATCGGCGCGCTGTCCAGGCACGCCGAGTTGCTCAGCTCGGCACCGGCGGGGGAGCACTTCGCGATCCTGCACGACGCGGAGAAGGTCATCGCCGATCCCGTGGTACGCAACTGGGGCACGATCGGCGGCTCGCTGTGCCAGGCGGACCCGTCCGAGGACCTGTCCGCGGCGTTCGCCGCGCTCAAGGCGACCATGGTGATCCGCGGCCCGGACGGCACGAGAACCGTGTCAGCCAGGGAATTCCACACCGGGCCCTACGAGACCGTGGTCGCCCCCGGCGAGCTGCTCACCGAGATCAGCATCCCGATCAGGCCCGGCGGCGGCAGCGCCTACGAGAAGGTCGGGCGGCGGGTCGGCGACTGGCCGGTCGGCGCCGCGGGCGCGGCGCTCTGGCTGGAGGGTGACACGATCACCGACGCCGGAATCGGCCTCACCGCCGTGGGGGCCAGGAACTTCGCGGCCGCCGAGGCCGAGGGCTTCCTGCTCGGGGCGGCCGCCACCGAGGAGAACTTCGCCCGGGCCGGCCAGCTCGCGGCCGAGCACTGCCGGCCGGTGTCCGACCAGCGGGGCCCGGCCGCCTACAAGCGGCACCTGGCCGCCGAACTCACCGTGCGCGCGCTGCGCCGCGCGGCCGATCGCGTGCGGCACGAGGGCGCCTGACGTGCAGATCACCGTGACCGTCAACGACGCCGCGTACACCCGCGAGATCGAGCCACGGCTGCTGCTCATCCACTTCCTGCGCGACGACCTGGGGCTCACCGGCTCGCACTGGGGCTGCGACACCTCCAACTGCGGCGCGTGCGTGGTGTGGCTGGACGAAATCCCGGTGAAGTCGTGCACGGTGCTCGCCGCCATGGCCGACGGGCACCGGGTGCACACGGTGGAGGGCATGGGGATGCCCGGCCGCCTGGACCCGGTGCAGGAAGGGTTCTCCCGGTGCCACGGGCTCCAGTGCGGTTTCTGCACCCCGGGCATGATGCTCACCGCCCGCTGGCTGCTGGACCACAACCCCGACCCGACCCCGGCGGAGATCCGCGAGGCGCTGTCCGGCCAGGTCTGCCGGTGCACCGGCTACGAGAACATCGTCCGGTCGGTGCAGTGGGCGGCCCAGCACGAGGCCGCCGCGCGGGGTGACGGTTTCGGTGGCGCTGGTCCTGGTGAGACCGGCCACGGGCCCACGGCCTCGGGGGTGACCGGATGAACGGCGGTCCGTATCGCAGCGCTTATGGGCCTGCCAAGCGGAAGGAGGACGCGCGCTTCATCCGCGGTCGCGGCACCTTCGTCGATGATGTGCAACTCCCCGGGATGCTGTACGGCGCGATCTTGCGCAGCCCGCTCGCGCACGCGCGGATTCTTTCCGTGGACGCCGCGGCGGCGGAGGCGCACCCCAAGGTGAAGGCCGTCATCACCGGGGAGACGCTGGCCGCGCGGAACCTGGCCTGGATGCCGACCCTGTCCCAGGATGTGCAGGCGGTGCTGGCCACCGACAAGGTCAGGTTCCAGGGCCAGGAGGTCGCGTTCGTCGTCGCGGAGGACCGGTACTCGGCGCGGGACGCGCTGGAGCTGATCAACGTCGAGTACGAGCCGCTGCCGCCGGTGATCGATGCCGAGCGTGCGCTCGACCCGGACGCGCCGGTTATCCGGGACGACATCGCCGGCAAGGCGGACAACCACATCTTCGACTGGGCGGCCGGTGACCAGGCGGCCACCGACGCGGCCTTCGCCGCCGCCGACGTCGTGGTGGCCCAGGACATGCTCTACCCGCGCGTCCACCCCGCCCCGCTGGAGACCTGCGGGGCGATCGCCGACCTGGACGAGATCAGCGGGAAGCTGACCATCTGGTCCACCTCGCAGGCCCCGCACGCGCACCGGACGCTGTACTCGCTGTTCCTCGGCCTGCCCGAGCACAAGATCCGGGTCATCTCCCCCGACCTCGGCGGCGGCTTCGGCAATAAGGCCCCGGTGTACCCGGGTTATATCTGTGCGATCGTCGGCTCGATGGTCACCGGCCGCCCGGTCAAGTGGGTGGAGGACCGGTCGGAGAACCTGATGAGCACGGCGTTCGCCAGGGACTATCACATGCACGGAGAGATCGCCGCCACCAGGGACGGCACGATCCTGGCCCTGCGGGTGAAGGCGCTCGCCGACCACGGCGCGTTCAACGGGGCGGCGCAGCCGACCAAGTTCCCCGCCGGGTTCTTCGGCATGTTCAGCGGCTCCTACGACCTGCGCGCGGCGCACTGCCAGGTCACCGGGGTGTACACCAACAAGGCGCCGGGCGGTGTCGCGTACTCGTGCTCGTTCCGCATCACCGAGGCGGTGTACCTGGTCGAGCGCATGGTGGACCTACTTGCTGCCGACCTGGGGATAGACCCCGCGGAGTTGCGGCTGAGGAATCTGCTGCGGCCCGAGCAGTTCCCGCACACCACCCCGACCGGCTGGGAGTACGACTCCGGCGACTACGCCAGGACGCTGCGCGTGGCGCTGGACGCCGCCGGCTACGCGGCTTTGCGGAAGGAGCAGGCGCAGCGGCGTGAGCGCGGCGAGCTGATGGGGATCGGCATCAGCTTCTTCACCGAGGCGGTCGGGGCCGGGCCGCGCAAGCACATGGACATCCTCGGTCTCGGCATGGCCGACGGCGCCGACCTGCGGGTGTACCCGACCGGCAAGGCCGTGCTCGCCGTGTCCTGCCAGACCCAGGGCCAGGGCCACGAGACCACGTTCGCCCAGATCGTCGCCGAGGAGCTGGGCCTTTCCGTGGACGACGTGGAGGTCGTGCACGGCGATACCGACCGGACGCCGTTCGGCCTGGGCACCTATGGATCCCGGTCCACCCCGGTCTCCGGCGCGGCCGCCGCCGTGGTGGCCCGCAAGGTGCGCGAGCGGGCCAGGCTCGTCGCCGCGGCCATGCTGGAGGCCTCCGCCGACGACCTGGAATGGACCGGCGGCCGGTGGCAGGTGCGTGGCGACCCGGCGCAGGGCAAGAACCTGGCCGAGATCGCGATGGCGGCGCACTCGTCGCTCGACCTGCCCGAGGGAGTGCAGGGGCATCTGGACGCGGACGCGGTCTACAATCCGCCGAACCTCACCTATCCCTATGGGGCCTACATCTGCGTGGTGGACGTGGACCCCGGCACCGGCGTGGTGCAGGTACGGCGGTTCGTGGCGGTGGACGACTGCGGGGTGCGGATCAACCCCATGATCGTCGAGGGGCAGATCCACGGCGGGCTCGCCGACGGCCTGGGCATGGCCCTGATGCAGGCGATCACGTTCGACTCCGACGGCAACTGCCTCGGCGGCTCGTTCATGGACTACCTGCTGCCCACCTCGGTGGAGTGCCCGTCGTGGGAACTCGCGGAAACGGTCACACCGTGTCCCCACCATCCGATCGGGGCAAAGGGAGTAGGAGAATCGGCCACGGTGGGCTCGCCCGCCGCGGTGGTCAACGCGGTCATGGACGCGCTGCGGCCGTACGGGGTGCGGCACGCGGACATGCCGCTCACGCCGGCCAACGTCTGGTCCGCGATCCAGGGCACCCCGGTGCGGACTGACCTAGCCTTCAACTGATGCACGTGAGCGAGGAATGATGAACGCAACTGGCGGCGTGGACGGCGGGCCCGGCCTGGAGGAGCGGGTCCCGGACGTGGCCGCGCTGCGCGCCGCGCTCGACGCCACCGGATACCTCGCGGACGAGGCGCTGGCCACGGCCCTGTTCCTGGCCGCCCGGATGGGGCAGCCCATCCTGCTCGAAGGTGAGCCCGGGGTCGGCAAGACCGAGGCGGCCAAGGCACTTTCTGAGGCGCTGGCCACGCCGCTGCTGCGGCTGCAGTGCTACGAGGGCCTGACCTCCTCGGAGGCGCTGTATGAGTGGAACTACCCACGCCAGTTGCTGGCGATCCGGCTGGCCGAGGCGCGCGGCGAGACGCTGCGCGACGCTGACCTGTTCAGCGAGGAATACCTGCTGGCCCGGCCGCTGCTCGCCGCGCTCGACCATCCAGGCCCGCGCCCGGCCGTGCTGCTGATCGACGAGGTGGACCGCGGCGACGACGAGTTCGAGGCGTTCCTGTTCGAGTTGCTCGCCGAGGCGGCGGTCACCATTCCGGAACTGGGGACCAGGCGGGCCAGGTTCCGCCCGGTCGTCGTGCTCACCTCGAACCGGACCCGTGACCTGCACGACGCGCTGAAACGGCGCTGCCTCTACCACTGGATCGACTACCCCGACACCGGCCGGGTCGCGGCGATCATCCGCCGCCGGGTGCCAGCCACCTCGGAGATCCTGGCCGGCCAGGTCGCCCGGGGGGTGGCCCAGCTGCGGGACCTCGACCTCGCCAAGCCACCCGGGGTCGCGGAGGCGATCAGCTGGGCCGGTGCACTGAACGTGCTCGGCGCGACCAGCCTGGACGGCGCCGTCGCGGGCCAGACGGCCGGCGCGGTGCTCAAGTACTCCGAGGACCTGCAGGCCGTCCGGGAGACCGGGTTCGCGGCCATGGCCGCCGCTGCCGATGAGCCCTGACGGCGGGCTGCGAGCGGTGCCAGGCCCTGGCGGCGCCGGGCGGAGTGGCGCGGCCCTGGTGTCCGCCGGGGACGACCTGGCCCTGATCGCCGCGCGCTTCGGTGCGGAACTGCGAGCCGCCGGGGTTCCGGCCGACCTGGGCCGGTGTGAGCGTTTCGCCGGGGCGGTGGCCGTGGCGCGGCCGGTCACCGTGTCCGGGCTGTACCTGTGTGCACTGGCCACGCTGGTGGCGAGCAGGGAGCACGTCGAGACGCTGCGGCGCGTCTTCGACGCGATGTTCGGTACCCAGCCCGACGAGCCGCCGGTCGGGTACGGCCCGCCGCCCAAGGACCGGGGCCGTCCGGAACAGGCCCGCTCGCCGGAGGCGGATGTGCTGCGGGACGCGGCACGGGCCGCCCAGGCCCACGCCCTCCGGCTGATCGGGGATGGCGAGGAGCCAGCGCCGATCAGCGAGGAGGGTGAGCCGGGCGACGAGCTTGCCGCCCGGGAGGTATTCGCCAGCGCTACCGAGCGCCTGGCCAGCACCGACTTCGCCGAACTGTCTCCCGCCGAGTTGCTCATGCTCTCCGGGCTGATGCGCAAGCTGACGCTCGCGGTACCGCTGCGCCGGTCGCGCCGGCCGCAGCAGAACCAGCGCGGGCGGCAGACGGACCTGCGCCGGACGCTCCGCCAGGCACGGCGCACCGGAGGCCACCCGCTGCGCCTGGCCCGGCGGGCCCCGCTGCGCGAGCCGCGCCGCCTGGTGGTGCTGTGCGACATCTCCGGCTCCATGGAGCCGTATGCGCGGGCCATGCTCCAGTTGCTGTACTGCGCCGCGGGCGGAGCCGAGGCCGAGGTGTTCACCTTCGCCACCAGGCTCACCCGGATTACCGGCACGCTCGCGCACGTCAGGCCGGGTTTGGCGTTGCAGCAGGCAGGCCGGGCGGCACCGGACTGGCTGGGCGGGACCAGGATTGGTGAGTCCATCGCCGAGTTCAACAACTCCTACGGCCGCCGGGGCATGGCCCGCGGTGCCGTAGTCGTGATCATCTCGGACGGCTGGGATACCGGCGATCCGGAGGTGCTGAGGCACGAGATGGAGCGGCTGTCCCGGGTGGCGCACCGGATCGTCTGGGTGAACCCCCGGACGCAGAGCCCGGAATACCAGCCCCTGGCCGGGGGGATGGCAGCGGCGTGGCCGTACTGCGACGCGGTCGTCAGCGCGCATTCTTTGAACGCACTGGATGAGCTGACCGCCGCCCTGGCCCATCCCGGCCACCGCGGCTGACACAACGGCGTGGCGGGCAGTGATTCCCGGCCGCGGCACCGGAGGCTTGCTCCATGGACACAGCCGAAGTCGAAGTCTTCCTGGTTCTCGCGGAGGAGCTGCACTTCGGCCGGACCGCGGAACGGCTGCACATGCCCCAGCCGCGGGTGAGCCGGCTGGTGTCTGCCTTGGAGCGCAGGGTCGGCGGGGTGCTGTTCGAGCGGACCAGCCGACGGGTCCGGCTCACCCCGCTCGGCGAGCAGCTCCGCAGCCAGTTGCAGCCGGCCTACCAGCAGCTCACCGCGGCCCTCGACGGTGCCAGGGCCGCGGCCGGTGATACTGCGGGCTCGCTGCGTATTGGCTTCTCGCCCACTTCCAATATGGCGGTGCTGACCCGGCTGACCGGCGCCTTCGAGGCTGCGCACCCGGGCTGCCGTGCCGTACTGGATGCGGTATCGAACCTCGACCCCTACTCGGCGCTGCGCCGCGGTGAGCTCGACGTGCTGCTCAACTGGCTGGCCGTGGACGAGCCCGACCTCACCGTTGGCCCGGTGCTCGAACACCGCGACCGCGTCCTTGCCGTAGCGTCCGCCGACCCGCTGGCGCGTCGGCGTGCCGTGTCGCTGGAGGACGTCGCCGACCGGGACGTTGCCCTCATGATCCCGCCGTTCCCGCCGGCGCTGTACGACGCGATCATCCCGCCGTGCACGCCCTCGGGCCGGGTGATCCACCGCAGCCAGCCGGTTCGCAGCATTCACGAGCTCGTGGCCTCGGTCGCCCGCGGCCGCATCGTCCACCCGGCGGCGGCGGGCATACCCATGTTCGTCCGCGACGACATCTGCCTGGTCCCCATTACCGACATGCCGCCGTTGCCACTGGGCCTGATTTGGTGCACCGCGCACTACAACGCGCGGATTCAAGCGCTAGCCGGCACCGTCCGCTCGCTGCGGCGCGCGGCGGGCCGGCGATCGATTGGTTAACGCCGCGGATCGATACCGAATCGGCGGTTGATCGGCCGACGCCGCCGGGTCAGAGTGACGCAGGTGACCTTCACCGGACTCGTCTCGGGAGGATCAGGACATGAGCGAGGCAGGCGCCAGGACGCGCGCGAACGCGGTGATCACGGTGCACAAGTACGAGCCCGCGGTGTACGAGGAGCCGGCCGGGGGCCCGGTGCTGACGCGGATTCACGTCGAAGAAAGCTTCACCGGCGACATCTCCGGTGACGGGGTCGTCGAGTTCCTTCAGGCCGGCCGTGCCGATGGATCGGCCAGCTTTGTGGGCATCGAGCGGGTCACCGGCACGCTGGGCGGCCGGGCGGGCACGTTCCTCCTCCAGGACGCCGGCACCGTGGTCGGCAACCTTGTCAGCGGCGACTGGTTCGTGATCCCCGGCTCTGGTACCGGCGGGCTGGCCGGCCTGCGCGGCGAGGGCGGCTTCCGTGCCAACCTCGGCGAGAGCGCCCAGATCCACCTCGATTACTGGTTCGAATAGCCGCTGTGCTGCCAGATCACCAGGCGGGGCGCGAGCCGGGGCTGGACCCGGCTGCCCGGCCCGGGGCCGCTCCGGTCACCCTCGTGCTCTCGCGCGCGGTTAAGACCGGGCATGAGCAGGAGTTCGAGGAGGTACTCCACCGGCTGGCCGCCCAGGTGCGCCGCCAGCCGGGGCACCTGGACCTTACCGTGCTCGGGCCGCAGCCCGGTGGCCCGCGCATCTACACGATCGTGTCGCATTTCGACAGTGGCGCCGCCGCGGATGCCTGGCTGGCCAGCCAGGCACGGGCGCAACTGATCGCCGAGGCCGACCTGCACGCCGCTGGTGAACTGAAGACCCGGTACCTGTCCGGGCTGGAGGGCTGGCTCGCCCAGCCCGGCGCCCCAGTGCTGATCCCGCCCGCACGCTGGAAGGTCGCCGTCTTGTCCGCTCTGGGGATCGTTCCGCTGCTGGAGGCGGTCAGCTACCTCCTCGCCCCGCGGCTGGCCAGCGTCCCGGTATGGGCCCGGCCCTTGATCTCCGTCGTGCTGGTCATTCCGCTCATGCAATATGCGGTGATGCCCCTCCTCACCCGGGCGGCGCGGCCCTTCCTCTACCCAGCCCGGCCCGCGGCGCCCCCGTCCCGAACTCAGCCGGGTTAATGCATTGCTTCCGGGGGCCGCGCCGGGTTAGGTGGGGGCGAGACGTGGGGCGGGGCTGCGCTGGCTGCGGAGTAATACGGGGAAGGAAACTGACGTGGGGCATGTGGAGGTGGCGCATCTTAGCCATGCGCTGCCTGACGGCCGGGCGCTGATCGACGATGCGTCGTTCCGCGTCGGTGAGGGGACCACGGCGGCGCTGGTGGGGCCGAACGGGGCGGGGAAGACCACACTGATCCGGCTGATCGCGGGGGACGTGCAGCCGCAGTCGGGGACGGTCAGCTTCAGCGGCGGTCTTGGCATCATGCGGCAGTTCGTCGGCGGGTTCCGGGCGGGGGACAGTCAGTCGGGGCAGGCGGATACCGGCGGGCTGACGGGCGACTCCACGGTCCGGGACCTGCTGATATCGGTGGCGCCGCTGCGGTTGCGGGCGGCGGCGGAGCGGCTCGACGCGGCCGAGCTGGCCATGATGGAGCGCGACGACGAGACCACCCAGATGCGTTATGCGGCGGCCCTGGCCGAATGGGGCGACGCCGGAGGCTACGACGCCGAGGTGCTCTGGGACGCGTGCACCCTCGCCGCCCTGGGAATCGGGTATGAGCAGTGCCGCTGGCGCGAGCTGGGCACCCTGTCGGGCGGTGAGCAGAAACGCCTGGTGCTCGAGGCGCTGCTCCGCGGGCCCGCTGATGTGCTGTTGCTCGACGAGCCGGACAACTACCTGGATGTGCCCGGCAAGCGCTGGCTGGAGCAGCAACTCGCCACCACCGGCAAGACGGTGCTGCTGGTGAGCCACGACCGGGAACTGCTGGCCAACTGCGCGCAGCGCATCGTCACCGTGGAAGACGGCAGCGTCTGGATCCACGGCGGCGGCTTCGCGACCTACGCGCAGGCCCGGCAGGACCGTATCGAGCGCCTGGACGAGCTGCGCCGCCGCTGGGACGAGGAGCACGAGAAGATCAAGCAGCTCGTCCGGATGTACCGGCAGAAGGCGTCGTACAACGACGCGATGGCCTCCCGGCTGCAGGCCGCGGAAACCCGGCTGAGACGGTTCGAGGAGGCGGGGCCGCCGGAGGAGGCACCCAGGGATCAGAACGTCCGGATGAGGCTGCGCGGCGGCCGCACCGGGAAACGCGCCATCATGTGCGAGGAACTGGAGCTGACCGGGCTCACCCGCGCGTTCTCCACGGAGATCTGGTACAGCGAACGGGTCGCCGTGCTCGGGGCCAACGGATCAGGGAAGTCGTCGTTCCTGCGGCTGCTCGGCGGGGAGGACATCCGGCACCAGGGGTTGGCGCGCCTGGGGGCCAGGGTCGTGCCCGGGCTGTTCGTTCAAACCCACGCCCGCCCCGATCTCGCGGACCGCTGGCCGGAAGAGATTCTCATGACCGAGCATGCGCTCCTGCGCAACGAGGCGATGGCGGCGCTCGCTCGCTACGAGATCCAGTTCTGCGCGCGGCAGCCATTTCGTACCTTGTCCGGGGGACAGCAGGCCCGCCTGCAGATTTTGCTGCTGGAGCTGGCCGGGTCGACATTGCTTTTGCTCGACGAGCCAACCGACAACCTGGACCTGTCGAGCGCCGAGGCGCTGCAGGAGGGCCTGGAGTCCTACCAGGGCACCGTGCTTGCGGTGACCCACGATCGCTGGTTCGCCCGGTCTTTTGACCGGTTCCTTGTGTTCCGTAGCGACGGAAATGTGCAGGAATGTGACAGCCCGGTGTGGGACGAGAGTCGCCCGGTCCGGCCGAACTGACCGCTGGCCTTGCTAGGCTGCAGGGGTCTTAGCAGCCGGCCGTCCGTGGCGGTTTGGCTCCACGCGGCAAGGTGAAGGGGTCCGCACAGTGAAGAAGCTGTTGTTGCTCGCGCTGGTGGGGCTTGGCGTGTTCGCGGCCTGGCGTAAGGTCCAGGCCGATCGCGCCGAGCTCGACTTGTGGACGGAAGCCACCACTAGCGACGAGTAACGCCGCGGCCACGAGCTCCTGACCAGTGGACGGGGGTGATCAGGTGAGCGGCGGGCCGCCGATCTCGCTGGCATGCTTTGGCCTGTTCGGAACCGCGGCGCAAGACGACGGCATGCTTGAGCATGCCTTCGCTGAGGCATGCGCCACCCAGGGCATCGTGCCTGGCACGGCCGACTACGCGCACCACATGGTCGCCGTCCACCAGACGCTCGGCGAGCCCCCGGTCGACGTGTTCCGCGAACTGTTCCCCGGTAACCCGGGCCGTGCCGAGGCCGCCGCGCTGTCCTTCGAGCGCTCGTTCCGCGCGGCCATCGACCGGCACGGGCTGACTCCTGTTCCTGGTGCCCGCGAGGCGATCGAGCAGCTACGTGAGTCGGGTGTCCGGGTCTGCATGATCACCGGCCTGTCCCGCCGCCTGCTCGGCATCGTGCTCGACACACTCGGCTGGTGGCGGCTGGTCGACCTCGCGCTGTCCCCCGAGGACGTGCCCCGGGGCTGCCCGTGGCCGGACCAGATGCTGGCAGCCATGTTGCGCCTGGGCGTCGAGGACGTCCGGGAATCCGCTTACGCCGGAAGCACCGCCAGCGGCATCCGCTGCGGGCGGCGTGCCGGAGCGCGCATCGTCGCCGGGGTACTCACCGGCGGGCACACCCGCGAGCGCCTGCAGGCAGCCGGGGCGACCGACTTCATCACCGATATCAGCGAGTTCCCCGCCCTGCTGGCCGATGCCGCGCCGCGAGCTGAGCCCCGCCGGAGGCGGCCGACGCGAGTCGACTCCGGGGCCGGGGCCTGACGTGGCTGGGGCCGACGTGCCCGAGGCTGGGGTTCCGGCGGCGCGCCGGCCGGAACCGGAGCCCTTCGTGCCGCCCCAGGCGAGTGCCTCCCAGATCGCTCCCCCGCGGCGGGTACCCTAGGATCGCGACGCGCGGGGCTATAGCTCAGCTGGAAGAGCACGTGCTTTGCAAGCACGAGGTCGGGGGTTCGAGTCCCCTTAGCTCCACCCCTAGCTCCACCATGACCTGGTCAGACGCTGCTGCAGGGAGTGTCGTGTCCGCTTGCGGTTGTTACGGCTTGTGTCAGCCGTAGTGCTTGAGGTGGGGCCATAGGGCGTGCCAGCTGACTAGGGGGCCGGTGCAGATGCCGATCTGGATGCCGGTCCAGTCGTTCTGTACCCGGTAGGGGGCGTGGTAGGTCGCGAGGAGCCGGCAGCTTGTGAAGTGGGGGCGCAGTGTGCCCGAGGCGTCGACCACGAGCACTGTCCGGTCCGAAGCGTGCCCGGGCCCCCACATCCAGTAGGCGTTGTGGCCGGAAAGCACGGGCGGCAGGTGGTAGGCGGAGCCCAGGACGTCCAGCGCGCTCGCCTCCGCGTAGAACCCGGTGAAGATCGATGTTGGCGGCTGGCCAGCGCGGGCCTGGGCCGCGTCTTGCGCGGCTACCGCGTGGACGAGTTGCGGCCAGCCGACGGTGTCCCCGACATTGGAGTTGTGCTGGACCGAAGCTGGCAGGTTGTGCAGGTCACCGACCGGTACAAGCGGCATGTTGACGGGCAAGATCGCCGCCGTGCCGGCAAGGACCGCGGTGAACACCGCGGCCCGCAGCAGCCGGGGTCGGCGAACCCGGCCGATCCAGCGCTCGGTGGCAAGGGAACCGGCTGCCAGCACCGCGGCTGCCAGTCCGTCGGTGTAGTACGCCTTGCCCGGCACCCAGGCCAGCACGTAGACAACGACAAGCGTGACGGCGACGGCGATGAACCGCAGCTCAGGTGTCCGCCAGAGCCTGATGAAGCCCGCGATGGCCAGTGCCGCACCCACCAGTCCCACGTAGACCAGCTGGGCTGGCACCCCGCCCAGGTAATCGGCCAGGGTGGTGTTCTGCTGATGCAACGCCGAAGCCATGGCCAGCTGTGGCCACCCGTGCGTGGCCTGCCAGATCAGGTTGGGGGCCCAGATCACTGCGGCAATGCCGGCGCCCAGCCACGGCCATCTCG
>CAVPMG010000011.1:0-370385 GCA_963706115.1 uncultured Actinomycetes bacterium | reverse complement strand
CCGCGGTCCGTACCGCGCCGGGGATCAAGGTCAGCCCGGCCGCGTTTGCTGCGGCGACCACCGCTGCGGGCAAGCTCGCCCAGACGGGCGGCCGTTGGCAGGAGGTCACCAACCAGCCGTACAACTCCGACGCCTTGGGCTACCGGGACCCGACTTGGTCCAATTCCAGCGGCGGCGCCCGGCTGGTGGGGGGCAGGATGACCGCACTCGCGGTGGACGGCAGTGCCCTGTACGCCGGGGCGGCGGCCGGTGGTGTCTGGAAGTCCACCGACCGCGGCCGGACCTGGAAGCCGGTCTTCGCCCAACAGAACAACCTGTCCATCGGCGCGGTGGCCGTGGATCCCGCCGACCACTCCATCTGGGTCGGCACCGGCGAGCCGAACACCAACCAGGACTCCTACGCCGGTAACGGCATCTACCGCTCCGGCGACGGCGGCCGGTCCTGGCAACTGGTCGGCAACTCGCTGCCGAACCGCACCGTCTACCAGATCACCTTCGACGGAGTCGGTAACGTCTACGCGGCCACGAGTTACGGCCTGCTCAAGCGGCCCGCGCTCGACCTGACGTCATCGTGGAAGACGGTGCTCAAGCCGGATCCCAACCCCACGAACTCTCCGTATCGCACCTCCTTCGTTACCGACGTGAAGGTGCAGCCGGGCACCGGCGGGAACGTCGTCATCGCGGCGCTGGGCTGGCGCGGCGGCACGCTGCCGACCGACATCCTGTTCAACGGCTTCTACGAGTCGGTCAACGGCGGCAAGACCTTCAGCAAGGTCACGCCGACCGGCGCGCTGCAAGGGCGCCACCGACCTCGGCCGGACGACGTTCGCCTACTCCGCCGACGGCAAGCGGCTCTACGCCGTGATCGAGTCCACCGCCACGGTCGGGTTCAAGGGCGCGTACGAGTCGCCGAGCGGCAGCCTGACGGGGCCGTGGAAGCTCCTCGCGAACACCCAGACGCTGATCAACTCCGGCTCCGCGCTGGCGCATGTCCCGGGGGACGCCCGGCGCGCAGGCCTGGTACGACCAGGCGATCATCGTCGACCCGCACAACGCCAACCACGTCTTCCTCGACCTCGAAGAGGTCTTCGAGACCAACAACGCCGGCCAGACCTGGACCACCACCGGCCCGTACTGGAACTTCCCGCTCCCGTGCTGGAACGTGGACCCGAAACTGGACACCTGCCCGGGCACGGTCCACGCCGACCAGCACGCGCTGGCCATCTCCGGCGGCACCCTGTACACCGCCGACGACGGTGGCGTGTACGCGCACCAGCTGGCCAAGGTGGGCGTGGTGCAGTGGCGTGACCTGAACGCCACCCTGCACACGCTCCAGTACTACTACTCCGCCATCGGCCGGGCCCCGAACGGCAAGGGCGACTACATCTGGGGCGGCATGCAGGACAACGGCGTCGGCCTGCTCAAGCCGGGCGCCAAGCAGATGGTCTCGCCGTTCGGCGGCGACGGCACCGACAACATCGTGGACCCCAACAACGGGAACCGCGCGGTCAACTCCTACGTCGACCTGACGATGGCCTCCACCACCAACGGCGGCCGG
This sequence comes from uncultured Actinomycetes bacterium, assembly GCA_963706115.1. Classification (GTDB taxonomy): domain Bacteria; phylum Actinomycetota; class Actinomycetes; order Streptosporangiales; family Streptosporangiaceae; genus DASXKD01. The sequence continues at coordinate 368,827 of CAVPMG010000011.1, read as the reverse complement.
TCCGACGGTCACACCGAGGTCTACAACACGATCTCGCCGTCCTGCCTCAACCCGATCTACCAGTCGAACCCGTGCGACCCGAACCCGCGCTTCGTCGCGCCGTTCAGCGCCGACATCCACAACATCAACCACTGGGTGGCCGGTGGCGAGTTCGTCTGGGACAACCAGGGCAAGGGCTGGAACACCAACTGCTCCGCGACGGCGTGTGACTGGAAGCAGGTCTACGACACCGGCGTGGGCAACTCCATCAACACCATCGCCGACAGCGGCCCGGTGACCTACGCGGGCTGGTGCGGCAACGGCTGCAACCCGGGCGGTTCGGCGCCGTTCACCTCGGGCCTGGCCACCAACTTCGGCGGGACCTGGCATGCCGTCACGGGCAAGGTGCTGCCGAACCGGGTGCCCACCTCGTTCACCATCGACCCGGCGAACTCGGCGCACGTGGTGGTCACCTTCGGTGGCTTCTCGCGGCACTGGATTCCCAACGCCGGCGTCGGCCACGTGTTCGTCACCCTGAACGGTGGCAAGACGTGGACCAACGTCAGCGGCAACCTGCCGGACGCACCGGCCACCGGCTCCGATCATCTGGCGCGGCAAGCTGGTCGTCAGCACCGACGTGGGCATCTTCGCCACGTCGTACGGCGGGCCCGGGCAACTGGGTCCGGGTGGGCAGCGGGCAGCCGGCCGCTCCCTCGGTCGACCTCAACGTTTCCCCGGACCAGGGCTACCTGCTGGTGGCCACGCACGGCCAGGGCCTGTGGAGGCTCGGCTGACCATCGCATAGATAGGGCTGACGGCCGGGGCGAATCGCCCCGGCCGTCAGCCTTTGTCCCGCCGGTCAGTGCCGGGGGAATCGGATTACGGAGTGTGGCCCGTGTTGTGCTGGCCCACCTGGACGGCGAAGTTGCCCATCGGCCCGGTACAGGCACGATGCGGTTCAAGATCCGGCGCCTTCTGTATCGCCAGGCGATAGACCCGCAGCCCTCGCGGCCGGATGACACGAAAGCAGTCGCGTCACTCGCCCGGCGGGATACCGCGCCGGGGTAAGACACGACCGCGCCGCCCGGTACTGCACCCACCGGGCGGCGCGGTCGTCTTATGCTGTCCGGGCCTATGTCAGCAGGCCGGCGTGTTCGCGGTCGCCGGGATGTGCGGCGTGCCGGTGCAGGAGGACTGGTCGTACTCCGCGCCCGCCACGTTCAGGTAGCGGAAGTAGTAGTTGCCGCCGCCAACAGTAGTGTAGTTGCCCGCGCCGAAGATCTGATCGAGCACCGCGCCGAGGCCGGTGTTCGGAGCCTGAATCGCCGGGACGTTGGCCGCGCTCGGCGGGTTGGACGACTGGATGTCATACTGCAGGACGCCGAAGACCTTGCCCTGGCCGACGCGCACGTTGCCGGTGTTGGGGTCGGCGAACTCGGAGAACCTGCTGCCGGAAGTGAGGGTCAGCGTGACCGAGTAGTTGGCGCCGTCCGTGGGCGTGACGGCGTATGCCGAGGCGACCCACCTCTCGTTCAGGCTGTCCATGGCCCAGACCGGGCCGTTGTTCGATGGAAGAGTGGCATTGCCGGAGTTGCTGGTCGTGTCGTAGTGGGCGTAGGACTTGGTGCTCACGACGAAGTTGGTGCCGGCGGCGAGCCGGCCCCCGGTGCTGGGCGCGTAGTGGCGCACAGTGCCGGCGAGCCCGGCGGCATGGCCTGCCGCGGCGGCGCCTGCCGACGCGCTGGTGAGCGGGATGACGGCCGCGGCGGTGGCCGCGGTGATTGCAGCTCCCGCGAGCAGCCCCTTCTTGAGTCGGTTCATCGGGTGTGTTCCCTCCCTTGTTGGCCCAGCCAGGGTCCGAATTACACCGGATCTATATGGATGGGCGTTTTCCGTCGGCTTGAATGGCCGGAGCGGACGGCTATGTGTTGCCAAAGAGCACGGTTGACTCCGCGCTTGTGATTCGGCGCTTTCACGCGGTATTGGTCCTGGCCTGGTCGGAGCTTGCTTGCGGCCGGTCGTGCGGTACCTCCCGCCGTACGCTCGGGGAGCGGTAACAGCGCTTTGAGTGACGCTGGCACGCTGACATCGCGCATCTGGAGAGTTCGTGCACATCGTGTCCGCGGCAGGCGTCCAAGCCTGCGGCAGCTTACGACCACGGATCCCCCCCCGGGGTCATGACCGGGGCCGCCCTGGGCGGCCAGGCTTACGATCATTCCTGAAATATGACGCCTTGCGGCAGTTGCCGGTTTACAGCGTCCGGAGTAACGCCGCGTGGTAGCGGCGCCTCAAGAAGGATAATAGCGTTAATCTGTGGTCTAAGTGGCAAGATGTGATACGCATCACAATGTCATGAAATGAGGCTTTCCAAGAAGGCGGGGGAGTGATCGCCACGTCATAGCCGTTTTACGAATCGTTGTACGATATAAATCCATGATCTTTGGCAGAGATTCGGGCTTTTCTTTGCCATCTCTTTAGGTATTCCGGGTTGGCCAGCCGGCGACGCGGGAGCGTGATCTGCCCGGGCAGGCGACCGGGCCGTCTCGCGGGGGTGAGCGATCTCACCCAGGGCCAGCGGGCCGGCGCGGCCTATCCTTGCTTCATGGGACGCCAGTCGGAGTCCGGGCTGCCGGTCGAGCCGGTGTACGGCCCGGGGCAGCCGCCGGGATTCGATCCCGCCACGCAGCTCGGCAGCCCCGGCGAGTTTCCGTTCACCCGCGGCATCTACCCCGGCATGTACACGACCCGGCCGTGGACCATCCGCCAGTACGCGGGATTCGCCAGCGCGCGGGAGTCCAACGAGCGCTATCACCAGCTCATCGCGGCGGGCACCACCGGGCTCTCCGTCGCGTTCGACCTGCCCACCCAGATGGGGTACGACTCCGACGCTCCGGCCGCGCACGGAGAGGTCGGCAAGGTGGGCGTGGCCATCGACTCGGTGGCGGACATGGCCGCGCTCCTCGACCGGATTCCGCTGGACCAGGTCTCCACGTCGATGACGATCAACGCGCCCGCGGCCGTATTGCTGCTGCTCTACCAACTCGTCGCGGAGCGGCAGAATGTCGCGCCCGCCGCGCTGTCCGGGACCATACAGAACGACGTGCTCAAGGAATACATCGCACGCGGGACCTATATCTACCCGCCGGAGCCGTCGCTGCGGCTGGTCGCCGACACCTTCGCCTACTGCCGCCGCGAGATGCCCCGCTGGCACCCCATCTCGATCTCGGGGTACCACATGGCGGAGGCCGGAGCCACGCCCGCGCAGGAGATCGCGTTCACGCTGGCCAACGCGAAGGAGTATGTCCACGCCGCGCTCGCGGCCGGGCTCGCGGTGGATGACTTCGCCCCGCGCCTGTCGTTCTTCTTCGTGGCCAGGACCACCCTGCTCGAAGAGGTTGCCAAGTTCCGCGCCGCGCGCCGGATGTGGGCGGGGATCATGCGGGACGAGTTCGGCGCGGCCGATCCGCGGTCGCAGATGCTGCGGTTCCACACCCAGACCGCGGGCGTGCAACTGACGGCGCAGCAGCCGGAGGTCAACCTCGCCCGGGTCACCGTCCAGGCGCTCGCGGCCGTGCTCGGCGGCACCCAGTCCCTGCACACCAACGCCTACGACGAGGCGATCGCCCTGCCGTCGGCCCAGGCGGCCAGGCTGGCGCTGCGGACCCAGCAGGTGCTCGCCTACGAAACCGACCTCACCGTGACCGCCGATCCGTTCGCCGGCTCCTACGCGGTGGAGTCGATGACCGACGACGTCGAGGCCGCGGCGGCGGAACTGATGGCCACCATCGGCGAAATGGGCGGCGCGGTCGCGGCGATCGAGCGGGGTTTCCAGAAGGGCGAGATCGAGCGGTCGGCGTACCGGGTGGCGCGCCAGATTGACGCGGGCGAGCGCGTTGTGGTGGGTGTTAACAAGTTCATTTCCGATGCCGAACCTGGCTATGAGCCACTGCGGCTTGACCCGGCCATCGAAGAAGAGCAGGCGAAACGGCTGGCGCAGTTGCGCGCGGGCCGCGACGGCGACGAGTGGCGCCGCCGGATCGGCGAGCTGAAGCGGGCCGCGTCGGGCCGGGAGAACGTCCTGGTCCCGCTGCGCGCGGCGCTGGCGGCCCAGGCCACGGTCGGCGAGGTGTGCGACGCGCTGCGGGATGTCTGGGGAACCTACCGCCCGCCTGACATCTCCTGATAAACGGCGCCCGCCGGGACCGCCGCGTCACGGAGCGTGAGCCGAAAGGGGACAATCGCGCATCCCCAAGCGGATCACCTAGTCCCGCGATACCATAATTACCTGCGCCGGAACGTGCCCCACGCGGCAGCGCGGAGCACGCGGAAGGTGCCCGTTCAGCGCTATCCGAACTCGCCGAGCACATGCGGTGACTTGTACGCTGCCAATAGGTGGCGTGTGGGTTAACAGGGTCCATGACGGGGGCAAAGGCGACAGTTCTCGCCATAATGCCCTCGCCGGGCCCCTGTCGTGTTTCCAGGCGCTGAAACCACGCTTGCCTGCGCTGGCGTGGGGCCCTTCCGGGCCGGGTGGCCATGGGGGGTCGGCGTGCGGTCACAGCACGGCCTGGTCATGACAGAACTCGAGTTCGAGGAGAAAATGGACATGCAGGCGGCGCCGGCCACGTGCCGGACGCCGGTCGGCTCCGCAGTCGTCCGGCTCTGGGAGGCCGTCCATGCTCGGGCATGACCTGCCTGAGGAACTCGATCAGTTCCTTGCCACGCGCGAGGACGAGCTGATCGCGTTCCGCCGGGACCTGCACGCGCACCCGGAACTGGGGTACCACGAGCACCGGACCACCAGCCGGGTGTCACTCCGGCTCGCCGCGGCAGGGCTGCGGCCGGTCATCCTGCCCAAGGGGACCGGGCTGATCGTGGACATCGGTGCGGAATCGGCCGGCGGCACGCTGGTGGCGCTGCGGGCCGACCTGGACGCGCTGCCGATCAACGACGAGAAGAACGTGCCCTACCGGTCCACGGTGCCGAACGCCTGTCACGCATGCGGCCACGACGTGCACACCTCGGTGCTGCTCGGCACCGGCCTGTTCCTGGCCCGGCAGGCCGCGGCCGGGACTCTGCCAGGGCGCGTCCGCCTGATCTTCCAGCCGGCCGAGGAGGTTCCCGGGGGAGCCCTCGACGTCATGGCGGCTGGTGGCATCGCGTCGGTGGACCGCATCTTCACACTGCACTGCGACCCCCGGCTCGACGTCGGCAAGGTCGGCACCAGGACCGGCCCCATCACCGCGGCCTGCGACAAGATCAAGGTCCGGGTTACCGGGCCCGGCGGCCACACCGCGCGGCCGCACCTCACCGCGGACCTGGTCTACGCCCTCGGGAAGATCGTGACGGAGCTGCCGGCCGCGCTGTCCCGCCGGGTCGACCCCCGCTCCAGCCTCAGCCTGGTGTGGGGCCGGGTGAGCGCCGGGTCCGCGGCCAACGCCATCCCCGATGACGGCGTGGTGGAGGGGACCGTGCGCTGCCTCGACGACGAGGCCTGGCACGAGGCGCCGGACCTGCTCAAGGCGCTGCTTGAGTCGGTCGCCAGTGCCTACGGGGTCATCGCCGAGCTGCACTATCAGCGCAACGTGCCGCCCACGGTGAACGAGCCGGTAAGCACCGCGATCCTCGAAACGGCCGCCGCTCAGGTGCTCGGCCACGAGGCGGTCACTCCCAGCCCGCAGAGCCTGGGCGGTGAGGACTTCGCCTGGTATCTGGAGTCGGTCCCCGGCAGCCTGGCCAGGCTCGGTACCCGGGCCCCGGGGTCGGGCGCCGACTTCGATATTCACCAGGCCGTGTTCGACGTGGATGAGCGGGCGATCGGGGTCGGGGTGCGGCTGATGGCCGCCACCGCCCTCACCGCGCTGCATGCCAACGGCCCTTCGGTGACCGACCGGATGCCGGACGGCGTAGGCGCCTGAGCCTCGTGCCTCACGCGCTCCCCGGTTCGTGACCGGGTGCTCGCTAAACGGGCATACAGTGGGCAGGCGCGAGGTTTCCGGCAAGGTTCCGGCGCCGCGACACCTCTGTGCGGCCACCTCGGCCGCGAACCTGGAGGCCGGCCGTGTTGTCAGAACAGGCATCGTCACGTAAGGACCCGGATAGCGAGCGGGAGGTCTTCCGCAGCGCCGGTTCCTCGGTCCTGTCATGGGCGTGGTTCGTCGTCGCCATCATCGTCCTGGTGGATCTCGCCGTGCAGGGCCGGGACCACGCCGCCGTGGTGACGGCGGTGCTTGTCCTGGCGATCACCGGGGTCGTGTACGCCTGCGCCTGGCGGCCCAAGATCGTCGCCGATTCCGGCGGGATCACCGTCATCAACCCGGTGCGCGACTATCAGGTGCCCTGGACGGCGGTCAGCAAGGTGGACGTGGTCAACGCGGTCCGGGTGCACTGTGAACCCGCGCCGGGTGCGGCTCGCGGCAAGGTCCTCTACAGCTGGGCGGTGCAGTCCTCGCCGCGGGCGGCGCGGAGGGCACGCCCTGCGCCGCGAGGCGCACAGCCAGCCGCGGCCCAGGCTGACACCACGGCCACGGGTGCTGCAGCCCCCGCCGAGCACCGCGTCCCGTGGGTACGGGGAACTGCCCGATTCGGCCAAGGAGGCACTGGAGCGGTCTTCCGCCGAGTTCACCGCCGGGCGCCTCGCCGAGCGCGCACAGCATGCCCGCCGGGCGGCGGCCCGGGCGGCCGACCTGCCTCCCGCCAGCCCCACCCCGGCCAGCGCGCCGCTGGCCGGCGGATCAGCCCCGGCCGACGGGCAGATCCCCGCCGCCACAGCGGCTCCGGCCGACGGGCCGGGCCCGGCCGGCGAGCAGGCCGGGCAGCCGGAACCCTGGTTCGCGAACGTGGCCGAAGACGCCAGGCCAGCAGGCGAGCAGGCCGGCGCCCCGGTCGGTGACGGCCCCGTGGCCGGTAACGGCGCCCAGGCAACGGCCACGGCGCAGCTTGTGGCGAAGTGGGCCTGGCTTTCCATCGCGGCGATGGTGGTGCCGGTGGCCGTGCTGCTCCTCCTGCTGCTGCTGTAGCTAGGGTTCCCCGGGTCCCCGGCCGAGCGTGCCGCACGGACGGGTTCGCAGGTCGGCCACGTAGTCGGCCGGTGCCCCCGCCTTCTCCGCGGCATCGGCCAGGATGCCAAGGTAGCGCGCTGACGGCAGGCCGCCCTCGTAGGCGTTGAGCACGTAGAGCCAGGTGAGCATGTCACCGTCCAAGGTCTCCACCCGGACCTTGATCTTGCTGTAATAGCCGAGTGTCGCGCCGTCCCAGCTGTCCAGTGTCCGTGCGTCCTGCTCGGTGACCTCGTAGAGCACTACGAAGACCCGTGCGCCCTCAGCTTCGGCGACGGTGGCCATGGCGCCTTCCCAGCCGATGTCGGCACCGCCGAAGGTGAGCCGCCAGCCCTCCAGCCAGCCGGTGCCGCGCTGTGGGGAGTGCGGGCAGCGCAGCGCCATTTGCGCCGGGTCCATGTTGCTGCCATACGCCGCATACAACTCCACGGGTGATAAGCGTACGAGCCGGGGCCCCGCTCCGTGGCTGGTCGGCGCGAAGATAGGCCCGCAGTGTGCTGGTGCGCGGATAGGCGACAGAATGGGCACCGTGAGCCAGGCGCGCGCGGACGTCGTGATTCTGGGGGGCGGCCCCGGCGGTTACGAGGCCGCCCTGGTCGCCGCGCAGCTCGGGGCCCAGGTCACCGTGGTGGAGGCCGATGGGCTCGGCGGGGCCTGCGTGCTGACCGACTGCGTGCCGTCCAAGACCCTCATCGCCACGTCCGAAACCATGGGCATCCTGGGCGGCTCCGCGGGGCTCGGCATCCGCATCCAGGGTTACGACGGCCGGATGCGGCCACGGCCCGGGACACCCGCCGGCCCGGTCACCGTGGACGCGGCGCGGCTGAACGGCCGGGTCAAGGCGCTGGCCGTGGCCCAGTCGGCGGACGTCGCCGCACGCCTGGCCGCCGAGGGGGTCGAGGTGCTGCCCGTGCGGGGGCGGCTGGCCGGCCCGCACACCGTGGTGGCGGGGGACCGCGAGGTCACGGCGGGGGTCGTGCTGCTGGCCACCGGCGGCGTGCCCAGGCAACTGCCCGGTGCCGAGCCGGACGGTGAGCGGATACTGAACTGGCGCCAGCTCTACGACCTGGCCGAGCTTCCGGAAGAGCTGATTGTGGTGGGCTCCGGGGTGACCGGTGCCGAGTTTGCCAGCGCCTATCAGGCGCTGGGCTCCCAGGTCACGCTGATCTCCTCCCGTGACCGGGTGCTGCCGCACGAGGACCCGGACGCGGCGATGGTGGTGGAGGACGTGTTCCGGCGGCGCGGGATGACCGTGCTCAGCCGGTCCCGTGCCGACGGGGTCAAGCGCGAGGGGAACGGGGTCGTCGTCACCCTCGCCGACGGCCGGACGGTCCGCGGGTCGCACTGCCTGCTCACGGTCGGGCTGGTGCCAGCCACACACCACCTCGGGCTGGAAGATGCGGGGGTGACGCTCGACGAGCGGGGCTTCGTGACCGTGGACAAGGTGTCGCGGACCTCGGCGGCGGGCGTGTACGCGGCCGGCGACTGCACCGGCGTCATGATGCTGGCCTCCGTGGCGGCGATGCAGGGGCGGATAGCGATGTGGCACGCGCTTGGCGAGGCGGTGCAGCCGCTACGCCTCAGCCACGTCGCGGCGACGATCTTCACCGAGCCGGAGATCGCGACGGTCGGGGTGAGCCAGGCCGCTGTCGATTCCGGTCAGGCGGAGGTGGCCACGGTCAAGCTGCCGCTGGCCACCAACGCGCGCGCCAAGATGCAGGGCTTCCGCGACGGCTTCGTCAAGCTGTTCGCCCGCCCGCGCAGCGGGACCGTGGTCGGTGGCGTCGTGGTGGCGCCACGGGCCAGCGAGCTGATCCTCGCGGTCTCCCTGGCCGTGGAGCAGATGCTGACCGTGGATCAGATCGCGCACACGTTCGCCGTCTATCCCTCGCTGTCGGGCAGCCTGACCGAGGCCGCCCGACGGCTCATGCGCCCGGTCGAGGACCGCCCCTGACCGGCGCCCGAACCGGGACCGTGCCTGTTAGCTCACCTTCTCGGTGAACGTTGCGGACGTGTAACCGGTCTTGGCCCCGGTGGCCGTGTAGCTGCCCGCCGCGGTGCCCGTGGGCACCGTGATCGTGGCGACGCCGCTGCTGTTGGTTGTCGCGTTCTTGCCAAGGAACGTGACCGTGGCCCCGGCCACCGGGTCGCCCACGTCGGTGACGGTGAACGTGACTACCTTGCCCGGGGCCACCGTGGCGGGCGAGCCGGCCAGCGTGAGCTTCGGCAGCAACTGGATGTCCCAGTAGGACGGGGTGGACCCGGCCGTCGTCTGCAGCACGAGCGCGACCACGTCGAGCGGTCCCTGGCTGCCCTCGGCCTGCAGCCCGTCGAGTACCGAGGTGCTGGGCGGGGCGGCGATGGTCTGACCCGGGCCGAACTTCGTCACCGCCGCGTTGCTGCGGATCGCATGGATCTTGTTCTGGCTGGTGTCGTACCACAGCACCCACAGGTGACCCCCGGGCGCCGCGGCGATCGCCACATGGGCCGCGTTCTGGGTGGTAGAGCCGGGCACCGTGGTGGCCGTGGCCGCGCCCACCTTCCACAGCGCGATGTGCGCACACGTGATGGTCGCGGTGGGCACGCAGTAAGCCAGGTACCCGCCGCCCTTGGCGCCGGCCGCGAACGCCACCGACTGGTGCGGCTGGTTGTTGGCCAGGCTGGGGCTGCCCGAGCCGGGCGCCTCGGTCTTCGCCGCCTGCGTCGGCGTGATCTTGTCCACCCAGTAGCCCATGTCGCTCTCAAAAGACTCGGTGAACCAGGCCAGCCAGACGCTGCCGTCGGTCTGCCTGGCGAGCGTGGTGCCGACGACAGTGCCCGAGCCGGAGGAGACCGCCACGGTCCCGTCCGGCTTGGTGGCGGGCGTATTCGGATCGGTCCCCACGTGGAACGCGACACCGCTGCCGCCCGGCCAGGACGCCACCGGCGTTCCCGTGCTCTGTGTGGTCGCCGACGTGTCGGTCTGCGAGATGGTCGTGGAATGCGACATCGAGCCCTTGACCAGATTCCACGTCGTCCCTGCCGAGGTGGCCGTGGCTGAGTACATCGCGCCCAGGTTGTAGGGGCTGCCGCTTACGCCGTTGCCCCCGGTGAACACGGTCCGGATGCCCCCGCTGGGCCCGGCGACCAGCCGCGGGTAAAAGGTGACGGCGGTCCAGCCCTTCACGATCGTCCCCGTGCCCTCGAGGGTCGCGTTCGGGCCGACGGTGGAGTAGTTCAGCGAGAAGTTGCTGGGGCCGTCCTGGCGCGCCCATGCCACGTGCAGCATTCCGTCCGCGGTGCGGTACAGACCCGCTGACGCGATGCCCAGGCTGGTGTCCGTGGAGATCTTGGTCCACTTCGTGACGGCTGCCGTTCGCGCTCCGGCCGCCTGCGCGGCGCCGGGGAACAGTGCCCCTGCAGTAGCGAGCGCGGTAAGCGCGATGAGGCAAGAGCGAGTGACCGGCCTGCGCATGATGTCTCCTCCCTGACCTGGCCGGAGTCTGTCCGTACCGGCCGGGAGTTGTCAATGCCTAGCTCATGTGAATCCCATCGATGGGTAATCCAGCCGGCGGGGTCAGCGTTCGGGCTGGATGACGGCGAGCAGGGCGGCCTTCAGCCGCTGGGCGTCCTTGCGGCTCAGAGGTGCGAGGAAGCGGCTCTCGGCTTCCTGCGCCGCCTTGCCTGCCTCGTGCAGCGTGCCGCGGCCCTTTTCGGTGAGTTCCACGACGTTCCTGCGCCGGTCCTCGGCGTGGGCGTGCCGCTGCACCAGTCCCTTGTCCTCCAGCACGTCGACCAGGGCCACCATCGTGGTCCGGTCCACGCCGAGCCGCTGGGCCGCCTGCTGCTGCGACGTGGGCTCGCTGCTGGCCAGCACGGTGAGCACCGCCAGTTCCCGCCCGGTCAGCCCGAACGGCTCGAGTGCGGCTGCGGTCAGTTCGGCCAGCCCGAGCTGAGCGTGCTTGAGCAGGTAGCCCAGCCGCCCAGCCAGTTCCTGCGGCGGCCCGGCCGGGCTGGCCAGGTCGCGCCGATCCGGTGGTGCGGTGGACATGCCGGAATGATAGCGCTAGCCTGATCGTCAGTAATACTGACGATCAGAGGTAATGATTAGTCCTCGGAGGGGTTGACGGCGATGATCTTGATTACCGGCGGGCTTGGGTTCATCGGCTCACACGTCACCAGGGCGCTGCTCGACCTGGGTGAATCCTGCGTCCTCGTGCAGCGCCGCACGTCCGGCCCGTCCGGGCTGATCGCGGCCGACGCGGGCACCCGGTTGTTCATCGAGCAGGCGGACGTGTCCGACGTCAGCGCGCTCCGGGAGATCGGCGACCGCCACAAGATCACCGGGATCGTGCACCTGGCCGGGGGCTTCGGCCTGGATACCACCGATCCCGTCGGCGCCGCGCAGCGCGGCACCGCGGGCCTGCTCGGGCTGCTCGGCCTGGCCATCGAGTGGCAGGTGACCCGGGTCGGCGTGGCCAGCACCATCGGCGTCTACGACGGCCCGGGCGACAGCCCGCTGCGTGAGGACCTGCCGCTGCCGATGACGGCGGTGCACCCGATCCCGGCCGCCAAGAAGGTCCACGAACTGCTCGCCGACTTCATCGCGAACGCCACCGGGCTGGAGATCTACCTGACCCGGATCGGCGGCGCCTGGGGCCCACTCGGCCGCCCCGCGTCCATGTTCATCGCCGCCCCGCAGATGGTGCACGCGGCGGTGCACGGCCGCCCGCTGGACCAGCCGGTCCACGCCGCGGACGGGGGAGACCTGATCTACGTGCGGGACTGCGGCCGGGCGATCGCGCTGCTGCAGCTAGCGGACCGGCTCGGCTACCGCATCTACAACGTGTCCGCCGGGCGCGTCAGCACGAACGCCGAAGTGGCGGCCGCGATCGGCGAGGCGATCCCCGGCGCCCGGCTGGCCCTGCGCGACGGCCGGGGTACGGGCTGGCTGGGCCGGGACGTCTACCTGGACATCTCGCGGCTGCGCGAGGACACCGGGTTCCGGCCCGGCTACGACACCACGGCCGCCGTGGCCGACTACATCGCCTGGCTCCGCGCCGGCAACGAGCGCTGACGCGTCCGCACGCCGGCGGCCTCAGTGCGTCGGGCGGCCCAGGTCGGGATCGCTCGGCACGGGCAGGCCGTGCTGGCGCAGTCGCGCCGCACGGATGTCGTCGGCGTAGGTGGCCACGGACAGTACGCTGCCGGCCAGGATCAGGACGACCATCATCACGCTCACCCAGGCCGGGGTGGGCAGGAACTCCTCGAGCACCACCACCACGATCGCGCAGACCGGCAGGATCACCACCAGGTGCCGCAGCACGGTCCGCCACCGCCAGCCCGCGTCGGTCAGTTCGTGCCGCACCCAGTGCACGTTCTCCGGCGGCAACCGGAACCCGAAGGCGAACCTGAGCCATCGCAACGGCCCTGGGTCGCCCGGCAGGCTGGTCACCCCGGGCCCAGGGCCGGGGCGGCGGGAGGGGGCACGCCCTCAGTCTGCCAGCCGGCAGATCGTGGTGCCCGCGGACACGGTCTGCCCGATCTCCACGGCCAGCCCGGTCACCGTCCCATCCTTGTGCGCGGTCAGCGGCTGTTCCATCTTCATGGCTTCCAGCACCACCACGGTGTCACCCGCGGAGACCTGCTGACCCTCCTCAGCCACGATCTTGACGATCGTGCCCTGCATCGGGCTGGTCAGCTCGTCGCCCGCGGCCCCGGCGGCCCGGGACCGGCCGGACCGCTGCCTGGCCCCCGCCCGGTCCGCCGCGCCAGCACCGGCCCGGCCGCCACCGGCGCCCGTCGCGCCCAGCCCGGCTGGGAGCACCACCTCGAGGCGCTTGCCGCCGACCTCCACCACGATCCGTTCCCGTTCACCCGCGCCGCCGGCCCCGGGCCCGTCACCGGCGGCCGAGTCCGCCTCCGGTTCGTACGGCGGGATCTGCGTGCCGAATTCGGTCTCGATCCACCGGGTGTGCACCGAGAACGGCTCGCCGGTGAAGGCCTCGTCGCGGACCACGGCCCGGTGGAACGGCAGCACCGTGGGCATGCCGCCGACGTCGAACTCGGCGAGCGCCCGCCGGGACCGCTCCAGCGCCTGCTCGCGGGTCGCGCCGGTGACGATGAGCTTGGCGAGCAGCGAGTCGAACGCCTGCGGGACCGTCATCCCGGCCGTGTACCCGGCGTCCACCCTGACCCCGGGCCCGGACGGTGTGCGCCACCGGGTGATCGTCCCCGGGGCGGGCAGGAAGTTACGCCCGGCGTCCTCCGCGTTGACCCGGAACTCGATCGAGTGCCCGCGCACCTGCGGGTCGCCGAAGCCGAGCCGCTGGCCATCGGCGATGCGGAACATCTCCCGCACCAGGTCCAGCCCGGTGACCTCCTCGGACACCGGGTGCTCGACCTGCAGCCTGGTGTTGACCTCGAGGAACGACACGGTGCCGTCCTGGCCGACGAGGAACTCGCAGGTGCCCGCGCCGGCGTAGCCCGCCTCGCGCAGGATCGCCTTGGACGCCTCGTAGAGCCGGGCCTGCTGGGCATCGGTCAGGAACGGCGCGGGCGCCTCCTCGACCAGTTTCTGGTGCCGCCGTTGCAGCGAGCAGTCCCTGGTGGACACCACGACCACCGCGCCGTGCTGGTCGGCCAGGCACTGTGTCTCCACGTGCCTCGGCCGCTCCAGGTAACGCTCCACGAAGCACTCGCCGCGGCCGAACGCGGCGACCGCCTCCCGCACCGCGGACTCGTACATCTCGGCGATCTGGCCGGCCTCGTGTACCACCTTCAGCCCGCGCCCGCCGCCGCCGAACGCGGCCTTGATGGCGACCGGCAGGCCGTATTCGGCGGCGAACGCCGCCACCTCGTCGGCCCCGCTGACCGGCCCGTCGGTGCCCGGCGCCAGCGGCGCGCCGACCGAGGTCGCGATGTGCCGCGCGGCGACCTTGTCGCCCAGCGCGTCGATCGCCGCGGGCGGCGGCCCTATCCAGGTGAGCCCGGCGTCGATCACCGCCCGGGCGAACCCGGCGTTCTCGGCCAGGAACCCGTAACCCGGGTGGATCGCGTCGGCGCCGGAGTCGGCGGCCCGCTTGAGGATCTTCTCGATCGACAGATAGCTCTCGGCGGCGCTCTGGCCCTCCAGGGCGTACGCCTCGTCCGCCATCCTGACGTGCAGCGCGTCGAGATCGGGCTCCGCGTACACGGCGACGCTGGCCAGGCCCGCGTCCTTGCAGGCCCGGATGATGCGCACGGCGATCTCGCCGCGGTTGGCGATCAGCACCTTACGCACGAAACGCTCCTCTCGACTGCGAGGAGTCTAATGACCGCGGCCCAGGTAGTCGCCTCCCGGGCGAGGCAGCGCGGTGGCCTCAGCCGCACAGATGCTCGCGCTCATGCGCGAGCAGCCACTCCTTGCAGGGCAGGCCGTAGTAGTACCCATGGAGGCTGCCGTCACTCCCCACGATCCGGTGGCACGGGATGACCGGCGCGATCAGGTTCGCTGCGCAGGCCGCCCCGGCCGCCCGGGGCGCGGTCGGCTGGCCGGCCCTGGCCGCCAGTTCGGCGTAGCTGATCGTGGTCCCGGCCGGCACGGCGCGCATCGCGTCCCACAGCCGCTGGCGGCCGGGGCTGCCCGGCTGGCGCACCGGCAGCCCGTCCGGCGCCTTGAGGTCGCCCTCGAAGTAGTCGCGCATCGGCTTGGTCAGCCACGCCAGGTCCTGCGGCCGCGCGGCGGTCAGCGCTGTCTCGCGCAGCGCCGGCTCCAGCCGTGTGTGCAGCGACTCCGGGTCGCCGGTGAACCCGGCGCCGACCAGGGTGTCGTCGCAGGCGAGCAGGCTCAGCGGGCCGGCCGGGGTGTCGAGGACGGTCACCAGGACCGGGCTGGCGGAACGGGCAGGCATGATTGCTCCTTCGTGGCTGAAGTCTCTAGTTGACAGCGATACGCCGGCCAGAGCCCTGCCCGGCCGGAAGTGACTCGTGTCCCGTGGCCGGTGCCCCGGGGGACCAGGTCCACAGGTGAACGGCTGCGTACGCGCGCCAGGGCCGCCACCGGTCCGCCTGGGCGGTGCTGCCGCCGAGGTGGCCGAGTGCCCGGCGCAGCCCGAGGTCGCTGGCGGGGAAGGCGTCCGGGTCGCCCACCGCGCGCATCAGGATGTAGGAGATCGTCCACGGTCCGATCCCGGGCAGTTCGGTGAGCCTGGCCGCGGTCTGCTGCGGGTCCGCGCCGTGGTCGAGTTCCAGCGTCCCGCCGGCGACGGCAGCGCCCAGCGCGCGCAGCGTCGCCTGCCTGGCCGTGGTGAGGCCGAGCCCGGACAGGTCGGCGTTGGCCAGGTCGGCGGGCCCGGGGAACAGGACCGACGGCGACCGGTCCGGCATCTGCAATCGGGTGCCGAACCTGCCGGCCAGCCGCCCCGCCAGGGTCCGGGCGGCCGGCACCGAGACCTGCTGGCCGAGCACGGCGCGCACGGCAAGCTCGAACCCGTCGTAGGTGCCGGGCACGCGCAGGCCTGGCCGGGCCGCCACCAGCGGGGCGAGCAGCCCGTCCGCGGCCAGCACCGCGCTGATCGCGCACGCGTCGGCGTCGAGGTCGAGCAGTTGCCGGCACCGGGAAACCACCTGGCCGACCCCGCGCAGCCTGGGCAGCCGCGCCCGCAGCAGCACGTGCCTCGGCCCGGGCCGGGCGCCCTGGCCGTCCGGCATCGTCAGCTCGATCAGGCCGGGCCCGCCCGGTGCGCGGATCGTGCGCGCGTACCGGTTGCCGGTGACCTGCTCCACCCCGGGGACGGCCCGCAGGGCCAGGAAGCCGAGCAGCGCCGTCCCGTCGAACGGCTCCCGGCAGGCGAGCTTGAGCGTGAGCCACGCGCCGTCCGGCCCTGGCCTGCCTTCCGGCGGTGCCGGGCGGCGCAGCGCCGGGCGCAGCGCGGACGGCGGCATGCCGTAGGACTCCACGAACGTCGCGTTGAACTGGCGGACGCTGGAGAACCCGCTCGCGAACGCGATCTCGGTGATCGGCATCGCGGTCTCCGCGAGCAGCCGCCGTGCCGTCTGCATCCGCACGCTCCGTGCCAGTGCGAGCGGTCCCGCGCCGAGTTCGGCCACCAGCAGGCGGCGCAGGTGCCGCTCGGTGACCGCGAGCCTGCGCGCCAGCCCGTCCACCCCGTGCTCGTCCACGTACCCGTCCGCGATCAGGCGGACCGCGCGGCCTGCCAGGTCGGCCCGGACGTTCCACTCCGGGGATCCGGGGCTGGTCTCCGGGCGGCAGCGGCGGCAGGCCCGGAACCCCGCGGCCTCGGCCGCGCCCGCATGCGGGTAGAAACGCATGTTGCGACGGGCCGGTGTGCGGGCCGGGCATACCGGCCTGCAGTAGATCCCCGTGCTCGTCACCGCCGTGAAGAAACGCCCGTCAAACCTCGGGTCGCGGGCCAGCACCGCGCGGTAGCAGGTGTCGAAGTCGAGCGTCATACCTTGATTCAACCCGAGGCAGCGCACCGATACCGGCGGGAATCGGACCTGTATGCCCGGCACCCGCACGCACGCTCAGGGTGTGCACCTGCCGGCACCCATAAGTGATGAACGCGACGTACATCAGCATAGAAAGTGATCGCTGCCGCAATCATCACTGACGCGCGCGGCGGGCCCGCCGTGGTGCCCCGGGATGACGCAGATGGATCCGGCCGATGTTCGTGGTCGCGTCGAGGCGCACCAGCGGCAGGCCGGGCACGGGCGGTTCCAGCCGCATGTCCGTGCCGCCCCTGTGGTGGATGAGCTGCACGGCGACGCCGCGCGGCACGATGATCGTGATGCCGCCACAGCCGGTAAAGACGTGCAGGTCGACGACGTGGTCATCGAACTCGGCCTCGGTGAGATCGATCAGCACGCTGCCCAGGTCCGCGCTGACGTGCGTTTCCCTTGCGACCTGCCATCGCCCGGTCAGCCGCAGCCGCCCCATCCCGCCCGTCACATCGACCGCTTGGGTCACAGCCGTAACGATGTCACCCGGGGCGGGCCGCGTTGCGCCAGGCGCCGGGGCCGGAGGTCAGCGGGGCGCGCATCGCCCGTGAGCGGTCGGCCCAGCCGCCGACGGTGGCACGTGCCCCGCGGGCCTGCGCCGGGACGGCGGTCAGCTTCGCGGCGAGAACCACGGTCAGCGCGGCGGCTTCCTCGGCCGTCGGCTGGCCGGCCACGACCCGCAGCAGCGGCTCCGGGCCGGTCACGGCTGGGGCCCCACGGCGAACTCGCGGCGCACCCGGGCCCAGAACGCGTCCCGCAGCCACTCCCGTGCCTCCTGGTAGGGGCGCAGCGACAGGCCAAGCTCCTTCTCGGCGTCGACCAGCAGTTCCTTGTCGATGACCGGCGGCAGGATCGGGCCCGGCAGCAGGTCGCGGATGTTGTCCGCGCCGCGGGTGAGGATCCACTTGTGCGCCACGTGCTCGCCGGCCTCCTCCACCCGTTCGCGGTCGGGGCCGAGCCGGGGCGGCGTCGCCACGGGCTTGGGCGTGGGCCGGTACGGCGGTGGCGCTGGCCGCTCCCCGAACAACTGCGCGGGTGAGGGTACCGACGGTGACACGGCCACCGGCCCCGGCTGGTCGCTGGCGGCCGGCTGCCGGGTGAAGTACGGCTCGAGGAACGGCCGGTCCAGGACCTCGACCGTGTCCGCCTCCCAGACCAGCCGTTCGGCCTGGTTCGTGCCGAACGGCGGCTCCACGCCCCACAGGTGCACCCGGACGCCGAACGCCTGCGCGGCCTCCACGGCCGGCACCATGTCCTCATCGCCGGCGATGAGCACGGCATCGGTGATGGCGCGGTGCCGGGCCAGGGCCTCCATGTCCGCCCGGATCTGCGCGTCCACCCCCTTCTGCTGGCCGCGTGCGTTCAGGTTGCCGAGCCTGAGCTTCACCCAGGCCATCTGGGCGATCACCCGCTGGTCGATGGTGGGCACCCGGTCGCGTGCGGCGTCGTACCAGTAGACCCGGAGCAGTTCGCCCCGTACCAGGCCGTCCGCGTGCCTGGTGAGGGCGCCGATGAGCTTGTCCGCGTCCACCCGGAACTCGCGCCGGGACGCGGTGTTGAACAGCAGTTCGCCGGCGGCCGCATAGATGTAGCCGACGTCGACGATGACCGCGTACCGGGCCAGTGTCGGAAGCGGTGGCGGGGGAGGGAAATCAGTCATGGTGAATACGACCCTAAGTCACCAGCCGGCTACAGGGGGATGTTCCCATGCTTCTTGGGAGGCAAGGTCTGTCGCTTCGTGCGTAGCGCCCGGAGCGCGCGGATGACTTGGGAGCGGGTTTCAGCGGGTCGGATCACGGCGTCCACGTACCCCCGTTCGGCCGCAATATAGGGATTGGCGAGGGTGTCTTCATAATCGGTGATCAGCTGGGCCCGCAGCGCGTCGGGATCCTCGGCGCCAGCCAGTTCCCTGCGGTACAGGATGTTCACCGCGCCCTGCGCGCCCATCACCGCGATGTGCGCGGTCGGCCAGGCCAGGTTCACGTCGCCGCCGAGGTGCTTGGAGCCCATGACGTCGTAGGCGCCGCCGTAGGCCTTGCGGGTGATCACGGTCACCTTGGGCACGGTGGCCTCGGCGTAGGCGTAGATGAGCTTGGCGCCGCGCCGGATGATCCCGCCCCATTCCTGCCCGGTGCCCGGCAGGAACCCGGGCACGTCGACGAATGTCAGCACGGGGATGTTGAACGCGTCGCAGGTGCGGACGAACCGGGCCGCCTTCTCCGACGCGTCGATGTCCAGGCAGCCGGCCAGGTGCATCGGCTGGTTGGCCACCACGCCGACCGCGTGCCCGTCGGCGCGGCCGAAGCCCACGATCATGTTGTGCGCGAAACCGGCGTGGACCTCGAGGAACTCGCCGCCATCCAGCACGTGCTCGATGACGTTGTGCATGTCGTAGGGCTGGTTGGCGGAGTCGGGGATCGCGGTGTCAAGCTCGGCGTCGGCATCGGTGACCGCCAAGACCTCCTCGTCCGGGCCGCCGTCGTACACCGGGGGGTCGTCGAGGTTGTTCGAGGGCAGGTAGGACAGCAGGTCCCGGGCGAAGTCGAAGCACTCGTCCTCGTCCTTGGCCTGGAACTGCGCCACGCCGGACTTGGCGTTGTGTGCCTGCGCGCCGCCCAGTTCCTCGAAGCTGACCTCCTCCCCGGTGACCGTCTTGATCACGTCGGGGCCGGTGATGAACATGTGCGAGATGCCCTCGACCATCAGCGTGAAATCGGTGATCGCGGGGGAGTAGACCGCGCCGCCCGCGCACGGCCCCATGATCAGGCTGATCTGCGGGATGACCCCGGACGCCAGCACGTTCCTGCGGAAGATCTCGGCGAACAGGCCGAGTGCGACCACGCCCTCCTGGATCCGGGCGCCGCCGCCGTCGTTAATGCCGATGATCGGGCAGCCCACCTTCATGGCGTGGTCCATGACCTTGACGATCTTCTCGCCGTACACCTCGCCGAGCGAGCCGCCGAACACGGTGAAGTCCTGGCTGAACACGCAGACCGGGCGCCCGTCGATCGTGCCGAACCCGGTGACCACGCCGTCGCCGTAGGGCCGGTTCGCGGTCATGCCGAAATCCGTGGCGCGGTGCCTGGCCAGTTCGTCGAGTTCGGTGAATGAGCCCGGGTCCAGCAGCCGCTCGATCCGCTCGCGGGCGGTCATCTTGCCCTTGGCGTGCTGGCGCTCCACCGCGCGCTGCGAGCCGGCGTGGATCGCCTCGTCGCGGCGCCGTTGCAGGTCGGCGATCTTCCCCGCGGTGGTGTGCAGGTCTTCGGCGGCGGAGGTGTCCGGGGCAGATGAAGGGGGATGGGGAGGTGGGTGGGGGCTGGTCATGCGCCTCAGGGTAGTGGCCTTCGCGATCATTACCGCCGCACCTGGCGTCCCGTGCCCTGGAATTGGGCCGCACTAGGCTGAGGACAGTGAGCCGGGAAGCGGACCGCCGGGAACTGCCCGTCCCATTGCGCCGGGATGTCCGGCTCCTCGGCGACCTGCTCGGCGAGGTCATCCGCGAGGCGGGCGGCCAGGATCTGCTCGACGACACCGAACGGCTGCGCCGCGCGGTCATCGCCGCCAGGGACAAACCGCCGGGAGACGAGGCCGACCTGGCCGGTGACCAGATCGCGGCGCTGGTGGCGAGCTGGCCGCTGGCCCGCGCCGAACTGGTGGCCAAGGCATTCACGATCTACTTCCACCTGACCAACCTGGCGGAGGAACGGCACCGCGCCAGGGTGCTCCGCGGCCAGGCGGACTTCGCGCAGGAGAAGGGGGACAGCGAAGGGGGACCAGCGAAGAGGGAAGGGGGACGCGCTCGGGGGGCGGGAGGTGGGCCACGGCGCGAGTCGCTGGCCGCCGCGGTGGCGGAATTCGCCGCCGAGCCAGAACGGTTCGCCGAACTGCTGGCCGGGCTCCGGGTCCACCCGGTGCTCACCGCCCATCCCACCGAGGCCCGCCGCCGGGCGGTGGCCGCCGCGCTGCGCCGCATCGCGGCCCTGGTGGAGGCGCTGGACCAGGGCGGCATGCCGGCCGATCAGGCCGAGATCAGGCGGCGGCTGCGGGAGGAGATCGGCCTGCTGTGGCTCACCACGCCGCTGCGGGTCAAGCCGATCGGGCCGGCCGACGAGGTGCGCACGGTCATGGCCGTGTTCGACGACACACTGTTCAGCCTCGCCCCGGCGTTCTACCGGGCACTCGACCAGGCCTGCCGCGCCGTGCCAGGCGCCGCTGCCGGACCGGCCCCGGTGGTCGCAGCGTGCTTGCGGTTCGGCAGCTGGGTCGGCGCGGACCGGGACGGCAACCCCACCGTGACCGCGCAGGTGACCAGGGACGCGGCGGCGATCCACGCCGACCATGCGCTGCGTGCGCTGGAGAACGCCACCACCAGGATCGGCCGTGCCCTCACCGTTCATGCCGCGGCCGCGCCGCCCAGCGCGGGCCTCGCGCTCGCGCTGGAGGCCGCCGAGACCGGGCACCCCGAGCTTCTCGCGCAGATCGGGTCACGGTCCCCCGAGGAGCCGTATCGCACCTTTCTGCTTTTCCTGGCGGAACGGGTCCGTGCCACCCGGCTGCGCCAGGCCGACCTGGCCTACCCCGGCTGTGATGCCTTCCTCGCCGACCTGCGCCTGGTGCAGGACTCACTGGCGGGCGCGGGCGCCGGGCGGCAGGCGTTCGGGGAGCTGCAGAACCTGATCTGGCAGGCCGAGACGTTCGGGTTCCACGCCGCGTCGCTGGAGGTGCGCCAGCACAGCGCCGTACACGAGCGAGCGCTGCGCGAGGCCGAGGCGGGCGGGGAACTGTCCGCCCAGGCCGCCGAGGTGCTGGCGACCATGCGCGCGATCGGGTGGATCCAGGGCAGGTTCGGCGTGGCGGCGTGCCACAGGTACGTGGTCAGCTTCACCCGCTCGGCGGCCGACATCGCCGCCGTGTACCGGCTGGCCGCGCTCGCCGTGCGCAGCGGCCCGCCGCCGGTCCTCGACGTGGTCCCACTGTTCGAGACCGGCGCGGACCTGGCGAACGCGACGCACGTGCTGGACGGAATGCTGGAGCTCAAACCGGTGGCGGAGCGGCTGTCGCAGGCCGGCCGCCGGCTGGAAGTCATGCTGGGCTACTCCGACTCGGCGAAGGAGCTCGGCCCGGTGAGCGCGACCCTGGCGCTGTACGACGCGCAGGAGCGGCTGGCCAGGTGGGCGGCCGACCACGACATCCAGCTCACCCTGTTCCACGGCCGCGGCGGGGCGCTCGGGCGGGGCGGCGGCCCGGCGGGGCGCGCGGTGCTGGCCCAAGCGCCGGGGTCGGTGGACGGGCGGCTCAAGGTCACCGAGCAGGGCGAAGTCATCTTCGCCAGGTACGGGCACCCGGTCATCGCGCGGCGCCACCTGGAACAGGTCACCTCGGCGGTGCTGCTCGCCTCGGCACCGGCCGTGATGGAGCGGGGCAGGGACGCGGCGCGGCGGTTCCGGCCGGTGGCCGACCGGATGGCGGGGGCGGCGCTGCGGGCCTACCGGGACCTGGTCGAGGCCGACGGGTTCGCCGGCTGGCTGGCCCGGATCAGCCCGCTGGAGGAACTCGGCCGGATGCGGATCGGGTCCCGGCCGCCGCGCCGGGGCACCGCAGGGGCGCCGGGCCCCGCCGACCTGGCCGGACTGCGGGCGATCCCGTGGGTGTTCGCATGGTCGCAGACCAGGCTGAACCTGCCCGGCTGGTACGGCCTGGGCAGCGGGCTCGCGGCGGTGCTGTCGGACCCCGGCGGGCTTGCCGGGGTACACGAGGCCTACCTGGGCTGGCCGGTGCTTACCGTGCTGCTGGAGAACGCCGAGATGAGCCTGGCCAAGACCGACCGGCGGATGGCCGCTCGGCACCTGGCCCTGGGCGGGCGGGACGACCTGACCGCCCAGGTGCTGGCCGAGTACGACCTGACCAGGCGGCTGCTGCTCGAGGTGACCGGGCACCCGCGGCTGCTGGCCAACCGGCCGGTGCTGTCCCGGGCTGTCACGCTCCGCGACCCGTATGTGGACGCGCTCTCCTACCTGCAACTGCGGGCCCTGGCCGAACTGCGGGCCGGCGGGGGGCCCGGCGATCAAGGGGAGCGCGACCAGCTAGAGCGCCTGCTCCTGCTGTCCGTCAACGGCGTCGCCGCCGGCCTCCAGAACACCGGCTAAAGCGGATGCGTTCTTCAGGATCATGGTTTCTCAGCCCGCCAAGTCGGCCTTGCGCTGCTGGTGCGCTTCCCAGCACGGGTACCGGGCGTCCGCGCCCTCACCGGCGAGCAGCTTGCCGATCGCATCCCTGGTCACCTCGTCGGCCGGCCGGTACACGACCATCCGCGTGCCCGGCACGGCCTGCACCGCCAGGCTGGTCGTGGTCAGCGCCAGCTTCGGGTACGCCGGATGACGGAACAGCTTCAGATAGGTCGCCGGGCTCGCCACCTCGTGCTCGTCCCACAGCCGCGCGAACGTGTCGCTGACCGCCGACAGGCGCCGGACGAACCCGGTCCACGCGGGCTCGCCGACGTGCCGGCCGTAGGCGCTGCGCAACTGGGCCACCAGCATCGCCACCTGCTCGTGCCGGTTCACGTACGGGTGACAGCACTCCGAGTGGGTGAAGAGCAGCCAGAGGATGTTGCGCTCGCCGGGGGCGGCGCCGGTCACACCCGGCCACAGCACCTGGTACGCGGCGTTCCAGGCGAGCAGGTCGAACCGGTCGTTGACCACGCTGGCCGGCATCGGCGCCAGCGCGTCGAGTATGTCCTGCACCTCCGGCTGCACCTGCTCGCACCCGGCCGTGGCGCCACCGGTGATGGCGGCCGCGTCCGGCAGGTCGGCCAGCTGGAACAGGTGCTCCCGCTCGGCCTGGTCGAGCAGCAGGATGCGGGCCACCGCGCCGAGCACCTGCGGGCTCGCGTTGATCTGGCGGCCCTGTTCCAGCCAGGTGTACCAGGTCACCCCGACACCGGAGAGCTGTGCGACCTCCTCACGGCGCAGCCCGGGAGTACGGCGCCGTGAGCCCGGCGGCAGCCCTGCCTGCTCGGGGGTGATCCGTTCCCGGCGGGAGCGCAGGAACGCGGCCAGCTCGGCACGGCGGTGATGCACGTGTGCGGTGGTCACGGTGTCCATGACTCCATCCTGCCGGGGCGGCGGCGCGGTTGCCAGGTACTGCTAATACCAGGATAAGCAGGCTCTTGGTACTGGCATCAGCTTCCCGCCAGGCTGGTAGTCATGACAGACACCCTCGTCGTTGCCGGGCCTGCCCGCCGCTCCGGGCGGCCCGCCCGGAGCCCCTGGGCGGCCCTCGCGGTGGTTCTCGCGGGGCAGTTCATGGCCGTGCTCGACGCCTCCGTTGTCAACGTGGCGGCCCCCTCGATCCATGCCAGCCTGCACACCTCCGGCGCTGGCCTGCAACTTGTTATCGCCGGGTACGTGATCACCTACGCGGTGCTTCTGGTCACCGGCGCAAGGGCCGGCGACATCCTTGGCCACCGGCGCATGTTCCTGGCCGGCCTGGCCACGTTCACCCTTGCCTCGCTGGGCTGCGGCCTGGCCACCTCGACCGCTGTCCTGGTCACGCTGCGCTTCATCCAGGGCGCCGGCGCGGCCGCCATGATCCCGCAGGTCCTCAGCCTGATTCAGCGGACCTTCAGCGGCGCCGCCCGCGGCCGCCCGATGCGCCTGTACGCGGCGGTACTGGCCGGCGCCGCCGTGACCGGGCAGGTCGTCGGCGGCGTGCTGATCAGCGCGAACCTGCTGGGCCTCACCTGGCGACCGGTATTTTTGCTGAACGTTCCGATCGGGGTGATCTTGTTCCTGGCCGGGCTGCGGACCCTGCCGAACGGCCGTGGCGAGCCGGGCCGCACCCTGGACCTGGCCGGGTTGGCGACGTTGACCCCGGCCGTGCTGGCCCTGGTCCTGCCTTTGGTGCTTGGCCAGTCCGAACACTGGCCCGCCTGGGGCTGGGCGTGCCTGGCCGGTAGCGGCGTGCTGTTCGCGCTGTTCGCCGTGGTGGAGCGCCGGGTCGCCGCCCGTGGTGGCTCGCCGCTTATCCCCGGCCGGCTGCTGCGGTTGCCCGGGACGGCGGCCGGGATCGCGGCGCTGTTCTGCGTGATGGCGGTGTTCGGCGGGTTCTTCTTCGTGCTGGCCCTGCACCTGCAGGGTGGCCTGGGTTACTCGCCGATGCGGGCCGGGCTCACGTTCGCGCCCTCCGGGGTGGCGTTCGCCGTGGTCAGCCTGAACTGGCAGCGCCTGCCCGCGGCCCGGCACGCGACCGTGAGCATCGCCGGCTTCGCGATCTACGGCGCCGGCCTGCTGATGCTGGCGGCGCGGTTGCGAGGCGGTGGCCCGGGCGGCGTATGGCTGCTCGTGGCCCTGGTGCTGGTCGGTGCCGGGATGGCGGCCGCGTTCAGCCCGCTGATGACCGCCGTAGTGATGCGGGTGCCGGTGACCGACGCGGCCGACGCGACCGGCGTGATCGTCACGGTCAACCAGCTGGCGCTGGTGGTCGGCGTGGCCACGTTCGGCACGCTCTACCTGAACCTGGCCGCCGGCTGCCGCAGGGCGCGCTGGCCGGGTTCCGCCTGGTCTCGGCGCACGCGGTCGCGGTGACCTGCGTGGTGCTCGCCGCCGGGGCAGTGGCGGGCGGCATCCTCGCCACCCTGCGCGCCCGCACCACCCGCTAACCGCCCGGGGGGCACGGGGCCGCGAGCCGTGCCCCCCGGCGCCGCTCGCTGAACCCGCCCCCCAACCCACACTGCCGCTGCGCGTCCCTGCCCTATCCGCCGGGCGGGGACCGTCTCATGCCGGCCCCCGCCCGCTTCGGGGCCGCCCATTCGAGATCAAGCGGCCCCGGCTCAAGCCGCCAGATAATCCGGATAACTTGGTGCAGGAAAGATGACTTGTTATGGTCGAACTTGGCCAGCAGTACTTCCCAATAATCTCAGAAGTCTCAGCCGCTCTCTCTAACGATTACTGACTGTTGATTCAGTTAATGGCCTAACGCGTGCCATGCATCGTCTCACCGCAATGAACTGTCAACGCGGTCGCTGGCGGTCTGGTGGTGTTGGGTGGCACTGTGCCTAGTTCGCCGATATACCGTGTGCCGCTTGCACAGCATCTCTTCTTATTCTTCGTATTACGATGGTGCCTGCGCTCCGGTACCGAGAATGTGACTCGTGACGGCACGCCTCCCCGGCCCGGCAGACCATCCGCCCGGGAGGCTGAGATCCGTTGCCACCGCAGATGGCAACGGCCCCTGTTGCACCAGGGGCCGTTGCCTGTTTTCAGCCGCCGACCCACGGAAGGAATCGACTTCTATGACTGTACGCGGACGTAACCGACATGGGAATGCCGCCCAATGACCTAGGGACACAGGCGCAGCCACCAGCGTGCTGTTCTTGCCCCTCGCTCGCTCCCGGCACGGCAGCCTGTGATTGTTCTTGCTGCTCCCGGCCACCGACCTGGGATCTGTCGTGACTCTCGTTGCTGTCCCTGTGCTCCCGCGCGCCTGCCAATCGCGCACCATCTGCCCGGGTGCGCCCCGGTTCCAGGTCTCACTGGAAACACGGACAGGCACGTCGCCCTTGTGCATCGCTTCTCAAGCCTGCGCAGCCCATATCGGTGCCATCCTCCAGGGCCTGACAGTGTGGGCTCACGACCACGACATCACCGAAGGGCAAATTGCCGTGCTCACCATCGATCCTGGACCGCTCGACACCGAACCTCAGGGACTGATCTTCTGGATTATCCCGCTGGCCAAATGACGAGAGTGCCGTGCGCGGGGGCTGACAAATGTTCGGGACCAAACTATCAGCCATAATCCGGTCGGCCTCCTGGTCAAGGTGCTTCCGCAATCATCGCCTGGTCAATGTGGCGTGGGCGCTCATTGCTATGGACCCAGCGCCCGCGTTGCCGCGGGGGGCCAGCTTCTTCATGCGCACTCAACTCTGAATTGCCACCTGACGTGCCCCACCGAGAAATCTTCAACGCGGTAATTCACGTCGTGCCCGTTTCCGCGGTCACCGCCACCCCGGCAACGGCGCGGGCGGAACCAGGTCACTCGGCCTCCTTTGGCACGATGGACCTCTCACCGTAGCGAGCAATGACGACTTTTCGTGAAGTTTCGAGGACAATGAGTGACGATATGACAGCCGTCCTGTCACTTGACGTGGCAGGAGTCTCGGCAGGCCTTGTCCGCCCGGGCGGCTTGTGGCGCGACGTAAGGGCCGTGGCCGAGACCGGATCCAGCAATGCGGACCTGCTCGCGGCGGCCGGGGCCGGTGCGGCCGAGGGCATGGTCCTGGTGGCCGAGGCGCAGACCGCGGGGCGGGGCCGGCTGGGCCGCCGCTGGGCCAGCCCACCGCGGGCGGGGCTCACGTTCTCCGTGCTGCTGCGCCCCGGTGGCGTGCCGGCCGCGCTGCTCGGCTGGCTGCCGCTGCTTGCCGGGGTCGCTGCCGTGGCCTCGGTGCGCGCCGTGGCGGCCGTGGAGGCCGCCCTGAAGTGGCCGAATGACGTGCTCGTGGGTGAGCGGAAACTGGGCGGCATCCTCGCCGAGCGGAGCGGGACCGCGGTCGTGATCGGCATCGGCATCAACGTCTGGCAGGCGCGGGCCGACCTGCCCCCGGACGCGGCCGCCACGTCCCTGGTGCTGACGGCGGGGGCCGGGGCCGCCGGCCCGGCGGCGGGCGCTGGCGGCCTGGGGCTGCGCGAGCGGTTGCTTGCGGGCCTGCTGGACGAGTTGGGGCGCTGGTATGAGTCCTGGCGGGATCAGGCCAGCCCGGGAGACGCGGACGCATGCGGGCTGCACCAGGAATACGTCCGCCGGTGCGCCACGCTGGGCCGCGAGGTGACCGTCACGATGCCGGGTACCGAACCGGTTACCGGCACCGCGACCGGGGTGGACGCGGCAGGCCGGCTCGAGGTGCGCACCGCCGGCGGCCTAGTCGCGGTCACCGCCGGCGACGTGGTGCACGTCCGGCCCGTGCACTGAGACATTCCATGTCACCATGTGCACATGGCCGATGCTGACCTGTCCGAGGGCGAACGGACCGTCCTGATCCTCAACCCGCACTGGAAGACGGTGCTGTGGCCGTTCGTGCTCCTGGTGGTCGTCGCGGTCGCGGCGGCCGTGCTGCTCATCGTGATCCCGCATAACCGCTTGCAGGGGGCGGAGCGGATCGCGGTCGGTGCCGTGGCGATCGTGATCGCCGCCATCTGGGTCGGCATACCGATACTGCGCTGGAAGACCACCACCTACGAGCTGACCACCCGCCGGTTCCGGCTGCGCTATGGCGTCCTGTCCCGTACCGGCCGCGACTTCCCGCTGATCCGGATCAGCGACGTCTCCTTCTCGCACGGGCTGATCGACCGGATGCTCGGCTGCGGGCGGCTTGTCATCGAGTCAGCGGGCGAACACGGGCAACTCGTGCTCAACGAAATCCCCAACGTGGAGAAGGTGCAGGCCACGCTGTTCCAGCTGGTCGAGGACGAGCAGGCCAGGCTGGCCCGAGAGGACCGCTAGGGCTGGCGTTCGGCGGATGGCGGTCATGACCGGACGCCGGCCGTGCCCGCCTGCACTGCACAATGGCAGGCATGGCCAGCGACCATGATGAGTCCGGTGCGCTGCGGGCACGTTGCACTCGCTTTCTCGGCGGGCATGGCCCGCAGGACGCCGCGCAACTGCTAGGCACCATCCCGGCGGACACCGACCTGGACCGTTACGGCGAGGGCGGGGTGGTCGCCACCCTGGAGGCCGAGGTGTGCGGGCTGCTCGGCAAGCCTGCCGCAGTGTTTCTGCCTAGCGGGACGATGGCTCAGCAAGCGGTGCTGCGGGTGCATGCCGACCGGCGCAACAGCCGGACAGTCGGGTTCCACCCTGCCTGTCATCTGGACCATCACGAGGGGCGGGGCTACGAGCGGCTGCATGGCCTCATCGGCCGCCCGATCGGCGCCCCGGACCGGCTGCTGTCCGCTGGCGACCTGGACGCGGTGGCCGAACCGCTCGCAGCGTTGCTGCTCGAGCTCCCGCAGCGCGACCTCGGTGGCCAGCAGCCAGCCTGGGATGACCTTCAGGCGCAGGTGGCCTGGGCCCGCGAGCATGGAGCGGCCGTGCACATGGACGGCGCCCGGCTCTGGGAGTCGGCCGCGGGATACGGTAAGCCGCCGGCGGAGGTCGCGGCGTTGTTCGACACCGTTTACGTTTCGTTTTACAAGGCGATCGGCGCGCTACCCGGCTGCTGCGTGGCGGGTCCGGCGGAGGTCATCGCCGAGGTCCGGGAGTGGCGCCGCCGGATGGGCGGCACCTTGTTCGGCCTGTGGCCGAGCGCGGCGTCCGCACGGACCTGCCTGGCCCTGCGGCTGCCGCGGATGCGGGCCTACACCGAGCACGCCGCTGCCATCGCGGCCGCACTAGCCGGCCTGGACGGAGTATGGGTGGTCCCCGACCCGCCGCAGGTGCCAATGATGCACGTGCTGCTTCGGACCAGCCTGGAGGCGTTCGCCGCGGCGGCCCGCAGGCTCGCCGAGGAACGACGGATCTGGGTGGCCAACCGGGAGCCGGCGCTGACCGCGGACCCGGGCGTGGTACGGCTGGAACTCAGCGTCGGGGACGCTACCTGTGCCCTGGAGCCGGCCGAGATCCGGGCGATCTTCGCCGAACTGGCGGGCACCGGGGACAGTCCCGGCATCTGAGGGCGGCAGATCGGCGCTGCGCCTCGCCCGCCAGGCGGCTCCGGAGTGATGGTCGTGCGCGCCAGCCCGTATCCTCCGGCTATGGACGGCGTGATAGTGCGGGAACGGATTGCCGGGCATCCCGGCGTCGCGGAGATCATGCTCGACCGCGCGGAGGCCATGAATGCGATCAACACCGCGATGGCGCTCCGGCTGGCCCAGGCCTGTGCCGAACTGGCCACCGACCGGCAGGTCCGGGCGGTCGTGCTGTACGGAAGCGGTCCGCGTGCCTTCTGCGTGGGCGCCGATCTCAAGGAACGCAACCGGATGTCCGACGCGGACTTCCTGCGGCAGCGCCCGGTGTTCCGTGCGGCGTTCGGCGGCCTGCTTGCGCTGCCCCAGCCGGTGATCGCCGCGGTCCACGGCTACGCCCTGGGCGGCGGCTGTGAGCTGGCCCTGTCCTGCGACGTGATCGTGGCCGACGAAACCGCCGAGTTCGGCCTGCCGGAGACCACGGTGGGCCTGGTGCCCGGGGGCGGCGGCACCCAGCTTGCGCTGCGCCGCCTGGGCCCGGGCAGGGCCGCCGACCTGGTGTTCTCCGGCCGCCGGGTGGACGCGGAGGAAGCCGCGCGGATCGGGCTCGCCGACCAGGTCGTGGCGCGGGGGACGGCATGCCCGCACGCGATCGAGATCGCCGGGCGGATGGCGGCCAACTCGCCGATCGCCGTGAAGGCGGCGAAGCGGGCGATCCGCCAGGGGGCAGGCATCGGCCTCGCGGCGGGGCTGGAGGTGGAGGACGCGGCCTGGCGCACCGCCGCGCTCTCCGCCGACCGGCGCGAGGGCATCGCCGCCTTCAACGAGAAGCGTCAGCCGCAGTGGCCGGGGGAGTGAGGCCGGTATGAGTGATCTGCCCACGCACATCTCGCTGCGCGAAGTGGGGCCGAGGGACGGCCTGCAGAACGAGGACCCGGTGCCCACACCCGCGAAGATCGCGCTGATCGACCGGCTTGGCCACACCGGGGTGAGCCGGATCGAGGCGGTCTCCTTCGTCCGGGCCGACGCCATCCCGCAGATGGCCGACGCGGACGAGGTGTGGGCCGGGGTGGCCCGGGTGCCCACGGTCAGGTACTCCGCGCTGGCGCCGAACCTGCGTGGTGCGCGGCGCGCTCTGGACGCGGGGTTCACCGAGGTCGAGGTCGTGGTGTCCGCCTCGGACACGCACAACCGCAAGAACGTGAACCGGAGCACCGAGCAGTCGCTTGACGAGATCGCGGTGGTCATCGACGAGGCGCATCAGCGCGGCGCGACCTGCCAGGTGATCGTGTCCACCGCGTGGGGCTGCCCGTATGAGGGCGACGTGCCGGTGGACCGGGTGCTGTGGGCCGCAGGCCGCGCCGTGGCCGACGGGGCCGACTCGGTCTCGTTCGGCGACACGACAGGGATGGCGACCCCGCGGCGGGTGCGTGACCTGGTCGGCGGGTTCCGCTCACGCTATCCGGACACCCCGCTGAACCTGCACTTCCACAACACCCGCGGCACCGGCCTTGCCAACGTACTTGCCGCGCTGGAACTGGGCGTTGACGACTTCGACGCGTCCGTCGGCGGCCTGGGCGGCTGCCCGTACGCGCCCGGGGCGACCGGCAACATCGCCACCGAGGAACTCGTGCACATGGTCGAGGACATGGGCGTGGCCACCGGCGTGAACCTGGACGCCATGATCGACGCCGCGGCCGAGGCGGAGCGGATCGTCGGCCGGGAACTGCCGTCCCAGGTGCTGCGGGCCTGCCGCGCACCCGGACGATCCCGGCGTAGCGCGTGCACGTCTTCCAGGCGCTCCCGTCGCGCGGCCTGGCGGTCCCGTGCTTCGCCGACGACCCGGGCGACCTGGTCCAACTGGGCATCGATGCCGAACGGGCCGGCCTTGACGGGTTCTTCCTCTGGGATCACCTGGTCCACTCCGACACCGGGGACGGGCCGCCCATCGTCGATCCCTGGCAGGTGCTGGCCGTGGTGGCGGCCGGCACCTCGCGCATCCACCTGGGCACGATGATCACCCCGGTTGCCCGCCGGCGCCCCTGGAAGCTGGCCAAGGAGGTCACCACGCTGGACCTGCTGAGCAGCGGGCGGGCCATCCTCGGCGTGGGTCTCGGCGCCCCTGCCGGTGAGTTCAGCCTGTTCGGCGAGCCGGCCGACGCACGCCACCGAGCGGAACTCCTGGACGAGGGGCTGGAGATCGTGGCCGGTCTGTGCACCGGGGAACCCTTCTCCCACCGGGGCAAGCACTACACCGTCGGGCCGGTCAGGTTCACCCCCGTACCCATCGGGCGCCCGCGGCGGGTACCCATCTGGGTAGGCGGGGAGCTTCCGGCGGCCGGACCGGTGGCCAGGGCCGCCCGCTGGGACGGTTTCGTGCCGATCCACCGGGAGCGGCCCGGCGGCCAGGCCACCCCGGAGGACATCGCGGCCGCCCGGTCCCGGATCGAGGAACTGCGCGGTACCACCGCGAACTTCGACATCGCCGTCTGGGGCGAACTGGACTCGGCCGGCCAGGTGGCCGACGCACTACCGGCCTATGGCGACGCCGGAGCCACCTGGTTCATCGAAAGCCCCAAGTCCAGGCCGGGCTGGCTGGACGCGGTGCGCGAGCGGATCAGCCGCGAACCCGAGGTACAGTCCCCTCGTGGCTGAGCATTCAGACCTGGCCGAGGTGCGCGCCAGCATCGAGCGGGGCGGTGCGCGCAAGTATCACGAGTCCGCCGCGGCGGCGGGCAAGCTGTTCGCGCGGGAGCGGATCGCGCTGCTCACCGACGAGGGCAGCTTCACCGAGGACGGGCGTTACGCCAACGTCCTCGCCGACGGGCTGCCCGCCGACGGGGTGGTCACCGGGACGGCCACGATCGACGGCAAACCGGTGGCGCTGATGGCGAACGACTCCACGGTCAAGGCTGGCTCGTGGGGGGCCCGCACGGTGGAGAAGATCATCCGGATCATCGAGAAGGCCTACCGGACCGGCATCCCCATGATCTACCTGGTCGATTCGGCCGGAGCGCGGATCACCGACCAGGTAGACATGTTCCCCGGCCGCCGTGGCGCAGGGAAGATCTTTCATACCCAGGTCCGCGCGTCCGGTGCGATCCCGCAGGTCTGCGCGCTGTTCGGGCCGTCGGCGGCCGGTGGCGCCTACATCCCCGCGTTCTGCGACTACGTGGCGATGGTGGACGGCAACGCGTCCATGTACCTGGGCAGTCCGCGGATGGTCGAAATGGTGGTCAGGGAGAAGACCACCCTGGAAGAGATGGGCGGGGCCCGGATGCATTGCACGGTGTCCGGGTGCGGCCATCACCTGGCGCCGGACGAGCGTGATGCGCTCGCGGCCGTCCGCCGCTACCTGTCCTACCTGCCGTCCAACTGGCAGGAGCATCCCGGGGCGCATGCGGAGACCGAGCCGGAGGACATCGATCTGGCCGGGCTCGTCCCTGCCAGCGAGCGGCAGGCCTTCGACATGCGGCGCTACGTGCGCGGCCTGGTGGACGCCGGCTCGTACTTCGAGATCCACGAGCTGTGGGCCAGGGAACTGACCATCGGGTTCGCCCGGCTGGCCGGTCAGGTTATCGGGGTGGTCGCGAACAACCCGCTGTTCAAGGGCGGCGTGCTGTTCGTTGACTCCGCCGACAAGGCGACCCGGTTCATCCAGCTTTGCGACGCGTTCAACGTGCCACTGCTGTTCCTCTCGGACGTGCCCGGGTTCATGGTCGGCACCGCCGTGGAGAGGCAGGGCATCATCCGGCACGGCGCCAAGATGATCAGCGCGGTGTCCGAGGCCACGGTCCCGAAGATCTGCGTCGTGGTGCGCAAGGCCTACGGGGCGGGCCTGTACGCCATGGCCGGGCCCGGGTTCGAGCCGGATGCGACGATCGCACTCCCCACCGCCAAGATCGCGGTGATGGGGGCCGACGCCGCGGTCAACGCGGTGTATTTCAACAAGCTGGCCGCCATCGATGACCCCGCCGCCCGCGACGAGGAGACCCGCCGGCTGCGCGAGGAGTACGATCGCGACATCGACGTGCTCCGCCTGGCCAGCGAACTGGTCGTGGATGACGTGGTGGAGCCGGCGGACCTGCGCGGCGAGCTGATCCGCCGGTTCGCCGCCGCCGCGGGCAAGGACCGCTCGTTCTCCCGCCGCCGCCACGGCGTCACCCCTGTGTGAACACGCCGGCCCCCGGGCCAGCAGGGGTTTTTACCATTCAGGCGCGCGGTGGCAATAACATCTGGGTATGACTAGCGTTCTGCTTGCCGAGGATGATGCCTCCATCTCCGACCCTCTAGCACGTGCGCTCCGGCGCGAGGGTTACGAAGTGAACGTCTCTGCGGACGGCCCCACCACCCTGGACGCCGCTCTGGCCGGTGGGATCGACCTGATCGTGCTCGATCTCGGTCTCCCGCGCCTGGACGGCCTTGAGGTCTGCCGCCGCCTGCGCACCGAAGGCCAGTCCGTGCCGGTCCTGATCCTCACCGCGCGGGCCGATGAGGTCGACACGGTGATCGGCCTCGACGCCGGTGCGGACGACTACGTCACCAAGCCGTTCCGCCTCGCGGAGTTCCTCGCCCGGGTCCGGGCCCTGCTGCGCCGTGGCAGCACGGAAACCAGCATGGCCCAGGGGGTCAGGGTGGACACCGAGGCCCGCCGGGCATGGCTCGGCGACACGGAGCTGGACCTGACCACCAAGGAGTTCGACCTGCTGTCGGTGCTGGTGAACGAGGCCGGCAAGGTGGTCACCAGGGAACAGATCATGCGCGAGGTGTGGGACAGCAAATGGTGGGGGTCCACCAAGACGCTTGACATGCACATCTCGTGGCTGCGCCGCAAGCTCGGCGACGATGCCCAGAGCCCGCGCTACATCACCACGGTGCGCGGTGTCGGGTTCCGGTTCGAGCGGGGCGACTAGGCAGCGCGCCGATGCCTGGCGTGACACCCAGCCGGAGCCGGGTGTGACGCCCGGCCGGAGCCGGGCGGGCTGACATGCGGCGCCGGCTGTTGTTCTCGACCCTGACGGTGGCGATCACCGCGGTCCTGCTGTTCGGCGTGCCACTGGCCTTCGTGCTGCGCCAGCTCCAGGTCACCACCGCCCAGGACCAGGTACAGCGGGACGCGACCACGGTCGCCAGGATCCTGCAGAACCGCATCCGCTCGGGGGTGAGCGTCGGCCTCCAGGACGCCGAGGACGCGGCCCTGTCGCTGCCGGACCGCTACGTCAGCATTACCGGGAACGGGACCCAGCCATTCCGGACCGGCCCGCTGCCCCCGCGCGGCGGCGCGATCGTCGGCCGCGCGCAAGCCGGCAACTTCCGGGTGACCGTGGAAGCGAGCCGGTCGGTCGAGGACGCGGACGGGAAGCTGGCCCTCGTCGCCGCGCTGGCCGGGCTCGCGGTGGCGGTCGCCGTGGCGCTGGCGATGTTCCAGACCAGGCGGCTGACCCGGCCGCTGCAGGAACTAGCGGCCACGGCCGACCGGCTCGGCTCGGGGGACGCGAGCCCGCTCGGGCGCACGTACGGCATACCGGAGCTTGACCGGGTGGCCGAGGGGCTGGACGGGTCCGCGCAGCGGATCAGCGAACTGCTCGCCGCCGAGCGCCAGTTCGCCGCGGACGCCTCCCATCAGCTCCGCACCCCGCTGACCGCGCTGTCCATGCGGCTGGAGGAGATGCTCGCCGCCGCCGGGGAGCCCGATGTGGTGCGGGAGGAGGGGGTGGCGGCGCTGCTGGCCACGGAGCGGCTCACCGAGGTGGTCAGCCAGTTGCTCGGCCGCACCAGCCGGTCCGCGGTACGCACGCCTGCCCGGGTATCGGTGGACGACGTCGTGGCCCAGCAGGTGGTCGAGTGGGACCCGGCATTCCGGCGCAGGAACCGCAAGCTCGAGGTCGCCGGTGAGAAGAACCTCACCGCGCACATCACCCCGGGCACGCTGTCTCAGCTCATCGCCACGCTCCTGGACAACGCGCTGGTGCACGGCGCAGGGACCGTGGGGATCCGCACCTCGCTCACGCCCAAGTCGGTGGTGATCGAGGTCAGGGACTCCGGCCGTGGAGTGCCCGCCGACCTGGTGCCGCGGATCTTCGAACGCAACGTCAGCAGCAAGCCGGGCGGCACCGGGCTCGGCCTGGCCCTGGCGCGCAGCATCGCCGCCGCGGAGGGCGGCCAGGTGGTGCTGGTCCGGCCGCGCCCCGCGGTGTTCGCGATCTTCCTGCCCCGGATGCCGGTGAACGAGGACGAGCCGCCCGTGGTCAGCGGGCCGGCATAACGCCTCGTTCCTTCGTCACGAGGCCTTGGCCACAGCCAGGCTGCCCGCGCTGCGGCCGGTGATCGCGTGCCAGGTCAGGTAGACCACGGCGGTGATGACGAACCCGGCCTCGAAGGTGAGGTCACCAATGGACGGCAGGTGCGTGGGGACCAGGCCCACGTACTTGGTCTGGTTGGAGAACAGCCACACCGACAAGACCACGCCCAGCAGCATCGCCACCGGCCCGGCCCAGTTGGAGTACTGCTTGTTGAACAGCAGGCCCTCCTCCTCGCTCAGGCTCCGGCGGCGGTACAGGAACTGGTCGCAGAACATGACGGCCAGCCAGGGCGCGATCCAGTAGGCGATGATCAGCAGGAAGTCGGTGTACTTGGCGCCCGCGTCGTGCAGGCCGGTGATCGCCACGATGAAGCCGATCACGCCGGCCACCAGCGCGACGATCGCGCGGCGCAGCGCTAGCGGCAGCTTGATGCCGATGGCGACGAAGGACATCGCGCCCGAGTAGATGTTCAGCACGTTCGCGCAGACCGCGCCGAGCGCGATGGCCAGCAGGGTGAGGTCGGCGAGTGCGGTCGGCAGGTGCCCGGTGAAGGTGCCGGTGGGGTCGCCGAGCGAGGCGCCCGCGCTGGCGGCCGTGGCCGACGCCGCGCCGGCGATCTCCAGGACCACGCAGGACAGGAACAGCCCGGCCGCCGCCCACCAGCCGATCGCCTTCTTGGAGGTGTTCGGCGAGAAGTACCGGGTGTAGTCGGCCGCGTAGGGGTTCCAGCCCGCGGCGTAGCCGAACACCGCGCCGATCGTGAGCAGGAAGCCGCCCGGGATGGCCGCGTGCGCCGCACCCGGATGGGACTTCGTCAGGATGACGATGGTCGCGATCACGAAGATCACCGCGAGCACCGGGAAGGCGTAGCGCTCGAACGCGTGCACCAGGTTGTGGCCGAAGAAGGCGATCGCGATCTGCACCGCGACGATGATGATCAGGCAGAGGATCTTCGGCCAGCCCAGCAGCGTATTCAGCGCGAACGTGCCGCTGACGCTGTTCACCGCGAACCAGCCGATGCCGGCGGTGATCGAGTTCAGCCCGGCCGGCAGCACGTTCCCCCAGTAGCCGAAGCCGAGCCGGGACAGCACCATCTGCGGCACGCCGTGCTCCGGGCCGCGGGCCGACAGGACGCCCTGCGCGGCGGCGCCGCCGGCGGTACCGATCACGATGGCCAGCACGGCCTGCCAGAAGCTCAGCCCGAACGCGGCGACCGCGAGGACGCCGACGAAGACCGTGGCGAACTCCAGGTTGGGTGAGGTCCAGGTCCAGAAGAGCTGCAGCGGCTTGCCATGCCGCTCGTGCAGCGGGATGAACTCGGCGCCGCCGGGTTCGACCTTGCCGATCTTTTCGCCGTAGTCACCCTCGCGTACCAGCACGCCGACGGGCGCGTCCTCGGATGCGACTGTGGTGATTTCGTCCGATCCTGCCATCGCCTGTGCTCCTTACGGGCTGGCCCTCCATGGCTGGCGAGTTATCTGAGTGTTCAATGTGATGCCAGGCCAGCGCAAGGCCCAGTTCAGGCCGGGATCGCGGGCCGTTGCCTGGCGGGCCTCGTAGGCTACCCAGGTGACCGGTGATCAGCACAGCCCGCGGCCCCCGGTGGTGGGCATGGTCGGCGCGGGCCAGCTCGCGCGGATGACCTGCCAGGCGGCGATCGGCCTGGGCATCGGGTTCCGGGTGCTCGCGGCGTCGCCCACGGACAGCGCGGCCCTGATCTGCGCCGACGTGGTGGCCGGGGACTACACCGACTCCGGCGACCTGCTCGCGTTCGCGCGCGGCTGCGACGTGGTGACCTTCGACCATGAGCACGTCCCAGGCGGTCATCTGGACGAGCTGGAGAAGGCCGCCGCGGGCCAGGCCAGCGCCGCGGTCCGGCCCGGCTGCGCCGCGCTGCGCTACACCCAGGACAAGCTGGCGATGCGGGAGCGGCTGGGTGCGCTCGGCGTGCCGTGCCCGCGGTATGCGCCCGTGACCGACCTGGCGGGTGTGTGCGCCCGCGCGGAGGAATGGGGCTGGCCGGTCGTGCTCAAGGCGGTCACCGGTGGCTACGACGGGCGGGGCGTCTGGGTGTGCGGCACGCCGGAGGAGGCGGCCGCCGTGCTTGCCCACCCGGTCGCGGTGTTCGCCGAGGAGCACGTCGCGTTCCGCGCCGAGCTTGCCGCGCTGGTGGCCCGCTCGCCGCACGGCCAGGCGGCCGCGTACCCCGTGGTGCAGACCGTGCAGCGCGGTGGGGTCTGCCACGAGGTGCTGGCTCCCGCCCCTGGGCTGCCGCCCGCCCTGGCCTTCCAGGCGCAGCGGCTGGCGCTTGAGCTGGCCGCCGAACTGGGCGTCACCGGCCTGCTCGCGGTGGAGTTGTTCGCGACCGAGGCCGGCCTGGTTGTCAACGAGCTGGCGATGCGCCCGCACAACAGCGGCCACTGGACCATCGAGGGAGCCAGGACGTCTCAGTTCGAGCAGCACCTGCGGGCCGTGCTCGACCTGCCGCTCGGCGACCCGCGGCTGGCTGCGCCGCAGGTGGTGATGGCCAACGTGTTCGGGGGCGCCGGCCCCGACATCTACTCGCGGTTTGTGCACGTGATGGCGGCGGACCCGGGGGTGAAGGTGCACCTGTACGGCAAGCAGGTCCGGCCGGGGCGCAAGATCGGGCATGTCACGGTCCTCGGCAGCGACGTGGCCGGCCTGCGGGACCGGGCCGCACGAGCCGCGTCCTACCTCGCGACCGGGAACGAGGAGAGCGCATGAGCCAGACCGCGGCCCCTTTGGTCGGTGTCGTGATGGGCAGCGACTCCGACTGGCCGGTGATGCAGGCCGCGGCGCAGGCGCTGGCGGAATTCGGCGTCGGCTACGAGGCCGACGTGGTGTCGGCGCACCGGATGCCGCACGAGATGATCCGCTACGGCACCGACGCCGCGGGCCGCGGCCTGCGGGTGCTCATCGCGGGCGCGGGCGGGGCGGCGCACCTGCCCGGCATGCTGGCGGCGGTGACGCCGCTGCCGGTGATCGGGGTGCCGGTGCCGCTGAAGCACCTGGACGGGCTGGACTCGCTGCTGTCCATCGTGTCGATGCCGGCGGGCGTACCGGTAGCCACGGTAGCGGTCGGCGGCGCCCGCAACGCGGGGCTGCTCGCGGTACGGATCCTGGCGGCCAGCGACGCGGCGCTGCGCGAGCGCATGGTCAGCTTCCAGGCTGACCTGCGCGCCCAGGCCCTGGCCAAGGGCGCCGCACTGCGGGAGCGGGCCGGCCAGGCCGGCCCGCCCCAGCACGGGTAGGTTCCTCCGTTCTATGACTTGTTGAGCGAGAAGTTCAGGGTCACTGAGGAACCCTTGATGATCCGGGCCAGCTTCGCGATGGGCTGATACCCGTCCTTGGCCGCGATCACCTGGAGCGGGTTGAAGCCCTGGTTCAGCCAGAGCTGGTAGTTGCCGGAATTATCGGTCTTCAGGGTGTAGGTCACCGGGCCACACGTCCCGGTCTGCGGGTTGTACATCGTGCAGATCTGGACAGTGGTCCCGGGTATCGGGTTGCCGGTGCTCGCGTCCGTCACCGTGCCGGTGATCTTGCCCCAGGTTGCGGGCGGGTTCGCCTGCATGTGGACCCCGACGGGCTGGACCTGGTACGGCGTGTTCGTATTGACCAGCAATTGCGCCGCGTAGCCGCCGGGCTGGGACACCGCCGAGGAGTCGGCGGTGACGGCGACGGTCACCGTCTGCCCGGGGGCCACGGTGAACGCGGTCTGGCCCTCCGACAGCCACGGCACGTCTTCGGCGCCGCACTGGTTGTCCCCGGGGAGCACCTCGGCGAACGGCTGCGGCGAGAAGCCGCCGGTCGATCCTCCGATCTTGTACATGCCGCAGCTGCTGCCGCCGCGGTACTCGGCGTTGTTCGCGTTGGGCAGCGCCGTCCAGGCGTTGGTTGCGGGGTCGTACTCCGCGGCCTGGTTGGTGACCGTGGCGCTGTTGCTGGTGACCCCGGCAGCGACCTGGAGCTTGCCGCCGGACCCGCTGTAGGCCATCGCCCAGTCGTCGTAGGGCATGTCGGCCCCCTGCGACCAGGTGTTGGTACCCGGGTTGTATATGTAGGTGGCCGTGTAGGTCGCGCCGGTGTCGGCGTTGGTGCCGCCCGCGCAGACGACCTCACTCGCGATGCCCGCGCAGGCGCCGAAGGCCACCGGCGTGGGGTAGTTCGCGAGCTGGGTCCAGGCGTTGCTGCCCGGGTCGTACCGGTACACCGCGTCCGAGGTGGGCGAGCAGTTCCCCGTGGTGCACCCGCCGACCACGTACAACTGGCCGTTCAGCACCGCGGTGGCGCTGGCGGTCAGTGCCGTGGGCAGGCTGGCGGCCTGGGACCAGCTGTTCCCCGACGGATCGTAGGCGTACACCCCGGTGGTGGCGTTGCCGTTGTTGTCCCAGCCGCCGAGGATGTACATCTTGCCGTTGACGAAGGCGCCCGAGGGTGCCTCCAGCGGTGCCGGCGCGTCGGCTATCTGGTTCCACTGCTGGGCCGTGGGGTCGTAGGCGTAGCTGGTTGCCACGTTCGCCGACCCGTTGAACCCGGCGACGGAGTAGACCTTGCCGCTGCTCGGGTCGAACCCGGCCGCGTTGTCCATGACCGGCGACGGGTAGTCGGCGATCTCGGTCCACGGCGGGTCGGACGGCGTGGGCTGGCGCAGCAGCAGGCCCTTGGCGGCCCTGCTAGCCGCGGCCGCGCCGGGCTTCACGCCGCGGACCGCGGCGATCGGCCGGAAGGTTCCCTTGATCCGCTCCAGCGGGGCGCCCGAGGCGCCGCCCTGGCCGGCCATCGGGGTGAATCCGCCGTCGGCCTCGCTGAGTTTGACCTGCACCGCCGAGGTGCCGTCGTTGGTGAACTTGACGTTGCCGGTCCTGACAGCGCCGAGGACCTGGGTGAACGAGAGGCTGCCGGGGGCGATCGTCAGGTGCCCGGCCTTCAGCACCCAGTTCTGCTGGGTGACGAAGTTGCCGGCCACGTTCACCGTCGCGGTGGCCGGGGTGTAGGCCCCGTCGCTCGCGGTGAAGCCGGTGCTGCCGGCCGGGGTGGCGAACAGCCAGTAGAACCCGTCGGACAGGTTCGCGTCGTCCGGCGTGGCCGCGGACACCCCGAACTGGCCGGGGTTGGCGTTGCTGGCCACGGTGGCCCCGTTGACGGGGTCGCCGGTGTTGTTGTCGGTCACGATCCCGGCGACCAGGCCGCCAGGGGTCGGGGCGCAGGTGCGGGTGCCGATGAACACGTTGTCCAGTTCCCACCACCAGCCGAAGTTGCCGGTGAAGTGGAACCGCACCTTCACGTTCGTCTTTCCGGCCGCCTGCGGGATCGGGATGTCGATGTGCCCGGTCACCGAGGTGTCGGTCTGCTCCCACACGTTGCTCCAGGTCTGCCCGCCGTCGATGCTCAGATCCACGTCGGCGGTCTGGCCGGGGAACTCGTTGTAGAAGGTGTCGAAGCCGATCTCGGGCGAGGTCTGCCCGGACAGGTTGACCACCGGGGACACCAGGGAGGTGTCCTGGCTGTTGCCCGGCCCGTAATTGTCGGAGTCGACGATGGCGAAGTCGGCGTCGCCGCCCGGCGGTGGCGAACGGTCACCTGGGTTGTCGAACTCCCAGGTCTGGCCGTTGCCTTCGTTGTCCACGACGCTCCAGCCGTCCTGCGGCGTGGTGCCGGTCCAGCCGGTGAACGCCTCGCTGGTGCCGCGGTACTTGTAGGCGTAACCCGGCGCCGCGCAGATGCTCGAGTCCACGAAGGCCTTCGCGTTGGCCACCGTGTCGGCGGTGCCGACGTGCACCTTGAGATTCCTGGTGTTGTACCCCGGGTACACCGGGGTGACGTGCAGCGTGTAGGTGTGCTGCTGCGGCAGGTTGACGCTGTAGTGGCCGGTGTAGGGGCTGGTGTAGATCGCGCCGCCGGGAACGCCATCGATGGTGATCTTGGCGTAGAGCGGCCAGGCGTGCCCGGACCCGTCGGTGATCGTGCCGGACAGGTTCCGGCTCGGCACGCTGTGCAGCGCGAAGTTCTCGGTCGTGGTGTTCCCCTGGGTGACCGAGACGCCGGACTGGCTCACCGACTTGAACCCGAACGCCTGCGCGGTCACGGTGTAGCTGCCGACGGGCACGGTCATGGTGTAGTCGCCGGAGGAGTCGGTGACCGCCGAGTAGCCGCCGGCCGCCGAGACGGTCGCCCCGGCGAGCGGAGCGCCGCCGGAGGAGTTGGTCACCTCCCCGGCGATGACGCCCTGCGGCCCGCTGCTCAGCCCGGCCACGCCGTCCGGCGTGCCGAGCCCGGTCGGGCCGTCCCAGCCCGGCCCGGCGTTGCACAGCACGTTGCCGCAGCCGCCGTTGCTGCCCTGGGTGACGTCGAAGATGTCACTGGACTGGTTCGGGTCGTTGTAGGCGTAGGTCACCGGGAAGGTGCCGGTGGCGGGGGTGCCGCCCAGCGCGTACATCGCGGTGAGCAGCGGCGAGGACAGGCTGGTCCCGCCCACCTGCAGCCAGCCGCCCTGGCCGTTGGTGTCGAAGACGGCCAGGCCGGTGTTCGGGTCGGCGTCGGCGGACAGGTCGGCGATGGCCTTGTTGTCCGGGCAGTCGGTGTTGATGTTGGCCTGGTAGCTGGGGCGTGGCTCGAACAGCGAGCAGCCGGAGCCACCGCTGTCCCAGGCCGTCTCGGTCCAGCCCCGGGGGACCGAGGTGTCCTTGGTCAGCGTGGTACCGCCTGCCGCGGTCACGTCCGGGTTGGTGGCCGGCCAGTTGGTCAGGTTCCCGGTGTCACCGGTGGAGGCGACGACCGCCACGCCCGGGTGGGTGTAGTACTGGTCGAAGCCGGTCTCGGACGGGTCCTCGCCGAGGATGCCGTAGGAATTGGACACGAACTTCGCGCCCATGGACACCGCGGTGTCCACGGCGATGCCGAGGTTGGCGATGCTGTTGTCGTCGCCCTCCACCAGCAGGATGTGGCAGTTCGGGCAGGCGGAGGACACCGCGTCCAGGTCGAGCGAGGTCTCCAGGGCCCAGCCGGAGTCGTCCGGCGGGTAGTTGGTGCCGCCGTTCTGGTCGACCTTCTGGAAGCAGCCGTTGGCGGTGGTGCACGGCGGCAGCCCGTAGAACGAGCGGAACGTGGCCAGGTCGGACTCGGCGCTCGAATCGCCGAACGCGTCCACGATCGCGACGGTCTGGCCAGATCCGGTGGCCGGCAGCTTGTAGGCGTTCTGGATGTCCGAAGGCCCCAGCGCGCCCGCGGGCGGCTGGTTGGGGGTCGCCACGATCTTGTGGTTGGTGCCGGTGTGCACGACGGCCAGGCAGCGGGCGTGGTTGGCCTTCAGGCGGACGGTGTTGCACGGGGCATTCGTGTAGTGCGCGGCGGACGTCTTCGGGTTCGTGGCGGTGTGCCCGCCGGTGCTTGCCTGAGCGGGCGCCGTGGCGAGCACGGCCATCCCGGCCAGCGTTACCATGCCCGTCGCGATCGCGGCGAGTGCGCGCCAGCGCTGGAGCTTTCGCCTCATTCCTGACCTCCGTGAACATCGTGGGCGGGGGGCCTTGGACAGCTCATAGCGGCACGTCAGGGTCGCGGTAGCGCGGGCGCTGGGCACGCCGCGCAGCCCGGGCGGGCCGCAGCGACCGGGCTACCTGCGAGCGTCGTGGCGCAGCCGCGCGCTGGCTATCCGGCAGGACACCTAATTTGGGAACGCGGGTACCCAATTTGGAAACGCACAGGACGATTTGCTGACGCAGCAGCACACTTGAGGAGCCTTCGCGGCTGAGGAGCCTTCGCGGCGATACGCCGGCCTCCCACCCGTAGTCCAGCCAGCGCACCCCGGCCACCCCACCCGGCAAAGCCAGCGGGTTCCGGGGCAGCCCTAGCCCCGGCCGGCAGGGCCAAGGCCCCGTGACGAAGGAACGGGGCCTTGAGCCAGCGGGGGGTTCCGGGGGGTCGTCCCCCGGGTCAGCACCGGCCAGCGGGGGGTTCCGGGGGTCGTCCCCCGGGTCAGCACCGGCCAGCGGGGGTTCCGGGAGGTCGTCCCCCTGGGCTAACACCGCTCTAGACGATGCCGTCTTCGACGGCGCGCACCGCGAGAGCGGTTCTGGAGGAGACGCCGAGCTTGCGCATCAGCGAGTCCATGTGGTTGGCCACGGTCTTCGGGGACAGGACCAGTTCCTCGGCCACCTGCCGGTTCGTGCGGCCATCGATGACCAGGCGCACCACGTCAAGTTCGCGCGGGGAAAGCTGGTCGCCGTAGCTGCGCCGCCCGCCCCACCAGGGGCGCCTGGCCGGCACGCCGTGCTCGTTCAGGGTGCGGATCACGCGCATAGCGTCACCGCGGGCACCCAGGCCCGACAGGCCGTCGAGTACCTCGGCGAGGACCGACAGGGCCGCGGGCCGCTGCCCGTCCGCCAGCAGGCAGCGCGCCTCCCGCTCCCGGGCGAGCAGCGCCTCGTGCGGGCGCGGCAGCACCCGCCAGGCCGCCGCGGCCCGGCCGAACAGCGCCCCGGCCTGCGCCCGCTCGCCCCGGCCTTCGGCCAGGACGGCCTGGCAGGAAAGCAGCGCCGCTCTGGTCGCCGGAGCGTCACGGCCTCGGTCCGCCGCGGCGAACACACCGGCCAGCTCGGTTGCCTCGGTGGTGCGGCCGGCCGCCACCAGCGCTTCGACCCGCACCGGGGCGAGGTCCGCCGCCCAGGCCCAGATTCCCTTGCCGGCCAGGATGCCGATCGGCTCGTCGGTGACGGCCAGGGCCTCGGTCACGCGGCCGTCGGCGAGCAGCAGCCTGGCCAGCGCCGCCGCCGGCTCCATGCACGCCTCCACCGCGGCCCGCCGCCGCACCTCGCTGAGCACCAGGCCCAATACCCGCTCGGCCTGGCAGCGGTCCCCGGCCGCGGCGTGGATCAGCCCCGTCACCAGGACCGCCGCCAGCCTCGTCAGCGGCT
This sequence comes from uncultured Actinomycetes bacterium, assembly GCA_963706115.1. Classification (GTDB taxonomy): domain Bacteria; phylum Actinomycetota; class Actinomycetes; order Streptosporangiales; family Streptosporangiaceae; genus DASXKD01. The sequence continues at coordinate 324,404 of CAVPMG010000011.1, read as the reverse complement.
GGATGTCGGCGTCGTCGGCCAGCGCCCTGGCCCGCTCGGCCAGCCCCTCCCAGGCGCCGGCCAGCCAGTCCAGGTGCACCTGGTTCACCAGGATCAGGTCGCGGTACAGCCAGTACTGGCCCGCCTCGGCCAGCTCCAGGCCCTTGGCCAGCCGCCAGCGGGCGTCGTCGTACCGGCCCCACCACAGCATCGCCATGGTGGCGACGTTCAGGTGCCCCTTGACCACGTGCTGCCGTTCCCGGGGGGACACTGCCTCGCAGGGGATCTGCGCGGCGACCGCCCACCCGGCCGGGTCGCCGAGCATCAGCAGTGCGCTCGCCCGCTCCACGGTGAGGTTCAGGTGACCGGCGGGCGGCATCCGCGCGGTCAGTTCGGCCGCGCGCTGCAGCCATTGGCGGTGCCGGGACGCCGGCCACGCGGCCCCCGAGGGCCAGCCGAGCAGGATCATCGCCCGGGCGGCTTCCACCGGGTCGTGCACCAGGTGCGGTATCGCCCGTTCCACCTCGGTCCGGCCCGCCTCACGTTCCTCCATCACCAGCAGCACCCGGCCGAGCAGCATCCGGGCCTCGGCCTGCGCCCGCTGGTCGAGCGCTTGGGCGTCCACCGCGGACCGGAGCGTGGCGACCAGGTCGTCGAACCTGGACTGCCCGGTGAACGAGCCGAACGGGATCTTCTTGACCAGCCGGACCACCGCGTGCGCGGGCAGGTCCGCCTTGGTCAGCAGGTCGAGCAGCAGGATGCTGGCGGTGGCCTCGTCGCCAGCGGACAGCGCCAGGTCGGCGGCCTGCTCCGCGTACCGGCACCACTTGGCGGGCTGGCCGGCCTTCCCGGAAGTGCCGGGTGAGCTGGGCGACCGGCCGGGGTGAGCGGCGTTCAAGCGCCCGGCCGGCCCGGCCGTGCAGGGCCCGGCGTTCCGGCACGGTGATCCCCGCGTACACGGCCCTGGCGGCAAGGATGTGCCGGAACGACACCATGCCCCGGCCCGCCTCGGCCAGCAGCCCGCAACGCAGCACCTCGGCCAGGGCCGGGCCGAGCCGCGCGGCCGTCAGCCCGGCCACGGCACGCAGCAACGGCTCGTCCGCCGGGTCGGCAAGCACGGCGGCTGCGGCCAGGGTTGCCCGGGCGTCCGCGCTCAGCCGCCGGCCGCGTTCCAGCACGCCGTCCCTGATCGTCGCCGGGACCATGATCTCGCCGAGGCTCCGAGGCGCCCAGTTGCCGTTGCGGCGCGCCAGGCCGGCGCGGTCGTGCATGAGCCGTACCGTCTCCTCCACGGCCAGCGGGATGCCGTCGGTGCGCTCGTGCAGGAACGCGGCGAAGGCGTCCGATACCCGCTCGCCGCCGAGCATCGAGGAGACCAGCCGGAGCGTCTCGGCAACAGCCAATGGCTGCAGGGCCAGCCGCAGCCCGGCCGTGCCGCCCGGCATCCGGGACGAGAGGCGCAGCAGCAGCGAGTCGCCGGGCACGTCCTCGGGCCGGTAGGTCAGCACCAGGCTGGGCCGCGCCCGGTGCGCGCCGCCGAGGAACAGCAGAAACTCCAGGGTGGCCTCGTCCGCCCACTGCACGTCCTCGACGACGAGCACGCTTCACCTGCAGGCTGGCCAGCAGTTCGCCCAGCGCGCGGAACAGCCGGTGCCGGGACGCGGTGGCGTCCTCGGCAGGCTCCGGTGCCGGAGGCAGTTCGGCGGACCATTCCGGGAACAGCGGCCGCAGCGCGCCGGCCAGGCCGCTCAGCCCTGGTTGCGGCGGGCTGGCGGTCGCGTGCCTGATCGCATCCACCAGCGGGCTCAGTGTGCACGGCCGCCGGAACGGTGGGCACCCCGCGACCAGGCTCTGCACCTGGCCGTTCTCCCGGTCAAGGAACTCCCTGACTAACCGGCTTTTGCCGATGCCGGCCTCGCCCTCGACCAGCACCACCGCGGGCGGGTCCGCCAGTGCCCGGCTCAGGGCGGCCAGTTCCTCCTGCCGCCCGGTGAAGGCCGGCGCCGAGACTTCCGGCACCCGCCGCGCCCCGCGTTCTGCTAGTCGTGGCCCCACCGCCCCGCGTTCTGCTAGTCTGGCCCCACCGCCCCGCGTTCTGCTAGTCGTGGCCCCACCGCCCCGCGTTCTGCTAGCCCTGGCCCCACCGCCCCGCGCTCTGCTAGCTCTGGCCCCACCGCCCCGCCCATGTTCGCCCGTCTGGGCACGCTGGCGCCGTTTTTTCCCCGAGCTCCGCCCGCCACCGTTGCTCCTTTGCCGACCGCCGTTGAAGCTGGATAGGTAATGCCCGGCCAATGGTTTCCTCAACCCGGATAAATCGCCCAGCAGTCCCCTGGCACCCCAGTCGGCCCAGTTTGAACGCATGCACCACGAATAGGTCCATTTGGCCCGCCACGGGGGGCCGGCGTCCCTGGCAGGCAGGCGGCCACGGGGTGCGTATCGCATGCAATTCGCGCAGCTCAGCGGCATCGTTACCCGGCCCGCGGGCGGGAGCGGCGCAGCGGGCGTGCCCGCCTACCATCGGGAGTTATGAGCCTTGATTTTCCCGCGTTCGAGCTGACCGAGGAGCATCGGGAACTTCGCGCCGTCAAGCGCGCGCTCGCCGACGACAAGATCGCTCCCGGGCGGGGGAGGTCGACGAGTCGGGCGAGTTCCCGTGGGACATGCACGACGCCCTGGCCAAGGCCGAACTGACCGGTGTGCACATCCCCGAGGCGCGTCGTCATGGCCCGCGAGCTGCTGAAGTAGCCCAGCTGGGCGCCGGGACCTTCCTGACCGCGTCAGCACTGGCTCAGCCGTCCTTGGCGTTGCTGCCGTGAAGGCGCGAATGCGCACTCCGGTCATGAACCTGCAATCCTTGGGTGATGGCCGACAAAACGCCGCCGCAGACCCGGCGGGAGCGCCTGTGGCGCTCAGCCGCTTCCCAGGGCGTCCCACTGCGGGCGATTTTCGCCACGGTTGCCGTCGTGGTGGCGGCCTACATGACCGGCAAGCTGCTCTACCGGCTGCGGGACGTGATACTGCTCATGGCGGTGTCGGGGTTCCTCGCCCTGCTGCTAAACCCGCTGGTGGTGTACCTGCAGCGGTGGAAGGTGCACCGGCGCGGTTTTGCCGTCGCGATCGTCACCTTCTGGGCGGTGGTTGTCTTCGCTGGCCTGGCGGTGGCGTTCGGCTCCCCGCTCGTCCAGGCCGGCACCCATCTGGCCGACCGGCTGCCCGTCTATGTGGATCAGGCCCAGCACGGGCGGGGCTGGATCGGCCAGGTGATCCGGCGTTACCACGTGCTGCCCTGGGTGCAGCAGAACTCGGCGAAGATCGCCAGCTTCGCACAGGGCCTCGGCAAGCCCGCCCTCGCCCTCGGCAAGGGCGCCCTGTCGCTGCTTGTCGCGCTGACCACGATCTTCTTCCTGGTGGTACTGCTGCTCCTCGAGGGCCCGAAGATGCGGGCCTGGATCCTCGGCAACATGACTCCGCAGCGATCGGCGACGGTGACCAGGGTGGCCGCCCAGGTCAACCGGGCGGTCACCGGTTATATGGCCGGGAACCTGCTCACCTCCCTGATCGCCGGGATCGTGGTGTTCGTCACCCTGGCGGTGCTCGGCGTCCCGTTCCCGTTCCTGTGGGCGCTGTGGGTTGCGCTGGTCGACTTCCTCCCGATGATCGGCGGGGCTCTCGCCGGGATACCCACCGTGCTGTTCGCCACGGCACATTCGCTCACCGCGGGCATCGTGACGCTGATCGTTTTCCTCGCCTACACCCAATTCGAGAACCACGTGCTCAACCCGGTGATCATGAGCAAGACCGTCCGCATCAACCCGCTGCTCGTGCTCGTATCGATCCTGGTCGCGGCGTCCATCGGCAGCTGGATCGGCGGGTTCTTCGGCGGCTTCGTCGCGGCGTTGCTCGCCATCCCGGCCGCGGGCGCGGGCCAGGTGATCATGACCGAGTTGTGGCGCGACACCGCACCAGGGGGCGTGCTTGCCCTCCCGGCCGGGCCCGGCTCCGGGGAAGGCGGGGCTGGTTCCGTGGTAGCGGGGGGCGCTTCCCAGGCGGGCAAGGCCAGTTCCGGTGCGGGCGGCACCGGGCCGGCGGACGCCGAGGCCGCTGAGGCCGAGCCGTCCGGCGCGCCGGCCGCCGGTGCGGGCAAACCGTCGGCCTAATGGGGTCTAAACCGCCACCAAGCCGGCCGCGGCGTCCGGCTGGGCGCCCGCCTGGATCGTGAGCGGGCCTTTGCTCATCACGCCGACCCGCTGTGCGCGCCGGGCGATGGGTCATACTTGCGCTCGGTGGCTGAACGGGCGCCGGGAGTAAGACTCGCGGCGGGAGATCGTGGCGCCTGCCGGTACCTCCCGCCACAGCGGTCCCATGGATCACAACGGTCGGCAAAATGACTGATGGTAATTGTGTCGATACATGTTGTCGTTCTGTGATCTGCACGGAGAGTGACGGCGCGGCGCGACACAAGCTTTTTCCGCGAATTCTCAGGAATCCCACCTGTCCTTCTGGCAAGGTATCGCCGATGGCCAAGGGCGGACGGCCCGTGGGGCCGGGCAGTGCCCGGCGCCGGGCCGGGGGAGCACCCCGAAGGCCATCACGCGACGCGCTGCCCTGCACCGCAGCGGTCCGCACCCTGGGCGCCCCGCCCCGGAGTGCATGGCCGACGGAAGGACTGCCTTGTCACAGCACCGGAGGCGGAGCCCCGGAAGGAGGCGCGCCGCGCGCCGGTCTGGTTTCCTGCTGCCGGTGGCCGCCACCGCCATCGCCCTCATCATGGGGACGACTGTCGCGGGCTACCTGGTTGTGCGGGCCGACCACTCGAATGTAGGGGCCGCCTTTGCGGCTGCAGCGCTCCCCGGCAGCCGGGCCATGGGCGTGCTGGAGCAGGCGCGCCAGCAGATGATCGTCATGGACACCGCCACTCACACCATGCATCAGGTCGGCGCTCCCAAGCTTGCCAGCACGGCCAGTGCCACCGCCGCCACCGGCGGATCGGCCGGTGGCGGGGTCACGGCTGGCGGCACCACGGTGAACTTCCCACCGCCGAACCCGGGTACCGCGCAGTCCACCGCCTACAACATGATGTCGTCGTTCGGCTTCAACCCGAAGACGCAGTTTGGCTGCCTGAATAACATCTGGACCCGGGAAAGCGGATGGCGGTATAACGCCGAGAATGCCAGCGGCGCATACGGTATACCCCAGGCGCTGCCTGGATCGAAGATGGCCAGCGCGGGCGCGGACTGGCAGACCAACCCCGCCACGCAGATCAAGTGGGGGCTTGGCTACATCAAGTCCATATACGGAACTCCGTGTGCTGCGTGGTCTTTCTGGGAGGGTCACAGCTATTACTAAGAGTTCTAGCCAGTTACCCAACGTTGACTTAAACGTGTTTCTTGTCACAGCCTTTTTCAGCCAATTTCGGCGCATGGCATCCTGCTCGACCGGCACAATCGATCGCTGACAGCACCCGGCGTGCGTGATGGTTGCCATGAGCGACGCGTCGCCCTGAACCTGCGTCAACATCTGCGCGCCGCTGCCCTGGCCGGGCGTCATGTCATCGGCCGGCAGCGCCCCCGGGTGGGAGCCGAGCGCACAATGCGCCCGACCAAAGGTTATTCGTGTCTGCGCGACACAAAAAGCAGCGCAACCTGTTCACGCACAACCTCAAACTGTCCAAAATCACAGTCGCAAAGGCGGGAGTCGCCGTGGCCGTGCCGGCCGCGGTCGTCGCCGGGGTCACCACCTCCGGCGCATCGACCGGAGTCTCAGGCTCCTTGCTGGCGAAGGCCGGGTCACAGCAGAGCGCTAGGCCCGCAACCGTCCTCCACCCCGATCCCGGGATACGGCTGGCGGGCCTGGCACGCGGTGAGGTCGCCTCACTAGGGGCCACCCAGTTCCGCGCCCAGCGCGCCGCAGAACGGGCCGCCCGCCGTAGAGCGGCAAGGAGGCGGGCAGCGGCACGCGCTGCCGCGCCGGCGGCCACCCCAGCACCGTCGCCAAGCTCGCAGGCAGCGACGGGCTCTGCGCCGGCACCTTCGGGGAACCCCCAGCAGATCGCCGAGGCGATGCTGGCGTCCTACGGATGGTCATCGAGCCAGTTCGGCTGCCTGGTGAGCCTGTGGAACACCGAGAGCGGCTGGGATGTTCACGCGTCCAACCCCAGTGGGGCATACGGCATCCCGCAGGCGCTGCCTGGCTCGAAAATGGCCAGCGCTGGCCCGGACTGGGAGAACAACGCCGCTACCCAGATCCGCTGGGGCTTGGGATACATCAAGTCGCTCTACGGCTCGCCCTGCGGCGCATGGTCGCATGAGCAAGCGACGGGCTGGTACTAGGGGCATGTCCCATAGATCATTCAGCCTGCTGCGCGTCCACCGGACGGGCGCCAGGTGGCCGCTTGCGACGGCATAGATCTACGGGACACGCCTTAGCCGCATCCGTCCTGGCCGCTGACCGGCCGGGACCGTGTCACCCCATGGCCCTGCCGGCCCGCCCCGGCAGGGCCATCGGGGTCTTGACGTTCAGGACTGCGCGGTGAAGGCGTTCATGGCCTCGCCGAACGCCGCCCGGCTGGGCAGCCAGGCCCGGCGCGGCGAGGTCAGCGTCAGCTCGTACGGCTGGGCGCCAAGCTGGGTATTCATCCGGACGACCAGTTCCAGTACCTGCTCGTTGCCGGCCCCCGGCCGCGCATAGGTGAACCGCAGCGCACCGGCCAGGGTGCCGTGGAACGGGACGGGCAGCAACGCGATCTGGTGGTAGCCGGGAAACGACTTGTGCGGGCCGCTCGCCAGCAGCGCGGCTTGGCGCAGCGGCCCGGGCCCGCCCTGAGCCCCGCGGGCAACGGTAATGATGGCGCCGGTGGCCGGGCTGCGCATCACGGTGGTATCGCCGCGCTGCCGCGTCCGCCAGCCGTTGGGCACGGCGATCGAGAACCCGGCCCGGCGCGGCGAGGATGAGGCCTGCACGGCGTACCAGTGGTAGCCGGCCGGGAGCGGCCCGCTGGGCGTGATCGGGCTGCTGGCGGCCGTACGCCTGATCTGCTGGAGCCGCGCGTTGTGAGCAAGGCCCGCTGTCACCAGGAGAGCGGCCAGCACCACGGCCGTTCCGCCGCCGCCGAACAGCAGCGCGCGCCGGTGCCGCCCCGCGCGCCGCCGCTGCCCGCCCGGCATCGGCCTCGCCCCGGGGGGCATCCAGCCCGGCCCCGGTATCCCACCTGCGCCTGGCACCCCGCCTGGCGCCGGCAGTACGCCCGGCCCTGGCCCCGCCGCCGCTGGCGCGGTGGCCACGGTCATGCCCAGCGAGGGCTGAACGGCCACGGTCGCGGCGAACTCGCCTCCCGCCATGCCTGCCCCGGCCACACCCGCCCCGGCGAACCCCGCCCCGTGCGGCCCCGGGCTCCCGCGGTGCGGCAGGGGCAGGCTCCGCCGCGGTGACCGGAGGTTCTGCCGCGGCCGGCGGTTGCCCGGCGAAGGCCGCGATCTCCGGCGGCGGCGAGGCGGGGAACGCGAGTGTGCTGCCGAGTCCCGTCGCGCCCAGCGCCCCGGTCGCGCCGGGGGCGACGCCGGCGCCGACCGGCCGCTCATCCACAGCACCGGCCCCGGAAACCGCCGGCACGCCGGACCCGGCCCGTGCGCCCGGGGTGCTCTGCCCGTCCGCGGCGCTCTGCGTGCCCGAAGCGCTCCGCGTATCGGAGCCGGCCCGCCCACCCGAAACGCTCTGCGCGCTGGAGCTTGCCCCCCCGTTGTAACCGGCGCACGCCGCGGCGAGCAGCCGGCGGGCGGTGGTGGCGTCGGGCCGCGCCGCCGGATCCCGCTTCATCAGCGCGGTGATCACCGGCTCCAGCGGCCCGGCCGCCTTCGCCGGGGGAGGGTCGCCGTGCACGATGTTGGCCAGCACGGCCATCGCACTGCCCTGGCCCTCGAACGGGCCGCGCCCCTCGACGGTCGCGTACAGGGTGGCCCCGAGCGACCACAGGTCAGAGGCGGGGCTGGCGGGCTCGCCCCGGATACGCTCCGGGGCGCAAAACCCTGGCGTGCCCATGACCATGCCCGCCTGGGTCAGCCCGGGGTCGCCGTGCAAGGTGGCGATGCCGAAGTCGGTCAGCACGGCCCGGCCGTCGGAAGTAACCAGGATGTTCCCCGGCTTCACGTCGCGGTGCACCACGCCCGCCGCATGCGCGCTGCCCAGCGCCTCGAGCAGCGTCATGCCCATCATCGCGGCGCGCGCCGGAGGCAGTGGCCCGTCCTCGGCCAGCACCTGGGCCAGCGACCTGGACGGCACCAGTTCCATGATGATCCACGGAGTGCCCTCGGCCTCGATCACGTCGTGCACGGTGACCACGCCGGGATGGCTCAGCCGGGCCGCGACCCGTGCCTCCCGCAGCGACCGCTCCCGCAGCACGTTCCGGTCCTGGTACGTCATGGGCCCGGGGACCCGGACCTCCTTGACCGCGACCTCGCGATCGAGGCGCAGATCCCGCGCCCGCCACACGGTGCCCATGGCCCCATGCCCGACGGAGTCCAGCAGTTCATAGCGCCCGGCGACCACGCGTCCCGGCCCGGTCACTGACTGCATGGCCGGGAGATTACACCGATCCGCCGGCCTTTTTCCTGTGAGCTAGATAAGAATTCACTAAGTTTCACCGCAAAGTCGGCCTAGACGCCCGTCCCGGCGCCATGGCAATCATGCGAATCGCAAAGCCCGACGGGATTCGGCAATCGGGTGCGAGCGTCACCGCCGGCCGATGGTGAGCAGCGGGCCCGATGCGCCGCCCGCCGGACTGAAGAAATCATTCCCCTTGTCATCCACGATGATGAACGCGGGGAAGTCGCGCACCTCGATCTGCCACACCGCTTCCATCCCCAGTTCGGGGTACTCAAGCACATCGACCCTGGTGATGCAGTCCTGCGCCAGCTTTGCCGCGGCTCCGCCGATCGAGCCGAGGTAGAACCCGCCATGCGTCTTGCAGGCCGCGGTTACGGCGGCGGACCTGTTGCCTTTGGCGAGCATCACCAGAGATCCCCCGGCGGCCTGGAATTGGTCCACATAAGAATCCATCCGCCCCGCCGTCGTCGGCCCGAACGACCCCGACGGATATCCCTTGGGGGTCTTGGCCGGCCCCGCGTAGTAGACCGGGTGATCGACCATGTAGCGCGGCATCTGGTCACCCGCGGCGAGTCGTTCAGCAATTTTCGCGTGCGCGATGTCGCGAGCGACGACAAGCGGGCCGGTCAGCGCCAGCCTGGTCGCGACTGGGTGCCTGGAAAGCTCGGCCCTGATCTCATTCATCGGCCGGGTCAGGTCGATGCGCACCACGTCCGCGGTGAGGTCCTCCTGCGACGGCTCGGGCAGGTACTGCGCCGGGTCGGTCTCCAGCTTCTCCAGGAACACGCCATCGGCGGTGATCTTGGCCAGCGCCTGCCGGTCGGCGGAGCAGGACACGGCGATCGCGACCGGGCAGGAGGCGCCGTGCCGCGGCAGCCGGATCACCCGCACGTCGTGGCAGAAGTACTTGCCGCCGAACTGCGCGCCGATGCCGATCTTCCTGGTGATCTCCAGTACCTGGTGCTCCAGTTCCTGGTCGCGGAAGCCGTGCCCGGACGGCGACCCGGCGGAGGGCAGCGTGTCCAGGTAGCGGGCCGAGGCGTACTTGGCGGTCTTCAGCGCGAACTCGGCGCTGGTGCCGCCGACCACGATCGCCAGGTGGTACGGCGGGCAGGCGGCCGTGCCGAGGGAGCGGATCTTCTCCTCGAGGAACGCGAGCATGCTGGCCTCGTTCAGCACCGCCTTGGTCTGCTGGTACAGGAACGACTTGTTGGCCGACCCGCCGCCCTTGGCCATCAGCAGGAACTTGTACTCCGCGCCCGGTGTCGCGTACAGCTCGATCTGCGCGGGCAGGTTGCTGCCGGTGTTCCGCTCGTCCCACATGGTCAGCGGGGCAAGCTGGGAGTACCGCAGGTTGAGCTCGGTGTAGGCGTCGAACACGCCGCGGGCCAGGTGCTCTTCGTCCCGCCCGTCGGTGAGCACCTCGCCGCCGCGCTTGCCCATGATGATCGCGGTGCCGGTGTCCTGGCACATCGGCAGCACCCCGCCCGCCGCGATGCAGGCGTTCTGCAGCAGGTCGCGGGCCACGTACCGGTCGTTAGGGGAGGCCTCCGGGTCGTCCAGGATCGACCGCAGCTGGCGCAGGTGGCCGGGCCGCAGGAGGTGGGCGATGTCCCGCATGCCCTCGCGCGCGACAAGAGTGAGCAGTTCCGGCGCCACTTCGATGAATTTTTTTCCGAACGCTCCCCGTGGAGTCACTCCGTCCGCAGTGAGCAGGCGGTATTCCGTGGTATCCGCGCCAAGAGGCAGCAATTCGGTGGGCGTGAACTCGGGCATTCAGGCACTTCCTCGTGCGGTGGGGCTGGACGTCTTATGGTAGGTCGCGTGCCGGGGCGCGGCAGAACTGAGGAATGCATGCGATCCGGCGGGGAACCTGGATGGCAGCACCGGCGCACCGGCTCGGTGTACCAGGGAAGGATGGCGGCCGATGAGCATTCCCGAGGCAGGCACCAGTCCGGTGGACATCGACGAGGCAGCCAGGCAACTGGAACTCGCGATCCATGACGCCCGGGTCGCCTTCGACTGCATCCAGCTGGGCGATCTGGATCGCGCCCACATCAACGTGATCACCGCGCGCACGGCTGCCGATTCCGCGGAGAACCTGCTGCGTGCCGCGCTGGGCGGGGACACGCACCAGCCCCAGGGCTGAGTGCAGGCCCGGTCTCCGGGGTGAACTGATTCCTTCAGCCGACCTGCTCCCACGCTAACCAGGGGGGCGGCCGTCGTACTGTCCTCTGCACGTATTAGTGTGTGACTCACACATTAATCTGCCAAGTCTGCGAGGCGGCGGTCTGCGGGACCGCCTGTGAGACTCCGCGCGTCGGCCGACTCGCACTGAGAGGAGCCAGCGATGACGGTACGGGCCGAGGGCACGTTCACGGTTGCGTCCTGGGACGAGCAGACCTACCAGGACCTCGACGGCAAGAGCAAGCTCACCAGGGCCACGGTCGGCTACCGGCTCAGCGGCGACATCGAGGGAGAGGCGGCCTGGGAGGCGCTGATGTTCTACGGGGCCGACGGCACCGCCGAGTTCACCGGTCTGCAGCACGTGTCCGCCCAGATCGCGGGCAGGTCGGGCACCTGCGTCATGGTGGCCGACGGCACGTTCGCCGACGGTGTGGCCAGCAGCAACTGGCGGGTGATCCCCGGGTCTGGCACCGAGGGCCTGGCCGGGCTGCGCGGTTCCGGCACGAGCGTCGCGACCAGCACGCCGCCCGGCACCTTCACGTTCGACTACGAGCTTGACTGAACAACCGGCCGCGCCCGCGATCGAGCAGACGGCGAACCTGCTCGGCGCGCTGTCCCTGATGATCGCCGACCGGATGGCCGACGCCATGGCCGACGCGGGCGGCCGGCCGGAGTCGGCGGCCGCCGCGCTCTGCGCGCTGCTGCACTTCCTCGACCGGCCGACCATGGACCTGCTGCGCCAGGTGCTCGGGCTGACCTCGTCGGGGACGGTGCGCCTGGTCGACCGGATGACCGAGTCGGGTTACGTCGCGCGCGGGCCGGGGACCGACGGCCGGTCCACGTCGGTGGCGCTGACCGAGGCCGGCCAGGCCACGGCGCAGCGGGTCGCCGCGGCCCGCACCGGCGTCCTTGAGGCCGCGCTGTCCGGGCTGTCGCGCGAGGACAGGGATGCGCTGCGCCGGATCCTGGGCACGATGCTGGTCGGCCTGATGCGCGAGCCGGGGGCGGTGCGCTGGGGGTGCCGCCTGTGCGACACCGGGGCATGCCGCGGCGCCGAGGGCGGCTGCCCGGTCGGCAACGCCGCCCGCGAGCGCTACCTGTCCTGAGCCTGCCCACCCGCGTATCCAGGCGATGCCGTCCCGCCGCGCTCGTCACTGAGCCGTCCGTCGGCGGCGTCCCCGTGATTGTGGTGATGGGAGTGGACAGCTGGCCCGGCAGCACCTGGCCGGGGACTACCTGGCCCTCGCCCTCAGGTAGTTCCCGGCCAGGTACGCCTCATATGCTCCGAGGCCCTCGCGCAACGTGTAAGGCCCGCGGAGCCGCTGAAGCCAGGCCGGGACCTCGGAGTAGTCCAGATCGGAATTGTCGCCGCAGTCGCAGCAGATGACCTCGAACACGCTGGTGTAGCCGCCTTCGCTGCTGCCCTCAGCGATGCGGACCGGCTGGCGCCGGAGAAACGACCGGGTACACGCACACCACTCTCACGGTCACCCCGGCGATTGCCGTTGACGTCGTGCGGATCGGCGCTGCTCATTTCAACTCACCTGTCAGTGGTTCTGACCACTGCCGGGGTCTGGAGCAGCGTACTCAGCAACTTCGCAACTTCCTGACACTATCCCACCGCGATTCCTGCCTAGCAACTTTGCTCACCCGCGACGCCGGGCCTTCATCTGACAGCCACCTTCGCGCCACTTCCACAGCGGCTACTTGGCGAGCCGGGGGAGCAGGAGCGAGGCCACGGTGATGGCCGTGCCGAGGCGGCCGAGGGCCTCGTGGAGGTCGCGGGAAGCGATCTGTCCGGTGATAAGGTCCGGTCGTGGCCATCGAGGTGCGCACCGAGCAGGCCGCGCCGCGCCGGCTCGCGGCGATCAGGAGCGTGACGACGCCGCAGGACCTGGGGCCGGCCATCGGCCGGTCGCTCGGCATCATCTGGCCGGCCGTACGCGAGCAGGGCGTGCGTTTCGGGCACAACGTGTTCGTCTACCACAATGGCGAGCCCGGGGTTCTGATCGTCGAGCTCGGCGTCGAGGTGTTCGGCGATTTCACCGAGAGCGGCGAGATACGGATCGTGCGGACGCCGCCGGGCGAGGTGGCCACCGCCACGTACTACGGCGACGACTACACGCAGATGGCCCCCGTCTACCAGGCTCTGGAGCGGTGGTGCGCCAGCAACGGGCGCCGGCCCGCCGGGGTGAACTGGGAGGTCTACGGCGATCCGGCCGAGGACCCGGCGCAGACGCGGACCGACATCTACTTCCTGCTGGAGCCGGGTCAGGTGTGACCGTGGCCGGGGCCACCGGCCACCCGCCGCCAGGTCAGGGGCGCCCGGTGCGCTCCAGCGCGGCCTGCCCGGCGCCCTCCGGCATCCCCGCGGCCTCCTGCTCTTCGTGCACATACCGGCCGCCGCGCAGCAGGGACACCCCGGAGGCGATGATGAGCAGGCAGATCGCCATGACGAACACGATGTTCAGGCCATGGTGGAACGGGCCGGAGATGAGCTGCGGGAAGAACACCTTGCCGGTGAGCAGCGTGACGTGGCTGGCGGGCAGGTGAGCCAGGATGCCGGTCGGGCCGAGCAGCTGGGCGACCGGGTTGTAGCCGAGGAAGGCGGCGAACAGGCTGCCGACCGGGGGCAGTGAACCGATCTTGAACGCGATGGCGTGCGGCACACCCTGTGCGGCGAGCCCGTGCGTCAGGGTGGTCGGCAGGGTGGCGGCAAGCCCAGCGATCATCAGTGTGAAGAAGATCCCGATAGACAGCACAAACCCGGAGTTCTGGAACGTCGCGAGCATGCCGGACGCGGCACCACGCTGCTTGGCCGGGACGCTGTTCATGATCCCGGCCGCGTTCGGCGCCGAGAACAGGCCCATTCCCGCGCCCGCCACGAAGATCAGGACGGCGAATGCGCTATAGCTGAAGTCGGTGGGGATGATCAACAGCCCGGCGAATGCTGCCGCCGAGACAAGTAGGCCGCCGGAGGCGAACCAGCGGGCCCCGTGCTTGTCCGACAGCCAGCCGGACACCGGCCCGGAGACGACGAACCCGCCGGTCAGCGGCAGCAGGAAGATGCCCGCCCAGAGCGGGGTGTCTTTGAAGTCGTAGCCGTGCAGCGGCAGCCAGATGCCCTGCAGCCAGATGATCAGCATGAACTGCAGCCCGCCGCGGGCGATCGAGGCCAGCAAGGTGGCGCTGATCCCGGCTGCGAAGGCCCGGATCCTCATCAGGTGCAGGTCGAACATGGGCGCGGCGACCCGCGTCTCGACGAAGCAGAACACCACCAGCATGGCGATGCCGCCGAATATGCCGCCGAGCACCAGCGGGCTGGTCCAGCCCATCGAGTGCCCGCCGTAGGGCAGCAGGCCGTAGGTGATGCCCACCAGCAGCGCGATCAGGCCGATCGCGAACGTGACGTTGCCGAGCCAGTCGATCCGCGACGGGGTCCGGATCCCCACCTCGCGCAGGCTCAGGTAGGACCAGATGGTGCCGATGATGCCGATCGGCACTGACACGATGAACACCAGCCGCCAGTCGACCGCGGCCAGCACGCCGCCGAGGATCAGCCCGATGAACATGCCGGAGATGCCGGCTACCTGGTTGATGCCCATCGCGGTGCCGCGCTGGTTGGACGGGAACGCGTCGGTCAGGATCGCCGGCGCGTTGGCCATCAGCATCGCCCCGCCGAATGCCTGGATCACCCGAAAACCGATCAGCCACAGCGCACCGGGCGGCCCGGTCAGCGGGTCGAACGGCAGGAACAGCGCGCCTAGTGCGAAGATCGCGAACCCGGCGTTGTACATCTTGACCCGGCCGTAGATGTCGCCGAGCCTGCCCAGCGTCACCACCAGGACGGCCGAGACGACCAGGTAACCCATCAGCATCCACAGCAGGTAGCTGACGTTGCCCGGGGTCAGCGGGTTGAGCTTGATCCCGCGGAAGATGGCGGGCAGCGAGATGATCACGATCGACGCGTTGACCGTCGCAGCCAGCATGCCCAGCGTCGTGTTGGACAGCGCCAGCCACTTGTAGTGGGTGCCGCGCAGCCTCGCGGAGGTACCCCGCGGGCCGGTGGCGCCGTTCGGGCTGGCACCGGGCCCGGCGCTGGCCGTGCCGCCGCCGGGCGGCGCCCCGCCGGGAGCGGAGCCGTTCTGTCCGCTCTGCCCAGGTACCTTCGCTTGGCCGTTCGCCGACTCGCTCACCTGCTGTGGATCTCCTCGCTTCGCATTAATTGCTATTAGCAAACTAACAGAGAAAGAGGGGCACACCCAACGTTAATCCAGGTCCGCACGGCTGGGCAGGGCCTGCCGCCGTCCACCCGGCCGGGTCGGCATGCTCGGCGAACCGCCCCGACGGTCCAGGAACAGCCCGCGCCCGCGTGGGAGAGGTGACGGCGCTGGCCAGCGGCAGATACTTTCATCTGGTGAGCCCGGCACGCAAACCCAGCGATCTGCGCGCCTCCGACGCCGACAGGGAACGGGTCGTGGAGGTCCTCGCGGCGGCGGTGGCCGACGGGCGGCTCACCCTTGAGGAGCATTCCCACCGGGTAGAACGTGCCTACCGGGCGCGGACCCTCGGCGAGCTGGCCGCGCTGACCACGGACCTGGTATCGGCCGCTGGCCAGCCGCTCCAGCTGGACGACTCCCGTACGGTCACCGCGTTCTTCGCCACCGTGCAGCGGGACGGGCGCTGGGTGGTGCCCGACCGGCTGGCCGTGACGGTGGTGGGCGGTCAGGTGATCCTCGACATGCGCGAGGCGCTGCTCCAGAGCATGCACACCGTCCTGCACGCGAACCTGGTGGGCGGCCAGCTGCACCTGGTCGTGCCGGAGCGGGTCAAGGTGATCCACACCAGGTCCCGGCAGTCGGCCCGGGGCCAGCCCGATCTGGCTGCCCGCCAGGTGCCGACGCAGGCCGGGTCGCCGCTGATCGAGGTCCGGTCGTTCACCGTGGCGGGCCGGGTGCATGTGCACGCCCCGCGCCGGGGCGGCTCGCGCTGGCGCGACAGGTTCGCCCGGCGCGGCCCGGGCCCGCGCTGACCAGGTCCTGGGTGCGCTTATGCCGGCCACCCCTGCCCCGATTTCCCGGCCTGCCATCGTCGCCAGGCTGCGGTCGGCCGGTTGCGTGTTCGCCGAGGACGAGGCGGAGGTGCTCATCTCCGCCGCCGCCACACCGGCCGAGCTCACCGCCATGGTGGACCGGCGGGTATCCGGCCTGCCCCTGGAACAGGTCGTTGGGTGGGCGGACTTCTGCGGCCTGCGAATAGCCGTGGAGCCCGGTGTCTTCGTGCCCCGCCGCCGCACCGAGTTCCTGGTCCGCCAGGCCGTCGCGCTCGCCCGGCCGCGAGGGGTCATCGTCGACCTGTGCTGCGGTTCCGGCGCGGTGGGCGCCGCGCTCGCCGCCGCCCTGGAGCCCGCCGAGCTGTACGCCACCGACATCGACCCCGCCGCGGTGCGCTGCGCCCGCCGCAACCTCGCCGCGGCCGGCGGCCACGTCTACGCCGGCGATCTCTTCGAGCCGCTGCCCGCCGCGCTGCACGGCCGCGTCGGCATTCTGGCTGCCAACGTGCCGTACGTGCCCACCGGCGAGGTCGCGCTGCTGCCGGCCGAGGCTCGGCTGCACGAGTCACGGGTGGCGCTGGACGGCGGTGGCGACGGCCTTGACGTCCTGCGCCGGGTGGCCGCTCAGGCTCGGTTGTGGCTGGCCCCCGGCGGCAGCCTGCTGGTTGAGATCAGCGAACGGCAAGAAAAAGCAGCATGCGAAACGGCCAGGCGTGGTGGCCTGGTCCCACGGGTGGCGCGGTCTGCCGAGCTAGCCGTCACGGTGCTCATCGCCAGCAAGCCCACCGGATAACCCAGCATGTAGACCGAACGGCGCCGGCGGGGCAGTCAACCGCAGCCGGTCCGGTGCGTCGCGTAGATGATCACCGTGGGATTCTCGAACACCTGCTGGTAGTGCGCCGTGTCGGCGGCGAACCCCGCCAGGTCGGCGCCGCTGCCGATCCGGTAGAGCACGACGTAACGCACGTCCTGGCGGGCCAGGATGTCCGCGGACTGGCAGCTTTGCGGGTGCAGCAGCACCTCTTGCGAATCGAGCAGCGGGGTCTTGCCCGCGGTCGGCAGCGAACGCGGATGGGCGATACGGAACGGGCTGTAGGACTGCAGGCCCGTATAGCCGCCCATGGCCAGCACGGCCCGGTTGGTGATCCCGGGGTTCATATTCGGCGTCGAGATGATCGTGCCCCCGGTGTTGTGCTCCGCGAGCCACTGGCCCGCCGCGGCGACCCGGTGGCTCAGCAACTCGCCCGCGGACCGGTCGCTGGCGTTCACCGCGTGACCCGTCTGGGCGAGGAGCATCACCGCGGCCAGGATGCCAGCCGTTGCGGCGGCCACCGCCGTCACCGTCCGGGATGCGGCTCCGCGGATCGGCAGCGAACGGACGATAAGCCCGATGCCAAAGGCCGCCATGACCGAGAGGGGCGCGCCGAGGTCGCGCTCGAACCGCTGCGGGAACCCGTCATGCGACGTCCGGCTGCCCAGGTACATCACGACGCACCAGGCGACCACGGTCGCCGCGGTGAGCACCTGGGCCGGCCGGCGCAGCCAGCGCAGGCTTGCCGCGAGCGCGGCGACCCCGAGTATGCCGAACCATACGATCGGTGGCCCGAGTTCCTTGAGCAGCGCTCCCTGGGAGGCGGGGGCCTGGCTGCCGAGCACGATGGACACCGCGCCGCCCGTGGAGGACTTGCCGCCGAGGATGCCGCCGGGGTTGTACACGTAGATCGCGTAGCAGGCCGACAGCACCGCCACCCCGGCCAGCGCCAGCAGCAGTGCCCTGGTCTCGGGGCGGTGCCGCCCGCGCAGCAGGTACGGCAGGCAGATCAGCGCCACCAGGACGAACAGCACCGCCGCATAGAGGGTGGCGACCGAGTGGTAGAACACCGCCGAGGCGCCCACCACGGTCACCAGCACGGCCGAGCGCACCGTCGGTGCCTCGTAGACCGTGATCAGCGCCGCAACGGTCATCACCAGCAGGAAGAAGGCGGAGATGAGGTCGGGGTAACGGCCACCGGCGAAGCCGTTGAACGCCCCGGTCAGCACCAGGCCGGACAGCGCCGCCGCGCCGAGCCCGTACTCCCAGCCCCACAGCCTGGTGGCCAGCGCGTAGGCGCCGATCGCGGTGACCACGAGCAGCATCGGCGCCAGCACCGGGAACAGTTCCAGCGGGGTGAGGCCCGCGAACCTGCAGATGACCGCGGTGAGCGCGGAGAATCCGGGCGGGTAGATCAGGTAGCCGGGGTACTGGCCGTGGGCGAGCATCTGCTCGGCCATGACGGCGTGCGAGAACTGGTCCCCGCCGCTGATGTACGGCCACTCGAAACGGACCACGCCGGAGTAGGCCCGCAGCGCGGTCAGCGCCAGGATCACGGCCAGGCCGCCGTCCCGCACCACCGGCAGCGGCAGGCCGAACGGCCGCGGGTCCGGCGCGGGTCCGGCGGTGGCGGCCTGTGCGGATGCCGCCCGGGCCTGCGGCGCAGGCGCCGGGGCGGGTTCGCCGTGCCCGGCCGCGCCGGGTTCGGCCCCGGACGCCCCTGGCGCCGAAGCGGCCGCGGACATGGGCTCCGGAGCGGGCGGGGGGGCCGACAGGAATCCCGTTGCCCCGGGGGACGGCGCCGGCGGGGAATCCGCGGCGCCCGCGGGGCGATGCCACGCCATCAGGGCACCGCCGGCGATCAGCGCGACCGCGATGACCGCGAGCACCAGGACCGGCGGCCGGCGGGCCGGCATCATCAGCAGGCCGAGGGCGATCGCGATGGCGACCAGGCCGAGCACCCGCGGATCCCGGGTCGGTTCCGGCATCCGCAGCTACCGGGGCCGCCGTCCCGGGGGCCGGGCCCCTGCGCCAGTAGACGAGCAGGCCCGAGCCGAACACGATGAGCACCGCCGCCAGCGCCACCCAGAGCGCGACGCCGCCGCGCGTGGCCCTGGCCAGGATCACCGTGACGGTCGGCACCGCCGCCATCGAAATCCCGGTGGACCACGCCAGGCGCTCACCCAGCCCACCGGTCGGCCGCAGCACCGCGGCCCAGAAGTACCCGGGCAGCACGGCCCCGGCCGCTCCGGCCAGCAGCGCGCGGATCAGGTCCGCTACCACGAGACACCACCGAACATAGGGTTGGAGGCCGGGCACATGCCGGGCCCGGCAACCGACGAGCACCGAAGAAGACGCACCGTACCTTATGCGGTCAAGCTTGCGGCGGGAGCGCTTTTACCTCCCCCTTTGCGCAGCCCGTGCCCTGCCCGCCGCGCTCCCACCCACATCTGCCGCCCGCCACGCGGCTGAACCCCGCATTTGTGGTCGTCGTGACAACGGCGACACTCATATGTGGTGGTTTGCCACAACGACCACATAAGAGACTGCGTGCGCGGGCGAGGATCTGTGCCTGCGGTGGCTTAGTCGGCGGTGTCGAAGTTGACCGAGCTGTAGGCGCGCAGCTTCCAGAGCTGGTGCTCGCTGGTGATGGTCCGGGTGGTGCCCGAGCGGGCCCGCATCACCAGGGAATGCGATATGGCGCCCCCGCCCCGGTACCTGACCCCGGCGAGCAGTTCCCCGTCGGTGATCCCGGTGGCGGCGAAGAACGCGTCCTCGGAGGCGACCAGGTCATCGGTGGTGAGCACCCGGGACAGGTCGTGCCCGGCGTCGAGTGCCCGCCTCCGCTCGGCGTCGTCGCGGGGGGCCAGGCGGCCCTGGATGGTCCCGCCCAGGCACTTGATGGCGCAGGCGGCGATGATGCCCTCGGGCGTGCCGCCGACGCCAAGCAGCAGGTCAACCCCGGTACCGTCGCGTGCAGCCATGATCGCTCCGGCCACGTCGCCGTCGGTGATGAGCTGGATCCGCGCTCCCGCCGCGCGGACCTCGGAAACGAGGTCGGCGTGCCGCGGCCGGTCCAGGATGACGACGGTCACGTCCTGCGGCGAGCAGCCCTTGGCCTTGGCGACCTTGCCGATGTTGTGCGCGACCGGCGCCTCGATGTCCACCACGTCCGCTGCGGCCGGCCCGGTGACCAGTTTGGACATGTAGAAAACCGCGGACGGGTCATACATCGAGCCGCGTGCGCTGACGGCGAGCACCGAGATCGCGTTCGGCATCCCGTTCGCGGTCAGCCGGGTGCCGTCGATCGGGTCCACCGCGACGTCAACGGCGGGGCCGCTGCCGTCCCCTACCTCCTCGCCGTTGTAGAGCATCGGGGCGCGGTCCTTCTCGCCCTCGCCGATCACCACCACGCCGTTCATCGAGACCGTGTTGATGAGCGTGCGCATCGCGTGCACCGCGGCGCCATCGGCACCGTTCTTGTCGCCCCGGCCCACCCACCGTGCGGCGGCCATGGCGCCGGCCTCGGTGACCCTGACGAGTTCCATGGCCAGGTTGCGATCCGGCGCGTGCCCGGGCGGCTTCGGGGGCTCGCTTACCGTGACCCCCGGCTCGCCTGGGATGCCGTCGATCTGTTGATCTGTCATGGCCGGCGCCTTCCGTCAGAAACGAACACCTCAGAACGGCGCGGCGGGCTCGTTCGGTCCCGCCTCGTCGGCCGATGCTGCGGTCAGCCGGGCTCTGGCGCCTTCGAGCCACTCTGAGCAGATGGTGGCGAGCCGTTCACCCTGTTCCCAGAGTTCCAGCGATTCCTCCAGGGTGAGCCCCCCGCTTTCAAGCCGCCGGACCACGTCGGCGAGCTGATCGCGCGCCGTCTCGTATGGGACCGGGGAAGCAGCCTCCGTCACTGTGCCAACCTAGCCGGCGGTACCCCAGCTGGGCCTGAAGCTGGAGGTCAGGCCTTGGTGTCCTGGTCGGCGGTGACCGAAAGCTGGTCCTCGGCGAACCGCACGGTTAGCCGTTCCCCGGGGCTGACGCCGGTGGCGCTGCGGACGACGCCCCCGCCCGGCCGCTGGACGATGGCATAGCCGCGGCGCAAGGTCGCCGACGGCGCCAGCGCGAGCAGCCGGGCCCGCAGGTGGCCCATGTCGTCGGCGGCGCGGTCGAGGTCGGCGGCCAGGGCCCGGCGGCCGCGCTCGGTCAGCGCGGTCACCTGCTCCTGCCGCTGGTCGATGTCGCGTACCGGATCGGCCAGCACCGGGCGGGATCTCATGGCGTCCAGCCATGCTCGTTCGCGGTCCAGCCGGCCCGCGACGATCCGGTGCGCGCGGGCGCGCAGCTGGGCGATCAGGCCAAGCTGCTCGGTCACGTCCGGCACCACCCGGCGGGCTGCGTCGGTCGGCGTGGAGGCCCGGACGTCGGCGACCAGGTCGAGCAGCGGAGTGTCCTGTTCATGGCCGATCGCGCTGACCACCGGGGTCCGGCAGGCGGCCACCGCGCGGACCAGCGTCTCGTCGGAGAACGGCAGGAGGTCCTCGATCGACCCGCCGCCTCTGGCAATGATGATCACATCCACGGCGGGGTCGGTGTCCAGGCGCGACAGCGCGTCGGTGACCTCGGAGACCGCGAAGGCGCCCTGCACGGCCACCTGCTCGACCCGGAACCGCACCGCGGGCCAGCGCCTGGCCGCGTTTTGCTGTACATCCCGCTGGGCCGCCGAGTCACGCCCGCAGATCAGGCCGATGCAACCGGGCAGGAACGGCAGCCGGCGCTTGCGTTCCGCCGCGAACAGCCCTTCGGCGGCCAGTTCCCGGCGCAACCGCTCCAGCCGCGCCAATAGCTCACCGATGCCCACGGCCCGGATCTCCAGCGCGGCCAGCGAGAACGACCCGCGGGCCACGTTGAACTCGGGCTTGGCCCACACCACCACGCGGGCGCCCTCCCCGGGTGCCGGGTCGGTCGCGTCGAGCACTGTCCGGGGGCAGATGACCCGCACCGACACGGCGGCCACCGGATCCCGCAAGGTCAGGAACGCGGTGTTGCCGCGCTTGGTCAGCTCGGCGATCTGGCCTTCGACCCAGATCCGGCCCAGCCTGCCCACCCAGTCGCCGACCAGGCGGAGCGCGGTGCGGACAGGGACGGGCGATTCAGCGGAGGTCTGCAGCGGCATGGCAACACCACAATGGCACCGCGACCGGCCCTAAGGCGCGTTATCCGGCGCTGATCTTGGCCAGGCGCCGTTCGAGCATGGTGATCACCGGCTCCCGGCGCGCATGAGCCTTCTCGTAGGCGAGCATCGCCTCGATCGCCGGCGCGTCGAGCACCCGCAGCCGGGCACGCAGGGAGGCAATCGAGAGGTCGTCGTAGCCGGGCAGCGGTGGCGCCTCGGTGGCCGGCTCCGCCTTGGCCGCCGGTGGCGCTGGCACGGTCTTGGCCGCCTTCGCGGCGGGCGGGGCCTTCGCGGCGGACGTCGCCTTCGGGCCCTTGGTGACCGGCGCGGCCTTCGCGGTCGGCGTCGCCTTCGGGCTCTTGGCAGCTGGCGTGGCCTTCGGGCTCTTGTCAGCCGTCGTGGCTTCCGGGCTCTTGGCAGCCGTCGTGGCCTTCGCGGCTGCCGTGGTCCTTGTGCTCTTGGCGGCCGGCGTGCTCTGGGCGGCCGGCGTGCTCTTCGTGCTCCGCGCTACCGGCGAGGTCGCGGTCTTCTGGCCCGCCGACGCGGTATGCGCGGCTGTGTTCTCAGGCTGGACGGGCTGGGCGTGCTTGGTCCCGTTACGGGGCCGTGACGATGACTGCGCCGACGTGGAATGGGTCACTACCGGCTGGACTGCTGTTGCCGCGGTCCGGATCGACGTGGAGGCCTGCTCCGTGGCCCGGGCGCGGACCTTATCGGCGGTCAGCAGGATCTGGCCGATCCCTGCGAAGACCGCACGGAGCACAACCACAGGAGCCTCTTTGATGCGGTCATTGACCTGCGGGATTGGCATAGCGGTTCTCCTGCGTGCGGTCCTGAGGTCTCCGCTGGCGGTCGGGCGCCGCCTGCGCTGCGTGAGTTCATTGTCTCTTCCCGTCCCGTTCACCGCAGCAGGGGCCCGGGAGTTTGTACGGATAATGCTGGGTCGCCTGCATCCCCCACGGCGGGGGACAGGGCCGGGGGAGGGCTCACCTACCATGAGAGGCATGCCTATCAAGACCCGGCGTGTCCTGCTCGCCAAGCCCCGCGGTTACTGCGCGGGGGTTGACCGGGCTGTGCAGACGGTCGAGGTGGCACTCGAGTTGTACGGCG
Source organism: uncultured Actinomycetes bacterium (assembly GCA_963706115.1). Classification (GTDB taxonomy): domain Bacteria; phylum Actinomycetota; class Actinomycetes; order Streptosporangiales; family Streptosporangiaceae; genus DASXKD01. Next base: position 301,496 of record CAVPMG010000011.1, on the reverse strand, counting down.
CCCCGGTCTACGTACGCAAGCAGATCGTGCACAACTCCCACGTGGTCGCATCCCTGGAAGCCCGCGGGGCCGTCTTCGTGGAAGAGGCCGAGGAGGTGCCGGAGGGCGCGGTGGTGGTGTTCTCCGCGCACGGGGTGGCGCCACAGGTCCGCGAGGATGCCCGCAAGCGCGGCCTGCACACGATCGACGCGACCTGCCCGCTGGTCACCAAGGTGCACAACGAGGCGCGGCGTTTCGCCGCCCAGGGCTACGACATCCTGCTCATCGGGCACGAGGGGCACGAGGAGGTCGTCGGCACCACAGGCGAGGCGCCCGCGCACATTCACCTGGTGGACGGCCCGGAAGAAAGCGGGAGCACGCAGGTGCGTGACCCGGCCAAGGTCGCCTGGCTGTCCCAGACCACGCTGTCGGTGGACGAGACCCAGCAGACCGTCGCCGCGCTACGGCAGCGGTTCCCGCTGCTGATCGACCCGCCCAGCGATGACATCTGTTACGCCACGCAGAACCGGCAGGCCGCGGTCAAGGCCATTGCCAGCCGGTCGGATCTGGTCCTGGTGGTGGGCTCCACGAACTCGTCCAACTCGGTGCGCCTGGTCGAGGTGGCCCGCGACGGTGGCGCCGGTGCCGCGTACCTGGTGGACGACGCCTCGGCGCTGCGGCCCGAATGGCTGGAGGGCGTCAGCACGGTCGGGCTGACCAGCGGGGCGTCGGTTCCTGAGGACCTGGTGGAGGGCATGCTCGCCCGGCTCGCCGAGAGCGGCTTCGACCAGGTCGAGGAGGTCGAGGCGGTGCCGGAGCGGATGCAGTTCGCCCTGCCGCACGAACTGCGCCGGGCCAAAGCGGACCGCGAAAACTAGCGCCCGGCCGTGACGGTCAGCCATGCTTGCTGGCCTTCGGCCAGCGGCGCCGTAGTCCGCGGTGTTGGCCCGGGGGTCCGAGAGCCCCGGAACCCCCGCAAATCATGGCTACGGTCGGCGGCTCAACCTCCGTCTCCTTGCCCGGACCGGACCGTTAGCTGGAACGCAGTTCCCGGCGCAGCTCCCGGATGCACCCAGGCAGTCCGCGGATCCAGGCGATGATCACCGTAAGGACCATGCCCACGGCCAGCCACGGCGCCACGCTCGCGAGCGTGACCACGCTGCCCACCACAACCGACATGAACAGGCCGCCCGGCCCGGTCAGTGCGCTGACGAGGATCACTGCAGCCAGGAACAGCAGCGGCGGGCTGACCACCACGGTGAACAGGGCCGCAGGCGCGGCGTACCGCGCAGCGACCACGCAGCCGGCCACGAAGGCCAGGCCGGCCAGCACGGCCCAGCCCAACCACGCGGCCAGCAGCAGCCCAACCAGGTATATCCCGGCCATCGCCAGCACAGCCCCACGCCCGGTGAGCCGTGCTGCCGGGCCGGTGGCACGCTCGGCGCTGGCCGCACGTTCGGGAGTGGCGGCACGCTCGGGCGTACTGCCAATGGCCTCGCGCTCGGTGAGCCCTGCTGCCGCGCCAGCGGTCTGCTCGGGCCGCCGGTTAGGTAGCGGTGCCATTGGTGTGGGCCATGAACAGCTCGGCCGGTGAGTCTCCGGGAGCGGCGGCTTCGGTCAGATCGGGCAGGATGGCTGTCGCGGGCCCGGTTAGTTCGGGTGTGGGCGTTGTTGCCCGCTCTACCGTCGGGGCAGGCGCCGCCGAGGTCAGTTCGGACGGCACGGTCTCCGCTGCGGGCGCGGGGACGACCGAGGCGGTCAGCTCCGGCGCGGACAGCAGCCGGGTGGTCTCCTCGACGATCCGCGGTGCCTCCTGGGTGTCCTCGACCAGGCCGAGTTCGGCGAGCCGGCGCGCGCTCACCAGCACCCGGCTCTCCAGCGAGCCGACGGTCCGGTTGTAGGCGGTCACCGCGCCGGTGAGCGCGTTGCCCACCCGGTCCATGTGCTGGCCGAGGCCGGAGATGCGCTCGTAAAGCTCCCGCCCTGCCTCGAAGACCGCCCGGGCGTTCTCCGACAGCGCCTCCTGCTGCCAGGCGTACTGCGCGGTGCGCAGCAGCGAGACCAGGGTCGTCGGGGTGGCGATGTGCACCCGGCGCGTCATAGCGTGCTCCAGCAGCACGGGGTCGTGTTCAAGCGCCGGGGCAAGGAACGCCTCGCCGGGGATGAACAGCACCACGAACTCCGGTGCCGTTGGCAGCGCGGCCCAGTAGGCCTTGGCAGCCAGCCGGTCCACGTGCTCGCGCAGATGCCGGGCATGCGCGGCGAGCCGGTTTTCGCGCACGGTCTCGTCGGTGGTCTCGGCGGCTTCGAGGTAGGCCGCGAGCGAGACCTTGGAATCCACCACGATGTGCTTGCCCCCGGCCAGGTGGATCACCATGTCCGGGCGCAGTTGCCCGTCGCTGGTGGTCACCGTTGCCTGCTCGTCGAAGTCGCAGCGGGCGCTCATTCCGGCCAGCTCGACCACGCGGCGCAGCTGCATCTCGCCCCAGCGGCCCCGGGCCTCGGGCCTGCGCAGCGCGGTGACCAGGGCCTGGGCCTGCTGTTTGAGCTCGTCGGAGCTGCGCCGGGTGATGGTCATCTGTTCGGCAAGGGCGGCGTGCGAGGCGGCGCGCTGCGCGTCCGACTCGCGCAACTGCGTCTCCACCCGGGTCAGCGTCTCCTTCAGCGGCCCGACCAGGCCCTCCACGGCGGCCTTGCGGGTCTCCAGTTCCCCCGCGGCCCGGGCATTCGCGGCGCTGAACCGGCCCTCGGCCATCTCAAGGAACCGGCGCGCGCTCGCGTCAAGCGCCTGCGCGGACAGTGCCTGAAACCGCTCCGCAAGCTGCCCGTCGACCAGGGCCGTGCGCTGCTCCGCCGCCCGGGCGCGCTCCTCGGCCGCGCTCGCCCGCGCCACCAGGTCTGCCGTGGCACCCGCCTCCCGGCTACGTGCCACGAGGAAGCCGATGACCGCGCCCAGCAGCACGCCGATGGCGAGCGTGAGCAGTGAGATCAGGGGCATGTCGCCATACTTGCAGCAAGCGATGACAGTTCCCATTCGCCACGCGGGCCGCCGGTCAGGGGCCAGCCCCGGGTCTGCCCGGCTGGCGGAAGCCGGTCTCCGTGGCCTGCCCGGGTACCCCGGGAACCGCTGGCATCCGGGGTACCCGCCCGCGCCGGGTCACGTGGCGCTTGTCGGGTACCCCGGATGATGGCCAGGTCAGAGCGGTGCGATCACTTCTTCAGCGTAATGTTGACAAATTCTCCAGAGCCCGTGGTGGCCACCTTGAGCGTTCCGGTCAAGATCGTTTTGGCCACGAACTGTGTGCTGCTCTTCCACGACGCCTCGTCGTAGGCCGTGGACGTCTGGGTGTAGGTCGTGCCTTCCAGGGCCCGTGGTGAGCGTGACCGAGCCGGTGAGGGTGCCCAGGTAATCGGTCTCGCTGCCGGACGAGCAGGTGCCCGCGGTGTGGGAGGTGGGCTTGTAGGACAGGTTCAGCGAGGCGACCGGGGACAGGTCCGAGTGGGAGTTGATGGTCGCGGCTCCCGTGGTCTTGTTCACGGTGAAGTCGGCACCGGGCATCTGCATGCCCCAGTCGTGGATCTCGGTGCCGCTCAGGTGCGGGGTTTCGATGAGCACATCGACGATCGTCGGGCCGCCCGAGGAGCCGCCGATCAGCGACACGTTCAGGCTCCAGGTATGCCCGCCGGAGGTGATCGGCACGGTGCCGGCGGTGAGGAAGTAGCTCAGGTTGGTCGCCGCCGAGGCCGGGGCGGCAGCCGCGCCAAGTGTGGCCAGGGACAGAGTCACCGCGATGACTGCGCCGATGAGAGCGCGCATCGTGGTCATAGACGTTCGGAACATGCGCATGGAAAACCACCCGTCCTGGTCCCGGATAGTGCAGGCACTTTCTGGTAGCGATTGTGGCGTCGGGTGCCCGGCCCAGGAATCCGTGAATCCCGCAGAGTTCTCACCCGGAACCCGTTCTCACCGTGACCAGGGCTCAGGCGCCTGGCGTCTAGACTGCCCGGGTGAGCTTGTCCATCGGCATCGTCGGCTTGCCCAACGTCGGGAAGTCCACCCTTTTCAACGCCTTGACCAGGGCGGGCGCGCTGGCGTCGACCTATGCGTTCGCGACCGTCGAGCCCAATGTGGGCATCGTGGGCATCCCCGACCCGCGGCTGAAGGTGCTGGCGGACCTGAGCGGGTCTGCCAAGATCATCCCGGCCACCGTCCGGTTCACCGACATCGCGGGCCTGGTCCGTGGTGCGTCCGAGGGGCAGGGCCTGGGGAACCAGTTCCTGGCGCACATCCGGGAGACGGACGCGATCTGCCAGGTGGTGCGCGTCTTCGATGACCCGGACGTGAGCCACGTCAATGGCGATGTGGCCCCGGCGGCCGATGTGGAGATCATTTCCACGGAATTGATGTTGGCGGACCTTCAGACGCTGGACAAAGCGCTGCCCCGGCTCGCCAAGGAAGTGAAGGCCGCCAAGGATGCAGAACGGCTTCGCGTGGCCGATGCCGCCGCGGCCGCACAGCGGCTGCTCAACGAGGGCACCACGTTGTCGCAGGGCGCGGCAGGAGCCGGCATCAGCCTCAATGACCTGCGCGAACTGCAACTGTTGACGGCCAAGCCGTTCCTCTACGTGTTCAACACCGACATGACCGGCCTGCCCGACGACCAGCGGAAGGAGCTCACCGCCCTGGTGGCACCGGCCGAGCCGATCTTCCTCGACGTCAAGACCGAGGCGGAACTCGCGGAACTGCCCGAGGACGAGGCGGCCGAACTCGCAGCCGAACTCGGGCTCGGCGAGCCGGGGCTGGACCGGCTGGCCAAGGCCGGATTCGCCGCGCTGGGGCTGACCACGTTCCTGACCACGGGACCGAAGGAAACCCGGGCCTGGACGATCCGCGTCGGGGCGACGGCGCCCGAGGCGGCCGGGGTGATCCACAGTGACTTCCAGCGCGGCTTCATCAAGGCCGAGATCGTGTCCTACGACGACCTGGTTGCCGCCGGCTCCGTCGCCGCCGCGCGCGCCGTCGGCAAGGCCCGCATCGAGGGCAAGGAGTACGTCATGCAGGACGGCGACGTGGTCGAGTTCCGCTTCAATGTGTAACCGGGTAGCCGGGGTTCCGGGCGTCCGTAATGCCGCATGGTCGTGCCACCGCCCGGCCGTGCCCCCCACCGCGCCGCGCGGCCCGGCCGCCGACTGTGTCTGGTTCGCCGTGTTCGCCGGGCCGGAACGGGGGATATCCCCTGGTATGCGGCGCAGGATCCCACGGACTGGACGGCACGCCTTATCCGACGTGGAGTCACCACGGGAGTCATTACGGGCTGGCGTCTCGTGACGTGTAACCCGGACGCAAGGGCCGTTTTGGCGGTGTCTGCCCTGTTCAGGCGGCAATGTCCTAAGGATCTTAAGGGCTACTCGCGCGTCTGGGCCGGTTCCAATGGCGTGGGATCGCAGCTGGTGACGTGGTCAAACGGCTGCCCGAGCAGCAGGTTATGGCGCAGAATGGTGCCAACGGACACGGAGAGCACTGCACGTCGTAGCGGTGCGTGCGCAGAGACGGGGCGGAGGTGCGATGGTTCGCAGGTCGACCGTTGATCGCAGTCCGCAACCAGATCTGTACAGCGCGGGCTACGATCCGGGGGCCGGAAACCAGCAGGCTGGTAACGGTAAGCGACCGCGATCTGGCCCCGGCTGGCGTGGTGCCGGAGGCCGCTGGCTGGTCTGGACGTTCCGCGTGGTGGTCTGGGCGGTTCTGCTCATCATCGGCTACCGCGGCGTGATGGCGATCGTACTGAACGAGACGCCGCCCAGTAAGACGGCCCCTGCCCCGGCCGCGCCGGCCACTTCGGGCTTCCCAGTCCAGGAAGCCAGCGCATATGCGATGCAATTCGGCCAGGTGTACCTGAACGCCAGCCCGCGCACGGCCAGCCAGCGTGCGAGCGAGCTGGCGCCGTTCCTGCCGCCCGGTACTCCCGATCAGCAACTCGGGTGGAACGGGGGCGGCTCGCTGACCCTCCAGTCCGAACAGGTCGCGGCTGTGCGGGTGCAGGACGCCCAGCACGCGGTGGTCACACTGCTGGCCCGGGTGAACGGCAACATGATGGAACTGGGTGTGCCGGTCTACGCGGCCGCGGGTGGCCTGGGGATCTCCGGTGAGCCCGCGTGGCTGCCGGCGCCGAAGTCCGCGGTGGCGCCCGCTCCGGCGCCGGTCAATACCGACAGCGCCACCGAATCAGTGCTCATGAAGCAACTGCCCGCCTTTTTCACCGCCTACGCGAGCGGGGATCAGTCCACCCTCGGCCGGTTCCTAGCGCCGGGCACGTCGGTCACGGGCCTTGGCGGCACCGTTATGTTCGGTTCTGTCACCGGCGTCACGGTACCCGTTGGCGGCACCGTCCGTCACATTGTTGCCACCGTTGTCTGGGAAATCCCTGGGGCCCCGGCAAAGGGAACGCAGGCGGGAAACACGACCGCTAACGTCGAAATGACCTATGCGCTGACCGTTGTGAGGCAGCATGGCACCTGGTATGTCCAGAGCATTGCCCCATCGACCCAGGCCGGGGGGCAGCCGTGACCTCGCGCCGGGTTGACTTCTCCGCGACTCTCCGCACCCGCAAAGCCCCCAACCCCGGAGTAGGACGATGTCGTTCCATTCGCTGATCGCGGCAGCGCCGCTGTCACTCAACACGAACGGCCTGGTTTCGTATTTGCAAGGTCTCTTTGGCCCGTTGTTCCTGGGGATCGTCGGAATCGTGGCACTCTTCTTCCTGTTCACGCGCGAGATCATCCGGTTCGTGCAATTCGTTGTCCTTGCCGTCGCGATCGCTGTGATCTTCTACACCCCGAGCATCGTGCAAACGCTTGCGCAGGGGATCGCCAAGGCGCTGGGCGTCCACTGATCTCCGTTCGGGTGTAAGGAGAGCGACCGGTGGAGCTGCCCACCTATACGAGCATCTGGCGGATTGAGAAAAGGCTGTACAAGCTCTACGATTTCCGCTTGCCAATGCCGCTGCCCGTTGGGCAGATTGCAGTGTTCACCGCCGTTACCGTGCCCTATGTAGTTCTTCTCACGCTGTTCGGAGTGCCGTTCAATCACAGCCTGTTCTGGCTGTACGTGTTGCCGCCGGGACTGCTCACGTGGCTGGCGACGCGGCCGGTATTGGAAAGTAAACGCCTGCCCGAGTTGCTCACTTCTCAGGCGCGCTACCTCGGGGAACCGTCCACCTGGTGCCGTATGGCTCCGCTGGCCGAGAAGGACCAGGTCATCGTGTTCGGCCGGGTGTGGCGGCGGGTCAGCGTTGCCGCCACCGCCGAGCCTGCCCAGGCCGAAATCGCCAGCCCCGAGCGGGAGCGGGCCGTCGCCGAGTTGCCGGTGACCGTGAGGCCCGCGCTGCCGGTCGCACGACCGGTGGCCGCACACGCCGACGCCACGGATACCGTCCCGGCACGGCGGGCCCGGGACCGCCAGGCGCGGGGCCGGCTGGTCCGGCAGCGCCAGGTTCCCGAGGGGCCGCCACGGGAGGGAGCCCCGGCCGGGCCACCATGGGACGGGCGAGTACAGCGGGATGCTGAGCCGCAGGAGAGCCGTTGGGCGCGCGCGGCGGGCACGTCAGGCCGGACACCGGCGCGGGGGCGCGCGGGTGTGCCCGACGCGAGCAGCGCGCCGGAATCGGGATGGGTGCCCGACGCGGAAAAGGCACCGCGGCAGGCCGGGGAGACGCAGGGCACGCTGGCCGCTGGCGCTGGCTGGGCCAAGGACGCGACCGCGGGCGCCAGGCGGGATCCGGGCCTGGCGGTAACGGGTGGCCAGGGACGTCACGCGGCGCCGGGCAGGCCGCCCGCCGGGGCCGGGCCGCCCACGCCGGCCGCTTACGCTGCGGGTGCGCGGCCCATGCCTCCGGGCATGAGTGGCCCGGTCACCAATGGCCCCGGTGCCGGTGGCCCGGTTGCTGGTGGTCCCTTCATCGGCGGCACGGGCCAGCCGTACGGGGATTCGGGGACCGGCAGGGACGCGGGCACCGGCTGGCCGATGGTCGGTTATGGCACGCCCGCGAGCGCCCGGCCCGCTGATCCGCCCGCTGCTCCGGATGTGGGTACCCGTGCTGGCGACTCGGCCGTCGGTGCCCGGTCTGATGATCCGGTCCAGGATCCTGGTCCCGGCCAGCATTACGGCCAGGACCGAAATGCGGGCCCGGGCACGGACGAGGGCGCGCGCTGGGCCGCGGGCACGGGCTGGCCGGTCGGCTATCCGCCCGCCGGGATTGTGCGCCTCGGTGAGCTGGCAGGGCCGCTGGCCCGCACGGTTTTGGAGTCCGGCGTGACTCCGGAGTCCGGCGTGACTCCGGAGTCCGGCGCGGCTTCGGGGTCCGGCGTGGCTTCGGGCTCTGACGTGGCTTCGGGCTGGGGCGCAGCGCACGGTCCCGGCCGCGCCGGGGACGCGAGGCCGGCCGGTGCGGCGGACCTTGTCGCGGGCGCGACCGGCGGCGCCGGAGGCCGGCCGGACGAGCAAACGACGGCCGGTGCCGTTCCGGGCGCTGCCGCGCCGGAAACGCCGGCTACCGCGCAAGCCGCGCCGGGTAGGTCAGAGCCGGCGTCGGCCGGGCCGGGAGCTTCGGCACCGGCCAGGCCAGGCACGCCCGCAGTGGCAGAGCCGGAAGCCTCGGCGCCTGGCGGCCCAGGCACACCCGCAGTGGCCGGGCCGGGAACCTCGGCGCCTGCCAGGCCAGGCACGTCGGCAGTGGCCGGGCCGGGAGTTTCGGCGCCTGCCAGGCCGGGGAGGCACGCGGCGACCGGGCCGGGAACATCCGCGACAGCCGGAAGAGGCGCGCCAGCGCCGGGCCCTGCGACGCCTGCCGCGCCTGGTGCCGGGATGCCAGGGCCGGCAACTGGACCGGGAACGCCGGCCCCTGCGACATCCGGCCAGGGACTGTCACGACCGGCCGGGCCTTGGACGACCGCGGGCACGCCAGGGATTCCGGCGCCCGCGGAGCCCGGCATCCCGGCGGCCGCCGGGTACGGGACTCCTGTGGCGGGCCTGGGGACGCCGGCACCCGCGGGACCGGGGACGCCGCCAACGGCGGCCGGGCAGAGCGGTACCGGGTCACCCGGGCTCGCGCAGCCTCCCGCCTCTCAGCCTCCCGCCCCTGAACCGGCCGCCTCTGAGCCGACCGCCCTGGAGGCCGCCGTCGCAGGGTCCGCCGCGGCAGCGGTAACCCCCGCTCCGGAGGCATCGGCTCCGGGACGCCCGGCCTTGGAAGGCCACGGCCAGCAGCCTCCGATCCCGAAGGCATCGGCCCCGGAGGCAACTGCCCCGGAACGTCCCGCTACGGAACGCCCCGCCCCCGTAGCATCCGCTCCGGAAGCACCTGCCCCCGAGGCATCCGCCCCGGAAGCATCCGCCCCGGAAGCATCCGCCCCGGAAGCATCCGCCCCGGAAGCACCTGCCCCGGAAGCATCCGCCCTGGGAGCACCTGCCCCGGAAGCATCCGCTCCGGAAGCACCTGCCGCGCAGGAGCCTCCGCCGCCCGCCGTCCCGCGCCGCCCACCGCCGGTGGTGATCGTCCCGGCCAAGCGGTCCCTGGCGGGCCCGCCGCCGGCCACCCCTGGCCGGCCACAGCCATCTCCTGTGGAACGCGCGCTGAGCGGTCCCGGCGAGCGGCGCGCCACGGGCTGGCGCGGCCATGTCACCGTGGTTCCCGGTGGGCGCGGCCCCGGGCGCCCCGACCACGTCAAGGAAGCCCGGGCCCGGGCCGTCCTCCCGCTTGACCGGCCGCGGCTGGTCGTGGTGCTCGGCTGCACGGTGGGCGCGGGCCAGACGGTGACCACGCTCATGCTCGCCGACCTGCTGGCCGGACTGCGCGGGGAGCCCATCGCCGCCCTTGACCTGAACCCCGGCCCCGCGTCACTCACCGAGCTTGCCCGCCTCCCGGCGATCACCGTGAGTGCCCTGCTGGCCGACCGGGCCCCCGGCGCCCACGCGGCGAACGGCGGGCACCGCAGCCCGGCTCCCGGTCGCGGCGCCCCGGCCCGGGGAGCCCGCACCCGGGGCCGCCTGGACGTGATCTGCCAGGACGCGGCGCCCGACGGCGGCACGGCGCTGCCGAACCTGCAGCACGAACGGCTGGTCAGCGTCCTGGCATCGCGGTATCCGCTCACGTTCGCGGATCCGGGTGCCCCGGCGGTGGCCAAGCTGCTGGCCGAGGCGGGGCAGCTTGTCCTTGTCGCCCCGGCCAGCCCCGACGCCGCCCAAGCGGTGTCCATGACCTCCGAATACCTTGCCGGTCACGGCCACGGCGCGCTGGCCAGGCACTCCATCGCGGTGCTGAACGGGGTCAGCCAGCGCAGTGTGCGCCACGCCGAGCAGGCCGAACATGTGCTACGGGGCAGGTGCCGGGCCATCGTCCGGGTGCCCTGGGACGACCATCTGGCCGAGCCGGAGGCCGAGCGCGGCATCAGGGACAGCCTGGAGGCGGCGGACGGGCCGCCAAGGCTGGCCAGGTTGCGCCCGGCGGTGCTGCAGGCCTACACCGCGCTGGCCGGGGTGCTGATCAGCTCGCTCGCGGATGACCCGGTGCGGCGCAGGGCGGCACGGTGACCGCGCGCACCCGTCGGCGCAGCCGGATGAGCGTCCGCTACTTCGACGATTCCATCCTGCTGACCGAGACACATGCCTGGGCGTACTACCGGCTGCCCACGCACGCCTACGAGTTCACCACCCCGGCCGAGCGGGAGGCGCTGGCCATCAACATCACGGTCGCGATGGCCGCGATCCGGCTGCCCGACGCGGAGGTGCACCTGCGGGTGGCGCACCGGTCCTACCCGGCCGCGCAGTGGGCGGCGCGGCTGGACGCCACCTCCGACGGCGGCCCGGGCTGGCGTGACTACCTCGATGAGATGTACCGGCATGTGTGGTCGAAGGACTTCTGGTCCAAGGAGGTCTACCTCGGGGTGCGGCTGGGCCAGCGTGGCATGCGGGCGCAGCTGTCGGGCGGGATGCTCTCCCAGTTCATCAACGCCTACCGGGCCAGCGAACAGGCGCTGGGGCTGAACGACGAAGCGGTCTCGGCCGCGGAGATCGCCAAGTGGACCGACCAGGCCGAGCGGCTGGGCCGGGCCCTGTCCGGGAGCGCGCTGCGAGCCAGGCACGCGACCAACGAGGAGCTCGCCTGGCTGTTCCGCCATGCCCTGTCCGGGACGGCGGGAGACCCGCCCGGCTCGGCGGTGCGCCGGCGTACCTGGGGCGCGGGGGAGATGGAGGCGCTGCTGGAGGGGCAGGTGCACAACGGCAGGACGCTGCTGCGCCTGGAGCAGCCCGAGGGGGAGTCCTGGGCGGCGTTCTTGTCGTTCTCCCGGTTCCCCGACGTGATGAGCTTCCCCGAGGGCGAGCCGTGGCTGCACTTCGCCGACTCGCTGCCGTTCCCGGTAGAGGTCAGTTCCCGGATGAAGCTCATCTCCCCGGCCAAGGCGAGCAAGGACGTGGGCCGGCGGCTCGCCCACGCCAGGGACATGGACGCGCACATTCGCGAGGCCGGGGTGGACCTGCCGCTGGCGCTGGCTGAGCAGCTTGAAGCCGCCCGGATGCTCGAGCACGGGATCACCAAGGAGCGGCTGCCATTCGTCTACGGCTGGCACCGGCTGGCGGTGGCCGCTCCGACCAGGGAACTGTGCCAGCGCCGGGTGGAGGCGCTGGTCGAGCACTACCGCGACATCGGCATCGACGTGGTCAACTCCACCGGGGACCAGTTCAGCCTGCTGCGTGAGTCGCTGCCGGGCGATCGGGTGCACCTGTCGTCCTACGTGCAGCGCCAGCCGCTGTACACCATCGCCGGCGGGGTGCCCACGGCCACCGTCGCGCTCGGTGACATGCCCGCGGGCGGCACCACCGGCCACGCGGGTGTGACCGAGAGCGGTGAAGCCGACCTGGGCTGGGTGGGCCCCTACATCGGGGAGACCATGGGCCGGGCCCGCTCGATCGTCCACTTCGACCCGCTGCTCGCCGCGGTCCGCAACCGGCCCACCGCGGTGGCGATCACCGGTGAGCCCGGTGGCGGCAAGACCACGCTGGCCCTGTTGCTGATCATGCAGCTTGCGCTGCGCGGGGTGACGATCGCGGTGATCGACCCCAAGGGGGATGCCGAGCCACTGGTCAACGTGCTGCAGGCGCGGGGGCGCAAGGCGCGGGTGCTGCCGCTCGGGTCGGCCGCTCCGGGCCTGCTGGACCCGTTCTCCTTCGGCGACGACCTGGCCGCGCGGCGCACGATGGCCACGGAGACGCTGCGGCTGCTGCTGCCCCGGATGTCGGAAGAACGCGAGAGCGCGATGATCCAGGCGGTGGCGGCGGTGGCCGCCCGGGAGAAGCCCAGCCTGGGCGGGGTGGTCCGGCACCTGGAGGCCTCCTCCGACCCGGCGTCGAAGAACCTGGGTGCGGTGCTGCATTCGATGTCGGAGATGCGGCTGGCCCGGTTGTGCTTCTCGCCTACGGCGGGGCAGCGGATCGACGCCGAGGGCTGGACCACGGTGTTCACCCTGGCCGGGCTCACCCTGCCGGATGCCAGTGTGAACCGGGAGGACTTCTCCTACGAGCAGCGACTGTCGGTCGCGCTGCTGTACCTGGTCTCTCAGTTCGCGCGGCGGCTGCTGAATGGGATGGAACGGCGCATGCCGAAGGCCATCTTCCTGGACGAGGCGTGGGCGATCACCTCGACCCCCGAAGGGGCGAAGCTGGTCCCCGAGGTGTCGCGGATGGGCCGGTCCCGCAACACCGCGCTGATCCTGGTCTCCCAGAACGCCGGTGACCTGCTGGCCGAGCAGGTCACGAACTGCATTTCCTCGGTGTTCGCGTTCCGGTCCTCCGAACGGGTCGAGGTGGCCAATGTGATGGCCCTGCTGGGGGTGGAGGCCTCGGCTGAGCATCAGGCCGTGCTGCGCGGCCTGGGCAACGGGGAGTGCATCTTCCGGGATCTGGAGGGCCGGGCGGGCCGGATCGCGATCGACCTGATCTCCGAGGAGATGCAGCGCTGGCTCGACACCAATCCCACCCGCGCCCGGCCCGGGGAGCCGGCGCCGGGCACCACGGCGGCCAGGCACGCACGGGGCGAGCCTGGGCAGGGCGACGCCACATCGACAGGCCCACAGTCCACGGGGGACGCGTCAGGGCTGCCCGCGGGCGCGGCGGGGCAGGCCCCTTCGCCCGCAGGGCCCGCACGAGAAAGCCAGCCGCTGGGAGGCGGGGTACCGGGTGCCGGGCCGCCGGGAGATCCAGCGCGGGGGACGCAGGCTGTCGGGGGTGAGTTACGCCGGTATCGGCCGCTCCACGGCGGGCCCCCGCATTGAGCAGGAAACCCGATATGCCCTCGCCCCAGGCCACCCCGAATTTTGCTGACTTAGCCAACCCCACGAGGTCCGGAGACCCGGATATGCCGACGTCGCCCCCGAAGTCCCCGCACGTCCCGCAGTTCCTGAGGTACCCGCAGTCCCGGCCCGCTCCACAGCCGGGCCGCCACGCCCGGCGGCGCGGCCGTGCCGTCGCCCGCCCGGCCTGGCGCGCGCTACTGCTGGCCGGTGCGGTGGCCGCGATGCTCGGCATGCCCGCGGTGGCCCAGGCGGCCGCCACCCCCGCCCACGCTATGCTCCCCGCACACGCGGCCTCGGCCGCGCACCCGGCTCGCCCGGCGGCTCCCGCCAGCCTGGCGGCTGTCGCCAGCCCCGCGAACCACGCTGGCCCGGCGGCTCCCGCCAGCGCCGTGACCACCGCTATTCAGGTCCCCGCGCACCCGGCCGCGCCGGGCGGGATCTGCTCGGTTCCGGGGATCGGCGACATCGGCGGCCTGCTGGGCTTCTGCGCGGCCGGGTCCAGCGGCATCGTCGGCGACCTGAACAACATCTGCCAGCCGTCCGTGCCCACCCCCGAGCCTGCCACCGGCGGTATCGACGCCCTGATCCGGCCGCCCGCCGGGGCCCCCAGCACCGCCAAGCCCACCCTGTACGACAGCTACGGCATGGCCGGGCAGTCCTGGGCGGCCTTCGACCTGCAGTGCTCGGATATGGCCTCGCTGGTCGGCAACAACATCGCCGGGGTGGTGTTCGACGCGGCCAAGGCCCTGGACCGGGTGACCATCACCGTGTACCAGTCCGCGGCGGGCGAGGGCATCCTGTCCTGGCTCACCGGCGCGGTGGACAAGCTGGTCACCAGCCTGGGCAACGCCATCTACTTCCCCTTCCTGGCGCCGGTAGTGATCCTCGCCGCGATCTGGCTGGCCTGGCAGGGGCTGATCCGCAAGCGGGCCAGCCGCACCATCGAGGGCACCCTGTGGATGGTGGTGGCGTGCGCCGCCGCGGTCTGGCTGATCGGGCGGCCCGCGGACTTCACCGGGGCGGGCAAGGCCGTGTCCGACGGCATCAGCCAGGCGCTGAACGTGGCGTTCGCCAAGCTGCCGGCCCCGCACCAGTCCAGCTGCGTCCCCGTGGGCAGCAAAGACCCGCAAACCCCGCCGCAGGCCAACTTCAACTTCACCTCCGGCAACACCATCGTCGACTCCAACGCCAACGAACTGTGGACCGTGCTGGTCTGCAAGCCCTGGCTGGACGGCGAGTTCGGCACGACCGCCTACACCACCGGCAAGCGCGCCCCCACCGTGGTCAACACCTACGGGCGGCAGTTGCTGTGGGCGCAGGCGATCGCCGCGAACGAGAAGGCCACGGCCAGCGTCATCCAGGCCAAACAGGATGCCTACACCGGCCTCGCGGCCTCGCTGAAACAGAAGGATCCCGGCGCTTACGCCCTGTTCCAGGGCAAACAGTGGACCACAAGGCTGGAGATCGGGTTCGCGGCACTGTTCGCCGCGCTGCTCGCCGGCGGCCTCGTGCTGCTCATCGCGATCACCCTGATCCTGCTGAAACTGGGGTTCCTGCTGCTGCTCGTGGCCGGGCCGTTCTTCCTCATCGTGGGCACCCATCCCGGCTTCGGCCGGGTCATCGCGCTGCGCTGGGGTGAGCTGCTGATCGGGGTGCTGCTCAAATCGGCGGCGATCGCGATCGTGCTGTCCGTGCTGCTCTACGCTTACTCGCTGATCATGGGCACCAGCGACGCGGTGCTGCCGTGGGCGCTGAAGATCCTGATGATCGCCCTGGTCACCGTGGCGGTGTTCATCTACCGCAAGCCGTTCACGCACTTGTTCTCCGCGGTCGGCTACGGCGTCATCGGTTCCAGGGAGCAGGCCGACACGCAGCTTGCGCGGGCCGGGAGCACCGCGGCGCGCAACACCCGCGACGCGGCCACCGTCGGCGTGCCCGGGTTCGCCGCCTACCGTGCGGCGCGCTGGGCGCGGCGTAACCCGGCTCAGGCGGCCGGCGTTGCCACGCAGGTCGCGGCCACCGCGGCGACGGCCGGAACGGCGGGAGCCCTGGCCGGTGCCGCGGCCGCGGGCTCGCCGGGCGCCCAGGGCGCCGAGGCCGGAGCCACGGCCATCGAGGCAGGCCAGGATGCCGTGGGCGACCGCGCCGTTAGTCCCGGCGCCGGGGCCGCCGCGATGGGGCGGGCCAGGGCCGGAGTGAACGACCCAGCCGGCCGCACCCCGCCGCCACTGGACCTGCCGTCGCGGTCCGAGGAGGCAACCGCGCGGCCCATGTCCGGCTGGGCCAGAACCACCAACAGCGGCCCGCTCGTCGTGCCCTCGCAATCCAGGGCCAGGGCCCCGGGCTCCGGAGACCAGCCCAACGGCGCGCCGCAACAGCAGCAGGCCCGGTCCGGCGCTCCCGGCCCGTTCGGTGGCGGCAGCCATCCCGGCGGCTACGGCGGTGGCGGCGGCGGGTCCTCCCGTGGCGACGGCGGTGGGTCCTCCCGTGGCGGCGGTGGATACTCCGGAGGCGGCGGGTACTCCGGGGGTGGCCAGTCAGGGAACGGGCGGGCCCCGGCACGGGCGGCATCCCCGCCCCCGCCCCGCGCGCCCGCGTCTCACCCGGCGGCACCCCGCTCGGCGCCCACCCGCCGGACGGCCCCGCCCGCGGCGCCCAGCGCCCCGCCATCCCGTGCCGCGCCGCCGCCGGCCGGCCCCGGGGCAGGCTCAGCGGCGGCCGGCAACGGCAGCCGTGGTGACGAGCCCGCCGGCCCGGCGCCGTTCTGGCTGCGCCCGCTGCGGCGCCGGAAGTAGCGAGGCGGCGATGGAACTCACGTCGGCCCAGCGCAAGCTCGTCTTCGCCGGAGTCGTTGTCGTCCTCGCCGCGCTGGGTGCGTTCCTGATCATCCCCCACACGCTGGACCGGAGCAGCACCGGGCACGGCCGGACCGTGGGGCTCTCCGCGCCACTGCCCACACCCACGCCCACGCAGGCCGCCGCCGGCCAGCCCGCCACCGTACCGGGCGGCCTGGGCTCCACCCCGCAGCCGGGCACCGGCCCGGACATCTACGCCTGGCTGCCGTTCAGCCAGGCGGGCCTGGCCGCGGCCGTTGACCTGGTGCACAAGTTCGCGGCGGCCTACGCCAGCTACACCTACACCGAAAGCACGGCCAGCTACGAACGCCAGTTCAACGGCCTGGCCACCGCGCAACTGGTCACCGTGCTTGCGCGCGGCTTCGCCACGCCCGGTGTGGCCCAGATCAGGACACAGCAGAAGCAGATCGCCACCGGCTCCGGGCGGATCACCGCCATCCGCGGCTTCGGGTCCAACAACATCACGTTCGTCGTCGCGATCACCCAGCAGGTGACCGGCGCCAAGGGCACCAAGCAGACCACCACCAGCTACGCCGTCACCGTGACCGGTGCGACATCCACCTGGCAGGTGGAAGACCTGGAACTTGCTTCCGCGGGGAACACGTGACCTGGCAGGCCAGCTGGCGTGTGTCGGGGCGTACTGCAGCGGTAGTCGCCATCGGCATGGTCGGCCTGCTCGTACTCGGCCTCGCCCTCGCCGGCGCGGGCATCACCGGCGGCAGCATGCTGTTCGCGGCCGGACAGGGCTGCGGCGCCGGCGGCGGCGCCGTGGTGACCGCCGCGGTCCAGCCCGCCCCGAGCAAGGCAGCCGGCACCGCCATTCCGGCCAACTACCTGCACCTATTCCAGCAGGCTGGGCACACCTACGGGGTGCCGTGGACGATCCTGGCCGGCATCGGCGAGGTGGAGTCCAACGACGGCCGGTCCACGCTGCCCGGCGTGCACAGCGGGGCGAACGCGTTCGGCGCGGCCGGGCCGATGCAGATCGGCATCGGCGGCGCGGCGGGGGACACCTGGGGCGGCGCGCCGATTCACCCGGCCGGCCAGCAGGTCGGCGGGGTCGCCACGGACGGCAACGGGGACGGCGTGGCCAGCGTGTACGAGCCGGCCGACGCGATCGACGGGGCCGCGAAGTACCTGCTTGAGCACGGGGTGCTGACCAACCCGAGCGGCGCCGTCTTTGCCTACAACCACCTCACCTCCTACGTGCAGGCGGTGGAGCACTGGGCCGGGGTGTACTCCTCGGGCGGCTTCACGGTCGCCGCCGCTCAGCCCGGGCCGCAGGCGTCCTGCCAGCCGGGCACCACCGCGATCGCGGTGCCGAACCAGACCGTGGCCGCCGTGATCGCATTCGCGCGGCAGCAGATCGGCAAGCCGTACCTGTGGGGCGGCACCGGGCCGGACGCATTCGACTGCTCCGGGCTGATGATGATGGCCTACCGCTCGGCCGGCATCGACATCCCGCGCACCGCGGATGAGCAGTTCCTGTGGGGCCCCAGCGTCCAGCCGGGCCACGAGGAACCCGGCGACCTGGTGTTCTTCGCTGGCTCCGACGGCACGCCCACCGCACCCGGCCACGTCGGCCTGGTCATCGGGCGCAACCTGATGATCGAGGCGTACGCGACGGGGTTCCCGATCCGGATCTCGGCCTTCGGCACGCCCAAGGCGGCCGCCGGCGACACGAGTCCGGTCGGGTTCTCCCGCCCCTGGGCGCATTCGGGTGTAGCGCTCTCCAGCCAGGCCATGGGAGGCTGACGTGCCATTGACTTGGGGCTTTCCCAGGCCTGATGATTCGACTACTGCCAGTGACCGGTGGAAGGGGAGCCGTCCATGCGCCATGAGGTCTCGCGCCACCGCCGCGCGCGGACCGTCCGCGGCCTGGTCGCGGTGGCCGGGGGATCGCTCCTGGTCCTCGGGCTGTCCGGCACATCGGGAGCAGGCGTCTTCGGCCCACCCGGCGCCGACGGCCCGCCCCACTACGTGGCGCTCGGGGATTCCTATACGACGGGGCCGTTCATCCCGGACCCGACCGGGTCACCGGCCGGCTGCCTGCGATCCACGCACAGCTACCCGTTCCTGGTGGCCGCGGGGACCGGCGCCGCCTCGTTCACCGACGTGAGCTGCCGGGGCGCGACCACGGCGGACATGACCCATCCCCAGTCGGTGCAGCTGGGCACCAACCCGCCAGAGGACAGCGCCCTGTCCGCGAGCACCACGCTGGTGACGCTGCAGATCAGCGGCAACGACATCGACTTCATCGGCATCATCGAGCACTGCACCACACTGAGCCTGACCGACCCGTTCGGCTCGCCGTGCAAGGATCACTACACCTCCGGCGGGACCGACAAGCTGCGGGCGGCGATCAATAAGGCGGCCCCGAAGGTCGCCGCGGTCCTGCGGGGGATCCACGCCGACGCGCCGAACGCGCGGGTCCTGCTGGTCGGCTACCCGGTGATCCTGCCCAACAGCGGTGACGGCTGCTGGCCGCTGGTGCCGTTCGCCTACGGCGACGTGCCCTACCTGCGCGGCGTGGAGAAAGCGCTGAACTCGATGCTCGCCGCCGAGGCCGCCGCGCACAATGCGACGTTCGTGGACACCTACACCGCCAGCATCGGCCACGACGTGTGCCAGGCCCCTGGGACCAAGTGGGTCGAGGGCCTCATCCCCACCTCGCTCGCCGCGCCGTTCCACCCCAACAGGCGCGGCGAGCAGGAAATGGCCCAGCAGGTGCTCGCCGCCCTGGGCTGACCGGTTTAGGCACGGCGGCTAGTTACGGCCCCAGGCCCGGGTGCGGCCCCGCACCGGCTGAGGTTCTCATGCGGCCGAACGCTCCCCGGGGTTGCCCTGCTCCGCCGCGCTGCCCGGGCCATGGCGGGCCAGGGGACGGCGTTGAGCGTGGCCAGCGCCGCGAATATGGGTGGAATGCCCATCACCACAACGGGGCCGGGCGGGCGTACCCCCTTGGTGCCCGCGGAAAGCGGATCAGGGGCGGCTTGGTTGCTCGTCAGCCTGCGTCTGGGCCCAAGCGGCGGCCGCGGCGGCGGACCACGGGCGGCTTGGCGAGTTCCTCGGGGATGCGCAGCAACGGGTTTGTGGCGCTGTCCACGACCTCGGTCGCCATTTCCAGAACCCGCCGTCCCTGCGCCCGCGCCACGGACCTGAGCAGTTCGAACGCCTGCCTGGGCCGCAGCCGGTGCCGCTCAGCCAGCACACCGATGGCCTGCTCCACCCTGACTCTCGCGGTCAGCGCGTGTTCCAGTTGGGCGACCGTCTGCTCGAGCTTGCGCGGATCCGGCGTCTCGCCGCCGTCGGGGCTGGCGACCTGAGCGCCGATCGTCGGCATGGCCTGCGTGGGCAGGTCGGCGGCCAGCAGGTCGGCGAGGACCATGGCGCTGGTCAGGTCGGAGACCTCTTCGTCACCGACCTTCCAGCCGGTGGCGGTGCGGCGGGCCACCGGCGGGTGCCCCGCCTGGGGACCGTCGCCGTGCACCGGGCTTGCGCCCGTGCTTTGGGCATGGGCATCCGGGACATGGGCGGCGTGCCTGCCTGCCCTGCTGTCCTGCCATCCGGGCAGCTCCTGCCCGGATGTGTGGCCGCCCTGCGGGGCGGCAGCCGTCCTGGGCTTCCGGTCGCGTGCGTGCCTGCCAGGACCCCCCGTGTCTGCCGTATTGCTGTTCATTGTCCTAAGGCGAGGTTTTGAGACGTTCCCTGACCTGTGCGGCTGATGGGTTCGTCAGTGCGGTCCCGTCGGGGAACACGACGGTCGGGACCGTCTGCGTACCGCCGTTCACGGACATCACATAATCCGCGGCGGCGGGGTCCCGCTCGATGTCGATCTCGGCGACCTCAATTCCCTCCCGCGCGAGCTGGCCCTTGAGCCTACGGCAGAAGCCGCACCACGGCGTGGTGTACATCGTTACTCGCTGTGACACCCGCGTCTCCTGTCGTCCTCCACAGTAGTTCCGCAGATGCAACACCGCGCCCTGCTTTGTGCTTCCCCGCATGTCGGACGGATGCGCGAGGATGTCAGCGGTGAAGGAGGTGCGCGGTGGACGACGGTCCCGAGGCGGTGCTCGCCGCGCTCGATCCCGAGCAGCGTGAGGTGGCGCTTGCCACCCGCGGTCCGGTGTGCGTGATCGCCGGGGCCGGGACCGGCAAAACCCGCGCGATCGCCCACCGGGTCGCCTACGCCGTCAGGACCGGCGTGGTGAACCCCGGTCATGTGCTCGCGGTCACCTTCACCACCAGGGCGGCGGGCGAACTGCGCGGCCGGCTCCGCCAGCTGGATGGGCCCGGCGGCTCCGGGCTCGGCCAGGTGGCGGCGCGCACGTTCCATTCGGCGGCGTTGCGGCAGCTTGTCCACTTCTGGCCGGCGACGGTCGGCGGCAGGCCCCCGGCCGTGCTCGACTCGAAGATTTCCCTGCTGGCCGAGGCGGCCCGGGCGGCACGGGTGCCCGCGACCGGGGCGGAGCTGCGCGACCTGGCCACCGAGGTCGAATGGGCCAAGGCGCTCCAGGTGCGCCCGGAGGACTACGCCGTCACGGCGGCTGGCGAGGGCCGGACCCCGCCGGTGGCGCACGAGACGGCCGGCCGGGTGTTCGCCGCGTACGAGAACCTGCGCCGGGACCGGCACCTGGTCGACTTCGAGTCCGTACTCGAGCTCACCGCGGCGATCCTGGCCGGGCATCCGGCGGCGGCCGCCGAGGTGCGCGACCGTTACCGGTACTTCGTGGTGGACGAGTTCCAGGACGTTAACCCGCTCCAGAAACTGCTGCTTGACGTCTGGGCGGGGGACCGGGACGACGTGTGCGTGGTCGGTGACCCGCGGCAGACGATCTACTCCTTCACCGGAGCCACGTCCGGCTACCTGACCGGGTTCGCGGCGGAGTACCCGCACGCCACCGTGGTGAAGCTGACGCGCAACTACCGCTCCACGCCTGAGGTCGTCGATTGCGCCAACCGGCTGGCCCAGGGGCGGGCCGGCCGGGGGAGAGGCGGCGGCTGGGCCGGTGCCGGCCGGGGCGAGGGGGGCCCGCCCCTTGTCGCGCAGCGGGCCAGCGGGCCCCCGGCGGAGTTCACCGAGTACGACGACGAGGCCGCGGAGGCGGCGGCGGTCGCCGTCCGGGCAAGGCAGTGGATGGATGCGGGCGTGCCGCCGCGTGACATGGCCGTCCTGGTCCGGATCAACGCCCAGACCGAACGGTTCGAGCGGGCGTTCGCCGACGCCGGGGTGCCCTGCCAGGTGCGCGGCGCCGCGCGGTTCTTCGACCGGGCCGAGGTGCGGCAGGCGACCGGGCTGCTGCGGGCCGCCGCCAAGAGCGCCCGCGCCCCGGACGAATCGGGAGGATCGGGATCAACCGGCCCAGTGGCGGAAACGGTCGCCGAGGTGCGGCACATCCTCGCCGGGATCGGGCTGACCATCCAGCCGCCGGCCGGGCGTGGCGCCGCCAGGGACCGCTGGGAGTCACTGGCCGCCTTGGCCCAGCTTGCCGAGGACCATTGCGCGGCCAGCCCCGGCGCGGGCCTCGCCGACGTGGTCGCCGAACTGGCCCGCCGCGCCGTGGCCGACCGCGCCCCGCAGGTCGAGGGGGTGACGGTGGCGTCGCTGCACGCGGCCAAGGGCCTGGAATGGGACGTGGTCTTCCTGCCCGGGCTGACCGAGGGCAACCTGCCCATCGTGCACGCGGACAGCGACGAGGCGGTGGCCGAGGAACGGCGGCTGCTGTACGTCGGGGTGACCCGGGCGCGGCAGCAGGTCCTGCTGTCATGGCCGCTGGCACGCCTGCCCGGCGGCCGCCGTAACCGCACGCCGTCCCGGTTCCTCGATGGCCTCCGGCCCGGACGGCGGGAGGCCAGGGCTGCCCGTGCGAAGCCGGTCGCCAGCCATTACCAGTTCGCCGACGCCGATTCCGCGCTGGTGGAGGCGCTGCGGGAGTGGCGCCGCGGGGTCGCCAGGGATGCCGGGGTTCCCGCGTACGTGGTGTTCGGTGACGAGACGCTCAGGAACATCGCGGCGCAGCGGCCCGACAACATCGCCGGGCTTGCCCGCATCCCCGGCCTCGGGCCTGGCAGGCTGGACCGGTACGGTGCCGCGGTATTGGCGTTGTGCGCGACAACGCCGCGCGCCGGCGCGGACGAGAAGAAAGCAGGGTCCCGGGCATGAGGACTGCGGCGGGCCGCCCGTGAGCGACACTCTGGGCAAGTTGCTTGACCTGCTCGACCTGGAGCAGATCGAACTGGACATCTTCCGCGGGCGCAGCCCCGACGACCGGCGGCAGCGGGTGTTCGGCGGGCAGGTGGCCGGCCAGGCGCTGGTCGCCGCGGGCCGGACCGTGCCGAGCGACCGGGCGGTGCATTCGCTGCACGCGTACTTCATCCGCCCCGGCGACCCATCGGTGCCGCTGGTCTACATCGTGGACCGGGTGCGGGACGGGCGGTCGTTCACCACCCGGCGGGTGTCGGCCATCCAGCACGGCAAGGTCATCTTCACCCTGTCCGCGTCGTTCCATCACCCCGAGCCCGGGCCGGACCACGCCACCGCGATGCCGGAGGCGCCGCCGCCGGAGACCGTGCCGACGCACCCGGAACGGCTGGAGAAGGCGTGGGGCCCCGAGGCCGCGAAGTACTTCAGGGACAACCCGATCGACCTGCGCGTCGTCGGGCCGCTGTCGGTCGAGGCGCAACGTGACCCATCCCTGCGCACCGACCACAACCTGGTCTGGCTGCGTGCCGACGGCGACATGCCCGACGATCCGCTGCTGCACGTCTGCCTGATGACCTACGCCTCGGACATGACGCTGCTTGACTCGATCCTGCTCCGGCACGGCCTGTCCTGGGCGGACGGCAGCACCACCGGGGCGAGCCTGGACCACGCCATGTGGTTCCACCGCCCGTTCCGCGCCGATCGGTGGCTGCTCTACTCGCAGGAGTCGCCGTCCGCGGCCGGCGCCCGCGGCCTGGCCAGGGGCCAGGTGTTCCAGGACGGCCGCCTGGTGGTGTCGGTGGTGCAGGAAGGCCTCATCCGCAGCACCCCCAAGCCCTCCTGACCCGGGGCCCGGCCTGATGATCGCTTCGACCGCGATCGCGGCCGGGTTGCCGCTCTACACAACGAATCCGGATGACTTCACTGGGCTCGATGACCTGCTGGCGGTGGTCCCGGTCACCTGTCCCCGGGTGCACCGGGAGCGCGTGCGCCCGTGAGGTTCCGGGCGCGGCATGTATCAGCGGAGGGCCTCCGGCGCTCCTCATAGACATGCGGGGCAGTAAGGCCGGGGATTCGCGACGAGACAAAAACGTGGCGAAAAACCAGTTGCCCCGTTGGCCTGCGACTTCGTAGGCTGCCTGCATGTCCAATGAGTGGGCCCACAACGCTGCGTGGAAGGAGGTGCCCACGGTGAACAACGTCACACTGGTCGGCTACGCCGTCGCGAGTTCTGCTGCGCGCGGAGCCTTTGCCGTCGCGGGCACCGGTCCGCGGGGCGAAGTGTGCGCTCAGCTCGTCCAGGACGGCGGCGGTTTCAAGGCCGCGTGCACCGCCCTGCCCGGCGATGTCGTGGTTAAGCGACCGCAGACGCAGCTCCAGAAGTACCCGTTCATGACCCACGGTGCCGCCATCAACGGCGCCAAGTTGGGTCCGCATAGGGCTTGGGATCCGGTCTAGAAAGACCGGCCTCGATCCCCTAGGCCGCGGACCCGACACCGGGTCCGCGGCCTTAGTTATGCCCGGGCCGCCGAATCAGCCGAGTGGAACACACGACGAGCAGATCGACGAGGACGAGAGGGGAAGGACATGTACTGGCCCGGCACCACCGTCGCGGGGGGCGCGGCGGGGTTCGAGGCAGCGCTCGCATTGCGGGTGACAAGGCAAGAGACAGACCCGGTGGCGTCGCCGCCGGTGACCTCCAGGCCGGTAGGGCAGGCTGTCCCAGGCATCCAGGTGCCCATGGCACCCGCTGCCCGTGACCTGCCCTGCATGGAGGACCCGGATCTGTTCTTTGCCGAGTCTCCAGCCGATGTTGAGACGGCCAAGGCCCTGTGCCGAGAGTGCCCTATCAGGGTCGCGTGCTTCGCGGGAGCAGTAGAGCGCCGTGAGCCGTGGGGAGTCTGGGGCGGAGAACTTTTCCTGCGCGG
The DNA here is from genome assembly GCA_963706115.1 of uncultured Actinomycetes bacterium. Classification (GTDB taxonomy): domain Bacteria; phylum Actinomycetota; class Actinomycetes; order Streptosporangiales; family Streptosporangiaceae; genus DASXKD01. Next base: position 277,185 of record CAVPMG010000011.1, on the reverse strand, counting down.
CGAGGTCATCCCGCGCAAGCGCCCACGCGGGCGTCCGCGCAAGACCGAAGTCGCGGCCTGAGGCCGTGGCCGGCCGCGCGGCCGGGCCGGCCCACCAGCAGAACCAGTGGCGAGAGCCCGACACGAACTTCAACTGGCTACCGAGCGAACCGGCTACGAACACACGAAGGGAGGTATGCCATGTACGCCCACACCCGGCAGGCGTCGGAACATCACCGTGACCTCCTGGCACGGGCACACGAACAGCGGCAGGGGTATCGCGTCCTCGCGCTACAGAAGGCGGCCCGCCGGGTCGCGCGCGCGGAACGCCGCCTGGTCGCTGCTCAGACCGGCGTCCTGCGGGCGCGCAGTGACCTCGCGTCCTGACCACACATGGTGACTTTCGATAATGGGCCGGCCCCGGCGATCCCGGGGCCGGCCCGTCGCTATGGATGGGGGCCGGTTCGGCGCGGGCAACGCATGCGGTGATGACCGGACGCGGCCCGGCTCACCGGCGCCGAGCCAGCAGCGTGGCCCCGGCAACGTCGATCCCGGCCCGGCCGCCGGCCGCCTAGCCGCGCGGGGCGACGGCGTCGGACAGTCGCTCGTCGTGGCTGGGCCCGCCGGGATCGCCGTCCGGGCCAGCCCGGTCGGTGTCCCCGTATCCCGGCAGCCACTTGATCATCTCGGCCCGGAACGGGCCCTCCGCCTCCAGTTGGCAGAGGACCCCGGTGCCCGCGGTGGACACGCGGTGGATCAGGACGTAGGAGGGCGGCAGGTTGAGCCGGCGGCTGAGGTTGGTCCCGCGCGGGTCGGTGACCCGGGCCGCCTCGCCGCGCAGCCAGTCGCGGCTGAACTTGAAGCGATCCTGGCGGGAGGGTTCGGCCATCGGGGCCAGGAACGCGCGCAGCGCCTCCATGTCCACCTGCACGCTGTCGCGCAGGAAGCCCTGGCGGCGCAGTTCCTCCTCGGCGGGCGTGAGGTCCGCGCCGTCGTGGACCATGCGCACCAGGCGCCCGATGAACGGGGGCATGCCTCCGGGCAGCCGGTCCACCGCGCCGAAGTCCAGTACGCCCAGCCGCCCGTCGGCCAGCATGCGGAAGTTGCCCGGATGCGGGTCGGCGTGCAGCATCCCGGCCCGGGCCGGGCCGGAGAACAGGAACCGGACGAACAGCAGCCCCATCCGGTCCCGGTCTTCCTGTGAGCCATCGCTGATGATCTTCGACAGCGGGATCCCGTCCATCCACTCCGAGATCAGGACGTGGCTGCTGGCCGACACGATGTGCGGCGCGGAGATGTCCGGATCGCCCGCGTAGGCGTCGGCAAAGGCCTGCTGTGACTGCGCCTCAAGCTCGTAGTCGAGTTCCTCCGCTATGCGGGTGCGCAACTCGTCGAGCAGCGGCCGCACCTCCAGGCCGGGCATCAGCACGGAGAACAGCCGGGCCACCCGGCTGAGCTGGGTGAAGTCGCTGAGCAGGGCGTTGCCCGCGCCCGGGTACTGGATCTTCACGGCCACCCGGCGGCCGTCCTGCCAGACGGCCCGGTGGACCTGGCCGATCGACGCTGCCGCGGCTGGCTTGTCGTCGAACTCGATGAACTGGTCGCGCCAGTCCGGTCCCAGGTCCTCGGCCAGCACCCGGTGCACGGTGCGGGCGGGCAGCGGCGGCGCGGATTCCTGGAGCCTGGTCAGCGTCGCCCGGTACGGCCCGGCGAGCTCCGGCGGCAGCGCGGCCTCGAAGACGGACAGCGCCTGGCCGAACTTCATCGCGCCGCCCTTGAGCTCCCCCAGGACCCGGAAGATCTGCTCGGCCGTCCGCTGCTGGATCTCGGTGGCGACAAGTTCGGCGGGGCGGCCGCCGATGCGCTTTCCGAGCCCGAGCGCGGTCCGTCCGGCCAGCCCAACGGGGAGGGTCGCCAGCTTGGCGGTGCGCGTGAAAGCGCGGCGGGGGAGATCGCTCACAGTATCCATTGTCGGTCAGCGTGCAAGTGGGGTGCCACCACCCGTCATGGGTGATACGTCTGAGGCCCCTGTGTGCCGCTGGCCCCTACGGGGCACCAGAGCCGATCACTTGCCTATTTCGCCACCCGGTCGCCGGGACCGTCCTCCTTTCTGGCCAGCAGCTCCGGGCGCTGGCGCACGGCCATGGGGGGCGCCCGGCTAAGCCTGGTGCTGGCAGCCGCACTGGGGGTGGGGCTGCCAGGTGCGGCGGCGCCACTGCCAGCCGGGTAGTACCAGTTCCAGCGTGCCGTTGGTCACCGCGGCGGCCGCCTCGGCGCCCTGATCCAGGAAGGCCAGGGCCTGCGCGGCGGCCTGGGCGGCCACCATCGTCGCGAGCACGGTGTCGCAGCCCAGCGGGTCCGCGGCCGGCTGGCCGGCCAGTTGGGCGAGGATCAGCGGCCAGGCCGGATCGCGCTCGGTGCGGGCCAGGTCGAGGCAGCGCAGGCAGGCCGAGCGGCCGGGCAGGACAAGCGGGCCCACCACGCCGATCGCCTCGCTCGCGGACGCGGCCAGGTGCGGCACCGCACGGCTGACCAGTACGCCCGGGAGTTCGCGTCCGTGGCTGTCGGCCAGGATGACGAGGTCAGGGCGCCGTCGCGGCCGTGATCGCTGGCTGGTCGCGGTGCCGGGTTCGCCGGGCGGCGGGGGAGTGGCGGCCCCGCCCGGGCCGGGGCGCGGGGCGGCGGGACCCGTGGACAGCACAAGGCCCACGCCCGCGGCGGACAGCAGCCCGGCGATCCATAAGCCGGCCCGGCTCGAGCCGTGCACCCGGACCCGGGCCGCCTGGCGCCGGGCCAGGGTACGGGCGCCGCCGTCGGTGTCCCGGCGGGCCAGCGAGGTGGTGGCCAGTTCGGGCGCGAGCCGGGCCCGCGTCCCGGCGGGGAGCCCTCCGTGACCACCGGCCGGGCAGTCGTCGAGCGCCCCGGCCGCGGCCAGCAGGGTGAGCACCCGGTCCGCGGCGGTGGCGTCCATGCCGAGATCCCCGGCCGCGGCGAGCACCTGATGCCGGTCCCGGCTGCCGTCGAGCAGGCGCAGCAGGGCGGCGGCACCCCGCATCCCGGTCAGCGCGATGGCCCGCCGCGGGTCGATTCCGATCTGCACGGTGTCCCGGTTACGCCATACGGTCTCAAGGCCCGGTTTCAGAGCTGGTCTCATAAGGAGAATGCTCGCGCGGCGGTAGGACAGTCGCACGGCCGTCGTAGCGCAATAAAAAAGGGGCATCCATTCCGGCAAACCGAAGTTCTGCCCGAAAATGCCGAGCCCCCGGGCGGGGAACCGGGCGGTCGCGCCAGCGGTTCCCACAGGCAGGCAGTCCCCCTTCCCCGGAAAGACTACGGCCCGTGCCCGGGGACTCATCTCGGCCGAGACTAGGCACAACGTGCGGCGTGGTCAACCCTGCCGGTGGACAGCGCTGTGGACAACTTGGGGAGTGGCCGGTTGATTGTTGTGGACACCCGTGGGAAAAGCCTGTGAATTCTGGGGTGGCCGCCGCCGTAATCGCCCATTGCGCTGCCCGGCCGTTACCCACCGGCTGTGGACAACGGTTTATTTCGCGCCGTTGTCCGGCGTGCCGTCCTCGCCCGGACCGTCATCCGCACCTGGCGTGCCTTCTGCACCGGGCGTGCCATCGGCACCAGGCGCGCCTTCCGCGCCGGCCGTGTCCGCGGTCCCGGCCTCAAGTTCGGACATGTCCAGTTCGTTCTTGCCGGAGATGAAGCCGTCCGGGTCGTCGAAGTCCGCCGCGGTGGGCAGCAGGTCGGGGTGGGCCCAGACCGCGTCCCTGCCTTCAATGCCGCGCGCCTCCGTCAGGCCCCGCCAGATCGCCGCGGCCTCCCGCGACCGGCGCGGCCGCAGTTCGAGGCCGACCAGCGTGGCGAACGTGTGCTCCGCCGGGCCACCGGTGGCCCGGCGGCGCCTGACCGCCTCGGCCAGCGCCCCTGCCTGCGGCAACCGGTCCCTCGCCGCGGCGTCGACCACCGTGTCCACCCAGCCCTCGACCAGCGCGAGCGCGGTCTCCAGCCGGGTCAGCGCCGCCTTCTGCTGTGGGGTGTCCTCGGGCTGGAACAGCGATGCTCCGGACAGCGCCTCCTGGATGGCGTCCGGATTCGACGGGTCGATCTGCGGCATGGCGTTGCGCAACTGCGCCGCGTCCATCGTGATGCCCCTGGCGTAGTCCTCCACCGCGCTGAGCAGGTGCGCCCGCAGCCACGGCACGTGTGCGAACAGCCGGTGGTGCGCCGCCTCCCGCAGGGCGAGATACAGCCTGACCTGGTCCGGGTCCACCGACAGGCCGTCACCGAACGCGGCCACGCCGGCCGGCAGCAGGGCCGCGGTCCCTTCCGGGCCGAGCGGCAGCCCGATATCGGTGGAGCTGACCACCTCACGGGCCAGGGCGCCCACCGCCTGCCCGGTCTGGCTGCCCACCATCATCCCGCCGATGCGGCGCATCATCCCGCCGAGGCCGGACAGGCCACCGCTGATCGCCTTGAAGGCCTCGCCGAGTTCCGGGGGCATGCCGGACCCCAGTTCCGAGGGGTCCTCGGCGAGCATGCCGCCCATCGCGTCCACGGCACGGTCGGCGATCGGGTCACACAGTTTGGACCAGACCGGCAGTGTGGCCTCCACCCACTCCGACCGGCTCCAGGCCTGTGCGAGGCGGATACCGGTGGAGAAACTGGTGGTCTCATCAAGCCACAGGTCCGCGAGCCGTAGCGCGTCCACGACCTTCTGGCGGTCCACGTCAAGCACGCTCGGGTCGCCCTCGGCGGCCACCGCGTGCCGTGCCACGTTCTTGGCCAGGTCCCAGTTCACCGGGCCGCCCTGCCAGGACATCAGGTCCGCGAACTGGCGCAACGCGTCGGCGAACTGCTGCGGGTCGCCGAGGGGGCCTAGCGGTCCCGCCCCGCCCGTTTCGTCCGGAGGACCGCCGGAGGAGCCGGATCCGGACCCGCCAGAACCAGGCCGCCCACCGCCCGGTGGGCCGAAGCCGAAGGGACGATCAGCCATTGGCGTGGCCTCTCAGGCAGGATGGAAGGATCACACCAGCCACGTTATCTCGGGAGTAGCACACCTTGAGCACCGCACAGGCGCCGGTTCGCCAGGGGCGGACGTCTCCGGCCGTAGCTGTCACCGGCGCCGCGCATGGCCTGGGGCACGCGCTCACGGCCCGCCTGGCGGGCTCGGAGCGGGTGCGCAAGGTCATCGCCATCGACGAGCAGCGCGGTGACGTTACGGGTGTGGTCTGGCGCCTGGCCGACGTGCGCGACCCGGCGCTGGCCGGCCGCCTCGCCGACGTGGACGTCCTGGTCCACACCGACATCGACACTTCCGTGGACTCGGAGCACCGGGCCCGGCGCGCTGCCAACGTGCGGGCCGCGCAAACCGTGCTGACCGCCGCCGCGGCCGGCCAGGTCGGCCGGGTGATCCTGGTAACCAGCGCGATGGTCTACGGCGCCCGGCCGGACAACCCGGTCCCGCTCGAGGAGTCCGCGCCGCTGCGCGCCGACCCGGACGGCAGCGTGGCGGGGGACCTGCTGGAGATCGAGCACCTGGCGCGCCGCTCGCCCCGGGTCCACCCGGGCCTGTCGGTGACCGTGGTGCGCCCGGCGGCGCTGGTGGACGGCTCCGCCGACTCCCTCGCCGCCAGGCATTTCGAGTCCGCGCGGCTGCTCACGGTGAAGGGTGCCTCGCCGCGCTGGCAGTTCTGCCACATCGACGACCTCATCAGCGCGCTCGAACTGTCCATCGCCGGCGAGGTGGCCGGGTCCTTCGCCGTGGGCTGCGACGGGTGGCTGGAACAGGACGAGGTGGAGCGGATCAGCGGGCTGCGCCGAATCGAGTTGCCGGCCGGCCTGACGTTCGGCACCGCCCAGCGGCTGCACCGGGTGGGCATCAACCCGGCACCAGTGAACGACCTGCACTACCTCGTCTATCCGTGGGTGGTGGACTGCGAGGTGCTGCGCGCGGCCGGCTGGCGTCCCGGCTGGGACAACGCCGCGGTGCTCGAGGCGCTGATGGAGGCCAGGGCCGGGCATCGCGCGGCCGGGCGCCGCCTGCCCAGCAAGGAGGTGACCATCACCGCGGCGGCCGGAACGGTTGCGGTGATCGGCACCGCGGCGGTGGTGCGCGCGGCCCGCCGACGCATGCGGGGTTCGTGAGCCAGGTACGGTGACTGGCGTGGAAGTGATCCGGCTCGCCGAACTGCGCGAGGACCCGCTGTCGGTTGACGAATTGCGCGCCGCGGTCAGTGATCCTGGTGCGGGCGGCATCGCCATATTCGCCGGTGCGGTCAGGGCATCCGACCGCGGCCGTGACGTGACCCGGCTCTCCTACAGCGCGCACCCGACCGCGGCCACCGAACTGCGCCGGGTCGCCGAGAAGGTCGCCGCCGACTTCGACGTCATCGCGCTGGCCGCGGTGCACCGCACCGGTGACCTGGAAATCGGGGATCTCGCCGTGGTGGTCGCCGCGTCCTGCGCGCACCGCGCCGAGGCGTTCGAGGCGTGCCACGCGCTGATCGACCGGCTCAAGCACGAGGTGCCCATCTGGAAGCGCCAGTGGTTCCGCGAGGGTTCCAGCGAGTGGGTCGGCGGTGCTTAGGCAGGCACCCGCGACCCGACGCCAGCTCACCCTGCTGATCGCGGCGGCCGGCATCGCCGCCGCCGTGGTGGTGGCCGCGCTGCTGCCCGTCCCCTACGTCATCCTGAGCCCCGGCCCCACGCTCAACACGCTCGGCACCCAGTCCGGCAAGCCCCTGATCGTGATCGACGGGCACCGCAGCTATCCCACGAACGGGCACCTCAACATGGTCACGGTGTCCTACCAGGGCGGCCCCTCGGATGGCTTCAACCTGTTCACCGCGTTGCAGGCCTGGCTGTCCCCGCACGAGGCGGTGGTGCCGGAGTCCGAACTGTTCGGCACGGACCTGACCCAGCAGCAGGTGACCCGTCAGGACACCCAGCAGATGGTCAGTTCGCAGCAGCTCGCCCAGGCGGCCGCGCTGTGCCAGCTCAACATCCCCTACGACGTCGTGGACACGGTCTTCCAGGTCGAGCCGGGCTCGCCCGCGTCCGGCGTGCTCAGATCCGGCGACGTCATCACCGCGGTGGACGGCAGCAAGCTGACGTGCCGGGCCGATGCGGGCACGAGGATCCGCGCCCGCAAGCCGGGTGCCCCGGTCCGGCTGACCGTCGACCGGCACGGGACCACCCATGTGTTCCGGATGAAGACCGCCGACGTCAAGGGCAAGGCGGTGGTCGGCGTCGGCGTGAACGAGACCTACAGGTTCCCGTTCCAGGTCAAGATCAACATCGGCAACATCGGCGGCCCGAGTGCGGGCCTGATGTTCGCGCTCGGGATCATGGACAAGCTGACCCCCGGCGGCCTGACCGGGGGCCGGTTCATCGCCGGCACCGGCGAGATCTCCGCCAATGGCGCGGTCAGCCCGATCGGCGGCATACAGCAGAAAATGGCCGGCGCACGCGCGGCCGGCGCCACCGTCTTCCTGACGCCGGCGGCCAACTGCCCGGACACCGCCGGTTCGGTTCCGCAGGGGATGCGCCTGATCAAGGTGTCCACGCTCGCGGGCGCGGTCAGCGCGCTCAAGGCCCTGCGGTCCGGCGGCAGCGTCCCGTCCTGCTAGCCGGCGGCGTGCCTTCCCCCGGACGCCGGGGTGCCTTCCCGCGCGTGCCGGCGTGTCGTCTTTGTGCGCGCCGGGCTGCACCCGGATGCCGTTTGCGCTGAACGTCCAGCTAGCCTTCAGAAACGGATCCCGATGATCGCGGTAGATTGGCGGCGCATGGACGCCATGCCGCGCCTCAGGCACACTTGACGTGGCCGCGGGCACAGCCGATGTAAGGGAGACCGGATGAGCTTCCGGCCGTCCGCGGCCGACCGGCCGCCGGGCCGTCAGGCATTGCGCCTGCCCCGCTGGCCCCGTTACCTGCTGCCGGTCGTCGGCGGGCTGATCGCCCTCGGTGTGCTGGTCACGATCATCGCCGGGGTGTGGACCGACTGGCTCTGGTACCGCTCGGTGGATTACGGGTCGGTCTTCGGCGTGACCTACGGGACCAGGTGGGCCCTGTTCTTCGTGGTCGGGATCTTCATGGTGGCCACGATCGGCTTCAACGCCGTGCTCGCCTTCCGGCTGCGGCCGGTGTACCGGCCGGCCGCGGCCGCCGAACGGCCCGGGGTGGACGCCCTGCGGATGGCGGTCGATCCGCACCGGCGGCTGCTGCTCGGCATCGTGCTCGGCCTGATCGGGGTGATCTCCGGGATCACCGCCTCAGGTGCCTGGCGCACCTGGCTGCTTTTCATCAACCAGGTCTCGTTCGGCCGCAGAGACCCGCAGTTCAACCTCGACATCTCGTTCTTCGTCTTCACCTACCCGTTCCTGCGCCTGGTGCTGAGCTACCTGTTCGCCGCGGTGTTCCTTTCGCTGCTGGCCGCCGTCGCGGTACACGTGCTGTACGGCGGGCTGGGCTGGCAGGCCAGGCGGCCACGGGCGACCATGGCCGCGCAGGCCCACCTGTTCGTGTTGCTCGGGGTGTTCGTCCTGCTCAAGGGCGTTGCCTACTGGGTGGACCGGTGGGGCATCGACTTCTCCCAGCGGGGCGCGGTGACCACCGGCGCGTCCTATACCGACGTCAACGCCGTGCTGCCGGCCAAGACCGTGCTCGCGCTCATCGCGGTGCTGTGCGCCCTGCTGTTCTTCGCCGGTGCGGTGCGGCGCAGCGCGCTGCTCCCCGCGGTCGGGTTCGGCCTGCTGGTGCTGTCGGCGATCCTGATCGGCGGCGTCTACCCGGCGATCATCCAGCAGTTCGTGGTCAAGCCGAACGAGCTTGCCAAGGAGTACCCGTACATCCATCGGGAGATTACCCAGACCCGGCTGGCCTACGGGGTCAGCCAGGTCCAGCCGCAGTCCTACAACGGGACCAGCACCGCTTCGGCGGGCACGCTGTACAACACGTCGTCGAACCTGCCCGGGTTCCGGCTGATGGACCCGGCCGTGGTTTCCCGTGCGTTCCAGCAACTCCAGCAGGTCAAGGGGTTCTACCAGTTCCCGGGCACGCTGTCGGTGGACCGGTACGTGCTGCCCGGTGACGGGCCGGTGCCGCAGGACCTGGCGGTGGCGGTGCGCGGCCTGTCCGGGCCGCCGGCAGGCCAGGGCAACTGGATCAACAGCCACCTGGTCTACACGCACGGCTTCGGGTTCGTGGCCGCCAGGGAGAACTCCGTGGCCGGCGGCGGCACCCCCGACTACGTGGAGAGCGACCTGCCGCCGCGGGGCCTGCTCGGCAGGTTCCAGCCGCGGGTGTACTTCGGCGAGGGGGAGAACAACTACGTCATCGTCGGCGGCCCGAAGGGCAGGCCGGGCGGCGAGGAACTCGACTACCCCTTCCCGAACGCCAGCGGGCAGAGGAACACCACCTACCAGGGCGGCGGCGGCGTGCCGGTGGGCTCCCCGCTCAACCGGGTTCTGTACTCGATCAAGTTCCGCGAGCTGAACATTCTGCTGTCCGGCGCCATCAACGGCAATTCGAAGATCCTCTACGACCGCGAGCCGCTGGCCCGGGTCGCCAAGGTCGCGCCGTTCCTCACCCTGGACGGCAGCCCGTACCCGGTCGTGGCCAACGGCAACATCTACTGGGTGGTGGACGGCTACACCACCACCGACCTGTACCCGTACTCACAGCGGCTGAGCATGGCCGCGGCCACCAGCACCAGCCAGACGCCGAACGGGAGCGTGGCGGGCCAGCCGACCGGCGCGATCAACTACATCCGCAACTCGGTCAAAGCGGTGGTGAACGCCTACACCGGCGCGGTGTCCCTGTACCAGTGGGGCCCGAAGGACCCGATGCTCCAGGCGTGGATGAACGCATTCCCCGGCGTCATCCAGCAGCGCAAGGACATCCCGTCCTACCTGCTGCCGCACATGCGCTACCCGCCGGACCTCTTCGAGGTCCAGCGGGAGGTCCTTGCCCAGTACCACGTGCTGAACCCGCAGGCGTTTTACGGCGGGCAGAACTTCTGGGAAGTTCCAAACGATCCGACCGGGGCGGTGGCCAACAGGTTCAGCCAGCCGCCGTACTACCTGACCGAGACGATCCCCGGGTACGGGCAACCGGAGTTCTCGCAGACCACGACGTTCGTGCCACGCAACCGGGCCAACCTGGCCGCGAACATGGTGGTGGACAGCAACCCGACGCAGCCCGGCTATGGCACGATCCGCATTCTCGAGTTGCCACAGAACGCCGTCACCGAGGGGCCGTCGCAGGTGCAGGGCGCCTTCGAAAGTAACGCGGCCGCGTCAGCGGAACTCACCCTGCTGCGCCGGGGCGGCTCGATAGTGACCCTCGGCAACATGATCACGATCCCCGTGGGCGGCGGCCTGCTCTACATCGAGCCCGTGTACGTCACCGCAAACGCGGCCGGGTCCACCGGGTCCTACCCCTCGCTGCAGCGGGTTTTCGCCTTCTACGCGGGGCATCCGGTGGGCTTCCAGCCGACCCTGTCCGCCGCCCTCCGGCAGGTGTTCGGCGGCAGTTTGACGAGCCCGAGCGCCCCAGGTGGCCCGTCGGGCGGTTCGGTCAACGCTCAGGTGATCGCCGACCTGAAACAGGCGCAGCAGTTCTACGCCAAGGCGCAGGCCGCGCTGCGCAACGGCGACCTCGCCACCTACGGTCAGGACATCACCAAGATGCAGCAACAGATCACCAACGCCCAGGCGGACGCGAAGGCCAGTTCTTCGTCGGCGCCGTCGCCGAAGACCAGCCCGGCTCCCACCCCGAGTCCGAGCGCCTCGCGATAGCGCGCGGCATGCTCACGGGGACCCCTGCGGAGGGCGTACGCTCGGTGGTGGCGGGAGATCCTGGACGCGGTACGGTCCTAGTGAGCGTTCACATTTGGGCCGTTGCCCGGATCGAGAGGAGCGAGACTGGTCGTGGCGCCTCGGGTACTTGTTGACGCGACCGCGGTGCCCGCGGATCGCGGGGCGCTGGGACGCTACGTCGACGGGCTCGTGATCGCACTCTGCCAGGGTGGGGCGGACCTGGTGGTGGCCTGCCAGCGCGCCGACGAGGAGCGGTACGGCCGCATGATCCCCAATGCCCGCATCGTCGCGGCCCCCACCGCCATCGCGCACCGCCCGGCCCGGCTGGCCTGGGAACAGACCGGCCTGCCGCTGGTCGCGCAGCAAACGAATGCCGACGTCATGCACATTCCGCATACCACGATGCCGTTGCGCCCTGGCGTGCCGGTCGTGGTGACCATCCACGACCTGACGTTCTTCACCGAGCCCGACGCGCACAGCCCGGTCAGCGCCACCTACTTCAAATCCGCCATCAGGACCGCGGCGCGCCGGGCCACCCGGCTGCTCGTCCCGTCCAAGGCCACCCGCGACGAGCTGGTGCGGGTGCTCGGCGCCGACCCCACCCGGATCGACGTCGCCTACCACGGCGTGGACCTCGAACTGTTCCACCGGCCGGATCCCGCCGCGATACAGCAGATGTCCGACCGGCTCGGCCTGCACGGCAAGCCGTACATCGCCTACCTGGGCAGCCTGGAGCCGCGCAAGAACATCCCCGCCCTGATCACCGGGTGGGCGGCGGCCGTGGCGGACATGGAGGATCCGCCGGCGCTGGTGCTCGCCGGCGGCACCATGTGGAGTGAGGAGGTTGACGCGGCCATCGCCGCGGTCCCCGCCCGGCTGCGCCTGGTCCGGCCCGGGTATCTGCGGTTCCGCGACCTGCCCGGCTACCTCGGCGGGGCGCTCGTGGTCGCGTTCCCCAGCATTGGTGAGGGGTTCGGGCTGCCCGTGCTCGAGGCCATGGCCTGCGGTGCCCCGGTGCTCACCACGTACCGCACCTCCCTGCCCGAGGTGGGCGGCGACGCGGTCGCCTACACCGAGCCGGACGCGGACAGCATCCGCAGCGGGCTGCGGGCGCTGCTCGACGACCCGGCCAGGCGCGCCGCCCTCGGCGAGCTTGAACAGGCCAGGGCGCGCGAGTTCACCTGGGCCGCCTCGGCCGAAGCACACATGGCTTCCTACCAGCGTGCGGCGGCGCAGTCGACAGAGTAGCCTCCGTCCTTATGCCAACTGAGCACGCCCGCCACGAACCGCTCGAAGCGGTCCTCCTCGTCGGGGGTTACGGAACCCGCCTTCGGCCACTCACCCTGGCCTCGCCCAAGCACCTGCTGCCGACCGCGGGGGTCCCGTTCCTCACCCATCAGTTCGCGAAAGCGGCCGCGGCCGGCGTCGCGCACGTCGTCCTGGCCACGTCCTACCGCGCGGAGATGTTCGCGGAGCGGTTCGGAGACGGGTCCGAGCTCGGCCTGGAGATCACGTACGTACACGAGGAGGAGCCACTCGGCACCGGCGGGGCGATCCGCAACGCGGCTCAGGGGCTGCGCGGCGGGCCCGACGACCCGGTCGTCATCTTCAACGGGGATGTCCTGTCCGGCCACGACATCGGTGCTCAGGTGGACCTGCACCGCAAGGCGGATGCCGCCGTGACACTCCACCTGGTCGAGGTCCCGGACCCGGCCCGGTTCGGCTGCGTGCCCCTCGATGCGGCCGGGCGCGTGACCGCGTTCCTGGAGAAGACCCCTGATCCGGTGACGAACCGGATCAACGCGGGCTGTTATGTGTTCCGCCGGAGTGTCATTGACCAGATTCCGGCGGGCCGGGTGGTATCGGTGGAACGTGAGACCTTCCCCGGCTTCATCGCATCCGGTCAGGTTCTGATGGGCTTCGTGGACACCGCCTACTGGCTCGACGTGGGAACCCCCGAGACCTTCGTCCAGGGCTCGGCCGACCTGGTGCTCGGCCGCCTCGCCTCGCCGGCCGTTCCCGCGCACAGCGGCGAAGCGCTGGTGCTGGCCGGCGCCGAGGTCGCCCCGGATGCCCGGCTCTCCGGCGGTACGGTCGTCGGGGCCGGTGCGGTCGTCGGCAGCGGTGCGCGGGTGGAGGGCAGCGTGCTCTTCGACGGTGTGACGATCGCGGCCGGGGCGTCCGTCCGCCACAGTGCCGTCGGCAAGGGCGCCAGGATCGGCGAGGGCGTCCTGATCGACGCGGCCGTGATCGGCGACGGCGCGGTCATCGCCGAGGGCAACGAGCTTCGGGCAGGTGCGCGGGTGTGGCCGGACGTCTCCCTCGGCCCCACCTCGGTGCGCTTCTCCACGGACGCGTAGCCCCGATGCCCCGGCGGTCGGCGTCCCGCGTGCTGGCGGGGATCCCTGGTGCGCCGCAGGTGGTGCCCTACGCCGCGCACGGTCCCCGCTCCGGGCATCGCGGGCCGCTCCCCGGGGTGGCCGTCCCGCCGTTAGCGGGCGCGCTGACCAGGCAGTGGCAGCCGCCGTTCCCCCTGGACTGGTCCCGGACGCTGGGTGTGCACCGGCGCGGCCGGGGCGATCCCGCCTACCTGGTCGACGAATACGGTGCCGCGTGGCGTACCGCGCTCACCCCGGACGGCCCGGCCACCATGCGGGTCCACGCCGTGCCCGCGGAAGAGGCCGTGCCTGGCGCGGAGGCCGGGCGGATCACCGTGCACGCGTCCGCATGGGGTCCTGGTGCGTCGTGGTTCCTCGGCACGCTCCGGGGCCTCCTGGGGGCCGCCGACGACCCGTCCGGCTTCGAGCCGGTGCACCCACTGCTGCAGGAGATGTCCCGGCGGCATTACGCGCTGCGGATCGGGCGGTCTGACCGGGTGTTCGAGGCGCTGATCCCCGCCGTGCTTGAGCAGAAGGTGGTCGGCGCGGAGGCGAAACGCGCCTGGCGGCTGCTGTTGCTCCGGTTCGGTGACCCGGCCCCAGGGCCTGCCCCGCCCGGGATGCGGGTGTGCCCGCCGCCGCGGACCTGGATCCGCATCCCGTCCTGGGAGTGGCACCGCGCCGGGGTGGAACTGGTCCGCGCGCGCACGATCATCGGGGCCGCCCGGGTCGCCGAGAAGCTGGAGGAGACCGCCGCGATGACCCCGGCGGAGGCGGACCGCCGGCTCCAGACGCTGCCGGGGATCGGGCCGTGGACCTCCGCGGAGATCCGCCAGCGCACCATCGGCGACGCCGACGCCCTGTCGGTCGGCGACTATCACCTGCCCTCGATCGTGGGCTGGGCGCTGATCCGGCAGAAGGTGGACGACGCGGGCATGTGCGAGCTGCTCGCCCCCTACGCCGGGCACCGCTACCGGGCCGCCTGGCTGCTGGAGATGAGCGGCCAGGGCCCGCCCCGGCATGGCCCTCGCAACGCCCCCCGCGACTACCGCCACATCTAGTCTTGCGTCTCCCGCGCCGCATCTCCGGGCGCGGCAGGCGCAGGTGTCAGGGGGCGTGGTGGGCAGGCGTGGCGACCTGCGCGACGCCGCGATCTGCAGGCAAGGTAAGGAATTCGACCGGCCCGTTGAACCAGTGGCCGGACGGGCAGCAGATCTTCACGTTTTCGATGGGCCCGCTGGTCGAGTGCATGGTGGATCGGTCGCTCACCTCGGCGGGCAGGCCGCACCGCTGCGTGCCGTCCTCGTTCAGGTACGCCGGGCAGTCAAGGAACATCATCTGGCTCTCCTTCGCCTGGGAGAACACCATCGCCCGCATGGCGGGTGACAACATCTGCCAGATGGCAGAGAAGTGGCGAGAAAGTGTCAGCCGAGCCCGTGCTTTATGGCGGCCGCGGCAAGCTCGGCCCGGGTGTGCACGCCCAGTTTCGCGAACACGTGCAGCAGATGGGTTTTCACGGTCCCGCGCGAGATGAACAGCTGCTCGCCTATCGCGGGATTGGTGAGCCCGGCCGCGGCCAGCCGGACCACCTCCAGCTCCATCGGGGTGAGACTGTCCCAGCCGAAGGACGGACGCCGTCGTTCGCCGCGTGCCCGGCGGGCGTACGCAACCGCAGCGGCGGCGTCCAGCCGCTGCCCTTCCGCCGCGATACCGGGGAAATCGTCGCCGAGTTCGGCCACGACACGCGCGCGGTCCCGATCGGTCTCGCTGGCGAACCAGCACCGCTGGCCCATGCGCTCGTGCAGGGCCGTGGCCGCGGCCAGCAGCCGGGCGCCCTCCGCGAAGGCGCCGGAGTCGATGGCAATGCCACCGAGCAGCTCCAGCGCGTCGGGTACCTCGGCCCACAGCCCAGCGTCAGTGATCTCGGCGAGGCCCGCATGCGCCTGCTGTTCGGCGGCGACGCCATCGTGCCGGTCCAGCCGGGCCAGGAGCACGCGGCACGCCCCCGCCAGCGCCGAGCCCAGTTGCTCGCACCCGGCCAGAGACCGCTCCGCAGCGGCCCGCGCCTCGGCGCGGTCACCGGCACGCAGGGCGATGGCGGCGCCCAGCAGGATCATCCGGGCGCCATCGGGCGGGTCGTTGCTCGTGAACAGAAGATCGCCAAGGGAGCACAATGCAGCCGCCGCGTGATCGATGTCGGCGGCGACAAGCCGGAGCGCGTCGAACATCGTCGCGCCCGCCTCCCCAAGTGGCCGGCCAGGGCGGTCCATGCCATCGGCGATGGCACGCAGTTCAGCCAGATTGCCGCGTGACAACTCCACCATTGCCCAGCATGAGCAGCCCCAGATCTCGACCGCGGGATCACCGACGCGGCGTGCGATGCCAACGCCCGTTCGCAATTCCCTTGCCGCGTCCGCAAGCTCGCCGACATCCGCTTTCGCGGTGCCGAACGCGATATGTTGCCACGCCTGCTGGAACGCATTGCCCATCTCGTCGGCCATCGCCCCGGACTGCGCCAGCAGCTCCTCCGCCGGGGCCGGCCGGTGCTGTAGCAGGTGGCTGAACCCGAGGAACTGAAGACTGTCGGCTTCGGCCCAGTGGTCGCCGCTGGCCCTGGCGAGCTCCAGGCTCGAGGTGAACAACGGCCGGCTCGCACCGGGGTCGACCATGAATGTGGCCGCGGCGAGTACGTGCAGGCACCGTCCCTGGGTGGCCTCATCCCCGGCCTCCCTCGCCTCCTCCAGCGCGATATTCGCCGCGGTCATCGCGCGGTCAAGATCGAAGGTGTAGAAGCGGTCGTAGGCGCCGGCCCAGCCCGCGCGCGCCCGCACCGCCGGCGGCGCGGCCGGGTCCCCGGCGAGCACACGCAAGCTGTAGTCCGCACCCTCGGCCGCGTAGCCGCGCTGGGTCCAGAAGAACGCCAGGGCGGTTATCAGCCGAAGGCCGTCGTGGTCCGGATCAGGCGCGTCGGCCGCATGATCGAGTGCGGCACGGATATTGGGCAGTTCGCGCTCGACCAGGTCGAGGCACTCCGGGTCGGCGCGCTCGACGTCCTTTTCCAGCCGTTGCGCGAAATCAGCGGCCCAGGTCAGATGGCGGCCGGCCACCATCGACGTCTCGTCTGCCTCGGCCGCCCGTGCCCGCGCGTACGCGCGGATGGTCTCCAGCAGAAAGTAGCGTCCCGAATCGTCCAGCTGTGCCAGTGACTTCTCCACGAGACGGCCAAGCAGGTCGAGCACCGTCGCCGGTTCCAGCGGCGCGAACCCGACCACCTGCCGGGCCGCCTCAACCGTCCAGCCACCAGCGAAGACGCCCAGCCGCCGCAGCAGCACGCGTTCGCGCGGGTCCAGGAGCTCGTAGGACCACTCCACCGAGGCGAGCAGCGTGCGGTGCCGCGCGAGGCCGGCGCGCGATCCGCCGGTGAGCAAGCTGAACCGGTCGTCCAGTTCGTCCACGAGACGATCGATCGCAATGCCGCCAACCCGGGCGGCAGCCAGTTCCAGCGCCAGCGGAATGCCGTCGAGCCGACGGCATATCTGTGCGACCGCCGGTGTTAGCGTCACCTCCGGATGCGCCTGCCTGGCGCGTTCCTGGAACAGCCGCACCGCGTCGAACCGGTCCACGCTGGCGGGGTCGGCTGCCTGCGGCGGGACTGCCAGTGATGGCACCCGCCAGGTCGTCTCTCCTTCCACGCCGAGGGGGTGCCGGCTGGTGGTGAGCACACGGATCAGCCCTGCGCCTCGCAAGATCGCGGTGACGAACTCGGCGACACCCTCGATGATGTGCTCGCAATTGTCCAGCAGCACAAGCGCCGTACTGTCACCGAAATAATCGACGACGGCTTCTGTCCCGCCCGCCTGTAGGCCAAGCGTGCGCGACACCCGTTCGGTCACGAGCGCACCGTCGGCGAGCGACGCCAACTCGACCCACCACACTCCGCCCGGGAAACGCTCCGCCACGCGTGCCGCGACCTGCCGTGCCAGCCTGGTCTTGCCGCAGCCGCCCGCGCCCGTGAACGTCACCAGCCGCGATTCGCTGAGCAGCCCCATCCCGCGTTCGACGTCGTCCGCCCGCCCCACGAACGTGCTCAACTCGGTCGGCAGGTTGCTTGGCACCTCAAGTCGGCCATGCCCACGTGCCCGCTCTGATCTGGCGACAGGCAACCCAGCGTCCGTGCCGTCCACCGGTCGGCCCATCGCCCCCCCAGCCCAAAACGCCGCCGTTCCTCTTTCCATCCGCCTCGGAGCTGGCGGCCTGCCATCCCATATCCACGGACATGGGTCTGCATTACTAAGTTAGGACCATCGCCTTACCTAGCTCAATGGCCACGGCGCCTGCGGGCGCCACGGGAAGGGCGCCAGGTCGGGTTCCGCCCAGCCGGTCCTTGCTGCCGGGGAGGCCAGGGTCCGCGAGGTGTAATGCCTGGTCAGCAGGCGCTTGTCCAGCAAAGCGGGATACCTCTCCGCGAAACTGGCGAAGTCCGTGGCGGGCGCGGCGTCGGCCATGTGATGCGCGACGATCTCCGTCCAGGCCCGGGTGACCGTGGAGTTGAACTTCTGCGGCGCACGCTGGTAGGCGGCGAGGTGCCGGATCCAGCCGGATACCTTGTCCGCGGCCCGGTCCGCGCCGTGCCGCCGCACCGCGAGATAGGCGAGGTGGATGTGCTCGCGGTGCCGGAACGCGCCGCCCGGCGGGACGATCTCGGCCAGCAGCCCGGCGAGTTCTTCGGGCAGGGCGTCCGGGTGCGGCGCACCGGGGCCGTGGGCAGCGCGTGGGTCGTGGTGGGTCATCGGGATGCCTCCGCCAGCGCGTCGGTGACGGCGTGGAATCCGGCGCGCTGGGCCGGGGTCATTGCGGCCAGGGCCTGTTGTTCCAGGTCGGCGATCGCTGTGGCGGCTTGCTGCGCGACGGCCAGCCCGTCCGGGGTCAGCGCGACCACGAAGGAGCGGCGGTCGGCGGGGTCGGTTCGGCGCTCCAGGTACCCGCGCCTGGTCAGCCGGTCGAGCAGGCTGGTCAGTGTGCTGGGCCTGGTAGCGGTCGCCTCGGCCAGCGCGCCGACGGTCCGGCCCGCGCCGGCGGCGAGGATGGCCAGCACGTCGATGTCGGCGGCGGGCAGGTCGAGGCCGGCCAGCACGGTGGTGAGTTTGTGCAGGGTCGCATGGGTGGCCCGGTGCAGGGCGAGGATCTCGCTACCCGGGTACTCGGTATCTATCACGATATCGGATTATACGATATCGCAGTAGCTACGCCGCGTCCGCTCGGCACCGTACGATGATCCCGTTCTGGTGGCACGGCTGACCGGCGGCCCGCGGCCGGGCGTGACGGGCAGCCGGTTCCCGACGACCAAGGTGAGGTCACGTGAGCTTCGATACACATGCAGGCACCCGTGGTGCCCGCCAGCCGCCCGGGTCGATGGCCCGGTGGGCGAACAAACTCGCCGCAGGGCGGATCCGCCGCAAGGGCGGCAAGTTCATGGGCTTCAACGCCCTGATCCTGACGACCATCGGCCGCAAGAGTGGCGCCGAGCGGACGAACCCGGTCGGCTGGTTTCCCGGCAAGGACGGCAGCTGGCTGATAGTGGCATCGGCGGCCGGTGCGGCCGGCAACCCGGCGTGGTACTACAACATCGCCGCCCATCCCGACAAAGTCCGGATCGAGGTCGAAGGCCGCACGGTGGCGGTGGTCGCCGAGCAGCTTCATGGCGCCGAGCGCACCGAGGCGTGGCAGCAGATCGTCGCCACCGCTCCGCGGTTCGGTGGCTATCAGCAGAAGACCGACCGGGAGATGCCGGTCATCCGTCTGGTGGCCCGGTCTGGCTGAGCAGGCCGTGGTGACGCACCCCGCGCGGCCACGGGAGCTCCCTGGGCCGCAAGGCGGCCACGTCCGGGGCGCATCGTAGGGTGACGGAATGAGCCTTGACGCGCGTGGCCCCGGCGCGCAGCAGCCCGCACAGCCTGCCGACGACGCACCGCCGAGCACCGCGCTTCGCCGCGCTCTGGCCCGCGCCAGGGACGGTAAGCCGCTCGACCAGGGTGAGGCGGCCACGCTGCTGCACGCCCGCGGCGGCGACCTGGACCGGCTGCTCGGCTACGCCGCCCGCACCAGGGACGCCGGGCTGACCGCCGCCGGGCGCCCCGGCGTCATCACCTACTCGCGCAAGGTCTTCATCCCGCTGACCCGGCTGTGCCGGGACCGGTGCGGGTACTGCACGTTCGCCACGGTCCCGGGGCGGCTGGACAGCCCGTACCTGTCGCCGGACGAGGTGCTCGCCATCGCCCGCCAGGGCGCCGCCCTCGGCTGCAAGGAAGCCCTGTTCACCCTCGGCGACCGTCCCGAGGACAGGTGGTCCGCGGCCCGCGACTGGCTCGACGCCAACGGCTACGACGACACGCTGTCCTACGTCCGGGCCATGGCCATCCGGGTGCTGGAGGAGACCGGGCTGCTGCCGCACCTCAACCCCGGCGTGCTGACCTGGCGCGACTTCCAGCGCCTCAAGCCGGTCGCGCCGTCCATGGGCATGATGCTCGAGACCACCGCGACGCGGCTGTTCACCGAGCGGGGCGGCCCGCACTACGGCAGCCCGGACAAGGACCCGGCGGTCCGGCTGCGGGTGCTGGAAGACGCCGGTCGCTGCTCGGTCCCGTTCACCACGGGCATCCTCATCGGCATCGGGGAGACCCGCGCCGAGCGCGCCGAGTCGCTGTTCGCCATCCGCCGGATCGCCCGGGAGTACGGCGGCATCCAGGAAGTCATCGTGCAGAACTTCCGCGCCAAGCCGGACACCAAGATGCGCGGTGTCCCGGACGCGGAACTGGCCGACCTGGCGGCGACGATCGCCGTGGCCCGGCTGGTGCTGGGCCCTGCCGCCCGGATCCAGGCGCCGCCGAACCTCATCGGTGACCAGTACGGGCTGATCCTCGCGGCCGGGATCGACGACTGGGGCGGCGTGTCGCCGCTCACCCCGGACCACGTCAACCCCGAGCGGCCGTGGCCGCAGATCGAGGAACTGGCGCGGCGCACCGAGGCCGCCGGGATGCGCCTCGCCGAACGGCTCACGATCTACCCCGGATACCTGCGCGAGCCGTGGCTCGACCCGAGGCTGGCCGGTCACGTGGCCGCCCTCGCCGACCCGGCCACCGGGCTCGCCCTTGATACGATCCCGCGCGGCCTGCCGTGGCAGGAGCCCGACGGCGGCTGGGGCGAGTCGTCCGGCCGTACGGACCTGCACGTCACGATCGACACGACGGGCCGGACCAGTGACCGCCGCGACGATTTCGCCGAGGTGTACGGAGACTGGGACGAGGTGGCCACCCGGATCGACCCGGCCGCGCGCCGGGGGAGCACCGCCCCGGAGCGGCTGCGGCCCGAGGTGGCCGCGGCCCTGCGCACGGCCGAAGCCGACCCCGCCGGGATCTCCGATGCGCAGGCGCTGGCCCTGCTCGACGCCGACGGCCCGGAACTCGACGCCCTTGCCGCGCTCGCCGACGCCCTGCGCCGCGACGTGAACGGCGACGACATCACGTACGTGGTCACCAGGAACATCAATTTCACCAACGTCTGCTACACCGGCTGCCGGTTCTGCGCGTTCGCCCAGCGTCGCACCGACGCCGACGCCTACACGCTCTCGCTGTCCCAGGTGGGGGACCGCGCCGAGGAGGCCTGGCAGGCCGGCGCGACCGAGGTGTGCATGCAGGGCGGCATCCATCCCGACCTGCCCGGGACCGCGTACTTCGACCTGGCCGCCGAGGTCAGGCGGCGCTGCCCGGAGATCCACGTGCACGCGTTCTCGCCGATGGAGGTGAGCAACGGTGCCGCGCGCACCGGCCTGCCGGTGCGGGAGTGGCTCATCAGGGCCCGTGAGGCCGGGGTGGGCTCGCTGCCGGGGACCGCGGCCGAGATCCTCGACGACGACGTGCGCTGGGTGCTCACCAAGGGCAAGCTGCCCGCCGCGGCCTGGATCGAAGTGATCACCACCGCGCACGAACTGGGCATTCGGACGAGCGCCACGATGATGTACGGGCACGTGGACACACCCGCGCACTGGGTCGGCCACCTGCGGGTGATCCGCGGTATCCAGGAGCGCACCGGTGGGTTCACCGAGTTCGTGCTGCTCCCGTTCGTGCACGCGAACGCGCCGATCTACCTGGCCGGCCTGGCCCGCCCCGGGCCTACCCGCCGGGAGAACCGCGCGGTGCACGCGGTGTCCCGGCTGATGCTGCACGGCGCGATTCCCTCGATTCAGTGCTCCTGGGTCAAGCTCGGCGACGACGGCTGCCGCGCGGTCCTCGCCGGCGGTGTCAACGACATCGGCGGGACCCTGATGGAAGAGACGATCAGCCGGATGGCCGGGTCGCAGAACGGCTCGTACAAGACGATCAGTCAGATGTCCGCCATGGCCGGCCCGCTCGGCAGGCCCATCAGCCAGCGCACCACCCTGTATGAAAAGCCTTCTGCAGAACGACAGGCCGCGGCTGCCCTGAGCGACGGAGTGTGCGCCTCCGTCCGTGGCGGGCCCACTCGGCTGCCCTTGGTGTCCCGCTAGCCCCTGGTGCGCCAGGCCCGCCGGGAGCGCGCTCCGGACCGGTCTGTCGCGCCCGCCTGATTCCGGGGTGCCGCCTCGTCCGTCCCGGCCGTCACAATCACGACACTCTTTTAGGTCGTGGTTGCCACAAGCCCGCCAGGACAAGAGGCTTGGTAGCGCCGCGGCAGCCCAAAGCAGGGCGAACCAAACCATAGGAGGGCCTGCATGACAATACGCCGTCGATCCGTGGTGCTCACGGGCATGGCTGCCTTCGTGCCAGTGCTGGCTGGACTTGCGCTTACCAGTTCGTCGGCCGCGTCCGCGCATCCGCTCAGCCCGGCCCGGGCAGGTAACGGGTCCGCGCGAACAGCGATGCGACCCGATCCCCCGCTGGGCCTGCCGAAGCCGTCGCCGGTGAAGCCGTTTCACGGCCCCCCAGGCACTGTCTCACCGTGGACGCCGCTGAAGAACCCGCCGCCGTTCAATACGCCCGGCACGATGCTGCTGGAGAGCGACGGGACGGTGCTGGTCCACGATGAGCCGGACAACAACAAGATTGCCGCCACGAGCGCGTGGTACAAGCTCACGCCGGATTCGAAGGGCAGCTACATCGACGGGACGTGGAGCAAGATCGCGTCGATGCCGAACGGGTATGCGCCGCTGTATTTCGCGTCGGCGATCCTCCCCGACGGGCGCATGATCGTCGAGGGCGGCGAATACAACGGGTCACAAGCGGAGTGGACGAACCAGGGCGCGATCTACAGCCCGCTGACCAACACCTGGGCTTCCGTCGCACCGCCACCGGGCTGGGCGAACATCGGGGACGCCGCGAGCGAGGTCCTGTCCAACGGCACCTTCATGCTCCAGCAGGCCTGCCAGAACTGCCTGACGAATCCCGAAGCGTCCGTCGCTGATGCGCTGCTCAACGCGAAGACCATGACGTGGAGTGTGATACCGGCGACGGGCAAGGAGGACCCCAACGACGAAGAAGGCTGGACCCTGGAGCCGAGCGGCCAGCTGCTGAGTGTCGAAGTCTGGGCGCTGCCTCAGGCCCAGCTGTTCAACCCGAGCACCGTGTCGTGGTCATTCGCGGGCGCCATGCCCCCGGGTGGCAACCCGGTCAACCCGTTCCCCGTCGTCGAGGTCGGGCCGCAGAACGAGATGCCGGGCGGCAACACGTTTGTGGCCGGGGCCGGCGTGAGCAGCCAATTCCCGCCCGCGAAGTGCACTACGAACGCGAACACGGAGAGCGCCCTGTACCACTTCAAGGCCGGGACCCCGGGCACGTGGACCGCCGGGCCGATGATCAAGCCGATCGGCGGGAAGTCGTTCGGCACCACCGACGGGCCGGGAGCGACCCTGCCGGATGGGAACGTGCTGTTCGACGCGAGCGCGTGTGTGTTCAACACGCCGACGCACTTCTTCCTCTACCGCGCGGGCTCGAACACGATTACCCAGATCCCGGACGTGCCCAACGCGCCGAAGGACACCTCGTTCGCCACGCGGATGCTGGACCTGCCGAACGGGCAGGTGCTGTTCAACGACGGCCGCCGCAAGATGTTGGTCTACACGGCCGGCGGGACGCCGAAAGCGTCGTGGCGGCCTTCGATCACGTCCCTGAGTTCGACGACGCTGTCCCCGGGAAGCACCTACTCCCTGTCCGGCAAGCAGCTCGCCGGGCTGGACCAGGGAAGCCGCCTACGGTGACGATGTCCAGAACGCCACCAACTTCCCCGTGGTACGGATCACCAACGTCGCCACCGGCGTGGTGACCTACGCCCGGACCAGCAACTGGACGTCGGTGTCGGTCAGTCCCGGCAGGCATTCCTCGACCAAGTTCACGCTGCCGCCGGGCACGCCGGCGGGCAAGAGCACGCTGGTCGTGGTCGCCAACGGGATCGCTTCGGCGCCGTCGGCGGTGAAGATCTCCTAGTCTCGATAGCGCGGTCGTTCCGCGCGGCTCTTTCCAGGCCCGTCCCGATCATTAGGGGCGGGCCTGGATTTGGATATGAAAGCCTTTTGCAGAACGACGGCCGCGGCTGCCCTGAGCGACGCAGTGTGCAACTCCGTCCGGGGCGGGCGCACCCACCTGCCCCTGGTCCCGAACTGACCGGCCCTGCCGCAGCCATGCGGCGGAGGTGTTCCGGAGCTAGCGGGTGACCATGAAGTTGGCTGGGTCCCGCGGCGGGCGGTCCGGGGCGGGCGCTGCCGGGTGGCCGACCCCCACGGCGCCCATCGGCTCCCAGCCCGGTGGCAGGCCGAGGGCCTGGGTGACGACCGGGCGGCAGAACATCGTGCTGGACACCCAGCACGAGCCGAGCCCCTCGACGGCCAGGGCGACCAGCAGGTTCTGCACCGCCGCGCCCATGGCAACCAGGAACATCTCCCGTTCGGCGGCATTGCGGCGGTCGTCGGGGTAGCGGTGCGCGGCCTCGGCGTGCAGGCACGGCACGATCAGCAGCGGTGCTCGCCGCAGCGGTTCGCCGCGGCGCACCCGGCGGACGATCTGGTCCTTGGTGAACCCGTCGCCGCTCAGATCGCTGATCCAAGCGGCGAGCATGTTATCCAGCAGCGTGGCCCGCACCTGCGCGGACTCCAGCACCACGAAACGCCACGGCGTGGAGTGATGTGGCGCGGGCGCGGTGATCGCGGCCGCGATTGCGCGGGTCACCGCGGCCGGGTCCACCGGGTCACCGGTGAACTCCCGGACGGTGCGGCGGGCCGCGAGCACATCGGCGGACCCGTACCGGAACATGTCCTCGGCCGCGGGCCTGATCAGCGCCTGGGCGCCGGGGCCGTCCGCCTCGGTGACCAGGTCCGCGAGGCCCCGGACCACGGCGACCGGGATCCCGGCCGCCTTCCCCTTCACCAGGTCGCCCGCGCCGGCGAGCTCGTCGGCCACCGCGGCGACCGAGACCTCCAGCGCCGTGCCGAACGTGTCGGCCGTGCCGCGGTAGTCCCGCAGCGGGGCCACGCCGGCCGCGCCGATCGCCGCGTCGGTCTGCCCGGCCCGCCACGGCCGGCCCAGCGTATCCGTGACCACTACCCCGAGGCGGACGCCGAGGCGGTCCATGAGCGCCTTGCGCAGCCGGCGCGCCGAGCCGTCCGGATCCTCGGGCAGCAGGACCACCGTGCCCGGCGGCGTGTTGGAGGCGTCCACGCCCGCCGCGGCGAGCACAAGGCCCTGCCGGGTCTCCACGATCCTGGTCGGCCCGCGGCGGGCGACCACGCGCACCGATTCGGCGTCGATGGCCTGCTCCCGGTCCACCCGGGCCACCCGGCCCTCCGCCTTGCTGACGATCTTGGAGGTGATCACCAGGATGTCCCCGTCGGCCAGGCCGGTCGCTGCCTCCGCGATCAGCCCGGCCAGCTCCGCCCCCTCCGTGACCTCGGGGATCCCGTTCACCGGGATAATCGTCACGCTCATCTCATGGCCTCCCTCGCGGGCGCTTCGCTGGCTTCGGGAGGCGGGTCCTCGCCGCCGGGACACCGCAACGGCGCCTGGGGCGCCTTGTGCGGCGTTCGGCCCGGCGGCTGCGGCGTGATACCGCGGATCGTTGACAGACGGTGTCTCATCTGCGGAGGTCCAGTGCCAGGTCGAGGGCGGCGCGGGCGATGGCCGCGGTCGCCGCGGGGCTGCTCATGTACAGCGGGACCGCGCGGACGGCGATACCGGCCAGTTCCGGGGTGTCGGCTGCGGCCTTGTCCTGCTCGTCGACCAGCCAGCCGTCGAGCAGTGCGGGTCCGTAGTGCGCCGCGACGCCGGCCGCGGAGGCCGCCACGCCCAGCGCCGCGAGGCATTTGTCTGCCATGCCGCGCACCGGCGCGCCGCCGATGATCGGCGACACCCCGACCACAGTCTTGGCGCGCATCGCCTCGGCGATCCCTGGCACCGCGAGGATCGTGCCGATGCTCACCACGGGGTTGGACGGCGGCATGAGGATCACGTCGGCCTCGGCGATCGCCTCCAGCACCCCCGGTGCCGGGGACGCCTGCTGCGCCCCGGCGAACACGAAGCCGGTCGCGGGCACCTGAGCGCCCAGACGCACCCACCATTCCTGGAAGTGCACGGTGTTCTCCCCGCCCCCGCGCTCCGCGCCCGCCCCCGCGCTGTTTTCCCCGCCCCCGCGCTCCGCGCCCGCCCCCGCGCTGTTTTCCCCGCCCCCGCGCTCCGCGCCCGCCCCCGCTCGGCGCTCGCCATCGTCGCTGGCCAGCACGACGTGGGTTTCCACCCGGTCATCGGTCATCGGGAGCAGTCGCACCCCCGGCTGCCACCGCTGGCAGAGCACGGCGGTGACGGCCGAAAGCGGCAGCCCGGCCGCCAGCATGCTGGTCCGGTGCAGGTGCGTGGCGATGTCCAGGTCGCCCAGGCCGAACCAGCCCGGCCCGGCGCCGTAGGCGGCAAGCTCGGACAGGACCGTGCGGGAGTCGCCTGCCCGGCCCCAGCCCTGCTCCTCGTCGATGCCGCCGCCCAGGGTGTACATGACGGTGTCCAGGTCGGGGGACACGTGCAGGCCGAACAGCGTGATGTCGTCGCCGGTGTTGCCGATGACGGTGATCTCGGCGCCGGGCACTTCCGCCTTCAGCCCGCGCAGGAAGCGGGCGGCCCCGACTCCGCCCGCGGGCACGGTGATGCGCATGCCGGTAAGTCTGGCAACCGGCCGGGCCCGGTCCCCGGTCACCCCCGCAAAAAGCGTCGCAGCCCTGCCTGGCGGGCCCGCGGCGGCCAGTTTTCCGGGCCGGATTTAGCCGTCATCCGGGGGAAGTCCCGAGTCAATATCACGGATCCCGCTTGACGCGATGCAAGACACGCGCGTGTAATTTCACTTGTGTAGTTCGCGTCTGGCCCGGGAAGGCGCGCACGGAACGGGGTTCCCGGGAGGGAAGGGAGGTGCGCCGTGACTGAGGTCGTCCCACTCGGGCTCGACATCTTTGGTATCGGCGAAGACGATGCCGGGGGGATGTCCTGGCAGGACACTGCGCTGTGTGCCCAGACGGACCCGGAAGCGTTCTTTCCGGAGAAGGGCGGCTCCACCAGAGAGGCGAAGAAGGTGTGCCGCTCCTGCGAGGTCCGCACCGAGTGCCTTGAGTACGCACTTGAGCACGACGAGCGGTTCGGCATCTGGGGCGGCCTGTCCGAGCGCGAACGCCGCCGCCTCAAGCGAGGCGCCTGAGAAGTCGGCTAGCTGAACTGTGCTCGATGGCCTCCGGCCATCTTCGCCCAGGCCGCTTCTTAGATGCTTGCCCGGGGGCCCGAGCCCCCGGCCCCCTGGTGATCCCACCAGCCCGGCAAACCTGCAGCAGCAGGCGCAAAAGGTGACGATCTGTAGATCAACAACAACCCCTGCCTGACCAGCCGGTCAACCAGTTTCCGCAGGCAAGGCCCCCGGGCCATCCCCGGGCCATCTTCGCCCGTCTGCCCAACCGCCAACCCGGCGTTCGCGTATTGTTCACGGCGTGCCCCAGCCTCGCCGGGACGCCAAGGGGGGCGGCCCCGCGTGCCTCGGCAGGTGACCACTGCGAGCAGCTAGCGGGACCGTGTCACCAGACAGCACGCACAGCCCAGACATCGTCACCGCGGTGATCGTCGCCCACGACGGCGCCGCGTGGCTTCCGCGTGTCATGGATGCCGTGGCGAAGCAGACCAGGTCCGTGCAGCGGGTGGTGGCCGTGGACACCGGCAGCACCGACCGCAGTGGCGCGATGCTCGCCCAGGCGTTCGGCCGGGCGGCCGTGTTCGGCATGGAGCGCGGCACGGGGTACGGCGTCGCGGTCGCCAAGGCGCTGCGCCACCGGGCCGCGAACGCCCACGTGCCCCTGTCGGGTACCTCCAGGGAAGACCGCACCGAATGGGTCTGGCTGCTGCACGACGACAGCGAGCCAGCCCCGGATGCCCTTGAGCAACTGCTGGCCGGGGCGCGGGAGGGACCCGCGGCGGCGGTATTCGGCCCGAAGATCATGGACTGGTCCGACCGGGACGTGCTTCTTGAGGCGGGTACCACCATCGACCGGGCGGGGCGCCGGATCACCGGCATCGAGCCACGCGAGGTCGACCAGGGCCAGCACGACGGTGACCGCGACGTGCTCGCCGTGAGCAGCGCCGGGATGCTGGCCCGCCGCGATGTGTGGGAGCAGGTCGGCGGCTTCGACCCGGGGATGCGGCTGTTCCGGGAGGACACCGACTTCTGCTGGCGGGTGCAGGCGGCCGGATACCGGGTGCGGGTGGTGACCGATGCCGTGGTCTACCACGTCGAGGCCACGGCCAGGAACCGCCGTGACGCCGCGGCGGCCCAGCATCGCCGGCGCGAGGACCGCCGCAACGCGCTGCTGGTGCTGACCGGCAACCTGCCGGCCAGGCAAATGTTCTCCGCCCTGGCGGGCAACCTGGTGCTTTCGGCCGTGCGGACGCTCTTCTTCCTGCTGGCCAAGAGGCCCTCGGCCGCCGGGGACGAACTGGCCGCCTACACCTCGGTGGCCGCCCACCCGCTGCGGCTGATGGCCGCCCGGCGGATCCGGGCCAGGGGAAGGCAGCAGGCCTTCGCCCGGCTGGCCAAGGACCTGCCGCCCGGCCGGTCATTCCGGATGCTCGCAGAGCACGCGACGCGCACGCTGTCCAAGACGCTGCCTGTCGACACCGTGGGCACCCATCACGCGACCGAGGACCCGTCCGATGACGACTCGCTGCTGGTCGACACCGGGCTGGCGCAGCGCCTGCTCACCAGCCCCGGGGTGCTGCTGTTCGTGATCCTCACCGCGGTCGCCCTGGTCGCGGAGCGGTCACTGCTCGGCTCCACCCCGCTCGGCGGCGGCGCGCTCGTCCCCGCCTGGGGCGGCGTCTCGGCCCTGTGGCAGGAGTATCTCCAGGGCTTCCACGCGGTGAGCGTCGGGACCAGCGCGAACGCGCCGCCGTACGTCGCGCTGCTCGCCATTCTGGCGACCGTGCTCGGCGGTAAGCCGTGGCTGGCGGTGGACGTGATCCTGCTCGGCTCCGTGCCGCTCGCGGGTGCCACTGCCTTTCTCGCCAGCCGGCGGGTGACCTCGTATGTGCCGGCCCGCGTCGTCGGGGCGGTCGCGTACGCGCTGCTGCCTGTGGGAATGGGCGCCGTGGCGGCAGGCAGGCTCGGCACGGCCGTCCTGCTCGTGCTGCTGCCGCCGATCGCGGTGCTGGTGGGGCGGATCTTCACCGCGCCGCGCCGCAGGGCACGGCCCGCCGCCTGGGCAGCGGGGCTGCTGACCGCGGTGGTGGCCGCGTTCGTGCCGCTGTTCTGGCTGATCGGCGCCGTGGTCATGGCCGTCGGCCTGATCGCGCTGCGCCGCCGCGACCGGGCGCTTGACGCACTGATCGTCGTGGTCGTCCCGCTGTTGCTGCTGCTGCCGTGGACCCTGGACGTTGCCACGCACCCGGCCAGGATCTTCCTTGAGGCAGGGCTGGCCCGGCCCGGTCTGGCCAGCGCCAGCCTTGCCCCCCGCTCCCTGCTGCTGCTGTCCCCGGGCGGGCCCGGGCTGCCGCCGTTCTGGGTGACCGCGGGCCTGGTCCTCGCGGCGACCGTCGCCCTCGTGGTCAGTGGCCGCCGGCGCATGGTGCTGGCTGGCTGGGTGGTCGGTGTGACCGGGCTGATCACCGCCGCGGCGGTGAGCCGCGTCGCGATCACCGAGGCGGGAAGCACCGCCGCGGTGCGCGCCTGGCCGGGCCCGGCGCTCGCCATCGCCGGTGCTGGCCTGCTGCTCGCCGTGGTGGCCGCCGGCGACGAGGTGCCTGGCCTGCTGCACGCGGGCCGGTGGCGCAGCCCGGCCGGGCTGGCCGTGATCGCGCTCGGTGCCGTGGCCTGTTCCGCGCCCGCCCTTGCCGCGGCCCACTGGGTCACCTCCGGGGTGACCGGCCCCGTGCGCCCGGCGGCCGGGACGCTGCTGCCCGAGTTCGTGGCGGTGTCCTCGGACACCGGGCAGCGGCTGCGCACGCTGGTGCTCCAGGGGGCGCCGCACGGCGGCGTGAGCTACCTGGTGCTCCGCGACAGCGACCCGCTGATCGGCTCCCAGGAACTGGCCATGCCCACAGCGGCCGAGCAGGCACTCAGCAAGACCGTGGCCACCCTCACCGCCCCCTCGGGCAGCGCCGTCACCGACCAGGGGCGCGCGCTGGCCGGGTTCGGCGTCGGCTACGTGCTGCTGCCCGCCCCGGTCAACGCGGGCCTGGCCCGGCTGCTCGACGATGTGCCCGGCCTGCGGCCGGTGAGCGCCACCTCGGACTTCCAGCTCTGGCGGGTCGTAGGCACCACGGCGCGAGTCACCGTGACCGAGAGCGGCGGCACCGTGGTGCCGGTCGCCTCGGGGCAAGTGAGCGTGACCGCCGCGCGGGTCCCGTCCGGCGGTGGCACGCTCACGCTCGCCGAGCCTGCCGGGGGCTGGAGCGCGGCCCTGAACGGTCACCCACTCACCCCGCTCGCGGCGCCGGTGAACGGCTGGGCGCAGGGGTTCCGGCTGCCGGCCGGCGGTGGGTCCCTATCGGTGAGCCACAGCAATTTCGGCCGTACGGCCGTGGTCGTGCTGGAGGGCCTGGCCGTGCTCGTGGTGATCGGCCTCGGCCTGCCCGGCTCCCGGACCGCCGCCGAAGCCGAGGTGACGGAAGCGGCCGGGGATGACGAAGCGCAGGGGACCGGCCGCCGCCGCGCCGGCCATGGCAGGGAGCCCGAAGAACGGTCCAGGCGCCGGCGCGCGCCGCGCCGTGGCGAGGACGAGCCGCAGTTGCCGCCGGGCACGGAGGTGCCCCAGCCCGCCGTGCCGGCCAGAGCCTTCGCGCGGCGCGCTGCTGCCGTGCCTGCGGGCGTCCGGGCGGGCTGGCCACGGCGGGGCGGCGCGCCCGGCGCGGAGGATCCCTATGCCGGCGAGGAGGCGCAGCAGGGCGGCGTGCCCGATCCCGACGGTGACTCTTTCCCCGGCGAAGCTTCCCGTCCCGGCGGCCGGGGCTACCCGGGCCCACTGGTGCCGGAGCAGGCTGCCCCCGCAGGCCGGGGCCGCCGCGCGGCGGCGGACCTGACCAGCGAAACCATCGCCTACCGCGCGCCCAACGGCGACACCACCGGGCGGCACAGCCACCGCAGCGGGCAGGACCAAGCCCCCGCGGCGGAGCTTGGCACGGCGCAACAGGACTACGCGACGCCCACCGCCGCGCCGGGCCGTGATGCCGGCCCGGGCTACGACACCGGGCCCGGATACGCGGCCGGAGCCGGGCCCGATACAGCGGGGCCGGGCTACGATGCCGGGCTGCCAGCCCGCAGCGGCCAGGACGCGCCGCGCGGACGTGGCATCGGTCCCCGCCGGGCGCGGCGTGATCAAGGGCCAGGCGCCCAGGGTGACAATCCCCGCGGGCACCGCGCCTTGGGCGGCCGGGGCACCCCGCGGGCCGGCCCGGGAGCCGGGCCCGGCGACGAGCCACCGGCCGATCGTGAGGCCCGGGAGCGCTTCTCCCTGCCCATCCGGCGCGGTGCCGCTGGCCAGGACCGGGCCGGCCGGTTCAGCCGGTTCGGGCGCGGCTCAACGCCGGCCGGGCCCGCACAGCCCGCCGCGCATGGCGCCGGCCCGTACGACAGCGGCGGCCGCCCGTCCGGCGGCTACCAGGGCGAGGACCATTCGAGTGGCCCGTACCCCACCGGCTCCTATCAGGGCGACCGGTCTGCGGGCGGCCATTCGAGCGGTCCTTACCCGAGCGGCTCCTACCAGGCCGGCGGGCTGGCGGGCAGCGCCCCCGGCGGGGGCTATGACGCCGCAGGTCATCCGAGTGGCCCGTACCCCACCGGCGCGCATCGGTCCGCGGGCAGCGACCCGGCCGGCGCGCATTCGAGCGGTCCCTATCCCACCGGCTCCTACCAGGGCGGCCGGCCCGCGGGCGGCGGTCCCGGCGGCGGTTACGACGATGTGAGCCACCCGAGTGGCCCGTACCCCACCGGCGCGCACCGGAGCGACCGGTCCGCGGGCGGCGATCCGGGCAGTGCGCATTCGAGCGGTCCCTATCCGAGCGGCTCCTACCAGGGCGGCGGGTCGGCGGGCGGCGGTCCCGGCGGCGGTTACGACGACGTGAGCCACCCGAGTGGCCCGTTGCCCACCGGGCCATATCAGGGCGGCCGGCCGGCGGGCGGCCCCGGCGGAAGTTACGACGACGCGGCGCATCCGAGCGGTCCTTACCCGGCCGGTTCCTACCAGGGCGGCCGGCCCGCGGCAGGCGGTCCCGGCGGTGTGCATTCGAGCGGTCCCCATCCCACCGGTTCCTACCAGGGCAGCGGATCGCAGGGCGGCGGCTACGACAGCGGCAGCTACGGAGGTGGCCCTGCCAGCGGTGGGACCGGCCAGGCACCCGAAGGCGGAAGAGGTCGCCGGGGCCGGTCGCCGGGCCACGCGCGGGCCTCCCGGCCCGGCACCCCCAGGCCAGGCGGCACCGGGCCGGCCCCGCAGCCTGGCCGTGGCGGGCCTGCCGACGATGACGACGCGCTGCTCGCACCGCTGCCGCCGTTGCCGCCCCGCGCGGCGCGGCGCGGCGAGTGGGACGACGCGGGCCAGGACCGCGGGCCAGGCGACGACCAGGGAGAAGCGGACTGGTGAGGAGCGCGACAGCGAACCGGGCCATCTCGCTCGCGGTGTTGCTCGTGGCCGTGGCCGCGGCGGCGGGACTGGCCGTATGGAAGCACACCGTGACGGTCGCCGCGGCCGCGCCGCAGCCACAGCTGCACAACGCGCCGGTCAACACCGTGCTGCGCGCCTGCCCGGCGCCGGGCCTGGCCGGGGCACCGGACTCTCAGGTCGCCCTCATCGCGGGCCCGGGCACGGCGGGAGCCGGCCGCGCGGTGGTCAGCCGGATCGGCGTGACCCCGAGCGCCCCCTTGGCCAGTGTCACCCAGCCCGGGGCCCTCACGGTAACCGGTGTGCGCGCCGCCCAGGCAGCCGCACACGGCAAGACAGCGTCCGGCAAGACCACGCACGGCAAGACCGCGAAGAACAAGACGCCGTCCCCTTCGAGTTCGCCGTCCCCGTCCCCGACCCCGACCAGCCAGTCCGTGGCCACCGTTCCCGCGGCGGGGGGCGTGGTGATCCAGGCCAGCGGGGCGATGGCCAGGGGGCTTGAGGCCGAGCAGGTCCTGCCCGGCGGAAAGGTCTCCGCGCGCTGCGACGGCCCGGGCACCGACTTCTGGTTCGTCGGCCCGGGCGCCTTCTCCGTCCAGCACATCCAGCTTTTCCTGATGAACGTGGGCAGCCAGCCGGCGGACGTCGACGTTGACGCCTACACCGATGCCGGGCCAGTGCAGGGCAGCACCGACACGGGCGTGGCCGTGGCGCCGCACACCATGGTCACCCAGTCCCTGGAGAAGATGCTGCACGGTACCCGGATGGTTGCGCTGAACGTCCGCACCAGCGTCGGGCAGGTAGTGGCGGCGGTCGAGGAGACCAAGGGCGCCGCGCGCACCGGTGCCTGGCTGCCCGGATCCGCGACGCCGGGGACCCGGGTGGTCATCCCGGGGATGCCGCCCACCGTGGGCACCCGGCAGTTGTTCATCGCCGTGCCCGGCACCCAGGACGCGCACGTCACTCTGAGCGCCGTCACCAGCAAGGGCTCCTACCACCCCACCGGTGGCGGCGGCCTGGACATCCCCGGCGGCTCGGTGGCCCAGCTCTCGCTGTCCTCGCTGTCGGCGCGCTACGGCGCGCTCGAGATCTCCTCCACCGCCCCGGTCACCGCGTCGCTGATGACGCCAGGCGGGCAGCGGGGAACGCCCGGCGCCTTCACCGGCGCCACCCCGCCGCTGGAGGAGCAGGGCGTGGTCGCCGTCAATGTGAGCAGCGGCGGGGCGGTGTCCTCCCTGGTGCTGTCGGCGCCGTGGCGTGCCGCCAGGGTGCGCGTCACCGAGGTCGGCGCGGGCGGTGGCCAGGGGTCGGCGGCCCCGGGCAAGGTCGTAGTCGTCCAGGCTCACCACAGCCTGCTGGAGCAGCTCACCGCGCCCCCGGGGACGCACCGCGGGTCGGCCTTCGCGGTGATCGTTACGCCGCTGCCGGGATCAGGCCCGCTCTACGCCGGGCGTGTCCTCATGAGCAGCGGACGGGGCGGGGCGCTGCAGTCGGTCCTGCCGGTGTCCAGCGCGCTGACCGTGGTGCCGCTCCCGAACGTGCAGGACGAGCTGGTTACCCCCGGACGGTAGCCGCGCCGGGGGAGTCACTCGCCGCCCGCGTAGCCGGGATCCACGTCCGCGGGATCGATGCCCAGTATCCGCGCGAATTCCTCCACCACCACGTCGAAGACCAGTTCGCCGAGTTCATCTTCGCCGTCCGCCCGTGCCATCAGCGGCCGCCGGTACACCACGATGCGCGGCGGCTGCGGCCCGTCCTCGTCGTCCGCCGGTTCCGGCGCGCCCGGGACTGCCGGCCATGAGCCCGGGCTACCCGGCCCGCCCGGCCCGCCCGGGGGTGTGCCCAGCTCCAGCCGCGACAGTGGCACCGGCCCGCGCGGCCCGTTGACCGGGAAGTCGGCGGGCGGTATCTCCTCGACCGCGAACTCGATGCCCGACAGGTGGGCCTCCCACTGCGGCTCCAGCCGGGCCACGGCCTGCAGCACGAGGTCGTCGAACCGCTCCGCGCGGGTCCGGTGCAGTGGCACGTCCGGCGGTACCAGCACCCCGCGCAGTCCACGCCCGTGCCGGTCCCGCCGCCTGATGCGGGCCGGCCGCTGCGGGTGGCCCTCGTCGGCGGTTTGCACAGCTCCCGAGGGTATCCGGCCTGGGCGGTCGTGCGTATCGCACCGTGCCAGTGCACTTTCGAATGCACCGCCGTTACCGGCGCGTTTCCGCGGGAGTGCAAGACACGATCACACCGAGTGGCGGTGGTGGTGGCGTTAGCTGGCGCATATCGGTACGGTCTGCCCTTGTGAGTATGTGCGCGGTCCAGCCCTCAGCCGGAGCCGCGCCGCCGGGTTCCGCGAGTGAGGCTGGCTGATGGCGCGTCGGTGTTCCAGGCCGGGATGCAAGCAGGACGCGGTCTACACGCTGACGTACGTCTACCGCGATTCCACCGCGGTCGTCGGGCCGTTGGCCGCCTACACCGAACCGCACTGCTATGACCTGTGCGAGGGTCACGCGGGCCGGCTGACCGCCCCGCTCGGCTGGGACGTGGTCCGGCTTCCCGTACACGCCGAAGAGCCGCCGCTGCCGCCTCCGCCCGACGACCTCGAGGCCCTGGCCAACGCGGTCAGGGAAGCCGCGCCAGACGGCACGGCCACCGAGCCGGTGGGGCAGGGCGTCGAGGTGGGCCGGCGTGGCCACCTGCGCGTCCTCCGTTCGTCCCCGAACGACCCGGGCAGGCGCTGAGCCGAACCGGTCCTGGCGGCAGGCCCGACCGGTAGGCTCGGATTTCGTGCATCGCGGGGCCGCTGCCGTGGTGCCGGCGCAATGACGTGCCCTCGGGCTAACACGGGAGGCAAGGGCCATCGTGGGCCAGTATTCGAAGATCTTCAAGCCCTATGACATCAGGGGGATCGTCCCCGACGAACTGGACGAAACCGTCGCCGAAGCGATCGGCGCCGCCTTCGCCCGGCTGACCGGGGCGCCGTCCGTGGCGATCATGCATGACATGCGAACCTCCTCGCCGTTGCTGGCGGAGGCGTTCGGCCGCGGCGTGGCCAGCCAGGGGGCGGACGTGGTCGCCGGTGGGCTCGGCTCCACCGACATGCTCTACTACGCCAGCGGCAGCCTGGGCATCCCCGGGGCCATGATCACGGCGAGCCACAACCCGGCCAAGTACAACGGGATCAAGCTGTGCCGCAGCGGGGCGAAACCGATCGGGGAGGACACCGGGCTCGCCGAACTGCAGGAGGCGGCCGAGCGCGGCATGCCCGCCCAGCAGCCGCGCACCGGCACCATCACCGGCCGCGACCTGCTGCCGGAATATGCGAGCTTCCTGAAGTCGCTCGTCGACCTGTCCGGCATCCGGCCGCTGAAGGTGGTGGCCGACGCGGGCAACGGCATGGCTGGTCACACCGTTCCGCAGGTCTTCGCCGGGCTGCCGGTCACGGTCGTGCCGCTGTACTTCGAACTCGACGGCACGTTCCCCCACCACGAGGCCAACCCGATCGACCCGGCGAACCTCGCCGACCTGCAGCGGGCGGTGCTGGAGCACGGCGCGGACGTGGGCCTGGCCTTCGACGGCGACGCGGACCGCTGCTTCGTCGTGGACGAGCGGGCGCAGATCGTCTCCCCGTCCGTCCTCACCGCGC
Organism: uncultured Actinomycetes bacterium; assembly: GCA_963706115.1. Lineage (GTDB taxonomy): Bacteria > Actinomycetota > Actinomycetes > Streptosporangiales > Streptosporangiaceae > DASXKD01. The sequence continues at coordinate 241,230 of CAVPMG010000011.1, read as the reverse complement.
TGATCGCGGCCAGGGAGCTGGCCCGCGAGCCCGGAGCGACGATCATCCACAACCTGATCACCTCCCGGGCGGTGCCCGAGATCATCGCCGAGCATGGCGGCAAGCCGGTGCGCACGCGGGTGGGCCACTCGTTCATCAAGGCGAGGATGGCCGAGACCGGCGCGGTGTTCGGCGGCGAGCACTCCGGGCACTTCTACTTCCGCGACTTCTGGTTCGCCGACTCGGGCATGCTCGCCGCCCTGCACGTGCTCGCCGCATTGGGCGGGCAGGACGCGCCGCTGTCGCAGTTGCTGGCCAGCTACGGCCGTTACGTCGCGTCCGGCGAGATCAATAGCGAGGTCGCCGACCAGCGGGCGGCGGCCGAGGCGGTGCGGCGGGCGTTCGCCGGCCGCCCGGGCGTCAGCATGGACGACCTGGACGGGCTGACCGTGACCTGCCAGGACTGGTGGTTCAACGTCCGCCCGTCGAACACCGAGCCGCTGCTGCGGCTGAACGTGGAAGCATCCGACGAACCGACCCTCGCCGCCATACGTGACGAGGTCCTGCGCATCGTGCGGGCCGGCTGACCCCGCGCCGTGCACCCGGAGGAGACGCCGTGAAGATAGACGACTGGCTGCTTGAGATCCTGGCCTGCCCGGCCTGCCACGCCCCGCTCCGCGAGGACGACGCGGCCAGCGAACTGGTGTGCACCAACCCCGAATGCGCGCTCGCCTACCCGGTGCGCGACGACATCCCCGTGCTGCTCGTGGACGAGGCGCGCCGCCCCGGCCAGCCAAAGGCGGGCGGAGCCGGGGGGGATGCGGGGTGACCCTGGCGGCTGCCGAGCGCCTCGACGACGTGGCGCTGCTGGAGACGGCCGACCCGTCCAGCATGCTCAGGCAGGTCGCCTCGTCGGCGGCCCAGGTGCGCGAAGCGGCCCGGTCGGCGGCGGAAACCAGCCTCGACGGGCTGGCCGCGGGCGGGCGCCCACGTGCCGTCGTGGTCACCGGGATGGGCGGCTCCGGGATCGCCGGGGAGGTGCTCGCGGCCGTCGCCGGGCCGGGCTGCCCGGTCCAGGTGACCACCGTGCACGACTACCGGCTGCCGGGCTGGGTGGGAGCCGCCGACCTGGTGATCGCGGTGTCCTGCTCGGGAGCGACCGAGGAGACGCTGTCGGCCGCGGAGGAAGCCGTGCGCCGTGGCTGCCGGCTGCTCGGCGTGGGCAGCCAGGGCTCGCCGCTCGCCCAGCTGACGGAGCAGGCCAGCGCGCCGTTTATCGGGGTCAAACCGTCGGGCATGCCGCGGTCCATGCTGTGGGGCCTGTCGGTGCCGCTGGTCGTGGCGGCCGGCCGGCTCGGCGTGGTTGACATGCCCGGGGAGGCCTACGAAGCGGCCGCCGCCGAACTAGAGCGCGTGGCGCACCTGTGCCGGCCAGACAGCGAGGCCTTCGTCAACCCGGCCAAGACGCTCGCGCTCGACCTGTCCGGCACGCTGCCCATGATCTGGGGGACCTCCCCGCTGACCGGCGTGGCCGCCGCCCGGTTCGCCTGCCAGTTGTACGAGAACGGCAAGTACCCGGCGATCGCGGGCGTGCTGCCCGAGGCCAACCACAACCAGGTGGTCACGTTCGACGGGCCGTTCGCGCCCGGGCCTCAAGCCGACCTGGACCTGGCGGGCCCGGCCGAGGCGCCGCCGGTGCCGCTGCGGCTGATCCTGCTGCGGGACACCCAGGAGCACCCGCAGGTCGCCAGGCGGCGGGAGGAGTCCGCACGGATCGCGGCCGACCGCGGCATCGAGGTGACCGAACTCGCCGCGTCCGGTGACCTCCCGCTGGAGCGGCTCGCCAGCCTTGTCGCGCTGATCGACTACGCCTCCGTCTATCTCGCGATCGCGAACGGCATCGATCCGGCGCCGATCGCGGCGATCCAGGAACTGAAGGCCCGGATCGCCTAGGAGGGAACCGGACATTACCGCTGACTCCGGGCAAGGGCCGCCCGACAAGGCCGGGGAGCAGTCCGCCGCCGCGTCCGCGCGCCCCGCGCCCGCGAGCCCCGCGCCCGGGCGGCTAGCTCAGCCCGGCCCGCCGGCCCCGCCCGGGCCGCCGGACCCGGGGGCGGCGGACCCGGAGACGGCGGAGCGGGCGGTGCCGGAGCAGGCAGAGCCCGCGCATTCGGGAGGCGTGACCGCCGTCGTCGCGGCGCTCGCCGCCAACCTGGGGATCGCGGCCACGAAGTTTGTGGCGTACTTCATCACCGGCTCGGCGTCGATGCTCGCCGAGGGCGTGCACTCGGTCGCCGACAGCGGGAATCAGCTTTTGCTGCTGCTCGGCCGGAACCGGGCCAGGCGCGACCGGACCGAGGAACACCCGTTCGGGTTCGGCAGGGAACGCTATTTCTACGCGTTCATCGTGGCCGTCGTGCTGTTCACCGTGGGCGCCCTGTTCTCCATCTACGAGGGCATTCACAAGATCACTCACCCCGAGCCGATCAGCAATCCGGTCGTCGCGTTCGTCGTCCTGGCGCTCGCCATCGTGATGGAGAGCCTGTCGCTGCGCACGGCGGTGCGCGAATCGCGGGAGCAGCGCAACGGGGATAGCTGGTTCAGGTTCATCCGCCGCGCCAAGGCCCCCGAACTGCCAGCGATCCTGCTGGAGGACATGGCCGCACTGGCCGGGCTGCTGCTGGCCACGGCGGGCGTGGCGCTCACGGTGATCACCGGCAACGAGGCCTGGGATGGCGCCGGGTCACTGGCGATCGGTGTGCTGCTCGGCTGCGTCGCGGCGATCCTGGCCGTGGAGATGAAGAGCCTGCTGATCGGCGAGTCCGCGGGCGTGGAGGTCGAGCGCGACATCGTTGCGGCGCTGGAGGCCGGGCCGGAGGTGGAGTGCGTCATCCACCTGCGGACCCTGCACCTGGGCCCCGAAACGCTGCTCGTGACGGCGAAGATAGCGGTGCGGCCCTACGACCGGGCGGAGCAGGTGGTGGCGGGGATCGACGCCGCGGAACGGCGGGTCAGGGCCGCCGTCCCCATCGCCAAGGTGATCTACCTGGAACCCGACCTGTACCACGCGTCCCGTGCGGACGCGACCGACCCGGCGATCCGCGCCGTTCGCAGACCGCGCCGGTGACCGCCCCACCCGCCGGGCCCGGGGAAGGCCCCTTCGAGCCGGAGTACCCGATCCGCACCGAGCGGCTGCTGCTGCGGCCGTACACCCACGGCGACGTCGACGCCCTGTACGCCTATCAGCGGCTGCCGGAGGTCCACCGCTACCTGTACACCGAGCCGCGCACCCGGGCCGAGGTCGAGGCCATCGTGGCGGAGCGGGCAGGTTCGGCCGTGCCCGCCGAGGCGGGCCAGGGGGCCGCCCTGGTCGCCGAGCTGGCGCAGACCGGCGAGCTGGTGGGCGACGTGTTGCTGTTCTGGCACAGCCAGGAGCACAAGCAGGGTGAGGTGGGGTACGTCTTCAATCCCGCCTTCCACGGCCGCGGCCTGGCCACCGAGGCCGTCGGCGCGCTGCTGCGGCTGGGCTTCGAGGGCCTGGGCATGCACCGGATCGCCGGGCGTCTCGACGGGCGCAACACCGCGTCGGCGCGGGTCCTGGAGCGCGCCGGCCTGCGCCGTGAGGCGCACCTGGTAGAGAACGAGTTCGTCAAGGGCGAGTGGACCGACGAGCTGATCTACGGCATCCTGCGCCGCGAGTGGGAGGCCGGGCAGGCTTCCGGCTGAGCTCAGTCCCGCCGGGTGCGGGGCGTGCCGCCGGGCGGCAGCCGCAGCAGCCGCAGCGCCCGCTGCTGCTCGAAGTCCAGTGCCCGGGCAGGCGGTGGGGCGATTCTCCCGATACGACGGCCCAGCTCGGCCACCTCCGCACGGACGCCCGGCTCCGTGAGGACCTTCAAGCCAAAAGCCAGCGCGGCGGGACTGATGTCGTAGCGCTGCTCGATCCGCAGGGCGTGCGCGACCGCGGCCAGGTCGTCATCGGCGAACCGGCGGTGGCCCCGGGGCGGGCCGCCAGAGTCCCGGCCCCCGGCCGGTGCCGTCCCGGCCTGGCCCTGATTCCGGGGTGCCCCGAACTGCCCTTGGTCCCGGGGTGCCCCGGGCTGACCCTGGTTCCCGGGTGCCCCGGCCCGGCCCAGGGCGGGTGCCGCTCCAGCCCGGCGCCGGGCCGGGGCGGCCCCGCGCACCGGCGGCAGCAGGCCAAGCATGTCCCGGTACCGGAGCATCCGGGGCGACGTGCCGAGCCGCTGAGCCGCCTCCGTGATCCGCATAAAGCCAAATCTAACATTTTTGTGTTAAGAACAGCCGCCGCCGCGTGCGGTCCTGGCCGCTATCGCCTACGGTCGGACTGTCGCCACGCCAATCGCGCTTCCCAGCCGGTCATGATCACGAATTGGCAGGGCGCCGCCTGACAGCCCGAAACAGGACAGGAGCGGACATGCCCGCCGAAAACCTTCCGTTCAAGGTCGCCGATCTCTCGCTCGCGTGGTTCGGGCGCAAGGAGATCACTCTCGCCGAGCATGAGATGCCCGGGCTGATGGCGGTGCGCGCCGAGTACGCCCGGACGCAGCCGCTGCGCGGCGCCCGCATCACCGGTTCGCTGCACATGACCGTGCAGACCGCGGTGCTGATCGAGACACTGGTCGCGCTCGGCGCCCAGGTGCGCTGGGCTAGCTGCAACATCTTCTCCACCCAGGACCACGCCGCCGCGGCGGTGGCGGTCGGCCCGGACGGGACCCCCGACGACCCGAGGGGCGTGCCGGTGTTCGCCTGGAAGGGCGAGACGCTGACCGAGTACTGGTGGTGCACCGGCCAGGCGCTCAGCTGGCCGGGCGAGGACGGGCCGAACATGCTGCTCGACGACGGCGGCGACGCGACCCTGCTGGTGCACCAGGGCGCCGAGTACGAGAAGGCCGGTGCGGTGCCGCTCGCCACCGATGAGGACCCCGAGGAACTCGCCGTCATCCTGGACCTGCTCCGGGCCAGTGTGGCAGCTGAGCCGGAGCGGTTCACCAGGATGGGCGCTGGGATCATCGGCGTCACCGAGGAGACCACCACCGGGGTGCACCGCCTCTACGAGCGCGCCACCGACGGCACGCTGCTGTTCCCGGCCATCAACGTGAACGACTCGGTGACCAAGTCCAAGTTCGACAACAAGTACGGCTGCCGGCACTCGCTCATCGACGGCATCAAGCGGGCCACCGACGTGCTGATCGGCGGGAAGGTCGCGGTCGTCTGCGGGTACGGGGACGTGGGCAAGGGCTGCGCCGAGTCGCTGCGCGGCCAGGGAGCGCGGGTGATCATCACCGAGATCGACCCGATCAATGCGCTCCAGGCCGCGATGGACGGCTATCAGGTCGCCACGATCGAGGACGTCGTGGCCACCGCCGACATCTTCGTCAGCGCCACCGGGAACAAGGACGTCATCACCGCCGATCACATGAGCGCGATGAAGCACCAGGCGATCGTGGGTAACATCGGCCACTTCGACAACGAGATCGACATGGCGGGTCTGGCCCGGGTGCCCGGCGTCCGCAAGGAGAACATCAAGCCCCAGGTCGACGAGTGGGTGTTCGCCGACGGCCACGGGGTGATCGTCCTGTCCGAGGGGCGCCTGCTCAACCTGGGCAACGCGACCGGCCACCCGAGCTTCGTCATGTCCAACTCCTTCACCAACCAGGTGATCGCGCAGGTAGAGCTGTTCACCCGGCCGCAGGACTACCGGGCCGGCGTGCATGTCCTGCCCAAGTACCTGGACGAGAAGGTGGCCCGGCTGCACCTGGACGCCCTCGGGGTCCGGCTCACCGAGCTGACCAAGGCGCAGGCCAGCTACCTCGGTGTCCCGGTGGAAGGGCCGTACAAGCCGGATCACTACCGTTACTGATCCCGATGCCCGCAGGCGCTGAGTACGGCCCGCCGTCCGACATCGCGGACGAGAGCCTGGCCGAAGCCGGGCGGGCCAGGATCGGCTGGGCGGAACGCGGCATGCCCGTGCTGCGGCTGCTCACCGAGCGTTACGCCGGTGAGCAGCCGTTCGCCGGGCTGACCGTGGCTGCCTGCCTGCACGTGACGGCGGAGACGGCGGGCCTGGTCGGCGCTCTGCGGGCCGGCGGCGCGCGGGTCTTCCTCGCGGCCTCGAACCCCCTGTCCACCCAGGACGACGTGGCCGCCGCCCTGGCGGACGCGGGCACGTGCGTGTTCGCCCGGGCGGGCGTGGACGCCATCACCTACGGCGAGCACATCCACCGGGCCCTCGACTCGCATCCCGACCTGGTCATCGACGACGGCGGGGATCTGGTCGACACGCTGTCCGGGCAGCGGCCCGAGCTTGTCCCCGGGGTCCGCGGCGGATGCGAGTCCACCTCCACCGGGGTGCTGCGGCTGCGCCGGATGGCCGCCGCGGGCGCGCTGGCGTTTCCCATGGTGGCGACCGACACGACCACCACCAAGCGGATGTTCGACAACACGGCGGGCACCGGCCAGTCGGTCATCGACGCGGTGCTGCGCGCCACCAACGTCCTGCTGGCCGGGCGGACGGTCGTGGTGGCCGGGTTCGGGCCGTGCGGCCAGGGCGTCGCGCGCCGCGCCAGCGGTCTCGGGGCGCAGGTCATCGTCACCGAGGTGGACCCGGTGCGGGCGCTGGAGGCGGTCCTGTCCGGGTATCAGGTACAGCCGATGCGCGAGGCCGCCGCCGCGGCCGACGTGATCATCACGGTGACCGGATCCCGGGACGTGGTCGCGGCCGGGCACCTGGGTGTGCTGCGGGACGGCGCGATCCTGGCCAACGCGGGACACTTCGACGCCGAGATCGACGTGCAGGCGCTGGCCGGGGCCGCGGTGAAGGTGACCCGCGACGTCCGCCCGCACGCCGATGAGTACACGCTGGACGACGGCCGCCGTGTCGTGCTGCTCGCCGAGGGGCGGGTGGTCAACCTGGTCGCGGGTGAAGGGAACCCGCCCCAGGTCATGGACGTCTCCTTCGCTGGCCAAGCGCTCGTGCTGCGCTGGCTGGCCAGCGTCACGCCGGTACTTCCGCCCGGCGTGCACGACGTCCCGCCGGACATCGACGAGGAGATCGCCCGGCTCACCCTGGAGTCCTCGGGAGCCCGGATCGACGTGCTCACCGACGCGCAGCGCGACTACCTGAACTCCTGGCGCGCCGCCCCCTAACCGCTCACCCCGAACGGGCCGTGAATGTGGGTTTGGTGCCCTTAGAAGGTGTGATCGGGGCGAGGTTCCGCCTGGCAGGCCGAAAAGGCACGTGCGCTGATTCGCCCGGCGCACCATAGACTCCTTTGCGATGCAAGAGGGCCGGGTGGACCCCGAGGGCTGTCTGCGGTCGCTGACGGCTGAGGCGTTGTGGTGGGCTCATCCGGACAGGCCGCTGTTCCCGGTGTCGCTGGGCGTGATGGCGGTGGCGAATGCGTTCGTGATGCTGGGCCTGCTGCCAGAGCCGCTGGCCGAGGCGATCTTGGCGGAGCACCGGTCGGCGCTGGAACGTCAGGGCTTCGGGGACCACTGGGGGGTCACCGCGGGCGAGCTGACAGTCCGTCCCGGCGCCCATGGGTACTGGCAGTCCCGGACCGCAGGGCCTGCGGGCCTGCAGGAGGTGCCGTTGGTAGTGGCGGCGGCGGGGGTGCGGTGCCCGAATCCGGTCGCTGAGGTGTGTTTTGAGTGGGTGAAGCTGACCTCGACGGGGTTGCGGGTGAGCTTCCAGGTGACGGCTGCCGATCCCGGCGGGATTTCCCCGCCTGCGGATGCGGCGATGCGGCGGGCGATGTCGGAAATCTCCGTGACCGATGACACCGGCCGCCCCTACGATCTGGCCGCTGAGGACGTGGGCTGGAGCCGGGTCCGGGAGCGGCAAGAGCAGGAGTGGCACGGGCAGGTGCTGGTGGACCCGGACCCGGCCCGATCGCCTGGCTGGCTGGAGTTCACCACCGCGACGGGAGGTGCGTCCGGCCGGGTCGCCTTGCTGCCGCCCGCCCAGGTGCCGGTGGGCACCAGCGCGCCGCCGTGGCCCACCCCGGCTGAGTGTTACCTGGCCGACCTTGCCACTGTCACCACTTATTCGATCAGCACCTCGGGCAGCGAGTCCACGGCCGGGCCGGACGGATGTGGCGGCAGATTGTCGCCAAGGTGGCGGACAGCTTGCTGGCGGTGGGCGCCCTGCCGGTCACCAGCACCTTGCTACATGAGTCCCCCGCCGACCGCACACCAGCCTGGCGAGCTGACCTGGTGAACCGGTGGCGCCGCCGCGCCCACACCGCCGCCCACTTCGAGCCGGGGGAGCATCGCGGGCTGGTGGCGCACCTTCCGCTGGAGCACGCCACGGCGGTGATCGAGAGGGTCTCCGCGCAGGGAGAACTGGTCGGCGTCCAGCTGTATGGGCACCCCTGGGTGTGGGGGGATACTGGCCCATGATCGCGCCATGCTTCCGGGTGCGGGCCACCGACGACGCCGGGACACGAGTACACCGGCATGCCCGGTGACTGGCGCGGCTTCCCCGGAAATGAAGGCACCGGCAGCTTCTTCTTCTGGCCGCCAGTGCCCATGGCCCGCAAGCGCCTCCGGGTGACCGTGAGCACGTTGTGGGAAGCGGCCTGGGCGGAACTTGAGCTGCCGCGGTGACTACGCCAGAAGCCGACACCAGCGCTCGCGCAGGACACCGAACTGACCCAGGCCTGCCCCCCCGCGTTCAGGCCGCGGCCGCCGAGGCCGGGTACCGGCACCGCCGGCCCCCAACGCCCGCCCGCCGGGGCCCCGCTGGCCGCCGGCGCCACGCCAGAGGCCGGCCCAGCCGTACAGCCTGCCGCCGCCGGCAGCACAACGGCGATGATCGCGGCGAGCGCGGCCACATAACGCGCAGCGGGCCGGTCTTGGACCATCCATCCCATGGCCATCTCCCCAGCCTCGCCCCCATGCCGCCGAGGTTAACGCCGGACAGGGCCCTGAACCGCATCCTCCAGATAGACACCCATCAAAGGGCCCGCGGGCAGCCCCTGTGATTGTGAGTTTTGTGTTCAAAGAGCAACGCCACACTCACATTCTCCAGACCGGCCCGGGGTTGCCGTTCATGAAACAGGGACCCGGTTGGCCGTCGCCGCGGCAGGCGGCGTCACTGGGGACGATCGGCGGCGGAGCGTGCGGTGCGGCTGGCGGGCGTATCCTCCCGGGCCGGCGGCTGGTTATCGATGCGCGGGAAGAGGCGGGCACGGCCGCCCCGCAGCCGGAGAAAGATTAGCGTGACCCCGCCGCCGAGCAGGATCATCCAGAAGTTGACCAGCCGGTATGCGAGCACCGCGGCGAGGGCGTGGCCCGGCGCCATACCGGTTGCCGCCAGCGCCGCCGTCAGTGCGGCCTCCACGATGAGAAATCCGCCTGGGGTTACCCCCGTGCTGCCCGCGACCGCGCCGGCACCATAGGCAAGCAGCAGCCCAGCCCACGGCACCGGCTCGCCGGTGGCCTTGATGGCGCAGGCCAGACAGGCGCAGTCGGCCAGCCAGTTCACCACGGCCAAGGCGAACACCTCGCCGTACTGGTGCCAGCGGAGCCGGATGCCGGCCAGTTGCTGCAGGAACTCGTCCAGGGTGTCCGGGTCGAACCCGGGCTTGCGGATGATCCGCCGCACCAACCGCACGGCCCAGGCGATCACGCGGTTGGCGATGACCCTGGCCTTGGGATAGCGCAGCGCCAGGATCACCGTGATCAAGGGCAGTGCGAACACTGCGGCCCCGAGGAAACCCACCGCGTTCGCCACCGGCGCACCGCCGACGAGCGCGCCGACAACCAGGACGATGGCGAGCGCCGAGGACGACGCGATGGCCGAGACGCCCAGCGCCCACCCGGTGACCGCGGGATCCAGGCCCCGGCGGCGGAACTGCTGGTAGGAGAAGACCACGGCCAGCTGAGCCCCGGCGAACGGTATCGACATCGACAGCGCGTTCCCGGCGTAAGTGATCGCCATCACCGAGCTGAACCTGGCCTGATCCCCGTCGGCCCGCAGCAGCCGCCGGCGGCTCATCCCGAACGCCACCAGCGAAACGAGTTCGCAGACGATCGCCAGCAGGAACCATCGCGGGTCCAGGCTGCCCAGCGCGGACAATGACTGCCCGAGCGCGTGCCGGTCCAAGATGACCACGGTGACGATGACCCCGATGGCCAGCAGCACCAGCACGGTCCGCCCCCACCGGTGCCGGCGGGCATCCGGCGGGCCGCCCGCGGGCCGGCTGGGTCCGGCCTGGCCGGATCCGGCCCCGCCGTCGGGGGGTGTGGCTGCGCTCATAGACATCTTCGGCGATGTTCCCTGTCGGCCCGGTGGTCAGGCCGGGGGAACGAACCCGCCCGTGGCGGGCGGTTCGTTCCCGGGAGCTTCCCCTTCCCTTGCTGCTGCAGTCGGTTGTTGAATTGCTGCCCCCGCTGGCGGCCGCCAAGCGGCGACCGCCTCAGGCGGGGCCGCGGTCAGCCGGGCCTGGTCCCGGTTGCGCCGTTCGGTGAGGACCGCGCTGAGGTAGGCGACCGCGGGCGTGCCCGGCGGCGGCAGCGGGCTGACCTGGGCGCGGACCGTTGCGGCGATGCGCTCGCCCAGTTCGGTCTGCGCGGCCGGGGTCAGCTCGGGAAGGCGGCCCAGGTACCGGCGGGCCGTCTCGGCGCTCTGATCGGTCAGCCCGGACATCTCGAGCTGAGCCGCCCAGGCCGCCAGTTCCGGGCTCACCACGGGCAGCGCGGTCCCGCCCCGGCCAGTGGGCAGCCGCTGCTGTATCACGAAAGTGCCGGCGAAGATGTCGCCCAGGCGCTTGCCCCGCTGCGACAGCAGGGAGGAGATCAGCGCCGGGAAGCCGAGCAGGAGCCAGATCTCCACCACCGCGGCAAGCCCGCGCACCAGGGCCTGCCGAAAGCGCTCCGGCCCGCCGTCATCGCCGACCACGCGCAGGCCCAACGCGAACTTGCCGGGGGAGCCGCCCCTGGTCAGCGTCTCCCAGAGCACCGGGTAGCCGACCACGATGAGGATGCTCACGGTGAGCGCGATGGCGCCCCCGGCGGCCCCGTCCACCCGGTCCCCGGTGACCGCCAGCCCGACGATCACGAACAGGATGAACAGCAGAACCACCTGGATGATCAGGTCCAGGGCGAGCGCGAGCAGGCGGCTGGGGAAACGCGCGCACGGCACCTCGAGGACCACGGCCTCACCGGTGACGACCTCAGCCAACGCAGTCCCCGCTCCCTCATGCCCGGGCCATCTCTCGATCTGCCCCGTATCAAGGCTAGTAGGGCCAGGGCCCTGTGACGAAGGAACAGGTCCCCGGGCCAGCGGGGGGTTCCGGGGGGTCGCCTCCCCGGGTCAGCACTTGGGGTTCCGGGGGCGGCTTGCCGCCCCGGGCTGGTTGCGCGCCTTAGGCCCGGCAGAAGGACCGGCATCCTCTAGCCTTGGCACCGTGGATCTCGCCGTCTACGCCGCCGCCCATGAGGCGGAATGGCGGCGGCTGGATGATCTCGTCAAGCGGCGCCGCCGGCTCTCCGGGCCCGAGATCGACGAACTGGTGGCCCTTTACCAGCAGACCGCCACGCACCTGTCCGCCGTGCAGTCGGCGGGGCAGGATCCCATCCTGGTTGCCACACTGTCCAGCCGCGTGGCCCGCGCCCGCGCCGCGGTGGTCGGCGCCAGCACGCCCGGGTGGGGAATGGTGGCCCGGTTCGCCCTGGTCTCCTTCCCCGCCATGGCCTACCGGGTGCGCTGGTGGTGGCTGGGCACCGCGGCCGGATCGCTCGCAGTGGCCTTCGTGATCGGCTGGTGGGTCGCCCGGTCCGCCCCCGTGCAGGCCGCGCTGCTGCCGCCGGCCCAGGTCGCTCGGCTGGTCCACCACCAGTTCCAGCACTACTACTCCCAGTACGCGGCCACGTCGTTCGCGGCGCAGGTCTGGACGCACAACGTCTGGGTCGCGGCGGAGTCGCTGATCTTCGGAATCCTGCTGGGACTGCCCACGCTCTGGGTGCTGTTCGCGAACGCCTCGAACGTCGGGATCGTCGGCGGGCTGATGATCGCCCACGGCAAGGGAGTCCTGTTCTTCGCGCTGATCCTCCCGCACGGGCTGCTGGAACTGTCCGCGGTGTTCCTGGCGGCGGCCACCGGCCTGCGGCTGGGCTGGACCGTCATCGACCCCGGTCCCCGCCCGCGGGCCAGGGCGCTCGCCGAGGAAGGGCGCGCATCCATCACGATCGCGCTCGGCCTCATCGTGGTGCTGCTCACCTCCGGCCTCATCGAGGCCTTCGTCACCCCGTCACCGCTGGCCACCTGGGCTCGCATCCTCATCGGGGTCGTCGCCGAGGCGGCATTCCTCGGCTATGTGATCGTGGCGGGCCGCCGCGCGCAGGCCGCCGGGCTGACCGCCGACATGGCCGAGGCGCCCGACGTCACCCCCGTGGCCGGCTGACCGCATCCCCACCACACGCCCGTCGCGCAGGACGAGGCGGGGAGGGCCCGGACGGCCGGCAGGCCGCCCGGGCCCTCCGGCGCGCATCGGCCCGCGGTCAGAGCCGGCCCGCGGCCTTGAGCCCCAGGTAGGCGTCGGCGAGCGCGGCGGGCAGCCGCTCGGGCGGGGCGTCCACCACGTGCGCGCCCCGCCGCTGCAAGAGCGCGGAGACCTGCCTGCGCGCGGCCAGTGCCTGCTGGGCCGCTGCCGCGTCGTATACCGCGGCGGCGTCGCTCCGGCCGGCGGACATCGCCTCGACCGCGGGATCGGCCACCGCGGCGACCACCACCTCGTGCCTGGCCGCCAGCAACGGCAGCCGGGGCAGCAGCCCCTCGGTGACCGCCGCCGGGTTCAGGTCGGTGAGCAGCACGATCAGGCAGCGGTGCCGCGCGGTGGTGAGCGCGGCGCTGCCCAGCGCCGCCGCGTCGGTTTCCACGAGTTCGGCCTGCAGCCCCGCCATGGCCTGGGCCACCGCGGACAGCACCGCCGAACGCGGCGCGCCCACGACCCTGGCCCTGACCCTCCGGTCGAAGGCCAGCATGTCCACCCGGTCGCCCGCCCGGGAGGCGAGCGCGGTCAGCAGCAGGGCGGCATCCATGGCGGCGTCCAGGCGTGGGACCCCGCCGACCCGGCCCGCGGAGGTGCGCCCGGTGTCCAGCATGATCAGCAGCTGCCGGTCACGTTCCGGGCGCCAGGTGCGCACCATGACGTCCCTGAGCCGTGCGGTGGCCCGCCAGTCGATGGACCGCACGTCGTCGCCGATCACGTATTCGCGCAGCGAATCGAACTCGCTGCCCTGGCCACGGAGCAGGGCGCGGTGCTGGCCGTCGAGCTGGCGCAGCCTGGACAGCTTCTCCGGCAGGTGCCTGCGGCTGTGGAACGGGGGCAGCACCCTGACCGTCCACGGTGCAGGCCGCCTGCCCTGGCGCGCCGCGAGCCCGAGTGGCCCGAGCGAGCGGATCGTGACACCGGCCGCGGCCTTGTCCCCGCGGCGGTCCGGGCACAACTGTGTGGTCAGCGAGGCCCGCCCGCCCGCCGCCACGGTGAGGGTTGTGTGCGGGGGAGTGGCGCCCGCGCTCGGCTGCCAGGCATCCCTGACCACGGCCCGCAGGGCGCGCCGCGCCGGGTTGGCGATCTCGAGCACGACCGAGGCACGCTCGCCAAGCAGTACCCGGGTGTCGCCGGAGCGGGCCAGCGCGACCTTGCGCACCGGGACCGCGAGTGCCACGTCGGCGGCGATCGCCGCCACCAGCACCAGGTTCACGATGATGATCAAGGCGGGATTGCGGAACGCGAGGATCAGCAGCGCCCCGGCCGCCGCGGCAACCGCGGCCCGCCCGGTCAGCGCCATGGCGCGTACCAGGTCACCGTGGGACCTGGACCGAGCCGAGCACCGCGTCGATCACGCCGTCGGCCGTGGCGCCTTCCAGCTCAGCCTCGGGCCGCAGCTGGATCCGGTGCCGCAGCGTCGGCCGGGCCAGGGCCTTCACGTCGTCGGGGATGACGAAGTCCCGGCCCGCGAGCCAGGCCCAGGCCCGCGCGGTGGCCTGCAGCGCGGTCGCGCCCCGTGGCGAGACGCCCAGCCGCAGCGACGGCGACTGCCGGGTCGCCCGGCACAGGTCCACGATGTACCCGGTCACCTCGGGCGCCACCTGGACGCCGCGCACCGCGGCACGGGCCGCGGCCAGGTCGGCCGCACCCGCCACGGGCGCGATCCCGGCGGCGGCGAGGTCACCGGGATCGAAACCGGCCGCATGCCGCGCCAGGATGCTGATCTCGTCGTCCCGCCCGGGCACCGGCACGGTCAGCTTCACCAGGAACCGGTCGAGCTGCGCCTCGGGAAGCGGGTAGGTGCCCTCGTACTCGACCGGGTTCTGGGTCGCCGCGACCAGAAATGGCTCGGGCAGCGGCCGCGGGGTTCCCTCGACAGAGACCTGCCGCTCCTCCATCGCCTCGAGCAGCGCCGCCTGCGTCTTCGGCGGTGTCCTGTTGATCTCGTCCGCCAGCAGCAGGTTCGTGAACACCGGGCCCTCGCGGAACTGGAAGAGCGCGGTCTTCGCGTCGTAGATCAGCGAGCCGGTCAGGTCCCCTGGCATCAGGTCGGCGGTGAACTGCACCCGGGTGCTGCGCAGCGACAGCGTGCCCGCCAGGGCGCGCACCAGCAGGGTCTTCGCTACCCCGGGAACGCCTTCGAGCAGGGCGTGGCCACGGCACAGCAGGCAGATCACCAGGCCGGTGACGACGGAGTCCTGGCCGACCACGGCCTTGGCCACGCCCGCGCGGACCGCCTCAAGCGTCGCCCGCGAATCGACCGCCGCCCGCGAATCCGCCCCCGGCAGGCCGGCCCGGAGCCCACCGGCGGCACGGGCGCGTGGTTCCCCGGGCCGTCGTCCAGCCCGGTCAGGGGCGGGTTCTCCGCTGTCACAGGGTCAGCACCTGTCCCTCCAGAGCGTCCAGGTCGGCAGCCAGTCTCACCAGCGCCGCATCGTCACCGGGGACCGGCCCGAACAGGATGGCCCGGATCTCGCCGTAGTCGCGGCCGGTCCGGCTGGCCAGTTCCTGGCAGGCGGCGTCCGCCGTGACGTTGCGCGGGAGCCCGAGCCGGATCACGATCCGCCCGAGCGCCGCGTCCCGCAGGGCGGCTGCGGCCCGGTCGCGCGCCCGCCGGGACCGGTACAGCCTGCCATGGCCCTCCACAGTCTCGCAGGCCCGGACCACCACCGGCAGCGGCTCGGTCACCAGCGGGCCGAGGCGGCGCATCCGCCACAGCGCCAGCAGCACCACGACGATGCCCAGCTGAATCACCACGGCCCAGACCGGACCGGGGATCAGGCTGGTCAGGGAGTGCTGTCCGGGCTGGGCGGCGCCCGTGGTGGGCAGCGGGCCAGGCACGAGCCACACGATCCGGGGGCTGGCGGCGAGCAGGTTCAGCGCGAGTGCCGCGTTGCCGCTGGCACCCAGGTTCGCGTTCGCCAGTGGGGCACCAGTGCCCAGCACGGTGACGATGTGCCCGGGGGCTGCGTAGCGCACCAAAAACGAGAAAGAGAACGGGGTGGTTTCCGACCGCGGGTAGCAGCGGAAAGCTCCGGGAGCGGCGGAGCGCAGCAGCAGCCCGCCCAGGTCCGCGCCGCCGGCCGCGACCGCGCCGGGCAGCCCGCAGCGCGGCGGCAGGTCGCGGACCGGCTCGGCCGGCCCGGCCAGCGTCACCGCCGGGGCGAGGGCGGCGAGTGCGTCGTGGCCGGGTGCCACCAGCAGCAGCCCCGCCCGGAGGCGGGCCAGTCCGGCGAGTTCGCCGCGGGACAGTTCCTGCGGGCTGGTGACGACCAGGGTGGTGCCGCTGGCGCGCGCCTGCGCCACCGCGGTGGCGGCCGATCCGGCCCGGATCACGCTCTGGCCGCGGTGCTGCAGCAGCGCCACGAGCGCGTGCGTGCCGGCCGGGCCGGTGTCGTTGGGGTCGAGCGGCCCGGCCACCGGTGGCCGCACCTGGAGCAGGGCGACGATCAGCCCGCCGAGCAGGACCAGCAGCATCACCGCGACCGGGGCGCGCCACTGGCGCCAGCCGGTCAGGACCGGCCGGCCGCCCGGGTCATGGCCCGGGACCCCGGCGGGTGGCAGGGATGCCGGTGCGCGCTGGGCGGTGGTTGTCACGGGGCCCCCGCGGGTGCCGCGCTGCGTCGGAAGGCGGCGGCCGCGATGGCCGTATCCAGGTCGGCGACCCGGTCATAGCCCCGCCTGGTGCCGGGCCGCCGCCCGTACCTGACCTCGTCAAACAGCCGCGCCGCGCCGAGCAGGCCGGCCGCGTGCGGCGGCAGGGCGCGCCCCGCCTCGGCGGCGAACTCATCTGCGGTCCGCCCGATGCGCGGCGCCAGAATGCCGCGCTCGTCGAGTTCCGCGGCGATGGCACGGACCCGCTCGCAGATCGCCGCCGCGTAGTCGCCCGCCTCGGCCAGCCGGGCGGCCGCCTCGCGATGGTGGCGCGCGGTGCGGGCCAAGGCGGCGGCACCCGGTTCGCCGCGCCGGCGGCGCGCCCTGGCCACCGGGCCGGTCCGGGACAGCACCACCGCGATCAGCAGCACCGCCAGCGCGATCAGGACGACGAAACCCCACCACCCGCCCGGCAGCCCCTGGGTGGCGCGGAACAGCCTGCCCAGCCACTCCAGGACGAAATGCGCGGCGCGCTGCGCGAGGGAGGGCTGCGGGTGGTAGATCGCTTTGGACAGTTCAGCCCGGGCCAGCCGCTGCCCGCCCCGCCTGCCGACCACGGGGACTCCTCCGGCGGGTGCCCTCAGGAATGCCGCGAGAACTGGGAAACCGGCGGCGCCGGTCACCACGCCGGCGGGCCACCGGCGGGCGGTGCGCCCGGACCCGGCGGTACCCCCGTGCCCGGGCCAGTCCCGGCGCCCGCGTCCGGCCCGGGTCCCGGCCAAGAGGCCTGCCCGGGACCGGGGCCCGGGCCTTGCGGCGGCGCCGCGGCCGGCGTGCCGGGCCGCCACAGCGAGGCGAATTCGTCCCCCGTCGCGGAGTTACCGCCGGCCGCCGCCGTCTGCAGGACCAGGTCAAGGCCCTCGCGGCGCATCCGCAGGTCGACATAGAGCAGGACCGCCACCCCGGCGGAGATCGGGCGCGCCACGGCACCGGCCACGACGCCGCCCACGGCACTGATGAGAATGCCCGCCACGTTCCCGCCGGTCGCCGGGAGCAGCGAGTTCCCGCCGCCGGCCATCGCCCCGATCAGGCTGAACGGGATCTGCAGCACCCCCGCCGTCACCACCACGATCAGGCCGGCCAGCAAGGTGATGCCGAGCACCCGCCAGAAGCTGCCGCGGACAAGCCGCCAGGACCGGCCGAGCGCCCGCACCGGGCCCTCCCGCTCCAGCACCACCGCCTGCGCCGCCATCCGGAACATGATCGTGAACCAGATCGTCAGTATGATCCCGCCGATCGCGCCCAGCACGGCCAGCCCGCCGATCAGCGCCCCCGGCGCGTGCAGCACCGCGAGGATGACCAGCACGATCGCGTAGGCCAGCCACAGCCCGATCAGGATCAGCGGGATCAGCAGCGTGGTGCCGATCAGCGCGGCCATCCGCGGCCGCGCGATCCGCCACGCCTCACCTGCGGTGATCTTGTGCCCGAGCACGCTCCGCCCGATAACCACGGTGAGCAGGCCGGTCAGCACCGTATCCACGATGAACGCGAGCACCAGGGACACCGCGGCGGTCGGCGCGAGCACCTCTCCCATCCTGGTCAGCAGGCGGCTGGCCTGCTCGGTGGTGAGTTGCTGGCCCGGCGTGGGCAGGTTCACCGTGCCCACGTAGTGGACCAGGATCAGCGAGAGCGTGGTGGTGATCACCGCGGACGCGGTCAGCAGCAGCGCGGCAATGCCGAGCGTGGCCCGGGGATTGCGCCTGATGGACGTGAACGCGCCGTCCAGGATCTCGCCGACGCCAAGGGGCCGCAGCGGTATGACGCCGGGTTTCGGCGCCTGGGGCTGGCTCTGCCACCGGGGATAGGACGGCGGCGCGCTCGGCGGCCCGTACCCGCCGGGCTGCCCGGTCCCAGGCTGCCCGGCCCCGGGCTGGCCGTATCCGGGCGGCGGCTGGCCATAGCCCCCCGCCGGCTGCGCCTGGCCGGGGTCGAACGGCGGCGGCTGGCCGTACGCTCCGGGCTCGCCGGCGGGCGGGAACCAGGGCTGGGGCTCGGCGGCCTCAGGGGCTTCCCCGGTGCCGTTGTCCCCCGGAGGCAGGTTGTCTGTCATGTTTCTCCTTACCGGCACAGCGCACGGGTGCCAGCCCTGACCCCGCCACCCCGCCCAAGCCGGGCCCGGCCCGCGCTGGCGCCCATACTCGCACGAAGCATCCGGCCGGGAAACGGCGCTCAGCCATTCCGGATCCCCCTCCTTTTCTGCCCCGCACAGGTAACGGCATTCGACCTGGTAGCCGCCGATGACGCACACTCGGGCTGTGGACACCCGTGCGCTGCGCTGGCTGGGCCCGCCGGCCGGGCCAGCGGTCGTGCTGCTGGACCAGACGAGGCTGCCGGCTGAGGAGGCCTGGCTCACCTGTCGCGACATCCCGGCCTTGGATCATGCGATACGCGCGCTCGTGGTCCGTGGGGCCCCGATGCTGGGCCTGGCCGGGGCGTATGGCGTCGCACTGGCCGCCTACCGCGGTGACGACGTGGCAGCCGCGGCCGACGTGCTGGCCCGGTCCCGGCCGACGGCGGTGAACCTGAGCTGGGGCGCCGCCCGTGCCCTGGACGCCTATCAGGCAGCCCGCCGCGCGGCGGGGGATGAGGACACCCCGGCGGCACGGCGGCTGGCGGCGGACGCGGCGCTGGCCCAGGCGCGGGCGATCGAGGCCGACGATGCCGCGGCCAGCGCGGCCATCGCCAGGCACGGGCTGAGCCTGGTCGGGGAACGGGCCCGCATCCTGACCCACTGCAACACCGGGGCCCTGGTCTCGGCGGGCGAGGGCACCGCCTTCGCGATCATCCTGGCGGCGCACCGGGCGGGGCGGGTGGCCCAGTTGTGGGTGGATGAGACCCGCCCACTGCTCCAGGGCGCCCGGCTGACCGCCTACGAAGCGGGGCGGGCCGGCATCCCGCATGCGGTTCTCGCCGACTCCGCGGCGGCCTCGCTCATGGCCGCGGGGGAGGTCGACCTGGTCATCACCGGGGCGGACCGGATCGCGGCGGACGGCAGCGTCGCCAACAAGGTCGGCACCTACGGGCTCGCCGTGCTCGCGCACCACCACGGGGTGCCGTTCGTGGTCGCCGCGCCGGTGTCCACGATCGATTTCGCGGCCGCGGGCGCGGCCGACATCAAGGTCGAGCAGCGGCCCGGCGAGGAGGTCACCACGTTCGCCGGGGCGGCCGTCACCCCGCCGGGGAGCCCAGCCCACAACCCCGCCTTCGATGTCACCGACGCCGCGCTGGTGACCGCCCTGGTAACCGAGCACGGGGTCGTGCGGCCCGTCAGCGCAGGTACGCTGCAAAGGCTAGGCACCGGCCGGGGAGTGCGAGAGGGTGCCCCTACTGATGTTTCCGTGGAACGATGAGGTCCATGAAAGGTCGCGTGCTGGTCGTCGATGACGACGCTGCCCTCTCCGAGATGATCGGCATCATGCTCAAGGGGGAAGGGTTTGAGCCGATGTTCGTCGCCGACGGCGATCATGCCGTGCAGGCGTTCCGGGACACCCGGCCCGATCTGGTGCTGCTCGACCTGATGCTCCCGGGACTCGACGGCATCGACGTGTGCCGTCAGATCCGCACCGAATCGGGCGTGCCGATCGTCATGCTGACGGCCAAGAGCGACACGGTCGACGTCGTGCTCGGCCTCGAGTCCGGCGCCGACGACTACATCGTGAAGCCGTTCAAGTCCAAGGAACTGATCGCGCGGGTCCGGGCGCGGCTGCGCCGGACCGAGGACCCGGTACCGGAGATCCTCCAGATCGGTGACGTGACCATCGACGTGGCCGGGCACTCGGTGAAGCGTGACGGGGCGCCGATCAACCTCACCCCGCTGGAGTTCGACCTGCTGGTGGCGCTGGCCCGTAAGCCGCGCCAGGTGTTCACCAGGGAGGTGCTCCTCGAGCAGGTCTGGGGTTACCGGCATGCCGCGGACACCCGGCTGGTCAACGTGCACGTGCAGCGGTTGCGCGCCAAGATCGAGAAGGATCCGGAGCGCCCGGAGATCGTGGTGACGGTTCGCGGCGTGGGTTACAAGGCGGGGCCAGCCTGACGGACTCCCGGACAACCAGCACAGGGCCGGTGACCGCGGAAGGCCCGGGGTCGGCGGCTTGGCCGGGTCCGGGCGTGCGCGCCGCGCACCGGTTCGCACCGCCGCTGCGCGCGGTGCTCCGGATGGCCAGACGGCAGGCTGGCTCGCTGGCCGGCCTGCTGGCGCGCCGCTGGCACCGGTCGCTGCAGTTGCGTGTGATCGGCACCACCCTGGTCGTCTCGGTCGTGGTCGTGGCGGTGCTCGGCATCTTCCTGGTGCAGCAGATCGCCAGCGGGCTGTTCAGCAACGCGCGCAAGGCCGCCATCGTCCAGACATCCGACGGGCTGACGTTCGCCCAGAGCGACCCGGACGTCCAGGCCCCGGGCGGTAGCACGACGTCCGCACTGATCCAGCTGGTCACCGCGCTCCAGTCCGGCAGCGGGCTGGGCAACATTTACGACGTCGTGGTGCTGCAGCGCGGCACCGACCCTGGCTTGGCCGGCGTCACCGGCAACGAGGCCCTTGCGCCGAGCATCCCCTCAGGGCTGCAGGACAAGATCACCGACGAGCAGATGCGGGGCGAGTCGGCCCTCCTCTACACTGCGCCGACCACGCTGATGAGCACCGGGGGCAAGCGGCTCGGGCCGGCGCTCGCGGTGGGGGTGCCGATCTCCCGCGCCGATCAGCTGTACTACCTGTTCCCGCTGTCCCAGCAGGTGCAGGTGCTGCGGCTGGTACAGAACACGCTGATCATTGCCGGTGTCGGCCTGGTGTTGCTGCTGGCGGTGATCGTCTCGCTGGTGACCCGCTGGGTGGTGGTCCCGATCCGCCAGGGAGCGCAGGCGGCGAGCCGGGTCTCGGCCGGGAACCTCGACGAGCGGATGGCCGCCCGCGGCACCGATGACCTCGCCGCGCTGGCCCACTCCTTCAACGAGATGGCCGCCAGCCTGCAGGAGAAGCTGCGGGAGCTGGAGGAGCTGTCCAGTGTCCAGCGGCAGTTCGTGTCGGACGTGTCCCACGAGCTGCGCACCCCGCTGACCACCATCAGGATCGCGGCGGATGTCCTGTTCGGGTCCAAGGACAGCCTGGAGCCCGCCGCCAGGAGATCCGCCGAGCTGCTGCAGAGCCAGATCGACCGGTTCGAGGCGCTGCTGTCGGACCTGCTGGAGATCAGCAGGCATGACGCGAACGTGGCCACCCTGGACGCGGAGTCCGCCGACGTGTGCGACCTGGTCCTGCGTGCGGCGGCGGACGCGGAGCAGCTCGCCGCCCAGCGGGGCACCAGGATCGAGTTCCGGCTGCCGCCGCAGCAGTGCATCGCCGAGGTGGACCGGCGCCGGGTGGAGCGGGTGCTGCGCAACCTCCTCGACAACGCGGTCGAGCACGGCGAGGGCCGTGACGTGGTGGTCACCGTGGCGGCCGACCGGGACGCCGTGGCGGTCGCGGTCCGCGACCACGGGGTCGGCCTCGGCCCGGGTGAGCACCAGTTCGTCTTCGACCGTTTCTGGCGTGCCGACCCGGCACGGGCCCGGACCACCGGCGGTACCGGGCTCGGCCTGGCCATCGCCCTGGAAGACACCCGGCTGCACTGCGGGTGGCTGCAGGCCTGGGGGGAGCGGGGGCGCGGCTCGGTCTTCCGGCTCACGCTGCCGCGCGTTGTCGGCGGCCAGCTCGCCGGGTCGCCGCTGCCGCTGTGCCCCGACGAGGCCGAGGTACGCCGCGCCCGGCGCGGTCGTCGGCGTGGACTCGGTGAGCTACTCCGCCGACGGCACCGGCGGGTCAGGGAGCACTGAGCAGGGGAGCAT
This sequence comes from uncultured Actinomycetes bacterium, assembly GCA_963706115.1. Taxonomy (GTDB): domain Bacteria; phylum Actinomycetota; class Actinomycetes; order Streptosporangiales; family Streptosporangiaceae; genus DASXKD01. Next base: position 219,265 of record CAVPMG010000011.1, on the reverse strand, counting down.
CAATGCCTGACCCGCGCACCGCCTTTTCCCTCCGCCCCGGCCGGGTCACCGTCGTGGTCACCGCGCTGGTGGCCTCCGCCATGCTGGCGAGCGGGTGTTCGGTCATCCCGGCCGGCAACGGCCCGCAGGCTGCCTCCGTCCCCGGGCCCCCGGCCGGCGGGGGCCCGTGCTGCGGGCTGCTGGTGCAGCCCCCGCAGCCGGGCTGGGACGCCCCGGAGGTGGTCAGTAACTTCCTGCTCGCCAGCGCCATCGTGGCGCACAACTACCAGGCGGCCAGGGATTACCTGACCGGGGACGCCATCCACTCCTGGCATCCGGGCGCGGGGGTAACCATCCTGGCCGAGGAACCCCAGTTGTCCGAGCAGGGCGGGCGGGGCATCACCGGGCCAGGGGGCAAGCAGAGCGTGCTGGTGACCGGGCAGGAGCTGGCCAGGCTGAGCAGCACCGGGCAGTACATCCCGGCCCCGGGCGGGTCGCAGGCGCCGACGGAGGAATTCACCCTCAAGACCGTCAACCGTGTCCTCAAGATCGACGAGCTGAAGCCCTCGCGGGAGCTGCTGCTGACCAACGACCTGTTCCGCCTGGTCTATGCGCCCCGGAACCTGTACTACCTGGGGGACCGGAATGGGCGGTTGCTGCCCTACCCAGTGTACGTGCCGACCCAGGGCACCGGCCCGGCAGCGACGCTGGTCAACGATCTCATCGCCGGCCCCAGCGGATGGCTGGAAGGCGCGGCGCGGACCGCCTTCCCCCCGGAGTCGCACCTGGCCGGGCCGATCCAGGTCTTCCCTGGTCCGTCCGGCGGGCGGACCGCCCTGGTGAGTATCGACGTGCCGCCGCACTCGGTGGGCCTGAACGAGCGGGACATCGCGCTCCAGGTGGTGGCCACGCTGACCGGTTCGGCCTACGGCGCGCCGCTGTTCCGGGCCGTCAAGATCGAGATCAACGGGCGCCTATGGCCGCCGCAGCATCCAGGACAGGCGCTGGGCCAGAGTTTCTACGCCGGGCACATTCCGCACGCGCCGGCCGGCACGAAGGCCTACTACCTGTCCCAGGAAGGTAGCCTGCGCACTCTGGCGGCCGGCTCGGTGAGCGGCACGGCGGTGCTCCGGGCCAACGGCACCGGCCAGGTGGCGCTGAGCCGGATCGCCATCTCACCCAGGGGCAACGAACTCGCCGGCCTCGGCGGATCGGCGAAGGTGCTGTACACCGGCAGCCTGACGACCTCCTCGGACGGCAAGAAGAGGCTTGGGCAGCTCCATGGCACTCAACTCACCGGGGCCTCGTTCACCTCGCTGAGCTGGGACAATCTCGGCGATCTCTGGGTTACCGGCATGATCGGGCACAAGCCGGGCGTCTGGGTGCTCCTCAACGGGCAGACCCCGGCCGTTCCGGTGCCGCCCCCGTCCGGGGCGGATCAGATCACCGCGTTGCGGGTCGCGCCGGACGGCAACCGCGTGGCGATGATCGTCCGCGCGGGCACGAGGACCCGCCTGGAGCTCGCCGCGATCCGGCACGACAGCAACGGCTTCTTGCTGACCCCCACGACCCGGCTCGGTCCCAGCCTGCCGCCGCTGACGGCCCTCACCTGGTTCGGTGAGGACCATCTGCTCGTGGTCACCGGGTCCGGAGCGGACAGCCAGTTGTGGCAGGTGCCGGTGACCGGAGGCAGTCCTACGTCGCTGGTCAAGACACCGGGCATCGTCACGGTCACCGCCGCGGGCCCCGGTAACCCGTATTACGTCGGCCTGGCCGGCAACCGGCTGGAGGAGGCCGCCGGGCCTTATCAGCCTCTAGGGGGCATAACGGCTGGCCAGGCCATCATCTATCCCGGATAACCGGCTCCAGCGTCCTGACATTCAGCCTTCGTCAAGCTACGTTCGAGGTATGGCACCCGCCCGGGTCCGTGGTTGCGCCAGGCCGGGTCACCCGCGAGGAGCGGGTGGTCCGTCCCGGCAAGCCGATGCCAGCCGCAGGCGAAACGGCCCACGTAAGGCGACTTCTCGTCGACCGATCACGGTGCGGCTTAGAAGTAAGTCCTGCCCCGCCGGGAGATCAGATATCTCCCGGGCCGGGAGAAGGGCAGTAGTGGCGACAGGCCGCGAACCCCTCGGCAGGCGGATGTGGGGTCGAAGACCAGGTCGGCCGGGCGGGTGCCGAGACCTGGGACCTTACTCGGGATGAAGGGGGTTTCCGGTATGGACATCATCTTCAAGGGTCGCCGCACTGACGTGCAGGAGCGGTTCCGGAGCTACGCGTCGGCGAAGCTCAGCAGAATCACGAAGCTCGCGCACAAGGCGATCAGGGTGGACGTGGAGGTCTCCGCGGAGCGCAACCCCCGGCAGTCGGGACGCCGGGAACGCGTGGAACTGACGATCCTGTCGCGTGGCCCCGCCATCCGGGCGGAGGCGGCGGCCGACGACAGGTTCGCCGCGCTTGACCGGGCCCTGGCCAAGCTCGAAGAACGGCTGCGCCGCTCGGGGGACCGGCGCAAGTCGGCCAGGCACGGTGCGGCGCAGGCCGGCCGGGTCCCGGGCCCGCGGTCGGCCGCCGCCGCGGACCTGGCCGTCCCCTCGTATGCCGAGGCCGGCCCGTGGGACCCGGGCGCACCCGAGCTGCCGGGCAACGGCGCGCGACCGGAGCAGCGGGCTGAGCCGGCCGCCGATGACGATCTGGACGAAGAGGCCGCCGGTGTCGTCCCCATCCAGATGGAGGGGGATGGCCCGGTCGTGGTCAGGGAGAAGTTCCACGCGGCCGGGCCGGTCAGTGTCGACCAGGCGCTCTTCGAGATGGAACTGGTCGGGCATGACTTCTACCTGTTCCGGGACGAGCAGTGCGGCCTGCCGAGCGTCGTCTACCGTCGGCACGGCTACCAGTACGGCCTGATCCGCCTGGTGGAACAGGCACAGCCGGACGTTGCGGCCAACGGCGGCCTTAAGATCTAGCGGAGTTCCCGGAGGTCGCCCCGGGCGAGCCATCGGGGGATTCCGGGGGCCTATTTGTGCCCCGCGACACGGTCGCAGTTTGCTTGTCAGCGCCCGCGTCGGCCAGAGTGTGTTCGCAAGGCACTGACTCTGGGTCAGGGAGGGACGCGATGGCCGGAGATGCCGGGACCGTCAGCGGCACGCAGGATGCCGCGCGGCAGCCCGAGCCGATCCGTGTGCTGATCGTCGACGATCACGCGCTCTTCCGGCGTGGCCTGGAGATGGTGCTCGCCGAAGAGGCCGACATCGAGGTGGTGGGGGAGGCCAGCGACGGCGCGGAGGCGGTCGACAAGGCCGGCCAGGCACTTCCGGATGTCGTGCTCATGGATATCCGGATGCCCCGCAGCAGCGGGATCGAGGCCTGCCGGGCCATGAAGGAGCGGACCCCCAGCGCGAAGATCGTCATGCTGACGATCAGCGACGAGGAGGAGGACCTCTTCGAGGCAATCCGTGCCGGGGCCAGCGGGTACCTGCTCAAGGACATCCCCTACGACGAGGTCGCCGACGTGGTGCGCGCGGTGCACGGCGGGCAGTCCCTGATCAACCCCTCCATGGCGGCCAAGCTCCTGGCCGAGTTCGCCGCGATGGCCAGCCGCGACGGAACCGAGCGGGCCGAGCAGGTCCCGGCCCCCCGGCTTACCGAGCGCGAGATCGAAGTGCTCAAGCTGGTCGCCCGCGGCATGAACAACCGGGACATCGCCAAGGAACTGTTCATTTCCGAGAACACGGTGAAGAACCACGTACGGAACATCCTGGAGAAGCTGCAGATCCACTCCAGGATGGAAGCCGTCATGATCGCCGTGCGGGAGAACCTGATCGAGTTCGGCTAGTGCTGGCCTGGGGGAGCGACCCCCCTGGGCCCCGCTGGCTCAAGGCCAGTGCTGGCCCGGGGGGCGACCCCCCGGAACCCCCGCGTGCTCCTTCGTCACGGGGCCTTGGCCGTGTGCGCCGCCTCAGTCGTCGATGGCCTGGTAGGCGCAGGTCCAGAAGTCCCGGTACACCTTCGGCGGCACCGGGGAGGTCATCTCCCGCTGGGTCAGCAGGATCCCGATCAGCTCTTCGGCAGGATCGGTGTAGACGGAGATCCCGGTTCCGCCGGTCCAGCCGAACCGGCCCGGGGTCGAGGCGATGGTCTTCCGCCTGAGGAACACCTGGAAACCGAGGCCCCAGCCGCTGTTGCCGCCGAAGAAGATCGTGTTCTCCGCCTTCTGCTGCTCGGTGATCAGGTCGGTGGTCATCAGCTCGACCGTGGGCCGGGCGAGCAGGCGGCCGCCGCCGTGCCTGCCCTTGTTCAGCATCATCGTGCAGAACGCGAGCAGGTCGTCGGCGGTCGAGACCAGCCCGCCGCCCGCGGACGGGAACGCCGGTGGCTGCCCCCACAGGCTGCGGCGCGGGTCGTCGGACAGGACCAGCGTCCCGGTCTCCTGGTCCGGGCTGTAGAGGGTGGCCAGCCGGTGCAGGCTGGCCCGCGGCACGTGAAACCCGGTGTCGGCCATGCCGAGCGGCCGCAGAACCCGTTCGTCCAGTACCTCCGCCAGCGGCTGCCCGGTGACCCGGGCCATCAGCACGCCGAGCACGTCGGAGCCGGTGTGGTACAGCCACTTGTCCCCGGGCTGGTAGGCGAGCGGCAGGGCACCGAGCCGCTTCATCCACTCGTCCGGCTCGACCGGCGGGCTTTCCGGGCCGGGCACCAGGCCGCCCTCCTCCAGCGCCCGCTGGATCGGGTATTGCCCAGGCGGCGCCATGATCGCGCCGAGGCCGAACACGAACGTCAGCAGGTCGCGCAGGGTGATCGGCCGGTGCGCGGCGACCGTGTCGTCCAGCGGTGCGTCGATCCGGGTCAGGACCTGGCGGTCGGCCAATTCCGGCAGCAGGTCATCCACCGGGTCGTCCAGCCGCAGCCGGCATTCCTCCACCAGGGTCATCGCCGCCGCGGCCGCGATCTGCTTGGTGACCGACGCGATACGGAAGACCGTGTCGCGGCGCATCGGCTCGCTGCCGCCGGCCTCGAGGGTGCCGATCGCCTCCACGTGCACCTCGCCGCGACGGGCCACCAGCGCGACCAGGCCGGGCATGTCGCCCGATTCGACGTGCCGGGTCAGCACCTCGCGCAACCGCCGCAGCCGGACCGTGGACAGACCAGATGCGCTCATGGGTGCTCCTTCTCGTCGTGATCCTCGTCGCGCCTGTACGTCCCCCTACGTGCCCGCCCCGGGGAGTAGACGTCGTGACGGCACCGGATTCATCGAGCCCGGTGCCCGGCGTGCTGCGCGGCGAGCAGCGGAATGGCGGCGATCTTCTCCTCGGTCAGCTCCGCCCAGCGGATGGCGGCCGCCGGCCGCGGGCCCCGCCGGTTCCTGCAGTCGATCACCCGGTCCGGCGTGATCACCAGGTCGACCGGGACGTCATGCTCGGACAGCGGTATCGTCCCGGCCGGCTGAAGCTGGATCTCGTGCACGGTGGTGACGGCCACGGTGCCCGGGCCGATCAGGCCCGCCGCACCGGCCAGCGCGAACTCCAGGTCCGCGAACCCGCCGCCCTTGCCGAGCCGCGCCCCGTCCTCGCCCACGGCGACGGAGCCCATCACCACCAGGTCCACCGGGGCAAGTTCGGCCAGCGTTACCCGGCGCGCCGACCGGGTGGCGCCGCTGATGGAGGCCGCCTTGCGCGGGGAGTCGCTCAGGTGGTCGGGGTCCAGGGCGAAGAACGGCTCGGGCCCGGCCAGCCGGGGCACGGCCATGTACACGGTCTTGCCGTCCTGGAGGGCGCGCTGGCGCACCGGCAGCTGGGCCGAATCCGGATTGGCCTTCAGCGTGTGGGCCCGATGCCACTCCGGCAGTTCCCGGAGCCGCTCGGCGGCCGCCTCGGCGCCGGTGAAGTTGGGGATCCGCCCGGCCGCACCGGGGAACCTGGCCACCCGTGCCGCCCTCATCGCGGCCCACACCTGTTCCCGGAGGGCGGCCTTGGCGGCCAGCAGTTCCGCTGGCCCGCCGGCATCATGATCGTGGCGCCGGGCGCGAGGGGGCACGTCCCCATCCTGCCCGAACGCCGCCTCGGGCACCGGGGTTCCGCGGCGGCTCAGCGCCGCTCCGGGGTAGGGCGGGGCGGTGGGGTAAGGGCTAACAGGTCAGCCGGCCGCCCATGTGATTGCCTCGTCCTGCTGTGCCAGCGAGAAGGTCCTTACCTCGCCTGGCGTCATCCAGCCGAACAGGCTGGTCAGGTCGCGCATCCACGCGATGTCGGTCACCAGCGCTATGCGTTTCCACTTCCGGAGGTGCTCGAAGCCCACCTTGAGGTCCTGCCACACGGCCCCGCCGGACATCCCGTCGAAGTCGCGCATCACGATCACGAACCGGACCTCGCCGGCCGCTGCCGCGCGCTCCAGGGCGGGCAGCACCACGTCGCGGTAGTCCTCGGCCCGGATCCGGCCGCTCGCCTCGAACCCGATGACACCAGCGGGCAGGTCGCTCAGCTCCTTCATCGTGACGGCCTCCTGAGCTTGCGGGCTATCTCCGCCGACGCTAACCCGCGGCCGCCATGCGAGGATCACCCGGCAGGTGTGTTTCACGACATTGCGAGGCGGCGGTGGCCGGAACAGGGGACCAGGCAGAGCCCGGGCAGCCGGACTGGATGCCGGAGATCGAGGAGATCCGCAGGCGCCGGGAGGCAGCGCTGGCCATGGGCGGGCCGCAGAAGGTGGCACGGCAGCGTGCCGCGGGCAAACTCACCGTGCGCGAGCGCATCGAGCTGTTGGCCGACCCGGGCAGCTTCGCCGAGATCGGCGTCATGACCGGGTTCGCCGGTTACGACGCCGAGGGGCGGCTCGCCTCGGTCCTGCCGGCCAACTTCGTGGCGGGCACCGCGCGCATCGACGGCCGCCCGGTGCTGATCGGCGCCGACGACTTCACCGTGCGGGGCGGTTCCGGCGACGCGGCCATCCACGCCAAGCAGGTCTTCTCCGAGCAGTACGCGAACCAGATGCGGCTGCCGGTGATCCGCCTGCTTGACGGGGCCAGCGGCGGCGGCAGCGTCAAGATGGCCCAGGACGCCGGGTACACCTACGTGCCGGTCAACCCCGCATGGGACGCCGTCGTGGACAACCTGTCGGTCATCCCCGTGGTCGCCTTGTGCCTGGGCCCCACGGTCGGCCTCGGCGCTGGGCGCCTGGTCATGTCCCATCTTGCCGTCCTGGTCGAAGAAATCGGCCAGCTGTTCACGGCGGGGCCACCGGTCGTGCTCGGCGGTACCGGTGAAGACCTGACAAAGCAGCAGCTCGGCGGCGCGGACGTGCACCGCCGCAACGGCACGATCGAGCGGTTCGCGGACTCCGAACATGCCGCGTTCGCGCTGGCCAAGCGCTTCCTGTCCTACTTGCCGGGCAGCGTGTACGAACTGCCGCCGGTGCTGGCCTCGGGCGACCCGGCGGACCGCCGGGAGGAGGCGCTCACGGCCGCGATCCCGCGCAACCCGCGCACGCCCTACCGGCTTGACCCGATCCTGGACGCGGTCTTCGACCGCGGCTCGGTGTTCCGGTACGCCGAGTACGGCGGCGCGACCGTGACCGCACTGGCCCGCCTGGACGGCCACCCGGTCGGAGTCATCGCCACCGATCCGTACCGCGGCGCGACCATGTCGGTCGAGGGAGCCCTGGCGGTCACCCGGCTGGCCGACCTGTGCGAGACGTTCCACCTGCCGATCGTCAGCCTCACCGATCAGGGTGGCCTGGCCATCGGCCGGGTCGCCGAGGAGCGCGGCACGATCCGGCACGGCGCCCGGGCCATCGCCGCGGTGTACCAGGCCCGGGTCCCGCAGGCCGAGCTGATCGTCCGGCGGGTCTATGGCGTGGGCGGCGCGGGCATCGTCAACCGGCACCGGGCGGGCCGTAGCTGGGCGTGGCCGTCGGGGGACTGGGGTTCGCTGCCGGTACAGGGCGGCGTCGAGGCGGCGTTCCGCGCGCAGCTCGACCAGGCCGCCGACCGGGAGGCGGAGATCGAGCGGATCCGCCGGGAGCTGGCCGCGGTCAGCTCACCGTTCCGGACGGCGGAGCACTTCGGCGTGCAGGACATGATCGACCCCAGGGACTCCAGGCCGCTGCTGTGCGCGTGGGCCAGGGACGCCTACCGGGTGCTGCCCGAGCTGACCGGCCGTCCCTCCTTCGGCACCCGCCCCTAGCCACAACTGCCCCCACTCGGCGCCGCGCCCGCCCCGCGCCCCGCATCCCCGCGCCCCCACGCCGGTGAATGTGAGTTTGGTGCCCCTAGAGGGGCGTCGTTGCCACATTCATGCCCTATGGAGGGGAGCGCGCGGATGAGCCAGCAGCGGCAGGCCCGGGACGGCTGGGCGGGACTGGTCAGGCGACGGCGGCGGCCAGGCGGGGGGCGAGGTGAGGGGGGCTCACCTGGCCCAGCTCCACCGAGGTGCAGCCGACCCACTCGGCGGCCTCGCGCAGCGCCCGGGCCATCGGCCCGACCGCGGCGGCGGTATCCACCGATAGCTGCCGCGCCACCAGGGTCTTGCCGCGGCGCACCGGGTCCACCCGGCCGACCAGCCGCCCGCCGGCCAGCAGCGGCATGGCGAAGTAACCGTGGATGCGCTTGGGCTTGGGCACGTACGCCTCAAGGGAATGCTCGAAGCCGAACATCCGCAGCGTCCGCTTGCGGTCCCAGACGAGCGAGTCGAACGGGGACAGCAGCACGGCGCGGTGCCTGCCGCGCAGGGCAGCCTGGGCCTGGGCCAGGGCCTCGGGGTCGGCCCAGGCAGGCACCGCTGTCTTGCCCGGACCGCCGATCGTCACCGGGGTGAGACCGGCGGCGAGGGCGGACTCCTCGACCCGGCTGGCGGGCCGCGGCGTCAGCAGGCCGGTGAGGTGGTTCAGCCGCTGGTAGTCCACGAGGTCCGCGCGGGTGGCCACGCCCAGCGCCCGGGCGGCCACTCCGGCGAGGCGGGTCAGGCATTCGGCGTCCGAGAGGTCCTGGCCGAGCAGTTCGCCGGGCAGGACCCGCTCGGGCAGGTCGTAGACCCGTCGCCAGCCCTCGCGGCGTACGCAGATCACGTCGCCGACGTCCAGCATCCACTCCACCGCGATCTTCGTCTCCGACCAGTCCCACCACTGGCCGCCGCCCTTGGCGCCGCCGAGCTGGGTGGCGGTGAGCGGTCCCTCGGCCCGCAGCCGGGCCAGCACCTCGGCGCACGTCCGCTCGTCGACGGCGTGCCAGCGCACGCCGCGGGCCCGCAGTGCGCGGCGGCGGAACGCGTAGTACGGCCACTCTTCAAGAGGCAGCACGCAGGCCGCGTGCGACCAGTACTCGAACGCCACCGGTGTGCGTGAGTGCCAGTAGGCCCGCTCGATCCGCTCCCGGGGGATCGGGCCCAGCCTGGCGTAGGCGACCAGCTCATGTGACCGGGCCAGGACGCTGATCGTGTCCAGCTGGACCGCCCCGATCCGGCGCAGCATGCCGGGTACGCCGCCGCGCCGGCCCTCGGCTCCCAGGAAGCCTTGGGCCCGCAGCGTCATCCGCCGTGCGTCATCGGGGGAAAGGACGATTTCGGGCGCAACCACCGCGGCACTGACCACAACCCATGGAGCTTAGCCATGCCCTCCGACATTCCCGCGGGCGCCCAGCAGCGCAGGTCACGGCCCGGAATGGTCGCGATGGCGGAGCCGGTTTGCCGATGGCCCGGAATCGGAGGCTTAGTACCAGTCGTCGAAGATGTTGGTAGCCAGGGCCAGCAGGCCGCCGACGACGCACATCGCTACGCCCACCCAGAACAGCCACCAGATCGGGCCCAGGATCAGGCCGAACCCACCGACAAGGAACGCTGCCATCATGGTGGACACGGCCACCCAGGACACCGGCCGGCCGTGATGCGACACCGTGGCAGGCCCGCCCGCGGTGGCCGGGCTGAGCTGGCCGCTGTCCGCGGACTGGCCCGCCACCATGTCCGAACCCAACTGGTCCGCCATGCAGCCTGCTCCTCTCCGGTGCGCGGCGGCGAACCGCCACGGCAGGTAAGACGTCCGGCCGCGAATACCGTGGCCGTCACCTTATTGTGGCGAAGCCAGCTTAGTGGTGTGCGCCCGGCCCCGAAGGCTCGGCATCACCGGCCGACTCGCCTACCATGGCTGGAAGACGCATTCGCCGGGCACGATAACGTCCCGGTGCCCGTTGCCAGGGTGGCGGGCCAAGTGCAGGCGGGCCGCGATCTGACTACCGCCAAACGATCCGCAAGGAGCGCGACGAGAAGTGCCAGTCATCATCGATAGGGTCCTGCGCACGGGCGAGGGCAAGATCCTGCGCCAGTTGAGGCGGATCGCTGACCAGGTCAATTCGATCGAGGAACATTTCGCCCCGCTGAGCGACGCGGAACTGCGGGCTATGACCGGCCAGTTCCGTGAGCGCCTGGCCAATGGCGAAAGCCTCGACGACCTACTCCCCGAGGCTTTCGCCGCCGTCCGTGAGGCGGCCAAGCGGACCCTGGGCCAGCGGCATTTCGACGTCCAGATCATGGGCGGCGCCGCGCTGCACGGCGGGAACATCGCCGAGATGCGCACCGGTGAGGGCAAGACCCTGGTGGCCACCCTGCCCTCCTACCTCAACGCGCTGGCCGGCGAGGGCGTGCACGTCGTCACGGTCAACGACTACCTGGCCAAGCGCGACTCGGAGTGGATGGGCCGGGTGCACCGCTTCCTCGGCCTGGAGGTCGGCGTCATCCTGGCCCAGATGACCCCGGAGGAGCGCCGCAAGCAGTACGCCGCCGACATCACCTACGGCACCAACAACGAGTTCGGTTTCGACTACCTGCGCGACAACATGGCCTGGGGCCTTGAGGAGTGCGTCCAGCGCGGCCATCCCTACGCCATCGTGGACGAGGTCGACTCGATCCTCATCGACGAGGCGCGGACCCCGCTGATCATCAGCGGCCCGGCCGAGCAGAGCGCCCGCTGGTACACCGAGTTCGCCAAGATCGCCCCCCGGCTGCGCAAGTCCGAGGAAGAGGACGACGGCGGCGACTACGAGGTCGACGAGAAGAAGCGCACCGTGGGCGTGCTCGAGTCGGGGGTGGAGAAGGTCGAGGACTGGCTCGGCATCGACAACCTCTACGAGTCGGTGAACACGCCGCTGGTCAGCTTCCTCAACAACGCCATCAAGGCGAAGGAACTGTACAAGCGGGACAAGGACTACGTCGTGATGAACGGCGAGGTCCTTATCGTGGACGAGTTCACCGGCCGCATCCTGCACGGCCGGCGCTACAACGAGGGCATGCACCAGGCCATCGAGGCCAAAGAGGGCGTGGTCATCCAGAACGAGAACCAGACCCTGGCCACGATCACCCTGCAGAACTACTTCCGCCTCTACGAGAAGCTCGCCGGGATGACCGGTACCGCGCAGACCGAGGCGAACGAGTTCCACCAGATCTACAAGCTCGGCGTGGTGCCGATCCCCACCAACAAGCCGATGATCCGCGCCGACCACTCCGACATGGTGTACCAGACGTCTCAGGCCAAGTTCGACGCGGTCGTGGAAGACCTGGTGGAACGCTACGAGGCGGGCCAGCCGGTGCTGGTCGGCACGACGAGCGTGGAGAAGTCCGAGGTGCTGGCCCGGCTGCTCAAGCGCGCCGGCGTCCCGCACGAGGTGCTGAACGCGAAGAACCACGAGCGTGAGGCCGCGATCATTGCCCAGGCCGGGCGCAAGGGCGCGGTCACCGTGGCGACCAACATGGCCGGCCGCGGCACCGACATCATGCTCGGCGGCAACCCCGAGTTCGTCGCCGACCTGGAACTGCATCAGCGCGGGCTGTCCCCGGTGGAGACCCCCGAGGACTACGAGAAGGCCTGGCCGGAAGCCGTGGAGAAGGCCAAGCGCGCGGTGGCCGAGGAGCACGAGGAGGTCATCGGGCTCGGCGGCCTGTACGTGCTCGGCACCGAACGGCACGAGTCCCGGCGGATCGACAACCAGTTGCGCGGCCGGTCCGGCCGTCAGGGTGACCCCGGCGAGTCCCGGTTCTACCTCTCGCTCGAAGACGACCTGATGCGGATGTTCAACTCCGACAAGGTCGCGCATTTCATGGAGTGGCTGAAGACGCCGCCGGAGGTGCCGATCGAGTCCAAGGCGGTATCCCGTTCGATCAGGTCCGCGCAGACCCAGGTGGAGCAGCAGAACTTCGAGATCCGCAAGGACGTGCTCAAGTACGACGACGTGCTGAACCGCCAGCGCAAGGTCATCTACGGGGAGCGCCGCGAGGTCCTCGAAGGCGCTGACCTGCACGAGCAGGTCCGGCAGATGATCGACGAGGTGGTCACCGCCTACGTGAGCGGCGCGACCGAAGAGGGCTTCCCCGAGGAATGGGACCTCGACCGGCTGTGGACCGCGTTCCGCGAGCTGTACCACCCGACGCTCAGCGTCGACGACGTGATCGAGGAGGTCGGCGGCGAGAAGGCGGGCCTGTCCAGGGACTTCCTCGTGGAGGTCCTCAAGGAGGATGCGCAGAAGGCCTACGACACGCGCGAGGAAGAGCTCACCCCGGACCGCATGCGCGAGCTGGAACGCCAGGTCGTGCTGGCGGTGCTCGACCGCAAATGGCGCGAGCACCTCTACGAGATGGACTACCTGCGCGAAGGCATCGGGCTACGGGCGATGGCCCAGCGGGACCCGCTGATCGAGTATCAGCGTGAGGGCTACGACCTGTTCAACAGCATGATGGAGGGAATCAAGGAGGATTCCGTCGGGCACCTGTTCAACCTCCAGCCCGAGTTCGAGCAGAACCCGATCGTGGAGGAAGCCCAAGGCGCGGACACAGCGGCCCCACTCGGCCTGCGCCAGGCTCCTCCAGGCCAGCAGCTCACCCCCGCGGGGGCGGACGGTCCTGGGGCCGGCGCTGCGCCCGGCAACGGCGCCCCCCGCGGCCGGCACGCCGCAGGTGGCCGCGCCCGCGGTGCGCAGGCAGGCGGCCAGCCCAGCGGTGCCCAGCCCAGCGGTGCCCAGGCCGGGGGTGCCCAGGCCGGCGGCCAGCGCGGTGCTCAGCCCGGCGGAGGCGGCGGGGCCGGGGTCGTCGCGCCGGGGCTCGGCCGCCCGCAGCGGCCTGCCCGGCTCTCCTACAGCGCGCCAAGCGCGGACGGCGGCGGCCAGGTCGAGCGGCGAACCGAGTCGGCCGGCGGCGACAAGTTCGCCAAGGTCGGGCGCAACGCCCCGTGCCCCTGTGGCTCGGGCCGCAAGTACAAGCTCTGCCACGGCGACCCGCGCAACCGCGCCAACGGCTGAGGTCTCCCCGCGCCCGTAGGCGGCGCTTAGGCGGCCTCCACGGCCGTGCACACCCAGCGGGCGGCCGCCCGCTCAGCGGCCGCGCCCACACCGGGCAGGGCAGCCGCCCGCGGCGCGGTGTGCTCCAGCCGCACGGCCAGCGCCTTGACCCGTGGCCCGAACCCCACCACCACGGCCATCTCCATCACGTCGGGGGCGGGCAGCGAGGTGAGCACCCGGCGGACCCTGGGCCGCTGCTCCGACGCGAGCCGTGGCCCGAGCCGCTGGATGCGCCGGAGGGCCTCTTCGGTCGTCCAGGGCACGATCTGCCGTGGCGGGCGCGCCCCGGCCAGGGTTTCGGCCAGGACCTGAGCGAAACGGTTCTGCCAGCCGGGGGGAGCCCCCGGGACGGTGGCCGGCGGCCGGGGCGTGCTCGGTGTCTCTCCGCTCGCCGTACCACTCGCGGTCCTGCCGTCACCCCGGCTCCAGCCCCTGCCGTCGCCCCGCTCCACGGCTCCGCGCCGTGCGGCGGCTGGCCCGCAGGCGGTGGCACTCCGCCGTGCGGCAGCCGGGCCGGTAACCTTCGCGCCGCCCGTTTCGCCGGGAACATCCTCGTCGTAGGGCGGGGCCGACTCCGGCACCAGGAAGAGCCGGATGGCCGCCGGGTCGGGGAGGGGACGGCGTCCGCCTGGCGCCTTCGGGCATCCGGGCCGTTCGGGGGGCAGTGCGGGCATGGAAACCTCCCGTGAATAGGCTCTTGCCGGCTGCGCGGGCGATTCGGCTGGCTCACGCTCGCCGCCCCCGAACGTTTCCGCGTGTCCCTTGTTCTACCTCCCCACGGTGACATTTCCGCCGTCGAGGCCTTTGGCCAGGGCCCGGACTGCGTAATGCAACTGCTGTGGCCCAGCCTGGTGACAGCGGCCCGCCTGGGGGGAATGCCGCATGGGGGGCCCTGGTTGACTCTGGGGCGGGCAGAAAACGTGCCCGCATTGTTACGACTGAGGAGAAGACCTGCCGTGTCGCTGCCGCCGCTGGTTTCCCCCGCTGATGACCTCACCGTCGAAGAGGTCCGGCGCTACTCCCGGCATCTGATCATCCCGGACGTGGGCAAGACCGGCCAGCGGCGCCTGAAGAACGCCAAGGTGCTGTGTGTCGGCGCCGGGGGCCTCGGCTCGCCCGCGCTCATGTACCTGGCCGCGGCCGGCGTCGGCACGCTGGGCATCATCGACTTCGACGTGGTCGACGAGTCGAACCTGCAGCGCCAGATCATCCACGGCACCTCGGACGTGGGCAAGTCCAAGGCGGTCTCGGCCAAGGAAACGATCGCCGAGATCAACCCGCTCGTCAGGGTGAACCTGCACGAGGAGCGGCTGGACTCCGACAACGCGATGCAGATCTTCGCCGACTACGACCTGATCGTGGACGGCACCGACAACTTCGCCACCCGCTACCTGGTCAACGACGCCTGCGTGCTGCTGGGCAAGCCGTACGTCTGGGGCTCGATCTTCCGGTTCGACGGCCAGGCGAGCGTGTTCTGGGCCGAGCACGGGCCGTGCTACCGGTGCCTGTACCCCGAGCCCCCGCCGCCGGGCATGGTGCCCTCCTGCGCCGAGGGCGGGGTCCTGGGCGTGCTCTGCGGGACGATCGGCTCCCTCCAGGTCAACGAGGCGATCAAGCTCATCACCGGGATCGGCGAGCCGCTGGCCGGCCGCCTGATGATCTACGACGCCCTGGACATGACGTTCCGCACGGTCAAGGTCCGCAAGGACCCCGAGTGCCCGGTCTGCGGCAAGAATCCCACGATCACCGAACTCATCGACTACGAGGAGTTCTGTGGCGTGGTCTCCGAGGACGCCCAGCAGGCCGCCGCGGGCTCGACCATCACGGCCACCGACCTGAAGGGCATGCTCGACCGGCACGAGGACATCTTCCTCGTGGACGTCAGGGAGCCGAACGAGTACGAAATCGTGTCCATCCCGGGCGCGACGCTGATCCCCAAGGGGGAGTTCCTGTCCGGTGCCGCGCTGGAGCGGCTGCCGCAGGACAAGCGGATCGTGCTGCACTGCAAGAGCGGGGCACGGTCGGCCGAGGTACTGGCCGTGATCAAGGACGCAGGCTTCTCCGACGCGGTCCACGTGGGCGGTGGCGTCCTCGCCTGGATCAGCCAGGTCGATCCCTCGCTACCGGCCTACTGACGGGTAACCAATGTCGGCGGCGGCCTCCGGCGGGCCGCCAAGCCTGCGCCGGGCGGGCGGGACGGGCCGGACAGGCCGTACGATTTCGTTGTGACGATGCGGGACGAGCTGGAGAACGGGGGCCCCGAGTCGGGCAGACCACCAGCCGTGCCACCGGGTCCCCGGGCACCGGAGGGCACGCCTCCCGACCGCGCTTTCGCAGGCCAAGCGGCCGGTCCTGACTACGGCGGCGGCCCTCCCCAGCCGCGTACGCCGTACCTGCCGCGTGCCACGGGCCGCCCACGCGGCCGGGCGCGCCGCGTGCTGCTGGTGATCGGTCTCGCGGCGGGGCTGGCCGGGCTGGTCTTGTCGGCCGGGGCGGCCGCCATCCAGTTCCTGCCGCGCAACTTCAGCCAGGCGCAGCGGCAGCAGATTATGGCCTGGGAGATAGGAAAGCGCTGGCGCGACTGGCCTGCCGGGCGGATCTTCCCCTCATCCATCGGATATACCTTGCCGCCAGATGCGTTCGGCGGTGGCCAGTCGCTGGCTCTCAGCGCGGAGCGGGTCGGCATCGCCCGCCAGACCTCATGCCGGGACGCCACCGGCCGTACGGCGGGGACGCTGCTGGCCAAGCAGGGCTGCCTGGCCGTGCTCAGGGCGACCTACCAGGACACCACCCAGACCTTCGCGGTGACCGTCGGCGTCGCGGTCATGCCGGTCTCCTCGGCCTCGTCGGCCGCCAAGGCGTTGAAGGCGCTGCACCACGGTGCCGGGCCGCCGCCGTGGTTGCGGGCCGTGTCGTTCCGCCGCACCGCCACCGCCCACTTCGCGGACCCCGGCAAGAAGGTCGGCTGGAGCAGCGCCAAGGGCCCGTACCTGGTGCTGGCCACCGTCGGCTACGCGGACGGCAGGCCGTGGCTCCAGCAAGGGAATGACACCTACACCAAGGACGAAATGCGCAGCCTGGCGACCGGGGTCATCGACTCGGTGGCGACCCGGCTTGGCGCCCCACCGCCGGTGCCGCACTGCCCGGGCAGTCCCGGATGCTGAGGCCGGCTCCGCGCCCCCGCCGGTGGCGCACGCTGGCCGGGGTGCTGGCCACGCTGCTGGCGGCGCCCGCGGTCGCGATCGGCTCGGCGGGCGCGGCGCAGGCCGACGCCGTGCGCCAGCAAGAGCTTTGGGTGCTGAACTCAATGAACGTGGCTGGTGCGTGGCAGCACACGCACGGGTCCGGGGTGACCGTGGCCTTGATCGACAGCGGGGTGAACGGGCAGGTCTCGGACCTGAGTGGTTCCGTCACGACCGGACGAGACTTCTCCGGGGTGAACACGCCGCCGACGGACCCGAACTGGGGAGTGCACGGCACCTGGATGGCGTCCCTCATCGCCGGTCACGGGCATGCCGGCGGGTCGAGCGGGATCACCGGGGTTGCGCCGGCGGCGAAGATCCTCTCCATCCGCGCGGTCACCGATCAGGGCGATCCGGGCTACCACCACTACCAGCACGAGCCGGAGTCCCGGGTGCAGGGCCACCTCGCCGATGCCATCAATTACGCGACGAGCAAGCGGGTCGGCGTCATCAGCATGTCCCTGGGCTACCAGGGCGCCAGCCGTCCGGTCCGCGTCGCCATCTCCAAGGCGCTGGCTCAGGGGATCGTGGTCGTCGCGTCGTCGGGCAACTCCGGCGGCGCCTCCAGCGGCTCGCACGGAAACGCCCCCTATTCCTTCCCCGCCGACTATCCGGGGGTGCTCGGGGTCGGCGCGGTCGCGCAGGACGGCCTGCCCGCCGGATTCTCCAGCGACAACCTTTCCGTCCAGGTGGCGGCGCCTGGAGTGCGCGTGCCCGCGCAGGGCAGGGACGGTCAGTACTGGCTGGTCAGCGGCACAAGCCCGGCCTGCGCGCTGACCGCGGGGGTGGCCGCGCTGATCAAGTCGGTGTATCCGGCGCTGGCCCCGGCCCTGGTCGTACAGGCCATCACCGCGAGCACGAGGGACAAGCCGCACGGTGGTTATGACGAGGAGGTCGGGTTCGGCACGGTGGACGCCACGGCCGCGCTGCGGATGGCCGCGCGGCTGGCCCGGGACCAGGGCACCGGACACGGCCTGGTCGCGGCCGCGCAGTTCGGCGGCGGCCCGGCGGCCATCCCGGCGGATCCCGTGGCCCCGCGAACCAACCGGCAGTTCCTGCTCGACTCGGGAATCGCGCTGATATGCCTCGCCGTCGTGCTGGTCGTGGCGTTCCGCCTGATCGTGACCCGCAAGCCCGCCGCAGCCGGCGTACCCGGTGGCTGGTCCGGGGCTGGTCCTGTTGACCCTCGCGCGCCCGGTGGCTGGTCCGGGGCTGGTCCTGTTGACCCTCGCGCGCCCGGTGGCTGGTCCGGGGCTGGTCCTGTTGACCCTCGCGCGCCCGGTGGCTGGTCCGGGGCTGGTCCTGTTGACCCTCGCGCGCCCGGTGGCTGGTCCGGGGCTGGTCCTGTTGACCCTCGCGCGCCCGGTGGCTGGTCCGGGACTGCCGGTCCGGTGGCCCCCCGCACGTCTGGGGCCGGTCCGGTGGACGCCCGCGCGTCTGAGGGCTGGGCGGGAGGCCCTGCGCAAGCCACCGGCCCGCCAGACGCCGCCCTGCCGGGCCCTGCCGCCTCCGGCGCGGGAGGAGCCGTGGCGGATGGTGGCGCGCCAGATTACGGCCGCCCGGCGCGCTACTGGGCCCCCGGAGGCTACAAACCGTCGGCCGACTACCCGTCGTCCTCGGGATACGGGTCCTCCGACGGTGCCCAGCCGTATGCCGATACCCGGCCGCCGGCCGATCCGGGGCCGCCAGCCGGGGCGGCGCCGGCCGGGGATCACGGGTGGTCGGCGTCCGGCGGGCAGCCGATCGGATACGGGGCGCCCGAGGGCTACCGGCGGCCGCCGGAGCCCCCGCCGTCGCCAGGTTCCGGGCCGGCCGGAGCCGAGGCGTGGCCGGCGGGTTCCGGGCAGCCCCTGGGATCCGGGGCATCGCCGGGTTACCAGCCCCGGACCGGCTCCGCGCCGCCAGCGGATTCCACCGGCTATGGACCGCCAACCGGTAACGGGCTGGCCGCCGGTTACGGGCGGTCCGCCAGTCCCGAGCCGACGGGTGCACCAGTGGCCCCGGGATCCCCCGGGCCGTTCGAGGCCATGGCCAGCGGTTCCCCGGACGCGAGTACCGGCCCGGGCGGCGGGTTCGGCGAGCCTTCGGACCCTGGCAGCCAGGCGGAAGATCCGCCCGCCGCCGACGATGACACCTGGCCTTCGTCCGGCCAATGGTGACCACGCGGCCGCCTGACTTCGCCGAACGGGTGCTCGGGGTCACCGAGAGCATCCCGCCCGGCCGCGTGATGTCCTACGGGGACATCGCCGAGTACCTGGGTGAGGCTGGCCCGCGTCAGGTCGGCCGGGTGATGTCGCAGTGGGGCGGCGGCGTGGCCTGGTGGCGGGTGATCCACGCCGACGGGTCGTTCCTGGCTGGCCACGAGCGGGAGGCGCTGACCCACTACCTGGACGAGGGCACGCCGCTGCGCCGTGCCCCCGATGGCGAGGTCCGCGGCGTGGACATGCGCCGCGCCCGCTGGCTTGCCCCGCATTACTGACACCTGGCGCCGCCGCCCTGGTCCCGGCCGGGCGTCGCTGACCGGGGACGGCTCGAGGCTTGGGTTCGTGGTCGGCGCTGCCGTTATCCCTACCGGGCTAACAAATGCGTATGTCTTGCCCACCGATTCGCCGTCTGGCCCGCTGATGCGGCACGCCACCAAGGTGCTGCACGTGCCCACCGGCGTGTTCGATGTGGTCCTCAGCAACAACGGTTCACAGGCGTACCTGGAGACGCTCTCGCACGGGGGCTCCGTGATCCTCAGCCAGTACAGCACCACCACCGGCCAGCGAGTCCGGGTCGTCGGCCGCCTGAGCCCAGGCGGCCGTAACCTTACCGAGTACTCCCTCATCGCGGACGCGGCCGGGAAGCACCTGCTGGCCTACGGCGACACCCACCGGCTCAAGGCGGTGAACCTCACCACCGGCCACCAGGCCTCGATAACGCTCGCCCAGATTCCCGACGTGGACCCCTCCAGCACCGTCGCCTGGTGAACACGGCCCAGGGCCCGCTGGCGCCCGCCCGCTGTCGAAGCAGCGGGCGGGCTCCGGTGCGCCACCTCCTTTTCCGGCACCCTTTCGAGCGCCACGTCGCGCCTTAGGGCGGCAAAGGAGCGCGGGATGTCATAGGGGTCTGCTGGAATGCCTAATTGATGACTGAGCATTCCCCGGCCTATCACCTCGTCCGCCCGCCGGTCCGGGCGCCCGGGGCCCCGGTCCTCGACGCGGCGCAGCGGGCCGTCGTGGACCACGAAGGGCTGCCATTGCTCGTTCTGGCCGGGCCCGGCACGGGGAAGACCACCGCGATCGTCGAAACCGTGGTGGAGCGCATCACCAGGCGCGGCATCGACCCGGAACGGGTGCTCGTGCTGACGTTCAGCCGCAAGGCCGCGGAGGAATTGCGGCAGCGGATCACCGCCCGGCTGGGCCGGACCACCCGCGAGCCCCTGGCACTGACCTTCCACAGCTATGCCTACGCGCTGGTGCGCCGGGAGTTCACGCTGGCCGGTGACGAGCCGCCGACGCTGCTGTCCGGCCCGGAACAGCTGCTGGAGGTGCGGCGGCTGCTGCGCGGCGAGGCCGAGGATGGCGGGGCCCGCTGGCCGGAACGGCTGCGGCCGGCCCTGGGCACCCGGGGCTTCGCCGCGGAACTGCGGGACTTCCTGCTGCGCAGCGCGGAACGCGGGTTCGACGGGCGCGGGCTCGCCCGGCTGGGCCGGCAGCGGGACCGGGACGACTGGGTCGCCGCGGGTGCGTTCCTCGCCCGCTACGACGCGCGGTTCGACCTGGCGCCGGTTCCGGCCTACGACTACGCCGAGATCATCAGGATCGCCGCGGCGCTGCTGTCCCGCGGCGCGGTCCGTGAGCGGGAGCGGAAGGCCTACGACGTGGTCCTGGTGGACGAATACCAGGACACCGACCCGGCCCAAGAGGCGATGTTGCACGCCCTGGCCGGGGACGGCCGGGAGCTGATCGTGGTCGGGGACCCGGACCAGGCCATCTACGCGTTCCGTGGGGCCGACGTCAGCGCGATCATGCGGTTCCCCGACCGGTTCCGCGCACCGGACGACCGGCCTGCCCGGATTGTCGCTCTGGGTACCTGCCGGCGCAGCGGCCCGGTCCTGCTCGCCGCCTCGCGCCGGATCGCGGCCCGGCTCCCCGCGCCGCCCGCCGTGGCATCCGCGATCCGGCCAGCCAGCGGCCCGCGTGCCGGTGGGCGGGGTGACGGCCAGGCCTCCGATGGGCAGTCGCCCGGGGGGCAGCCGCGCGGCGGTCAGCCACGGGGCGGTCAGCCACCAGGCGGTCATCGCGATCTGCGGCCGGTGCCGTCGGCGCCGCCCGGCGCGGTCCGTGTCATGGTCGCCTCCAGCGCGAGCCAGGAAGCCACGGTGGTGGCCGATGCGCTCCGGCGGGCGCACCTCCACGACGGGGTGCCCTGGTCGTCCATGGCGGTCCTGGTCAGATCGGTGATCGGCCAGGTGCCGCTGCTCCGCAGGGCGCTCGCCGCGGCCGGGGTGCCCGCGGTGATCGCCGGCGACGAGCTGCCCTTGGAGGCCGAGCCCGGGGTACGCCCGCTGCTCCTGCTGCTGCGCTGCGCGCTGCGCCCCGAGACCCTCGACGAGGAGGCGGCCATCGAACTCCTTGCCGGGCCGCTCGGGAGCACCGACGCTCTGGGCTTGCGCCGGCTCCGCCGGGCGATGCGGGCCGCGGCCAGGGACGCGGGCGAAGATGGCCCGCCGCAGCCACTCGCCGCCGTTCTGAAGGACCCACGCGAGCTGACCCTGATCCGTGCCCCCGCCGCGGACGCCGCCCGCCGAGTGGCCGATCTGCTGGTGCTGGCGCGGCAGACCGCCGAGGACGGCAATGCACACGACGTGCTCTGGGCCGTGTGGGACGCCTCCGGCCTGGCCTCCGCATGGCAGGGGGTGTCTGCCGTAGGCGGCTCGCGCGGTGCCGCTGCCGACCGTGACCTGGACGCGGTGTGCGCGCTGTTCGACGCCGCGGCCAGGTTCGTCGTCCGGCTGCCACCCGGATCGGCTTCGCTGTTCCTTGACAGCATGTCCGGCCAGGAGATCCCGGGTGACACCCTCGCTGACACCGCACCGGACGGTGACGCCGTCCGGATCCTGACCGCGCACCGGGCCAAGGGCCTGGAGTGGGATGTCGTCGTGGTCGCGGGGGTGCAGGAGGGCGTCTGGCCGGACCTGCGGATGCGCTCGTCGCTGCTCGGCATGGACGAGCTCATGGACGCGGCCGCGGGCGTTCTTGTGCCGGGCACCGGCACCGACGCGATGGCCGCGGCGCTGGCGGCCAAGCTGCTCAACGAGGAACGCCGGCTGTTCTACGTCGCGGTCACCCGCGCCCGCCGTCAGCTCGTGGTCACCGCGTCAGGCAGTGACGACAGCCAGGAACGGCCATCCCGGTTCCTGGCCGAACTGGCCGGCGACGAGATCGAGGTCGAGGACGTCGCCGGGTCCGCGCCGCGGTGGCTTTCGCTGCCCGCGCTGACCGCCGACCTGCGCCGGGCCGCGGCCGACCCGAACCGCCCGCCCGCGCTGCGCAGGGCCGCCGCCGCCCAGCTCGCCCGGCTGGCCGCCGCCGGGGTCCGTGGCGCCCACCCGGGGCAGTGGTACCAGCTCACCGAGCTGTCCGATCCCGGGCCGATCCCCGCCGCGGCGGACGGCCTGCTGGCCCGGCTGTCGCCGTCCCAGGTCGAGTCGTTCCATCGGTGCGGGCTGCGCTGGCTGCTCGAGGTCGCGGCGGGCGCCGGGTCCTCGGATGTGATCCGGCACTTCGGGATCCTCATCCACGCGGCCGCCGTACTCGCCGCCACCGGCGCCGACGCGACCATGATCAGCGACCGGATCGACGAGATCTGGCATCACCTGGACTTCGGCAGCCCCTGGTACAGCGACAAGGAGCGAGAGCGGGCCAGGGTCATGGTGAACAAGTTCCTCGCCTGGCACCGGGACAACCCGAGGGAACTGATCGCGGTCGAGCAGAAGCTGCGGGCTCAGGTCGGCGCGGTGGAGATCACCGGGCGGGTCGACCGGCTGGAGCGGGACCCCGACGGCCGGGCCATCGTCGTGGACCTGAAGACCGGATCCACCCCGGTGCCGTCCACGGACCTGGACCGGCACCCCCAGCTCGGCGTGTACCAGCTCGCCGTCCTGCTCGGCGCGTTCGAGCGGTTCGGCCTGACCGAGCCGGGCGGTGCGGAGCTGGTCCAGGTGGGCAAGGCGAGCCTGTCCGCCCGGGTCCGGGTGCAGCCGCAGGGGGCGCTGTCCGACGACCCGGAACCGGACTGGGCACGGGACCTGGTCGAGACCGTGGCGGCGGGCATGGCTGGCCCGTTGTTCGAGGCACGGGTGAACCCGGGATGCCGGAACTGCCCGGTCCGGTCCTGCTGCCCGGTGCATCCCGACGGAGAGCAGGTGACCCGGTGAGCGCGGTTCGCTATGAGCCCGGTCAACTGGCCCGGCTGCTCGGGCTGCCCGAGCCCACCGCGGAGCAGGCCGAGGTGATCGCCGCGCCGCTGGAGCCGCTCGCCGTCATCGCCGGCGCCGGTTCCGGCAAGAGCGAGACGATGGCCGCCCGGCTGGTCTGGCTGGTCGCCAACGGCATGGTCCGGCCGGAACGGGTCCTGGGCCTCACCTTTACCCGCAAGGCAGCCGCCGAACTGGGGCAGCGGGTGCGCACCCGGCTAGCGGGGCTGCGCCGGGCTGGCCTGGATGTCACGGGCGGTGATGCGGCGGCTCTGCCGAGTGGCCCGGGGTCGGGCAGCCTGCAGGGCGGTGCGGGAGCGGGCCTGCTGGCGGACGGCGCGCCCGGCGCCGACGGCGGGTTCGCGGGCGGCGGGTTCGCGGGTGGCGGCCCTGCGGATGGCAGGTTCGCAGACCCCAGGTTCGCGGATGGCTTGCTTGGCGGCCCGCACGAGCCGGGCGGCGGCCCGGCGAGCGGGCGGCTCGGCAGCCGGGCGGGGGCTGATCTGGCCAGCCCAGCTGTGCTCGGCGCGCTCGACGGCCGGGTGCCGGCCGACCTGTCCGGCCTTGCCGCGGCGCGGGGCGTCGCCAGCGGGCTCGCGGCCGGCGAGCCGCCCGGCGGCGACCTCCTCGACGGCGAGCCCATCGTGTCCACGTACCACTCCTACGCGGCCCGGCTTGTCGCCGACCATGCGCTACGCGAGGCCCTGGAACCCACCGTGCGCCTGATCACCCCGGCCGTGGCGTGGCAGATGGCGGCGCGGGTGGTGGCCGCCTACGCCGGGCCGATGGACGCGGTCCACTGGGCACCGCAATCGGTGACCGCCGCCGTGCTCGACCTCGCCGGGGAACTGGCCGAGCACCTGGCCAACCCCGCCGACGTCTACCAGATCGGCGACTGGCTGGAGAGGGCGTCCCGGGCGCTGCCCCGTGTGCCCAGCGCCGTCCGCAAGATCCTGGACTGCCAGCGCACCCGGGAGCAACTGCTGCCGCTGGTGGCCGGCTATGCCGCGGCCAAGCGCGCCAGGGAGGTCATCGACTACGGCGACCAGGTGACGCTGGCCGCCCGCATCGCGACCAGGCACCGCGAGGTGGGCGCGATCGAGCGCGCCCGGTACCAGGTGGTGCTGCTGGATGAGTTCCAGGACACCAGCCACGCCCAGCTGCTCCTGTTGCGGGCGCTGTTTGGCGGCGGGCACCCGGTGACCGCCGTGGGTGACCCTTGCCAGTCGATCTACGGCTGGCGCGGGGCCAGCGCGGGCAACCTGGCCCGGTTCGCCCGCGAATTCCCGGCAGGCACGCACCCGGCCAGGGTCGCGCAGCTTGCCACCAGCTTCCGCAACACCGGCAAGGTGCTCGACGTCGCCGCGGTGATCCAGCGGGACCTGCGGGACCAGGTGTCCCAGGTTCCCCGGCTGGTGGCGCCGCCGGGCCGGGCCGGGCGCGGCGCCGTGGTCTGCGCACTGCTCGAAACGGCCGCCGCCGAGGCCCGCTGGGTGGGCGAACAGGTCGCGGGACTGCTCCGGCTGCCCGCGGGCATCGCACCCGACGGCGAGCCCTGGGACCAGACCGGCGTCCAGCCGTCCGACATCGCCGTGCTCTGCCGCAAGCGCTCCCAGTTCGCCCTGCTGCGCGCGGCGATCGAGGCGCAGGGGGTCCCGGTCGAGGTGGTCGGCCTCGGCGGCCTGCTCACCGTCCCCGAGATCGCCGACATCGTCGCCACGCTGCGGGTGCTGCACGACCCGTCGGAGTCCGCCGCGCTGGCCCGGCTGCTCACCGGGCCGCGGTGGCGGATCGGGCCTCGCGACCTGGTCGCCCTGGGCAGGCGGGCCCGGGAACTGGCCCGCGATCCCCGCGACCCGGCCGGCCCCGGCGCGCGCCGCCCCGGCGAACCTGCGCGCGGGGGAAGCCCGTCCGGGCCCGGCGCCGCCGGTCGTGAGGATGGCCACGGTGACGGGTACGGGGCGGGGACCGAGGATCGAGGCAGCGGCGTAGCGCATGATGATGATGCGCTGGCGCAAGCGGTCACGGATCTGACCGCGGTACCTGGCAGCCTGGTGGAGGCACTGGACGACCTGGGGGAGCGCGGCGCGTACTCGGCACGTGGCTACCAGCGGCTCGCCGCGCTGGCCGCCGAGTTGCGGGCGCTGCGCGCGCACGTCAGCCGGCCGCTGCCGGATCTGGTCGGGGAGGTCGAGCGGGCGCTGGGCCTGGACATCGAGGTGGCGGCGCAACCGTGGCGGGATCCGGCCGTGGCCCGCGCCGACCTGGACGCGTTCGCGGACGCGGCGGCCGCCTTCGCCGACGACGAGGAGGAGCCCACGCTCGGCGCGTTCCTCGCCTATCTGACCGCCGCGGAGGCGGAGGAGTTCGGCCTCGAGTCCGGCCAGCCAAGTGGGGCCAACGCGGTCACGCTCACCACCGTGCACGCCGCCAAGGGCCTGCAATGGGCCGCTGTGGTGGTGCCGGGGCTGGCGGCCGGCGCACGCGCCTCAGTGTTCCCCGCGAAGCCGAGGGTCACCACGCGGTGGACGGAGAACCCCCGGCTGCTGCCGTTCGCCCTGCGCGGCGATGCGGAGGACCTGCCGGTGCTGCGGGATCTGGAGGAGGCGTCGCGGGATAAGTTCACCGGCGCCTGTTCAGCACGTGAGCTGGCCGAGGAGCGGCGGCTCGCCTACGTGGCGGTGACCCGGGCCGCGTACTGGGTCGGCTGCTCGGGCTACTGGTGGGGCGAGGCCGCGTCCCCGCTGGGCCCCTCGCTGTTCCTGGAGGAGGTCCGCGCCGCATGCACGGATGGCCCGGGCACCGTTGCGCAGTGGGCGCCACCGCCGGAGGACGGCGCGCAGAACCCCGCGCTGGCCGAGCCCGCCGTCGTGTCGTGGCCGCCGGCGGGGGAAGAGCTACGGCATGCGGCCGTGCGGGAGGCGGCCGCGCTGGTCGAGCGCGAGCTTGCCTTGCTCGAAGAGGCGGGCGACGACGAGGCGGACGATGCCGGCGGTGGGCTGAGCGAGGCGGACCGAACGCTGACCCGCGCCTGGTCGAGGGACGCCGGCCTGCTGCTGAGAGAGCTTTCGCAGCGGCGCGCCGGTGCCGGGGCGGCAGTATCGCTTCCGGCGCAGTTGTCGGTATCCTCGCTGGTCACGATGGCAGCCGACCCAGGAAGGCTGGCCCAGCAGATCCGCCGGCCGATGCCCCGCCCACCGGTGCCGCAGGCCCGCCGGGGCACCGCCTTCCACCGCTGGCTGGAGCAACGGTTCGGGCAGCAGCGGCTGATCGACCCCACCGACCTGCTGGGCGCGGCCGACGACCCGGCCGACGATCCCGACGACGCCGACCTCGCCCTGCTCAGGGAACGGTTCGAGGCGGGGGAGTGGAGCAACCGGTGGCCGGTGGACGTGGAGGTGCCCTTCGAGACGCTGGTCGCGGGGCGCACGGTCCGCGGCCGGATCGACGCCGTGTTCGCCGACCCGGTCAACGGCGGGTATGACGTGGTCGACTGGAAGACCGGGGAGCCGCCGGCCTCGGCCGCCGACCTGCGCGCCGCCTCGGTCCAGCTAGCCGCCTACCGGCTGGCCTGGGCCACGCTGGCCAGG
Source organism: uncultured Actinomycetes bacterium (assembly GCA_963706115.1). Taxonomy (GTDB): domain Bacteria; phylum Actinomycetota; class Actinomycetes; order Streptosporangiales; family Streptosporangiaceae; genus DASXKD01. Next base: position 192,685 of record CAVPMG010000011.1, on the reverse strand, counting down.
ATGCGGCTTGACCAGGTCCGCGCGGCGTTCTACTACGTGCGCCACGACCAGACGCTGCGGCCAGCGGACCTCCTCGACGAGGCCGGGCTGGCCGCGCTCATCGAGGAGGTCCCGGTCGCCGGGCAGGGGCGCTGACGCGTCCTGCGTGCGGCACGCGCGGGTCAGCCGGCCAGGTGGCGCTCCAGGCTCTCCATCTTGGCGGTGAGCGCACCGGTCGCGCCGGGGCGGATGTCGGCCTTGAGCACCACGCTGACCCGGGGTGCGTGCGCGGCGACCGCGTCGATGGCCTGTTTGACCACGGCCATCGTCTCGTCCCAGTCGCCCTCGATCGTGGTGAACATCGCGTCGGTATGGTTCGGCAGCCCGCTCTCACGGACCACGCGCACCGCGTCCGCGACGTACTCTCCGACAGCTTCCCCGACGCCGAGCGGGGTGACCGAGAACGCGACGAGCATGACTCCTCCTGGGTGCCGCGCGCCGGGCCGGGAGCGGGGGTTCGGCCCAGCCCGCGGCACCGGTCAGGAAACGGGGAAATTGAAGTAGTGGAGGCTCACATACGGCGGGTCACCCGAGGCGCCCGACGAGAACTCCAGGTACACGGTATGGGTTCCGGTGACTTTCGTAATGTTCGCCGGGACGGTGCGCCAAGAGGACCAGTTGACGGAGTAGGTGTTTTGACTCCCACCCCGGCTTGGAAGGCCGGGATTCCCGCCTGTTCACGCCGCGTCCCTGCGTGACTTCGGGTGGGTTCCTGCTTCACTGCGCGGCGCCGAGGCAAGCCCTGGTCTTACCTGCGCTCCACAGGCTGTCACCGCCAGCCTGGCGGCCGAGACGTCGTTCAGCTACGCCCGCCCCGCGGCCCGCTTGGCCGTGGTCAGCCGGGCCGACACCTCGGCGTCGGTGACGTACGGCAGCCCGGCCTCCTGCGCCTGCTGCCGGGTGCGCAGGGCGTCGTTGAACACCACCCGCGCGCACCCGAACGCCTTCCCGAAGGCAATCCGGTGGCTAGGGGCCGGGTCTAGGCGGTAGTTGTAGCGGAGCCGCACCCATCCAGCATGACCGAAGGGGCCGACAGCCGCCTTGGCGCGCTGTGTCTTCCTTGCCCGCCACTTGGTTTTCGTCGCCAAGCACCGGCACCAGATGTTCGCCACCCCGCTGTATGGAGCGCATGGAGGAGATCATGCGGGACATGTGCGCGGATTCGGTGCCGGGCTTCGCGAGTTCAACGGCGGGCCGGGCACGTCCGCTGCTGGTGAACTTCCCGCCCACCATGGCCATCTCCGGCCTGGTCAACTCGCTCAAGGACGCCTCATCCCGGCGGCCGCGCCAGGGGTTCTCTGACCTGCACCGCCACCATTGGCGGGGTCAAATGGCTGATGTAAGCGCTGTCAATGGCGGGATTGGCGCGAAGGCCTGGCGGCTCCGCGCGAAAACTCAGATGAGTTTGCCGGGGCAGCGGGGCTAGCCTGGCCCGATGACGGGGGCATGATATGGACGGGGGTTGGCCGGACATGGTGGCGAACGGAGCGGTACGGGCAGGTGGCGTGGGCGGCTCGGAGCGAGCGGCCTTGGGCCTTAGCGGAATCGGCGGCTCGGAGCGAGCGGCGCGAGGGGTCGGGGTGCCGAGCGAGCGGCGCGAGGGGTCGGGGTGCCGAGCGAATGGCGCGACGAACGGGCGGGGTTGGCGGCTCGGAGCGGGCGGTATGGGGCGTTGGGGGCCGGAGCGAGCGGTGCAGGGCGTAGATAGCGCGGAGCGGGCGGTATGGGGGCCAGGCAGCGCGGAGCGGGCGGCGCGGGGCGCCGGTAGCGCGAAGCGGGTGGCGTCGGGACTGCGGCTGCGGCCGCCGCGCCCGGAAGACGAGGCGGCGTTCGCGATCGGCCACTGGGCCATGGCCGCCGAGGGCTTCGTCTTCGGCCTCGGGTATGAGCCCGGCAAGCCGTGGGCGACCTACCTCAAGGAGCTGGAAGACCACCGGCACGGGCGCAAACTGCCCGAGCGCCATGTACCGGGCACCTTCCTCGTGGCCGCTGTGGGCCCGGAGATCGTCGGCCGGACGTCCGTCCGTTTCATGCTCAACGACTTCCTCGCCGAGCGCGGCGGCCATATCGGTTATGGCGTCCTGCCGCAGCACCGCCGCCGCGGTTACGCCACTGAGATCCTCAGGCAGAGCCTGATCATCGCGCGGGCCGCGGGAGTCGGCCGGGTGCTGGTGACCTGTGACGAGGGCAACGCCGGCTCGCGGGCCGTCATCGAGGCATGCGGCGGGGTGCTGGATTCAGTGGTGACCCCGGATGGCCACCCGCCGGTGCTGCGGTTCTGGATCGACTGACCGATCACCGGGCAGTTCCGGCCAGCGGGACAGGAGCAGCCAGGCGGCCAGCCCCAGCGGGTACACGAAATAACCGACCCGGCTGGCGGGCGCGAGCACGAACAGCAGAGCCAGCCCGAGTGCCAGCCGCCAGCCCGCGGCGTGCGCGTCCTCAGGCGGGCGGGCGATCATCCAGGCACCGACTCCCGCTCCGGCCAGCGTCATCAGCACCAGCGCCGTCCAGTGCCCCAAGGCCCCGGTGCTCGCGAGCAGGTGACCGGGCAGCACGCTCGCGGCGGGGCTCGCAACCTTGGCCAGGCCAAGCGGGTAGAGCACGGTGTTGGCCAGCGCGGCGGCAGGCTGGGCGGCCACGGCGGGTCCGTCGATGGCCAGGGCCACGCCAAGTACCGCTGCACCGAACCAGGTGACCGCGCGCCAGCCCTGACGAGCAATGAGCAGCACGGCCACCACCGCCACGGCGGGCCAGGCGGTCGCCTTCATGGCGGTGGCCAGCCCGAGTGCCAGCCCTGCCGCGGCCGCCCAGCGCCAGTGACTCCTCGATCCCCGGCTGGCCAGCGCCAGGCCGAGGCACATCAGCCCCAGCACCGGCAGGTCGTCGCCGCCGACCGCCAGTGGCAGGGCGACCACCGGGGAGGCCGTGACCAGTGCGGTCCACCACACCGGCCGCGGTACACGCGCGATCCGGACGGCGGCACCGAAGGTGGCCACGAACACGATCCCGAACCAGATCCGTGGATCGCTGACCAGCCCGCCGACGAAAGCCCGCGGCACGCCGAACACGATCAGCGCGGGCAGGTAGGGGTCGTACGCATGCCAGCTATGAGCCGCGGCGAGTGCCGCCGGGCTCGCATACGGCGTGCCCTTGTGCAGGAGCATCGCGGCGGACCGGACGATCACGGCGATCTCTGGCTGCTCCATGCCGGTGACAGCCATCCAGGCCAGCGGTGCAGCGACGGCGCCGGCGAGGCCGATCAGCACCGCGAGGCCGATGCCCCGGCGGCGGACCACGGTGGCGGTGACGGCGGAGATCGTGTAGCTGGCCGCGGCGAGGGCCCCCCACCACCGTTCCGGCGGGTCGATGCTGGTCAGTGCGGTGACGAGGGCGAAAACAGCGGACACCGCGAAAACGCCGGCCACCCATTCCCGGCGGATCACGGCGAACGCCGCCCTGGCGCGGTCGCCGCGCGGAAACCAGCCCGGGCGGGTCGGCCCGGGCTCTCCGGTGGCGGCCGGGGCACTCGTATGCTCCAGCACCTGGCCCAGTGACGGCGTCACGGGTCCTGACGCTAAAGCCTCGACCAGGGTGAAATCGTCATACCCCGGGCTGATCTTGAGCTAGTCCTCAGGAGGATCCCAGCGCGCTCATGCCGGGGCCGGCCGCGAGCCCGCCGGGCCGGAGGACCCGGCCGGTGCAAGGATGGCCTCCGTGGCCACCATGACCGGGCCGCCGTCGCCCGAGCACGCACAGGACGCGCCGCCCTCCCCGGACGCCGCGCCCGGCGCGGCCAGTGCGAGCGGCCCACCCGGCGCGGCCAGCGCGAGCGGCCTGCTCTGCGCGCCCGGCGCGAGCGGGATACCCGGGCTGCCGGAGGTCGTGCGCCGGGCCGGCCTGTTTCCCCGGCTGCGGTACATGGGTTCGAAGTACCGGTTGATCCCGCACCTGGCGCGCGCCTTCACCGAACTGGGCGGCGCGACCGCGCTCGATGCCTTCTCCGGCAGCGGCGTGGTGTCCTACCTGTTCAAGGCCTGCGGCTATCAGGTCACCGCCAACGACTTCCTCGCATTCCCCGCGATCATCGCGCGGGCCAGCGTGGTCAACCAGGACGTGACGCTCGGCGCGGACGACATCGCCGACATCTGCGGCCCGCCCGCCGACGACCGCGACTTCATCCAGCGCACCTTCAGCGGGATCTACTTCACGGACGCCGACCTGCGCTTCCTCGACTCCGCGTGGTCGCACATCGACCGGATGAGCGGGCACCGGCAGGCGCTGGCCATCTCCGCGCTGGTCCTGTCCGCGGCGCGCCGCCAGCCCCGGGGGGTCTTCACCGTCACCGGTCACCGCTACGACGACGGCCGTCGTGACCTGCGCCTTTCGCTGCGCGAACATTTCACGGAACGGGCCGCCGACTACAACGGCGTGGTGTTCGACAGTGGCCGGTCCTGCGCCGCCACCTCGCGTGACGTGTTCGATCTGCCTCCCGGCGGCTACGACGTGGTCTACCTGGACCCGCCCTACGCGCCGCCCCGCGACGACAACTGCTACATCAAGCGCTACCACTTCCTCGAAGGGCTGTCGGGCTACTGGCGCGGGCAGGCACTGCTGGAGAACACGCGGACCCGGAAGCTGCCCAAGCGCTACACGCCGTTCTCCTATACCCGCACGGTCACCGATGCCCTGCGCCGCACGGTGCGGCAGTTCGCCGACTCCGCCCTCGTGCTCTCCTACTCCTCCAACGCCGTGCCGGACGCCGCGACCATCGAAGGACTCCTGCGCGAGGTCAAGCGGCACGTGGAGGTGCGGGTGATCGACCACACCTATGCGTTCGGCACGCACCAGGCGGCCCGCCGGCGCACCGCTCGCGAGTATCTGTTCATCGCCCGCTAGGCCAGGGTCCCGGCACGGAGCGTGGCCGGTGGTCTAGAGTGCCGTGGGCGGTCAGGTGGGAGGCGATCACAGACATGGATGTCCGTAGCTACATTGCGCAGAACGCCGGAAGTTTTTTCGATGACCTCAAGCAATGGCTGAGGATCCCGTCGATCTCCGCGGATCCCGCCCGCCACCCTGACGTGCGCGCGTCGGCGAACTGGCTCGCGGCGCATCTGCGTGCGACCGGGTTCCCCGAAGTGGAGATCTGGGAGACCGGCACCCCGGAGTCGCCGGGGCTGCCATCGGTCTACGCGTACTGGCCCGCCGCGGATCCCGCCGCGCCCACGGTCTGCGTCTATGGGCACCACGACGTCCAGCCGGTGGAACCGCTCAGCGAGTGGGACTCCCCGCCGTTCGAGCCCGCCGAGCAGGGCGGCGTACTGTTCGGCCGTGGCGCGTCCGACGACAAGGGCCAGGTGCTGCTGCACACGCTCGGGCTCCGCGCCTGCCTGGCCGCGGCCGGGGCGACCACGCCCCCGGTCAACCTGAAGCTGCTGGTCGAAGGCGAGGAGGAGTCGGGCTCGCCGCATTTCGCCGCACTGCTGCGGGACAAGGCCGACCGGCTCGCCTGCGATGTCATCGTGGTCTCCGACACCACCATGTGGGCGGCTGACGTGCCATCCCTGTGCACCGGGATGCGCGGGCTTGCGGTCGCGGAGATCATCCTGCGTGGGCCGGAGACCGACCTGCACTCGGGTTCCTTCGGCGGCGGCGTGCCCAACCCGCTGCACGCGCTGGCCGGGCTGCTCGCGGGCCTGCACGACGCCAGCGGCCGGGTCACGCTCCCCGGGTTCTACGACAAGGTCGTCAGCCTGACACCGAAGGAGCGGGAACTGTTCGGGCGGCTGCCGTTCGAGGAAAAGGCGTGGCTGGCCAACGCCGGCCACAGCCAGGTCACTTATGGCGAGGAAGGGTATTCCACCCTGGAGCGGGTCTGGGCAAGGCCCACCGCCGAGGTCAACGGCATGTGGGGCGGGCACACCGGTCCCGGCCCGAAGACCATCGTGCCGCGCCAGGCACACGCCAAGCTGTCCTTCCGCCTGGTCGCCAATCAGGACCCGGCCGAGGTGCTCGCCGCGCTCGAAGAGTACGTGTCGGCGAATACACCCGCCGGGATCGAGGCGGTCGTCATGCCCGAGGGCCCCGGGGTGCGGCCCACGATCGCGCCGATCGACTCGCCCGCGGTGCTCGCGGGCAAGCGGGCCGTGGAGCGCGCGTTCGGCACGGAGGCCCTGTTCACCCGCGAGGGCGGCAGCGGGCCCGAGGCCGACCTCACCGAGATCCTGGCCGCGCCGCTGGTGTTCATCGCGTGCGGGCTGAACTCCGACCGGATCCACGCGCCGAACGAGAAGGTCGACATGGCCATGCTGGTGCGCGGAGCAGAAGCCGTGGCCTACATGTGGGACGAGCTAGCGGAGGTCAGCCTCAGCACGGGCGCACGGTGATGCCGGTCGGCACACCTGCCCCCGATCCTGGCGAGCCCGCGGGGGACGCCGCCTGGGTGCTCAACGGGCTCAGCCTCGCCCGCAGCGCCGTGGACCGGGTCAGCCACCACCGCGCCGACCAGGCTTGGCTCGCGGCCGCCTGGACGGATGAGGGCACCCGGGTGCTGGTGCTCGACCACGGCCAGGCCCGGGTCCGCTTCGCCGGCGAGGCGGCGGCGCTCGAACTGATCTCGCCAGCGGATGCGCCCGAGGGCGTCCGGTTCCTGCTCGGCGTGGACGACGCCGGGGTCGCCTATTTCGGTGTGGATGGTCCCCGGGGCGGTCTGGGGGCGGGCCCGCTGCCGGCCCCGGGCACAGCTCCCGCGGCGCCGTCGGAGCCCGGTGTCCGCGTGGCCGGGCTGCGCCAGGCCGGGCCGCTGCTCGGCGACCGGGACGCCGGGCTGCTCACCGAAGCGGTCGCGCTCGCCAACTGGCACGCGACGCACACCCACTGCCCGCGGTGCGGGGCGGCCACCGAGCCGGTGCAGGCCGGCCACGCCCGGCGCTGCCCGGTGGACGGCAGCGAGCACTTCCCCCGCGTGGATCCAGCGGTGATCATGCTTATCCGCGACGACGGCGACCGGTGCCTGCTGGCGCGCAACCAGGCCTGGCCACCCCGGCGGGTGTCCATCCTGGCCGGCTTCGTGGAGCCGGGGGAGTCGCTGGAACAGACGGTGATCCGCGAGGTCGCGGAGGAGACAGGGCTGCGGGTCAGCGGACTGCGTTACGTCGCGAGCCAGCCCTGGCCGATGCCGCGCAGCCTGATGCTCGGCTTCGTGGCCCGCGCCCCCGGTGAGCAGCAGATCGTGGTGGACGGGCAGGAGATCGCCGAGGCGCGGTGGTTCTCCCGGGAGGAACTGACGGCGGCGATAGCCACGGGGGAGGTGCTGCTGCCGCCACCGGTGTCCATCGCGCACCGGATCATCGAGTCCTGGTACGGCGCTCCGCTGCCCGGCTCCTGGTAATCCCGCCCCTGCCCGTCAGGCTTACGCGGGCGGGGCGAGCTGGCGGACCGCCGCCACCTCATCCACGCCCGGCGCGGGAACGATCATGATGACCGGGGTGTCCAGCCCGGTCGCGTGGTACTCGGCCACCCGCTCCCGGCATGCCGCCGCGGATCCGTGCACCACAAGCTCGTCGACCACCTCATCGGGGATCAGCTCGAGTGCCTTCTTGCGGTCCCCGGCTGCCCACGCGTCCTGCATCGGCCGCAACACCTCGCCCCGGCCCAGCCAGACATGGAACGCGGCGTAGACCGGCACGGTCAGATAGGCGGCGATCATGCGGCGGCCGATGGCCCTCGCGGTGGCGGCGTCGTCGGTGGGGACGACGAAGATCCGGGCGATCAGCTCACAGTCCGGCCCCGCCACCGCGCGCACCTTCGGCACGTCCGCGGGCGCGAGCCAGTTGGTGATCGCTCCGTCCGCCAGGGTGGCCGCGAGCCGCACCATGCCCGGCCGCAGGGCGGCGAGCACGAGGCCCGGTGGCTGCGCCGGAGGTGGATCGAGGCGGAACCCGCGGACCGTGAACGTCTCGAATTCCCCGCTCACCTTCTCCCCGGCGAGCGCAGGCCGCAGGAACTTCAGCGTGTCCCTGGCCCGCTGGTAAGGCCGGTCCAGCGTCAGCCCGTTCCAGTCCTCCACGATCACCGGTGAGGAGGTGCCGATGCCAAGCACGAACCGGCCGGGGGCCAGGCTCGCGCAGGTCGCCGCGTCCATGGCGAGCAGTGCCGGCCCGCGGGTGTAGATCCCGGCGATTGCGGTGCCGAACCGCAGCCCGGTGGTCCACTGGGCCGCGACGGCCAGCGGGGTGAACGCGTCCGCGCCGTTGACCTCGCTCGACCAGGCATCGGTGTAGCCGAGGCCGGGCAGCGAGGCCACCAGGTCGCGCTGGCCTGGCAGGGGCAAACTGCGGAGCGGGAGTGTGATGCCCCATCTCGGCGTTGATTCCATCCGCAACCTCCTCCACGTGGAGCCCATCATGCCGTGGCGGCCCCGTCCCGGCCTTACGGCGCCCCTCTTGTCCCCGTCACCTGCGGCTTCGCATAGAAGATGAACCGGTTGTACAAAACGAGAGCACTGCTCTTGACAACTTGGCCGTTAAAGAGAACACTAGTCATCAAGAAGAGCACTGCTCTCTCTAACTAAGTCCAAGGAGCTGTCATGAACGCCGAGAGCCAGCCACGTTACGTAGAGCCCACCCGCTCGACCCACATGTTCAACGCCGCCGTGGCCCGGCTGACCAGGATGGGCATCAGCGTCTACGGCTCGCGGGTGCTGGCCGTTCGCGGCCGCAAGTCGGGGGAGTGGCGGACCACCCCGGTGAACCCGCTGACCATCGACGGCCAGCGGTACCTGGTCTCCCCGCGCGGCAACACCCAGTGGGTCCGCAACATGCGCGCGGCCGGTGGCGGTGAACTGAGGGTCGGGCGGCGAGTGGAGAAGTTCACCGCGACCGAGGTGCCCGTCGAGGAGCGGCCAGCCGTACTCCGGGCTTACCTGAAGAAGTGGAAGTTCGAGGTCGGCATGTTCTTCCAGGGGGTCGGCCCGGACGCCACCGAGGACAAAATGCTGGCCATCGCCCCGGACCACCCGGTCTTCCGGATCCGGTCATGATTTCCGGCCCGGGTGCCGCTGGCCTGCTCTGGCTGTGGGGCACCGTGGCCGAACTCGGGCCCGGTGACCCCCCGGAGCCCCCGCCCCGCCCGCGCCCGACCGTGATCACGCAAGGCGGGGGGTTCGCCGCCGGCGGTGCCGGGACCGGATGTCAACCAGCACGGAACGTCATGCGTCGTAGCTACAGGTCCCCGCGATATCGTCCGCAGTGATCAGCTAGCTGCGGCCGGGATGCTGGCAGTGGTTCAGCTCGCGGGGAGGATCCCATGCTCGGTGCGATCCGGATCTTGAGGCCAGGCAGGCTGCTACAGGGGACGTCCGCGATTGTGGCGGCGGGGCTGGCGCTGGCCGGCGCGAACAGCGCGGCGGCGGACGGCGCGGGCGGCCTGGTGATCGTGGACACGGCCAGCCAGCGGATCCGCGAGCTGACGGGCGCTGCCACCCCGGGGTGCCAGCCAGCAGATAACCAGGGAACGGCGGTCTGCCCAGCGAAAGGTCAGCCGATCAGGGCGACGGTGGCTCCGGAGTCGTCAAGCAGCCGGTGGTAGCCAGGTATGGCGGGGAAGGCCTGCCGCGGCCCGGTGACCCTGGCCCGCGGGCCGTCCGGCCCGGCGAGCGTGGCTCCCTCCGCGTCCACGGCGATCAGTTCGTCACCGCAGCGCAGTAGCACCGGCCCGTCCCGCCGGGCGGAGATCGCCACCCGCCCGGCGCGCAGGCCCGCGAGCACCGCGGCCGGATCGTCGGCCTCGCACTCCACCCAGGTCGTCGGGGTCCCGGGCGCGGACAGGTCGCTGGGCCGGTGCCAGTCGCTGCCCCCCACCGGGACTGAGCCCGGATCCCACGCCAGCCACCAGGCCAGCGGCGTGGTCCAGCGCAGGTCGAGCCAGCTCCAGTGCCAGACCTCGGCGAGCGGGGGGCGCCCGGTCATCGGCAGTGTCCAGCTCAGCTCGCCGCCGATCGGGTGGTTGACCGACAGCAGGCCGCCCCGGCGCTCGGTGTGTGCGAGCCAGGCGTCGGGCGGCTCGCGGAAGTCGACCCAGCCGATGTCGCCGAGTGCCCCGGCGTGCCCGCCGTTCGTGGTGACCTCCTGGCCGGGCAGGAGGATGACCCCGTACCGGCCGCTGGCTGCGGGCAGTTCGGCGTGGTGGCTGACCGTGTTGTGGTCGGTGATCGCGAGGAAGTCGAGCCCGTTGCCCGCCGCGAGCAGCGCCAGCTCGGGCACGGTCAGCCCGCCGTCTGAGTGCACCGTGTGCGTGTGCAGGTCGCCCGCGAGCCAGCGCCGCCCGCCCGCCGCAGGCAGGACCCGGCGCGGCGGCCGGTCCCCGCCGGGCAGGGATGGCGGCGCGGCGGGCGGGGGTGGCGGCGCCAGCCGTCCTGGGGTGCTGCTGGTCTCCGCGGTCACCCGGTACTCGGCTCCGCCGGCGGGCAGCCGGTAGAGACCGATCATCACCTGCCAGGTGCCCGGCTCCAGTTCGCCGGGCAGGTACCCGGGGGTGGCCGCATCCGGCGTGATGACGAACTCCCGCCGCGCCCCGCCGGACCAGCCGCGGAACCCGGCAGGCCCGAGGCAGCCGAGATCCAGGATGCAGCCCGGCGCCTGATAGGCCAGTTCCACCCGCAGCGAGTGCGAGCCGGGCGGCACCTCCACGGGCAGGTAATGCCAGGCGGAGGCAAAGCGGTCGGCCGGGGTCCACCGGCCTTGGTGCGTCGCTCGGGCCATGACCCCATCCGACCAGATAGCGGGCAGTGCCCCGGCCGCTGCCCGGCGTGCGGGCTCATATACCCCGGATCAGCAGCACCGCGAGGCTCACCAGGCATCACGACAGTTGCAAATAAAGTGCAGGTGCGGTTACTTCGCGATTAGGATCGCCGTCATGGACCTGCCCGTGCTGGCACACCGCCGCGGGCTCCGGTCCTTGCTCCGCCGGGGCCCGCACGATGCGGAAATCCTGCGGCTGGCCGTGCCGGCCTTCGGCGCCCTGGTGGCCGAGCCCCTGTTCCTGCTCGGCGACTCGGCCATCGTCGCGCGGATCGGCACCATCCCCCTCGGCGGTCTGGGCGTAGCCAGCCAGGTGCTGTTCACCCTGGTGAACATATCGATCTTCCTGGCCTACGGGACCACCGCCGCCGTGGCGAGGCAGCTCGGCGCGGGCAACCGGCGGGCCGCCATACAGCAGGGGATCGACGGGCTGTGGCTGGCCGCCGGGATCGGCCTTACCGTACTCGTGGTCGGCTGGCCATTCGCGCCCGAACTCGTGCACGCGTTCGGCGCGTCCCCGGCCGTCACCGCCGGGGCGGTCACCTACCTGCGGATCAGCTTGTTCGGTGCGCCGGCCATGCTCACCGTGCTGGCCGGCACGGGCGTGCTGCGTGGGCTGCAGGACACCAGGACCCCACTGGCCGTCGCGGTATGTGCAAGCGCGGTCAACCTCGTCGTCAACGCGATCTTCGTGCTTGGCCTGCACTGGGGCCTGGCCGGATCCGCCGCGGGCACCGCGATCGTGCAGAACGCGGCGGCGCTGGTCTACCTGAGAGTGGTCGCACGGGGTGCCCGGCGGGCCGGGGTGGCGCTGCGGCCCGACGGCGCGGGGGTCCGCAGCGCGGCCTTTGCGGGCGTGTCACTGGTGGTGCGGACACTCGCGCTGCAGGTGGTGCTCGTCCTGACCACCGCGCTCGCGGCCCGGATGGGCAACGCCGCGATCGCCGCGCATCAGATCGCGTTCCGGATCTGGGCGCTGCTGGCCCTGGCCCTGGACGCGATCGCCATCGCCGGGCAGGCCATCACCGGCAAGTACCTGGGCGCCGGTGACGTGGCCGGCGCCAGAGCGGCCACCGCCCGGATGATCACCTGGGGCGCAGTGTATGGGGTTGTGTTCGGTCTTGTCATCCTGGCCGCGCGCCCGTTCCTGCCCGCCGTCTTCGCCACGGCGCCCCCGGTGACCAGCTTGCTGCTCACCGTCCTGCTGATCGTCGCGGCCCAGCAGCCGGTGGCCGGCGTGGTCTTCGTGCTCGACGGGGTGCTCATCGGTGCCGGGGATCAGGACTATCTCGCGCTGGCCGGGCTCGCCACCCTCGCGGTGTTCGGCATCGCCGCGGCCTGCGTCCACGCCTGGCACGGCGGCCTGGTCGCCCTCTGGGTCGCTTACAGCATCTGGCTGGTCGCCAGGTTCGTCACCCTGACGCTGCGCGCCGCTGGCTCCGCCTGGCTGGTCACCGGGGCCGTCCGCTGACCCGCGCACCCAAGCCGCTAATCCACACGATCCCCCCTGTCCCGCCGCCCAAAGTCCGGTTGACCGAAGAATTCAACACTCGTAGAATTCAACGAGCGTTGAAATCACGGCCAGCCGTCAGGGAGCAGCCATGTGGGCGATGATCGTCAAGGAGTTCCGGCAGCTACGGCGGGACCGCCGCACGCTGGCCATGATGATCGTGATGCCGGTCGTGCTGCTCATCGTGTTCGGCTACGCGGCGAGCTTCGACGTGACCAAGATCCCCACCGTCGCCGCCGGTCCGCAGGCCAGCCAGGCCGCGCACCTGCTCGGCAAGCCCTTCGACATGATCGATGTGCAGCCGTCGCAGGATCGGGCCTGGGCGGAGGAGCAACTGCGGGATGGTCACGCCGCGGTGGCCGTGGTCACCGGGAACGGCCAGCCGGAGGTGCTGATCGACGGCAGCCAGCTGTTCACCGCTAAGGCGGCGATCGCGTCCCTGGCCGCCATGGCGGCCAAGGCCGCCGTCTCCGGCGTGGCCGCCAACGGCGGGCAGCCGGCGAGCGTTGCCACACCCAAGGTCACGGTGCTCTACAACCCCGGCCTGAACACCTCGGACATCATGATCCCTGGCCTGGCCGGCGTGGTGCTCGTCTTCGTCGGCACGATCATCACCAGCCTGGGGGTGGTCCGTGAGCGTCAGTCCGGGACCCTGGAACAGCTCGCGGTGATGCCGCTCAAGCCGCGCGACGTCTTCCTCGGCAAGATCGGGCCCTACTTCGCCGTGGCGGCTCTGGACCTGGCCATCGTCGTGAGCGTCGGGGTCGGCCTGTTCGGGGTGCCGTTCCGCGGCTCGCTCGCGGTGTTCGCGCTCGGCGCGCTGCTGTTCCTGTTCGTCACCCTCGGTCTCGGTGTGCTGATCTCCAGCGTGTCGGAGAACCAGGGCCAGGCCATCCAGCTTTCGCTTATGGTCACGCTGCCGCAGATCCTGCTGTCCGGCCTGATCTTTCCGCTGTCCTCGATCGCGGTCGGGGTGCGCTGGATCTCCTATCTCCTGCCGCTGACCTACTTCAATGAGATCGCCCGCGGCGTGATGCTCCGGGCCGAGCCGCTCGGCCCGCTCTGGCAGCCGTTCCTCTTCCTGGCGCTGCTGGGCGCGGTCGTCTTCACCCTGGCCAGCCTGCGGTTCCGGGCCTACCTCGCGCCCGCAGCTCCGCGCGGCGGCGCCGGGAGCCCGCACGGTGCCCTGGCCCCGGCCAGCGCAACGAGCGCGGCCGGCGCCCCTGCCCCCGGGAGCGCGCGGTGACCGCGGCGGGCGCGAGCCGCGGGGACTGGTGGGGCACCGAGGACGTGAGCGTGCGGTTCGGGAGCACCCTGGCCCTCGACCATGTCTGGTTCCGTGCCGAACCTGGCCAGGTGAGCGCGGTCGTCGGCGGCGACGGAGCGGGCCGCACCACCCTGCTCCGCTGCCTGGCCGGCGCGCTCGCCCCGACCAGCGGCAGAGTCAGTCGCCCTGGCCCACTCGCAACGGGATACCTGTCCGCCGGATCGGGGACCTACCCGGACCTGTCGGTCGCAGAGAACCTGGCGTTCCGCGCCACCGCCTACCGGGTCCCGCCGGAGACGGCGCGGCAGCGCAGCGCGGAACTCCTGGCTCGCGCCGGGCTGGACAAGGTCACCGGGAGGCTGGCCGGGCAGCTGTCCGGCGGGATGCGGCAGAAGCTCGGCGTCATCGCGGCGATGCTGCACCGGCCCGGCCTGCTCGTGCTTGACGAGCCGACCACCGGGGTGGACCCGGTCAGCCGGGCCGACCTGTGGCTGCTGATCACCCGCGCGGCCGCCGACGGCGCGGCGGTGGTGCTCGCGACCAGCTATCTCGACGAGGCAGAACGCGCCCATCACGTGCTCGTACTCGACGCGGGCAGCGAGCTGGCGAGCGGCACGGCGGACCAGATCGTGGCCTCGATGCGGGGCACGCTGACGGTGACCGGCACCCGGCCCGCCGGGGAGGCAGGGCGGCGCGCCTGGCGGCGGGCGGGACACTGGCGGGTCTGGGATCCCGGGCCGGCCCCCGGCGACGGCCACGACGGCGGCGCGGTGCGGCCCGACCTGCAGGACGCGGTCACGGTGGCCGCGCTCGCCCGCGAACTTGCCCGCTCCGGAGCCGAACGGGAGTCCCGATGACCGGGCTGCCCGCCCAGGCCGTCGCGGTGACCCGCGCCTTCGGGCACTTCGTGGCGGTGGACCAGGTCGACCTTGAGGTGAACCCGGGCGAGGTGGTCGGCCTGCTCGGTGCGAACGGCGCCGGGAAGACGACCCTGATCCGGCTGTTGCTCGGCCTGCTGCGGCCCACCGCCGGCGAGATCCGGCTGTTCGGTGAGCCGCCGTCGCGCGGCACAAGGCGGCGCATCGGGTACGTGCCGCAGGGCCTGGGCCTGTATGACGACCTCACCCCGGCGGAGAACCTCGCCTTTTCGGCGGCGGTGTTCGGCGAGGGACCGGCTGCCGCCGCCCTGCCTGAACCGCTGCGCCGGTACGGCACGACGGTGGTCGGCTCGCTGCCGCTCGGCATCCAGCGCACCGTGGCGTTCGCGCAGGCCCTCGCCCACCAGCCCGACCTGCTCGTGCTGGACGAGCCGACCTCGGGCGTGGACCCGCTGGCCCGGGCCCGGCTCTGGGAGACCGTGGCCGGTGCCGCCGCGGCCGGTGCGGGCGTCCTGGTCACCACCCACTACATGGACGAGGCCGGCGAGTGCGACCGCCTGGTGATCATGGCGGCGGGGCGCGTGGTGGCCCGCGGCACCGTGCCGGAGATCGTCGGCGACGCCCAGGTCAGCGTGGTGGAGTCGGGCGCCTGGGCGGAGGCGTTCGGGGCGCTGGAAGCGGCGGGGCTGCCGGCCGCCCTGGTCGGGCGCACGCTGCGGGTCCCGGGCGCGGCGCCGGACACCGTGCGCCGCGCGCTCGGGGATCTGACCGCCACGGTGACGTCCGCGCAGGCCACCCTGGAAGAGCGCTTCTTCCAGCTCACCCTGTCTGCGGACACTACGCAGGCCCAGCCGTGACCGCATCCAGCCCGGACTCTCCGCCCGGGGCGGGCCAGGCCAGCCAGGCCGGGGCTGCCGGTGCCGCCCGCCGCCCGGGACGGGCCAAGCGCACCGAAGCCCCGGGCGCGACCGGGGCCACACCGGACCGCCGCCCGGGGCGGGCCAGGCGCAGCGGCCGCCGCGGCGGCGACAGCGGCACCAGGGAAGCGATCCTGGCCGCGGCACGGGCCCGGTTCGGCGACCTCGGCTACGACCGCGCCACGATCCGCGGGATCGCGGACGACGCCGGGGTGGACGCGGCCCTGGTGCACCACTTCTACGGCACCAAGGATCAGCTTTTCGCTGCGGCGATGCGGCTGCCGGTGAACCCGAGGCAGGTGCTGGCCGCCGCACTCTCGCCAGAGGCTCGCGGCGAGGGCCAGAGCCTCGGTGAGCACCTGCTGCGGACCGTGCTCGGGGTCTGGGAGGTGGCCGAGATGCGCGCTACCTTCCTCGGGCTGCTGCGCTCGGCCCCCACCAGCGAGCAGGCCGTCGTGATGCTGCGGGAGTTCCTCGCCGGGGCGATACTCGGCCCGCTCGCCGCGGCGGCCCGCGAGGCCGCTTCCGGGGCGGACGGCCACGACGCCGGGTACCGGGCGGCGCTGGTCGCCAGCCAGGTGCTCGGCCTGGGCCTGACCAGGTATGTCCTGGAGGTCGAGCCGCTGGCCCAGGCCAGTTCCGAGGACCTGATCGCCGCGATCGCGCCGAACCTGGACCGCTACCTGTCCGGCGACCTGCGCTGACCGGAGTCGCAGGCCCTCGGCCACCCATGCCACCTGGCGGCGTCCCGCCCTCCTCCCTTCCCGGCCCCCGACCGGCCCGGCGCGGTTGACTCTTCCCTTGGGGCAAACCCCAGCATCGGGTAGACCGGGCATGGTGCCCGGTGCGAGGAGGCTGGCGTGAGGTTGCTGTCGATCGGCGCGTTCGCGCAGGCCACACGGCTGTCCCCGAAGGCGCTGCGGCTGTACGACGAACTCGGGCTGCTCCCGCCCGCACACGTGGATCCGTATTCGGGTTACCGGTTCTATGACCCGGCCCAGCTGGACCGGGCGCGGCTGGTCGCCTGGCTGCGCCGGCTCGGCATGCCGCTGGCCAGGATCCGGATCATCTGCGACCTGGATCCCGCGCAGGCCGCCGGCGAGGTCGCCGCCTACTGGGCCCAGGTCGAGGCCGACACCGCGAGCCGGCGCGACCTGGCCGCCTTCCTCATCGCCACGCTGTCAGGAAGGAAGACCACCATGCCCGGTGCCCAGGAGGCTCTTGCGATTCGCTACGCGGCCAGGACCGACATCGGCAGGGTCCGCGAGACCAACCAGGACTCCGCCTACGCGGGCAGCCGCCTGCTCGCCGTGGCCGACGGAATGGGCAGCGGCGGCGCCAGCGCCAGCGCCGCCGTGATCGACGCGCTCAAGCCGCTGGACGATGCGCTGCCCGCCGGGGACCTGCTCAACGCCATGGAGCAGGCGGTCGATCAGGCCAGCGCCGCGGTGGGTGGCCTGGCGGGCATCGGGGCAGGCCACGGCCAGACCGGGACGACGGTGACCGCCATGCTCTGGTCCGGCTCCCAGCTCGCCCTGGTGCACATCGGGGACTGCCGCGCCTACCTGCTGCGCGACGGAGAGCTGTTCCAGATCACCCACGACCACACGGTGGTCCAGTCGCTGCTGGACGAAGGCCGGATCACCCCCGAGGAGGCGGCCTCGCACCCGCAGCGGTCGCTGCTGCTGCGCGCCATCGACGGCACAGCAGTGGAGCTGGACACCTCGCTGCACGACGCCAGGGCCGGTGACAGGTACCTGCTGTGCTCCGACGGCCTCACCGGCGTGGTCAGCACCGAGACGATCCGCGACACGCTGCGTGGGATGGGTGATCCCGACCAGGCCGCCGCGCGGCTGATCGAGGCGGCCAACGCGGGCGGCGGCCCGGACAACGTCTCCTGCGTGGTCGCCGACATCGTCCCCCTGCCCGCCTGACCCGTCAGCCCCTCGCCCCAGGAACCCCACCAGCGCAGCCGTGACCGTCGCCCTGGCAAGTCTGCGGCCACGGCCCGCGGCAGGCGGAGAATGGCTGTCCGCCTGCCGCGGGTCGGGTCAGCCACCCGGGGTTACGGCTCCGGGTCGATGCCGTGCCAGGCCGGCACCTTGACCGTCCGGTGGCCCTTGGTGCCGCCGAGGATGATCTTCCGCAGCGAGGTGTTGCCGGCCGTGCTCAGCTCATGCAGCTTGTGCAGTGGGTTGGCAGTGATCTCGATGTAATAGGTGCCGTTCGGCACGTTGGTGATGTCGAAGGCCTGCTCGGCGAGGGTCTGCACGTAGGTGTCGCCCCAGCCATCGGGCAGATACTCCCGCACCCACAGCGCGCTCGGAGACCCGCATGCTCCTTCCAAGCCGATGAACGACGGCTGCCAGAGGGCGCTGTGTATCAGCATGTCCACCGGGTCGGTGGGGGCGATGCAGAAGCCCACCTTGTTGCTGATCACCGCGAGCTTCTTGCTTGCGGTGAGCAGCCGGTAGCGGGCGAACTGCTCGAAGTGCCATTCGTCTTCGACCTGGCCGAGCCGATCATCGCGGCGGTGACCTCGGCGCTGGGCATCGGCGACTGCGGCTACCCGCACTTCGGTCAGCTTCCGGACGCCTTCGCCCAGTTCGCGGCGCAGCGGCTGGGCTGGACGGTGGAGCCATCCAGGGTGTTCGCGATCCCCGACGTGATGACCGGGCTTGCCGAGGTGGTCCAGGCCATCACGCCGCCAGGCTCGGGCATCGTGATCAACCCGCCGGTGTACCCGCCGTTCCGGTTCCAGTTCGGCTTCTACGGGCGGCGGATCATCGACGCCCCGCTGGCCCGCGGTGCCGACGGCCGGTACGCGCTCGACCCGGACGCGATCGAAGCGGCGCTGAGCGAGCCGGACGCCGCCGTGTACCTGCTGTGCAGCCCGCACAACCCGACCGGGAACGTGTGGTCGCCTGCCGACCTGGCGATGGTCGCCGACGCCTGCCAGCGGCACGGTGCCGTGCTGCTCGTGGATGAGATCCATGCGCCGCTGGTGCTGGACGGCGCACGGTTCACGCCGTTCCTCGCCATCGATCACGAGCTGACCCAGGCCGACACGACCTTCACCTGCCCGGGGCAGGCTATGCCCCGCCGCAGGCCAGTTTCCTGGCCTGGCTGGACTGCCGTGACCTGGGCTTGGGCGACGATCCGGCAGCGGTGTTCCTGGACAAGGGCCGTGTGGCGCTGGGCAGCGGGACGGACTTTGGTGAAGGCCGCGGGTTCACGAGGCTGAACATGGGCACGTCGCCGGAACTGATGGCCGAGGCCATCCGGCGGATGGCCTCGGCCTTTGGCTAGGGATTCCGGGCGCGGCCAGAGCCGTGCGCAGAGGCCGAGGTTGTCGGCCCAGTGGAGGTGATCGCGGGTCTGAGGCCCGCGCCGCTGTCGTTGCCGACCCCGAGGCCGCAGTTGTCCCGGCCGGTGTTATTGCCAATGGTGGGTATCGGGGCGACACCTCCGACACTGTCCAAGAAGTTACTGGTGCCCGTGCACGATGCTTGTGCGCTAGCTGATATCGCTGGGGCCAGAGTTATCCCGGCCATTGCGATCACTAATGCTGCTGCCGAAAAAAGGATCCGACGCACTGTGAGCTACCTTCCTGTAATTCCCGCCAGTTAGCAGGACCGGCCGCCGTGAGGCGGGAATGCCCGCGAACCCGAATATTGGTCGGAACCCTACCGGTGCCATGCATCACAGGAATGGCGATCCGGACAGGTTTCGGTAACCGGACAGGAAAGGATTTGTTATTATCATCCATTGTTCGGCGAGAAGCGAGATATTAGTCGCAGATCCAGCCCCGATTTCGTCGTGTGAAGACCCGAGCGCAGCCGGTGACCAGCGGTTACGGCTCGACGGTCGTCCGGTCACCACGCGCAGCGCCGCGAATCAAAATTGACTCCGGAGCGCCGATGGCGTCCGGGTGCGGCGCCGTCGCGGTACCTGTATCAGTGCTGCTGAACCGTTTAGCAATATGCCCAAGGGCCGGTATGCGCCGGTCGCAGCGTTACGCTGGCCCAATTGCATGCCCCGGTGCCGCAGATGCCATTCCCCGTGCTGCCCGCGGCCTCGGCCGAGCTTGCGCAGGTGGCACCCGGTGTGCGACGCCGCGGTCAGCCGTCCCGCAGCATGTCGCGGGTGAGTTCCATCTGGCCGAGGTGCTGGGTGACCTCTTCGAGCACGTGCAGCAGTGTGTGTCCCTGCGAG
This sequence comes from uncultured Actinomycetes bacterium, assembly GCA_963706115.1. Taxonomy (GTDB): domain Bacteria; phylum Actinomycetota; class Actinomycetes; order Streptosporangiales; family Streptosporangiaceae; genus DASXKD01. The sequence continues at coordinate 173,060 of CAVPMG010000011.1, read as the reverse complement.
GTGAACTCCAGCTCATCGGGATACTTCCGGTGCGTGTACCCGCCGCGTGGCGGCGCGGCGAACTCGGCCGTGGCCGCGTCCGCGTGGAACTGGTCCTGAGCCCGGCGGGTCGCGGCGGCCAGGTCCGCCACCTGGCCGGAGGCCCGGAACTCCGCGGCCCGGTCGCGGCTCACCGGCCGGCCCGCCACCACCTCGCCTCCCCAGAACTCCATCACTCCGAGGCAGTGCCGCAGGATTATGTACGGCGAATTTGCTCCGGGCAGGTCAGGCTTCCGGTTAGCCAGGTCGTCGCCTAGATCGCTGACAATCGCCGTCATCTGGTCCACCGCGCGGTCGACGTAACTCACCACTGCGTCCACTGTGATGTCCATCAGGACATCATGGCCTACCCCCGGCCGTGCCTGGCCGGCCGCGGTAAAACCGCCTCCCGCGGGGCCCGGCTAGCAGCCACTTTCCTATATGCAGTAAATGTCCTGTCTATTCACGGCGAGAAGCGCATGTCAGTCTGTTGGTGAGGCCAGCCCCAGCTTCAGGAGGTGGAGGGCCGGATGGGCAGGGACGTTCCCGCAATCGTTGTCAGTCAGGCCGACCGGCGCCAGTACCGCGAGAAGGTCCGCAGTTGCCTGGATGTGCTTGCCCGCATGTTGCGGGAATCACGGTTCACCGACGGGCCCGAGCAGGTCGGGCTGGAGGTCGAGTTCAACCTGGTGGACGAGGCGGGCTCGCCGGCCATGCGAAACGCCGAGGTGCTCGCCGCGATCGAAGACCCGGACTGGAGCCCGGAACTCGGGCGCTTCAACATCGAGGTCAACATGGCGCCACGGCTGCTTGCCGGGGATGCGCTGGCCGTGCTGGAGCGCCTGATGACGGACAAGTACAACTGGGCTGACCTGCGGGCCCGCCAGGCGGGTGCCCGCCTGGCCATGGTCGGTATCCTGCCGAGCCTCCGCGAACAGCACACCACCGCGGAGGCCATGTCGCCCAATCCCCGGTATCAGTTGCTCAACGAGCAGATCTGCGCGGCCCGCGGCGAGGAGATAGAGATCTGCATCGAGGGCCCCGAGCGGCTGCTCAGCCACACGGCGAGCATCATGGCAGAGGCCGCCTGCACCAGTGTGCAGTGTCATCTCCAGGTCAGCCCGGAACTGTTCGGCAGCTACTGGAACGCCGCCCAGGCGGTGGCCGGGGTGCAGGTCGCGCTGGCCGCGAACTCGCCCTACCTGTTCGGCCGGGAACTCTGGCAGGAGACCCGGATCCCACTGTTCGCGCAGGCCACCGACACCCGCCCGCAGGAGCTGCAGGTGCAAGGGGTCCGGCCGCGGGTGTGGTTCGGCGAGCGGTGGATCACCTCGGTGTTCGACCTGTTCGAGGAGAACCTGAGGTACTTCCCCGCGCTGCTGCCATTGTGCGAGGACGAGGATCCGGTGGCCGAGCTTGACGGCGGGGGCATACCGGAGCTTGCCGAACTGACGCTGCACAACGGCACCGTCTACCGGTGGAACCGGCCCGTCTACGCCGTGGCCGGCGGGGAGCCGCATCTGCGGGTGGAGAACCGGGTGCTGCCCGCCGGGCCCACCGTCACCGACGTCATGGCCAACGCGGCCTTCTACTACGGCCTCGTGCACATGCTCGTGGATGCGGAGCGCCCGATCTGGACCCGGATGTCCTTCGCCGCCGCGCACGACAACCTGATGGAGGGGGCCAAGTACGGGATCGAGGCACGGCTGTACTGGCCCGGCCTTGGTGAGGTCCCGGCCGCCGAACTGACGCTGCGGCGGCTGCTGCCGCTGGCATTTGAGGGCCTGAGCCAGCGAGGCGTCGACACGCCGGAAGCCGAGCGCCTGCTCGGTGTCATCGAACAGCGCTGCCTGTCCGGCCGCACCGGGGCGACCTGGCAGACCGAGACCGTGCACGCGCTGGAGGAACGCTGCGGGCTCGACCGCGACACGGCGCTGCGGGAGATGACCCAGCGGTACCTCAAGCTGATGCAGACCGGCGAGCCCGCGCACACCTGGCCGGTTGCCTGACCCCCTCAGGCGGGATACCGGCGCAGGCCCACGGCGTACTCGCAGCCCGCGGCCAGGCCGACGAAGCCGGCCATCTTGCGCAGGAAGTCGTCCGGGTCGAAGTCGCCGCCGAGGCCGTCGAGGTAGGCCTTGTGCTCGCGCAGCGATGCCACGCCCGTATCGATGCTGCCGGTGACGTCCACGAAATGCGTGGGACCGGCGGTGCCCGCCACGTAGATCGACTTGACCCCGTGCCAGGCCGGGCCCGCGTCGGGGAACACCCATGAGTTGTCCGCGTCCCGGACGGCGTCCAGCGTGGCGAGGCCGACGGCACGATGGTCGGCGTGATTCACCGGGCCCTCGTCGCCCCAGGTGAGGTCGAAGCTCATGGTGAGCACCACGTCGGGCCGATGCCGCCGGATCGCCGCGGCGATGTCGCGGCGCAGCGGCATCCCGTACTCCACCAGCCCGTCGGCATGGCCGAGGAAGTCCACCTCGGAGACGCCGACCACGGCCGCGCTGCGGCGTTCCTCCTCCCGGCGCAACGGCCCGACCACGTCCGGCGCCATGCCCTCGATGCCGGCCTCGCCCGCGGTGGCCAGCACATAGGCCACGTGGCGCCCTTGCCTGGTCCAGCGGGCGACCGCCGCGGCGGTCCCGTACTCCAGGTCGTCGGGATGTGCGACAACCGCCACTGCGCGGTCCCAGTCCTCCGGCATCGGGTCCATGCTGCCTCCATGATCGCGGGCCGGCCGGGCGCAGGAGCGACCGGTAGGCGTCTGGGTCTCAGCGTGCCATGGCCCGCCGCAGCGGCACGGCATGGGGCGGGCATGGCGGCACGTGGCAGGCCACGACACCAGGAAGGACGAGAGGGGCGCCCCGATCGTGACGGGGCGCCCCTCTCGCATGGAAATGGCCGCCGGGGCGGCACTCTGGTCTGTGCCGGCCCCGGCGGCCGCGTGCCCAGGCCCCGGCGGCCGCCGCGACACAGACCGCCGGGACCTCCGGATCAGGCACGCTGCCCGCGCCGATCCTGGCCTTCGCTTACTTCACGTAGTACCAGTCCTCGGGGTTGATATAGAGCGTCGGGCTCTGCGGCAGGACGCCCCTCAGGTTGTTGACGACCTCGGTCAGCGCGTACACGCCGTTCGGCTGGAACTGGACCGGCAGTTGCTGCGCCAGGTAGTTCTGCCAGGTGTACAGGACCTGCGGGTTGTCGCTGGTCAGCGTCTGGTTGATGTAACTGTCGTTGATCTTGCTGCAGTACCCGCCGGAGTTGGCGATGGCGCCGCAGGTGAACAGCGTCTCGCCGGTGGGGGCGTAGTCGGGAGCGAAGGTCCAGCCGCCGCCCCAGTTGGCCAGGTCCCAGTTGCACGGGATCTTGGCAACCTTGCAGTTACCGGCGGCCAGGGCAGTGACCTGGTTGAACGGCTTGGGCTCCAGGTTGATCTTGATCCCGACCAGGGAGGCGTTGGACTGCAGCTGCTGCATCTCCTGGGTGACCCACTGGGTACCGGTCGCGTACGGCAGGTTGAACTGCAGTGGGTGCCCGGCCTTGATCCCGGGGCCACACAGACTCGGGTTGGTGCAGGTGCTCACCCCGTTGGGGGTGACCTTCCAGCCGTGACTGGACAGCAGGCTCTTGGCCTTGTCCGGGCTGTAGGGGAACAGCGGCCCGCCCTTTTGCTGCGGTGACAGGTAGTGCGTCACCGGGGTGTTCCCGACCGGGCCGTTGGTCAGCGTGCCGTACCCGCGCAGCGGGCCCTTGATGACGGCTTCCTGGTTCATCAGGTAGGCCAGGGCCTGACGGAAGTACAGCTGCTGGATCACCGGGCCGTTGCCCGTGGTGCTCTGGAAGTTCATCACGAAGTAGTTGATGCCCCACGGGTAGAGCGGATCGAGGTTGTACCCGGGCAGCGGGTTCTGCCCCGCGGTGAGCGGGCTGGACCCGGCCGGCTTGGCCGGGGCGTCCTGCGAAGGCAGGTAGCCCACGTCGATCTTCTGCCCGCCGGCGGCCGGCGAGCGCAGCACGTTGTACTCCGCGGCGTCGGTGGTGAACGGCACGAGCTGGAACTGGCTCAGCGTGGGCTTCACCGGTCCGGAGTACTTCGTGTTGGGAACGAACGACACATGCCCGTCGGCGTTGAACGCCGACAGCTTCCACGGGCCGTCCACGATCGACCAGATCGGCGAGCCCACGTAGCTGGTCAGTGCCTTGGACTGGCTGTCCAGGTACTTGTACACGGCGGCGCAGTCGCTGACCTTGGTCGCGCAGTTCGCCGGGCCGGACGCTGTCTTGTCCCACGCCGGTGGCATCGGCGTGATCTGCGACAGGTCGTTGTACAGGAACCACGTGTGCGAGTACGCCTTGTTCGTCGTCATCTGCAACTCGGTGGGGGAGACCACCTTGATGGACTTGACGAAGTCGTTCGGGAACCCGGTGTAGGCGCCCCAGTCAGACGCCCCCACTTCCTTGAGCATGTTGACCCAGAACATGACGTCGGCCGTGGTGACCGGGGTGCCGTCGGACCACACGTAGTGCTTGAGCGTGATCGTGGCGGTGTTCCCCGACCAGGTGGGGGCGTTCGCCAGGCTCAGTTTGGGGTTCATCAGCGGCTGGGACCCGTTGCCGAACCAGTACAGCGGCCGGTACATCAGGTTGGTGAAATACGCGGCGTTGACCACGCTGATGTAGGCGCTGCTGGTGAACGGGAAGATGTAGTTCGGCGTGGTCGACGGGGGCAGGGCATAGGAAGCCGTGCCGCCCTTGACCTTCGTGCCGGTGGCGCCCGGGCTGGTACTGGAGCTACTGCTGCAACCCGCCGCGGCGAGGGCCAGTGCCGCGACCGCGGCGGTGGCCGACAGGTAGCGGCCCAGCCGGGGGCGCCCGGCCGGGCTCGGAAGCTGGGGTCGTCTCATAGCTGGCCAATCTGCCTGGCCACTCTTGTGGCCCGCTTGGCGGGCACTTGGCGCGGCCATGGAGCTGCACTTGGCGTTCACATGTCACAAGAGCGTGACGAGTGACTTTCGGTTAGAGGCCGGCTCGCCCGTCGGTGTCCCTTTTGTTATGAAATGCCGGAAAGCTACCGCCTAGCATCTGGAATGAGATGACCTTGACACGCGAGCAGCGTGCCGTGGAGGCGCATTGTGGGGCGCGACATCGTGGTGCGGGTGCTCGGGCCGGTACGGCTCCGGGCCGGTGACGGCTGGCAGGTGCCAGCGAGCCCGCAACTGCGCCTTGTCCTTGGCCTGATGACGCTGCGGATCGGTCAGGTCGTGCCGGTGGCGGAGCTGATCGACGCCATCTGGGAGGACGAGCCGCCCCGGTCGGCGCGGGCCAGCCTGCAGGCCCTGATGACCCGGCTGCGCCAGCTGCTCAAGCCGCTCCCCGGTGCGTCGCTGACCCGCTGCGGCGATGGGTACCTGCTCGAATTCGACCAGGATCTGGTCGACGCGGAGCGGTCCCGGTCGCTGGGCCGGGCGGCCCGGGCGGCGGACGGGGCCACCGCGATCCCGCTGTTCGATGCCGCGCTGGCGCTCTGGAACGGCCCGGCGCTGGCCGACGCGCCGGACACCGACCGGGTCACGGCGATCCGGCACGGGCTCGCCGAGGAACGCCTGTCGATGCTGCAGGACCGCCTGGCGTGCATGCTCGCCTGCGGCAGAGAAAGGGAGGCCGCGGCCGAGCTGCCCGCGGCGCTGGCCCGCCACCCGCTGAACGAGCGCCTCGCCGGGATGCTCATGGCTACCTGGTACCGGGCGGGCCAGCGGGCCGAGGCACTCGCCGTGTTCCGGCAGATCCGCGCGCGTCTGGTCGCCGAGCTTGGCGTCGAGCCCGGGGCCGAGCTGCAGCTCCTGCACCAGCGCATCCTCGCCGGTGACGTCGGCCTGGCCGGGCCGCTCCCCGGTGGTCAGGCAGCCGGCCACCCCCCCGCGCCGGCCAATGGCCAGCAGCCCGCGCAGGCCGGCGGTGGGGCGTACCCCGCGCCCGGAGATCATCAGCTCACGGCGTTCGATGGCCACCAGCCCGCCGCGCCCGGCGGCCGCCCGGCCACGGCGCTCGACGGCCACCAGCCTGCCGTGATCGATGGCCAGCAGCCCGCCACGTTCGGCGGCGGCGCCCCGGCGAACGGTCACCAGGCCGGGCCGTCGGGGAACGGCCAGCGGTCCGTGCCGGCCAGTTTCCCGCCGCGGCCGGCGGACGGCCAGGGCCGGCCAGGCGGCCAGGAGTACGGGCGCACCTTCCCGGTGTTGCCGGTGCGGCCATGGCTGGTGCCCCGCCAGCTTCCCGCGGCACCCGCGCAGTTCATCGACCGGGCCGCCGAGCTGGCCAGGCTCGATGAGCTGATCGGCCAGACCGCCGAGCCCACCGGCGAAGCCCGGGTCCGGGCGGTCGTCGGGTCGCCCGGGGTCGGCAAGAGCGCGCTGGCGACCGTCTGGGCCCACCGCGCCGCCGGGCACTTCCCCGACGGGCAGCTGTACGTCAACCTCAAGGGCTTCGGCCCGGCCGCCCGGCCGGTCCTGCCCGAGCAGGCGATCCGTGGCTTCTTGCAGGCCCTGGGCGTGCCGTCCGCAGAGATCCCGGAATCGCCCGATGCGCAGGCGGCCCTGTACCGCAGCGTGCTGGCTGGCAAGCGGGTGCTTGTCGTGCTGGACAACGCCAGGGACGCCGACCAGGTCCGGCCGTTGCTGCCCGGCAGCAGCCGGTGCGCCGTGCTGATCACCAGCCGGGCCCGCCTCGACGGCCTGGTCGCCACGGTGGGCGCGCGGATCCTCACCCTGGACGTGATGTCCGAGGCGGAAGCCCGCGAGCTGATCGTCCGCCGGCTCGGTGCCACCAGGGCCCAGGCGGAGCCCGAGGCAGTGGCGGACCTGGTCAGGCTGTGCGCGGGCCTGCCGCTCGGCCTGGCGATCGTTGCCGCCCGCGCCGCCGCCCGTCCGGGGTTCCGGCTGGCGGCCCTGTCCGCGGAGCTTGCCGGCGGGGACGCGCGGCTTGCCGGTGGGGACGCGCGCCTGGACGCACTGGAGACCGCGGACACCACCAGCAGCGTGCGTGAGGTGTTCTCCTGGTCCTACCGCCAGCTCAGCCTGCCAGCGGCGCGGACGTTCCGGCTGCTCGGCCTGCATCCCGGCCCGGACATCACCGTTGCCGCGGCGGCGAGCCTGGGCGGCACCGGCCGGACGCAGGCGCGCCGGGCGCTGGCCGAGCTGACCGGGGCGCACCTGCTCACCGAGCACGTGCCCGGCAGGTTCACCGGTCACGACCTGCTCCGCGCCTACGCCGCCGAACTGGCCGCCGAGGGCGAGACCGAGGCCGACCGCGACCTGACCAGGCGCCGGCTCGCCGACCACTACCTGCACACCGCCGCGGCCGCCGGGCGGCGGCTCTGCCCGGCCCGCCCGGCGGTCGCCCTCGGCGCCCCGCAACCCGGCACGGTGCCGGAGAAGTTCGCCAGCTACGCCGAGGCGCTTGGCTGGTTCAGCGCGGAACACCAGGTGCTGCTGGCGGTCGCCGACGCCGCCGCGGCCACCGGCGACGACGCGAGTGCCTGGCAGTTGCCCGCCCTGCTGACCGACTACCTCAACCGCGAGGGTCACTGGCACGACCTGGCCGCCCTGGGCCGGGCCGCGCTGGCTGCCGCCGAGCAGGCCGGTGACGGACTGGGCCGGGCGCATGCGCACGCCAGCATCGGCGTCGCCAACCTGCGGGTGGGCTGCTACGGCACCGCGCGCTCGCACCTGCTCCGGGCCAGTTCGCTGTTCCGCGAGGCCGGTGCGACCGCCTGGCAGGCACGCAACCACCTCACCGTCGGGGTGCTGTTCGACCGGCAGGGCCGCCACGACAAGGCACGGCGGCAGGCGGAGCGGGCGCTCAGCCTCTACCAGGACCTCGGGTACCGGGCGGGCGAGGCACACGCGCTGGAGAACCTGGGCTGGCACCTGGCGATGCTCGGTTCCGGCCAGGCAGCGGTCGCCCACTGCCGCCGGGCGCTCGACCTGCACCGTGAGGTCGGCAACCTGGTCGGTGAGGCCCATGCCTGGGACCATCTCGGCTACGCCATGCACCTGGTCGGCGACGACGCCGAGGCCATCGCCTGCTACCGCCGCGCGCTGAAGCTGTTGCGGGAGGTCAGGGACCGGGCCGAGCAGGGCGGGGTGCTGGCCCGGCTCGGGGACATCTACAGCTCGGTCGGGAACAAGGCGATGGCCAAGGCCGTGTGGCGGCGCGCCCTGGCCATACTGGAAGAGCTGCACGACCTCGGCGCTGAGGAGGTCCGGTCCAGGCTGGGCGTCGCGCCTGGGGCGGCGGTGCCCAGCGTGTGCTGAGCTTTTATCGTCCCTGGCCATTCTCGCGATCATGAAATGAGGCCGTCGGGGAACAAATCCCTGAGGGGTGCACAGATGGTCTGGGATCGGCGGCGCGTTGCTCTCACCGCGGTGGGGGCTATCGTCGTGGTGGCAGTGGCGGCGGGGGGCATCGCCTATGCCATGCACCACCACGCGGCCGGGAAGCTCGCATCGGCGCCGAAACCGGCGCCGGTGCACTCGACGAAGCCGCCGCCCCCGGGCCCGCTGCTGTCGCCGTTCACCGGTGAGCCGGTGCACCGGCTCAAGCGGGTGCTCATCGTGAAGATTGGTAACACCCTCCCTGAGCGGCCCGCCACCGGGCTGGCCAGGGCCGACATCGTGTACCTGATCCCGGTCGAGGGCGGGCTGAGCCGGATCATGGCGGTCTTCTCCTCGCACTACCCGCGGGTGATCGGCCCGGTGCGCAGCGCCCGGCAGGACGACCTGCAATTGCTGCGCCAGTTCGGCCGCCCGGCGTTCGCCTGGTCCGGGGCGCAGCCCCAGCTCGTGCCGGTGGTCGAGCACTCCAGAATCGTGGACCTGTACGCGGCGACCGCGAGCGGCTATTTCCGCACCGTCGACCGGGTCGAGCCGTACAACCTCTACGCCGACACCCGTGAGCTGCTGAAACAGGCGCGGCAGGCCAGCGTGGCCCGCAACATCGGGTTCCGGTTCGGCCCGCCGCCGCCCGGCGGTCACCCCCGCAGGGCGGAGTCGGTCTCCTACCCGGCAGCATCGTTCCGGTTCCGGTGGTCACCCGCGAAGGACCGCTGGCTGATCTGGATGGACGGTTCCCCGGCCATCAGCACCGGCGCCGGGCAGCTGTCCGCGCCCACGGTCGTCATCCAGCGCGTGGTCGTGGGCCTGTCCCGGTTCCTCGAACAGGGCCCGATGATGCCGCCGGACGCGGAAACCGTGGGCTCGGGCACGGCAACGGTGCTGCGCAACGGCCGGGCCTTCCAGGCGCGGTGGTCCCGCCCCTCCGCCAACGGCGGCACCACGTTCACCACGGCCTCGGGCAAGCCGATGACGTTCGCCCGCGGCCCGGTCTGGATCGTGCTGGCCTACGGGCCCGGCTCGTCGAAGTGGCGGGGCGGCAAGCCCGTGCCGTGATGCGGGGCACCCGGCGGCGCCGCGGGCTGCCGCGTCAGCCAGCGCGCCACTCGTCCTCCTCGTGGTGGATCCGGTCCAGGCACACGGCCACGGCCAGCAGCATCGCGGTGTCCTCGCCGTCCGCCACGTCCACGCCATAGGTGTCACGCATCGTGAACCAGGCCCGGGACACCCGGGCCAGCGTGTGGCCACCGTCCCTGATGTCGAACTCGCGCCCGGTGAGGTTTCCCACGGCCTCCAGTGTCCGGCCGTCGGCGAGGTCGACGGAGGAGCGGTGGTGCAGCGGCGGGAACATCTCCTGCCGCACGGTGGCGATGACCCGGCCGTCGCGCTCGATCTCCATCGAATCCCGCAGCGCCATCAGCTTCTTGTGCACGCTAACGGCCACGGCTCCCGCACTGTCTTTGATCTCCAAGGTCTGGTGGATGCTCAGCGCCTTGGCCGGGGCGGCGGGGTCAGGGCTAGCAGAGCGCGGGGCATCGGGATCGGGGCTAGCAGAGCCGTCGACCAGGAACGCGCGGTCGCCCCGTTCGTCGGTGATCCAGAAGTCGTCGCCGATCGAGAACATCCGCTGCCGGACCATGTACCGCACGCGCGTCCCTCCCGCCGGGCGCCGCGCTCGCGCCGCCCGGGTCTGCACTGGCACGGTACAAGAGATACCGGCGCCTCCGGGCCCGCCCGGCGTGCGGGCTGGGCAACCCTCGTGGCGCGGTGAGAGGATCGGGCGTGTGGTCTCAGCGGTATCCCCAGCGCCGGGTGCCATCCGCCTGACCAGTACGCAGGGGCGGTGGGTGCTCGCTGCCACCGTGCTCGGGTCGAGTATGGCGATGCTCGACGGCACTGTGGTCAACGTGGCGCTGCCCACCATCGGCAGGAGCCTGCATACCGGCCTGGCCGGCCTGCAGTGGACGGTCACCGCCTACACGCTCACCCTGGCCGGGCTGATCCTGCTCGGCGGCGCGCTCGGCGACCGGCTCGGCCGCCGCCGGATCTTCGTGGTCGGCGTGGTCTGGTTCGCGCTGGCCTCGGCGCTGTGCGGCCTCGCCCCCGACATCGGCGTGCTCATCGGCGCGCGGGCGCTGCAGGGCATCGGCGGCGCGTTGCTCACCCCCGGCTCGCTGGCGATCATCCAGGCGTCGTTCGCCCCCGACGACCGGCCCAGGGCCATCGGCGCCTGGTCCGGCCTGGGCGGCGTGGCCGGCGCGGTCGGCCCGTTCCTCGGCGGCTGGCTCATCGACTCGGTCGGCTGGCGGTGGATCTTCCTGCTCAACCTGCCGCTGGCCGCCGTGGTGGTGGCCGTCACGGTGCGCCATGTGCCGGAGACCAGGGACCCCACCAGCCACGGCCGGTTCGACTGGGCCGGGGCGATACTCGCGGCGCTCGCGCTGGCCGGGATCACCGACGCGCTGATCGAGGCACCCGTGCACGGCTTCGCCAGGGCGGCGCTGACCGGGGGCGCCGGGATCCTCGCTGGCGTCGGGTTCGTGCTCCTGGAACGCCATCGTGGCCGCGCCGAGCGCGGCACGCCGCCCATGCTCCCGCTGGACGTGTTCGCCTCCCGCCAGTTCACCGCGGTCAACGTGATCACCTTCGTGATCTACGGCGCGCTCGGCGGCACCATCTTCCTGCTCGTGCTCCAGCTCCAGGTGGTCTCCGGTTACTCGCCGCTGGCCGCGGGCATCTCGCTGCTGCCACTGACCCTGCTGATGCTGGTGCTGTCGTCCCGGGCGGGCGCGCTGGCGCAGCGCGTCGGCCCGCGCTGGCTCATGACCGCTGGCTGTCTGCTGTGCGCTGTGGGTCTGCTCCTGGCGGTCAGAATTGGACGTAACGCTAATTACGTCACCGATGTGCTCCCCACGGTGGTGTTCTTCGGGCTCGGCCTGTCCGCGACCGTTGCCCCGCTGACGGCCACCGTGCTGGCCAGCGCCGACGTGCGCCATGCCGGAACGGCAAGCGGCGTCAACAACGCGGTGGCCCGGGCCGCGGGCCTGCTGGCCGTGGCCGGGCTCCCGCTGGCGGTGGGCCTGACCGGCCAGGCCTACAAGGTGCCGGCCCTGATGAGCCCGGCATTCCGGATGGCCATGGTCCTCTGCGCGGGCCTGCTCGTCCTGTCCGCCGTGCTGTCCGCGCTGACGATCGACAACGACGTGCTGCGCCCCGAGCCGGAGCATCCGGTGGCCCAGCCGGAGTGCCTGACCTGCCTCCCGATCGGTGCGCCGCCGCTCGAACCGGGAAACCGAGTCGAGGCCCCGGCGGAGGGCCACTAAGCTCGGTTTCCGCCCCCCGCCACGTGGGGGTACCAGGAAGTCCACGACGAGGAAGCCCGCATCATGCGCTGGTCACAGATGCACATCCCGACCCTGCGAGAGGACCCGGCGGACGCCGGGGCGCCGAGCCATCGGCTGCTGGTCCGCGCGGGGTACATCCGGCAGCTTCATGCGGGCCACTACACACTGCTGCCGCTCGCGGTCCGGGTGCGGGCCAAGGTGATCGACATCATCCGGGAGGAGATGAACCGGATCGGCGCCCAGGAACTCCTGGTGCCCACCATGCACCCGAAGGAAATCTGGGAGCGCAGCGGCCGCACCGAGACCATGGCCGACGTGATGTTCACGCTGACCGACCACAAGGGCGGCGAGAACGTGCTGGCGGTGACGAACGAGGAGATCTTCACGCTCCTCGCCCAGGAGCTGAACTCGCACAAGCAGCTGCCGCAGGCGTGGTACCAGTTCCAGACCAAGTTCCGGGACGAGGCGCGCCCCCGGGCCGGGCTGCTGCGGGTGCGGGAGTTCACCATGAAGGACTCCTACAGCTTCGACCTGGACCCGGCCGGGCTGGACGCCTCCTTCGACCGGCACCGCATCGCCTACCTGGACATTTTCCGGCGGCTCTCGCTCCCGGTGATCCCCGTGGAGGCCTCGAGCGGCGCGATGGGCGGCAAGGACTCGACCGAGTTCATGTCCCCGTCCGACATCGGCGAGGACCTGGTCGCGCACTGCCCGGCGTGCAACTACGCGGCGAACGTGGAGAAGGCCACGTCCCGGCTTGACGAGGTGGCCGACGGCCCGGGGCTGCCCGCTCCGGAGCAATTCGCGACGCCCGGCGTGCGCACCATCGAGGACCTGGCGACCGGGTACGACGCCCCGGCGAACCGGCAGATCAAGACCCTGGTCTACGTACTGGACGGCAAGCTGACGCTGGTGCTGATGCGCGGCGACCACACGCTCAACGAGCAGAAGCTGGCCGACGCCACCGCCGCCGTGGAGATCCGCCCGGCCCACCCCGGCGAGATCCAGGAGGCGCTCGGCGCGCTGCCCGGCAGCCTCGGCGCGGTGGGGGTGACGAACCTCCCCGTGCTCGCCGACGAGGCGCTGCGCGGCCGCCGCGACATGGTCACCGGCGCCAACACCGACGACTTCCACCTGCGCGGGGTGGACGTCGCCAGGGACATCAGCGCGGGGTCCTGGGCCGACCTGCGGGAGGTGGCCGCGGGGGAGCCGTGCATGCGGTGCGGCGAGCCGCTGGAAATCGTGCCGACCATCGAGGTCGGGCACATCTTCAAGCTCGGCTACAAGTTCACCAAGGCGTTCGGGATCACCGTGCTGGACGCCTCCGGTGAGCGGGTGCACCCCATCATGGGCTGCTACGGCATCGGCGTGGAGCGGGCGATGGCCGCCGTCGTCGAGCGCCACCACGACGACCGCGGCATCGTCTGGCCGGTTGCCGTGGCGCCGTTCACCGTGGTCGTGACCGTGGCCCAGTCCGAGGATCCCGAGTCCGCCGAGGTCGGCGAGTCGGTGTACGGGCAACTCGCCGCGGCGGGCGTCGAGGTCATCATCGACGACCGGGCCGAGCGGGCCGGGGTGAAGTTCCGCGACGCCGAACTGACCGGGATCCCGTTCCGGGTGACCGTGGGCAAGCGCGGCCTGGCCGACGGCACCGTCGAGGTCACCACGCGCGCCACCGGTGAGACCGTCAAGGTCGCTGTCGGCAACGTCGTGGCGCACCTGCGCAGCGCTCTCGCGTCCTGAGCCGCCCGCTCCGGGGCCCGTATCGGTCCGGGAGCAGTTCATGCCTGCTCGTCGCTCTCAGCGCCGCGAGGGGCGTGTGATGGTGTTTAATAGCTGCGGTTGGAGTCGAGGTTCGTGTACGTGTCACAGCGCCTGCGAATTCTGACAGCGGGCGCCGTTCGCATATATGGCCAAGCCTTACGGGCAGGCGGTCCGCACCAGCCGGGGTCGCGCGTACGCGTGTCCCCGAAGATCGTCACATCAGGAGAAAGCAACATGGCTCAGGGCACTGTGAAGTGGTTCAACGCCGACAAGGGTTACGGCTTCATCGCTGTCGAGGGCGGTCAAGACGTGTTCGTGCACTTCAGCGCGATTACCGGCGACGGCTACCGCAGCCTGGAGGAAGGGCAGAAGGTCGAGTTCGACATCACTCAGGGCCAGAAGGGCCCCCAGGCCGAAAACGTTATGGCCGTCGGCTAACCGACCGTCACCCCGAGGCTGGATGCCGGGCGGGCCACCGTGTGCCCACCCGGCCAAGAGGCGTCTACAACTTAGTGAGCTTGGGGCACGGGAGCAGGATCCGCCGTTGCTGCGGGCGGAAGTCCACCAGCACGGCGTGGTCTTCCACGCCGAGGATGACGCCGAGCCCGTATTTGTCGTGGGTCACTTGATCGTCGACGGCGAATGTTTCGGCCACGGGCTCCGGGGCCGCCGGGGCGTTGAACGGGCTGCCGGGCAGATAGCGCCGGGCGGCGCCTCGGGGTGCCTTCATAACACCATCATGCGCCTTCTTTGCCAGTCCTGGGTCTGCAACAGGATGCCGGTGCCGCACGGATTACGGTCTCGGGTCGGGTAGCGTCGGGATGCACTGTATTCAGTGCAGGGCCTCGTCCCGCCGGGCACGTTCGGCGGCCTCAGTGCTGCTCGCCGCAGACAGCGCGGTCGGACCGCTGCCGCTCCCTGGCCCGCCGCCGGGTGGCCAGCACACTGGCCAGGGCTGTCGTGCCGAGCACCAAGGCGATGATCGCCAGCGAGAACCAGGCGCCGACTTGCGGTATCGGGACCGGACCGAGGCTGGTCACCCCGGAGCCGTGCAGCGCCTCGCCGAGCAGCTTGACGCCGATGAAGGCGAGCACCACGCACAGGCCCGCCTGCAGATAGACCAGCCGTGCCAGCAGCGCGGCCACCAGGAAGTACAGGTGACGCAGGCCGAGCAGGGCGAACACGTTCGCGCTGAACACCAGGAACGGATCCCGAGTCAGTCCGAACACGGCCGGGATGGAGTCGAGCGCGAAGATGACGTCGGCCACGCCGAGCGCGATCATCAGCGTGAGCACCCCGGCCGTGCCGCGCCGGGTCAGCCGCGCCGCGATGCGCCCCGCTGCCCCGCTGGGCGGGGCCTCCGTTACGGGGACCGGTAGTCCGGCCTCGGTCGCGGCGGGCCCGCCAGACCGCCGGAACTTACCGGGGACGGGACCGGCGCTGGTTCCGGCGGGCACCGGTGCCTCGTTAGGGTGCCGCGCGATCTGGGCCGCCGTATAGAGGAGAAAGAGGCCGAACAGATATTCCACCCACCCGAACCGGTTCAGCGCGGCGGCGCCGAGCGCGATGACGATGCCACGCAGCACCACGGCGACACCGATGCCGGCGAGCACCACGCGGCCGTGGAGTCGCGCCGGCACCTGGGACCGGCTGATCAGGATGACGAAGACCAGCAGGTTGTCCATGGACAGGCTGTACTCGGTCAGCCAGCCGGCGAAGAACTGCCCGGCAGGCACGCTTCCCGAGGTGATGGCCAGCAGCGCACCGAAGCACACCGCCAGCAGCACGGCGGCCAGCGTCCACCGGGCCGCCTCCGGCATGCTGACCGGACGGTCCCGGCGGGCACCCGCCCACAGGTCTGCGCCGAGCAGCACGACAAGGGCGGCGATAAGCGCCGCCCAGCCCCAGACAGGGACCTGAAGAGATGCCATGGCTACCCGATGGCCCTCACTGGCTTATCGTCCGGCCCTCTCCCGCCTGTGGTCGTTGTCTATCGGTCTGGAGCGCCCTTCGCGGGCGGCATTATCTGCCAGCCCGGCCCGGGCGCCGTGCATGTGCCCGGGCCCGGGCGCGGCCAGGCCGGTCGGGATGAGCAGTGCCCCGGTTTACTGCCCCATCCGGCTGGAGACCGTAGCGGCGCGGGCACGGCGTCGGAGGCCCCGTGACTGATGACCGTCATAGTGACCTTCCGCCGGCTGCCTGGCCCGGCCGCTCCGGGCTTCTGCTTTAACTATTGCTTGCCGAGCGCGTAAGGTCTTCGTGACCTACCGGCTAAGAATTACCCCACTATCTTGCCTACCACCGGCAAAGTGGGGAGCCGAGGAGAACGCCGCCCGGGCGGGCCTTGCCAGGCCTGGGGCAGGCGTGCCTGGCTGGAAGGCGGTGCCTGGAGTGACAGCGCGCGGCAGTGGGCCGGACCTGGCCGCGATTACCCGTGCCGCGAGCCGGGAGGCCGGCGGGGTGCCGCCCGGGCTGCTCGGCGACTACCTGCCCGCCGTTCTGGACGCGTTTGGCAGCGGGCGCCGCCTGACCGCCGCGGAGCTGGCGGGGTACGCACAGTCCGGGGAGCAGGCGGCGGAGGGCGGGGTCGCCCTGGGCGGCCTGGTCGACCTGTACCTGTCGGCCACCTGGCGGCTGTGGCGCGAACTGCCCGCGGACAGCTACTCGCCCACGGTGCTGCGGGGCGCCGTGCTGGCCGTGCTGCATGCCGCGGATGACGCGGTGGCGGCCGCCGCGGGCGGGTTCGAGCGGGCCTACCTGTCGGTGGCCCGCCGGGAGGAGGCGGAGCGGCAGGAGTTCTTCGAGGACCTGCTGTCCGGCCGCGGCGGCGTGGCCGATCTGCTGGCCAGGGGAGAGCGGCTCGGACTGCGCCTGGCCGGCCCGCATCAGGTGATGGTGGTGGGATCCACCGACGGCGGCGGCAGCCTGAACCTGGCCGGCATTCACGTCGACAGTGTGGTCGCGGACGCCGCGGCACCGTCCTCGTCGCTGGTGGTGAGCCGCCGCGGCCGGCTGGTGGTGATCGTGGGTACGGCCGGCGACGACGAGGCCGGGGTGGCCCGTGCCCTGGCCGGTGCGCTGGCCAGGCAGGGGGCCGGCCGCGCCGGTGCCCGTGAGCCCGCCCGTACCGGGCCGCCGCCCTGGCGGATCGCCCTCGGGCGGCCCTATCCGGGGCCGAGCGGTGTGGTGCGCTCCTACGACGAGGCGACCGACGCCCTGGATGCGGCCCAGCGCGTGGGCCTGGCCGATGCGGTGGTCAGGGCAGCCGACCTGCTCATCTACCAGGTCCTGCTGCGTGACCGCGGGGCCATCACCGACCTGGTGCAGACCCTGCTCACGCCGCTGGCGCGGGCCCGCGGCGGCGCCGCGCCGTTGCTGGCAACGCTGGACGCCTACTACGCCAGGGGCGGTGTCGCGGCTGCGGCCGCGCGGGACCTGCACCTGTCGGTGCGGACCGTCACCTACCGGCTGGCCCGGGTCAAGGAGCTGACCGGGCGCGACCCGTCCCGCCCCGCGGACGCGCTCGCTCTCCAGGTCGCGGTGATCGGTGCGAGGATGCTCGACTGGCCCGCCACCCGCCTGGAGCGCGAATAAGGAGAACTGCCCGGCCCCGGCCCCACGGTCGGCTAGGGCGGCCCAGGCTACAGCGACTCAGCCGGTGGCGGCCTGCTGCCCGGCGATGCTGGCGCGGACCTCATCCATGTCCACCGCACGGGCCTTGGCGATCAGGTCTTCCAGCACGGGCTCGGAGATCGCGCCGGGCTGGGCGTAGAGGATCACTTTGTCGCGGATGATCATCAGCGTCGGGATCGACGTGATCCCGAACGACGCGGCGAGCGCCTGCTGGGCCTCGGTGTCGACCTTGCCGAACACCGCGTCCGGGTGCTGCTCTGACACGCGCTCGAAGACCGGGGCGAACATCCGGCAGGGACCGCACCATGACGCCCAGAAGTCGACCAGGGCCAGATCGGCGTCACCGATCACGGCCTCGAAGTTCTCGGCGGTCACCTCGACCGTCGCCATGGTTCCTCCCAGGGGTCGCGGGGGTTTGGGGCAAAACCGTTGTGGGGTATGGAACCGTGCCGGGCCTGCGGTCATTCCCGTGGCCATGACCTGCCGATCCGGGGCGAGGGTATCCGCGTGATGATCATGAACTGATGCGCTGGTCTGGACTCAGCATTGCCCCGGCAAAGGATCTCCAGGCGATCTCCCACCGCGCCGGTCGCCGCAGACCGGCACGGCTGGCCCGGTCACCCTGGTCCTCGGGTCCGACTTCACCGGCGTGAAACCGCCGCCCAAACCTCAGCCGGTCAAGCCCGGCCACGGCAAGCGCCCCAAGACCGCCGGCAGCGGCAGCGGTGGCAGTGGCTACGGCAGCACCACGTTCGTGCAGAGCCGCAACGCCGGTGCCAGCATCTGCTCCGGCCTGCCCACCGCGGTCAACTCCGGCAGCCCGCCCTGACCCTCACCCGCATGATCATGTGATCCTGTTCATACACACGATGAACAAACTCACTGGATCATGGTCCTCAGCTGGCTGAGGCGCGCAGATCCGGTAGCGCGGGCAGGGGGCACGGGTGACGCGGCCATGATCTGCGTGCTCGGGGACGCTCATCTCGATGTGATCGTCTCGCTGGCCGGGCCTGTCGAGCCGGAGACCGATACCCCGGCCGCCACCTCGGTGGGCGCCGGCGGGCAGGCGGCGAACGTGGCCGCGTGGATCACCGCGCTGGGCGGCCGGGCCCGCCTGATCGCGGCACAGGCGGCCGACCCCGCGGGCCGCATGGTGGCAGCGGAACTCGCCAGCCGCGGGGTGGAACTCACCGGCCCCGTCCTGCCGGGGCGTACCGGCGTGGTGGTTTCGCTCTCCGACCTGGGCCGGTCCCGGTCCATGCTGACCGACCGGGGCGTGGGCACCGAACTGACCGCCGGTCAGCTGATGGATGCCTGGTTCGACGGCTGCACCCGGCTGCACCTGCCCGGCTACAGCCTGCTGCGCGAACCGGTCCAGGGGGCGGCCCTGGCCGCTGCGCGGCGGCTGCCGCGGCCGAGCGTGGATCTCTCTTCCACGGCGGCGCTGCGAGACTATGGCGTGGAGCGCTTCCGCTCGCTGCTTGCCGGGCTGCGGCCGCGCGTCGTGTTCGGCACGGAGGAAGAGGCGGACCTGGTGGGGGACGTGCCCGGTAGCGAGATGGTGGTCAAGCTGGGACCGCGTGGGGTGCGCGCCGGCGGGGCCGTCCACGCCGCACCGCAGGTACGCGCGGTGGACGCGACCGGCGCCGGTGACGCATTCGCGGCGGGCTACCTGCTCGGCGGGATCCGCCTCGGGCTGGACGCGGCCGCCCGCGCCGTCACCCGGATGGGAGCGATGCCGTGACAGCGCTGCCGCGCCGGGCCAGCCACGGGTCAGGTGCGCCCGCGGGAGGGGGCACGGCCCGGTGACGAAGGAACCGGGCCGTAGGCCATCGGGGGGTTCCGGGGGTCGCTCCCCCGGGCTAGCAGGGGAGCCACATGATGGTCACGCCGGTGCTGGCCGAGGAGGTCGCCGCCACGCTCGCAGCCGGTGGGCCCGTGGTGGCGCTGGAGACCACGCTGGTCTCTCACGGTTTCCCCGGCCGCCAGGGGCTGGAGGTGGCCCTTGCCTCGGAGGCACGGGTGCGCGCGGCGGGCGCGGTACCCGCCACCGTGGGCGTGCTGGACGGTGCCGTCCGGGTCGGCCTGACCGAGGCGGAACTGGAGCGGTTCGCGTCGGCCGGGGAGTCCGCCCGCAAGGTGGGCGCCCGTGACCTGGCCGCCTGCGTGGTGCAAGGCGCGCTCGGCGCTACCACGGTCGGCGGGACCCTGGCGGTATGCCGGGCCTGCGGCATCCACTTCATGGGCACCGGCGGCACCGGGGGCGTGCACCGCGGCTTCGCCCAGAGCCTGGACATCTCCAGCGACCTGCCGCAACTCGCGCGCACCGCGGCGATGGTGGTGTCCTCCGGCGCCAAATCGATCCTGGACGTCCCCGCCACCGCGGAACTGCTGGAGACCCTGGGGGTCCCCGTGCTCGGCTGGCGGACGCCCACGCTGCCGCTGTTCTACAGCGCGGGCGGCGGCCCGCCGGTGTCCGCGGTCGCCGCCAGTGCCGCGGAAGCTGCCCGGATCGCGGCTCTTCATTGGCGGCTGAACGGCCCCTCGGGCTTGCTCCTCGCCCGTCCGCCGGACCCGGCCGTGGACCTGGAGGAGATCATTGCCGAGGCGGTCAGCCAGGTACACCGCCAGGGTGTGGCCGGACAGGCTGTCACGCCTGCCGTACTGTCCCTTGTTCATGAACTGAGCGGGGGCCGCAGTGTCGAGGTCAACCGGCTGCTGATCGCCGACAACGCGGCACTGGCCGCCGAGGTGGCGGTGGCGCATGCGCAGGCGGCCCGCGCCGGCGGGGCGGTTGACGGGTAACCGGGCGAATCGGGCGTCAGCCAAGCAGAATGGGACGGTCCACCGGACCAGGCGCGGGGAGGCACCGATGAGGATTGGCGTGGGGCTACAGGATCCGTCCGGCCCGGCTCCGATGACGGCGTTGCGCGAGGAGCTGCAGCGCGCCGCCGACCAGGGGTTCGCCTCCGCCTGGATGAGCAACATCTTCGGGGTGGACGCGCTGACCGCGCTGGCCGTCGTGGGCAATCAGGTGCCCGGCATCGAGGTCGGCACCGCGGTGGTGCCCACCTACCCGCGGCACCCGGCCGCGCTGGCCCAGCAGGCGCGGACCGTCGCGGCGGCGGTGGACGGCCGCCTGGTGCTCGGCATCGGCACGTCCCACCGGATCGTGATCGAGGACATGTTCGGCTACGACTTCGGCAAGCCGATCCTGCACATGCGCGAATACCTTGACGTCCTGCTGCCGCTGCTGGAAGGCCAGCCGGCTGCGGTCTCCGGGACTACCGTGCGGGCGAACATCGGGCTGACCACGCCGAACCCCGGCCGGGTCCCGGTCCTGCTGGCCGCGCTCGGCCCGCAGATGCTCCGGCTGGCCGGTGAGCGGACCGACGGCACCGTGCTGTGGATGACCGGGCCCGCCACCGTGCGCGACCATATCGTGCCTTCGATCACCGACGCCGCACGGGACGCCGGCCGGCCCAGCCCGCGCGTGGTATGCAGCCTCCCCGTCTGCGTCACCGACGACCCGGACGGCGCCAGGGAACGGGCCGCGCGGGTCTTCGCCATCTACGGTGACCTGCCGTCCTACCGGGCCATGCTGGACTTCGAAGGCGCGTCGGGGCCGGCGGAGGTGGCCCTCGTCGGCGACGAGGACGCCGTGGCCGCCCAGGTCGGCGCGCTCGCCGAGGCGGGTGTGACCGATTTCACGGCGGTGGAGTACACCGGCGGCCCCGAAGGTGCCCGCACTCGCGCGTTCCTGCGCACCCTGCTCACCTGACCGCCACTCGTTTGTCGTCATGGGCACTCCACCCACATTCTTCTGTGGGTGGAGTGCCCACCACCACAAACCACTGCACCGCTGGCCGCCGGGCTACACCAGGTGCTCGGGGTGGTCGCCGATCCGGAACGACGACAGATACAGCCGCAAAACGTGCCTCCGGCTCCGGTTCGTTAAGGCCGCAGGACAACTTACGCTCCCGCCACCGCTCGCGGCACCACTGAGCGCGCCGGTGCCAGTTCGGGGCGATCTGAGCCGCCCGGCGGCTTTGGGGGCGCCCGGTTGCCGCATGGATGGCCCTGGCTGGGTACACCTTCCCCAGACCGGCGGAAGGGGATCACTATGCGGTTCCGCAATCGATCCGACGCCGGGCGGAGGCTAGCCAACCGTCTGCAGTTCCTGCGCGGCGAGGATGTCGTCGTCCTCGGTCTGCCCCGGGGCGGGGTGCCGGTGGCCGCGGCGGTGGCCCGTGCGCTGGACGCACCACTGGATGTGATCCTGGTGCGCAAGCTGGGCGTGCCGGCCCAGCCAGAACTCGGCCTGGGCGCGATCGGGGAGTCGGGGGCGCGCGTCATCAACCCGGAGGTTGTGCGCTACGCCCACGTCAGCGAGCAGCAGATCGCGCAGGTCGAAGACAAGGAACGGGCCGAGCTGCAGCGGCGCGCACAGCGGTTCCGCGGGGACGCGCCGCACGTGCCGCTGGCCGGGCGGACCGCCGTCATCGTGGACGACGGCATCGCGACCGGGTCGACCGCCCGTGCCGCGTGCCAGGTGGCGCGGGCACTCGGTGCGGCCACGGTGGTGCTCGCGGTCCCGGTGGCACCGCCCTCGGCGGACGGGGCGCTGCGGGGCGATGCCGACGAGGTGATCTGCCTGGAGATGCCGGAGCGGTTCCTGGCGATCGGCGAATGGTATGAAGACTTCGCACAGACCTCGGACGAGGAGGTGGAGGCGCTGCTGCGGGCGGCACGGGCCGGTCCGGGAGCCCTGGCCGGGACGGGAGCCGCGGCCGGGCCGGGGACGGCGGGAGGCGCCGGGGGAGGAGCGCCAGCCTGGGCCAGAGCGCTGGCCGAGGCGGCCGCCGGGGTGGTACCCGTGGACGCGGCGGGGCAGCCGGATGATGAACAGGAGGAGCGGGTGCGCGAGCGCCAGGTGGATGGGACGCAGGGACAGGAGCCGGGCCAGGACGCCGGTCAAGCCGAACCGGAGACCGGGCAGGCGCCGTCCCGGCCGGAGGCGGAGCCGTCGCCCGGGGCGGGGAGTGGGGACGGGGGCGGAAGGGCGGCGGCGGAGCCGACGCCTGGGGTGGGGAGCGAGGACAGCCGCAGCGAGCTTGACGGCCTGGTGGCCATGATGCCGTTCACGGCCGGCCTCGGCATCGTCCTGGACGCCGCCGCACCGGATGAGGTCCGCGGCCGGATGGCCTGGGCCCCGGAGCGGTGCACCCTGGCCGGCATCCTGCACGGCGGAGTGCTGATGGCCATGGCCGACAGCCTCGGCGGGATCTGCGCCTTCCTGAACCTGCCGCCCGGCGCGCAGACCGCAACCACGAGTTCGGCTACGGTGTTCACCCGTGCGGTCCGGTCGGGCGAGGTAACCGCGGTCACCCGGCCGCTGCACGTGGGCCGGTCGGTGATCGTGGTGCAGACGGACATGACCGATGACGCGGGGCGCCGGGTGGCGCAGGTGACCCAGACCCAGGCGGTGCTCGCCGGGCGGGGCTGACCCCGGCGGCGCTCAGGCTCCGGCGATCTCACTGCCGCATTGCGGGCAGGTGGCCGGCGGGCCGGACTCCGCGACGGCGCCGCAGGCCTGGCAGACCCTGGGCAGCAGGCACGCTGGATCGCCGGGCCGGTCCTCAGGATCGAGCCGCCATTGCAGGCCCGCCCGGCGCAACTCGTCGGCGGCGCGTGCCTCCTCCTCGCCGCTCATCGGGCCCCGCGCAGGCGTTCGGCCAGGACCGCGGCCTGGCTGTGCTCGACGTCCTTGGTCGCGGTGAGCAGGGTCAGCGGCCCGGGATCGGCCAGCTCGCGCAGGTGCGCCAGGGCCTCGGCCCGTTCCGGCGCGCCCAGTTCCGCCAGGTAGCGGTCACGGAACTCGGCGAACTTGCCCACCTCGTGACCGTACCAACGGCGCAGTTCGTCGGACGGCGCGACCGGCCGGAGCCACTCGTCCACGGCGGCGGCGCTCTTGGCCAGGCCACGGGGCCACAGCCGGTCGACAAGGACGCGGTGCCCATCGTCGGTGCCGGGCGGGTCGTAGACGCGGCGCACGCGAACGGCGGTTGTTGCCGTCATCAGATGAGTCCATCCCTGCAAAACGCGGCTTGCCCGCCGGGCGAGCCCGATGGGACGGGCCCGGCGGGCAAGCCAGGCGGTTGGCGACCGAACTAAATCGTAGCACGATATATGTTACATGTCCGGGTGCGGGTAGGCGGCCGTGGCGAAGCGGGAGGGGCAAGCGAGAGGGGACTGGCAAGAGTGGCGTGTTCGTTCGGCGGGATCGGCCCGGGGAACGAAGCCGGTCCGCGCCCGGTACATGACACCCGCGGGCGTGGCCCGGGGCGGAGAACGGGGCCTACCTGGCGATACGGTGAGGGGGTGCCCGAGATGTCTACTGGTGACTTCCAGAACCTGCTGGCGTTCCGCACCAGCCTGCGCCGCTTCCTGCACTGGAGCCAGACCCAGGCGCGCGCGGTGGGCCTCACCGCTGCCCAGCACCAGCTTCTCGTGGCGATCAAGGGGCACGCAGGAAACCAGGACCCGACCATCTCGGATCTTGCCGAGTACCTGCTGCTGCGCCACCACAGCGTGGTGGAACTCGTCGACCGGGCCGCCGCCGCGGGAGTGGTCGAGCGGTCCCGTGACGCCGACGACGGCCGGCTGACCCGGGTGACGCTCACTCCCGACGGTGAGGCGCGGCTGAGCCGCCTCGGCCCCGCGCACCTCGACGAACTGCGCAACCTGGCGCCGGTGCTCGACCACCTCGTCAGCGACTGGACGGCGCACGCCGAGAAGGAGCCCGCCGAGTAAGCCAGCAGGGCGTAAGCCCGGCAGAGGGTAAGCCGGCAGAGGGCCGCGGGCCCAGGTGCGGCACCTCCGCCCTGGCGGGCTGAACGCGGTTGCTAACCCGATCCAGTTACAGTGACCCCTTGTCCGCGGCGAGCTGGCGGAGCCGGTAGCGCTGGATCTTGCCGGTCGCGGTCCTGGGCAGGGCGTCAACGAACTCGATCTCGCGCGGGTACTTGTACGGCGCGATGGCCTGCTTGGCGAAGGCCTGCAGTTCGGCGGCCTTGTCCGGGCCCGCCTCCGCGCCGTCCCGCAGCACCACGTAGGCCTTCACGATCGTGCCGCGCTCGGGATCCGGGGCGGCCACCACGCCGGTCTCCACCACGTCGGGGTGCCCGAGCAGCGCCTGTTCCACCTCGGGCCCGGCGATGTTGTACCCGGCCGCGATGATCATGTCGTCGCTGCGTGCCTGGTACCAGTAGTAGCCGTCGGCGTCCCTGACGTAGGTGTCGCCGGTCAGGTTCCAGCCGTCCCGCACGTAGGCGCGCTGGCGCTCGTCGGCCAGGTACCGGCAGCCGGTGGGCCCCTTCACGGCCAGGCTGCCCGGCTCGCCGTCGGGCACCGGCTTCCCGTCCTCGCCGAGCACCGCCGCCTCGTAACCCGGTACCGCCACGCCGGTCGACCCGGGCCGGATCTGGTCCCCCTCGGCGGCGATGAAGATGTGCAGCATCTCGGTGGCGCCGATCCCGTCGATGATCCGCACGCCGGTGGCGCGGTGGAAGTCCTCCCACACCGCGCGCGGCAGGTGCTCACCGGCCGAGACGCACCGGCGCAGGCCGCGCAGCCGCTCGCTATGGCCGGCGAGCAGCAGCGCCCGGTACATCGTCGGCGCCGTGAACAGCGCCGTCACGCCCAGGCCGGCGACCACTTCCGCCAGCTCGTCCGGCGAGGCACGCTCCAGCAGCAGGGTGCAGGCACCAATACTGAACGGAAACACCACCAGGCCGCCGAGCCCGAACGTGAAGCCGACCGGCGGGGTGCCCAGGAACAGGTCATCCGCGCTCGCCCGGAGCACATGGCGGCCGAAGGTGTCCTGGATTGCCAGCACGTCGCGGTGGAAGTGCATCGTCGCCTTGGGTTTGCCGGTGGTGCCCGAAGTGGGGGCGAGCAGGGCGACGTCGTCGGCGGCGGTGGCCACCGCGGGGAAACTGGCGTCCCGGCCCTCGCAGCGGCGGACCAGGTCGTCATCGGCATCTCCGCCGTACAGGATGGCCGGTATGCCGAGGTTCGCGGCGTCCAGCTCGGTGGCGAAACGGTGATCGCAGATGGCCAGGCTCGGCTGGGTGATGCCGGCCAGCGCGGCGATCTCCCCGGCCCGCAGCAGCGCCATGGTCGTCACGGCGACCCCGCCCGCCTTGATCACCGCGAACCAGGAGGCGATCAGCCACGGGTTGTTCGGCCCGCGCAGCAGCACCCGGTTGCCCGGCACCAGGCCGAAGTCCTCGGTCAGCACCCGGGCGGCCTGGTCGGCGTGGCGGAGCAGGTCGCCGTAGGTCCACGTCTCGGTGGTCGTGCGCAGGCACGGGCGGTCCGGGCCGAAGGTGGCGATGGTCGCGTCAAGCAGCGCCTCGGCGCAGTTCAGCCGGTCGGGATAACTCAGCCCGCCCAGGTCAAAACGCAGGTCCGGCCACTGCTCGGCGGGCGGGAGGTGGTCCCTGCAGAAGGTATCGATATGGGCGGAGGGCGACAGCTCCATTGCGGCCCCTCTTCGTTCGGCACCCGCCGTGGGCGGGGTAGCACCAGTATTCCCCGTCCCTGACGACAGTCAATGGACCGAGATATCGTGACGTGCGGAGGTGCGCTCATGAGCCCGTTCCGTGGATCGGTCCCGCTGACGCAGGAGTGGCGGCATTTCCGGTTCGAATCCGCCGACGGGATCGCCACCGTCACCCTGGACCGGCCGGACAAGCTGAACGCGCTCACCTTCGACTCCTACGCCGACCTGCGGGACCTGCTGGCCGAGTTGCCACATCGCGGGGACGTCCGGGTACTGGTGCTACGGGGCTCCGGCCGGGCGTTCTGCTCGGGCGGGGACGTCCACGAGATCATCGGCGCCACGATCGCCATGGGCCAGGACGAACTGCTGGCGTTCACCCGGATGACCGGCGAGGTGATCCGGGGCATGCGGGAGTGCCCGATCCCGATCATCGCCGGGCTGCAGGGCATGGCCGCCGGGGCCGGTGCGGTCATCGCGCTGGCCGCCGACTTCCGGGTGGCCACCCCGGCGGCGCGGTTCGCGTTCCTGTTCACCAAGGTCGGCCTGTCCGGCGGGGACATGGGGGCTGCCTACCTGCTGCCCCGGCTGGTGGGCCTGGGCCGGGCCACCCAGCTCCTCATGCTCGGCGACACCATCGACGCCGCGCACGCCGAGCGGATCGGCCTGATCAGCGAACTGGTCGCCGAAGACGAACTGGACGCGGCGGTGGACCGGCTGGCCCGGCGGCTGGCCACCGGCCCGGCCCACGCCTACGCGCAGACCAAGGCCCTGCTCACCCGCGAGCAGGACATGAGCCTGTCCGCCGCGCTGGAACTGGAAGCCATGACCCAGGCCCTGCTGATGACCGGCAAGGACTACGCCGAGTTCCACGCGGCCTTCACCGAGGGCCGCGACCCCCACTGGCAGGGCCGCTAAATCTAGCGGCGATCATCATCAACCGTCACCGCAGCGCTGCGCTGCAGGAAGCGGCGCAGCAGGGGATAACTCCCGAGCATGGCCAAGCCCAGCAACCCGCAGGCCACAACCAGATCGGCGGGCTGACCGGGGCTTGGGTCCCGGCCCGGGCCCCAGATGGGCGGTCTGGTGGCGGCGATCATCACGACCATGACCAGGCCGACAGGCAAACACCACGCCAGCAAGGTTCCAGCCAACAGCCAGATCGCCATGACCAGGCCGCCGAGGCCGGCGGCTGCCCGGCCGCGCGGGGTCTGGTGCGCGCGGGCCACGGCACGTACCGTCCCGAAGCTGGAGATGGCGGCTTCGGCCGCCTCGGTCTCGGTCAGCCCGGCCGCTCGCCCGGCGGCCACTGACTCACGCAGGTGATCTTCCGCCTCGGCCAGGATGCGGCTGGTCTCCTCCGGCCGGGTGCGCAGGCTGGCGCGCAGCTGGCGCAGGTACTCCTCGATCGGCCCGGTCATGCCGACCACCCCACAACTGCCTGCATCCCCGCGGCGAACCGCCGCCACCGCGCCTGCTCGGCCGCGAGCGCCGCAGCGCCCTTGCTGGTCAGTGCGTACACCCGCCGCTTGCGCCCCGGGGCCTCCGCCCAGTCGCTGGCCAGCAGCCCGGTGCGCTCCAGCCGGTGCAGCGCCGGGTAGACCGTGCCCTCACCCAGGTCAAATGTGCCCTCGCTGCGCTCGCGCAGCGCCGTGATGATCGCGTACCCATGCGCGGGCCCAGCGGCCAGTACAGACAGCAGCAGCAGGTCCAGGTTCCCCTTCAGCCGCTCCCTCTCCATACCTCGTAACGCTATGCTTTGTATTATGAGGCGTCAAGGCGCCCGGCCAGTGGCAGCAGTAGAACTTCACGCCCGCGCGGCGGTGACCCGCAATCACGCCGCGGCCGGCCCGATGGAATCGTCTGGCCTGGCTGGGAAGATTGGTTAGCAGGAAAATCGCTAACCGTAATAACAGAGGCGGCCAGCCCTCCGGCTGGCCGCCTCTTACTCGCAACGACTATTTGAATTTACGACACGGCATCGCCTGCGTCAGTTGACTCGCAACCAATTGATCTCAAAGGCAGACTTGCCTTTGACTGTGGTGCCTGCGTAAGAGTAGAGCGGACCCGGGACGGACGTCGGCTGACCGCTGGACGAGCCGATCGCTTCGACCTCAGCTCCTGGCCAGGCCCCGCTCATGATGCCGCCCGCGTGGCCAGCCTGGTTGATGGTCTTGAATCCGTTGTAGAACTCCTTGCCGTAGTCAGCCGTGCCGAGCCAGGGGCTGCTCGTATAGCCTTCGGTGATGTCTTCCGACGAGCTGTTGTTGCAGGTGCTGGGGCAGTGTTCGCTCAGGCTAAACGACTGCCCGCTGGTGTGGTCATTCAGGAACAGCGTGTAGTTGCCGCCGCCGTTGTACGTGACACTGGAGGTGATGGCGTCGCCCGGGCTGACAGAGAAAACAAGATTGATGCCGTTGGGGAACATTTCCCACCAGGCGTCATAGGAGGCGGTGCCACCTTCGCAGAAACCGGCGACACCGTCCTGCTCGACGGTGCCGCTGTTCCAGCCGTCGAGGCCAACCCAGTGGTAGGCGAATGCGTCGCCGGTGCCCACCGAGTTGCAGTTAAGTGAAGGCACAGTGTAGTCGGACTGCACCTCCTTGTAACTTGTGGTGGACCCGCCGGTGAGAGCTATGTACCCGGCCCAGTTCCCGCTGGTGAACAGCGGAAGACCATTTGGTGCTGCCTTCGTTTGCACCAGTTTCTTATTGATCACTGGCTGGTGGATCACGTTCAGCATGGTGGGCGTTGGCCGCCCAGACACTGAGCCCGATGCGGGCATCCCGAGGAGTCCCAGCGCAAGCGCTGACGCAGCTACTCCAGCGAGGTAGAAGTATTGTTTTCTCATGTGTTCCTCCCCGAGATGGTGACCATCTCTCGGCCGCCGGGCTCAGCGTGCCCCCGCGTGGATGGGACCGGTAGCCATCTCGCCGGCACCCGGCGTCGGTTTACGGCACCTAAGCGACTGGCGAAACGGCTCATCCAGACAGAGACGTGAACGCGGCCATAGATACACCTGCAGTCAGCCTTTCTCCCCGCGTGACCGGGGGACCGAACAGCCTGGCCATCACATGATCATGAATCAGATTCAGTAAGGCGTCCACCGGGCATCCGGTAGATCCGTTAGCCGGTCATGGCGTGCCATGCCCGCGTACAGGTCGGCATGGGCCGCAGGGCCGGCCGTGGGCCGCCATTCGGTGACCGGGACCACGCCGGGCGGCACCAGTGGCAGGCCACCGAACAGGGCCGTGACCTGGGCATGCGTGCGCGGCGTTACCCCCGTCGGGACCATGTCGTTATAGGCGCCGACCCCGGCCGCCACCGGGCCCGGGGCCAGGTCACCGGTCAGATGCGAGATCACCAGGTAGCTGCCCGGGGCTAACGCACTGGTCAGCGTGGCGACGATGCCTGCGGGATCATCGCTGTCCGGGATGAAGTGCAGGATGGCGAGCAGCAGGACGGCGGCCGGCCGGGAGAAGTCCAGGGTCCGGGACGCCTTTTCCAGGAGGGTGGCGGTGTCGCGCAGGTCCGCGTCGACGTAGCCGCACCGGCCGGGCGGCCGGCAGGTGAGCAGGGCTCGTGCGTAGACCAAGACAAGGGGGTCGTTGTCGGCGTAGACCACAGCGCAGTCGGGCGCGGCCTGCTGGGCCACCTCGTGGGTGCTGGCGGGCGCGGGCAGTCCGGTGCCGATATCGAGGAACTGCCGGATGCCGCGCTCGGCGGCCAGATAGCGCACCGCCCGGGCGAGGAACGCCCGGTTGGCCCGGGCCCCGGCGACCACCTCGGGCCGGTGCCGGATCACCGCCTCGGCGGCGCGGCGGTCGGCGCGGAAGTGGTCTTTGCCGCCCAGCCAGTAGTTGTAGACCCGGGCCGGATGCGGCGTCTCCGGGTCAAAACGGGACGCCACGGTCCCGTCCGCGCGCGTGGTGCCGTCTGATGAGCGGTGTCCTCGGCCATGCCGCAACTCTAGCTCGACCATAGCTCGACTATATCAGTCGACGCTTAATGATCATTGCAGGGTGTGGCCGGGTACCCATGACACATGACGACGTGCAGGTGGCCAGCACGACGACCCGCGGGTCTACATGCGCTTGGCGAACCTGCTGCGCCAGCAGATCGGCGATCGGGAGCGCTGCCGCCCGGGTCAGCCGACGCCCAGCATCACCACGTTGACTCAGGAACACGGTGATCGCTCGCCGGACGGCTGACCAAGGCGCTGCGGCTACTCGAAGCCGAGAAGGCCTGGTATATCGGGTCACCCGGTCTCGGCTACCTTCGTTGACGGCTGCTGCTGGGTGATCGCGCCGCCGCTACGGCTGGTAGGCGACCGTGCCGAAGTTGCAGCAGCCGTCGTGGACGCCAATGAAGCCGGTGACGAACACCCCGTTCCCGGTGGGGCTGACTGCTAGCGCGTTCGCGAAATCGAAGTTCCGCGGTCCTACGTACCGGACCAGCCACACCTTCTGCCCGGTAGCCGTGTGGTAAGCGATCGTGGTGTAGTTCACGCTGTTGCGGGCGCTTCCCGCGGCGCTGCCGGTGATGTACACCGACGCGCCGTCCGGGCTCATCCCGGCGGCCTGGGCGCCATCCGACCCATCCGGGCTCGCCGCGACCTGGCCATTGACGCCGGCCCCGCCCACATACTGATGGGTCACCCACAGCGGCGCCTGAGCGGCGGCCGTGGCCGTGTCGGCCAGCGCCCGCCCCGGCGACAGGGCGGTGGCGGGTGCGAACCCGACGACGGTGAGGGCGGCCAGGGCTGCCAGCCCGGCGGTGTGCTTCATCACGGCCCCTCTCAAGAGCTGTAGCCGATGGTGGTCCCGTAGGGCGACGTGTCACCGGTGACAAAGACCTCCGAGGAGTCGGGGCTGACCGCCACCCCGCCGTCCGGTGACACGGCGACGTTCGCGGTGAACGCCTGCGCCGCCAGGGCTTCCGTCCACAGGTCCGCCCCGGTGGCGGCGTTGTAGGCCGCGACAACGATCGAGCTGGGACCGTCGACCTTCGGCTGGGTGGTACCGGCAACGAAGACCGTCGAGGAGTCGGGGCTCACCGCGATGGCCGAGAAGCTCGAGGTGCTGAGCCCACCCGGGTTGTAGTTGGCCTGCCACATCTTGGCGCCGGTGGCTGGGTTGTAGGCGAGTGTCGCGCCCGCGGTGGGTGTGCTGATTTCGTGTACCTTCCGCCGGGTACCCCCGGTCAGGAACAGGGTCGATCCGTCCGGGCTGATCGCGGAAGCAAGGCTGAAGGCGCCGCGACCCGAGGCCGCGTAGCGCGCCTCCCACAGCTTGGTGCCGCTGGTCACGGCCGCGGCGTGGCCCGCGGCCGGTGCGGCCGACGCGACGGCCGCCCCGGTGGCGGCCAGGATGAGCCCGGT
The DNA here is from genome assembly GCA_963706115.1 of uncultured Actinomycetes bacterium. Lineage (GTDB taxonomy): Bacteria > Actinomycetota > Actinomycetes > Streptosporangiales > Streptosporangiaceae > DASXKD01. Next base: position 141,965 of record CAVPMG010000011.1, on the reverse strand, counting down.
GACCGCAACCGTGGCGAGTACAGACAGTCGGGCAGCGATCTTCACAGCGTCATCCTCCGCATGCAGCGAGGGGGACATGGTCCCCAGCCTTGCCGATCCGTGCCGGAATGCCCGGTGACATTCCTGGCGCGCCAGACGTCCGTCTGACGGAACTGCGGTGAAGCTCAGGCAAATGCAGGCACCGCCGCGCCCACAACTCCGCCCCCGTGGTGGCGTTGTAAGCCGGCACGGATAGCTGTCCGCTATGCCCGGATAATGGCCGACATAGGCCGGAACGGGGTCCGTACGAAAGACGCACGACCCAGCCAGCTGGTTCACACCGCGCACCGGGTTCCCCGAACCGGGTGCGCGTTAGGAGAAGAGTTGCCTGGCGATGATCGTTCGCTGGATCTCGGAGGCGCCCTCGTAGATGCGCGGGGCCCGGACCTCCCGGTACAGGTGCTCAAGCAGGTGGCCCCGCTCCAGCGCGCGGGCGCCATGGATCTGCACCGCGGAGTCCACCACGAACTGGGCCGTCTCGGTCGCGAACAGCTTGGCCATGGCGCTGCGCCCGGGCACTGTGCTTCCCGCCCCCGAGCTGCGCTCCCGGCCCCCAGCCGGCCCGGACGCGCCCTCGTCCAGCGCCGCCGCGGCGGAGTAGACCAGCAGCCGCGCCGCCTCGGTACGGGTGGCCATCTCGGCCAGCAGGTGCGCCACCGCCTGCTGGTCCTTGAGCGGCCCGCCGAACACGGTCCTGGACGCGGCGTACTCGCACGCCGCATCAAGCGCCGCCTGCGCCATGCCCACCGCGAACGCGCCCACACTCGGGCGGAACAGGTTCAGCGTCCGCATTGCCACCGCGAAGCCGCGGTCGGGCTCCCCGAGCAGTTCGTCCCGGTAGACCGGCACCCCGTCGAAGGCCAGGGTGCCGATCGGGTGCGGGCTGACCATGTCCAGGTGCGTGCCGGACAGCCCGGGCCGGTCCCCCGGCACCAGGAAGGCGCTGACCCCGCGGGCCCCGGCGCCCGGGGTGGTCCGGGCGAACACCGTGTAGAAGTCGGCCTCGGGCGCGTTGGAGATCCAGGTCTTGATGCCGGTCAGCCGCCACCCCTCCGCGTCCGGCACGGCGGCGAGCTCCAGTGCCGCGGCGTCGGACCCGGCGCCGGGCTCGGACAGGGCGAACGCGGCCACCGCCGTCCCCGCGGCCACCGCCGGAAGCCACCGGCGCACCAGTTCGTCGGATCCCGACTGCAGCACCGGGTAGCTGCCGAGCCCCTGCAACGCGAGCGCGGTTTCCGCCTCGGTGGACTGGGTGGCCAGCGACTCCCTGAGCAGGCAGAGATCCATGGCCGAGGCCTCGCGCGAGGGCTGCGCTTCTCCCGCCCCCGCGCTCCGCGCCCGCCCCCACTCTCCGGCCGCCGCCCCGGGAAATAGCCGGGCGAGCAGGCCGAGCCGCCCCATGGCGGCCAGCAGTTCGGAGTTGACGCGGCCCGGCTGCCCGGCCTCGGCCAGCGGGCGCAGTTCGGCCGCGGCGTACCCGCGCACCTGCGCCGCGAACTCCTGCTGCGCGGCGGTCAGCCCGAACGAGGCCATCATGACCCCCCACCGGGGCGCCACCGGGCGTGCGCGGTGCCGGGCACACCGGCCCTGATCAGCTCCAGCCGGGGACGCGGGCCGTCGGTACGGCCGGTCTGCGGCCTGCGGTTGCCCGCGGCGAACTGGTCCGGCCAGACCGCGCCCGGGCCCGAGTAGCCCTGGTCCGCCGCGGCGTGCAGGGTCCACTGCGGGTCGTACAGGTGCGCCCGGCCGAGGGCGCAGAAGTCCGCGCGGCCGGCCAGCAAGATCGAGTTGACGTCGTCGAAGGAGGAGATAACACCGACTGCGATCACCGCAACACCGTACTTGCGGCCGATCTCGTTGCGGATCCGGTCCGCGTACGGGGTCTGATAGCTGCGGCCGAACGCCGGGCGCTCGTCGCTGACCACCTGCCCGGTGGACACGTCCACGCCGTCCACCCCGTGCTCGGCGAACGCCCGGGCGATCTCCACCGCCTCGTCGGCGTCGACGCCTCCCTCGTGCCAGTCGGTGGCCGAGATCCGCACCGTGACCGGGCGCCCGGCCGGCCAGGCCGCCCGGATCGCGTCCAGCACCTCCAGCGGATAGCGCAGCCGATTCTCCAGCGGCCCGCCGTAGGCGTCGGTGCGCTGGTTGGTGAGCGGGGACAGGAACGACGACAGCAGGTAGCCGTGTGCGCAGTGCAGTTCCAGCAGGTCGAACCCGGCCCGCCCGGCCCGCTCCGCGGCGCCGGCGAACTGCGCCTTGATCTCGGCCATGTCCGCCAAGGTCAGTTCGCGCGGGACCTGGTTGGCCGGTGAGTAGGGGATCGCGGACGGGCCGCACACCTCCCAGTTGCCCTCGGGCAGCGGCTGGTCGATGCCCTCCCACATCAGCCGGGTCGAGCCCTTACGGCCCGAGTGGCCGAGTTGGATCCCAACCGCTGCGTCGGTCCGCTCGTGCACGAAGTCCGCAACCCGCCGCCACGCGGCCTCCTGACCATCGGTGTACAGGCCCGCGCAGCCGGGGCTGATCCGGCCCTCCGGCGACACGCACACCATCTCGGTCATCACCAGGCCGGCCCCGCCAAGCGCCTTGCTGCCCAGGTGCACCAGATGGAAGTCGCCGGGCATGCCGTCGTCGGCCGAGTACATGTCCATCGGCGACACGATCACCCGGTTCTTCAGGTGCAGGCCGCCGATCCGGCCCGGCTGGAACATCGGCGGCCGGACGCCGGGGGCGGTCCCGTCTTCCGCGGACTCCTGCTGGCCGGCGAACCAGCCATCCATGCCCGCCACGAACTCCGGATCCCGCAGCCGCAGGTTGTCGTAGGTGACCCGGCGGCTGCGGGTAATGATGTTGAACGCGAACTGCTCGGGCTCCTGGCCCGTGTAGGAGCCGATGTGCTCGAACCACTCAAGGCTGGCCTGCGCCGCCCGCTGGGTGGACGCAACCACGGGCCGTCGTTCGGCTTCATATGCCTCGAGAGCCGAAGAGACATCGCGCTGCTCGTGCAGGCACGCGGCCAGCGCCAGCGCGTCCTCCATGGCCAGCTTGGTGCCCGAGCCGATAGAGAAGTGCGCGGTATGCGCGGCGTCGCCGATCAGCACCACGTTGCCGTGGTGCCAGCGCGCGCAGCGCACCGTGGTGAAGTTCACCCACCGGGAGTTGTTGCCGACGATCTCGTGCCCGCCCAGTGCTAGCCTCGACCCCGCCCCCGCCCGCTAGCCTCGACCCCGCCGCCCCGCGCAGCGCTAGCCTCGACCCCGCCGCCCCGCGCAGCGCTAGCCTCGACCCCGCCGCCCCGCGCAGCGCTAGCCTCGACCCCGCCGCCCCGCCCAATACGTCGGCGCACAGGCCGCGGATCATCTCGATGGACGCCTCGTCGCTGCGCCCCGGCGGCAGCCCCGCGGCGGCGGCGGCCGGCCCGGCGAACCCGGCGCGGCGCCACACGTCGTCGTGCGCTTCCAGGATGAACGTGCTCGCGTCCCTGCTGTAGGGGTACCCGTGGACCTGCATGACGCCGGCCGGGGTGTCCAGGATGTAGAACTTGAACGCGTCGAAGACCAGGTCGGTGCCGAGCCAGATGTAGGCGCAGTTCCGCGCCTCCAGGTTCGGCTCGATCACGCCGGCCAGCTGCGATCTGGTCGCCGAGTTGGCCCCGTCCGCGGCGACGACCAGGTCATACTCTGCCGCCAGGGTCATGGCGTCGGGGGCCGGCGTGCTGAACTCCGCCCGGATGCCCAGTTCCGCGCACCGCTGCTGAAGGATGGCGAGCAGCCGGTGCCTGCTCATCGCGGCGAAGCCGTGCCCGCCCGAGGTGAACACCGTGCCGTGATAGTGCACGTCGATGTCGTCCCAGCGGGCGAAGTCCCGCTCCATGGCCGCGAACACGGCGGCGTCGGCGTGCTCGATCCCGCCCAGCGTCTCGTCGGAGAACACCACCCCGAAGCCGAACGTGTCGCCGGGCGCGTTCCGCTCCCAGAGGTGCACCTCGTGGCGGGGATCGAGTTGCTTGGCCAGCGCGGCGAAGTACAGCCCGCCAGGCCCCCCGCCGAGCACGGCAATACGCACTGCGCTTGCTCCTTCCGTGCGCCTGCCGCCACGATATGTCGGAATTTCCACGACCGTCAATAATTCGACATGCGATACGGCCCCGGACAGCCCTGCGCCCCCGGGTCAGCGGGACCCGGGGGCGCAACCAACAGGGGGGCGGGTGGAGCGCGGATCGGTGATGTGGCGGCTGGCTCAAGGCCTGCCGCCACATCGCCGATCCCCGCTCAGCCGGCTGCGCCCACTACGGCGATGCCTTGGACCTCGACCAGCGCATCGGTGTCCCACAGGCGGGACACTCCAACGGCCGCCATGGCGGGGTACTCCCGGCCGCAGAGCCTGCGCCATGCCTGGCCAATTTCTCGTGCCTGCGCGCGGTAGTCCGCGAGGTCAACTGCGTAGATCGTGAGGCTGACCAGGTCGCTCGCTGCTCCACCTGCGGCCCGGAGGGCTGCTAGCAGGTTGCTCAGTGCCTGCTCGAACTGGGGGATCAGGCCGCCGCCCGCAATCGCGCCGTCCGGGCCGTAGCCGGTCTGCCCGGCCAGGAAGACCAGGTGGCCGCCGGTGGCGGCTATCGCGTGGGAGAAGCCTGACGGCTGGGCAAGGTCGCCGGGGTTGATCCGCTCGATACTCACCGGCCCGTGATACCACACCGGCCGCGCGCCCCGGCGACCTGGCCGCGCGGCCGGTGTGGTTCGGGGGCGGGGTTAGTGGCCTGCCGCGTAGAAGATGACGTGCTCGGTCTGGATCTTGTTGTTCTCGTCCAGGAGGTAGAGCCGGGCCCCGGGCAGGGTGGCCTTGCCCGCGCCGAAGTCGGCCTCCACCGTCAGCATCAGCAGCGCGTTGCGCTCGTCGCCGGTACTGCTGAGGATGCGCAGGCTGCCGGGCACGACGGCCTGCGCGAACTGGGTCAGGCCCGCCATGTAGTCGTCGGCGCCCGTCAGGTCGGTCGCGGGCGGCATCGGCTGGGTAGTGATGGCGGTGACCCTGACGTCGGTGGCCAGGGCCGTCCGCGCGGTGTCAAAGTCGTGGTTGGTCCACGCCTCCACGTGCGCGCGGGCGACGGCGACGGCGGGGGATTCCTGCTGAGCAGACATCGGGGATTCTCCTTTACTGGCTGAACGAACTCCGGTACTGCTGATGTGGACGGCAGCCGGCCGCGAAGACTGGGCGGCTGGCGGGCGCCCAGTTCCCGGTCGCGCCGTCGTCTGTATTGGCCCGCTCGCGCCGGGCCGGAAGACGTGGCGGGAGGGTTGGGCGGTGGCGGCGGACCTGCTTGCCCGGGCACAAGCCGGAGACGGGGATGCGTTCGGCGAGCTTGTCAGCCCGTACCGGCGCGAACTTCAGGTGTACTGCTACCGGTTTCTGGGCTCGGTGACCGACGCCGAGGACGCGCTGCAGGACACCCTCCTGTCGGCCTGGCAGGGCCTGCCCGGCTTCGAGGGGCGCGCCTCGGTCCGGACCTGGCTGTACCGGGTCGCCACCAGCCGCTGCCTGGACGCGTTGCGATCGGCCCGGCGGCGACCACCGGTGAGCCCGGCCGCTGCGGATATGCGCGGGCTGGAACCGCCCGAGCCGACCCGGCTCGGCGAGTTGCTCTGGCTTGAGCCCTACCCGGACACCCTGCTCGAAGGCGTGGCCGACGCCGCCCCTGGCCCCGAAGCCAGGTTCGAGTCCCTGGAATCGATCTCCCTGGCCTTCGTCACGGCCCTGCAACTGCTGCCGCCGCGCCAGCGCGCCGCCGTCATCCTCCGCGAGGTGCTCGGCTTCCACGCCCGTGAGGCCGCCAGCATCCTGGACACCAGCGAGGAATCGGTGACCAGCGCGCTCAAACGGGCCCGCGCGGCGCTGGAGCGGCACCAGCGGGCCTCATCGGGGCGCGAGCCCGCCCCGCCGCCCGGCTCGGCCGCCGAGCAGGCGGTGGTAAGCCGGTTCACCGCCGCGTTCGAGAGCGCCGACGTGGCTGGCCTCGTCGCGTTGCTCACCGAGGACGTCTGGCTGACCATGCCGCCGCTGCCGCTGGAGTACCAGGGACGCGAACTGGCTGCCCGGTTCCTCACCGCCACGGCGTTCCGTCCCGGCTGGACGGCCCGGCTGATACCGGCACGGGCCAATCGCCAGCCCGCCTTCGGCTGCTATGTCCGCGACCCGGAATCGGGCCTGTTCTACACCGTGGGGCTGATGGTCTTGACCCTGTCCGGCGGCCATGTCTGCGCAATGACCCGGTTTGACGCCAGCACGCTGCCCCGCTTTGGGCTCCCGGCCGCCCTGGGGAACTAAGCCGCCCTGGAGAACCAGCGAGGCGCAGGCTTCCCGGCACTATGCGCCGGGGCTGGTCCGCGCCGGGGGTGTCCGCGATATTTTGTGCGGATGACGGGCGTGACGGAGACGACAGGGCGGGGTGCGCAGCCCCGGCAGCTGATCGTGACCGTCTACGGGCTGTATTCGCGCGGCGCGGGCGGGTGGATGTCGGTCGCTTCGCTGGTCAGCCTGCTCGGGGACCTGGGGATTGACGAGCCTGCCGTGCGGTCTTCCATTTCCCGGCTGAAGCGGCGGGGCATCCTGGTGGCCAGGCGGTCGGGCGGTGCCGCGGGCTATGAGCTGTCGGGGGAGGGGCAGGCGATCCTGCGGGAGGGAGATCACCGGATCTTCCGCAGGGAACGGGCGCGGCTGGGCGATGGCTGGCTGCTCGCGGTGTTCTCGGTGCCCGAGGCGGAGCGGCACCAGCGGCACGTGCTGCGGTCCCAGCTCAGCCGGCTTGGATTCGGCACTGCCGCGCCCGGGGTGTGGATCGCGCCGGCATACCTGCACGAGGCGACCGCGGAGATGCTCGGCCGGCTGGGCCTGTCCGGGTATGCGGACCTGTTCCACGCCGACCACCTGGCCTTCGGCGACCTGGCCACCAAGGTGCGCCAGTGGTGGGACCTGGACCGGACCGAACGGCTGGCCAGCGACTTCGTTGCCGCTTATGAGCCGGTGCTGCTCGGCTGGCCGGGCCGCCGGGCCGCCTCCCGCCCGCGCGAGGCGTTCGCCGACTACGTGAGGGTGCTCACCGACTGGCGCCGCCTGCCCTACCTGGACCCCGGCCTGCCTGCCGAACTCCTCCCGCCCGGCTGGACCGGCGCGCGGGCGGCGGAGATCTTCTTCACCCTGCAGTCCCGGCTGGCCGGTGCCGCAGGTGAGCACGCCGCCCGTGCCACCGGGGAGGAGCCTGCGGGCGGTTCCTTTGCCACAGTGCGCGGGTAGGGTCCACTCTGCCCGGTTCTGGCGACACCTGTCCTGGCGCCACGACCGGACCCTAAGACGTGCGAACGCGGGAGGCTGGCGGTTGCCGGTTCCCGGCGAGGAGGCGGCGAAATGACCAGCATCGCCCCGGTGGCCAGCCCGGTGGACTTCGCGGAATTCGGCGACTACTCGGCGAAGTCCCCGGTGCGGGCCGACGGGGCCTTCGTCCGCCCGCTCTACCCGTTCCAGGGCCGGATCACCGCGGACGGTTCCAGCGGCTTCCCGGCCGAGGCCGGCCGTTACCACCTCTACGTGTCCCTGGCCTGCCCGTGGGCCCACCGCAGCGTGATCGTGCGCGGGCTGCTGGGGCTGGAGGAGGTGGTGTCGCTGTCGGTGGTGGACCCGGTCAGGGACGGGCGCGGCTGGGCGTTCCGGGAGGGTCCGGGGCACGGCCCCGATCCGGTCAACGGGTTCACCCTGCTCCGCGAGGCCTACGAGGCGACCGAGCCCGGTTACGACGGGCACATCAGCGTGCCGGTGCTCTGGGACCGGGAGACCTCGCAGATCGTCAGCAACAACTTCCCCGACATCACGATCGACCTGGGCACGCAGTTCGGCGCGTGGGCGACGCCGGGCATCGACCTGTACCCCCAGCCGCTGCGGGCGGAGATCGACGTGCTCAACGACCGGGTGTACGGGTCGGTCAACAACGGCGTCTACCGGTGCGGGTTCGCGGGCACGCAGGAGGCCTACGACGCGGCGGTCACCGCCTTGTTCGCCACGCTCGACGAGCTGGAGGAGCGGCTGGCGGACCGCCGGTACCTGTTCGGCGACCAGATCACCGAGGCGGACGTGCGCCTGTGGGTCACGCTGGCCCGGTTCGACAGCGTGTACGTCACCCATTTCAAGGCGAACATCCACAGGGTCGTGGACTACCCGAACCTCTGGGCCTACTCGCGTGACCTGTACCAGCACCCGGCGTTCGGCCCGTCCACGGACTTCGATCACATCAAGCGGCACTACTACATGACCCACCCGCACCTGAACCCGCGGCGGATCGTGCCGGCCGGGCCGGTGCTCGACTGGTCCGAACCGCACCACCGCGACAAGCTTGCTGCCTGACCGCTGCCCCGGGGCAGTGGCGGCCTGGGAACGATGAAGGCTCCTCGGTGTTTTCGAGGAGCCTTCACCCGGGTTGTGGTTGGTTGTTGACTTATCTAAACGGAGCGATAATTGCGCCGCGATCGCTTTCGTCACGGCCGACCGAAACTATCGAATTCTCCGTTGCGCACCCCGCCGAGGAATGCCTGCCATTCGTCCGGCGTGAACCACAGGACGGCGCCCTCGGTGTGCTTACTGTGGCGGACACCTACCTGATTGCCCGGCAGGTTGGCCACCTCCACGCAGTTGCTGTTGGAGAAACTCAGGGAGCTCTTCACCCAGTGCGGGTCGCATCCCGGCTCTGGCGAGAGGTTTCCGGGCGTGGATCGTCCCATTTCCTTACCTCCTGGATGTGGTGCGACTGATGGCCCCAATGACCTCCCTTGGCTGCAGGCCCTTGACTACTGGATGCGCCCGCCCCATAACTGGGGGCATTGATAATCTCTGGGGCCTGATGGTGAGAAGAGACTACTGCTGCTCATGATCATCAGGAGCACAATGAAAAAGGAGCGAACCGCCTCGGGAGCGCTCGCGCTCCAGATCGTGTCCTCCCTGGCCTGTATCAGGGCTCGCGGATGACCTCTGCAGGGTCCTTGTCGGCGCGCAGGCCCCGGTAGGACGGGGCCCGCATGCGGCCCGCGCGGGTCCAGCCGGTGAAGGCGATCTCGGCGACCAGCACCGGCTCGGCCCAGACCGCGTCTCGCGCGTGGTCGGCGGGCAGCGGCGCGGCGAACGGCGAGGAGGCCCGTTGCAGCGGGGCGAGCTGCGCGGTGAGCTGGCGCAGCACCCGGTCGGTGAACCCGGTCCCGACATGGCCCGCGTAGGCCAGGCCGTCCTCCTCCTGTACCCCGACCAGCAGCGAGCCGATCTGCCCGGACCGGTTCCCCTTGCCGGGACGCCAGCCGCCGATCACCGCCTCCTGGCGCCGGATGTTCTTGACCTTGCGCCACGTGCCCGGCCTTTTCCCCGGCTCGTAGCGGGAGTCAAGGCGCTTGGCCACGATGCCCTCCAGGCCGTGCTGGACGGACACCGCCTGCACGTCGGCCCCGGCCGCCCCGGTGAAGGAGGGCGGCGTCTGCCACGAGGGGCCGTTCAGCTCCAATTCCTCAAGCAGCGTCCGGCGCCGCGTGTACGGCAGGTCGAGCAGCGGCCGGCCGTCCAGGTGCAGCAGGTCGAACGCCAGGTACGTGACGGGGTACTCGGCGACGAGCCGCAGCGCCGCCGACGCGTCCCGCACGTGCATCCGGTTCTGCAGTACCTCGAAGTCCGGCCAGCCCGACTCGCCCATGGCGACGACCTCGCCGTCCAGCAGCGCGTCCCGCCGGCCCACGGCCGCCGCCAGGCCGCGCAGTTCCGGGTAGGCGGTGGTGACGTCCTCGCCGGTCCGGGAGATGAGCCGGACCCGGCTGCCCTCGCAGTAGGCCAGCGCGCGCACCCCGTCCCACTTCATCTCCAGCGCCCAGGCCCCGTCGTCGGGCGGCAGGTGCGGCTCGGACTTGGCGAGCATCGGCGGCAGTATCCCGGGCAGCGGCTGGCGTTCCCTGTGCATCATCCAGTCGGTGCCCCTGGTGCGGAACAGGGTGTACCCGCCGGTCAGCCGGCGGCCGCGCAGCACCACCTTGACCTCGCTGTCGGTCCACTTGATGACCTCGAAGGTGCCGCGATCCCAGATCGTGACCGTGCCCGCGCCGTACTCGCCGTCCGGGATCCGCCCGGCGAACCCGGCGTACTCCATCGGATGGTCCTCGGTATGCGCGGCGAAGTGGTTCACCGCCGGGTCGTCGGGCACCCCCTTGGGCACCGCCCAGGAGACCAGCACGCCGTCGCGTTCCAGCCGGAAATCCCAGTGCAGCCTGCGGGCGTGGTGCTCCTGGACCACGAACACGTGGTCCCGCTCGTCCCCGGGCGCCGGGCCGCCGGGCTCAGCCGTGCCAGGCTCGTGTGTGCCGGGCACGGGCGGCTCCGGGATCGGCTCCGGCGTGCGCCCCCGGTTCCGTTTGCCCCGGTAGGCGTCCAGGGAATCCATGCCCAGGGCCTACCCAGGATGAGCCCGCCCGCCACCCACCGCCTCAGCCGGTGACCTGCCGGATCCTGCTCGTGTCCTGGTCGGCGAACACCAGGCTGGTACCGTCGGCCGCAACCGCGTCGGGGTAGCTCAGGGCGGCGCCGGTGGCCGGGCCGCCGTCGCCGGAGAACCCGAACGTGCCGTCGCCGGCCACGGTGTAGATGTCCCCCGCGGTCATCGCGATGCCGTAGAACGTGCCGGTGCTCTCGGCCACCACCCTGACCCTGAAGTTGAGCAGATCGGCGAGGACCAGGTTGCCCGTGCCGTCCACGGCCACGCCCGAGGGGTCGGCTAGCTCGGCGCCGGTGGCCGGCCCGCCGTCGCCGGAGAACCCCGGGCTGCCGTTCCCGGCCACGGTGTAGATGTCCCCGGCGATCATGTGCCTGCCGTAGAAGCTGCCGGTGCGGTCCGCGACCACCCGGATCGCCGCGCTGCCCGTGTCCGCGATCACCAGGTTGCCTGCCCCATCCACCGTCACGTCCTGGGGAAGGGTCATCTCGGCGCTGGTGGCCGGGCCGCCGTCGCCGGAGAACCCGCGGACGCCGGTGCCGGCCACCGTGTAGATGTCCCCGGCGGTCATCGGCTGCCCGTAGAACGTGCCTGTGCCGCCCGCGACCACCCGGACCCGGTTGTTGTTGGTGTCGGCGAGGACCAGGTTGCCCGCGCCGTCCACGGCGGCGCCCTCGGGCTTGCCCAGTTTGGCGCCCGTGGCCGGCCCGCCGTCCCCGGCGAAGCCCACCTTGCCGTTGCCCGCGATCGTGTAGATGTCCCCGGCGGTCATGGCCTGCCCGAAGAACGTGCCGGTGTGGGCCGCCACCATCCGGGCCCGGGAGTTGAACGTGTCGGCGATAACTAGGTCGCCCGCGCCGTCGGTGGCGATGCCGTACGGGGAGCGGAGCGCGGCGCTGGTGGCCGGGCCGCCGTCCCCGGCGAACGCCCGCTTTCCTGTGCCCGCGACGGTGTAGATGTCGCCGGCGGTCATGGCCTGCCCGTAGAACGTGCCGGTGCCGGCCGCGGCCACCCGGATACGGCTGTTGGAGGTGTCGGCGATGACCACGTTGCCAGTCCCGTCCACCGCCACGCCTTCGGGCGCGAGAAGCTCCGCGGCCGTCGCCGGGCCGCCGTCCCCGGAGGACTTGATGGTGCCGGTGCCGGCGATCGTGTAGATGTCACCTGCGGTCATCGCCTTGCCGTAGAACTTGCCGGTGCTGGCCGCGACGACCCGGACCCGGTTGTTCATGGAATCGGCGATCACGAGATCTCCTGAGCCGTCCACCGTCACGCCCTGGGGCTCGTTGAGTTCGGCGCTTGTCGCCGGGCCGCCGTTGCCGGAGAAGCCTTCGATGCCGGTGCCGGCGACGGTGTAGATGTCCCCGGCCGTCATCGCTTTTCCGTAGAACGTGCCGGTGCTGGCCGCGACGACCCGGATCCGGCTGTTCGTGGTGTCGGCGATCACCAGGTTGCCCGCCCCGTCGGTGACCACGTCGTTGGGGTCGCCCAGTTCGGCGCTGGTGGCGGCGGCGCCGTCGCCGGAGAACCCCTGGATGCCGGTGCCGGCGACGGTGTAGATGTCCCCGGCGGTCATCGTCTTTCCGTAGAACGTGCCGGTCTTCACGGCCACCACGCGGATTCGCTCGTTGAAGGCGTCGGCGATCACCAGATTGCCCGCCCCGTCCACGGTCACGTTCTGCGGCGTGTCCAGCTGGCCGTTGGTGGCCAGGCCGCCGTCGCCAAAGTGCTTTCCGCCGCCGGCCACGGTGTAGATGTCCCCGGCGGTCATGGCTTGCTTGTAGAACGTGCCGGTGGCGGCTGCCACGACCCGGATGCGGTTGTTGTGGGTGTCGGTGATCACGAGGTTCCCGGCCCCGTCCACCGCCACGCCCTGCGGCGAGTTCAGCTGAGCGCCGGTGGCCGGGCCGCCGTCGCCGGAGAATCCCACACTGCCGTCGCCTGCCACGGTGTAGATGTCGCCCGCAGTCATGTGCTTGCCGTAGAACGTGCCGGTGGTGGCCGCGACGACCCGGATCCGGTTGTCAAAGATGTCCGCCACGACCAGGTTGCCCGCGGGGTCGAGCACAGCCGTGCACGAGCCGTTGAGGCTGGCCTGGGTGGCCGGTCCGCCGTCGCCGAGCGGGGTGATGCTGCCCGTGCCCACCGGTGTGGTGAGCTGGCCGCTGGCCGGGCTGATCTGCCTGATCGCCGCGATGTCACCGACGTACAGGCTGCCGCCCGCGAACCTGGCGCCGCACGGGCTGACCGCGACCGTGGTGGCCTTCGCCGGGCCGCCCACCCCGCCGGCGACCGTCGTGATGGTCCCGGACGGCACTGCCGCCGCCGCGCCGGCCTGGCCGGCCCCGGCCAGCACGCCGCCGAGCACCACCGCTGCCACTGCCCCCGGCACCGTCCGTGCCCACCTGCTGTGTTCCGCGCCCACGACAGCCTCCCCGATGCCGGTGCCCGGCCGCGAGACCGCGGCCATGAATCCCCTCGGACAGAAGCAAGAACCGGACCGGAAAATACCGGCTGGGGGTTTTGTTCGCCTAGGCTTCGCGCGGAGTGCCAGGCCATGGCCGCGGCGGTCGATCGTTCCGCCGGGCTTTGCGGCTTTCTTCGTGGTGGCGTCACATGCTTGGCCGGTGCGCCCCGCCGGGCGTGGTGGAGGGGCCGACGGGGCGCATCCGGGACTCGCCGGCTGGGGGCCGTTTGCCGGCGGAGTCCCAGTAACAATCGCCGGTCAACCTGACCGCCCGCTCTATAACCACTGACCGCTTGCTGGATATTTGCCGACTCTAATCTGGATGCTGCCGCGCTTTCTGTGTGGCCCGGGAATGGGTAGCCTGACGGCCATATTCGGTCGTCCGGCGTGATTGCCCGCTATTCGTCCGGTCGCGGACGGTAGGCTCGGCGGCCGTTGGGGGTGGTGGGGGTTGAGCAGCGCCGACCAGGTACCCGGGGGCGACGCGGCGGCCGTGTCGCCGCGCGTTCTGATCTCCTACGCGCACGACGACGCGGAGCATGAAGAGCGGGTCCGCGGGTTCTGGCTGTTCTTACGAGCGAACTCGATCGACGCCCAGCTGGATCTGCCCGGCTCGGAGGAGCGCCGGGACTGGACCCAGTGGATGACGCGGGCAGGTCCAGCGCGCCGACCGGATCCTGGTTATCGCCTCACCGCAATACCGGATCCGGGACGAGGGTGATGCCGAACCGGATGAGGGCCGGGGCGTGCAGTGGGAAGCCCGGCTGATCCGCGACCGGTTCTACGCCGACCAGGACGCCGGCCTGCGGCTGGTGCTGCCCGTGGTGCTGCCGGGCTGCTCGGCGGACGATATCCCGTTCTGGCTGGCACCGGCCGCCGCGACGTACTACCAGGTGAACGACTACACAGTGGCGGGCGCAGAGAAGCTGCTGCGGGCGCTGACCGGACAGCCGGGGGAGGTTGAGCCACCGCTTGGGCCCCGGCCAGACCTGCCGCCCCGGGATGCGGTCGCGCCGCCACCCCGGGCTAGCGGCGCCGTGGCCGCCGTGCCCGGCCGGTACGCCGGACCCAGGTGCTGATCGAGGCTGACCGCGCCGAGGATGGGCGGGTCGACTCTGCTGTGTGGCTCGGCGGGTCGCTGCTGAGCCAGCGCCAGGCGCCGGAGCCAGCCGAGTTGGGCGAGGTGTGGGGAGCGCTGCGGCTGCCGCCGCTCGAGGCCGCGAACCGGATGGTCGAGGCGGGCCGCCGCCTGGCCGGCATGCTGATGGACGAGGCCGCGCAGCGAGCCGTGGCCGCGGAACTCGACCGGCTGGCACCGGGTGACGCCGTGGAGGTGGTGCTGGCCGCCACGGGCCCGCTGCTGTCCCTGCCGGTTGAGCTGATCCGCCTGGTGCGGGACGGCGGCGAGACGGCTGCGCTGGGCCTGATGCCGGGGGTCAGCGTGTACAGGCGCCCGGCCGCACGGACGGGACGGCGCGGGAGACCCGGCTGCGGTCAGGCCCGCGCCGGCGGCGTCGGCGGGGCCGTTGAAGATCCTGGCGGCGGTGGCGGCCCCGGATGAGACCAAGACGAAGAACGTGCCGCTGGATGTCGAGGCGGAGATGCAGGCGGTGCTGGACGCCGTCGGCGAGGTCGCCGGGCACCCACGGGCCCAGGTGCGGATCCTGGAGGTCGCGTCGCTGCCGCAGATCCGCGGCGCGCTGCGCAAGGACCGGTACCACGTGCTGCACCTGTCGGCGCACGGGTCCGCCGAGGCGGTCGAGCTGGAAGACGAGGACGGCAACCCGGTCACGGTGACCGCCGACGCGCTGATGGCGGCGCTGCGGCAGGCGGGCCGGCCGGTGCCGCTGATCGTGCTGTCGTCGTGCTCGGGCGGGTCGGCGGCGGCCCAGGCGATGGCCGCGGGCCTGGTCGGGCGGGGCGCGGACCGGGTGATCGCGATGCTCGCCCCGGTCACCGACGGCTACGCGACCCAGCTGGCCCGCCGCCTGTACCAGGAGCTGGCCGCCGGGCAGACCTGCCGGACGGGCAGGTGCTGACCGTCGGGCAGGCGCTGGCCCGGGCCCGCTGCCTGGCCGAAGAGGACCGGTCCCGGGCAGCCGGGGACGCGCTGCCGCTGCCCGAATACGGCGTGGCGACGCTGCTGGCGGCGGGAGGCGACGGGCCGCTGGTCGACCCGGCACTCCCGCCGGAGCGGCTGCCGGCCGCGACGGCTCCGGCCGGTGGCAGGTCGGTGCGCGAGCTGCCGATGGGCGCGCTGATCGGCCGCCGCGCGCAGCTGCGCGACGTCATGGGCATGCTGCGGCGCACCCCGGCGGCGGAGCGGGAGTTCGGCGCCGCCAGCGGGGTCGTGCTGACCGGGATCGGCGGGATCGGCAAGACCGCGCTGGCCGGGCGGGTGATCTCCCGGCTGCGCGATGATGGCTGGCTGATCGCCGTGCACGAGGGCCGGTGGAACCCCACCGCCCTGATCGCCGCCACCGCCCAGGCCATCGCCGACACCGCTGCCCGGGGTCAGCGATACCGGCGCATGAGGCGCTGCTGCGCCAGGCCCTCGGACTGCTCGCCGATCCAGGCCAGTGACGACGGGCCGAAGCTGAAGGTCGTCGACCGGCGCTGCTCGAGCCGGCTACCGGCTGCTGGTGGTCTTCGACGACTTCGAGCAGAACCTGACCCCGGGCGGGCAGGACTTCCTGGACCCGGCGGTCGGCGAGGTCCTCACCGCGCTGGCCGACGCGGCGGAGACCGGCGGCGCTGCTGGTCACCTGCCGGTACCCGCTGCCGGGCCCGGACCGGTTCCTGGCCGAGGTGGCCGGTCCCGCCGCTGTCGGCGGCGGAGCTGCGGCGGATGTTCCTGCGGCTGCCCGCCCTGGGCGACCTGGACCCGGCCGACCAGGCGCTGCTGATCCGGGCCATCGGCGGGCACCCGCGGCTGATCGAGTTCACCGACGCGCTGCTGCGCGGCGGCCGTCTCCAGCCTGCGCCACGTCCAGGACCAAGCTCCGCGACCTGGCCGCCGCCGACAGGCGTCGACCTGACGCCAGCGACCGGCCCGTGGACCAGGCCATCGACCAGGCGATGGTGCTGGGCAGCGCCGACATCCTGCTCGCCGAACTGCTCGCCCTGCTCACCCCGCGCCAGGCCGCCATCCTGGCCCAGGTCGCGGTCTGCCGCGCCCCGATGACCCTCGACGACCTGGCCTTCGCGCTCACCCACGACCCGGACCAGGTCGGTGAGTCCCAGTCCGCTGTGACGAGCGCACCGGATCTGGCAGGAGCTGCGGGCCGACGTCGACCGGCTCGCCGACCTGACCCTGCTCGCCGCCGGGCCCGGACATCGCGATGCACCCGTGGACCGCCGAACTGGTCACCCGCAACCTCGACAGCCGACCCGGCCTCGCTGCATGAACGGGCCCTGGCGATGCGGTGCGCCGGTTCGAGCAGGGACGCGGAGGCTACGCCGACCTCCTCGACATCCCCCGCCACCTCGCCGCCCTGCACCGCTACGACGAGATCGCCGAGCGTCGCCGAGCAGGCTACGCGGGCCCTGCCGGGCACCCTGGCCACCGTGGCCTACCTCGCCGAGATCCGCCCGCTCATTCCCAGGGCGAGCGGGCCTGGATCGTCGTCGCCGAACTCGAAGTCATGGCACTGCTCAGGGCCGGCGACCTGCCTGCTGCCACCCGCCAGCTTCGGGTGATGCAACAGGCAGCCGAGACCCGGGCGGCCGCCGACCCGGCCAACACCGAGTGGCAGCGGGACCTGTCGGTCAGCCACAACAAGGTGGGGGATGTGGCGGTGGCGGCGGGGGACCTGGCGGCGGCGCGGGCCGCCTACCAGGCCGGCCTGGACATCCGGGTCCGGCTGGCCGCCGCCGACCCGGCCAACACGCAGTGGCAGCGGGACCTGTCGGTCAGCCACAACAAGCTGGGGGATGTGGCGGTGGCGGCGGGGGATCTGGCCGCGGCGCGGGCCGCCTACCAGGCCAGCCTGGACATCCGGTCCGGCTGGCCGCCGCCGACCCGGCCAACGCCAGTGGCAGCGCGACCTGGCTTATGTCCAAGCCAAGATCCGCGAACTACCGGATGGCGATGCCGAAGGTTGAGTCCCGGGCTTCACAAATGCCAGCCGGGAGCGTCACGGGCGGGGGGTAACGTCGAGGGCATGTGCCGGAACATTACGACGCTGCGGGGCCTGGAACCGGCGGCCACCAGCGAGGAGATCGAGGCGGCCGCGCGGCAGTACGTGCGCAAGGTCAGCGGGGTGCAGTCGGTCACCGAGCGGACGCAGGAGCCGTTCGAGCGGGCGGTTGCGCTGGTGGCCGAGGCGACCAGGGAACTGCTGGCCGAACTGCCGCCGCGTCAGCAACCGCCGCCGACCCTGCCGCCGCTGCGGCGGCCGGGGGTGAGGGAGCGGGAGCGCGCCCGCCAGGCCCGGGCCGCGGCGGGACGCGCTGAGCCTCCGGGCCGGGGTGCGCCGCGCGTACCGGCCGCGGCCAGGAACGCGCTGAGCCGCTCGGGCCGCGTACGGGGACTGCCCGGCCGTGCGCTGGCGGACCGCCTCGTAGAGCAGGATCGCCGCGGACGTGGACACGTTGAGCGAGTCGGCGCGCCCGAACATCGGGATGCGCAGCCGCGTGCCGGCCCGCTCCAGCCACGCGGCGGGGAGCCCGCGGGCCTCCGAGCCGACCGCGATCGCGGTCGGGCCGGTCAGGTCGGCGGCGGTCAGCGGCACGTCGCCGTCCGGGGCCGCCGCCACCAGGGCCAGCGAGTGCTCCTCCAGCCAGGCGAACACCTCGGCGGTGCTG
Organism: uncultured Actinomycetes bacterium; assembly: GCA_963706115.1. Taxonomy (GTDB): domain Bacteria; phylum Actinomycetota; class Actinomycetes; order Streptosporangiales; family Streptosporangiaceae; genus DASXKD01. The sequence continues at coordinate 124,146 of CAVPMG010000011.1, read as the reverse complement.
GCCGAGGCGACCGGCACGGAGAACACGGTTCCCTTGCTGGCCCGCACCACGTTCGGGTTCGCCCAGTCGGTCACCGGGTCGGCCGCGATCACCGCGGTGACCCCGGCCGCGTCCGCGGTGCGCAGGATCGCCCCCAGGTTGCCCGGCTTCTCCACGCCCTCGCAGATCAGCACGAGCGGGCTGGTCCCGGTCTCCACCGCCGCCAGGCTGGTGCGCACGGCGGGCAGCACGGCAAGCCAGCCGTCCGGCGACTCCCGGTAGGCGATCTTGCCGAACACCGGCCTGCTGACCCTGATCACCTCGGCGCCCAGGCCGCTGACCCGGTCGATCATCTGCTGCGCGCCGGGACCGGCCAGGGCGGGGCAGACGTACAGTTCCTGCGGCCGTGCCCCGGCCGACAGCGCCAGGCCGAGTTCCTCGTAGCCCTCGACCAGGGTCACCCCGGCCCGGTCGCGGGCCCGCCGGTGCCGCAGCGCCACCAGTCGCTTCACCCGTGCATTGGCCGGGCTGGTGATCTCCAGGCCGGCCTGCGGGGGTGCGCCAGCGGTCATGCGCCTCATCGTAGGGGCCAGCCACGGCCGGACGGCCAGCCCGGGCGGCAGCGGCCACGGGGCGTCGTAATGCATGAACACGACGCGCACGGCAAGAGTGGAAGTCTGGCGCTGCGGCTCGCAGCCCGGCGTGCGAAAGGCCAAGTACGGCCCCGGCGAGGCACGTCGCTGCCAGCTTGCGACCCGCCGGGGCTCAGTCCCCGCGGGGGAAGTAGGCGTCCACGAAGTCGTTGCGGAACTTGCCGCCCGGGTCCAGGGATCGGGCCAGCGCATCGAAGTCATCCCAGCGGGGGTAACGCGCCCGCACCGCCTGCGGCGCCATGCCGGACACCTTGCCCCAATGTGGCCGGGCACCGAGCGGCGCGAGTTCGGCTTCGATCGCGGCGACCACCGGGCGGACCGCGCCGGGATCGAGGATCCAGGTGAAGTGGAACGCCACCGAGTCCTGGCGGTAGGCCATGCTCAGCCACGCCTCGTCCGCGGCGACCGTGCGGATCTCCGATGTCCGCAGCACCGGCGCGATCAGTGCGCCCAGGCTGGCCAGCGCCTCGATCGCGGGGACCGCGGCCCGCCGGGGAAGCAGGTACTCGGTCTGGAGTTCCGCGCCAGCGCTCGGGGTGAAGCCGAGCCGGAAATGCGGGCAGCCGCTCGTGCCACGGACCGGACACACCCTGCTGGCGCGTGGTCGTGGCCACGGGCATACCCGGCACCGGGTGCCGGGGGCCGTCCGCGGGACGGGCGCCGTGCCAGGGCCGGCCCGCGGGAAACCGCTCCGGGTCGCCGTCCCTGTGCTTGAGCCACAGCTGGTGATGCGGGCCGCCCCGCCACCGGGTGAACACGCTGACGCTGTAGGCGGCGCCCATGATCTCGTCGAAGTGACCGGCCAGTTCGCCCGTGGGCAGGTCGTCGTAGACGTACTGGCGCACCGCGAAAGCCGGGACCAGGTCCAGGGTGAGCGTGGTGACCACGCCGAGGGCGCCGAGCGCGACCACCGCACCGGGGAACCTTGCCGGACCGGCGTCCCGGTCCAGGGTGACCAGGCTGCCGTCGGCGGTGACCAGGTCCACGGCGCGGACGGCGGCGGGCAGGTTGCGGTTGTGGTCACCCGAGCCGTGGGTCGCGGTGGCGCACGCCCCGGCTACCGAGATGTGCGGCAGCGAGGCCAGGTTGGGCAGTGCCCAGCCCGCCGCGTTCAGCCGCCGGGCCAGGTCGCCGTACCTGACGCCCGCCGCAACGGTCACGGTGCCCGCCGCCGCGTCGATGTCGGCGACCGGGGGCAGCGCAGCGGTGGAGATGAGGTCGCCGGTGGTGTCGGCGATCCGGCTGAACGAGTGCCCGGTGCCGAGAGCACGCACCCGCGCGCTCCCGGCGACCATGGCCTGGAGCCCCGCGACAGTGCGCGGCCTGCGCACGCGCACCGCGCGGAACTCCACGTTCCCTGCCCAGTTGGCCGGCCGGTGCGGCCGGCACCGCCGGCTCAGCAGGATGGCTGGGAGCGGACGCGCCCGGCGAACGCGCCCATGGTGCCCGGCCCCACCTTGCCGTACTGCTTGACACCGCCGAACGAGCGGCCGTTGTTCATGTTGCCGAACTCCCACACGCACTTCCCGGACACCTTCGCCAGGGTGAAGAACGGGAAGAAGTGCCCGGGGCCCTTGGGCGGCAGCACGCAGCCCTTCCCGGTGACCAGGTTGCACGCGGTGTTGAACTCGGTGGCGCTGGTGTCGGTCATGAACTGGATCTGCGAGTACTGGTGCCCGTTACTGGTCGGCAGCCGCTGCAGGAACGGCGTCGGGAACGGGCCGGACTTGAGCGAGTGCGGCCAGTCCGCCCAGTACGGCGAGCCGTCGTAGTCCAGGTCGCCGATGGCGTTGAAGAACACATCGCAGCCGGTCACCAGGTTCGGCGCCACCGTGCCGCCGTGGGTGTCGCCCTTCTTGAAGCACGGCGCGTCGTTGGGCTCGAACGTCTTGCCGCTGTCCGGGCTGGTCTCGTACGGGCCATGGCAGTGCTTGTAGTAGGTGTCCTTGAAGCTGCCATCGGTGAACGTGGCCGGGCCGGTCACGCTGGTGCACGCCTCCCAGTGGCCGATCTCGTACTCGGTGTTGATCATGTAAGGGCCGATGCCCCAGGGGATGACGTTCTGCGCCCGCGCGGTGTTGTACGCCGGCTGGAAGTTGAACCGGGTCCCGGTGCAGTCGAACGGGTTGGTGGTCATGAACCCGTTCTTCGCCGAGGCGATCATGAAACCGCTCTTGCCCGTCGTATGGTCGGTTTCCCGTACTTCCAGCGCGTGCCCTCCGGGGATCTTCGCGTCCCACATGTGGATGGTGACCTTGTCACCGGGGTTCATCAGGAACGTGTGCGCGTTCGGGCTGAACGTGGCCAGGTCGCTCTTTTGCGGGCTCGGCGGGCCGGTCGGCACGCCGTTGGTCTGCACGTAGGCGAAGTTGGTCGGCTCGATGCAGTTGTTGTTGCAGTTGCCGCTGCCGTTGCCCTGGCACGCCAGGCTGTCGATGTTGAGCGCCGAGCACCAGTGCGTGTCGTCGCAACTGGTGGCGTCGTCGAACGGTGCGAACCCGGGCGGGTAGAACTGAAGCTCCACGAAGCCCTGGCCGCCGCCGGGGTATCTGCCGCGCGGCGCGTTCTTGTCCGATCGCGGGGTACACGGCAGCAGCGGTGCTGAGTTCGGGTCGCACACCGTGGTGGAGATCCACGGCGCGATCGACAGTTCGAACCAGTGCGTCACGTCCTTGCCCGGGGTCTTCACGGTCGGCAGGGCCACCGGGTCCCGCGGCATGTTCTCGGTCATGCTGAAGTTGCTGCCTGAGCCGGGCCGGCTGGATACGAAGCGCATCGACGGCTCGTCGTGCCCGATGTAGTGCCCGTGGTCGAGGAACCTGCCGCCGTCGGACCCGTGCGGGTCCGCGCAGGCCAGGTCGAGCTTCACGGAGTGCTGGATCGGGCTGAGCCCGTTGCAGTCAAGCTCGCCCAGCTTGTTGGGCTTCACTCCGCCGCCGTAGCCCTGCTGCAGCACCGGGTGCGGGCGCGCGGCGGCCCCCGTGGCCGCGGACGCGGTGGTCGTCAGGGCCGGGACCGCCAGCGCGAGCGCGGCACCGGCGATCAGGGCGGAGAAAACGGGTAGCCGGCGAGCCTGCCGGGGCTTCCACATACCGACCTCCTCCTTTGGATGGTCAGGCGTGCTGGACCGCGCGGTGCGTCCGGATCCACCCCCGAGGCAGTCGCCGGGCAACCGCGGCGATGGCTTGCGACAGGCACCTTATCGATCATCGGGGGCGGGTGCGAGGACCCGCGTGGCCGCCGGCCTGGTCAGTTCATGGCGAGCGTGAGGATGATCGCGCACAGCAGGAGCAGGGCGGCCAGGACCGTGGCCATGAACAAGTCGTTCGCTGGCCCGCGCTCGGCGGTATGCCGTCCCATAAGGAACCTGTACACCCGGACGCCGCGGGTGGGAACCCCTCCCGACGGTAATGAAAACGTCAAAATACACAGGTCAGCGGTGCGACTACGGAGTGTGGGCGAGTCTGGGATACCCGGCGATTAGAGTGGCCAGGTTGCCGATGCCGGACCGGAGGAGGTGCCGCGGGGCGGTGGCCGAGGGCACTGAGGTGGCTGCCGGATCCGCGCGGCGGTGGCGCGATGTCCGCGCGGTGCTGACCGCGAACCGGCATGAGCTGGGGCGGGTGGCCGCCCGGCTGTACCCCGGCCTGCCGCGGGCCGGGTCGGCGGATCTGCTGTGCCGTGCGGAGTGGCTCCCCCCGGCGCCGCTCGGCCTTGATGACCTCCCGGTGGCCTGGGATGGCGGGCCACCGGACCACAGCGGCGCCCCGGCACCGCCAACGAGCCGCCATGAGGGGGCCTCGGCGCAGGTCCGGCCGCTGCGGCCGGACGGCAGCCGGTACGCCAGCTACACCGACGCGGTCGGCGCGCTGGACCGGCCGGCCCTGTTCGAGAACCGGCCCTGCTACCGGCTGCTCGATGCCCGGCTGGCCGCACCGGCGGGGCTGCGGATCGGGCAGACCAGCTACTTCGAAGGGATCGACCTCGGCCATGCGGTGGCGCATGAGTTTGCCGCGGCGTGGCAGCGCTCGGGGGACGCGGTGCGGATGACGGACCTGCCGCTGCGCGCGCTGGCCGGGGATCCGTGCGCGCTGGACCGGCGTCCCGCCGTGGTTGCCGTCACCACCCTGACCCTGCGCCGGGACGCTGGCGGCGGTGCGTCGTTCGTCCTGCACTGGCGCGATCCCGCCAAGGTGAACCACGGCGGCGGGCTGTATCAGGTGATGCCGGTCGGCCTGTTCCAGCCGGTGACGGAGGCGGCCGCGGCCCTCCGGCACGACCTGAGCCTGTGGAAGTCCATGGCCAGGGAGTTCAGCGAGGAGTTCCTCGGCACCCCGGAGGACTACCAGACCAGCGGCGGCCTGCTCGACTACGACGGCTGGCCGTTCTACCGCCGGCTCACCGCGGCCCGGCGCGAGGGCCGGCTCGCCGTGCACTGCCTCGGGCTTGGCGTGGACCCGCTGACGTTCGCCACCGACATCCTGGCCGTCGCCGTCTTCGACGCCCCGCTGTTCGACGCGGAGTTCGCCGGGCTTGTCGCGCTGAACGCGGAGGGCCGGGTCATCACCGGCGGTACCCGAGGCGGCGCCCCGGCCGGCATCCCGTTCACCGCGCAGACCGTTGCCCGGCTCACCGGCGGCCGGGAACCGCTCCAGGCCGCCGGGGTCGCGGTGCTCAACCTCGCCTGGGAGCATCGCGCCCAGTTGCTCGGCCCAGGAACCCCCTAGCCGCGCCGGCCCGTGCTGATCGGTGCGCAGCATGCTGTACCAGACCCCGTCCCGGTAGGCCCCGTCCCGCCAGCCGGTGCGGCGGAGCACACCCTCCCTGGTGAACCCGGCCTTTTCCAGGGCCCGTTGCTCCGCCACGTTGCCCACCTCGGTGGCCGCCTCGATCCGCTGCACGGTCGTGTGCGCGAACAGGTACTGAGCCAGCATTCGCTGCGCCTGCGTGCCGTAGCCCTTGCCGCGGGCCTCGGGCAGCAGCGCGATCCCGATGTTCCAGTAGTAGTAGCCCGGGGTGGTCGGCACCTTGTGCCAGGTCACGAAGCCGAGTCGGTCGCCGTCGCGGTCCACCATGAGCACGCCGATGTCGTCGCTGATCAGCCTGTTCTCCGCCCACCACTGGCGGAACCTGGTGAGCTTGTACCAGCCCAGCCAGGCGAACTCACCGGTCGACTCCGGGTCCTGGGTGAGCCGTTCCACGATGAGCAGGTCGGCCTCGGCGACCGGATGCAGCGTCAGGCCGCCGTCCATGCCTGTCATCATGCGCCAGCCGCCGGATCGGTACGCAGCAGGCTGTACAGCGCGCCGTCCCGGTAGGCGCCGTCCCGCCAGAACACGCCGCGCATCACGCCCTCCCTGGTAAAGCCCGCCTTCTCCATCACCCGCTGCTCGGCCAGGTTCTCCGCCTCGGTCACGCCTTCGATCCGGTGCACCGTCGTATGCGCGAACAGGTACTCGGCCAGCAACCGGTGCGCGAGCGTGCCGTACCCCTTGCCGCGGGCCTCCGGCAGCAGCGCGATGCCCATGCTCCAGTAGTAGGACGGCGCGAAGTCCACCTGGAACCAGGACACGAAGCCGATCCGCTCATCCCCCCGGGCGATCAGCAGGACCCCGCCGACGTCGCCGACCAGCCGGTCCTCCGCCCACTCCTTCCGGAACCGGAGCAGATCGCGCCATCCCGCCCAGGCGTGTTCCCCGGCCACAGCCGGGTCCTGGGTGAGCCGCTCCAGGAACGGCAGGTCTTCCTCGGCGACCGGGCGCAGCGCGACAACCTCGTCCATAGCCGCATCATGCCTTCTTTGCGCTACGCCTGCCCCACTAGCCACGGTCCGCACGCCGACGTGTTCCCGCGGCAATCGTGAATGTGAGCCTGGTGCCCCAAGAGGGGCCTCGCTGTCACATCCACGCCCCTAACCGGGCGGGGCCGGCGGGAGCGCCTGGTCCCAGCGGGACTCCAGGCCGGCGAACCGCCACACCGCGATGGCCACCGCCCAGACCACGAGGAACAGGCCGGCGATCGTGAACCCCGCCTTGTTGATGTCGAAGTTGGCCATGAAGTCCCAGAAGCCACCGTGCAGGTGCAGTTCGCTGGTGAGGATGCCGAGGATCTCCACGGTCCCGATGAGGAACGCGGCGGCGACCGACAGCCCGGTCACGACCAGGTTGTAGTACACCTTGCGGACCGGCGCCGTCACGCGATGTCAAAGGTCATGGCCCGCGCCGCGCCGGAGATACGCGCGGCGCGGCGCATGCCCTGGTGGCCGGCCTGACCTCGGCGCCGGGCCGCTCCGGCACTGGGTGCGGCTGGCCTGAGCCTGCCGGTCAGGAACTGCCCGAGCCGGGCCTGACCACGTTCACGGTCATCAGCCGTACGGGCTTGGAGCAGGCTTGCGTCTTGTACTTGATGTAGGCGGGCGTGGTCTGGTTCGGCGGATAGACCTGCAGGTAGTGCGCGGTCGCCGGGCCGCATGTGCCCGTCGGGTAGTTCCCCGCGTCCACGATCTGCAGCAGCGCGTTCGCGGTGGTCTGCGGCTGCAGCGTGACCAGCTTGCGCGGGGTCGCCGGGTTCTCCCTGGCCGGCTTGCCGATCTGGTGCAGCGGCCTCGCGGTCTGCAGGGACACCCCCGGGTACCCGTACAGCGTGCAGGTCACGTTGGAGATGTTGGTGAAGTCGATCGTGGTGTAGACACTGCCCGCTGTGCCCTGGCTGACGCCCAGCTTCACCTGGAGCGATCGGGTCGGGCAGGGACCAGGCCCGGTCGGCGTCGGCGAGGGCGCGCTGGCAGAGGCGGACGACGGGGATGGAGCCGGGGCACTGCTGGCCGGCGGCGCCGATGAGGCGTCCCCGCTCGCGGTGGTGCTCGAAGAACTGCCGCACCCCGTGGCGAGCACAGCGGCGCAGGTCAGCGCTACCGCGGGAAGGGCCCGCCGGGTCAGGAGCAGAGTAGTGTCCATCACGGTTTCCTTCTAAATGGGCCGGCTCCGTGAGCCGTGTGACAGTTATGACGCTGTCGCCGGCTCCCCGGTTGCACCCTTTCCAGCCCGCGACAATGGATGCATGATCCTGGTCGAGCCGGAGCGTTTCGAGGAGATGGTAGTCGTGGCGCTCGACGGATTGCCGGAGCGACTCGGCGAAATGATGCGCAACGTCGCGGTCACCGTCGAGCACGGCCCCGGGCCGCGCGGCCTGCTCGGGCTCTACCAGGGCGTGCCGCTCACCAGCCGGACCACCCAGTACGCCGGGGTCCTGCCCGACCGGATCATCATCTACCGCCGGGAGATCTGCGCGATCTGCAACACCGAGGAGGAGGTCGCCGAGCAGGTGCGCCGCACGGTCATCCATGAGGTCGCGCACCACTTCGGCATCGGTGACGAACGGCTTCGCGAACTGGGCTGGTGACCGGCGCGGCCGGGCAAGCTCAGTCGTCGCGATGGACGATGCCCGGTGCGAACGCCGGCAGGCAGATCGCGACGTACTCGGCGCCGTCCTCGCCGGGGGTGCTGTAGCGCACCCACTCGCCAGGCTTGGCGTGCACGGCCTGGCCGGCCTCGACGGTCATCTGGCCGCCCTCGAACTCCACCACCACGGCGCCGCGCAGCACCACGGTGAACTCGTCGAACTCCGGGCGCTGGCCGGGCTCGGCCCAGCCGGACGGGCTGCGCATCCGGGCGATGCTCAGCCCCGTGTCCCCCGTGCTGGCCCGGCCCACGAACTCGTCGATCAGCTTCGGCGGCTCACCGGCGGCGGGCACCCGGCACGGCTGCGAGATCAGTTCAGGCATGCCTGGCAGTATTCCGCATCGCCCGTAGGCTCAGGCTGGTGAGCAACCGGGTCGAGATCACCGCGCGGGTCCAGGTGCCGGCGCCGCCGGAGCGCACCTGGCAGGCGGTGGTGGACTGGCCGGCGCAGGGGGAGTGGATGCTCGCCACCCGCGTGCACGGTGACCACGGCCCGGGCGCGCGCGTGGTTGCCAGGACGGGGATCTGGCGGGTGGGCTTCACCGACACCATGGTGATCACCGAGTGGGAACCGCCGCGGCGCTGCGTGGTGCGGCACACCGGCCGGGTGGTCCGCGGCGCCGGCGTGTTCGAGGTGGTGCCGGCCGGTGCGGGCAGCGAGTTCCGCTGGACCGAGCAGCTTGACCTGCCGCTGGGGGTGGCGGGCAGGTGGGGGTGGCGGCTTGCCCGGCCGCTGGCACAGCGCGGGATGGACCTCTCGCTGCGCCGCTTCGCCCGGTTCGCCGTCGCGGGTGCCCCGCGTTGAGGGGACATTCCGGACGATCTGCCACGATGGTCGCGTGAACTCGCCACTCGGCGTCCGGGTACGCCCCGCGCGGATGACCGACCAGGCGGCGCTGACCGAGGTCGACGCGCTCGCGTGGTCAGCGGACTCCGGGTTCCCGTCGACCATGGTCCCCGGTGCGCGGAACGGCCTGTTCTTCACCGCCGACAGCCCGCCCGAGGCCCATCTGGTCGCCGAGCTTGACGGCACCGTGGTCGGCTACATCCGGCTCAAGCCGCCCACCCGGCTGCCGGAGAACGCACACGTCATGCAGGTGCAGGGCATCGCGGTACACCCGGACGCCCGCGGCCACGGCGCGGCCGGCGGCCTCCTGGACGCGGCAGCCGGCCAGATGCGCGGCCGTGGCATCCGCAAGCTGACCCTGCGGGTGCTGAGCACCAACCTGGCGGCCATCCGGCTGTACGAACGGCACGGCTTCGCCCGCGAAGGTACCCAGCTTGAGGAGTTCCTCATCAACGGCCGGTACGTGGACGACATCCTGATGGCCAAGTACCTGTGATGGATGCCGCGGCGCTGGCCGCCTACCTGGACCGCATCGGGGTGAGCCGGCCCCGGCGCTGGACGCGGCCGCGCTCGGCGCGCTGCACCTGGCGCACCAGCGCACCGTGCCGTTCGAGAACCTGAGCATCCACCTGGGCGAGCCCATCTCCCTGGACGAGGCCGGCCTGATGGCCAAGATCGTCACCAGGCGGCGCGGCGGCTTCTGCTACGAACTCAACGGCGCCTTCGCGCTGCTGCTTGAGGGGCTCGGCGCGCAGGTGAGCCGGGTCGCCGCGCGGGTCTTCGGCGGCGAGGGCCAGCTGGGGCCGCTGTTCGACCATCTGGCCCTGGTGGTGCGCCTGCCCGACGGCAGCGGGCCGTGGCTGGCCGACGTCGGCTTCGGCGCCCACAGCAGCTACCCGCTGCGTTACGACGGCAGGGACGCCCAGGACGACCCCGGCGGCCGGTTCGTGCTCACCGGCGCCCCGGACGGTGACGTGGACGTGGCCAAGGACGGCCAGCCGCAGTACCGGATCGAGCGGCGCGAGCGGGCCCTGGCCGACTTCGTGCCGACCTGCTGGTGGCAGCAGACCTCACCGGACTCCCACTTCACCTGGAGCACGATCTGCTCGCGGCTCACCGCTGACGGCCGGATCTCGCTCAGCGGCCGCACCCTGATCCGGACCAGCGGCGGCGCCCGTACCGAGCAGGACCTGGGCTCGGACGACGCGGTGCTGGCCGCCTACCGGGAACACTTCGGGGTCGTCCTTGACCGGGTGCCCGTCGTGACCGGCGCCGCGTGACCGCGACCGGCTACCGATCGGTAAGGTCTGGCCATGAATCTGCAGCAGCAGTTGGCGGACATCGGCCTGAAGACCATGAGCCGGGTCCACCGGGTCATCCTCCGCGGCACCGGTGGCCGCGTCCTGAACTCGGCCTTCGGGATGCAGGTCGTCGAGTTGCACACGGTCGGCCGCAAGTCCGGCCTGCCGCGCTCGACCATGCTCACCGCGCCGGTCATCGACGGCCAGCGGATCGTGCTCGTCGCCTCGAAGGGCGGCGACGACCGCGACCCCGACTGGTACCGCAACCTGATGGCGCACCCCGACGCCGAAGTGACCGTGGACGGCCAGCGGCGGCCGGTGCGGGCCCGCCAGGCCTCCGCCGAGGAAAAGGCCGAACTGTGGCCCCGGGTGGTCGCGGCCTACGGCGGCTACGCCGGGTACCAGCGCCGCACCCAGCGGGACATCCCGCTGGTCCTGTGTGACCCGCGATAAGGGGTGAGGAGCGGATGAGCAGTCAGCGCATCGACATCACCGTCCCCGGGCGCCCGGAGGTCCACGAGGTATCCGCCGGCATCTACGCCTACGTGCAGCCCGACGGCACCTGGTGGATCAACAACACCGGCTTCCTGACCGGGCCGCAGGGTGTCATCAGCATCGACACCTGCTCGACGCAGCGCAGGACCCAGGCCTACCGGGAGGCGATCGCCGCGGTTACCCCGGATCCGGTGCGCACCGTGGTCAACACCCACCACCACGGCGATCACATCTTCGGCAACTGCCTGTTCGGCGGGGCGGCCATCGTGGCCCACGAGCGTGCCAGGGAGGAGGCCATCGCATTCGGGCCACCACGGGAACTGCCGTTCTGGGACGGCCCCGACTGGGGCGATCTGCACCTGGACCCGCCGTTCGTCACGTTCACCGACGAGATCACCGTGCACGTGGGCGACCTGCGGGCGTACGTCCGCCACGTCGGGACCGCCGCGCACACGACCAACGACTCGATCGTCTGGATCCCCGAGCGGTCCGTGCTGTTCTGCGGTGACCTGATCTTCAACGGCGGCACGCCGTTCCTGCTCATGGGCTCGGTGGCCGGCGCCGTCGAGGTGCTGGAAACGGTGGTGGCGCCGCTGGGCGCGCAGACCATCGTGCCCGGCCACGGCCCGGTCTTCGGCGACCGCGGGCCCATCGACGACACGCTGGATTACCTGAGGTTCGTACTCGACGTCGCGGTGCGCTGCCGGGAGGCGGGCCTGTCCCCGCTGCAGGCGGCCAGGGAGACCGACCTGGGCCGGTTCGCCGCCTGGCCGGACGCCGAGCGCATCGTCGGCAACCTGCACCGCGCCTGCGCCGAACTGGACGGCACGCCGCGCGGCGCCCCGATCGACATCGTGACCGCGCTGGCGGACATGGTCGCCTACAACGGCGGCGCCCCGCTCACCTGCCTGGCCTGAGTCCGCCGGGTGCCCGCCACGCGGCTGAGTCCCCCTGCCCGCGGGCGGTGACTAGACGGCCTGCCAGTCGATGGTCACCCGGTCCGCCACGTCGGAATGCCGTTGCAGCCAGCCGCGGGCGAACGGGCAGTACGGCACGATCGTCAGGCCCTCACCTGCGGCCTGGTCGACGGCCGCCACGACCAGCCTGCCCCCGTAGCCCCGGCCCTCGAGTTCCTCGGGGACCTCGGTGTGGATGAGGGCCAGCCGTTTCCCGCTGCGGTGGTAGCGCAGCTCGGCGAGGTAGCCGCCGTCGGAGATCTCGAATCGGGACGCGGCCTGGTTGTCGGTGACCGGAACAGCATCGCTCACGGCACCATCGTCGCATCCGGGGCCCGGAGAGCGGGCCCCGGATACGTGCGCGGCACGATCAGTGGGCGGTTACCAGGGCTGCGGCGGCCTCGGTGGCCGTGGCGGCCGTGGGGGACGTGGTGGCCTCGGCGGATGTGGCGGCCGGTGCATGCCCGGGCCCTCCAGATGCCAGCCCCGCGGATCGGCTTCCCCCGGTTCCCATGCCTCTCCCGGTTCCCATACCTCGTCGTCGGGGTCCCCTGGCTCGCCGGCCTCGGCTTCCTCGCCGGCGTGATCCCGGGCCTCCTCGGCGGCTTCCTCGGCCAGGTCGGCCTGTTCGTCGGCGCGCTCGGCGGCCTCTTCAGCCCGCTCGGCCCGCTCCCGGGCCTGCTCGGCCTCCGCACGCAGCGGCCGGCCCGTTCGACGGCCCGCTCCTGCTCACGCTCGTCGGCCCATTCCTGGGCCAGTTCGGCGGCCTCCTGCGCCAGGTCGGCCTGTTCCTCGGCGCGCTCGGCCGCCTCTTCCAGCCAGTCGGCCTGTTCCCTTGCTCGTTCGGCGGCCCGCCGGGCCAGGCCGGCGGTCTCCTGCGCGTGGAGTCCGGCGGCCTCCCGCTTGCGGAACGTGGCAAGTTGCGCGTCGATCTCCGCCGCGGGCACGCCGGCGGCCCGGGCCTCCTGGGCGTACTCTTCCTCCGGGCTCAGCTCGCTGGGCTCCGTGCCCGCGGCCTGCGGGATCTGGGTTGCGTCAGGCTCGGGGTCCCCCGTGCTCACCGCGCGCCTGGCCACGCTGTACGGTTCGCCGGTCTGCGCCATGCGCTGCCTGGCTGCGGTCTTCTGGGCCTTGTTCGAGGTCATGGTCAATCTCCAGGGCGGGTCGGCCCGCGTCTGCCCGCCAAGGTGAATGAGCACATGACGGAGAAAGCCCGCGAGTCGTAGACCCTTGTCCTCGTCGCCACCACGGCGCGGGCCGGCTGATGGCTCGGAAGCAGGCAGGCGGTGCGCTGCCACTGCCTTCGAGGCTACCACCGCGCGCCGCCCGCTCCCATTCCCGGATCCGCGCCCGTCCCGGCGTCAGCGGCCCTCCCGGCGCCACCAATCAGGAACTTGGCCCGCACACCATCGCGTGAATGTGAGTCCGGTGTTCAAAGAGCAACACCAGGCTCACATTCACGGGCTCTGGGCACGGGAGGCGGAGTGGCTCCGGGCACCACGGCGGACGGTCATAGGCTGTGGCGGGTGACTTCCGATGAGCGGTGGCTCGGCTCGGTCTGGCCGTTCGTCCGTGACCGGCTGCCGCCCCCGCCCGGCGCCGTGGTGGAGATCGGCTGCGGCCCGCTCGGCGGGTTCGTCCCGATGTTGCGCTCGGCCGGCTACGACGCCACGGGTGTCGACCCGGAGGCGCCCGACGGGCCGTGGTACCGCCAGGTGGGGTTCGAACAGCACGAACTGCCCGGGCCGGCCGCGGCCGTGGTGGCGTGCGTGTCGCTGCACCACGTCGGCGATCTCGGCGAGGTCCTGGGCCTGGCCGCGGCGGCGCTGGCCGACGGCGCCACGATCGTGGTCGTGGAGTGGGCGTGGGAAAGGTTCGACGACGCGACCGCCCGGTGGTGTTTCGACCGGCTGCCCGGGCCCTCGGCGGAGCACAACTGGCTGCGGCACCGGTATGACGAATGGCGCGAGTCCGGGCTGCCGTGGGAGACCTATTTCCGGGACTGGGCGGCCGGTGAGCACCTGCATGCGGCCACGGACATCGTCGCCGAACTCGACGCACGGTTCGACCGGCAGTTCCTCGGCGACGGGCCGTTCTTCTTCGCTGATCTGGACGGCGTGAGCGAGGCCGAGGAGCAGGCCGCGATCGACTCCGGGGCCATCGCGCCGGGGCGCGTTGCCTATGTCGGCCGCCGCCGCGGCTAGCCCCGCGCACACGTCACGGCGTGGGCAGGGCCGCCAAAACGTAATTGCCGCCAAATGCACCGGATAGCCGACGCGATCCCCCGGCCCACGTCGGCTACCCGGTACCCCCCCGCGCCCGCGCAGGACCCTCTCGCGGGGGTTCAGCACGGGCCAATTCAGTTATATCCGGAACCCAAGTAGCAAAGCTCCCGGGAAACCCACTCAGGTGGAACCTTGCCGATGGCCGGACGGGCCATGCAAGATTTCGCATGGCGTTGCCATGGCATGGCTAGCCGCCGGGCCGGCGGGGCGGCCGCGGGCAGGCGGCCGGCATGACCCGTGCGGCGATATCGCCGTGACCATTACGCCGGCACCAGCTCAGGATGTACCGCGCGTGCTCGCCGCACCACCGGTAGACGATCTCCGGCGTCATCTTGAGGTCCGGGCTGTGCTCTCCGCGCTCTTTGATCAGCGGGCCCAGATAATCGACCAGCTTTGCCGCCGTGTCATAGCCGACATGCGCCGCGCCGGCCAGCGTTTCGTGGTTGGCAGCCCGGCCGGAGGCGATGGCCCCGGCCAAACGTGCGGCGGTCGAACCCCGCCCTTTCCCGAAATAAGCGTGAATTCGTGTAATATCCGGCGGGCTGGCGCCGGCGGAAAATAGCGGGCCGGTGAGGCTGCCGCCGCCGGCGGCGATTTCCACGGCGTCGATCAGCGGCTGGGGCCCGGTCGACTTGCGGTAGACGCCGACCACCTCGGGCTGCTCGACCGCTTCGTCGAGGTGGTCGCGTTCTGAGCCGTGCCCCTGCGCGGCGAAGATCACCGGCGTCTGCCTGCGGGTCTGGCGGAGCATGTCGAGCACGTCAAGTCCGTCGAAGCTGTACTCGACGGCGTAGTCCATCCAGGTGAGGTCGATGACCACCACGTCGTACCGCAGGCGGTCACCGAAGGCGCGCTCCACCGCGGCCCGGTCCTCGGCGATCCGCACCGAGGCGTCCGGCAGCGCCTGCCGCAGCAGTGGTTCGATGATCTTTCCCAGTGCAGCGGCGACCAGGAGCCGTGGCCCGTCCTGCATTGTTCTGCCCCTACCCGATCCAGAGGCTCTGAGGGGCTAGCCGGCCTGCCGCCGCGCCAACCGGGGCAGCGCGCCGCGCGCCCGGCGGGTGCCCAGGTCGGCGGCTGGGCGCCCCAGGTTCGTCCCTCCCTTTTACTGCCGCCCCGCCGCAGGGACCACGCGCGGCCCGCGCATGCATGGCAGGCCCGGTTTCCGTGCAGGCTGGGAAGACAGGCGAACCTGGGTCACCGGCGCGCCCGCGTGAGCTGATCCGGGCCCGCACGGTACCGCCGGAGCGGATACCGGATAGCCCGAATCCGGCGAGGGCGAACGGCCTCAGCGCCCAGCCACCTCCTTCTGGTCCCCGTCACCGCAGACGTTAAGCAAGCCTTCGGCAGCTGGCAATCGGGAAAACTCCCTACTGCGGAAAATAGCCGGCGGCTGTCCTCGCGGCCGATTCCGTGCTAAGCGTGCCGCACTAATGCCCGGGTGGCCATGATTGTATTAAAACGCCTCATTCTCGCATCGATGGCCGATTCCGCGCCGGGCCATGCGTTATCTGATGGCGGTCTCATCGGGACGGACCAGCCCGTGTTCCAGCGCGAACAATGTCGCGCCGGCCCGGGTGGACACGCCCGCCTTGCCGTACAGGCGCTGGATGTGGTGATCACAGGTCTTCGGCGAGATCCCGAGCCGCCGCGCGACCTGCTTGGTAGCCAGGCCCCTGGCCAGCAGGCCGAGCACCTCACACTCCCGCTCGGAAAGCCCGGCCGGCCGGGAGGCGGCGGGCCGCGGTCCGGCCGGCCCCGTGGGCCGGCGCCCGGCGGGCTCGGATCCCGCTGGCCGGGGCCCTGGCAGCGGGCGCGCGGCGGCCGGCCCCGTGGCCCGGCGTGGCTGTGCCTGGCCCGCGGCGGTCAGCACCGCGTGCACGGCGTCGGCGGCCAGCCGGCCAGCCTCCGCTTCCCGGCTCAGTTCCCGGGCCGCGGCGCTGGCCGGCAGCGCCCGCCGGTGTGGCCTCGGCTCGCGCATCGCGTGATAGCAGTCCGCCGCGGCCAGCAGCCAGGCGGTCAGCGGCAGCTCCGCGGACCGGTTGCCGCGGTGGTAGCCAGAACCGTCGCAGCGCTCACCGTGCGACCCGGCCAGGCGCGCCAGCGGCCGCAGCCCGGCCGCGGCGTCCAGCACGCGCTCGGTGTGATACGCGTGCAACCGCACCTGCTCCCGCTCGTCGCGGTTCAGCGGCCCCCGCTTGGCCCACACGTTGACCGGGACCGCGACGCGGCCGATGTCGTGCACCAGCCCCGCCCGGCGGAGCAGCACCTGGTCCGCCTCGGGCAGCCCAGC
This sequence comes from uncultured Actinomycetes bacterium, assembly GCA_963706115.1. Taxonomy (GTDB): domain Bacteria; phylum Actinomycetota; class Actinomycetes; order Streptosporangiales; family Streptosporangiaceae; genus DASXKD01. The sequence goes on along the minus strand of CAVPMG010000011.1, from coordinate 107,877 downwards.
CGCCACGGCGGCCCGTTCGGCGAGCCCGGCCACCCCGCGGGAGTGGCCCACCGTCCACATGCTCTTCAAATCGGCGAAGTCCGCGATCGCCGACAGGCAGGCGTCCAGCCGGTCCTCGGTCACCACCGGCTGCGGGCCGGGCTCGGCGAGCAGGGCGGTGTCCCAGATGGACGGCGCATCCAGGCCCGCGTAGGCGGCGTCGCCCAGGGACAGGAAGGCCGCCACCGCGCCCGGGTCAAGACCGCAACCCGCGCGCTCGGCCAGCAGGCCGTCCGCCAGCAGGCTGCCGCCCTGATGCCAGGCCATATCCGCGTCCTGCGCCACCTGCATGAGCCGCACCGCCAGCGGGATCTGCTCTCCGCTCAGCTCACCCGGCATTCCCCGGCCGTCCCAGCGCTCCCACAGATGCCGCAGCGCCGTCTGGACCTGATCGGAAAAGCCCATCCGTGCCCCGAGCACGCTGGCCACGTCGCAGTGGCTGGCGGCCCACTTGCGGAACTCGGTGATCCCGCCGAACGCCGACCTGGCCATCGCCGCCGCCCGGGCGAGCCTGGCCCGCTCGGGATGGGCCACCCGGCTCGCCGTGGTGATCAGGTCCCGCCTGGACCCGAAGGCCACCGCCATCATCTGCGGCCGCGCGGAAAGCTCGTCGCCGAAGAACCGCGCGTCGATCTCGCTCTCGGCCGTGCACCCGGCGAAGTGCAGCAGCCCGGTGTAGAAGACGGTCACCTGATCGTCGCCGGGCAGGCCCATCGCCTGCCCGATCCGCACCGCAAGCACCGCGGTGCGGAGCCCATGCTCCAGCGGCTGACCCATGGCCAGGTCAGTGGCGAGCGACAGAGCCCCGACGGCCTCGGCCAGCCGCAACGGCTGGGAGATCGTGGTCATCACACCGATCCCAGGGGCGTACACCGACCCGGGACGGCCTGCCCGCGGGGGAGGCAGGCTCAGCACTCCGGGCCGGGGCCCCTGCTTCTTTAGTCATACACCGATTCACGCCGGCTCCGGGAATCACGTGCGGCCGGACGTTCCGTATCGCATGATTCCTCGCCTTTTGGGGTGAGTGCGGCGCTTGGACCGGTGAGCCCGGCCGCCGCGGACGCCAGGTGGGCCGCGAGCAGCGCGTCGCCGGCCGCGGAGTCCGAGCCGCGCGGGGCGCCGGATGTGGCGCCGAAACCGGCCGGGGTGTACCAGAGCGCGACCGCGGCCAGGCCGCCGAACACGATCAGGCCGAGGGTGAGCGTGGCGGCCGGCCGGGTGACGATCCGGCCCGCGCTGCGGCCCCACCAGCCCAGGCGCCCCGCGCCGCGTGCCGTGCGGGACGGCCAGAACGCGGCACGGCCGAAGATGGCCAGCAGCGCGGGGAGCAGGGTGAGACCGGCGAGAAGCATGAGCGCGATGGCTATGGCCAGCGGTGCGCCGAGGCTGGAGTACAGGCCGAACGCGGCCAGCAGCAGCGTGAGCAGGGCGGCGATGACGGTCGCGGCGGAGAACGTGATCGACTCGCCGACCCGGGACAGCCCGCGGACGACCGCATCATGTGGCGCCAGCCCGCCCCGCAACTCCTCCCTGACCCGGAACACCAGGAACAGCCCGTAGTGGCGCGGAGTCGAAGCGGACCACCTCGTGACCGCGCAGCGCCTCCAGGAACGGCTGGAAGCTCCCGCTGACCAGGCAGCTCAGCGTGGAGCCTTTGGCCTGCACGTCACTGACCCCGGCCGCGCGCCGCACCTGGCGGGCCGGGGCGGCACCGACGAAACTGACCTCTACTCGCCGTACCGGCAGTTCCTCAGCCATGTCTCCGACGCTAGGAAGGCGGGGCAGGGGCCGGCATCGGTGGAATTACCGATCCGGTGCCTAGCGGGCCGCGTGCTGAACCGGGGCGAGCGGGGCGCCGTCTAGATTCATGTCATGGCCAGGCCAGCCCGGCGTTCGGGCAACCTTCCCGCGGACGCGACCAGCTTCGTCGGCCGCCGCCGGGAGCTTGCCGAGGTCAGGGTGAAACTCACCGAGGCGCGCCTGGTCAGCCTGGTCGGGCCGGGCGGGGTCGGCAAAACCAGGCTGGCGGTCCGGGCCGCGACCGACCTCGCCCGAGGCTTCCGTGACGGGTCCTGGCTCGCCGAACTGGCGGAGATCAGCGACCCGGATCTGGTCGACAGCGCCGTGCTGGCCGCGCTGGACCTGCGCGACCAGGCCGCCACCGAGCCGCTGGCCCTGCTGCGTTCTTATCTGCGGGACAAGGAACTGCTCTTGGTCGTCGACAACTGCGAGCACCTGCTCGACGGCGCCGCGCGGCTGGTGGCCGATCTGCTGCGGGCCGCGCCGGGTGTGCGGGTGATCGCCACCAGCCGGGAGCCGCTGTCGGTCGCGGGGGAGCACGTGGTCCCGGTGCCGCCCCTGGAACTGCCCGACCCGGACCCGGGCGAGCCGCTCGCGGCGCTGCGCAGGAGCGAGGCGGTGATGCTGTTCACCGAGCGGGCGGCGGCGGCCTCGGGCACGTTCGAGCTGACCACCGCGAACCAGGCCACGGTCGTGGACCTGTGCCGCCGCCTGGACGGCCTGCCGCTGGCGATCGAGCTTGCGGCGGTCCGTACCCGGGTCCTTTCCGTGGCGCAGGTCCTCGACCGGCTCGCCGACCGGTTCAGCCTGCTGACCGGCGGGAGCCGCGGCGCGCTGCCCCGCCATCAGACGCTCCGTACCACGATCGAGTGGAGCCACGACCTGCTCACCGAGGCCGAGCGTACGGTGCTGCGGCGGTGCTGTGCGTTCGCCGGCCGGTTCACCCTGGACGACGTCGAATCGGTGTGCTCGTCGCCGGATGGCGCGCTTGACCTGCTGTCCTCACTCGTCGACAAGTCCCTGGTGACGAAGGAGGACGCGGGCGGGCTCGCCTGCTACCGGCTGCACGAGACCATGCGCGAGTTCGCCATCCTCAAGCTGGCCGAGGCCGGCGAGCAGGAGGCGGTCGAGTTGCGCTGCGCGGAGTACTACCACGCCGCCTGCCAGCGGTTCGCGCGCGAGCGCCGCTACGGGCTCCTCGACTGGCTCGAATGGGCGGACCTGGAGATCGACAACGTGCGCGCGGTCATGCAGCAATGCATCGGCCGCGGCGACGCGTCCCGCGGCGTCGATCTTGCCGCCTCACTCGGCTGGTTCTGGATCACGCGGGCAACCACCGAAGGCATCCGATGGCTTGACGCCTTTCTCGCGCTTGCTGAAGAACGCGGCAATACGGACGGCCGTGGCTGGGGCTATTTCATGCGTGGCTTCCTCGCCGTGCTGAAGGCGGATCCGGCGGGTTCGCGGCCGGCGCTGCACACGGCGGTGACCCTGGCCAAGGAAACCGGGCAGCGGGAACTGCTGGCCGAAGCGCTCGCCATGGCCGCGGTCGCGGAGGACATGGCCGGCGAGTACGACGCCGCCGGGGTACTTATCGGCGAGGCTGACGTGGCGGCCAGGGCGGTGGACCACTACTACCCATCCGCGAGGGTCGGCGTGCTCCAGGCCCAGACGCTGCATGCGTTCTTCGCCGGTGACCACGCCGCGGCGCGGGCCGCCGCCGAAGAAGGAGTCCGCCGTGCCAGGGAAACGGGCGACCACTACGTGCAAGGGATCATGCTGCTGAACCTCGGTTCCGCGGCGCTGAACGCCGGCGACCTGGCCGGCGCCGAGCCCCTGCTCGCCGAGGCGCTGCGGCTCGCGCACCAGATCGACGACCGGGTCGCGCAGTTCTACCTGCTCGACGCGTTCGGCTGCCATGCGGCCCTGTCCGGCCGTGCCCGGCGCGCCGCGCAACTGTTCGGTGCCGCGGAGACCCTGCGCGCCGAGGCGGGCGCCAACGTGATGCCGTTCCTCGCGCCGCTGCTCGACCGGGCGCAGAAGTCGGCGCTCGCCGCGCTCGGCGAGGCCAGGTTCCAGGCCGGGTTCGCGGCCGGGCAGCGCCTGGACCGCGATGGCGGGCTGCGGCTGGCCCTGGGCGAGCCCGATCGCGATGGAGCCGGGCCAGCTGGCCGGCCGCCGCACGGCGCAGGCCGGCGCAGGCGGGCCGGCCGGCGCACGGCGCGGCAGCGGCGCCGCACGGGGTGGCGGAGCCCAGCGCGGCGGCGGCGCCGCTGGCGAAACGGGAAGCCGACGTCGCGCGGCTGGTCGCGGACGGGCTGACCAACAAGCAGATCGGTGCCCGGCTGTTCATCTCCGAGCGCACCGTGGACAGCCACGTCCGCAGCATCCTGAACAAGCTCGGTGTCGGCTCACGCGCGCAGATCGCCGCCTGGGTGGCCACCCTCGACCAGTGATCCCTGCGCCGCGGGACGGCCCGCGGCGGCAGCACCTGGTCCGGTCCATCATGATCATGGGGATGTGGCCCATGGGGCACGGCAGAACAGACCGGAAACTGTCTTTGCCAGCCATTGCCTCAGCTTGGCAGGCTGCGGCTATGACCTGCCAGGTGGCGCTCCCGCAGGTCATCGTCATGGCGTTGGTCCCACGAGTGACCGTGAGCGTCCGTGTTTCACCCGCCCGGTCGGGCATGCGCCGGGCACGGCTAATCCCTCGGGTGCCGGTTGTGCGTTGAATGAGTGTGGCTACCCAACGACTGGACTTCGCGGAGTTCTACCGCGACTCCAAGGATGACTGCCTTCGCACCGTCCTGATCAGCGTCGGTGACCAGGACGCGGCGCAGGATTTGGTTGCCGAGGCGTTCGCCCGGGCGTGTGCGTCATGGCGCACCGTCAGCAGGCATCCGGCCCCGGCGGCGTGGGTGGTCCGCACCGCACTGAACGCGAACATCTCCCGGTGGCGGCGCCGGCACCGGGAGGTATCGGTCCCCGACCCCCGCGTGGTCACGGACCTGCCCGCAGGCCAGGGGCCTCCTGACGGCCTCATCGAACCGCGGGTCAAGGCGGCCCTGATGCGGCTGCCTGCCCGGCAGCGGCAGGTGGTCGCCCTGCGGCTGCTGCTTGACCTGGACACCAAACGCACCGCGGAGGTGCTCGGCATCAGCCCGAACACGGTCATGGCTCACATGACCCAGGCCCTGGCCGCTCTGCGCACCGACCTTATGCCCGAACGACAGCAGGAGTGCTCATCATGAACGACGACGAACTGATCACCGCGGTGAAGGACTCCGTCACCGGCGTGCACATGGACATCCCGGCAGGGCAGATCGTCAGCCGCAGCCGCGCCATACGCGCCCGGCGCCGGATCCCAGCTGTGGCCGGAGCACTGGCGGTGGCGGCGGGAACCGCCCTGGCCGTGACCGCCCTGCTGCCATCTGGCCATCAGCCCAGCCATCCCGCTCGCGCCCAGCTGGCCGCGTGGACGGTGGTGAAGCAGGCCGACGGCGGTATCCGGGTCACCATCCACCAGCTACGGGACCCGGCCCGGCTGCAGAGCACGCTGCGCGCCGATGGCGTCCCGGTCAGCGTCACCTTCACCGGCCAGCCGAACCCGGCCTGCCAGCCCTACGGCCTTGGCGGCAGTCATCTGTTGCGCAGCATGGTGACGCCGCTCCCCGGCCACGGTAACCTCCGGGTCCTGGTCATCCACCCCTCGGCCTTCCCGGTCGGCGCTGGCCTTGCTATCGCCGCCGGTCACCCCGGCCAGTCACCGCGCGGAGGCGGCATCGAGCTAACGATCGGCCCCCCGGTGAAAGCCAGCCCGCAGTGCACCGGCAGCTAACCTGCCTACGGGTGACCGGGCAACTCTGACAACCCGACCCGGAGGGCCGCGCGTCAACCCGCGCGGCCCATCGGGCGCGCCGGGGCACCGGGCGGAATCTCACCAGCGGCGACGGCTCGGCGAGGCCAGCGGATGTCCGTGCTCGCTGGCGCAGATCCGGCGGAGTCCGCCGAACACATCATCCCGATCGCGGTCACCACGGGAGCGGCTGCTGGGGCAGAGGGCACATCTCGATCCAGGCGAGGTGCCCGTCCACGATGGCGATCGTCTCGGCCGCGGCGGTGCCGGGCCGCCGCAGTTGCAGCGCGGGGCCCTGGCGTGCGGTGCGCCGCCGGGACTGGGCCGCGGGCGCATCCTCGATCGACAGCCGCCACAACGGCCCGGTGTCACCCGCGCGCTCGATCGCCGCATCGAACGCCGCCAGGCGGCTGGCCGGCACGTGCATGCGCGTCGCCGAGTGGAACACCACCCGAGGCTGGCCCGCGGGCAGCGTGCCGGCGATGCCCGGAATCACGTCGATGACATCCCCGGCCAGAATCGGCGGTGGGTCCGCCGCGGCGAGTTCGAGCGCCGTCGTGAGCAGGGCACGCTGCCGGTGGTTCTCCGGCCACACCAGCGCCTGCAGCCAGGCGCGCTCGCCGGGATCCGCCGCGTCGACCGGGTGCAGGTCGATGCCGAGGACGCTGGCGATCGCGGGCTGGCGGTCCAGGTCGGGCTCTGGTTCCTGGCCGTGGTATTCGGCAGCCAGCTGGACCGGCGAAGCCGGGTCCCCGAACCGCCGGCCGTTCAGCCGGTAGCCGTACCGGCCGAACCGGAGATTGAGCCCGGCACTGGTGCCTGCCTCGATCACGTGCACCGGCCCGGGCACCTCGCCGGCGATCACGGACAGGCCCAGGCGCAGGCCGATCGCCCGCTGTACCTGATTGGTCTGCACCAGCCGGGTGCGGATCGTCCGGGCGAGTTCCGCCGCATGCTCCCGGCCGAACGACACCAGCGCAGGCCCGGCACCGTCCGGCGGCAGCGCCCGCTCGCCCGCGATCGACGGATAGAACCGGGCCAGCGGGTGATCGGCCCCGGCGAGCAGCAGCAGGTGCACCGCGCCGAAGAACAAGAAGGTCGGATACTGGCCGGGCCGTCCCTGGCAGGCCAGGTCAAGCAACTGATCGGTGGCCGCCACCGTCCGGCTCAGGCAGCGGTACAACGGCGAGGTCGTGAACTCCTTCGGCTCTTCGAACGCCACCCGCACCCGGTCGCGGTCCACCGGCAGTCCTCCTCCGTGCCTGGACCCAGCGCCCAGCCGTCTCCATCAGCCCCGCCCGGCCCGCGGTCCTTGTCAGCCTCCCTCCCGGCCCATGGTCTGTGTCAACCCTCCACCTGACCCTGGCTCCGTCAGCCCCCGCCGGCCTAGGCCAGGCCTAAGCAGGGAGGGCGCGAGGGCCGGCCGTGACCCGGCGAAGTACCGTGTGATGCCTGGGCGCTCGCACGCGGGAGCCAAAGCCGGCCGAGAAGGAGGGCGCATGAGCCGGGTGGAGGTCGACGGAGTCGGTATCGAGTACGAGGTCCACGGTGCGGGACGCCCGGTCGTACTGCTGCACGGGTTCCCCGACACCGGGCGGCTCTGGCGGCATCAGGCCCCGGCGCTGGCCGAAGCCGGGTTCCAGGTCATCGTGCCCGACCTGCGCGGCTACGGCCGCTCGGACAAGCCCGAGGCCGTGGACGCCTATTCCATCCCGCTGCTGGCCGGGGACGTCATGGCGATCCTCACCGAACTGGGGGCCGGCCAGGCCCATGTGGTGGGGCACGACTGGGGCGCCGCCCTGGCCTGGGCCATCGCCTCCTTCGCCCCCGACAACGTCGACCACCTGGTGGTCCTGTCCGTGGGTCATCCGGCGGGCTTCCTGCGCACCCTGGAGCAGCGCCAGAAGTCGTGGTACATGCTGCTGTTCCAGTACGCCGGCATCGCCGAGCGCTGGCTGTCCGAGGACAACTGGGCGAACTTCCGTGCCTGGGCACACCATCCGGACGCCGCCCAGGTGATCGCCGAACTGGAGGCCAACGGGTCGCTCACGCCGGGCCTCAACTACTACCGGGCCAACATCCCGCCCGAGAGCTGGGCCGCGCCGCCGCTGCAGCTGCCACCTGTGCAAGCGCCGACCATGGGCATCTGGAGCACCGGTGACATGGCCCTCACCGAAGTCCAGATGACCGACTCGGCCAAGAACGTCGCTGGTTCGTGGCGGTACGAGCGCCTGGACGGACCTGGCCACTGGATGCAGCTCGAAGCACCCGGCCAGGTAACCGAACTATTGCTGGACTTCCTGCCGCACTGACTGGCATGGTCGGCGATGTGTACCTCAGCCGCGGCCGGGTACCGGGGTGAGCTTCGACGCGAGGAGGAAGCATGGCCGGCAAGTTCGTGCTGAAAAAGGGTTCGAGCGGCAAGTACCACTTCAATCTCGTCGCCGCTAACGGACAGGTGATCGCGACAAGCGAGACCTACGAGCGCAAGCAGTCCGCCCTGAACGGGATCGAGTCGGTGAAGACGAACGCTCCAGGCGCCGACGTAGACGACCAGACAGGCGAGTAGCCCGCGGCACCGGCCGCGGCGGGCCCGGCAGTTAGGCGGCGGGGCGGATCAGCCCCATCGCGCCGGCCAGGCGAAGGACGTCGGCGAGCATCGGGTCGTGCTCGGCGATGTAGTCGGCCGCCGGCTCAGGGGCCATGGTGCGGACCTCGATGACCTGTTCGCCATCGGGCGGGTTGACCGGCGGCGCGATGACCTGCGCTCGTGCCACGGCGTAGGCCCAGTAAGCGCGGGGGTGGGGCTGGTGTGGCCGGTACGGCGCTGGCCGCTGGCTGTCGGCTATGTGCGCGGCGAAGTACCGTGGCGGGCTGGTCAGCTGCGCGCCTGCCTCCTCCATGAGTTCGCGGCGCGCCAGGTCGTCGAGCGATTCGCCTGGCTCGCGGGTGCCGCCAGGGAGGAACCGCCAGCCTGCCTCGCTCCGGCAGACGATGACCTCCCCCGCTTGTGTGACCGCTACCAGGTGCAGCCGCGACACCAGGTCCTCGGGCACAGCCGCCGTGGTGAACCTCAAGCGGGCGTCGGCGTAGTCCGCGTACTGGTCGGAAAACAGATCGGGGAAGCGCACGGGCCAGTGGCCGTCATCCGCGCTCATAGGGCAATGCTCGCAGAGCGGCCGATAGCGCCTGGCACGTCGTGCCGCCCCGTGCCTGATCGTCGGCTGAGCCGGTGCCGGGATCTTGTCGGCGATGGCTCATAGAGTCGTTTGGCCGCCCGGACCGGTGAGTCCGCCGCGACCGCCTCGTCTGAGCTAGGAATGATTATCGGCAGCGTGAATGGCTAGGAGCTGATCATGAACGATGACGCCGAACTGCAGCCGGCCGTGGCCGCCGACTTCCTTGCCCTGGCCGCACTGCTTGGCTCCGCGACCGAAGCCCAATGGGACACGCCCTCGCTGTGCGCGGGATGGCGGGTCCGCGAGGTGGTCGCGCACATGACCATGGCGGCGCGCTACTCAGAAGAGGAGTTCATGGCCGAGTTGCGCCGCTGCGAGTTCGACTTCGGCCGGTTGTCGAACGAGGTCGCCGCACGGGACGCCGAACTGCCCGCCAGCGAACTGGTGGCCAGCCTGCGCTCCGAGGTGATGCAGCACTGGACTCCGCCTGGCGGCGGGTGGCACGGCGCACTCAACCATGTGGTGATTCACGGCCTGGACGTGACCGTGCCGCTTGGGGTGCCGCGCCGATCACCTGATGCCACCATCCGGGTGGTACTGGACGACCTCACCGCGGGTGGCGTGCAGGCCCATTTCGGCACCAGCATCGAGGGGCGCAGCCTGCAGGCCACCGACCTTGACTGGTCGTACGGTGCTGGCCCGGCGCTGCGTGGACCGGCCGAATACCTGGCAGTGGCGATGTGCGGCCGGACCGTCCCGCAGGGACGGCTCGAAGGTGAGCCGCTCTAGCCGTCCGCGCGCACGGATGGGCGCAGCTAGCTCACCCGTCAGGGGGTGATGCGCCGGGCAGGAACCGGCGGTGGACTTGGGCGTGTCCAGCGCGGCGCACGGCTGCGCGTTCTGCGGTGACCAGGGGAGGGCTGCGTGACCGGCGGAGCCCTTGCCACGGCGAATCGCACAGCCGGCTGAGGGGGACACGTTGCGCTGGCCACTACGGCGGACCGCGGACCGTGCGGCGGGCGGGGCCAGCGTGTCCCCCGGGCGCAATGGCACTGCGGACCGCCTGCTGCCGACCAGCCGTCTTGAGGCCTTCTCCGACGGCGTCTTCGCGATCGCGATCACCCTGCTCGTCCTGGAACTGCACGTGCCGAACGGGCATGAGGTCCTCGTGCAGGCCCTGCTCCACGAGTGGCCGCGGTACCTGGGCTACCTCGTCAGCTTCTCCTTCATCGGCGGGGTGTGGATCGCGCACAGCAACATGACCCGGTTCATCAAGGCGGCCGACCCCACCCTCATGCGCCTCAACCTGACGCTGCTGCTGCTCGTCTCATTCCTCCCCTTCACCACGGCGATCGTGGCGACCCACCTGTTCGCGACGGTGCTCCCGCTGTCTCATGACACGGTCCTTGAATCAGGCAGCCCCGGCGAGCGGGTCGCTGTGGTGCTGTTCGGGCTCAATCTGACCCTGGCGGCATTCATGGTGTACCGCGTGATCAGGTACGCGGCGCGCACACCGGGCATGGCCGCCGACGACGTGGCCGAAGAGGAACTGCAAGCCTTCGCCAGGGAGCGCCGGGCGGCGGCGCTGTTCCAGGGCGGCGCCACCGTCCTCGGTGTCTTCCTGCCGGTGATCGCCATCGTCTTCTACCTGGCGGTGTCGATCGTCTTCATCGTCGAGCCACTCCGGCGCGTACGAATCCGTGCGCGAGCACCATACAGAGGGGGTGAATTGCCCGAGCCATCGGGGCCTGCGCCTGGGCCCTAGCCAACGAATCGCGTTCCGGCGTACCGGAACGCCGGAAGAGATCAGCGTCATGGTCAAGCCGGATAGTCAGGACCACTTGCCTGCCGCCCGGCCGGAAGCCCCGGGCCGCGGCGGGCCGCGTCGCTGGGCAGCGACGGCGCAGGCACGGTACCAGGGATCTCTCGCCCAAAGCTTTGCCGCCGAGCTCAAAACCCTCGACTTTACCGAGCAGATCATTTTGCTGGGCGCGGGACTGCTGGTCTCGCTACTGCCATTCCTCATCCTGCTCAGCGCGTTTGCCAGCGAGCGCATCGACGACGACATCGCCCTCCGGCTTGGCCTGAACCAGCGCGCATCGGGGATCGTGAGCCACCTGTTCACCTCCTCGCCCGCGGTGCTCAACGTGGCCACCTTCACCAGCCTGCTCTTTGTCACCGCCGGCACGCTCGCGGTGGCAAGCTCGCTGCAGCAGATCTACGAGAAGGCCTTCCGCCAGGATCATCGGGGGATGCGGGACCTGTTCCGCCTGCCGATCTGGGTCGTCGTGCTGTGCGCGGCGGTGGCGGTCGAAAGCTTTGCCGGGAGGCCGGTCCGCGACGCCTCAGCGGGCATCGTGCTGGCCGAGCTTGTCACGTTCGCCGTCATGACGCCGTTCTTCTGGTGGACGATGCATTTCCTTTTGGCAGGGCGGGTCCCATGGCGCAAGCTGCTCCTGCCTGCGATTGCTACCGGGGTGTGTTTCGCCGGTCTCGGCGTGTTCTCGAAGTTCTATTTCTCCTCGACGATCATTTCCGACAGCAGGACGTACGGGACGATCGGCGCGGTGTTCGGAATCCTGACCTGGCTGATAGCGATCGGGGCCGTGATCATCATCGGCGTGGTGGCCGGTGTCGTCTGGGAGTCCAGGAGCAACGCCTCCCGGACGTGATGATCAGGCCTGCGGGGTCCGGATCAGCGCCGTCGCGGTGGCTACCGCCACCGTCTGGCCGGATTCGTCCAGCAGTTCCCCGGCGAGGAATGCCACGTTGCTGCCGTGGCGGACGACCCGGCCGCGCCCGGTCAGCCGGCCTGGACTTCGCGGCCCGCCATGACGTCCCAGAAAGGTCCCTTCCGCACCATCAGCCGTTCCTATCAGAACCCGCCCTCAGACCGCAGCCTCCGGCATGCCGCGCGCTGCCGGCGCGCCCGGGGAACGATAGGAGGCACAACGTCAGCTTCCCGCCCGACCACGCGGAGGGGCCGGTGCCACTGATCACGTTCGGGCACGGCACGGCGAGCGCCGAGCGCATCGCCGAACTGCTGCGCTCCGCGGGCACCAGGATGCTGATCGACGTGCGCATCGCACCGGGCAGCCGCCGCAATCCGCACGTGGCCCGGGCGGAACTGGAGCGCTGGCTGCCCGGCCACGGCATCGGTTACCGGTGGGACAAGCGGCTGGGCGGCTTCCGCCGGCCAGCACCGGATTCACCCGACGTGGCGTGGCGGGAGGCCGCCTTCCGTGGTTACGCGGGCCACATGCGCCAGCCGGACTTCCTGGCCGCCATCGGCGAGGTGCTGGCCGAGGCGGCCGCCGGGCCGCTGGTGGTGATGTGCAGCGAGAGCCTCTGGTGGCGCTGCCACCGGCGGCTGATCGCCGACTTCGCCGAGATCGCCCGCGGCGTACCGGTCCGCCACCTGATGCACGACGGCACGCTGGCACCGCACCGCCGTTCGCCGGGTGCCCGGCTTCGCGCGGACGGCCTGCTCGTCTACGACGCAGGCCAGCAGCAACTCGGTTGACATCCACTCCATCCTGGAGGGCGGAGTTCCCGTCTGTCACGCCGCGTTCCGGTGTGAGGTCGGGTCGAAAGGGCGCTCCTGGACAGCAGGGCGGGGAGCGCCGACACCGTTCCCCAGCCGTGTCCTGTCGCGCAGGTCCCTACTCGTCGAGTGGCGGCATCCCCAGGCATTCGCGGAAGGCGTTCTCGACCATCGTGCCCCGGTCGTGGCTGCCCATCGTCCCGGTCACGAAGGCGAACGCGTAGCCACCCGCGGTGCTGGCCCCCGCATAGCTGCCGCCGGACCCGCCCATGCCGAACCCGTCTTCGTCCACGGCGAACCCCAGGCCCCACGCGCTGTCCTCGCCGAAGACCGCGTCCACACCCGCGCACTGAGCCGTGGTGGCCTCACGCAGCAGCGCCGGCGAGATGAGCTTGCCGGCCAGCAGCGCGGCGTACAGCCCGGCGGTGCCGCGGGCCGTGGCGTGCCCGTTGATGGCGGGCACCTCGGCCGCGCGCCACGCGCTGCCGTTGACCACCGCCGGATCGTAGGCTCCCGGTGGGTTTTCCGTCGCCCGCCGGTAGAGCGGTGGCATGCTGGCCGCCCGCTGCGGACTGAAGTACTCACTCACGCCGGTCAGATCGACCGCCCTGGCCTGCTCGGCCGCGGTGAGCCCGAAGAAGAAGTCCAGGCCCAGCGGGCCGCATACCTCCTCGCGGAGGAAACGGCCCAGCCCGCGCCCGTCGGCGCGCCGGACAAGCTCGCCGACGAGATGCCCGTAAAACAGCGCCGACTCGCCATGCGCGGTGCCCGGCTCCCAGGCCGGCTCCTGCGCGGCCAGCAGCGAGCACAGCCAGTCCCAGTCATAGAACGCCGCGGTGGGCGCGGGCTCATCGAGTGCCACCACGCCTGCCTGGTGAGACAGCAGCTGCCGCACACTGGCGCGGGCCCTGAACCGCGGCCACCAGCGCTGCACCGGCGCGTCAAGCTCCAGCTGGCCGCGATCGGCCAGCATCAGCGCGCAGATGGCCGCGAACGGCTTGGAAACCGAATAGGGCTGCACGAGGCTGCCCGGCTGCCACGGCCTGGTGGCGGCCGCGTCCGCCCAGCCGCCCCACAGGTCCACGACCCATGCGCCGTCCCACCACGCGGCGACGGCGGCCCCCGTCCCGGCCTGGCCGGCCAGCACCTGGGCGAAGGCCTCCCGCACCGCCTCGAACCGGTCTTCTGCCCGCCCGTCCATCTGCATCCAGCCAGTCTGCGTCACCGGCCCCGGGCCTGCCAGCCCGCCCCGGGAATCGCGGCGCGGCCGCCGGGCTCAGGCGGTCCAGGCGATGGGCAGCTTCTTGACGCCGCGCTGGAAGTTCGACCGCAGGTAGGCGGGCTCGCCCGCGTACCGCAGGGCGGACGTGCGGGCCAGGACCTCATCGAACAGCGCACGCATCTGGGTGCGGGCGAGGTGAGCACCCAGGCAGAAGTGCGGGCCATAGCCGAACACCAGGTGCGGGTTGGGGCGGCGGCGGATGTCGAAGCGGCCGGGGTCGGCGAAGACGGCGTCGTCGCGGTTGGCCGAGGTGAACGAGACGACCACCTTGTCGCCTTCGCGAATGCGCTGGCCGCCGAGTTCGCAGTCGGCGGCCGCCGTCCGGCGGAACGTCATCACCGGCGTCCACCAGCGCAGCATCTCCTCGACCGCGGTGGGCATCAGCGCCGGATCGCGGCGCAGTTCATCGGCTGCGCCCGGGTGCTCGAGCAGGGCGATACACGCCCCCGGCAGGCCGTTGCGCAGTGTCTCGTTCCCGGCCACCGCGAACAGCCAGAACAAGTTCTCGAACTCGGCCACCGACACCTGGCCGCCGTCGTCGTCCACCTGCGCCAGCAGGATCGACATCACGTCATCTCCCGGGCGGCGCCGCTTGTCCTCGGCCAGCAGATGGGCGTAGGCGTAGAGGTCCGGCATGCCCTCCCTGGTGCGGGGGTCCGGCATCCGGCCATCGCTGCCCGGCGCCGGCCGCAGCGCCAGCGCCTGCCTGGCCATGGCCGTGCCCGCGGCGGGGTCGAACTCGGCCGAGGAGGCATAGTCCGGGTCCTGGTAGCCGATCACCCGGTTGGACCAGTCGAACAGCAGCCAGCGGTCCTGCGGCGGCATGCCGAGTATGTCGGCCAGGGTGAGCAGCGGCAGGTCCGCGGCGACGTCCTTGGCGAAGTCGCATTCACCCCGCGGCCCGGTGAACACCCGGTCGCAGATGGCCCGCGCGTGAGCGCGGATGCGGTCCTCGAGCTGGGCGATCGCCCGCCGCGTGAACGACCGGGTCAGCAGCCGCCGCAGCCGGGAGTGATCCGGCGGGTCCATGTTGAGCATCATCTGCCGGACATAGCCGAGCGCCTGCGGCGTCGCCGGGTCACGTGTCTGCGTTGCTCCCCGTGCGGAAGAGAACAACTGCGGCCTGGCCAGCACCGATTCGACTTCCGCATGCCGCAGCACCAGCCAGAACCCGGGGCCCGCGGGCCAGCCGAGTACCGGAATCTCGGCCACCCAGGCGACGGGCGCCGCGGCCCGCAGCCGGGCGAGCGCCCCGAACGGCACTCCGCCGACGTAGCTGGCGGGATCAAAGACGACCTCGGTATCGGGCCGTGCCGACCGTGCCGTTGTCATTGGGCGCCCCATGATTATCTCGACGGGCTTCGCGGCGCTACGCCGGCCCTCGCTGCCATAGTTCCTGCCTTCGCCGGCGTTAACCATCTCAGACGTCCCCAGCGGCCGCCCGGGGCCGAACGGCCCTCTGGAGGCTCTGACCCAGGTGCCCGCGTGCTGGGCCCGGTGCACCGGTGCAATGGCAGACTGCGGCTATGCCGGCGGATCTGCGTGTACTCGAAGGCGGCAGCGGGGAACCGCTGCTGGTGCTGCTGCACGGCCTTGGCGCGACCGGTGACGTCTGGGAAGGCTGGCGGCCGCTGCTCACCGGCCGGTGGCCGGGCCGCTGGCTGGCGCCCGATCTGCCAGGTCATGGTGGTTCGCCGCCGCTGGCCGCGTATACCTTCGATGGCTTCGCCGCCGCGGTCGCCGGCGTCATCCCGCCGGGCGCCCGCACCGTCGTGCTGGGGCATTCGCTCGGCGGGGTCGTCGGCCTGGCCCTGGCCGGCGGCGGCTTCGGCGCGGGCGTGGACGCGGTCATCGGGCTGGGCATCAAGGTCGCCTGGACAGACGCGGAACTGGACCGGGCCCTGGCACTGGCGCACCGGCCGCCGGCCTTGTTCGCCTCGCGTGACGAGGCCGCCGCCCGCTACCTGCGGGTGTCCGGCCTGGCCGGTCTGCTGCCCGCCGATGACTCGGCCGTGGACGCGGGACTGCGTGAGCAGGACGGTCACTGGCGGCTGGCGATGGATCCGGGTGCCTTCGCGGTCGGCGCGCCGGATATGCCGCGGCTGGTGGCGGCGTCGCGGGCCCGGGTGACCCTGGCCCGCGGCGAGCACGATCCGATGAACACCGACGACCAGCTGGCCCGGTTCGGCACCGGGACGGTCACGCTCCCCGGCCTGGGGCACAACGCGCACGTCGAGAGCCCGGAAGCCTCGGCCGCCCTCCTCGGCGCCTATCACTGATAGCGCATCAGCCTGCCGTGCCGGGGTTCACAGGTCGAGTACCAGGTCGCCATCTGGCTGGGAGCAGCAGATCAGCGCGTCTCCCTGCGCGGGATCATCGACCGGGTCCGGGGCGTAGCTGACGGCACCGGACATCAGGGCGGTCTCGCACGTGTGGCACACGCCGGTGCGGCACGCCCAGCGGACCGGCACGTCGCAGGCTTCGGCAAGCTCGAGCAGGCTGGCGTAACCCGCGCCCCAGCGAACGCTCAGGCCGCTGCGGGCGAACGCGACCTGGGGGCCGTCACCCGGCGCCCCCGGGGGCGGATGCGGCGGCCGGGGCGGGGCGGCCGCGATCCCCGGCGTCAGCGCGGGCGCGGCGCCGAAGATCTCGGTGCGGACGTGGTCGATGCCGACCTGGGCCAGGCCGGCCGACATGTCCGCCATGAACGCGGCCGGGCCGCACAGGTAGGCTTCGGCGCCGCGCGGCAGGTCCAGGGCGGCGAGGACGGACGCGGACAGCCGCCCTTCGGTCTGGTAGTCCCGTCCGTGCACGTCATCCTGCCCGGGGCGGCTGTAGCAGATGTGCCGGTGCCCGCTGGGCAGCCCCGCCAGCAGCGAGCGCGACTCCGCGGCGAACGGCTCCTGCGCCCGGTTGCGGGCGCCGTGCAGCCACCAGATGTCGCGGGCCGACCGGGCGTCGGCCAGGGCATGCAGCATGGCCAGCACCGGGGTTGCGCCGACGCCCGCGCTGATCAGCAGGACCGGCGATTCGCCCGGCTGCAGGACGAAGGTGCCGCGTGGCGCGGCAACCTCCAGCGTGCCGCCCGCGTGCACGCGGCTGTGCACAAACCGGCTCCCGGCGCCGTGCGGCTCCCGTTTGACGCTGATCCGGTAGGTGTCCGCGCCCGGCGTGCCGGACAGCGAGTAGCTGCGCAGCAAGGGCCGTCCTGAATCGCCCGCGCTCAGGCGCAGGGTGAGGAACTGGCCCGGCAGGGCGGGCGGCACGGCTGCCCCGCCCGGGTCGGCCAGGTAGACCGAGACCACCGACTCGCTCTCCCGCTCGGTCGCGGTCACGGCCAGCGGGCGGAACCCCGGCCAGGCCGGCGGTGGGCTCACCGCCGTCAGGCCCGCATTGCCCGCCGCGCCGCCCGGAGCTTCGGGCTGGCCGAGCATCGCCTGGAACGAGTTCCGCCAGCCAGCGGGCAGCGCGGGGATCCGCAGCGCCCGCGTCACCTGCTCCCTGGAATGCCCGGGCAGGTACAGCAGCGCGTCGACCTCCGCTACCGTCATCGCTTCGGGCCCGGCGGCCACCTGCACGATCTCGTCCCCGGCCTGCACCTCGCCCTCGCGCAGCACCCGGAAGTAGAACCCCGGCCGGTGGTGGGAGACCAGCAGCGCCGGGATCCGCGGGTCGTCCATCCGGATGCCCACCCGGTAGCACGTGACCCGCGGCTGGGTCACCTCGAACAAGGCCGTACCGATCCGGTACCGGTCACCGATGCACACCTGGTCGTCGGCCAGGCCCCTGATGGTGAAGTTCTCCCCGAACTGCCCGTAGCTGAAGTCGTCCCGGCCCAGCTGGTCCTGCCAGTACCGGTAGGACTCGATCTGGTACACGAACACCGCCCGGTGCTCCCCGCCGTGCCCGGCCAGATCACCCTGCCCGTCCCCATCGATGTTCAGCCGCCGCACCATCCGCGGGCCGTCGGCCGGCCGCTTCCACACCGCCGTGTGCACCGTCCGGCCGTGCCACGAAACATCCTGCGGCAGGCCCACGTTCACCGACAGCAAGGCCCCGGCCGGCCCTTCCTTGATCACCAGCTTCGCTCCTCATCCCGCGGCCCGCTTGCAACCAGTCTGCGGAAGGCACGGCCAGCCGGTCCAGCCGGTAAGCCTTACCCGGGCCCGGCCACGTGCTGCCGCTGGGTGCCGAGCCCGTCGATACCCAGCTCCATCACGTCCCCGGGCTGCAGCCAGAACCGCCTGCCCGGTCTCGGCCGCGTGGTCGCGGTAGTTCAGGCCGATGCAGAGGATCTGATGCGGGCGGGCGATCGGCGCGCCGATCCGCTCGGCACCGAACCGCACCACGTCCCCGGCGGCGATCCGCTCGGCGACGGGGGCCGCCAGCGTGGCGGCGCCGCCTGCCGCGAAGAATCCCTCGTTGAAATCGGCGACGATGTCGGAGACATCGACGTAGCCGGAGTCGTCCACGCGGACGACGGGTTTCTCGGCACTGGGGGCGCCGATGCGCATCAGGTGCACCGGGTTCTCTTCTCTCCTGGCCTCGCAGACATCTGACTAATAGCCGTTTCCGGCCCCACGCGCTGCAATCTACCCCACCGCGGGAAACAAACATCTGATGATTGCGCTCGCCAAGGCTTGCCCCGGCGTGGCCCCGGCCCTACTGTTTCCCCCGGCCCGTGCCGCGGGCGGGGGGCCGCCGCCAGGATCGGAGGAGATGATGTGCTGCGTTCCCCGCTTATCCATCCACCGCTGCTTGCCGCGCTGGGCGCGGCCGGTCACGGCGGGCGGGTGCTGATCGCCGATGCCAACTACTCGCACAGCACCAACATCCACCCGCGGGCTGCGCTGATCCACCTCAACGTCCGGCCCGGGCTCGTCACCGTGGACCAGGTGCTCGAACCGGTCATCGCCACGGTCCCGATCGAGTCCGTGACCGTCATGCGGCCCGACGACGGCAGCGTCCCCGGGGCGTTCGCGGGCTACCGTGACCTGCTGGGCGGGCTTGCGCTCCAGCCACTTGGCCGGCTGGACTTCTACGCCGCCTGCCGCGGGCCAGACCTTGCCGTCTGCGTGGCGACCGGCGACACCCGCCTGTACGCCAACGTGCTGCTGACGATCGGCTACATCCGCCCAGGGTGAGCACCCCGGGCCTGGACGGAAGGCCTCTCCCGCGCTATACGTCGGATGTATCTTGACATACCGGGTGTGGCCGCAGGCAGGAGGAGGCAGCGCATGACCGAATCGGGAACCGGGCGCGCCGCAGGACCGGAGCGGGGACCGGGCCCAGGGCCGGCCGGTGAACCGGGCGGCGACCCCGGGGGGACGGCGGCGGCCGGCGAGTTCACCGGGCTGGCCGCGCTCGTCACGGGCGGTGCCTCCGGCATCGGGCTCGCCACGGCCACGATGCTCGCCGGCCGCGGTGCCCACGTCGCCGTCCTGGACCGGGATCCGGCCGGTACCGGCTGCGGCCTGGTCAGCGTGATCGCCGACGTGACCGACGACGCGGCGGTCCGCCGCGCGGTGGATGAGGCCGCCGCGGCGCTCGGGGGCCTCGACATCCTGGTGAACAACGCCGGGATCGGCGCCGCGGGCACGGTGGCGGACAACCCCGACGCCGAATGGCACCACGTGCTTGACGTCAACGTGGTGGGCATGGCCCGCACCAGCCGGGCGGCGCTGCCGTACCTGCGCCGTGCGGCCGTCGTCAGGGGCCAGGCCGCCATCGTCAATACCTGCTCCATCGCGGGCCTCGCCGGGCTGCCCCAGCGCGCGCTGTACTCGGCAAGCAAGGGCGCGGTGTATGCGCTGACGCTGGCCATGGCGGCGGACCACGTCCGCGAGAACATCCGGGTCAACTGCGTGACCCCCGGGACGGCCGACACGCCCTGGGTGGGCCGCCTGCTCGACGCCGCGCCCGATCCCGCCGCGGAACGGGCCGCGCTGGAAGCGCGCCAGCCGATGGGGCGCCTGGTCTCGGCGCAGGAGGTCGCCGCCGCGATCGTCTACCTCGCGAGCCCGCTCGCGGGGGCGACGACCGGTATCGCGCTGGCCGTCGACGGTGGCATGGCCGGCCTGAGGCTGCGCCCCGCCAGGTGACCGGAACCGGGCTGGCCCGGGCCCGTTCCGCCGCCGTTCGCCCCTTTCAGAGGGCAAAGATCGGATGAGCTAGAGGTCTCAGTTTGGCTTCAGCCGCAAATTAGCCCCAAATCAACCGTTGACAGGACTCATACATCGGATCTATTTTCCTGGCACGGCATCCCCGGCCCCCATGGACGGCGAGTACGGAAGCCGACAGGCCGGGCGGAGTGACCGCAGGAGGACCGATGAGAGTTCGTCAGCGTACCGGCGTTTGCGTGGCGGCCGCGGTCACGGCCGCGGCGCTCCTTGCCGCCTGCGGATCGGGCGGATCCAGCAGTTCCAGCACCGGTGGCTCGGCGTCGAAGGCCAGCTCCCCGGTGACCATTGGCGTCGATCTCACCTACAACAACACCGCGTTCTGGGCTGCCTACATCAACTATGAGACCCAGTACGCCAGCCAGTTGCACATCAAGCTGCTCGGGCCGCTGCTCGCCGGGGCCAACGCGAGCCTGCAGAACCAGCAGATACAGGAACTGGTCAACGAGGGCGCGAAGGCGATCGTGGTGAACCCGGAGACCGCCACGAGCCTGGGCCCGGCGATCTCCTATGCGGCCGCGCACCATGTCAAGCTGATCTCCGTCGACACGATCGTGGGCGTCGGCAAGGTGTACATGGTGGTCCGGGCGTCGAACCTGCTCTACGGGCAGGACGCGTGCGCGCTGATCAGCTCCAAGGTGAAGTCCGGTTATGTCCTCGACCTCGAGGGCGACCTGACGTCCTCCAACGGAGCGGACCGGACGGACGCCTTCAACGCCTGCATGAAAGCCAACGACCCGGGCGTTAAGGTGCTCAAGGACCCGACCGTCTGGACCGAGTCGACCGCGGTCACCGACGCGCAGAACGCCGTGAACGCCTATGGCAACCAGCTCAAGGCCATCTACTCGCAGTGGAGCAGCCCGGACACCGGCGTCCTGCCGCTGCTCAAGGCCAAGGGCCTGACCGGCAAGACGATGGTGATCAGCGATGACGGCGTGCCGTTCGAGATGTGCGACATCTCCCAGGGCACCCTGGCCGCCTCGCAGTCCCAGCCGGCCAACCTGTACGCCGAATGGGCGCTCAAGTACGCCGTGGACGCGGCCAAGGGCATGGCGTTCAAGCCGGGGGACCCGGGCGGCGGCGCGCCGGCGCTGCAGAACGTCACCTACCACGGTGACACCAACCTCGCCGACCCGATCGTCGCGCCGATCGTGACCAAGACGGCTCAGAACCTGAGCGTCACCCCCGTGTCCGGGCTGCCCGGCACGGTGACCACCACGCCGGTCAGCGACACCACCCTGTGGGGCAACGTCTACGGCACCGCGCACGGCGGGGTGTGCAGCGCCTCGGCGTCGTCTTGATGAACCTGCCCGCGCGGGCAGCCGCCTCGGCGGCCGGACCTGGTGTCCCGGCCGCCGAGGCGGTCGGCGTTCACAAGCGGTTCGGGAGCACGCAGGCGCTGCGCGGTGTTGATCTGGCCCTGCGCCCCGGCCAGTGCCTGGGCCTGGTCGGCAGGAACGGTGCGGGCAAGTCGACGCTCGTCTCCATCCTGAGCGGCGTGCAGCCGCAGGACGCCGGTGAGATCCGCTTCGACGGGAGCCCGGCGCCCCCACCGGGAGCGACCGGGGCCTGGCGCCGGAAGATCGCCACGGTCTTCCAGCACTCGATGGTGGTGCCGGGGCTCACGGTCGCCGAGAACGTCTTCCTCGGCCGGCAGCCGCTGGGCCGTGGGCGCAGGCTCGGCATCGTCGACTGGCGCCGGATGCGCGAGCAGACTCGCCAGGTCATGGCCGAGTGGGGCTTCCAGATCGACGCGAACGAGCCCTGCGCCAACCTGACCGTGGAGCAGCGGCAGGTCGTCGAGATCGCCAGGGCGCTGGCCGCCGGCACCCGCTGCCTGCTGCTCGACGAACCGACTGCCGCGCTCGAACGGGGCGCCGTGCAGCGGCTGTTCGAGCGGATCCGCCAGCTCACCGGCAGCGGCGTCGCGGTGCTGTACATCTCGCACCACCTCGAAGAGGTCTTCGAGATCTGCCAGGACGTCGCGGTCGTCAGGGACGGCGAACTCGTGCTCACCGCGCCGACGGCGGGCCTGTCCACCAGCAACCTGGTGACCGCCATGGTGGGCAGGCACGGCGGCGCGCCCGCGCGCACCGCGGTGCGGCCCGCCGGCGCTCCGCACCGCGCCGCCGGCCGGAATGAGCCCGCGCGCCTGGCCGTGGAGCACGTCAGCCTGGCCTCTCCCGGTACCTCGCTGATCGACGTCTCGCTACGGGTCGCCGCGGGCGAGCGGGTCGGTCTCACCGGGCTGCGCGGCTCGGGTGCCACCATGCTGGCCCGGGTCGTGGCCGGCGCCACGGCGCCCGACGCCGGCCGCGTGCTGCTCGACGGCCGGGAGCTGCCGGCCGGCCGCAGGGATGTCGCACTGCACGCCGGGGTCGGCTACATACCGGAAGACCGCCAGCGTGAGGGGTTCGTCGCGACGCTGGGCGTCGCGGAGAACGTGACCATGACCATCACCGACCTGCTGGCGCGGTTCGCGGGGGTGCTGCTGCCGGGAGCGCGTGCGGCCGCGGCGGCGCCGCTGGCGCGCAGGCTGTCGGTGGTTTCGGCGGGCCTGGGCCAGCCGGCCGGTGAACTGTCCGGTGGCAACCAGCAGAAGGTCACGGTCGCGCGGGCGGTGGCCAGGGACCCCACGCTGATCGTCGCCGTCACCCCGACCCGCGGCGTGGATGTGGCATCCAAGGAACTGCTGCTGCGGGCGCTGGCCGATGCGGCGGACTCCGGCGGCAGCCCGGGACTGCTGCTGGCCACCGACGAACTGGACGACCTGGTGATCTGCGACCGCGTCATCGTCATGGTCCGCGGCGAGGTCTTCGCCGAATTCACCCAGCCGCCGTTCGACCGCGAGGAACTGATCGCGGCCACCGAGGGCCTGAACCTCAGCGCCCCGCCCGGCCAGCCCCACGAGCAGGAACCGGAGACAGACGAGCAGGAATTTCAGACATGAGCGAAACAGCGTATGACGGGCCGGACGTGAGCAGCGGGACGGCGGCGGCTCCCGGCAGCCGGGCGGCGGTCGAGGCCGCGTTGCAGCGGCAGGGCCGCAGCCGCAGCGCGGCGGCCATCTCGCTGATCCGCGAGGCGGCGCTGCTGCCGGTCCTGATCGTGCTCATCATCGTCGGGACCGTGCTGAAGGGCGGCACATTCCTGTCGGTGACGAACATCTCCGGCATCGGCCAGCAGATCTCCGCCCTCGGCGTGATCACCGTCGGCGAGAGCCTCATCCTGCTCATCGGCGGGCTGGACCTGTCGCTGGAATCGATCTACGGCCTTGCCCCCATGGTCGCGGCGTGGCTGCTGGTGCCGGCCGCCTCGTTCGGCAACGGCACGCAGCTCAACCCCTATCTCGGCATCCTCATCGTCTTCGCGGTCGGGGCCGCGGTGGGCGTCGTGAACGGCCTGCTCATCGTCAAGGGACGGCTGAACGGATTCATCGTGACCCTGGGCATGACGATCCTGCTGGCCGGCATCCAGGACGGCATCGTCAAGGGGCAGTCCCCGTTCAACCTGCCGACGGCGTTCAGCTACCTGGGCGCCGGCTACATAGGCAAGATCCCGGTCTCCCTCATCGTCGCCGCCGCCGTCTTCATCGCCGTGGGGCTGTTCCTGCGGTACCACCGGGCCGGCCGCTCCATCTACGCGATCGGCGGCAACCGGGAGGCCGCGCGGGCGGCGGGCATCAAGGTGAACCGGATCAGGATCGGCGTGTACGTGGCCGGCGGCACGCTCGCCGCGCTCGCCGGGCTCATGGAGGCGGGCCGGGTTTCCTCGGTGACCGGGAGCCAGGGGTACGGCGAGGGAATCATCTTCTCGGTCTTCGCCGCGGCCGTGATCGGCGGCGTCAGCCTCCAGGGCGGCCGGGGGAACATGGTCGGCGCCGCCTCCGGCGTGATCCTGCTCGGCCTGATCCAGAACATCCTCGACCTGATGAACGCGCCCAACTACTGGATCGACGCGATCAACGGCGCCGTCATCCTGTTCGCACTGATCCTTGCCCGCATCATCGGCGGCGAGAAGACGGCCGAATGAGCAAGATCCTGGGATTCGACACCTACGACGTCCGCTTCCCGACGTCGCTGCGGCTCGACGGCTCCGACGCCATGAACCCGAGCCCCGACTACTCCGCGGCCTACGTCGTCCTCAGGACCGACGCGGCCGACCCGGGGGAGCCCGGCGCCGCGCTGGCAGGGCACGGCTTCGTCTTCACCATCGGGCGGGGCAACGACGTCCAGCTCGCGGCGATCCGCGCGCTGGAGCCGCTCGTCGCCGGGCTGGACGTCGACGAGGCGCTCGCCGACCTGGGCGCGCTGTACCGGCGCCTGGTCTTCGACAGCCCGCTGCGCTGGCTGGGCCCCGAGTGCGGCGTCGTCCACATGGCCATCGGTGCCGTGGTCAACGCGTGCTGGGACATGGCCGCGCGGCGGGCCGGCCAGCCGCTCTGGCTGCTGCTCGCCGAACTGCCGCCTGCGGAGATCGTCCGCCTCATCGACTTCCGCTATCTGACCGACGCGCTGACGCGTGATGAGGCGCTGCGCCTGCTCGAGCAGGGGCGCGAAGGCATGGCCGAGCGGATCGCCCTGCTGCGCCGGGACGGGTACCCCGCGTACTCGACCACGCCCGGGTGGCTCGGCTACTCCGACGGCAAGCTCGCCTCGCTGTGCGCCGAAGCGGTCAACGACGGCTTCACCCAGGTGAAGATCAAGGTGGGTGCCAGGCTCGCCGACGACAAGCGGCGCATAGCGATCGCCCGCGAGGCGGTGGGCGACAAGATCGGCATTGCCATCGACGCCAATCAGGTCTGGGACGTCCCGGACGCCATCTCCTGGGTCCGTGAACTGGCGCCCGCGCAGCCCGCCTGGGTCGAGGAGCCGACCAGCCCGGGCGACATCCTCGGCATGGCGGCGATAAGGAACGGTGTGTGGCCGGTCAAGGTGGCCAGCGGGGAGCACGGCGCCAACCGGGTCGTGTTCAAGCAGCTTCTCCAGGCAAGGGCCATCGACGTCATGCAGATCGACGCCTGCCGGGTGGCCGGTGTCAACGAGAACCTCGCCAACCTGCTGCTCGCCGCCAAGTTCGGCGTTCCGGTCTGCCCGCACGCCGGCGGGGTGGGACTATGCGAAATCGTGCAGCATCTGTCGATGTTCGACTACGTCGCGCTGACCGGTACCGTGCAGGACCGGATGATCGAGTGGATCGATCACCTGCATGAGCACTTCGTCACGCCCGCGGTCGTCACCGGTGGCCGGTACCTCACGCCGCAGGCCCCCGGCGCCTCCACCCGGATCCGGCCGGAATCGCTGGCCGAGTTCTCCTTCCCCGCCGGCGCCGCGTGGCGGGCAACCGGCCGGCTGGCATGACCATGCGCCGGATCCCCCTCGGCAGGACGGGCCTGCGGGTCTCGGAGATGGTCTTTGGCGGCGCCCCCATCGGCGGCCTGTACGAGCCGGTCGGCGAGGACCAGGCCGCCGCCGCGCTGGCGGCGGCGTGGGCGGCGGGCATCAGGGCCTTCGACACCGCGCCGCACTACGGGGTCGGGCTGTCCGAGCAGCGTATTGGCAGGTTCCTGACCGGCCGCAACGAGTTCGTCTTGGCCACCAAGGTCGGCCGGCGGCTGGTTCCCGCAGCCGGCGACGTCGAGGGCGTGGACAGCTTCTACGGCACGCCCAGGCTGGCCCGCGTCCGCGACTACAGCCGCGACGGCGTGCTCGCCACGCTGGAGGACAGCATGCGTCGGCTGGGCACCGACCGCGTCGACGTCGTGTTGATCCATGACCCGGACGACCACGCCGAAGAGGCGCTCGACGGCGCGTACGTGGCCCTGGACCGGCTCCGCGCCGAAGGAACGATCCGGGCGGTCGGCGTCGGCATGAACCAGGCGCCGCTGCTCGAATGGTTCGTCGAGCGCGCCGACCTGGACTGCGTGCTCGTGGCCGGGCGCTACTCGCTGCTCGACACCGCCGCCGCGGCCAGCCTGTTCCCGGCCTGCCAGCGGCGCGGCGTCGCGGTGCTCGCGGCGGGCGTGTTCAACAGCGGGATACTCGCCGACCCGCGCCCCGGCGCGACGTACAACTACGCGCCCGCGCCGGCCGGGCTGCTGGACCGGGCGCAGCGCATCCGCGCGGCGTGCGCGCGCCACGGCGTGCCGATCGGCGCCGCCGCCATCCGGTTCGCGCTCCGCCACCCGGCCGTCACCGCCGTCGTGGTCGGGGCGCGCACCGCGGCGGAGGTCACCGAGGACGTGGGATACCTCGCGGCGGACGTGCCGGAGGAGTTGTTCGCTGAACTGGCCGCCGAGGGCCTGACCCCAGCGGCCGGCGGTCCATGATCATCGACGCGCACCATCATCTCTGGGATCCGGCGGCCCGGCGGCATGCGTGGCTGGACGCCCTGCCGCAGATCCGCGGGCCGTTCACGCTGGCCGACTACCAGGCGGCCGCCGCGGCCGAGGGCGTCACCGCGAGCGTGCTGGTCCAGGTTCTCGCCAGTGCGGGGGAGACGGAGGAGTTCCTGGCGCTCGCGGCGGCGAGCGCCGGGGGTGGCCCGCCGGTGATCGCCGGGGTGGTCGGCTGGGCCGACCTGACCCGCGCGGACCTCGGTGACGAGCTTGACCGGCTGTGCGGCCTGCCCGGCGGCGACCGGCTCGTGGGGCTTCGCCATCTCGCCCAGGACGAACCGGACCCGGGCTGGCTGGCCAGGCCCGGCGTCAAGCGCGGGCTGCGGGCCGTCGGTGCCGCGGGGCTGGCCTTCGACCTGCTGGTACGGCCCGCGCAACTGCCCGCGGCGCTGCGGACCGCCGCCGAGCTGGGCGACGTGAGGTTCGTGCTCGATCACGGGGCCAAGCCGGAGATCGCGGCC
This sequence comes from uncultured Actinomycetes bacterium, assembly GCA_963706115.1. Lineage (GTDB taxonomy): Bacteria > Actinomycetota > Actinomycetes > Streptosporangiales > Streptosporangiaceae > DASXKD01. The sequence goes on along the minus strand of CAVPMG010000011.1, from coordinate 81,138 downwards.
GGCCGGATCGAGCCGTGGGCGGAACTCACCGGGGCGCTGGCGCGGCTGCCGAACGTGACCTGCAAGCTGTCCGGGCTCGTCACCGAGGCCGGGGCGGGCTGGAGCGCGGCGGATTTCGTGCCGTACGTGGACAGGCTGCTTGACTCGTTCGGGCCCGGCCGGCTGATGTTCGGCTCGGACTGGCCGGTCTGCCTGCTGGCCGCCGGCTACCCCGAGGTGATGGCCCTGGCCCGGGACACGCTCGGCGGGCGGCTGAGCCAGGGCGAGCGGGCCGCTGTGTTCGGCGCGAACGCCGCCGGTGTCTACGGGCTGAGCGTCTCGCCCTGAGCCCGCGGACCGGGACCGGGCCCGGCCGGCGTTACGGCACCGAAGCCAGCCACTGCTCCACGCCGGCGATGTGCACCGTGGCCCACGACCGGGCGACCTCGGGCTCGTGCGCCTCGAGTGCTTCGAGGATCGCCCGGTGCTCGGCGAGCGTCCGCTCCTTGGTCCCCGCCTGGGTAAGGCCCCGCCAGACCCTGGCCCGTGTCGTCGGCCCGGACAGCGTCTCCAGCAGCGAGCACAGCACGGCATTGCCCGAGCATGCGGAGATGCGCCGGTGGAACTCCAGGTCGTTGGCGACCAGATCGTCCACGTCCGGATCCGGCCCCAGGCTGTCCAGCAGCTTGCGGAGCCCTTCGCTGTCTGCCTCGGTGATGCGCTCGGCCGCCATGGCCGTGGCGGCCGGCTCCAGGATGCGCCGGACGCGCAGGAAATCCAGCACCGTGTCGTCGCGGTGGAAGTCCACGATGAAGCTCAGCGCCTCCAGCAGCACGGGAGGATCGAGGCTGGTCACGTAGGTCCCGTCGCCCCGGCGCACGTCCAGGATGTTGACCAGGGACAGGGCGCGCACCGCCTCGCGCAGCGAGCTGCGCGACAGGCCGAGTTCGGCGGCCAGGTCGGCTTCGCGCGGAAGCCGGTCGCCGGCCTTGAGCGCCCCGGAGGTGATCATGGCCTTGATCTTCTCGATGGCCTCGTCGGTCACCGCCATGGCCCACCTCCCGCGCCCGCCACTCGCCGCTCCCCGCCCGCCGCGGCGCTCCGCGCACCGCGGACCGGCTCACATAGATCCGATGTTTGCTCCCGAGTATGGCATAGCCAGCGAAAGGGCCGTCCCAGCGTGCCGGGCGGGCAGGATGGAGATCAGATGCCTGCGGTCACGGCCTTCAGTTCGCCGAGCGACTCGGAAATGAGTTGCGGCAGCCCTGGCTGGCCGGTTCCGCCGGCCCAGCGTTCGAACGCGATCTTGAAGACGGCGATCCCCGCCTCGGCGGTCAGGCTCGCGGCCGGTTCGGTGACGCCGCGCTGGCGCAGCGCCCCGGCGAGCGCCGAGGCGAGCGAGGCGAGCTTGATCAGCTCCCGCTCCTGGAGGCTGGCGTTGGCGGCGATGACCGCCTGGCGCTGCCGGGAGTATTCGCGGCGCTCCTGGAGCAGTGCGCCGGCGGTCTCCAGGGCCGCGGCGACCGCCTCGATCGGCGCGGCGTCCGCCGGCGCGCCGGCGAGGGCGCTGACCATGAGCTCCCGCAGGGTGCCCGCGCCCGCGAAGAGCACCTCACGCTTGTCGGCGAAGTACCGGAAGAACGTCCGCTCGGTGAGCCCCGCCCGCTCGGCGATGTCCGCCACCGTGGTCTGCTCGAAGCCGCGCTCGTCGTAGAGCTCAAGTGCCGCCTGCTCCAGGCGGCCACGCGCGTTCGGCTCCCACCGGCCCATGCCTCCGATCATAGGTGATGACAGTCGCTGACATTAAGAGGTATGGTGATGACAGTGACTGACATCGATTCCGTGTGCGCTTCGCGCTGAGGAGAACCGGCTACCAGGAGGTTTGTCATGCATGTCTTCGTCACCGGCGCGTCCGGCTGGATCGGCTCCGCCGTCGTTCCCGAGCTCATCGGCGCGGGCCATCAGGTCACCGGGCTGGCGCGCTCGGACGCCTCGGCCGCTGCCCTCGCCGCGGCAGGGGCGCAGGTGCACCGTGGCACCCTCGATGACCTGGACGGCCTGCGGAATGCGGCCGCCGCGTCGGATGGCGTGATCCACCTCGCGTTCAAGCACGACATCGCGTTCACCGGGGACTTCCAGGGCGCTGCCGACGCCGACCGCCGCGCCGTCGAGACATTCGGCGCGGCACTTGCGGGCTCGGGCAGGCCGCTCGTGATCGCCTCCGGGACGGCCGGGCTCACCCCCGGGCGGGTCGCGACCGAACGGGACGGGCGGAGCCCCGGCCCCGCCGCGGCACACCTGAGCGGCGGCCCGCAGACCCGGCAGGCCACCGCGCAGCTGACGCTCTCCCTTGCCTCCCGCGACGTCCGCTCGTCGGTGCTGCGGCTCCCTCCCACGGTGCACGGTGACGGAGACCACGGCTTCATGGCGACCCTGGTCGGCATCGCCCGTGACAAGGGCGTGTCCGGCTACATCGGCGACGGGACCAACCGGTGGCCCGCCGTGCACCGGTTCGATGCCGCGCACCTGTTCCGCCTGGCGGTTGAGCAGGCCCCGGCGGGTGCTGTGCTGCACGCGGTCGCCGACGAGGGTGTGCCGATCCGCGCCATCGCCGAGGTGATCGGCCGGCATCTCGACGTCCCGGTGGCCGCCGTTTCTCCCGGGGACGCGGCCGGGCACTTCGGCTGGCTGGCCGCGTTCCTGGCGATGGACGTCCCGGCCTCGAGCGCGCTGACCCGCGAGCAGATGGGCTGGCAGCCGGTCCAGCCCGGGCTCATCGACGACCTGGGCAAGGGCCACTACTTCCACAGCCCATCCGCCTGACTCACTGACTGGCCGCCCGCCGCCGCGCAGCCGGGACGGCGCTTGAAAGGATTGACGGCATGCGATTCGCCTTCAAGACCTCCCCACAGCACACCACCTGGCCCGACATGCTGGCGGTGTGGAAGGAAGCCGACGACATCGATGTGTTCGAGTCAGGCTGGACGTTCGATCACTTCTATCCGATCTTCTCCGACTCCGCTGGCCCGTGCCTGGAAGGCTGGATGACGCTCGCCGCGCTCGCTCAGGCGACGCGGCGGCTGCGGCTCGGGACGCTGGTCACCGGCATCCACTACCGTCATCCCGCGGTCCTGGCCAACATGGCCGCCACCCTCGATATCGTCTCCGGGGGCAGGCTGGAGATCGGTATCGGCGCTGGCTGGAACGAGGAGGAGTCCGGTGCCTACGGCATCGAACTGGGCAGCCCCGCCGAGCGCAGCGACCGGTTCGAGGAAGCGTGTGAGGTCATCGTCAGCCTGCTGACGCGCCAGACCACCGATTTCGCCGGCAAGTACTACCAGCTCACTGGTGCGCGCTGTGAGCCAAAGCCGGTACAGCAACCGCATCCGCCGGTGTGCGTCGGCGGCAGCGGTGAACGGCGCACGCTGCGCACCGCCGCGCGGTTCGCGCAGCACTGGAACTTTGTCGGCGGCACCCCCGAGGAGTTCGCGCGCAAGCGTGACGTGCTGCACGCGCACTGCCGGGACATCGGCCGCGACCCCGGGGAGATCATGCTGTCCAGCCACATCCGGCTGGGCCCCGGCGGCGAGACCGGACCGGCCGTGGACACCGTGGCCGCGCTCGCCGAACAGGGCCTGGACCTGGCGATCGTCATTCTCCCGACGCCCCACGACCCGGCCGTGCTGGCGCCGCTCGCCGGGGCGCTCGCCCAGCTCCGCTGACCTGGGGCCGCCTGCCCCCCGGCCCTTCTAGGGCCGGGGGATCGCCGTGGCGCGCGGTGAGTGTGCAGCGGCCGGAGTTTGGTTGTCTGTTACCCGGCAGCCGCCTTATGGTCGGGGGGAGGCGTTGGGGGGGTGCCCGATGCGAAACGGGGCAGGGGCTCATGGGACAAGGCGGACCGCACTGCCGGCGAGCGCACTCTTAGCTGCCGCGGCGCTGGCATGTGGGGGCGGCCAGGCCCTCGCCCTGGCGGAAGCCGCACCGCCGGCACCCGCCGCGGGAACGGCCGGGGTGATCTCGACCATCGCGGGCGGTCCTGGCGGCCCGGCACCGGCGACCACCGTGGCCGTGCCGGGGCCCTGTGGCCTCGCATCGGCGTCCGGTGCCCTGTACATCGGTGCGGGGGTGGTGCGCGAGGTGAGCATCGGCACCGGCCAGCTCACCACGCCCGCAGGCGACGCAGCCCCGGGATCCCTCGATGACGGTGTCCCGGCGACGGCCACGGCCCTGAACGCGTGCGGGGTGACCGTCGATCACCAGGGCAACCTCGTCGTGGCCGCCGACGCCACGCAGGTGGCAGTGGTGGCGGAAAGCACCGGCACGTTCTACGGGCAGGCGATGACCGCCGGGGACATCTACACCGTGGCGGGGACTGGCGCGGCGGGGTTCTCCGGTGACGGTGGCCCGGCGGCCTACTCCCAGCTCTCCGCGCCAGCGGACGTTGCATTGGACTCCGCGGGGAATCTGGTGATCGCCGACACCGGGCACAACCGGGTGCGCGTGGTGGCGGCCGCGACCGGCACGTTCTACGGGCAGGCGATGACCGCGGGGAACATCTACACGATCGCCGGCAACGGCTCGGCGGGGTTCGGCGGTGATGGCGGCCCGGCCGTGAAGGCCCGGCTGCACCGGCCCACCGGGGTCGGGCTTGACGCCGCGGGCAACGTGCTGGTCAGCGACTCCTTCAATGAGCGGATCCGGGTGCTCGCGGCGAAGACCGGCACGTTCTACGGGCAGGCGATGACCGCGGGGGACATCTACACGATCGCCGGCAACGGCACCCAGGGCTTCTCCGGTGACGGCGGTCCCGCCACCGCGGCCAAGCTGAACACGCCGCTGCGAGCGACGGTGGACGCATCGGGCAACGTGCTGATCAGCGACTCCTTCAACCAGCGGATCCGGGTGCTCGCGGTCAAGACGGGCACGTACTACGGGCGGGCGATGACCGCGGGAGACATCTACACGATCGCCGGGAACGGCTCGGCGGGCTTCTCCGGTGACGGCGGTCCCGCCACCGCCGCCGGGCTGTACAAGCCGCTGCGGGTGATCGTCGATGCCGCGGGCAACCTGGTGTTCTGTGACGAGCGCGACAACCGCATCCGGGTGATACCGGTCAAGACCGGCACGTTCTACGGGCAGGCCATGACCGCCGGTGACATCTACACGATCGCCGGCACGGGCAAACGGGGCACCACCGGCGACGGCGGCCCGGCAATCCGGGCCGAGGTCGGCGAACCGGCGGGCGTAACCCTGGACAACCTGGGCAACTTGCTGATCGCCACCAGGAACGGCGGCCGGATCCGGGTGGTCGCGGCGGCGACCGGCACGTTCTATGGCCAGGCGATGACCGCGGGGGATATCTACACGATCGCCGGTGGCGGCACCGGCGGCCTGGGCGACGGCGGCCCGGCGACCAGCGGGCTGCTCCTGCAGCCGGGGGAGGTGGTCGTGGACACCGCTGGCGACGTGCTGATCTGCGACACCGGTGACAAACGCGTCCGGGAGGTATCCGGGCCAGCGGCCCGGTTGGGGTAACGGACCGCGGCAATACTCTGCGCATTAAGCACTGGCTCGCGGCCGGCCGGAAGGTGGCTGCGGCTGCGGCTGCCCGCTCCGTGACCGACGACGGGAAGGCCGTCATGACCGATCCAGAGCAGCTCAGGCTCCGTGACTACCGCCCGGTGCCCAGCCTGTCCGCCCCCAGCAACCGGGTCGAGCGTGCGTGCGCGCCGGCCATCGACGCGCACACTCACCTGGGCCGCTGGCTCACCGGGACCTGGGCCGTGCCAAGCACCACCCGGCTGGCCGAGCTCATGGATTCGTGCAACATCGCCGCGGTCGTGAACATGGACGGCCGCTGGGGTGCGGAACTCGAAGCGAACCTGGACCGCTACGACCGGAGCAATCCGGGCCGGTTCGCGACCTTCTGTCACGTCGACTGGGCCGCGCTGGCCGACGGTGAACCCGGGCGGCTTGCGGCAAGCCTCGCCGACTCGGTGGCGCGGGGCGCGCGGGGCCTGAAGGTCTGGAAGGACCTGGGCCTGCACGTCCGGGACGGCCACGGCCGGCTGGTCATGCCCGACGATCCGCGGCTGAGCCCGCTGTGGGAGCAGGCGGCGGAACTGGCCGTGCCGGTGGCCATCCATACCGCCGGCCTCGTCTACTCGGAAAATGCCCGGACGCTGATTCCGGGACTACGGCAATAGCCGCTAGGCGGCGTAGCCGGTGGCCTTCTCCACGACCACCCGCACGGCCACGCGGACCGCGCCGGGGCGGTCCTGCCCCGGATCCCTGCCGTCGTACTTCCACGACAGCTGGGTGTCGAGCCGCCGGTCAATGTCGGGGGTCATCGACACCCGGCCGCGCAACTCGACATAGTTCTCCGGGTCTGAGGAGTCGATCACGGTCACGCTGACGCGCGGGTCCCGGAGCATGTTGCGGTGCTTGACCCGCCCCTCCACCGTCGAGAAGAGCAGGTCGGTCCCGTCGCGGCCGACCCACACCACCGAGGTCTGCGGGCTGCCGTCCGGATTCACCGTGGCCAGGACCGCGTAGTTCCTGCCGTCGACCAGTCGCAGCGCCGCGTCGCTGAGCGGAATACCCATGGCGGCACGGTAACAGCGACGGCCCCGCCGGCGGGACTATGGCACAGGCACTAGTTGAGCAGGCGCTGTGTCTCGGCCAGCAGTTCCCAGGACTGCTCCATGGGTGCGGGGTAGCAGGTGACCGCCAGCAGTTCTGCTCCCGCTTCGGCGTAGCGCGCGAGGTGCTCGGCGACCTGGCGGGGTGTCCCGCCGATGGCCAGTTGCCGGGCGCGGTCGGCGGGCACGCCGAACATGCGCTGCATACTCGCCGCGGTGATGCCGGCCAGCCCGGCAGCCGGACGCCTGCCGATGGCGGCGTGCACGCACATGCCCAGCCGGGGCCTGGTCCGCCCGGCCTCCTCCGACAGTTCGCCGAGGCGGGCCGCGCTGGCCGCGAACTCGCGCGGAGTCTGCAGGCCGGACAGCCAGCCATCGCCGAACCGGACGGCACGCCGCAGGGCGGCCGTGGACTGGCCGCCGATCCACAGCGGCGGCACCGGCATGGCCGGCCGCAGCGAGATCTCGGCGGAACCTGGGGCATCGGGGATCGGGGTTGGCTTGCCGCTGAGCAGGCCGGGCAGCAGCCGGAGAAACTCATCGGTGCGCCGGGCTCTGTCCTCGTGGCGCCAGCCCGCCGCGTAATATTCCGCCGCGGACCCACCGCCCAGGCCGACGCCGGCCCGCAGACGGTCACTGCCCGCGATGTGCTGCAGGCTGGCGATCTGCTTGGCGGCCCAGGCCAGCGGGCGCAGCGACGGCACATAAACGGCAAACCCGATCGCGATGCGGTCGGTGACCGCCGCGGCGGCGGCCAGCGTCAGGCTGCTGTCCAGCACCGGCCCCTGGCCGGCCACCAGACGGTCCTCGGCCCACAGGCAGTCCAGGCCAGCGCGCTCCGCAAGCCGCGCCAGGCCAGCGACATCCGGCAGGGCCTCCTCCGGCGCTGGCGTCTCGGGGACGACGGCCCCGACGTCGACGCGCATGCTCCTCCGATCCGGCGGCGGCGCCGGAACGCCCGGTTGATCTGCCCGGCCCGCAGGCACCACCGCCGATCCGCCGCTTCTCCGGCGCCGCAACCGAGTATCACCCGCCGGTACGACATTCGGTCACGAGCGGAGCGCGCCCGGCGGCCCGGATGCCGCAGCGCTGGTCAGGAGGCCGGGAGCGTGGGGCGGGGCTTGCCCGGGGCGACGGTACGGGCCAGTATCCCGAGCGTGGCCCGCAGCGCGCTCTCCGGAATCACCGGGAAGATCGCGGCGTCCCGCCAACTCTGCTCGATCGCCGACCAGTCGTAGTAGGACGTTACGAGCGTGCCCTCCTCGATCGGCTCCAGCCGGTACCCGTAGACGTGGCCGAGGTTCAGCTGGCCACGGATGGTCCAGGCGATCTCCCGGTCCGGCACGAACGTGACGATCTCGACGGTGACGTCGTACAGGCCGAGGGGATAGTCGTTGAGCGCTTCCCGGTCCATGTGCACGACGAAGGTGTCGCCCACCTTGCCGACGATGTCCCCGCTGGCCGCCATCAGCATGCCCGAGCTGTCGATGGCAACGTGGCCCCGCGGATCGGTGAGCACCGCGAAGATCTCGCCCGCCGGTGCGGCCACCGCCCGCTGCACCTCAAGTCGTTCCGGCATGCGCCGATTGTCGCACCCGGCCCCTTCCGGGCGCTGCCCGGAGGCTGCCGGGGGCAGCCTGCCCGCGTGGCGCGGTCCTGCCGGGTCCGGCGCTAGGCCGCCCTGCCGGGTGGGCCACCGGCCGGACTTCTGGGTGATGTGATCGAGCGGGCCCGACCGCGAGACCCGGCCCACCACGGTCAGCGGTCCGGAAACGGGCTGACCGCCCTCGTAACCGGGCGTGGCCGGGATGGTGACGTTGACCGTGGTCGCGGGGTAGCCGACGGCCCTGGTCACCCCCGGCAGGTGGTGGGTCCTGGCGAGCTGGGCGCTCGTCACCTTCGCGGCGTCGATCGTCACCGCGAGATCCGCGGTGTGGTAGCGGGTGGACACCGCCTGGAACGCGCGGGTGGGGTAGGTGGCCAGGGCCAGCCCGACCAGGGCGGCCGTGGTGCCCGTGGCCAGCACCACGAAGATCACCACGGTCTGCACCGGCCGCCGGGCGGCGCCCGCCAAGGCCGCCTTGAGCACCGGCCCGGCACTCACGCCAGCACCGGCCCGGCGGGCCACCACGGCAACTGCCACGAGCTGGTCGCCCCGTCGTCCATCGCGCTCCACAAGGTTTCCGGCGATCCCGGTTGATCATCCTCGTGGCCGTACCTCAGGGCACTGCGCTGAACGCGTGTGAGTTCCATGTGAATGTCCTGGACGAGACCGCCCGCATGGCACCTGCTGGGCTGGGGTGACTCTGATCATGCCGATGGGCGAGGATGTGGCTAAGGGAGGGGCGTGCATGAGCGGTCCTCAGTCAGCGCAGCCCGCGACGGGCAACCGGCCTGCTGACGGCGAGGCGCTGGTCCTGCTGGCCGGGTCGGCGAGCACGGCAGAGCGCGCGCTGGTCAAGCAGTGGCTGCGTGACGGCCACCTGCGGCCGTCCGCGGTGCTGCCGCTGGACGGCCCGGGCCTGGCGCGGTCGCTGGACCGGGCGGTACCGGAGACCGTGATCACCGCCGTCCGCGTCGCGTGGCTGCCGCGCGAACGAGGCGGCGAGCGGAGGGTCCGCTGGTCGGACGTGCTGTCGCAGGTGAACCCGCGGCGGCCACCGGCGTTCTGGCAGAACCGGATCATGCGGCGCGAGCCGGACCGGGCCCGGATGGTGATCGCGGAATCCGCCACGGTGGCCGCCCTGCGCAGGCGCTGGGGCGGCACGGGCTCCTTCGCCCACTTCGTGTCCCGGCAGGCCAGGCTCGCGCTGGACCGCTCCGAGCGGACGTTGCTCGGGGACCGGTACAAGGTGCCGAAGGAGGTCACCGAGGCGATCGAGGACAGCCCGGCCTTCCGCGCCGAGGTTGCCCGGCTCGCGGCCCGGCTTGGCCTGACCGAGGCCGAAGCGATGGCCCGGGCCGGGGCGGACCTGGACGGCCTGGTCGCCTCGATGAGCCCGATCGCGGTTGACCTGCTGTCCAGCACGCTGCGCCCGCTGCACGCGCACGCGTGGGACGTGCAGGTCGACACCGCCGGGCTGGACCGGCTGCGTGCGCTGAATCGCGAGCATGCCCTGGTCTTCCTGCCCAGCCATCGCTCGTACGCCGATCCGCTGCTGCTTGCCGATGTGCTCGCCGAGCATGACTTCCCCCGCAACCACGTCCTCGGTGGCGACAACCTCCGGTTCTGGCCGATCGGCCCGCTGGCCAAGCGGGCCGGCGTCGTGTTCATCCGCCGCAGCTTCGGCGACGACGAGATCTACAAGCTGGCCCTGCGCGAATACCTCGGTTTCCTGCTCGCCAAGCGCTTCAACCTCGAGTGGTACATGGAGGGCGGCAGGTCCCGGACCGGGAAACTGCGCCCGCCGCGCTATGGCTTGCTGGCCTATGTGGCCGAGGCCGTCGCCCGGGGCCGGGCCGAGGACGCCTGCCTCGTGCCGGTGGCGATCACCTACGACCAGCTTCGCGAGGTGTCGGCCATGGCCGCGGAGCAGGCCGGCGCCGCGAAGAAGGCCGAAGGCCTCGGCTGGCTTGCGGGCTATGCGCGGGGCCAGCTTGCCCGCATCGGCACGGTCCACGTCCGGTTCGCCGAGCCGCTGTCGCTGCGCGCGGCACTGCCGCCGGGCGGTCCCGACGCTGATCTTGGGCGGGGCGGCGGGGTCGAGGCTAGTCTTGGGCGGGGCGGCGGGGTCGAGGCTAGCAGGGATGCCTGGCGGCTGGCGCTGCAGAAGGTGGCGTTCGAGGTGGCCGTCCGGATCAACCGGGTGACCCCGGTGACCGCCACGGCGCTGGTGACGCTGGCCCTGCTCGGCGTGCGCGACCGCGCGCTGACCCTGGGCCAGGTCCGCGGCGTTCTTGAGCCGTTGCGCAGCTACCTGACCGAGCGGGGGCTGCCGTATTCGCGGGAGATCCTGGACACCGGCGCCGGGGTGCAACGGGTACTCGGCGCCCTGGCCCAGCAGAACGTGGTCACGGTGTACGCGGGCGGGGAGGAGCCGGTCTACGCCATCGAACGGGGCCAGCACCTGGTCGCGGCGTTCTACCGGAACAGCGCGATCCATCATTTCCTCGACCGGGCGGTCGCGGAACTGGTGCTGCTCAGCGCGCCCGCCGACCGGTGGGATGAGGCGATGCGGCTGCGGGACCAGCTCAAGTTCGAGTTCTTCTTCCCGGACAAGACCGCCTACCGCGGCGTGCTCCAGGCCGAGCTTGACCGGCTCGATCCCCGGTGGGAGACGGTCGCCGACGGGCGCGCGGTGCTGGAGCGGTCGGAACTGCTGGTGGCCAACCGGGTGCTGCGGTCTTTTCTCGATACGCAGCTCGTGGTCGCCGAACGCCTCACCGCGCGGCCGCCCGGGGAGCCCTTCGCGGAACGGGAATTCCTCGATGAGTGCGCCGGCGTGGGGCAGCAGATGCTGCTGCAGGGGCGGCTGCACGGGCCGGAGTCGCTGTCGCGGGAACTGTTCGCCAGCGCGGTGAAGCTCGCCGGGAACATGGACCTGCTCGGCCCCGGCGGTGACGGCATGGCCCAGCGGCGGCGTGCGTTCGCCAGGCGCCTGCACGACGACGTGGCCCGCCTCATCGTGATCGACGAGATCGATGCCGCGGGCCGACGGGAGGCGATCGGTGTCGAACCCTAACCAGCCGCCCGCCGGGGCGTGGTCGGAGCAGGACCTGATGGCCGCCGTCGAGGCCGGGCCCAAGGGCCCGCACATCGGGGCGTTCTTCGACTTCGACGGCACCCTGATCGACGGCTACTCGCTGTCCGCGTTCGCCCGCCATCACCTCAGGTCGCTGCAGGTCACACCGGCTGATCTGGGGCGGATGCTGCTCACCGGGATCCGCGGCGTGACCACCGAGGCGGACTTCGAGCAGTTCACCGTGCTGAGCATGCACGCCTGGGCCGGGCGCAGTGAGGACGAACTCGCCGAACTCGGTGAGCGCCTGTTCGTGCAGGGCATCTCCGGGTCGCTGTACCCGGAGGGATGGCGCCTGGTCGAGGCACACCAGCGAGCCCGGCACACGGTCGTTCTTGCTTCCTCCGCCACCCGGTTCCAGGTGGAGCCCACGGCCAGGGCGATGGGCGTATCTCAAATTCTTGTGTCACCGGTGGAAATCGTGAACGGAATCTGCACCGGCCGGCCCGGCGGCCCGCTGCTGTGGCGGTCGGGCAAGGCGGCGGCGGTGCGCGAGTTCGCCGCCGAACACGGCATCGACCTGGCGCAGAGCTACGCCTACTCCAACGGCGACGAGGATGTGCCGTTCCTGCGGGCCGCCGGGCGGGCGCGCGCCATCAACCCCGGGCGTCACCTGGCCGAGTCGGCCCAGCACTACGGCTGGCCGGTGGCCAGGTTCCGCTCGCGCCGGCCCGGGGCGGCCGACATCGCCCGCACGGCGGCCGGGCTGGCCGGCATGCTCGGCGGCTTCACCGCGGGCGTGGTGCTTGGCGCGGCCTCGGGATCCCGGCGGGAGGCCGTCGACCTCGGCACCACGTTCGCCGGTGAGCTGGGCAGCGTGCTGGCCGGGGTACGGCTGGACGTCCATGGCGCCGAGCACCTCGCGGCCCGGCCCGCCGTGTTTCTTTTCAACCACCAGAGCCAGCTTGACGTGCTCATCCTGGCCAAGCTGCTGCGCGGCGGGTTCACCGGCGTCGCAAAGAAGGAACTCGCGAACAGCCCCGGCTTCGGGCTGATGTTCCGGCTCGCCGACGTGGCGTTCGTGGACCGCCAGGACAACGAGCAGGCGCGCAAGGCGCTGGAGCCGGCGGTGCAGAAGCTGCGCGACGGCATCTCCCTGGTGATCGCGCCCGAGGGCACCCGGTCGGCGACCCCGGCGCTCGGGGCGTTCAAGAAGGGGGCGTTCCACGTCGCGATGCAGGCGGGGGTGCCGATCGTGCCGATCGTGATCCGCAACTCCGGCGAGCTGATGTGGCGCGGTGCCACCACGATCCACGCGGGAACGGTGCAGATCGCGGTGCTGCCCCCGGTCGCCACCGACGGCTGGGACGTGGCAGGGCTGGACGGGCACATCCGTCAGGTGCGCGGGCAGTACCTGGCGACGCTGGCCAACTGGCCGGCCTACGGCAGCGGGCAGGTGACCGCCACGACACCGGCCAGTTCCGGCCTGCCGCCCGCGCTGCCGCTGGACTGGGGCGCTTCGCCCCGGATGAACCCGCTGGAAACGGCCATGTGGCGTGCTGAATCCGCGGACCCGCGGCTGCGCGTCACGGTCAGCCTGCTCGAACTGCTCGATCCCGTGCCGGACTGGGACCGGCTGCTCGCCGCGCACGAGTGGGCGTCCCGCATGGTGCCGCGGATGCGGCAGCGCGTGCTCGAGCCCGCGCTCGCGCTCGGCACCCCGGCCTGGGTGACCGATGGTGACTTCGACCTGTCCCGCCACGTGCACCGGGTCCGGCTGCCCGGCCCCGGCACGCTGCGGCAACTGCTCGACGTGGTGCAGGACTTCGCCGCCGCGCCGCTCGACCGCGACCGCCCGCTGTGGCAGGCGCTGCTGGTGGAGGGGCTGGCCGACGGCCGGGCCGGGTACGTGGCCAAGAGCCACCACAGCGTCACCGACGGGCTCGGCGCGGTCCAGTTGATGATGCGGCTGCACAGCCGCACGGCCGAGCATGACCCGGACCGGCCCGAGCCCCCGGTCCCGGCGCCCGGCGCGGGGTCACGCACCGGGCTGTTGGCCGGGCAGGTCGCCGGCGCGGTCCGCGCTACCCCCATGGCGGCGGTGCGCCAGGGCACCAGGGCGCTCGGCACGCTGTCGAGGCCGTGGGGCGCGGCCTCGCGGGCGGCGGGGCAGGCGCTGTCCGCGGTCCGCTTCGCCGGGCAGAGCGCGGCCGCCCCGCCCGGATCGCCGCTGCTCGCCCAGCGGGGCGGTGGCTGGCACTTCGAGGTCATCGAGGTGCCGCTGGCCGACCTCAAGGCCGGGGCGAAGGCGGCCGGCGGATCGCTCAACGACGGGCTGCTGGCCGCGGTGATCGGCGGGTTCCGCCGCTACCACGAGCAACTCGGCGCCCCGGTGGACCGGCTCACCGTCGGGTTCCCGATCAGCCTGCGCGCCCAGGACGACCCGCAGGGCGGGAACCGGTTCACCGGCGCCAGGTTCGCCGCGCCCATGGCCGAGACCGACCCGGCGGCCAGGATCGCCGCGGTGCGGCAGTTCGTGCTGGAGGCCCGCGCGGCCAGCGCCACCACGGCCGACGCCGTGCCCGCCGCGCTCGCCCCGGCGATCGGCTGGCTGCCCGCACCGGTCGTCAGCACGATCTCGGGCCGGCTGACCAGCAAGAACGACGTCCAGGTCTCCAGCATCCCCGGCGTGCCGTTCCCGGTGTACATCGCGGGCTCGCGGATCACGCACATGTACCCGTTCGGCCCGCTGCCCGGCTGCGCCGCGATGATCACCCTCATCTCGCACAACGGGGACTGCTGCATCGGCATCAACACCGACACGCTCGCGGTCGCCGACCCCGGCGGGCTCGCCGATGATCTGCGCGCCGGGCTGGACGAGGTGGTGAAACTCGCCTGACATCCCCACGGACCGGCGGGCCTCCGGCCGCGGTCGGGCAGGTGCGGGTCAGGCTGAGGGCGGGGTGCCGGGTGCGTGCGGTTTGCGGCCGACGCCGCAGAATTCGTCCACCTCGGCGGGCTCACCGCCGACGGGAGTGAGGTCGGGACGCCAGCGGGAGCACGACACCACCCCCGGGGGCAGCAGGTCGAGCCCGTCGAAGAACCGGGTGATCTGCTGTGGGGTGCGCAAGGTCATCGATGGCGTGCCCACCCGGTTCCAGTGCGCCACCGCTTCTTCCATGGCCGCACCGCTGACGGCGCTGGTGGAGTGGTTGATGGTCAGGAAGCTGCCCGGCGCCAGCGCGCCCATCAGCTGCCCGACGATCGAGTACGCCTGCTCTGTGTCGGGGATGTGGTGCACGACGCCCAGCAGCATCAGCGCCACCGGCTTGGTGAGGTCCAGGGTGTGCCCGGCCTTGGCCAGGATCACCTCCGGCTCGCGCAGGTCCCCGTCCACATAGTCACAAGCGCCCTCGGGGGCGCTGACCAGCAGCGCGCGGGCGTGCGACAGCACCAGCGGGTCATTGTCGGCGTACACGATCCGGCACTGCGGTGCCACTCGCTGGGCCACCTCGTGGGTGTTGTCCGCGGTCGGCAACCCGGTACCGATGTCGAGGAACTGGCGGATGCCTTCTTCACCTGCCAGATACCGGATCGCCCGGCCCAGGAAGGCCCGGTCCGCTCTGGCCTGGGCCACGATGATCGGCAGCATCGCGGCCACCTTGTCGCCTGCCTCCCGGTCGACGGCGTAGTTGTCCTTGCCGCCCAGCCAGTAATTCCAGATGCGCGCAGAGTGCGACACCGTCGTGTCAAGCTTCGGGCCCGGCCGCGTCACCTCATCGTCCGCCACCAAGCCTCACCTCCCACACTGGTTACGGTTGCCGGGGCTCCCGGGGAGGCGCGGCATGCCCCAAAAGGTTACGGCTGCCGCGTGCGGCCCACAATTCGACCGCCCGGCCGCGCGGTCAGATCTTCACGAAGATCCCGGCCGCGGTGGAGCGGGCGCCATCCGGCGGTGGCTCCAGTGGCTCGCGTGGCGGCTTGGGCGGCGGCTGGCGCGGTGGCTGGGCCGTGGCGCTGACCGAGCCCAGGCACGTGCCCATGGCAAGGCCGATCAGCGGCCCGGCGACGAGGAAAAACACCCATACCGCCGGTGCGGCGGTGCAGTGGAAGCGTTGTGTCGCCGGGCACACGGCGGCGAAGTGCACCGCGTGGCTGGCCCGGAACAGGGGGAGCATCAGCGCGGCGCTGGCGGCGGTCAGCGGGCCGGCCGCCAGGTACTGCCAGGCGTGGGCCTTCACCGCCGCGGGGTCGCTGGTGCCGTTGGCGCGCTGTGCGGCCAGTCCCGTGACGGCCACTCCCACGATGATCGTCACGACCAGCACGATGAACAGCAGCGGCACATCGGTTCTGGGTGTGATGCCCGGGCCCGGCACTGGCCGTGCCCGGGTGGGGTCCCACAGCACGACGACCAGCAGGCCGCCGGCGGCGCCGATGCCGGCGCTGATGGCCAGGGTCGCCGGGGTCACCGGCGACCGCCGTGAGGTCACCGCGAGGAGCCCGGCCGCGTAGACGGTGATCAGCACCTGCACCGGGGCCACCGTGAAGAACAGGACCAGCCCCGCGGCGGCGGCGCACCACGCCACCAGCGCCGGGTGGACCTGCGGCCGCCGCGACCTGACGATCAGGACCGCCGCGAGGCAGGCAGCGATCAGCACCAGGGCCGCCGCTTCCTGTACCCAGTTCCAGTGCCCTGCCGGGGGATTCCACGGGCCGTTCATCGCCGGGCCGGGGAAATGCTCCACCCGGGCAAAGTCCAGCACCAGGGCCACGAGCGCCACGCTGCCGCCGGCCCGCACCGCCCGCGCCGCGATGCTGCGGCCCACCGGGCCGAACACCCCGCGCCGCCGGGCCACCCACGGCAGACCCGCCAGCAGCGCCACCAGCAGCAGCATCCTGGCCTTGTCCCACCCGTCGTCCCGGCCGGCGTGCGCGCCGCTCCACAGGTACCGCAGCGTCAGCGCGCAGACCACCGCCACCGCCGCGACCCCCAGCCCGTACCCGATCCTGCGGACCATCCCAGCCTCCCTCGCCACCAGCCACAACCCGCCGGCCAGCCAGCCCAGCCGTGCCATCCCGGGCGGCACCTCACCGGCCTCGGCGCGCACCGCCTCGACCCAGCCGCGCCGCCCCGGCGGCACCAGCGCCGCGCACCGGCCCAGCAGCCTCTCCAGCGCCCGCGCGGCCCCGTCCAGCGCCCGGCCCATCACAGTCCCTCCCCGGCCAGGCCGCGCTGCCGCGGTACGGCCCGCCGCAGCGCCGCTGCCCGCGGCGCCGCGGCCGGCGCGGCGGCCACCGCCGCCTCGGCCCGGGCCAGTCCTGCGCTGCTGAGCCGGTACAGGTGCCGCGGCGGCCGCCCGGCGGGCCGGCCGTCCTCCCAGCGCGCCTCCACCAGCCCCCGGTCAGCCAGCCGCACCAGGATCGGGTACAGCGTGCCGGACTTCAGCCCGGTCTGCTTCGCCAGGTCATAGCCATGCCGCCAGTCGGCCGGCTGCGCGGACAGCGCCGCGAGCACCAGCAACGTCTGAGCGGAGAACCCTGAACCCCGGGGCATGCGATTACTCTACCTAGGTAGAGTTTCCTAGGGGAAGACATCGTCAGAAGTCCGGCTGGCCGCGGGCTACATGACCTTCCAGTGCAGGCCGGCGAGCCTGAGGACCTGCGGGATGAACGAGTCGGTGAGCTGGAGCGCGGGCTGCCGCGTGCCGCCGGAGCTGAACTGCACGGTGCCGCAGGCGGCCGGCCCCTGCGCGACCGCGAGCGGTGCGCCGCCGGCCCGGGCGAGGAAGGTCAGCCTGATCCCGCCGCCAAAGGCCGCCGGGCAGGAGGCGCCCGGCCCGATCGTGGACAGCGGGAGCCCGTCGACGAGTTCCGCGAGCCGCCGGACGACCACCGGGTCGGTGATCGTGACCGGCGCGGGCGGGCGCCTGGCATGTGGGTTCAGGCTGGGCAGCTGGGTGATCGTGACCACGTGGGCGGCGGACGGCACCCGATCCGAGGCCGGCCGTGGCGGCTGCCAGCTCACCTGAGCGTCCACCCGGATCGCCGTCTGCCCGTTGCCCGCTCCGGTCACCTCGACCACCATGTCCCGGGCGTTCAGCACGCCAGGAACCGGGGATAGCGAGAACATGCGGTCCCATGACGGTGGCCCGAAATCCTGGTCGCCCGGCGTGAACCGGCGGGGCAGGTGCGCCTGCTCCCAGGCCAGTACCGCCTGCGGCCGGCCGGGCGCCCGCCAGAAGGAGACGTGGTCCACCAGCGTGGTGGAGACAAGGATGGTGATCGGGGTCTTGAGCGCGTCGGGTGCCTGCCGCAACCGCGACGCGCCGGGGGGCACGGCAAAGGCCTTCAGGATGGCTGCCGCGTCGGCGACGGCACGCTCCCGCGGCGTCGCGGAGGCCGGTGTTACCCCTCCCGTCGCAGGATGCGTGGTGCCGCATCCTGCCACCGCCACGGCCGCGCAGGCCGTGAGGAGCGCCGCGCCCGGCGCGCACTTTCTATGTGGCCGCATACTTCTAGGACGCCCACCGGGGCACCATGGTTCCGCCCTCCGGCAGGGGCCCGGTTGCGCCTGGGCCCGCCGGCTTAGCCAGATCAGCATGGCGGCATGTGTCATGATGCCGGCTTGGGCGCGGGCCACGGATCCGGGGCGGCGCTGACCGGGTACCGGAAGGAACCGGGCTGATGAGAGCGGTGCTGCTGCGCGAGTTCGGCGGGCCGGAGCAGCTGCGGCTGGGCGAGGCGCCCGATCCCGCCGCCGGGCCCGCTGCCAGGTGCCGGACTCGCCGTGCACGCGGCCGGGATCAACCCGGTCGATGCCGGTAACCGGGCTGGACGGCGCCTGGGCCAAGGCTGCCATGGCGCGCAGTGCGTCCAGGCGCTCACGCGCTGCTGCCGGCGCGCGTTGCGGCCGCGTCGCCCGCCCCGCGCGGCAGCGGCCGAGGCGCACCGGATGGAAAGCCGGGCATGCCCGGCGGCAAGATAGTCCTCGACGTCGCCAGCGGCTAGGAGCTGATCCCGGGACCGCAGGCCCGGCTGCCCTCGTCTAGGCTCGGCGCTGATGCCCAGGCTCCTGGTCGTACATCACACGCCCTCGCCGGCGCTGCAAGAGATGCTCGAGGCGGCGGTCAGCGGAGCGCGGACCGATGAAATCGAGGACGTCGAGGTGCTCCTGCGGCCTGCCCTGACCGCGGCGGCCGCCGATGTGTTGCAGGCCGATGGGTACCTGCTCGGCACCCCGGCCAACATCGGTTACATGTCCGGCGCGCTGAAGCATTTCTTCGACGGCATCTACTACCCGTGCCTGGAGGCCACCGTGCGGCGGCCCTATGGCCTGTACGTGCACGGCGGCATGGACACCACCGGTGCGGTGCGCGCGGTGCAGGCGATCACCACCGGGCTGCGGTGGCGGGAGGTCCGGCCGCCGGTCTGCGTCACCGGCCCCCCGGGCAAACAGGAACTGCTGGCGTGCTGGGAGCTTGGTGCGCTGCTCGCGGCCGAGGTCGCCGGGTGACCGTCACCTCCTTCCTGGCCTGGGTGGATGGGGGAGTGGGCGCCGCCGAGATTGACGCGGCGTAGCGGCATTTGTGTGTTGAGTAGTTATGGCCCGGCGGCGGGCGGGTGTAGTGCAGCCTTATGCACCAATAGCACCCGGCTGGCCGGCCCCAGTGCCAGAACGAGGGGGGCGATCGTGTCCACCATGCGCGTCCGGCACTCCACGTCGTCCCGGGCGCGCTCCGGCTCGGCGGCCGGTCGCCGCAGGCAGTCGCCGGCCGGGCGGCTTGGCACGCGGGTTCTGGTTGCGGCGATGGTCGTTGCGGGCGTGGTTGCGGTGGTCTGCACCTGGGCCGGCCTGGCCGAGCTGCGGGGACACGCATCACCCTGGGCGGGGTTGTGGCTGGCGAAGGCGGCCGACGGGGTGGCGGCGTGGCCGGCCTCCTGGGGAGGCCGTCCGGAGATCGTCGGCGCCACCATCGCCGACAGCGCCGGGGGCAGCTACCGTAACCCGCTGCGCGGGGTCCATGGGCTGGTCAGAGAGCGTATCGACGATGGCGTCGACTTCGCCGGGTCGGGCCCGGTCTATGCTCTCGGCGACGGGGTCGTCACCAGCGCCGACGCGGACAACTTCGGCTGGCCCGGCGGGGGCTGGATCACCTACCGGCTCACCAGCGGGCCGGGGGTGGGGCTGATGGTCTATGTGGCCGAAGACATCGTCCCGTCCGTCGTGGCCGGCCAGCGCGTGTCGGCCGCCACCGTGCTCGGCAGCATGTACAACGGTGGCGACGGCATCGAAACCGGGTGGGCGCAGCCGACCGGCCTGTCCGCAGAGTCGGAACTCCCGCAGGCCGGCAGCATCGGCGGGCTCGGCCCGTTTCCGACCAGGGTCGGGCTCAACTTCGACGAACTGCTCCAGTCGCTGGGGGCGCCCGCCGCGCCCAACCGCGACCAGCCCCCGCATGGGATTCTCCCGGCCGGTTACCCGGCCAGCTGGAGGTAGCCCGTGATGCGGCGCGGGGGCGCGCCCGGGGGCTGAGCACCGAACAGCGCCCCCACACCTTTGCCGCGGTTGTCACGACCGGCCCGGCCACCTCGGGCGGACGGTATCAGCCGCTATAGCCGATCGTGATGTAGTCATCGCCCGTCGTCGCTCCGGCGCTGGCCCCGGTGACGAACACCCTGTTCCCGGTGGGGCTGACGGCTACCGAGCTGGCCTGGTCAGTGGCGCTGCCGCTGCCGGTGTAGCGCTTGACCCACAGCTGGGCGCCGGAGGCGGCATCGTAGGCGACCGTCGCGTAGTCGTACCACGACGCGGTCCCACCGAAGCTCTCCCCGGTGACATACACGGTCCCCCCGGTAGGGCTGACCGCCACCGAGGTAGCCCCGTCGGTGTTGTTGCCGGTGCCGTTGTAACGCTGGGCCCACAGTTGCGCGCCGGTGGCGGCGTCGTAGGCGACCGTGGCGTAGTCGTCGCCGGTAGCGGTCCCACCGTCACTCTGCCCGGTGACGTATACCGTCCCTCCGGTCGGGCTGACCACCACCGAACTGGCGCGGTCATCGCCGTTGCCCGGGCCGTTGTAGCGCTGGATCCACAACCGGGCGCCGGTGGCCGCGTCGTAGGCCACCGTCGCGTAGTCATAGACGGTGGAGATGCCCCCCGCGGCATGGCTTTCCCCGGTGACGTAGACCGTCCCGCCGGTGGGACTGACCGCGACCGAACTGGCGCGTCGGTCCCGGCTTTGGTGCCGTTGTAACGCTGGATCCACGCCTGCGTGCCGGGGCCCGCCGCGGCATGCGGCGCAGCCGCTGCCGGCGTACGTCCCGAGGCCTGGGTGGGCGTACCCGCTGCGCTGGCCCCACTCACCCCGATGATGCTGAGGGCAACGGCCGCCCCCGATGCGGCCGATACGCGAATGATGCTCGCGTGCATGAAGAGGATCTCCTTGACGGCGTGCCCCGGATGCCGTGCGGCCCGGTGCCCAGTGCAGCGATGCCGTGCCCCGCCGGCGTTCGCTGTGATTTGTCCGGGTCAGCCGCTCTGGTCCGGTACACCCTATGTTGGGCGATGTACCGGGCGATCCCGTCAGTGCCAGGATTGCGGCGAGGGTCACACCAGGCGAAGAAGGTGGCGATGACAGAGATACCGTTCATGATCGGTGCCGGCGTCAGTTGTGCCGATGGAGCATGCGGTGAGGTGACCCGGGTGGTCCTCAACCCGGTCAGCCGCGAACTCACCCACCTCGTGGTGGAACCGGCGGGCCGAAGCGGGCTTGGCCGGCTCGTGCCCCTCGGGCTTGTCGATGCCACCGGCGGCGAGATCAGGCTGCGCTGCACCATGGCGGAGTTCGAGAAGCTCGACGCCGCCGAGGAGACGCAGTTCGTGCCGGGGACCAGAGGCTATGCGGCCTACGGGCCGGACCAGGTGCTTTCCCAGCCATGGCTGAGCCTGGGCGGGACCGCCGGGGTCGAGGGCGACATGGTCGAGGGGGTCTCGGAGACCGTCACCTACGACGCCATCCCCCTGGGTGAGGTGGCGGTCCGCCGCGGCGATCGCGTCCATGCCACCGACGGCGAGATCGGTCATGTGGAAGGGCTCGTCATTGACCCCCGCAACCATCACGTGACGCACGTGCTCCTCCAGGAGGGGCACCTGTGGGGCCGCAAGGAAGTATCCATCCCGATCAGCGCCGTCACCGACGCCGAGGACGGTATCCAGCTCAACCTGGCCAAGGACGACGTGCGGGACCTGCCGCCGGTGGACATCGATCACCCAGCCTGGTAGGACGTGCCGTCATGGCCGGCGCGCCTGCGAACGGGGCCGCGACGGGGCGGCCTCGGGCTGGAACACCTCGCGGGAAGTGGTGAAGTAGGCCGGCTTTTACGTGCCGCGTACATAGATCATGATCGCGGCGCCGATTCCGAGCAGCACGTACAGCGAGATGAGGTTGCCGCTGGTCCAGCCGCCGGGGCCGTCACGTCCTTCGATTGGTCCGCCACCGTTGCCGCCCCCTTCTGGATTCAGCTTGGCTTCCGCGCCCCGATCTGGCTAGGTGCCGCCGGTTTCGCCGCCACGGGGTGGTGCCACATCCAGCGCGGGGTTCGTATCGAAAAACCCAACCGGCCTGAGGGCGAAACCGGCCCGCTCGACGGGCATGACCGGCCAGTCCTCGGGCCGTGGCAGGTGATGGCTGCCGAGGGTGTACCAGAGCACGATGTCGGTGTTCTCGATGGGCCGGTCCGCCTTGGTCCACTCCGGGAGCCCGGCCCCTCCGGCGTGCTGGTTCGGGTATTCCCCGGCGGGAAAGCGCTCGCCGGGCGCGAACGGCGTCACCCACAAATGCCTGGTCGTGAACGCCGCCCGCCGGATGAAGGACGAATCCTCGTGCGCGAACGGCACGACGTTCCCGCCGGGGACCAGCTTGTAGCCGACCGGCTGCCCCAGGGCGTTGGTGACGTTCGGGTTGATCACCAGCCAGTGCCGGCCGGTGAGGGGATCGATCAGCCGTTGTGCCTGCGATTCTGACCGCAGCAGCGTGCGGCGTGGCCGGAACGCATTGCCATAGGGATTACCGGGGCCTTTCGGCACCGGCTCGGTGTCGACCTCCAGCACGGAGTTGCGGTCACCGTCGACCGCCATGTCCAGCCGGACGCTGAAGAAGTGCTGGTGGTGCGCGGCAAGGGTCTGCGGGGCGACGAGCGTGCCGTAGTCGCTGGTCTCACCCGGGGGCAGCGCGGCGGTCAGCACGATACCGGTCAGCTTGATTTCCAGCTCGATCGTGGCGTCCTGGTAGAAGTACCAGTAGAAGGCGTATTCGTAGTTGCCCGCGGTGATGATGAACGACACGGCCAGCCGCCGGCTCCGGCGTGTCTCCGTATGGCCGAGGCCGGCATCAAAGTGCTTCCAGAGGATCCCGTGATCCTCCTCATGCAGGCAGATCGCGTTCTTGACCCTGTACGGCGTGCCCTGGCCGTCGGCAAGCTGGACGTCGAAGTACCGGATCTGGCCGAGGCAGTCACACCCCTGCTCCAGCGAATTGGTCAGCGTCCCAATGCCGTATTCCCCGATGTCGAAGGCGTTGCGCCAGCCTTGGAAGGGCCTCGGGTCGCTGTACGGTATGACCAGTTCGGCAACCGAAGCGCGGTGGATGACCGAGCGCAGCCGCCCCCGGTCCTCGTAGCCGATCGTGTGCAGCACGAGACCTTCGCGTGCGTTGAACCCCAGCCGGAAACGCCAGTTCTGCCAGCGCACCTCCCACCCATCCACCTGGAAACTCACGCCCGCTGGCTGCCGCAGCTCGAGGGGTGCCAGGGCGGCGCGGTAGGTGCTGCCGCCGGTCGTGTAGTCCCCGGTGCCCGGGGGGAGTGGCACCACCCCGAGATCCTCGACCCGGACAACGGACATGTCGTCAAGATCCACAACTACGTGCAGCCCGTGGATCGGCTTGGCGTACGGGTTGTCGCCCGGACTGGCCCGGTAGAAGCACAACGCCCAGACCAGCCGCCGGTCCGCGTCCACCTCCCGGGTGAAGGTGCCGATTCCCCACGCTTCCACCAGCACCTGATCCGGGCTGTGGATGCCCCGCTTCCGAAGGCCCTCGCGGA
The DNA here is from genome assembly GCA_963706115.1 of uncultured Actinomycetes bacterium. Taxonomy (GTDB): domain Bacteria; phylum Actinomycetota; class Actinomycetes; order Streptosporangiales; family Streptosporangiaceae; genus DASXKD01. Next base: position 57,740 of record CAVPMG010000011.1, on the reverse strand, counting down.
ACCGGGAGTCGGCCCTGACCAGACGCTCGCATTCCGCGAATTCGCCAACCGTGACCGGGGCCCGTGCCCCCGGGACCGGCTGCCAGGACAGGACGGCCCCGGCCGTGAGGGACACCACCGCCTCGTAGGTCATGTGCTCCCGGGGATCCAGGGCCACGATGAAGGCCTCGCGGTCAAGCCCCTGGCCAGGACGGAACGAGGCAACCTCCGCCTTTGCGGGTTCGTGGAGGCTGACCGACACGAAACGAATCGCCGGACTCACCCGCCCGTCGCCGGCGAGGATGCCGGCCGCCTGCCTGATCTCCGCTGCGGTCAGCGGGTCAAGCAGATGACGTGCCCCGTCCGCGCTGGCCGCACCTGCCGCATGCTGCGATGTCATCCGCACTCCTCACTGACGCCCGGCGCAAGCCCTCCCAGTGCAGCACAGCCCGGGGCTAGGCACCGCCTGTCAGGCGCCGGAAGAGCCGCTCCGCCCGGGCCCTGTTCCGCGCTGGCAGGACCACGGTGCTCCCTGACTGCGTGCCACCGACCAGCTCGGAGGACCAGGGCGTTTCCCCACGATGATCGTGATCTCGTGATTAACCGCACGCTGCATGAAGGCGGCCACGGCCGCCTGCTGGCTGGCCGGTACGCGCAGGTAGACGTACCAATTCTGGTTCGCCGCCACAATCGGCCGGGCCTGCCAGGATGGCTCCATGGCAACTGTCCGTTCTGGCGTCCCTGGTCACGACGACGGGACCGCGTTCGTGCGCTGGCGCAGGGGGAAGCTGGTCGATGACCCGTCGGGCCAGCGCGTGTGGGACGACACGGCCGAGGGCCCGTACGAGATCGTCTGCCCTGGGTGCGGCGACGATCCGAGCCGGGACTGGTCGGAGATCTCCGAGGAACTGCGACGAATCCGGGGCATCTACGGCACCAGGGCCGGGGCCGAGGCGGCGCTCATGGACCACATCGGCATGCAGACGCGCTGAGAGCCCTGGTGGCTGACCGCCGCAACTCACGGCTGCCCGGTGCGGGACTTCGTCACGCGGCGGGTGACACCCGGTCGAGCACCGCGCCGAGCGGATGCGGCAGCCGGTCCAGGTCCACCGACGCGGTGAGCAGGCGCGCGTAGCGGAGCTTGCGCCGGGCGCCGCTGCCCAGGAACCGCCGTAGCTGTGCGGTGGCGGGCTGACCGCGCCACTCGGGCTGGTGTTGCAGGCTGCGGAACGAGCGGAGATCTCCCTGCGTGTCAATGAGCGCCTCAACCCGGGCGGCGCCGATCGCGCGGATCAGCTCGTCCTCCAGGTCCTCGACGCACACGTAGAAGCCCAGCCGCTCCATGCCGTCGCGGGTGGCGGGCGAGCCGATACCAGCGCTGGCCAGGCCGCGCCGGACGACGTTCTCCTCGGCCGCGTCGCACAGGCCCGCCACTGTCAGGCCGGCTCCGGCCGGGCCACACTGCGTCAGGTAACGCGTCATCGCGTGCGCGCCGCCGGCCGGCAGGACCACGACGCGCTCCGCATCGAGGTCCCGGCCCCGGCGGGCCGCAAGGGTCTCGACCGCGATCTGGTCACTGATGCCCTCGACCAGAACGACGGCCTCAGCGGCCGCCACCTTGGCCAGCGCGCGGGCCGTGGCTTCGGTCCCAGCCGCCGGGCCATGCACGTAACCGTCCAGCAGCCGGCTGGCAAGCTCACCGCGCCTGGTGGTATCCATCGAAGCCGCTTCCGGTCAGCGCCGCTCCCATCCCAGCGGCCGCGAGCACGACAGTGCCTCAGCCCACACGATACGAAGCCTGCCTCAGCGGGACACCAGGGCGTGTCCCGTAGGCTCCGGCTCCACCCGGGGGCGGGGAATCCTGCTCCCTGCGGTGGATCTACGTGCACATGATCGAGGAGTATGCCCGCCACAACGGGCACGCCGACCTGATACGTGAACTCACCGACGGGGCGGTCGGCTGGTAGCCAGGACGTGTCCACCTCGCCGCGGCCATGATCGCGGTGGCCCGCCCGCCGCTGTCACGCCTGCCACGAGACGGCCGCCGGGGCGGTGGCCGAGCTCATCCCCTTCTGGCGCTGCGGCCGCCCTGGAGGAGCATCCAGGCGCACGTCCCGGCCAGCGCGATCACGAGGGCGAAATAGATCCAGAACGCCGCGGTGAGCCCGCTGGTGATGGTCAGGCCGAGCTGGGCGGCGCGGCTCGAGGAGATCCCGAACTGTGCCGGCGAGATGCCCTGGCTGAGCTGGATCAGTGCGGAGATCGCCTGGGCCGCCATGGGGATGAGCGCACCGGCGAGTACCGCGGCGCCCAGCCGGGCGGGCTGCCAGAGTGCGGCGACCGCGGCGGCCGCGACGAGCGCCACCATCACGGCGACGTTGCCGAAGATCACCAGGCCCGGGTTGGCGAAGATGTTGCCTGCGGTCACCGTCTGGATCAGCTGCGTGGGCGTCCGCAGCGTGTAGCTGTCCCACGACGGGGCGAACGCGACGGCCACGCCGAGCGCCAGCAGCGTGCTGACCGTCAGCGTCACCGCGGGATGCCAGCGGCGGGGGAGTTGCCAGCGCGGGGCACCGGCCAGCCCGGGTGGCCAGGCAGCCAGCGCGGCGCCAGCGGTGCACAGCAGCCAGCCGGTCAGCCCGAGGACCAGGCCGGGACCCAGGGCACTGGTACCGCCGGAGATCGCCGCGCCGAGATCGGCGAAGAAGTAACCGAACGTGACGACGCTCATGGCCAGCCCGAGCAGCGCACCCACGCGCCGCCAGGTTCCCCCGGCCATGATCAGCAGCCCGCTGGCCAGCCACGTGGCCAGGTAGATCACGTGCGGGACGAGGTTGGCGGGAACGCTGGCCAGGCTGGCCCCGGACAGGTACGCCGGGAACAGCCCGGCGATCCCGCAGGCCACACCGGCGCCGAGCAGCCCGGCTGCGCCGATCGCAGCGCCCCGGCTGGCCACCTGGCCGCCGGGCTTGCTGAGGTGCACGATGGCCGCGGGATGCTCGATGCCGGTGAACCGGGACCAGGCCGCGGCCCATCCCTGCGGGGTCTCCGGCCACTGCTCCAGCGGAAACTCCGGACGCCCCGCCGCGGGCCAGAGCCCGTATCCATGCCGCCAACGGCCGAGTTGGTAATTCGCGCCCCGGTACCAGATGGCCACGTCGTCCTGCACCGTTCTCCGCCCTTCGCCGCTGGTCAGCACCAGGATTGTCAGGTCGTGCTGGGCCCACCGTAGAAACATGATCTGAAGGCAAGCTGCATGCCGGGTCAATGCTCCCTGTCGGTCAGCCACCGCCGCGTGTGATGGCGGCGGTGGCTGCGTCGTGGTGCTGACCCGGCGGGCCGCCGGGCAGCCGCCCCAATCTGGTGTGGTGTGCTGCGGCCTGGTGCTGAGCTGCTCAGCCGGGCCGGGTCACGGCGTGGGTTGAGCAGGTGCCGCCGTTAAGGGGACGGCGCGTGCGGGAGGCTCACGCAGCGGGGCACGGGCCCGGTGATGATGCCCCCTGCCCCCACGGCGCCGCCACCGCGCGGGTTGCCGGTGAACGCCAGGATCATCGTGTCCCCGGCCGGGATGCTGCCCTTGATCTTGACCGAGATGGAGCGATGCCCCTGCTTGTTCACCGTGGCTCCGACCCACACCGCTGGGTGCGGGGCCGGATGGGGGCGCGGCAGCGACCCGATCGGCCGGCAGTCCGGCCGCACCGGCACGACCACGACCCGGGCGTGCATCCTCTGCAGCGCCGCGTTGGCCCCGGCGACGCCGGACGCCCGGTAGACAGCGACCGATACGGTGCCGTCGTGCTGGGTCACCGCAGTACGCGGCGGAAGGCCGGCGCGCTGCCCAGCGCCATCACCGCCACGGTGACCGTGGCCACCGTGCCGGCCGCACCGGTGGCCAGCCACACCGGCCGCCGGACCCGGCGCCGAGCCGCCGCTGGCCGCTCCACGGCACGCAACTGGTGCCCGTGCTCGGCCATCAGCTGCCCGAACAGCTGATCCTCGAACTTCGTCATGTCTTCACCTCTGGCTCACTCGCAGGATCGGTGCCGTGCGCCAGATCCGGGCTGGCCGCCTTCCGCAGCCGGGCCCGGGCCCGCATCAGCCGCATCCGCAGCGTGCCCGGCGCGATGCCGAGCACCTGGGCCGCTTCTTTGGGCTGCAGGCCCGCCAGGTCCACCAGTTCGACCACCGCCCGGTCCGCGGCGGGCAGCGTGGTCAGACCTGTGACCAGCGCCCGGCCGAGGGCGTTCGGCGTCGATCCGGTCGATCAGCTCCCCGACTTCATCGGGGGCGAGTTCCCGGCGGCCCGCCAGCCGCTCCACCCTGCTCCGCTGTTGGCTGTGTGCCTGGCAGTGCGCGGCGTAGATCCGCCGGGCGATGCCGAACACCCAGGCACGTGGCGTGCCTTTGCGCGGGTCGAAGGTGGCAAACGACGTGATCGCCTGGACGAAGGTGTCCGCGGTCAGGTCGGCCACGGTCTGCGGGTCCGCGCTGCGCCGCGCGAAATAGGCGGTCACCGCCGCCACGTTCGCCCGGTACAGCGCCTCGAACTCAGCAACCGCGCCATCAGCCGGCCCGCTTTCCTGCGGCGCCCGGTGTGACCACGGCGAGTTCAGCGACGTTGATGGCATCTGGCTCACACTTGTAGTTGCCGTCCCGCCCCAACAGCGTCACATGCCGGTTAAGCGCGGCCTCGGTCAGGCAACGTAGCGCAGCTTGAGTTCGTCAGCGGGGTCAGTGAGTGCTCGTGACCACCTTCTGAAGGAACCGTAGTGCCACGGATGGAAGAGAATGCCCGGAGACATTGTGCGGCACGTTCAGCCAGTAGCCGTTCACGAACCGGCTGGTGTCCTGGTAGGCCCGCCAGAGCTGGCCGGCCGTGCCGAGTCGGCCGCTGGGGCTGGTGCTCAGCCCCATGAGCAGCTTTGCTCGCGGGTTGATCTGGTGGAGCAGGGTGGCGGCAGCCCGGGCATCCTGGGAGTAGGTGGATGTGCCCTGCATCAGTTGGTCCTGGATGTCCAGGTAATCGGCGTAGCGGCCGCATTTCATGAGCCCGGCCTGGGCGAACTGCCGGAACCATTCGCCGTTCGCGGGCCGGGGCCCCGACAGATCGAACCCGGGACTGGCGATGTATTCCAGGCCGTTCTGGTGCAGCAGCCGTGCCGTCATTCGGCAGTACCGCACCGGATTTTCCAGCTCAGCCACCGGGGTGCCGGTAGATCGCTCGTTGTCATACACGACGGCCCTGGTGTCGGCCGCGATGTGGTGGTTGGCCAGCGCCTGGGCAAGGCCGGCGTAGCTGCTGAACACCTGGATGCGGGTGGCGTTTGCGAGCGGCTTCGCCCTGGCCCTGGGGGTCGACACGAGGTTCTGCGGCTGGTCCATGAAGTCCAGCAACGTCCGGCTGGCTCCGGCGGCCTGCATATCCAGCACGGCGCGGTCCAAGAGCATCAAGGCCGGACTGCGGGGTTGATGGCGGGCTTGCGCCCGCTCGCTGTGGAGGCGGCTTGCCCGCCGAGGGCGGGCCGGCCGATGGCGTTTTGGCCCTTGGCCGTGGTGCCGTGGGTGGTGTGGCACGTGGGTATGACTCGGGACCCACTTTGGCCGGTATTCGGCAGGTGCCGCCGGCGCTCTTGATGCGGGCCGCGGGTGGCTGTGCGCGACGCTGGTGCCGCTGGCCACGACTCGGGCAATGGGCGGCGCACTGCTGCCCTGGACCGCAAGGCGGGCACCTGCCGCGATGGGGGCAACAGCCACCGCGGCTGCGACGAGCGTGAGAGGAGCGGCCAGAGCCCTTGGCCGCACACGACGGCTAGGCTCTGGCATGCTTGCGTTCTGGCATCGCCGTGGCCCAAGATCCGTTGTAGTTGCTGTTATTTCGCAAGCTACACTCCCTGATGCGGATCTACAATAGGCCGGTAAATTGCTGAGCAAAACAGAGCCCGCGATAAGAACTGCATTGAATATACAGCCGCAAATTGCAGCCATTGAGCGAAACAAGGGCTCGGGCAGCACGAATAAACATCGGGGTACGCCGCTCATTCAGCACCTTGGTCCTGTTTACCGGCCCGCTCCGCCACCTTCGCGACCTGGCCACGCGTGAGGCCAGCGTCGATCTTGAAATGCTTTCGTCCTATGCGGACATGTGATCTGTGTCGAAGGGAGCATCCGTGCGAACGTCGCTCACCGGTACCGCGGAGGCGCGGCGGCACAGGTTCGAGCAGATATACGCCGCGAACCACGCCGCGATCACCGGATACGTGCTGCGCCGCACGGACAACCCCGACGACGCGGCGGACGTCATCGCCGAGACGTTCCTGACCTGCTGGCGGCGGCTGGGCGATGTCCCGGACGGCGGCAGCACGCGGCTGTGGCTTTATGGCGTGGCAAGGCGCGTGCTCGCCAATCATCACCGCGCCGACCGCAGGCGAACGGCGCTGGCCGACCGCCTCCGCGCGGACCTCGCCGCCGCCTACCGCGAGCGGGAGTATTCCAGCGAACTGACCACGATCACCGCCGCGTTCCGCGGCTTGCCCGCCGCCGACCGGGAGCTACTCGCGCTGGCCGCCTGGGAGAGGCTGACCACCAGGCAGATCGCGGCGGTCCTGGGCTGCTCGCCCAATGCCGTGCGGATCCGGCAGCACCGCGCGCGCCGCCGGTTCGCCGCCCTGCTCGCCAGCGACCAGGCGGCACGCTCGATCGACGGCCACGTCACGAACGGAGACCTCGCATGAATCCCATCAGCCGGATCGCTCCGGTGACCGATGCCGAGGCCGCCCAGATGGTGCACCCCGACACGCTGGCCGACCTTGCCGAGCGGCTGACCAGCACGCCAGTCGAGGTGGCAGCCGCCGAAGATGCGGCCGGGGTCCCCGCCTGGCATTCACCCGGGCGGAGCAAGGGCTGGCCTGCGGCTGGCCTGGCCCGCCGTGGCCGCTGGCCCGCGCCGCTGGCCGGGGTGGCTGGCCCCGGTGGCCGCCGCGGCAGCCGTGGCTGGCGTGATCATCGCGTCGCTGGGCATCTCCGGCCTGATTCTGCGCCCTGGCGCGAGCGGCCCGGCCGGCTCCGCAGATGTGCTCGCCAAGGTCCCCCGGCACTTCGTCGCCATTCCCGAGGTGCCAGGCCGCGCGATGGTGGTCGGCGCGACCGCCACCGGAGCCAAGCTGGGGACCCTCGCCCCGCCCGGGCCGCACACGTTCTTCGCCTGGGAGGCGGCCGCCGGTGACGGCCGGACGTTCGTTCTCGGCACATCATCCTTGCCGCGCGGGCCGTGGGATGTGACCGCGCCCAGGCCGGTCAAGTTCTACGGGCTGGTGCTGGGCCGCTCGGGGCACCCGGGCCACCTGGCGCGCTTGCCCATCCCCACGGAAACGGGCGTCACGGGCCTGGCGCTGTCCCCCGATGGCAGCAAGCTCGCCGTGTCATTGCTGCCCGCCCATGGGCAGGTCGGGTCCATGATCAAGGTTTTCTCGCTCGCGACCGGAGCCCGGCGCGAGTGGGTGTGGCCCGGCCCGGGCACGCTCGGCCAGATCGCCATGCCGGTGGCGAGCGGCGGACTGCGGTGGGAGGCGGACAACCGGACGCTGATGTTCGAGCTGACCACCCGCACCAAGGACGGGTGGCCCGGGCAGCTCTACCTGCTGGACACCGCCCTGGGTGGCAGCCTGCCGGCAGCCAGCAGGCGGATCCCCCTCCCGAGTGCCGATCTCGGCTGGCAGCACACCAACGTCAAGCACCGCATCATCGGGCTGCCGTTCATCACCGGCGACGGCACCAAGCTCGTCGCCCCCTTCTACCATGAGAAGGCCCCGCCCAGGGTGTTTGGCTTCACGATCACCGACTTCTCGGTGCGCACCGGAAAGCCGATACAGGTCCTGTACAAGCGGCGGACCGGCACCGAGGCAGCCTCCACGGCCGTGTACTGGGTGGACGCCCACGGCACCGCGATGATCGCCGTCCGGGGACCGGTGTTCGGCGTCCAGACCCCGACCACCTTCACCCCGTTGCCCCCCAGCACCCAGCGCCTATTCACCGGTCGCATACCAGGGTCGCTCAGCCGGCAGCCCGTCTGGTAGGACCCAAACCGCCCGGCCCCACGGTGGCGGCGTGCGGGGGCGGGTCCTGTCAGCGGGCGCTGGTCATCCGCACCTCGGCGGCCTATCCGGTCGCCAGGGCCGCGGCGATGCGCTCCACCATCTCAGTGAGGACGGGTTGCGGCGTGGCGAAGTTGAACCGGAACGCTCCGTCGCCGCCTTCGCCGAAAGCAGGCCCGTCCACGACCGTGATCTGCGCATGGTCGGTGACAAGTGCACCCGGCGACCGCGGCAGCTCCATCGCGGTGCAGTCGAGCCAGGCCAGATAGGTTCCGTCGGGAGGGCGGTAGCGCACCTGCGGCAGGTGGCGGGTGAGCAGGTCAGCGAGCAGGCGGCGGCTGTCGTCCAGGTAGGTGAGCACCTCGTCCAGCCATGCCTCGCCATAGCGGAACGCCGCGATGTTGGCGACCACGCCAGGATTGCTCGCGCCGTGGGAAGCGAAGAATCCCATGTCCTCCCAGCGCTGGCGGTCAGCCTCATTGGTCAGGATCACCTGAGCGCATTTGAGCCCGGGCAGGTTCCACGCCTTCGAAGCGGAGGTGGCCGTCAGCGTGTGCGCGGCAGCGGTGTCGGAGGTCGACGCGTACGGGATATGGCGGCCCCCCGCGTAGACGAGCGGAGCGTGGATCTCGTCGGCGAAAACGCGGCCGCCATGCCGGTCGACCACGTCGGTCAGCTGCGTCATCTCATCCCGGGCGAAGACGCGCCCGAGGGGGTTGTAGGGGTTGCAGAAGATGAGCAGGTGCCCTCCGGCGCGGAACGCCTCCGCGATCGCGTCGAAGTCGAAGGTGAAAAAACCTTCCTCGTCGTCGTGCATTCGCACCTGGATGATCTCGCGGCCGAGGAAGCCGGGCACCATGAGGAAGGGCATGTAGGCGGGGGTGGGAAGGATGACGGGGGAGCCCGGCCGGGAGAAGTGCGTGATGGCGATCTCCAGCGCCTTGATCACGTCGGGAACGGGATGAATGAGGGCAGGGTCGGGGCCCCAGCCGAAGCGGCGCAGCATGAAATCGGCGCAGGCGGCGGCCAGCTCCTCTGCCAGGTACGGCGGCAGGTAGCCGAACTGGGCGTCGGCGGATAGCCGGGCAAGGGCGTCGAGGATCGCGGGCGCGGCACCGAAGTCCATCTCCGCAACGGCCGCGCCGAACCCGCCGGGGCCCGGGGCCGTCCACTTGAAGCTGCCGCGGGCACGGAGCGCGGCCGCGGTCGTGGTGTCGATGGCCTGTCTGAAGTTTCCTGGCACACCGCCATCCTGCACTGGGGCGTCTCCGCCAGGTAGACGGGCCCGGTGCCCGCCGGCGATCCTGACATCCTCCCCCGGAGCGGGAATGGTGGGCCTTCCGCCGCCGGCGCCGCCGGCCGCATCATGCTTATGACGACCTGGGCGAGGTGATGGCGTGCCGGAGGTACTCACCGCGTCTCGAGTGATGACCGGCGACGAGACCGTGGCCGACGGTGCGGTCGTCCTTGGCGACCGCACCGTGGACTGGGTGGGCCCGGCCGGCGCGCTGCCGGCCGAGCACCTGTCTGCGCCGCGGGCGGACTACCCGGGCTCGACGATCATGCCGGGCCTGATCGACAGCCATGTCCATCTCGCCTTTGATGGCGGGCCGAATCCTGCCGCGCGGATGCGCTCCGAGAGCAGCGAGCAGCAACTGATGCTCATGCTGCACAGCGCGCGGGAACTGCTTGGCGTCGGCGTGACCACGGCCCGGGACCTGGGCTCTCGCGCCTATCTGGGCGTGGCGGTGCGCGACGCGATCGCCGCGGGCCTGGCCCGCGGCCCGCGGCTGGTTGTGGCGGCGTGCCCGGTCACTGTCACCGGCGGCCACTGCTGGTTCATGGGCGGCGAGGCCGACAGCGAGGACGACCTCCGCCGCCTTGTCCGCACCCACCACAAGCACGGCGCCGACCTGATCAAGGTCATGTCGACCGGCGGATTCATGACGACCGGATCGGCACCCTGGTACGCCCAGTTCACCACCGCACAACTCGCCGTCATCGTCGAGGAAGCGGCCCGGGTCGACAAGCCGGTCGCCGCGCACGCCCACGGCACCGAGGGCATCCGCCGCGCGGTCGAGGCTGGAGTCACCACGATCGAGCACTGTTCCTTCGTCACCGAAACCAACGAGCGGCGCTTCAGCGAGTCCCTGGCCGCCAGGATCGCCGAGCAGGGCATGTTCGTCTGCCCCACGATCAGCGCAAGCGCGCCATACATCGCCGAACTCACCGGCATCGAGGTCGGTGCCCATGTCAAAGCGATGCACGACATGGGCGTGCGGATCATCGCGGGAACCGACGCCGGCATCGACAACAACCCGCATCACCAGTACGTCGGCGGATTGGAATATCTGGTGACCCTGGGTTTCCGGCCCGCGCAGGTGCTCGCGATGGCCACCACCGAGGCGGCGGCCGCCCTCGGCCTCGGTGCCACCACCGGCCGCCTCGCCCCCGGATACGACGCGGATCTCATCGTCGTGCGCGGTGACCCACAGACCGACATAGCGGCCCTGCGCGACCTGCGCCGGGTCATCGCCCGGGGCCGCGACTACGTGCCCGACAGCGGCCGGTTCGACGTCAGCGCACCCGGGTCCCCTTATGCATCGCCCGACCACGTCATGGACCTTCGCCTGGTCACCGAGGCAACCAGGCGCCGCGATCCGGCTCACCCAGGCCGGCGGCCGCCGTAGATCACATAGTCCAGTTGTTTCCAGTACACATCGATGCCCTGGAAACCCGCCAGCCGGAGGTATTCCAGCTGCTGGGGGAGTGGGCTTATGAAGCGGACGTGATTGTCCCAGCGGGCCTGCTCCTCGGGCGAGCGGTGCAGCCGCTTGGCCGCCGCTTCCGGATCGCGGTCGTCGTTCACCCGTTCCCAGGTGGCGGTGACAACCGGGTCCGCGGCGCGCACCGGGTCGTAGTTGAGGTACCAGCCGCCGGGGGCGAGGTGGCTGAAGATCTCGGTGAACAGTCCCTGCTTACGTTCATCGGGCAGATGGTGCACGCAGAGCGACGTCACCACCGCGTCGAGGGCCACGGGAATCGCGGCCGGCCAGTCGCTGGCGGACATGTCGTATTCGACATACCGGTAACGCCCGGTGTACGGCTCCATCTCCTGTTCGCCGAGGCCCCGCATGGCAGCCGAGAAGTCAGCGAGTATCGCGGTGCTCCGCGGATACGCCTCGAGGATCGACCGCGACGCGGCACCCGTCCCCGCTCCCAGGTCCAGGAACGTAAACGCATCCTGTGCCGCGAACGGGAGGATGGCGGCCATGAACCGCCGCCGGGCACCGTCCGCGCGCTCGCGCGTCTTGGCCTCGGCCGCCCAGGTCTGCACCATCTCTTCGGCCTGCCAGATAGCGGCATTGACCTCGTCCGGCTTGTCCATGATCAGCAGGTTACCGGCGATGTGCTGTGATGCCAGGGCGGGTCAGGAAGCAGTGGCCTGGCCGGGTTGCTGCGCTTCGGCGGCCAACCGGATGTCCTCCTCGCGGTAAAGCAGGCGGTGCAGCCCGGCCGCGAGGACGCCCCCCACCAGAGGCGCCACGATGAACAGCCAGACCTGGCTCAGCGCGGTGCCGCCGACGACCAGGGCCGGGCCAAGGCTGCGCGCCGGGTTCACCGAGGTGCCGGTGATGGGGATGCCGACGAGGTGGACGACGGTCAGCGTCAGCCCGATGGCGATCGCTGCTGTGGCCGCGTTGGCCGTCGCCGAGGTCACCCGCAAGACGATGAAGACGAAGATGGCGGTCAGTATGACCTCGACGGCCAGGGCCCCGCCGACGCCGATGCGGATCATCGACAGGCGGCCGTAGCCGTCGGCGCCCAGGCCGGTGACTGTCCGGCTGTAGAAGGGGGAGGCGCTGAAGGTTCCCCACAGCACGAGTGCCCCGACGATCCCGCCCGCGAACTGGGCGACCCAGTAGCCGCCCGCCTCGGCCAGCCGGATGCGGCCGGCCAGCAGGGCCCCGATCGTAACGGCCGGGTTGACGTGGCTGCCTGACACTGGCCCGATGAAGTACACCAGCGCCAGCAGTGTCAGGCCGAACGCCAGCGCAGTGGCGACCACCCCGGCCGCCACGCTGGTGCCGGCGAACTTGAAGCCGAACATCAAGGTGGCCACCCCGCAGGCGACGTACACCAAGATCGCCGTGCCGAGGAACTCGACCGCGAGCTTCCGGACCATGTGCCTTCCCTCCCGCCCGCCATGGCCCGGCCCCGGACGGTCCCGGCGCGGCGGTCAGCCTGCTCTGCTATCGGTTCCGGTTCGCCCCGTGCGGCGTCACCCCGGCTGCCCCGCGCCGTTCCCGCCGGAATCGATCTGATCAGCCACATCAGCGGGCATCAGTAATTCCAGTTGCGATCCGGTATGCCCAGACGCACGCCAGGCCTACCCTTCCAGCCCGGTTCAGTCAGATGTCTCGCTCGGTCATAGCCGAAGTAGGGCGTTACAGCTGCGCACGATGATGCTGGGCTGTGCGGGCCCGGCCCCGGGCCGATGCCCCGCCTGGCCGGCACGGGTCAGGATGGGTGGTAGCCCGCGCTGCTCAGCATCCGGCGCAGGTCCGCCACCATCTGGTCATCGATGTCCTTGCCGTGGGGCGGATCGAGGAACTCCCTGGCCGAGCCGATCGTGACGGCGACCTTGCCGTCGTGCCGCACGGTGACTGTTCCGACGGCCTCCAGCAACGACAGCACCGCCCGCCATTCGACGTTATGACTCATCGGGTGCTGAAAGATCTGGCGCAACGTATCGCGGTGCCGGTTGTTCAGATGCTCTGGCTGAGGCGGCGATGTCATGGCGTTCCACTCTGCCTGATCCTGGGTGCGGAGCTAACACCAGGGTCGTATCACGCACGTCGACTCCGAGATCCCGGCGCCCATCAGGTCAGCGCGAACCACTCCTGGGCCTCATCACCCCGGGGGCGGTCTTGGGCTGAGTACCTTGCTCCCGTAGCGTTGTCTCACTGGACCCTTGCCGTAGTGATACCGGGAGCAGGCATGACGCAGACCCCGCCTTATCAGGTAACCGACCCGGCGACCGGCGAGGTGACTGAGATTTTCCCCTTCGCCACGGACGCGGAGGTAGCGGAGGCGCTCGCCGCCGCGACCGAGGCGTTCGCGGCATGGAGGCTGCGCCCGGCCGCCGAGCGCGCCGCGGTGGTGAAGCGGATCGCCGAGCTGTTCACCGAGCGCGCCGCCGACCTGGCCGCGCTGATCACCAAGGAGATGGGCAAGCGGCCCGCGCAGGCCGTCGGCGAGGCCGAGTTCTGTACCGACATCTTCAACTACTACGCCGACAACGGCCCCGGGCTCATCGCCGACAAGCCGCTGCCCGGCCATGACACAGCGCGCGTCGAGTACCGGCCCGTCGGCCCGGTGCTCGGCGTGATGCCGTGGAACTACCCGTATTACCAGGTGGCCAGGTTCGCCGCGCCCAACCTGATCGTCGGCAACACCGTCGTACTCAAGCACGCAGAAAACTGCCCCACCTCGGCCTTGGCGATCGCGCAGATCATGAAGGACGCGGGCGTGCCAGACGGCGTGTACGTCAATCTCTTCGCGACCCACGAGCAGGTCGCGGCGATGATCGCCGACCCGCGGCTGCACGGCGTGTCGCTGACCGGCTCCGAGCGGGCCGGCACCGTGGTCGCCGAGACGGCCGGCCGCAACTTGAAGAAGGTCGTCCTCGAGCTTGGCGGTTCCGACCCGTACATCGTCCTCGACACCGACAACGTCGAGGACGCAGCTAAGACGGCCTGGGTCACCCGGATGGAGAACGTCGGCCAGGCCTGCAACTCCAACAAGCGGATGATCGTCATGGACGACATCTACGACGACTTCGTGGCCGCCTTGGTCAAGCGTGCCACCGCGATGTCACCGCGCCAGCCGGGCGATGACTCCCCGCGCTCCTACAGCCCGATGGTCTCCCGTAAGGCAGCGGAGAACCTCCTCGCCCAGGTGCGGGACGCGGTGTCGAAGGGCGCCACGCTGCACGTCGGCGGCACGCTCGACGACGGTAAGGGCGCTTACTTCGCCCCGGCCGTGCTCACCGGCGTGACTCCGGAAATGCGGGCCTACCGCGAGGAGCTGTTCGGCCCGGTCGCCGTCGTCTACAAGGTCAGCACCGACGACGAGGCGGTCCAGCTCGCCAACGTGGTGGACTTCGGCCTCGGCGGGGCGGTCTGGTCGACCGACGAGGAGCGGGCTATCAAGGTCGCCGAGCAGTTGGAGGTCGGCATGGCCAACGTCAACACCCCGGCAGGCGAGGGCGCGGATCTGCCGTTCGGCGGCACCAAGCGCTCCGGCTTTGGCCGCGAGCTAGGTCCCCTCGGCATCGACGAATTCGTCAACAAGCGCCTCTTTTACGTCGAGAAGTAGCGCCTGACGAGTGACGCCCCAGTGTCGCCCCCGGCAGGCCGCCTAGGTTACTGGCCCCCGGGGCTGAGGGGGCTCTCCCCGGATCTGGCTGGACGCACCCGCGGAGCTAGAAGAGCGCGACACCGGTGAGCGCGGCCAGCCGGTCCATCAGCCGGTCCTGGAAAGCCGGGTCGCGGGCTTCTGGCGCGGGCGCCTGCCGTTGCCTGTGGTACCAGTAGCCGCCGCTCACTGTGGCCGCGGTGTCCTTGCTGACGGCGAGCCATGTCTGGGTGAGGTATCCCAGCTCCAGGTCGCCGGTTGCTGCGGGGCCGCCCATCTTGGTCGGGACCCAGCCTGGATCGACGGCGTTGCTGAGTACGTCCGGCCAAGCACGGGCCAGGGTGAGCGTGAGCGCCGTGACCGCGAGCTTGCTCTCGGCGTAGGCCTGGCCGGCGTTCCACGGCCGCCGGGTCCAGTCAATGTCGGCCAGCGGCCCGGCACCATTGTGATGCAGTCCGCTGCTGAGGTAGATCAGCCGATCTGGGCGGTCGATCAGCGCGGTGAGCAGGTAGGGGGCGAGGGTGTTCACCGCGAGGGTCTTCGCATGGCCTTCGGCGGTCGCAGCGCGGGAAGGCTCAAGGAAGACACCGGCATTGTGGATGACGGTGTCCATCCGGCCGATGCCGTTCACCTGATCCGCGAGGTTCCTGGTTTCGGCGGCGCTGGCCAGGTCGCCGATGACGACTCCCGCGGCGCCCGGGGCCAGATCGCGCAGCGCCTCCGCCCGCTCGGGGGTGCGGGCGTGCAGGACCACGTCATGGCCTTCGCTTATGAGGACACGAGCGGCGCCGCGGCCGAGTCCGTCGGTGGAGCCGGTGATGAAGATACGGGGCACGAGAGAAATTCTCCCGCCGCAGTGTGCCCGTAGCGATCGGCGGGGTCGGCGATGGCCCTGGGACCGAACGGCGCGGCGCGCGCCTGGCGAATTCGGCGCCGGTCGGCTGCGAGCCTGGGCGGGATCTTTACGTGTCGGTGCTGGTGGTGTACGAAGTGAATGTCTGCTGGCGGGGGTGGGTATGACCGAGCGGGTTGCCGGCGTCCGGATGCACGAGAAGATGGATTGAGGCCACGATGCCCACGATTCCCGGCAGTCTTCGGTCGACCGCCCGGCGCGTGCCGGGCGATCCCGCGCTCGTCTTCGGCGACCGGGCCTATACCTACGCCGAACTGGACGCGGCGGTCGACCGGACGGCGAGCGCGCTGGCCGGGCTTGGCCTGCGCGCGGGTGACAGGTTCGCGCTGATGGCGGCGAACTCCGACCGTTTCGTCGTGACGTTCTACGCGGCGCTGCGGTGCGGTGCGATCGTGGTGCCGGTCAACCCGGCGTCCGCGCCGCCCGAGATCGCCTATCTGCTGGAGGATTCCGGGGCAGCGATTTTCGCGTTCGATCCGGTGTCCGTGGCCGCGGTGACCATGGCGCTGGAGGCGGGGCGGCCCCCGATGGCCGTCGCGCTCGGCGTGGCCGAGGGGTTCGCCGATCTGACCGGGCTGGCCGCGGCCGCGCCGGAGGAGGAGGTGATCAGGGCCGTCAGCGAGACCGACGACGCGCTGATCCTCTACACCTCGGGCACCACCGGGCGGCCCAAGGGAGCGCTGTTCGATCACCACCGGGTGATGTGGGCCGGGTTCACCTTCGTGACCTCCTGCGGTATGCGAGTCGGCGACCGGTTCCTGCACGTCGCGCCGCTCTACCACGCCGCTGAGCTCGGCATCATGCTCATTCCCGGCACCATGATCGGTGCCAAGCATGTGATCCTGCCCCGCTTCGACCCGGCTACCGTGCTCGACACACTGGAGTCGGAACGGATCACGATGTTCTTCGGCGTTCCCACGATGTATCAGTTTCTGCTGCGCCTGCCTGACCTCGCCGACCGCGACCTGTCCTGCTGGCGGACCGGGCTGTTCGGCGCCGCCCCCATGCCCGCGAGCGCAGTCGAACGACTTGTCACCGCATTGCCGCAGGTGAACTTCGTCCAGCTGTGCGGGCAGACCGAGGGCGGCCCGGGCGGCGTGTACTGCGACGCCGAGCAGGTCAAAGCCCGTCCCGACGCCAGCGGCCGGCAGGCGCTGCCGTTCACCGAAGCGCGCGTGGCCGACCCGGAGGGCCACGACGTCAGCCCGGGTGGCGTCGGCGAACTGCTGCTGCGCGGCGAGTCGGTGATGAAGGGCTACTGGAACAAGCCCGCCGAGACCGCCGAAGCCCTCAGGAGCGGCTGGCTGCACACCGGCGACCTGACCCGCGTCGACGCGGATGGCTACCTGACGCTGGTCGACCGGCTCAAGGACATGATCATCACAGGCGGCCACAACGTCTACTCGATCGAAGTCGAGGGCGCCCTGGCCGCGCACCCCGACGTCGCCGACGTCGCGGTGGTCGGCCGCTCGCACCCCGACTATGGCGAGAGCATCGTCGCAGTGATCACCCCGCGCGACGGCGCGACGATCACCCTGGATGACGTTCGGGCGTTCCTGCGCGACCGCCTCACCGGGTACAAGATCCCGCACCACGTCGTCACGGGCACCATCCCGCGCAATGCGTCGGGCAAGGTACTCAAGCACAGGCTGCGGGAGGAGGTGGCCCGGCAGCAAGCCACGGCAAGCTGATCGGCAATAAATGGCTTGTCTGCGCGGCGGTGAAGAAGGTGCGCCGGCGCCTCCTCGCGCTGGTCCTTGGCCTAGTTGGCGCGGTTATGGAGGGGTGGCGGCGCGGCTGGGGATGATGACGTATTTCGAGCCGGTCGCCTGCCGGCCGTAGCCGGCGATTGCTTCGAGGGAGAGCGCGCCTGGGAGTGATACCTGTGCGGTGTAGGTGCTGGCGAAGGTAGTGGTGAGCCCGGCAGCGACTTGGTCACGTAGCTGCGCAACGCGCGCCAGGCCGACCTTTTGCAGGAATGGCGTCAGCAGCCACCCGCCGATGCCCCAGGCCATGCCATAGCTGCGGGTCAGCTCGGTCGGGCCGCGGTCAAGCGATCCGTAGATGTAGACCTGCTTGTGCACGGCCGACCCGTATCTGCTGTAGCCGCCCGCGGCGGCGCTAGCGGCGGCTTCCATGCCCGTCAGGATCTGGCTCGCCAGCCGGCCGCCGCCGATCGCGTCGAAGGCAAGCGTGGCACCGGTTGCCTTGAGCGCGCCGATCAGCTCGGTCATGAACCCGGCGGACGTCGAATTGCAGACGTGGATGGCACCAGCCTCGCGGAGCATGGCTTCCTGGTCTGGCTTCCGCACGATGTTCACGAGCGGAAGCTGCTGCTCGATGCAGAGCCGGTTGAGCATCTGGCCAAGGTTGGAGGCTGCGGCTGTGTGCACCAGCGCGCTGTGATTCTCCAGCCGCATGGTCTCGACCATGCCGAGCACCGTCATCGGGTTCACGAACGAGGCTGCGCCTTCGATCGCCGTCGCTCCGGCCGGGAGCTCCAGGCACAGCATGACGTTGACCGACCGATACTGCGAGTACATTCCGCCGCCCGCCGCAGCCACGACCTTGCCCAGCAGAGCCTGCGCGGCCGCAGACCCGCCCGCCGCCACGACCGTGCCCGCGCCCTCGTTGCCAACCGGTACGGGCGTCCCTACCCGGCCGGCGAGGCCGCGCATGGCGGCATCGGGAATGGGCGCGGTGACGACCGGGCGCTCAGCAGATCCGCTCGCCACTGCGGCAGCCATATCAGCCCCGCCGAAGAGCAGGCCCATGTCTGACGGGTTGAGTGGTGCTGCCTCAACCCTGATGACGACCTCGTCTGGTCCCGGCTGCGGCACCGGGACCATGTCCAGGAACAGCTCGAGGGTCTGATCGGCTCTCACCAGCGATCGCAGCTGGAGCGCTTCGGCCGGAATCTCTGCGGACATAGGTGAGATCCTCGCAGAGCGCGTCGGGTGGCCTGGAGGGAAGGCCGGCCTCTGGCTGGCGGGCGTGGTGGTTCTCGGCCTGTACGACACCACCACGGGCAAGCGGGTCCGGTTGCTGGGCCGCCTGGGCCTCGGCGGCCCGTACCTCGCCTAGCTGTGGATCAGCCTGGACGTGGCCGGGCGGCACCTGCTCGGCTACGGCTACCCCCGCTCCCACCGGGTGACGGAGATGAATCTCACCACCGGCCGTCAGGCCTCTACGGCAGCCGCCCACCTCTTCACCGAGGGGCTCACCGCCGCCGCCTGGTGAACGTCGGTCAGGCCGCCGTACTGCTGAACAAATCCATTGCCAGCCAGGAAGGACAACTCCACCCGCCTTGCCGCCGGCCTCTCCTGCTCGGGCGGCAGTCTGCGGTTCGCTGTCACCGACGACGGGGCCGGGTTTGATACCGCGACGACGCGGCATGGCAGCGGGCTGCAGGGGATGAGCGACCGGCTGGCCGCGCTTGGTGGTGCGCTCCACGTCCGCTCGCAACCCGGGCGCGGGACCACTCTGACCGGCCAGCTCCCGGCAGCGCCAGGCACCACACCTCGCCTCATACGCCCAGTCTGCCCATTGCCGGCGGCCCGCACGGAGCTGGCGGCCTCACGGGTGATCTCAGACGGACGCGGCGCGCTGCTCGGCGATGGAATTGCCGCCATCCACGACCAGGTACTGGCCGGTGATATAGGACGCGCCCGGGCTGGCCAGCCAGGCGACGGCGGCAGCGACCTCGCTGGGTGAGCCGCTGCGGCCGGCCGGGGTGGCCAGCCCTTCGCCATGCTCGTGCGGGGTTTGGGAGCCGGTCGCGATCCAGCCGGGCGCGACGGCGTTGACGGTGATTCCATGCCGGGCCACGTCGACCGCGACCGCGCGGGTGAGGCCGACCATGCCCGCCTTGGCGCTGGCGTACCCGACGTCCGCGCGGATTGCCATCACCGGGCCGGTCACACTGGCCACCATGATGATCCGCCCCCAGCCGCGGCGGGTCATCTGCGGCAGTGCCGCCTTCGTGACCAAGAAGGCAGTCGTCAGGTTCCGGGCCAGCGCCGCCTGCCAGGTCACCAGATCCATCGATTCCACCGTGCCGGATTCGAACACTGGGACAGCGGCGGAGATCATCCCGGCGTTGTTGACCACGATGTCCAGCCGCCCCCACCGCTCCAGTGCAGCCGACACCAGCCCGGGCGCCGCGGCGGCGTCGGTGAGATCCGCGGCCACTCCTGCGGCGTCCAAATCAGCGCTGCACAGTTCGCTGGCCCTGTCGCGGATCCGGTCCGTGGTGGCGGTGATCATCACGGATGCGCCGAGCTCGGCGAGCATCCTGGCGGTAGCGAAACCGATGCCGTCGGGGCTGCCCGCCCCGGTGACCACCGCCACCCGGCCGGACAGGTCAAACGCGGCTGGAGTACGCATCGCCCGATCGTAATCGGGCTGGGCTCCCGCCCCCTGGCTCGCCATCAGAAGGCCCTACCGCCCTCGGGCCTGCTTCAGGTTCGACTGGTGGATGGGGAGCCAGTCCGGCCCTAGGCGCGCGTCGACAGGATCCTCTCCTCGCCGCAGCGCGTCGATGTAGGCATGATCGGCGGCGAGGCGGGCCGCCACCTCGGGACCCTCGGCAACGGCGCCGTGGCCGGGGACCAGGAAATCGACGTGCCTGGCGGCCTCACCCAGCCGGTCGAGCGCCGTCTCGTAGGCGCCCACCTGACCGGGGCGGCGAGGGTCGAGGAGCGGGATGAGGACGTCGGAGAGCATGTCGCCGGCGAGCAGGACGCCACGGTCCGCGAGGAGAACCGCGGCGTGGCCGATGGCGTGCGCCTGATGCTCGACGATCTCGCCCGGCACGGGCCCGCCGGCCGCGGGCAGCGGGGTGACGAGCCCGAGCAGCTCGAGAGGGATGCCCGACGCGCTCTCCGCCGCCATCCTCTGACCCCGCTCCCGGGCTTCACCGGCAGCGTGGGCGCCGACGGCGGTGGCGTAGCGCGGCACGTCGCCGAACCGGGAATGCCAGAGCAGGTGGTCCCAGTGGGGATGGGTGGAGAACCCGGCGACCACCGGAATGCCGAGCCGGTCCAGGTCATCGGCGAGCTGGTTCAGATCGGAACCATCGATGCCGGGATCGACCAGGATCAACCCACCCTCCCCGCGCACCACGATGGCATTGCTCCAGACCCACGCGCTC
Organism: uncultured Actinomycetes bacterium; assembly: GCA_963706115.1. Lineage (GTDB taxonomy): Bacteria > Actinomycetota > Actinomycetes > Streptosporangiales > Streptosporangiaceae > DASXKD01. The sequence continues at coordinate 37,186 of CAVPMG010000011.1, read as the reverse complement.
TGCCGGACCCAGACGCCGTCGGCCACCTGATTCAGCATGGGTTCACTCTGTCAGGTATCCCCACGGCCCGTCTGTACCGTCTGCGGCCTGCCTGGGCTGGGCCCGGCCTCAGCCGTGGAAGGATGAGGCCATGCGCGTTGAGCGGTTTCGCGCCCGGATCACTGCCAATTCCCGTGGTCACGCCGTTATCACAATTCCGTTTGACCCGGACGAGGCATGGGGCGCCAAAGCTGTGCATCACGTCAGTGGCACGGTCAACGGCTGCCGGGTACGGGTGACGATTGCGCCTGGCGACAGCGGGTGGGCGTTCACCTTGAACCCGGCGAGGATGCGTCATACGGGCATTGCGGCAGGCGCGGAGGTGATCGTTGAACTGGCGCCGGAAGGCCCCCAGCGTACTGATCTTGCCGACGACATCTCCGCAGCACTGGCGGCCAACCCGGCCGCTGGGGCCTTCTTCGACACGCTGGCGCAGTTCTACCGCAGGGCCTACCTGCGTTACATCGATGCGACGACCCGCCGGCCGGACCTCCGCGCGTCGCGTATCGCCGAGGTAGTGGGCCTGCTCGCGGACGGGATCAAAGAACGGCCACGGCCGGAAACACGGTAGCCGGTCACCAGGCCGGCCACTCGCCCGGGCGCCTCTGGCAGGCACGAAACGCATTTGGACTTGCCGGCTGACCTGCCCCTCAACCCTAGATGCGAGAAGCCCGCAAGCCTGCGGCCTATGATCGCGCCATGGGTCTGTTTCGCAGCGCTATGGGTCTGTTTCGCGGCAGGGCCGGGAACAAGCGCGAAAAGGCGGCGGCCGAGCTCCCACATGAGCAGGCCAGCACGGTCAAGGCACAGCCGGTGGTTGTCCCCCGGGAAGTGAAGCGTGAGGCACGTCCCGATCCGGACAAGCCAGGATGGGGCCAGACCATCAGCTTGTAAATCGGCAAGGCTCGCGAGGACGGCACGAGCCAGGAACGAGAACGGGGCGGGCCGCCCGGGCCTGGCCCGGCTCGCCGATCTCGGCCGCGCGCCTGCCGCCGCGGGCACCACCAGGCCGCATCGTCAGCACCCGTCGTAACTCGTCCAGTTCGACGCGCCGCCTGCGGCGATGGCGTTATCGAAGATCTGATCCTGGTAGGCGGGGCCGGCGACGCCGTACTCGCTGGCCGCGCCGCCGTACTTTTCCCAGGTGCCCAGCAGGAACTGGTAAGCTCCGCCGCCGTTGCCGGGTCCCCAGGCGTAACTGCCGCCCTCTTCGGAGTTTCGGATACATATCCCAAGCGGTGAACTGGCGGCATCCCCACCGCTGCCGGATGGCACTGGTGCCGCGGTCGGGGCCGGGCTTGGCTGCGCTGCTGCCTGTTGCTGGGCCGCCTGCCGCCGTGCGCGCCGGGCGGCGGCGAGCCTGGCGAGGTGCCTGCGCTGGGCAGCCCTAGCGGATGCACGAATCATGCGGGCGATAACCGCACTGCGCACGTCGGCCGTCACATAGTCACTGGTGAAACCCGGCGTTGCGCTCTCCACCGGCATCGCGTCGTGAGAGGGCCCTGCGGCCGCGGATCCGCTGTGCGAGAACACGAAGGCCGCAGCCACGCCTGCGAGCGTTGCTGCGGCCAGTACCGGTACCCCGCGTCTGGTGACGGGTTTTCTGGGCTTGGCATGACGGGGTGCTGCGGGCATCACGCTCCTGTCCCCGGGCCCCGCGTTCACCCGGCGAGCCGACGCCTGCTGACGTCAGGTGGCGCGGGCAACGCCTGTCCCGGGGAACCTACTGACAGCCCGGCGGGGGACGCAGCGAAACACCGGAAGATCGCATCAACCGGCACCAACTGTGATAAGGCCGACTAACTCCTCGCCACGGAACGCTGACGGCACCGCGACCACGATCAGCAACGCCACGCCGGAAGAGATTTTTGGCTAATCTCTGCGCATGAATGCCCGCCGATTGCCGCTGTTCTGCGACACCGCGATGGCCCAGCGCATCGAGCGGGCAGAGGCGCAGCTCATCGCCAAGGCCAGCGAGGCTGCCCAGCGTCGCAGGGCAGGCGATGCCGGCTTTGTGGTACCTGTTGCCGGTGGCGTGGCGAGCTTCGCCGAGGCGGGCTCGCCGTACAACAAGGTCGCGGGGCTTGGCTTCGACGGCGTGCCCAGCGCGGCGACGTTGGATGAGATCGAGCGGGCCTACGCCGCTTTGGGCGCGCCTGTGCAGGTCGAACTGGCCCACCTTGCCGATCCCGCGATTGGAGCCTTGCTGACCGGGCGGGGCTATCGGCTCATCTTGTTTGATAACGTGCTCGGCCTGGTTCTGCGGGGCGAGCCAGAGCGGGTCACGCCACCGGGGATCGAGGTCCGGATCAGTGGCGCGGAGGAGTTCGAGTCTTGGCTCGACATCGTCCTACATGGCTTCGCCCACCCCGACACCCCCGGGGTGCCTTTGCACGCCGAGCTCCCAAGGGAGGTCATCGCGGGGGCCGCACGGGACTTCGCGGCGACCGGCGGGATTCGCTACATCGCGTTGCGCGACGGAGTCATCGCCGGCGGCGCTCGCCTTTCCATGGCGGAGGGCGTCGCGCAGCTTGCCGGCGCGACGACGGCGCCCGCCCACCGCCGCCGGGGGGTGCAGACCGCGCTGCTGTCAGCCCGGCTCGCCGATGCCGCAGCCGCCGGCTGCGACATCGCCGCCGTTACCACGCTGCCAGGATCCAAGTCTCAGCAGAACGTGCAGCGCCAAGGCTTCGACCTGCTCTACACTCGCGCCACCTTGGTGAGGCAACCCTGAGCCCGCGGGCCAGCCCTCGTCTGGCGCGATGCGAAGCTGTCTCAGTCCGTCACCCGCCGATGCGAGCTTTCCAGGTCACCGCCGACGCGGCCAGGTCAAGCGACGAGCTGGAGACCGCGCTCGCAGAGCCGCCTGAAATGGGTGGCTGGTAGATCATCGGTAATCACCAGGTCAGCGGGCAGATCGTGGCATTTGTGTGCCAAACAAGACGGGGCGACACGGATTGCTGGGCCACGGCGGCGAAAGGCTCTCTTGTTGTTTCAGCGGATGGGGCGTAACGTCCAAATGAGGGAGGTGTACTCGTTTATTCGCGTGTAAACGAGATTGAGATTCCTCCCTGCTGCTCTGGACCTCGGTGGCGCCCTAGCGCGCAACCAAGCCGAGGTGGCCTATGGCAGTACCTGGTCTTCATCGGGCTCTGCTCCCCGTCAGCGGCCAGCGAGTTCTGTTCTAAGTCCTGCGGGATGGCCGTCGTTCCGCAGGCAACGTCGGCGGGCACCACCGAGGTCACCTCAGCTCCCGGCATGCTCGCACGCCCTGCGGGTCTAGCCACAAGGAGGCGTTATGACCACGGATCAGAGTCGGTATCCAGCTCAGTATCCTGTTCAGTTCACTGTCGAGTACCCGGACCGGCCGCTCAACCGGCTGACCTCGTTCTTCCGGATTTTCGTGATCATCCCGATCGCGATCGTGCTCGGCACCGTTTCCGCCGCGACCTGGGAATCCGCGGGAAGCAACTCCACACTCCACCACTCCACCATGTACTACGGCGCAGGCGCGGGCGGCCTGCTCTTCTTCGGCCCGCTGCTGATGATCTTGTTCCGGCAAAAGTACCCCCGGTGGTGGTTTGACTGGAACCTGGAACTGCAGCGCTTCATCAACCGGGTATGGACCTACCTGGCCCTGATGAACGACAGTTACCCGTCCACCGACGACCACCAGTGGGTCCACCTCGATTACGCCTATCCGGACGCGGCCACCGACCTCAACCGGTGGCTGCCGCTGGTCAAATGGCTGCTGGCCATCCCGCACTACATCGTGCTGTTCTTCCTGGAAATCGGCGCGTTCTTCGCGGTGATCGTGACCTGGTTCGCGATCTTGTTCACCGGCCGTTATCCCCGTGGCATATTCGACTTCGTCGAAGGCGTATTCCGCTGGCACAACCGGGTCGCCGCCTACGCGTTCGTCCTGGTCACCGACCGGTACCCGCCATTCAGCCTGGCGCCCTGACGCGGGGGCCCGCAGATCGCCATAGGCCGGACGCCGTCCTCAGCCGCGCTGGCTGATCCACACCGATACGTGAGCGGGTTCAAGGGCTTGGTGGACAGTACCGGCCAGGTCATCCCGCACTGTGTCCAGGTCCACGGCGTCCTTCAGCCGGGCCGCGAACGCCGCCACGGTCTGGTCGGCGTCATACCTGGTCCGGTTGAACCGCCGGTCCACCGCCCGCTGTACCCGTCGTCGCAGTGGGCTGAACAGCGCCGCTGCAGCCAGCGTCGAGGCAGCCACCGCGACGGGGGATGACAGCGGCAGCACCCTTGTGGCCAGCAGCACCAGCCCGGCGTACACCCCGACCAGCAGCCCGGTCACGATCGCGTAGGCCAAGGTCCGGCTGATGATCCGGTCGATGTCGTACAGCCGGTATTTCAGGATCCCCACGCCGATGCCTACCGGCAGCGCAGCCAGCCCGATCCCGAGAATTTCTCCTACGACACGGGTCGAGCTGAACCCGAGCGACGCGGCAACCACGACCAGGGTAACCGCGGCGCCAGTGGCCAGCCACTTCAGCTGCTGACGCCGCTCGCCCGTGGCGCGCCGCCAGCTAAACACCTGGTGGGCCACGAACGACAGCACGATCACCAAGATCAAGCCCAGGCCCAGCGGCGCCGCCACGGCGAGAAGGCCGCCGTGCGGCCGCCCGGTGCTGATCAGGTTGCCGGCGGCGTCGATGCGGACATCATCACGGGCCACGGCGGTGACCGCCGGGGCAAAGACGGCCACCGATGCCAGCGCTGCGGCCACCACATAGGCCCGCAGGACCCACCGCCAGCGCCGCGCCGTCAGCCTGCCGTCCGGGAACAGCAAAATCACCACCGGGAACAACAGCAGCGCCGGTGCCCACAACGGTCCCAGCACCACGGCAACCGGGGCCAGCGGGAGGCCATGGTGGCCGAACCGGTAGTACAAGGCGGCATACCCGCCGGCAACGCCACTCAGCAGGAACAACAGGATAAAAGTGATCAGGATCCAGCCGATCGGATTGCCCGGCTGGCGGCGGGCCACGACGAAGCCCACCGCCGCGTAGACCACCGCGACGGGGACAATCGGCCCCGAGCCCAGGACCGACAGCTGACCGGTCAAGGCGCTCAGCACCAGCGCTCCGGCCAGCAGCATCAGCGACAGCACGGCCAGGACCGTCGCCGTCACCGGAGACGCCAGCCGGAAGCTGCGCACGGCCCGTTCCGGACCGCCTGACGCCGGTACCCCCGCCACGCAGGCAACGCTACGCCCGGACCGTTCCGGGAACGTTACCGCTTGGCACCAACCCTGCGGCAAAGCCAAACATCACCACATCGCCTTCTGCGCTCGGCCCCGCTCTTGGCCTACGCGCGCAGACCAGGGCGGGCTGGGCTCGTTGCGCCCGGCGTGGCAGGCTGCGGCGGATCACCCGTCGTGGATGGCTGGCGGCTACCGGCAAGGGGGTAGCGTCAGCGAGCAGGTTGCCGATCGACCATGGCGAACAGGGCGGAAGCGGATGCCGGCTGGTCATGTGAATGGGGTGGAGCTGTATTGGGAGCGACGGGGCGCTGGTCCCCGGCTGCTGTTCTGCAACGGGTCGGGCACGACCTTACAGGCCGTTCGGCCGTTGCTTGATCTGGTTGCTGCCAGGTTCGATCTGCTGGCGTGGGACTACCGTGGCCTGGGTCGCAGCGTCCCCCTGAGGGGTCCATATGCCATGGCCGATCTCGCAGCTGACGCCGCCGGCCTGCTGCAGATCGCCGGCTGGGACAGCTGCCGGGTGCTCGGGGTGAGTTTCGGCGGAATGGTAGCGCAGGAGTTCGCCGCCACCAATCCGCAGCGGGTAGAGCGCCTCGCGCTCGCCTGCACCTCAGCCGGCAGCGGCGGAGGGTCTTCCTATCCGCTGCAGAAGCTGCAGGAGCTCCCGCCTCAGGAGCGGGCTGCGGCGCAACTCAGGCTGGCTGACAGCCGCTGGGACGATCGCTGGCTTGAGGCCCACCCAGCGGATCGAGCGCTGGCCGAAGGCCTGACCGCCGGTCACGATCAGCAAGACCCAGCCGCCGCAGCGGCCTACCAGGCCCAGCTTGAGGCGCGTGCAGGCCATGACGTATGGGACCGCCTCGACGCGATCACATGCCCGGCCCTGGTCGGCTACGGCAAGTACGACCAGATCGCTCCGGCCCACAACAGCACCGCGATCGCATCGCGGCTCCGCGGGGCCGAGCTGCGCGGCTACGAAGGCGGGCATCTTTTCCTTGTCCAAGACCCCGCCGCGTTTCCGGAATACGAGGCATTCCTGCAAGCACCGCCTGTGTAGCTGAGCAGGCCTTGGCCGGACTACGCGGCCAGCACCGTCGACCGATTCGGGCATACTCGATCTGGTGCAGGCGCGCTGTGGGGCAAGGCCATTGTGCCCGCGCTACGTGGGTCAGTTCACCACGAACCAGGCCACGACGGCGGTCTTGGGGGCGCTGGCCGTGCCGGCTGCCTTGTTCAGGGTGAGCTTGACGGTGCCGGTGCTGGGCTCGCCGGTGACGTAGCCGAAGGCGCCGCGGTAGGTGACCTGGACCCGGTTACCAGTTTCTTTTTCACGGTACAGGGCTATCCGGTGAAGGGCTCGTAGCTGTCGGCGGCATGACACCGGCCGGTGGATGGGACATATCGAAACCTGAGCCAAAGTCCGGGGGCTGCGTCCAGCTCGCGACCCGGCTGAAGTCGACCGTCCCGCCGGAGAACTCGGCGCCGGCGAAGCCGACCGTTCCGCCTGGGAACTCGGCGCCGGCGAAGCCGACCGTCCCGCCGGAGAACTCGGCGCCGGCGAAGTCGACTGTCTCGCCGGAGAACTCGGCGCGGGAGAAGCTGACCGTCCCGCCGGAGAACTCGGCGGCGTGGAAGAAGACCATCCCGCCGGAGGTGCCGGCGCCGGTGAACTGGGGGCTTTCGCCGGTGAACTTGGAGCCGAAGAAGTCGACCTCCGCGCCGGAGAACTTGGCGCCAGAGAAGTTGACCGGCCCGCCGGAGAACCCGGCGTAGCCGAAGCCGACCGTCCCGCCGGCGAACTTGGCGCCGGCGAAGTTGACCCTCGCCCCGGCGAACTTGGCGAGGAAGAAGTTGACCCCTGCCCCGGAGAACTTGGCGCCGGCGAAATTGATCGTGCCGCCGGCGAACTCGGCGCCGGCGAAATTGATCGTGCCGCCGGCGAACTCGGCGCCGACGAAGTTGACCGTCCCGCTGGAGAACTTGGCGCCGCTGAAGTCGCCGCCGTCGAAAACGGCGCCGGCGAAGTCGAAGTTCAGGCCACACCAGGAGACGGGCGCGGTGCCGTTGAGATGTGCGGCGATGACCCGGATGACGGTGTGGCGGACCTCGCGGCTGGCCCGCCAGGCCAGCCGCTTCTCCACGGGGGCATTATCGCCGGGCTCAGGTTCGTACGGCATGCGCAGGTAGGCGCAGAGCACGTCGACACACGTCTGCCGGTGGTCCTGCCAGTCATCAGCCAGGCCCGCCATCGCATACACCGCGGCCAACCGGACAGCTGGTGGCTTATCGCTACCCAGTTGCTCGGCGACCGTGTCGAATCGTTCGTTCAGGGTTCGAGTGCGCTGCTCTGCAAGCGTGCCGTCCCGCTGCTCGCTCTGCGCCTTCAGCCGGGCGAGCTCGATCGCGCGCTTGGCAGTGGTGTAGTTTTCGCCCGTGCTGGCCATGCGCTCGCGGATCGCGGCCTTGTGATCGGCGTTCGTCATCGTTCGACCTCTCGTGCGGGGCGCCCACGCCCGCCCGCCACGATGGGAACACATGACGACGAACAACCCGCGTTGCCCCTGGGAGCACTTGTCCTCGTCGCTGACCTCGGCGTGGCGAGGATCGCTCGGAGAGCGGCAGGCGGTGCTGCCGAAACCAGGCTATCTGATGCATCGGTGATGCACCGCGAGCCGTGCCGTCTTGGCTCATAACCCAGAGGTCGCGGAAGTCCAGGTCAGGGGGGCCTGATCGCCAGGAGGGGGTCAGGCCTTCTTGATCATCTGGCCGTCGTTCGTCCGTGGGATCAGGTGCACTTCCTGGACGCGGACGGACGAGACCGGCATCGATGGCAGGCACACGTAGGGCTATTGGTGAGGCTGCCCTGGACGCAGCCCGGCGGACGGGCACGAGCTTCCGTGCGACCAGCTGAGACCGGTTCGGGATGGGCGGGCCTCTGGGCCTTGCCTTGCGCTGCGCCGGGGCGTCTCCTTGAAGTGACAGGGGGGCGGATCTTCAGTGAGCAGCGCACCCAGAATCGTGGGCATCGTCGTAGCAGCCGCTCTGACGGGCGGCTTGGCTGCGTGCGGTACGTCCAGCCAGCGCGCTTACCCGGCCGCGGCCAGCCCGGCCAGCGCCGCTGCCGTCGCAGTGCGGGTGCAGCCGAACGTCGCCGGCTGGTCCGGGATGGTTCAGCGCCCGGACGTCATCTATGTCGGTATGGGCGGAGCGCCCGTGGCCCGGCGGCTGACCTGGCGGCACTGGGGCAGCCCCACAGCATGGGCGAACGGCAAGCTCGACCGCTACTGGCTCCAGCCCGGCCCGATATCCGGCTGGCGCCCCACCACCTACACGGTCACCGTGCGCCTGCAGGACATCCAGGCGCACCACGGCCAGCCGTCCTACCGGAAGATGGCGTATATCTACGTCAACCGCCAGGGCAAGACGAAGTCCCTGCAATTCAACTTCTCCATCCAGCCAGGCGGATTGATCCCGAGCTGGAACCCAACCAGGCCAGGACCGGCCCGAAGATACAAGGTTCCGCCTTCCGCGTGACCCGGCGATAGGCCATGACCATGCACCCCCCACGGGCACAGCGAACGTTTTTCTATGCCGCTGACCGGGTGGGGCCCCACCAGGCGACGGCGGCCCGGTAGCGTGACGGGATGTGGCATCTACCGACAAGATCGGGGCGTTCCTGGCTGAGCGGCGTAACGCCGTTGTCGCTGGGATCCGCCGCGATGGGCGCCCGCATCTAAGCCCTAACTGGTTCTGCTGGGACGGCCAGCGGTTCTATGTGTCCACGACGCGCAGCCGGGTGAAGTACACGATCTTCCAGCGGGACCCGCGGGCACAGTTGCTGATCGATGATCCCACCGGGTTCCGCGCGGTGCTGGTCCCCGCGACCGTAGAGATACGCGAGGACATCACCGCTGAACTGCCCCGCTTTCGCGCGATCCGGGAAAAGTACGGGATGACCGTGCCTAGCGATGAGGAGCATCTGCGGGCACTGGCCGCGGAAGGCCGGGTCCTGCTGGCGTTCACGCCGGACCAGCCGCTGGCGGACTGGACCAGCTGGGGCCTGGACTGACGACCCGGCCTGGGCCGGAGACCCTCATGGGTCGGGCACCGTCGTGCCTGGCTCGGCGGCTGTCGTGTATCGCGGAAGGCTGCGAGTGCCGGACTCGGGTTGCGGGTGATCTTGCGAGGGTCAGGGTGGCCTCGCAAGCCGCTTCGAGGAGTCCGGCTTATCTGCGCTTCAGTATCGGCATGTGGGCCAGCGCAGCGTCGATAGCGTCGTCCGCGGCGCAGTCCACCTGGGGCGTGACTCCGCGGCCCTCCCAGTTGGTTCCGGTGACCGAGTCGGTGCAATACCCGAACGGCAGTTCGCTGGTCACGGTCGCCGCCAGTCGTATATCGGTAACGTGATCGGCAGCCCCAGGGGTCCGCTCGCCCACTATCGTGACCCGGCCCCGGGCCTGAAGGTGGTATGCCAGCGCCTCACCGGAGGAGAACGTCCGCCCGCTGACCAGCACCGCTACCGGCATGCTGGCCGGCACGGCGGTTCCGGTCGGAAGGTCAGGCGTCCACCACTGCCGGTGGTGGTCGCGGTAGGTGACCTCCGACAGCCGCACCGCCTTGTCGCCAAGGAGCCGCCCGGCGAGGTAGGCGACCGTTTCCGGGTAGCCGCCCACATTGGAGCGCAGATCAAGCACGATGCCCGTGGCGCCACGCGCCAGTGCGAATGCCGCATCGAGGTAGGGCTGGGCGATGGACAGTGACTCGAAACCGTCGATGCGGATCAGGCACGCACCGGTGTCCAGCCGCGATACCTGCCGGACCTGTGCGGCGCAGGGCAAGATGGCCTCTGGATCCGGTTCGGGCCAGCCTGGATCTTCCTCGTCAGGTTCGCCGGCGCCATCCGCATCGTATTGCAGCAGCAGGTGCCGCGAGTACGGCCAGGCGGCCCGCTCGATCTCGGCACACGCGTCCTGCGTGATCGGCTCGGTTCGCCCGGCGAATCGGTCCTCCAGTTCGGCCAGGAGCCGGTCGATACGCTCCTGCGGGGGTGGCAGCCGGCGCAGCCAGGCCGCGAGCCGGGTGATCACCTCGGTGACGGTGGTCACCTCCAGCGCCGGCGCTGCGCCGCCGGCGATGATCGGCGTGGTCTTGATGGTGGCCATGCGATCAGGGTATTGGCCGGTTGCCGGCGAGCGACCAGTCAGGCGAGTACCCACAGCTCGGTGAACGGCGGGGTGATGTGCCAGATCGTCTCCAGGCCCGCCGGCAGGGAAGCCAGGTCGCCGGGCTTGAGCCTGAGCGCCGGGCCGCCGGCAATCTCGATCGTCACCTCGCCCTCCAGCACGTGGATCGTCTCGCGCTGGGACGGCGTCCACGGGCTTGGGCCCTCGACCGTGGTGAACCGGGTCAGGCCGGCCCACACCCCGTCGGCGTGGACAAGCTCGTGCATCTCGCTGCCGGGAACCTCCGGATCAGGCTCCCATTCCCCGGTCCGCACGTTCGAGCAGAACACACCAGGATGCGGCTCCATCACTACCCTCCTGCCTGCCAATGCCGGGCAAGCCCGATTATCGCGCCGAGACCCGTTGGCCCGCCCGCGGCCACACCACGCCGAAGGACGCCGACCCCGGTAACCCGGCCGGACCGAATCAGCGAGAGCGGCGTACAGCAGACCGGAGAAACGGACCACGCCCGTGGCTGGCGTCCGTCTGCGGCCGGTGCGCAAGCATCCGCCGTTAGGCGCAATTCTCAAGCAGCAGCTTTTGCGGTTGTAGCCGCGCATAGAGCGGTCATTCCGCTCGTCGGCTAGGCCACTCGGGGAACAATCTGGCGGGCGGCGAGGGACCCGTGGGAGCGGCCTGTGGGCTTAGGATCGATCACGTGTCGAGCGCGCCTATGCGGCGTGGGTGGTGTGCCTCGCCGGAGAGGTGACGATTCTCTCGGGAAGTGGGGGCCTGGCGATGGACCTACTTGAGCGGGAGTCGTTCCTGGGGACGCTGGCCGAGTATGCGGCCGAGGCCCGCAACGGTGATGGCCGTTTGGTGCTGGTGTCGGGAGAATCGGGGATCGGCAAGACCGCGCTGCTGGAGGTGTTTCAGCGGCGCAGCACGGGAGCCCGCTGGCTGTGGGGAGCTTGCGATGGGCTGCTGACCCCGCGCCCGCTTGGCCCGTTGTTCGATATCGGCCCACAAGCTGGCGGGGAGCTTGCCGAGTTGTGCCGTCGGGAGGCGCCGAGGGACCGGCTGTTCGCCGCGTTCCAGGCTGAGCTTTCCCAGGCGGCCGCGTTCACCGTGGTGGTGCTGGAGGACCTGCACTGGGCTGATGAGGCGACGATCGACTTGCTGAGCTTTGTGGGGCGGCGGCTCGGGCGGATGCCGGCACTGTTGCTGGCCACCTACCGGGACAATGAGCTTGGCGAGGATCATCCGCTCCGCATGGTGCTTGGCGACCTCGCCACGCAGGGCGCGGCCCGGCGGATGCGCCTGCCGCCACTGTCCGAAGCGGCCGTCCGGGCGCTCGTGGGGCAGCGGGGGGTGGACGCTGCCGAGCTGTACCGGGTTACTGGCGGCAACCCGTTCTACGTGCGGGAGATCCTGGAGGCGGGCTGGCCTTCTGTGCCCCCGACCGTCCGTGACGCCGTAGCGGCCCGGCTGGCACGGTGCAGTACGCCTACCAGGCGGGCGATCGAGGCAGCGGCGGTTGCCGGGGCACGGGTCGACCGCCTTATTCTGCCCTGGGTCGTGGGGGATCTGAGCACATCCATCGAGGAGTGCCTCGCGACCGGGGTGCTCATCGCCGACGGGACCGGGCTGCGATTCCGGCACGAGCTGGTGCGGATGGCCGTGGAGGCAGGGATCGCGCCGCACCGGAAGGCGGAGCTGCACTCCAGCTTGCTGGCCGAGCTGGAAGCGCGCGACGACGCCGACCCGGCCCTGCTGGCCCACCACGCTGACGGCGCTGGCGATGAGCGAGCCGTGCTGCGGCACGCCCCGGAGGCAGCGCGGCGTTCGGCTGCCCTGGGAGCACATCGTGAAGCGGCGGCACAGTATGAACGTGCCTTGCGTAATGCACAGAATGCGGGCGAGCCATTGCTGGCGGCGCTCCAAGAGGGCCTGGCCGACGAGTACGCGCTTCTCGACCGCTGGGAAGAAGTGGAGCAAGCGCGCCGGGCCGCGCTGGCGCTGCGGCGGGAGCTCGGCGACGAGCTAAGCGTGGGGAAGAACCTCCGGAGCCTGTCCACGACGCTGTGGCGGCTATGCCGAGGGGAGGAAGCCGACCGGGCCGCCGAGGAGGCGGCAACGGTCCTGGAGGCGCTGCCTCCCGGCGAGGCGCTGGCGTCGGCCTATGCGGGCCTCGCCTGCGCTTACCTGAAGATGGGCGGCACCAACGAAGCCACCCTCGCGCTCCTCGGCAAGGCGCGGGACATCGCCGAGCAGCGTGGCTGTCTGGGCGTGACGTGCTTCGCCCTGATCGTGGAAGGCGTGGGCCTGGTTACGGCCGGCCACGACGGAATGCCGTCTCTTGAGGAGAGCCTCCGGATCGCGCGGGACGCGGGCCTGCCCGGGGCGGCCGGCGAAGCCTATAGCTGCATCCTTGAGGCCTGTGCCAAACTGCAGCGGTTCGCTGACTCCGAGCGCTACTACGCTGAGGGGCTCGCGTACTGCGAGGGACGCGAGCTCGGCGTCTTCAGCATTTGCATCAACGGCTGGCGCGCTCGCACACTCCTCTTGCTAGGGCGTTGGGATGAAGCGGCGCAGATCTGCGCCCAGATGCTAGGGAGCCCGGGCATCTCGCCGGTCAACCAGCTCAACCCGCTCTACGTCCTGGGCACTATCTGGGGGCGCCGCGGCGAGGACGGGGCACAGGAGTTTCTTGACCGGGCGCTCGAGTTCGCCGAGGGTACGGGTGAGCCGGTGTGGATCGCGCCGGTGCGGGCGGCGCGCGCGGAGCTGAGGTGGCTGCAGGGCAAGCCGGAACTTGCGGTCGCCGAAGCCCGGGCGGGCTATGACGTGACAGCCGGCCTCGTCGACCCGTGGACGTTTGGCTCACTGGCTATCTGGCTGCCGAGGCTCGGCGCGCCGCCGGACCCGCTGCCCGACCTCCCGGAACCGTACGCGCTGGAGATCGCGGGCAACCACCGTGCCGCGGCGGCGACCTGGGCGCGGATCGGGCGGCCCTACGATGCCGCCGTCGCCTGGCTGTGCTCCCGCGACGAGGCCGGGCTCCGCGAGGCGCTCGCCACGCTGGAGGACCTGGGCGCCCGGGCCGCCGCCGCCGTGGCCCGGCGGCGGATGCGGGAGGTGGGGGTGCGGGCGATCCCACGTGGGCCGCACTCGGCCACGCGGGCCGCTCCCGCCGGGCTGACCGCCCGCGAGCAGGAGGTTCTGGCCCTGCTGGCGGATGGGCTCAGCGACCGGGAGATCTCCCAGAAGCTGTTCATCTCCGAGCGGACCGTGCACCATCACGTCTCCGCGGTGCTGTCCAAGGTCGGCGTCACGTCCCGAACTGCCGCGGCGCGCGAGGCCACCCGGCTGGGCATCGCACCCTGACCTGCCGCGGCAGCACACCGCCGTGGGGCCGGACCGCAAAGCTAGGCAATCTGCTGCCTAACGTGACCAGGACAACCCCGGGCTCGTCGCCCAAGTTCTGGCTCACCTTGTCGGGCGGATCCGCTCATCGGCCTAGCCACTTGCGATGATCGACATGTGGCAGACGGGGCGCGGGAACGCCGTGAAGCGATCCGGCAACTGGCCGACCTGCGGCGCAGGCAGGCCGCAGCCGAGGACGCGCTCACCGATGCCCTGGCCGCGATGAAGCAGGCCGAAGGCATGTTCGATGCCGCCGAGGATCGTTTCGGCGCTGCCGAGCGTGCCCTCGATGCGGCCCGCGAGGAACGCGCGCAGGCGCGGCGGAAGCGCTACACCGCCAGGCAGGCGTATGAGCGGGCCAGCATCACCGCTGACCGCCTCGCGCGCCGGGTGCGGGAATTGGCCGAGCGGCTGGACCGGGCCGTGGAGTTAGCGGCCACGCCGGGGTAGCGGGCGGTGTTGTGCCTGGTAAACCTGCCTGCGGGCGCGTTGACGGTGGTGTAGGCCCGTGTCACGATCGCGGGTAAAGGGCGGGCAATTCCAAGGTTCACGTGCAAATGCTCCCTGCGAGGCCGGGCCCTGCTGTACGCGGTTGACCGTCACCGGTTACATCGTTCCCTCCAGTGAGGTGCCCGCGGGTACGCTCCACCGCGCCCCGGCCCTGCCGCGCCAGCACGGCTGACCGGACGCCGGTCGGTGAGGTACTCGCCGCCGCACGAGCCGGGCGCATGAGGTTGCGCTGGCCCCCTTGGCGGATTTCTGTGGGTTGTCCCGCGTGGTGATCGCCCTGGCCGTTGTCAACACCGGGACGTGGCTGGTCTAACAGCCGGGCGCCTAGCCCTCCGCGCGCACCGTAGTCAATTCCCGCACCCCCGGTTACGTCATTTCGCCGATGCCAGCACCGCGGGGGTGGTGTCAGGCTGCGGCTGTGAGCTGCGTTAATGCCGCTTGAAGCGAGGTCATCACCATGAGACAACCACGACTGCGCACTGTTTTGCTCGCCACCGGGGCCACGATCGCCCTGGTCGCGGGCAGCACCACCGCGTACGCGGCGATCGCCGGGCCGGTTGACGGCAACGGGGTCATCTACGGGTGCTACTACGGCGCCGACAAGGCCGGCTCGCACCAGATGGTCCTCCAGGACGTCGGGACCAACTGCCCGAAGAACACCACCGCGATCAAGTGGAGCCAGACCGGGCCACAAGGCCCACGAGGACAGCAAGGCCAACAAGGGCCGCAAGGTGACACCGGGGCAACTGGCCCACAAGGACAGCAAGGCGCACAAGGACAGCAAGGCCCCCAGGGACCGACAGGGCCACAGGGACCGTCCGGCACGAGCAACGCATACACCGTCAACAGCGAAGGTGAATCCACCGTCCCCAACAATGTGGTTCCACCCACCAACAACAGCTTCCCGGGAAACTTCGGGGGAGTCGGTCCTAGCCTGAGCCTGCCAGCAGGTTCCTACGCGGTCTGGGTCACGCTCACCCTCATAAACAGCGCCGACTTCCTGGCTCAGGACAATCACCGTGTCGTGGAGTGTTACCTGTCGCCGGGCGGCGACGTTTACAGCGCGGCCCATCTGCGCATCGACGGGGCCGACACCGATGCCTCATTCGCGACGACAAACCTCAGCACCGTGGTTTCCTCCGGCTCCGCATTCAGCGTGCAGGTCCAGTGCACGGCGACAGACGGCGGCACCGATCAGAGCTATGTCGGCGTGCAGGCCGACCGCATCACCGCCATTGCCGTAGACAACCTCAGCTCTCAGTAACCACCGGCGCACAGTGGTGTCTTAACGGAGCAGGCCCACGGGCCGCGTGCGCGCCTCTGCATGATGGCAGGCGAATCCGGGCCAACGGTCCAGCTATTTACGTATCTATGTTGTGGTGCCATCATTAACTGGGGCAACGGGGCCGGTGGTGGTCAAGGTGGGGGCACCTTCTCTTCAGCAGGATCTGCAGCAGATCGTTGCTATCCAGGGGCGACTGCCGCCGCCGGTAGCGCTGCTGGTTGGCGGAGTTGCCGTGCTGGTTTCCTTGCCACCACTGTGGTTAGCAAGCAGATACCTGTACACCATGGCGCATGAAGGTGGCCACGCGTTCATGGCCTCCCTGGCGGGCCTGCGAACCACAAGTGTCACTATGGAGCGGAACGGGGATGGGCTAACCGTAGCGGCGGGCGCTGGGGGGCTCAGTTTCTTCCTCTTCCAGTTCTTCGGTTATCTCGGGCCCAGCGCGCTGGGGGCCGGCGCAGCCAAGCTGATCGAGGTAGGCCATATCGTGGCTGTGCTCTGGCTGCTCCTGCTCGCACTCGGCGTACTTCTGCTGTCCGCCCGCGGATTCGTGGCCTGGACGTGCATCATCTGCAGCGGATTCCTGCTTTACTGCATTGTCAGATACGCCACTCTGGGCACCAAGGTCTTCGTTGCTTACGTGCTCACCTGGTTCTTGCTTATCTCCGGTGTCGTCGTGGTCTTGCAGCATTGGCGAACTGGCGGAGACCGGGCGCTGCTGAAGCAAACGACCCATCTGCCTATGGGGTTGTGGCCTCCGCTATGGCTGCTCGGTGCGGTTGCCGCGCTGATCACCGGCGCGAGATGGCTGGTTTAGGCGTGGAGCCGCGCTTACGAAACGCTGCTTAACCGGTGAGAACCCGGATTATGAAGCATCATCAAACGTCTCCGCCGCACGCACCCATGCCTTCCGGCATGCACTCACTTACCGCTGGGCGGACGGCGGTTGAGCGCCGCGCCGACGCCGCGGGACAGTCGCGGTGGTGGTGCTTGGGTCAGCGGCCGTTGGCCGCGGCGTGGTACTGCTCCACCACGCTGGCCGGGATGCGACCGCGCTCACTGACCGCCAGGCCCTGCTCTTTCGCCCAGGCCCGGATGTCGCCGCTGTGCTGACGGCTGGCTGAGGCCCGGCCGCCCCGGCGAGGCTGTGCCCGCCCGGCCTTGCGGGCGTGCTCAAGATAGGGCGCGAGTTGCTTGCCGAACGCGGCGGCGTTCTTGGCGTTCAGGTCGATCTCGTAGTCGGTGCCGTCGAAGGCGAACCGCACGGTCTGCTCAGCTGGGCCGCCGGTCAGATCGTCTTCCAGGGCTATGGTTACTTTCTGGGCCATCTCTACCTTCCCGATTCCTATAGGTGCCTGCACAGTACCCTGGCCAGTGACCTGCGCCGGTGAGCAACACCGTAGATCAGGCAAGGGCCCGGAAAGCTCAATCACCCAGCCAGACACGTATTCCGACTAGCAGCACACGCTCAGTGACTCATGCCGACCGGCGCCAGTGCGCAATTAGCCGCCTGATATGGCCGGCAAGCTAGGCCGCTACGGGCTGTCCTAACCGCACTCCAGAACCGATGATCTAGCGGTTTCTTGGGTGCGTCAAGACTTGGTCATGGGTAAGTAAAGCCTATGCAGCCAAGCGACGCTGGCGCCCGGCAGCCGGCCGCGGTCAGGCAGGAGGAGCTTTCCGCATCTGCCCGCGGCTGGCACACAATCCAGATGGCGGTCTTGGGCTTCATCGGCATCTGCGGCGTGCTGCGCACCACGGGCAGCAGCCCCGCTCCGCGCGCGGTGGAATGGCTGGCCGCGGCGCTGGCCGTCGCCGCGCTGGCAGTGGCATGCCTGGCGGTATTCGCTGTCGGGCGGGTTGCTTACCCGGTCACCGCCGCCACCGGTGACGCAGGTGCCTCGCCGGATGCCGCGGGCGCCGCCGCCCGGCTACGCGCCGGAATCCGGCTCACTATCGTGGCGCTGATACTGGCGGTGCTCGCCGGCCTTTCTGGCTGGTGGCCATCGACGGCCGCGGCCACCGCCACGGCCATCACCGGCACCACCGGCCAGACCTGGTGTGGCCAGCTGGTGGATGGGCCGACCGGTGCCATCAGCGTGCGTACCGCCAACGGCGTCATCTCCGTGCCCGCCCAGACCGTCGCCCAGGTCCGCCCGGTGGCGGCGTGCCCGTGACGTCTGGCCGGACCCCGCGCCCGGCGCCGATGCAAGGATCTGGGTGGTGAGGCAGAGTCTTGATTGTGTTACTCGGTCGGGATCTGCACCGGGCTCCGGTCATCCCTCTCCGGCGTTGATCAACGCCCGGCACACGTCGATGATGTCAACCACTCCGAGGAGGCCATCGGCCTGTTCGACCGGCAGGTGACGGAAATGCCTGGCCGTCATGATCTTGGCGGTGTCATGGATGCTTGTTGTGGTGGTGACGGCCGGGCGAGTGGTCATCACGGTGTCGACCCAGACGTCGTTGACGTCTTTCCCGTCCGCGATTGCGTGGGCGACGTCTGCCTCGGTGATGATGCCGGCCGGCTGGCCGGTCTGCGCGTCCACGACGATAAGTGCTGTCGTGCCTGTGTGCTTCATCAGATAGGCGGCCGCAGCCACGTGGTCGTGGTGTTTGACCGTCGTCAGCGGTGGCCGCATGATGCTTGCGACGGTGGCCGTGGCCGCTCGCGAATGAAGCGACGATTTCTGCGCGGGGACGGCCGTCATAGTCTGGCTCATTTCCGGTCTCCTAACCTGTCGGGTGGCGATCACGTTGCGCTCGTTGGCGTAGGCAAGGTCACTAGGCCGCCGGCTGAGTCCGGTCGCGGGTGTGCTGACCCGCGGCGGCTTTTGCGGCAGCGATGGCTTGCAGATAGCGGTGCACCAGGGGGATGGTGGCCGCGCCTTCGCCGACGGCGGAGGCGACCCGTTTGACCGATCCGTGGCGCACGTCACCGGCGGCGAACACCCCAGGCAGGCTGGTCTCTAGTGGCAGCGGCCGGCGGGCGGGGTGCCAGCGGTGGCCGCCGGTGCCGGCGGGCAGGTCCGGTCCGGTGAGGATGAACCCCCGCTGGTCGCGCGCGACGGTGCCCGCGAGCCATTGGGTCCGTGGCTGGGAGCCGATGAGGACGAACAAGGCGTCAGCGGGGACGCTGCGCCGCGCCCCGGAGGCGGTGTCTTTCAGTATCAGCGATTCGAGATGGCCGGTGCCGGTGCCGTTGACGACCTGTACGCGGTAGCAGACATTTACGTTCGGGGTGGCGTCGATCTGGCGGATGAGGTAGTCGGACATGCTGTCGGCCAGCGACTCTGCGCGTACCAGGATCGTCACCTGGCTGGCCCACTTGGCCATGTGCAGCGCGGTCTGCCCGGCGGAGTTGCCGCCTCCGGCGACGAACACGTTCCGCCCGGCCATGGCCGGTGCCTCGCTGGCCGCAGCGCCGTAGAACACCCCCCGGCCCTGCAGGTCCTCCAAGCGCGGGATACCAAGCCGCCGGTAGGCGGCGCCGGTCGCGATGATCACGGTGCGCGAGG
This sequence comes from uncultured Actinomycetes bacterium, assembly GCA_963706115.1. Taxonomy (GTDB): domain Bacteria; phylum Actinomycetota; class Actinomycetes; order Streptosporangiales; family Streptosporangiaceae; genus DASXKD01. Next base: position 18,013 of record CAVPMG010000011.1, on the reverse strand, counting down.
TCAGAACGCCGCCGTCGGACAGCCGCAGCCGGTAGTGGCCGTCGTTTCTGGACAGGCTCTGGGCCTGGCGCATATACAGGAACGTCGTGCCGAAGGCCCAGGCCTGCTGCCAGGTCTCCTGGGCCAGCTTGGCGCCGCTGATGCCCTGGGAGAAGCCGGGGTAGTTGCGGATCATCGAGCTGGTCCCTGCCTGGCCGCCGATCGCCTCATGCTCAATCACCACGGTGCGCAGGCCTTCTGAGGACGCGCCGACTGCGGCAGCGAGCCCGGCTGGGCCGCCGCCGACCACCGCCACATCGAAGACCTCCCCGGGCGAGATCGGTGTCATGACGCCGAAGGCGTCGGCGATCTCCAGGTTCGAGGGGTTGACCAGCGCTGGCCGCTCGGCCCCGAACCCGAGCACGACAACCGGCAGTTCCGGCGACTCCAGGCCCAGTTCGTGCAGCATCTGCCGGCCGTGCTCGGAGGTGGCGTCATAAAAGCCGGCCGGGACCCGGTGGCGGGAGAAAAGGTCACGCAACTCCTGAGACCGCGCCGACCATCGCTTGCCAATCACCTTTACTGCCTCGAAGCCACCGCCGCGCCGGCTGTCCCACTCCCTCAGGAACTCGGTGATCGAGCGGTGGAACTCCTCGGCCGGAGTCTGCACCGGACCTGTCACCCAGTAGTCGACCGTGCCCAGGGTGACCGAGTTGAAGACCGACCGCACCGATTCCCAGTCACCCCAGCCGACCACCGCCACCCGAAGTGCCGTCGGGTCGATGGCGCGGATCGCGGCAAGTACCTCGATGCCGTCCGGGTCCTGCGCACCGACCCCGCCGATGACCAGCGCCACCGGTAGCCCAGCGGCTCTCAGGTCCCGCAGCCACGGCTCCAGCTCCGTGGGCCGGTCGCAGACGACGATCTGATAGTCCGCGCCATACCGCTTGGACAGCTCCCGATGCAGGATCTCCCGGGCGCCAGGATCCCGGCCGACGAGGACGATGGCCGCCTGTGCCCCGGCGGTTTCACCGCGCGCGGCGGAGCTCAGCTCCTCATGCGCAGCGGTGAACGCGCCAGCTGATGCGGTCATCTCGTCTCCCTCAGGTGCGTCGCCTGAATCCGGTGCACGGCCGAAGGTATGAACTGCAGCGTTCGCGCAGCGCTCGGCGGCATGCGCTCGTGCCACGCCGCCGGGAGAACGCCCGAAGCAGAGCGAGGAAACCCCGCCGTTCGCGGGAAGGCCGGCAGTGCCGCTGGAGACGTTCGCCAAGAGCGCCCCGTCGTGCACGGCTTCGCCTTGCTGTTGTGACGCCAGGTCCGCCGGACGCCGGGAACCAGGTTCGTTATCTGAGCTGCCCGTCCTGGTGGCTGCCTTGGCCCTGGGCGGCCGAGGGAGATGGCTTGGGCAGGGCGTGTCCTTGTACCTGGCCGCATAGACCACGATGAGCGTGGTGGCCACGATCTGGATCCCGCCGAGCACGATGAACACGCCGGCGTGGATGGCGATGGCACGTACGGTGACCAGGAGGGACGCCAGGAGCCATACCTCAAATGCCAGCCGGCTGATGCCAGCCGAGCAGCGGGCCCTGATGAGGTGGGAAATCTGCGGTACGTAGGCTGCTCCGGCCAGCCCGGCGCCGGCAAAGCCTGCGATCTCTGTGGCGGTCAGCATCGCTGGCTCACTGGCCGAGGCCCCCCGTCATACCCGAGATCTCCCAGCCTGATCAGGTCAGCACGTGGTGGATGCCTGTTAGCCAGGTGACGGGCTTTGCGCATGAGGTCCTGCCTGGTAGTCCCGGAACGGGTGCCAGCGTGCCGGCTGCTCCCGTCCTCGCGGGGATGGAGCTGATTCATAGTGGTCTCCGGTGCAAAAGTGACCGCGCACTGGGCGCGCGGTCGATGTCAGTGCGCTGGATCTGGTCCGGCCGGTCGGCGGGAGCCTGAGGCCGGGCCGTCCGCTGCGGCTCGGGTCGGCGCCGGACGGTTGCTGTGCTGCCTGGCTCGCGGGCGCCCGGTCATGTGAGACCGGTGATCCTCTGGGGGCCGGGCACGTGTATCAGCTGAGGGTGAGGACGGTTTCCAGGTAGGTCGCGGGGATGGCGATGCTGCCGCCGTGGTTACGGTCCCAGTGGCCGGCCAGCTGGGACAGGTCGGCGGCCAGTGCGGCGCGGCCGTTGCCGTCGAGCACCTCGAATGCCTTCAGGGCGGGCCCGTACCAGCGGCGGAAGAACGAGACGAACTGTTCGGGGGAGGTGAATCGCCAGGTGCAGGTGCGCTGCACGGACCGGACATCGGCGGCCGCGGCGCCGAACAGGCCGTGCACGTGCTGTTCAGTGCCCCACAGCAGCGGCGATGCGACGCCGGGCGGGGCGGGCACATGCCGGGTGATGACACCGAACATCTGGCCGATGAACCCGTCGGGGGTCCACGAGGCAAGGCCGACGGTGCCGCCCGGGCGGGCGACCCGGATGATCTCGTCCGCGGCCCGCTGATGATCGGGCGCGAACATCGCCCCGAAGACGCTCAGCACCGCGTCGTACGACTCCGTCGTCTACGGGCAGGTCTTCGGCGTCGCCGAGCCGGAACTCGACGTCGAGGCCCTCGGCTACCGCGCGCGCGCGTCCGTCCTCGAGCAGTTCGGGAACGTAGTCGATGCCGAGGGCGTAGGTGCCCGAGCGGGCCGCCGCCAAGGTGGCGTTGCCGTTGCCGCACGCGACATCCAGCACCTCCCAGCCCGCTTTCAGGTCGGCCGCATCGGCGAGCAGTTCGCTGACAAGCACGATGCGAGAGGCAACAACGGCGTAGTCGCCGCTGGCCCAGGTTTTCTGCTGGCGCGCCTTGATCACCGACAGGTCCGCGCGCGCCGTTGCCGTAGTCATAACGACTCCTCTTTCTCCGGGCCCAGATACAGGGCCGCTCGGTTAGAGCTTGCGGCGGCGGTGATGCCCGGACGAGTGAGGGTCTCGTACCACCGCCGGCCGCGCGGCGACCTGCCGAATCGGCATCAAGCGGCTGGCATTACCCGCGCACGCTGGGCCGGCAGGCCGGGCAGGGGTACAGAATCTGTACTACCTCGGGCCGGACCGGCCCGGCATCATGGGTATATGACGCGCTATGCGGACTACTGCCCGATCTCGGCCGGCGTCGAGGTGCTGGGTGACCGGTGGACGCCGCTGGTCATCCGCGAACTCATGGTGGGCGCCAGCGGCTTCAACGAGATCCACCGGGGGATTCCCCGGATCAGCAGGACCATGCTCGCACAGCGACTCCGGCTGCTCGAGCGGCACGGGCTGGTTCACCGTGAGCCCGGGGCCCCTGGCCGACCCGGACGTTACACGCTGACACCGGCGGGGGAATCGGTAACCCCGATTATCTGGGCCATCGGGCACTGGGCCGCTGAGTGGACCTTCGGCAATCCCGCTGACGAGGACTGCGACGGCCGATCGCTCATGTGGCGCCTGCACCAGCACGCGATCGCGGCCAAGCTACCCCGGCAGCGCACCGTCTTGCACCTGACGCTGACCGGCGCGGGCGCCGCCCAGGGCTGGCTCGACATCCAGTGCGGCGCGGTCACCGTGTGCACCGACGACCCCGGCTACGACGTCGACCTGGCGATCGAGGCCGACACCGGGCAGATGCAGCGCTGGCTGGTCGGCCTCGTCCCGTTCCGTGACCTGATCGCCAACGGGCACGCCCGCCTGCTCGGGCCCAGCCGGCTGGCCCGGGCGTTCCCGACCTGGTTCGACACCTCCTACTTCGCTGAAGGCCTACGCCGCGCCGAGCAACACCGCAGGCGGCAGGCCATGCCCGCCTAGGCCTGGCGCCGATGCCCTGGGAGCCGCCGGTGATGATGGCGACCTTCTGGCCCCTATCGCTCATGGCGTTCCGCCGGCGCCGTGGTCGGCGGGTACATGATCGCCGGGTCGCTGGGGTGCGGCGACAGCGGCGTGGTGTCCACGGTCATCCAGGGGGCCAGCGGCAGCGCCTCCAGGATCGCCTGCATCTGAGCGGCGTCGCGGGCTTGGTACAGGCCCAGCGCGCGCCCATCTGGCAGGGTCCACAGCCGGAGCAGGTGTCCCTGGCCGGCCAGGTCATGCGCGGCCTGCGCCTCACGGGCCTTGGTGTCCTCCACCGTCTGGCCAGCCGTGCCCGGCGGAACGGCCAGGGTGAAGGTCACCAGGAACTCCGTGGCCGTGACGGCGCTGCTCGTGGGCATGGGGAGCGGGTCGTTCGGGTGCGGCGAGAGCGGGGTGACCTCATCGGTACGCCACACCCGCAGCGGCATCGAGGCGAGGACCTCCTCGAGCCGGTCGCTGCCGGCGGCGGCGAACAGCCCGAGGGTGCGCCATTCGCCGGGTTGCAGCGGCGGGCGCCACAGGCGCAGCAGGTGTCCCTGGGCCGCGAGCTCGCGCGAGTGGGCGGCCTCGCGGGCACGGATGTCCTGGACCGCTTCCCCCGGCGTTCCGTCCGGCACGCGGGTGGTCATGCTGACGAGGTATTCCATGGTCAGGTACCTCCTGAATTGTTGTAGACGGTGTAGCTGACCAGCGGTTCGCCGCTCTCAGCAGCGAACGGCTCGCGAACCATGCTGCCGGGCGTTCCGGGCTGCAGCCTGGCGGTCCACTTCTCCTCGATCTGGCCGTAGCGCCAGATGAGCATGGCGGCCAGCCATGTGACGACGAACATGGCCACGATCACGAAGCCGGCCGTGTCGAGGTTGAAGCTGGACAGGAAGCCCCACAAGCCGTGGCTGCGGCTGGGCCCTGCGATCTGGTGGGTGAGCAGGCTGAGGACCTCGATGCCGCCGATAAACAAGCAGATGGCCACGGACAGCCCGGTGATGGCGAGGTTGTCCTGACCGGAGGGCATCCAGATCCGGCGTCAAACGGGATCATGGATGCCCTCCGTTTCTTTCCCGGCCAGCCGGGCCGCCGCATTCCTTCGGATCAGGAACTGATCTTCGGCGGGTTGGGCGGCCCGAGGTAGGGAAACTGGGCCAGCAGGTCGTCGTGGGGCTTGAGGCCGGACGGCGGTACCTTGCCGTTGGTCAGCCAGGCGAAGCGCATGCTGTACACGTCGTCGGTGGGCACGCGGCCGTTGGGGTAGGTGGCGGGCATGGTCCGGTCGTAGTGCAGGATGTCGGGCAGTACCTCCAGGGCGGCGGCCCTGGCGGCTTCGGGGGTGTAGCCGCCGGCGTTTTCCAGGATCGCCGACCACGGCTCCAGGTAGTTGGCCACGTCGTCGGTGGGCTGGCGGGAGTTGAACAGGTTCTTCTCGCCGTCGGGGTTGATGAACGGGTTGATGGTCGGGTTCCCGCCGCGGTCCAGTTGCTCCAAGGTGCCGTCGTCGCGGTAGCGGCTGATCGAGGCCCAGACGCCGATTCCCGAGCCGCCGAGCATGTCGTCGGGCACCTCCAGCACGATCGAGTCGACGTTGTTGCCGGCGAAGTCGTCGTGACCGGTCCAGACGAAGCCGTGCAGGGCGCCTTCGACGTCGGCGAAGAACGGGTCGCTGCGCAGCCCGGCGAACAGCCGGATGCGGCCGGCCTGAACGGGCTGGGCGGTGCCGTCGAAGCTGACCGGGATGGCCTCGGCGAGTACCTCTCCGCCGGGTCCGCCCTGGCGGGCCTGGGCGCCGGAGGCGTACCAGGCGGTCCCGGTCTGTTTGCCGCCCTCGTACTCGGAGAACACGAACGAGAACGCGACGTCGGCTTCGTTGTCGCCGTCGGTGTCGATGTTAGTGGTGTGAGCTGGGTCGGGTGTCAGCTGCGGATGAAGTCGAGCAAGGCGGTGTTGACCTGGGCGGCGTGGGTCCAGGCGATGGCGTGCGGGGCGCCCTCGACCACGACGAGGTCCATGTCCTTGATCAGGCCGGGCAGGCGGGCGTGCAGTCGGAAATGGAGCTGGCCTTCGCGGCACTGCATCAGCTGTGCGCGCCGATGCTGGATCATGCCGAGTCCCTCCCGGTTCCGCAGCGTGAGGCGCTGCGGACCGCGTTCGGCCTCAGCGTCGGCCCAGTCCCGGACCGGTTCCTGGTGGGCCTGGCCGTGCTGGGCTTGCTGTCCGAGACGGCGGGCGCCCTCGACGCCGCGCTCGGCCTGCTGGCCATGGCGCAGGCCGGGCCGCTGGATGCACTGCAGCGTGCCCGCAGCGACCTGTTGCGCGCGCAGATCGCGTTCGCCTCCAGTCATGGCCGTGACGCGCCCCCGCTCATGCTCAGCGCGGCCAAGCAGCTCGAGGCGCTGGACGCCGGGCTGGCCCGCAAGACCTACCTGGAGGCGTTCACCGCCGCGCTGTTCGTCGGCCGCCTGTCACCGGCGGTCGGCGACGTGGCCAGAGCCGCACGTAGGGCGCCCGCGCCACCGCCCCCGGCGCGCGCCCCCGACCTGCTCCTGGACGGCCTGGCGCTGCTGGTCACGGACGGCTACGCGGCCGGGACGCCCGCGCTGAGACGGGCGCTGCTCACCGCCCGCAGCCAGGACATCCCGGCGGAGGAGGGGCTCAGCTGGCTGTGGCTCGCCGGACGGGCAGCCATGGCGGTGTGGGACGACGAGACATGGCACATCCTGGCCAGCCGGCACCTCAAGCTCGCACGTGACGCAGGGGCACTCAGCGAGCTTCCCCTCGCGATCCGGTCCCGCATCCTCCTGCACACCCACGAGGGCGAGCTGCAGCAGGGCGCGGCGCTCATCGCGGAGGCGCAGGCGGTCGCCGACGCGACCGGCAGCCAGCTCGCGCCCTACGGTGCCACGGGCATCGCTGCGCTCCGGGGCCATGAGTCCGAGGCCACCGAACTCATCCAAGCCAACATGGACGGCGTGACCAGCCGCGGCGAGGGGAGAGGTGTGACCAGCGGGTACTCTGCCGCCTTGCTTTACAACGGCCTCGGCCACTACGACAAGGCCCTCGCTGCCGCCGAGCTGGTGTGCCAGTACGACGACATAGGCGTCCTGGGATGGTCGCTCACCGAGCTGGTCGAGGCGGCCGTCCGCAGTGGCCAGCCCGCCCGCGCATCCGACGCTCTGCAGCGGCTTACCGAGACCACCTGCTCCAGCGGCACCGACTGGGCGGCTGGCACCGAGGCGCGCTCGCGGGCCCTGCTCAGTGAGGGTGAGACCGCCGAGAACTACTATCGCGAGGCGATCGAGCGGCTCGGCCGTACCCGCATGCGCCCGGCCGTGGCCCGCGCGCACCTCCTGTACGGCGAATGGCTGCGCCGCGAGAACCGGCGCCGGGACGCCCGCGCCGAGCTGCGGACCGCCCATGGCCAGTTCACCACGATGGGCATCGAGGCGTTCGCCGAGCGGGCCCGGCGTGAGCTGCTGGCCACCGGCGACACGGTGCGCAAGCGGACGGTCGAGACGGTCAGCGAGCTCACCGCCCAGGAGGCGCACATCGCCCGGCTCGCCGCCGACGGCCGCACCAACGTGGAGATCGCCGCCCAGCTATTCCTCAGCACCCGGACCGTCGAGTGGCATCTCAGCAAGGTGTACACCAAGCTCGGAGTCGGCTCACGCCGAGAATTGCGGCGGTCCCTGGCCAGCCCCGGGCAGGCAGACCCACACGCCTAGCCACCGGCGACCCGGACACCGGCCGGATACGCTAGCCCGGTCGGCCTGGACCGACTCCCCACTCGGTGCCCCGCAACTTGCCCCTCGGGAACAGCTCCACTGGCAGCCGGTAGTTGATCGGCATGGCCGTGGCCTGAGGTCACGCGCGTGCCTTGCCCGGCCGCAGCCTTGTCTGCCAGCCTGAATGATTGCGCGAGGTCAGGGGCTCGCGCAAAGCCACCAGCCCAAGCCGCCTGCGAGGCGGTCGACGCGAAAGGAACGGCACCCATGCCTAACGAGCCAGTAGGCGACCCCGGCAGCCGAGGAAGCACGATCGCTGACCCCGCCGAGGCCGCAGGTCCCGGCTCAGTCGATGACCGCCATCTGCTGCTGGTCGGCGCGGGGCCTGGCCTTGGAATGGCCGTGGCACGCCGCTTCGCCGTGGGCGGCTATCGGGTAACCCTGGTGGCGCGTAACACGGACAGCCTCCGCGACCTCGCGGGCACCTTGGCCGATACCGGTGCCAAGATCAACACTATCGCGGCCGATGCCAGCGATCCCGATGGCCTGGGCGCCCAGATAGAGGAGCTCTATCTCGGAAATGGCGCACCGGGCGTCATCGTCTACAACGCCGTCATGGGAGCTCCAGACCGGCTGCTGAGCTCAACTGTCGCCCACCTCCAGGCGGCGTATTCAGTGGATGTCATCAGCGCCATCGTCGTCGCGCAGGTGGCCGCCCCGGCCATGCGGGCCGCCGGCTTCGGGACCATCCTCGTCACCGGGGGCGGGTTCGCCGACCACCCGATCCCGGCCCTGGCGACCGTTTCCCTCGGCAAGGCGGCTCTGCGGTCGGCCGCAACAATGCTCGGCGCTGACCTGGAACCGGACGGCATCCGTGTGGCCACCCTGACGATCGCAGGGCAGATAGCTGCAGGTACTCCCTTTGACCCGGAGCGCATCGCCGAACGCTACTGGGAGGTTGTCCACGGGGACGGTCCATGGCAGGCAGAATTCCGGTTTACCGGCGAGTAGCCGACGTCTTACGGATGTGGCCCGGTCTGTCTTCGGGTTCGGCGTGCCTTGCGAGACGGCTCACGCCGTCCGCTGGGGCGCGGACGGGGCAGCTTGGGCAGCCGACGCTGTGGTGGTGATGCGGCTGGCGAGGTAGGCAGCGTCGTCGCGGACGAAGCCGAGCAGCGCCGAGCCGCGGGTGTGCTGCCACGACAGGCCTAGGAAATACAAGCCCGGCACCTCCGTGGCGCCGTGGCGGTGGATTACCGTGCCGTTGCGTACCACGCCGGGAATGCCGATCCAGGAGTAGTCGGAGCGGTAGCCCGTGGCCCAAACGACGGTGCCAGCGGCGAGCGTGGTGCCGTCGGTGAAGCGGACGGTGCGCCCTTGTGCCTCGGCCACGCGTGGCCGGAACCGGACCCCGGCCGCCTGCAGCCGGCGGCGGCTGCCGCCGATGATGAAATCGCGGCGCGACATCCGCCGGCCCTGCCGGGACGCCACGCTGACCCGCAACAGCCCCAGCCGGGTCAGCCACCAAAACAGGTCCTTGCCCGCGAGTCGCTGCGGCAGCACCGGCATCTTGGTGCCGATGGACAGGTCCACCTGGCGGCCCGCCGCGGCCAGTTCTTCGGCGATCTGGAAACCTGAGTTGCCGCCGCCGACCACCAGCACCGGCCCGGGTGGGAGCGCCTGCGAATTGCGGTAGCGCGCGCTGTGCAGCTGGATTATCGAACCGTCCAGCCGCTGCGCGGCCGGTGGCACGAACGGCACCTGGAACGGACCGGTCGCCACCACCACCTGCCGGGCGCGGTAGGTCTCATCCTGCGTGCGGATCTCGAAACCCTCGGCCGTCTTGTGTAGCTGGGTCACCCGGGCGTTCAGCCTGACCGGCAGGCTGGACGCCGCCGCGTATGCCTGCAGGTAGACAGCGACCGCGTCCTTTCCCGGGTAGGTGTCGGGTGCGCCGGGGAACGGCATCCCGGGCAGCGAGTTGTACTGGGCAGGGGTGAACAGCGCCAGTGAGTCCCAGCGCGAGCGCCAAGTGTGGCCAAGCTCTGGACCAGCCTCCAGCACCACAAACCGCAGGCGATGCTGGGCCAGATGCCAGGCCATGGCCAGGCCGGCCTGGCCGCCGCCGATCACGGCGGCATCCAGGAGTCCGTCATGCGTTCCGTTTCCGATCATCGTCTCTTCTCCCCGCATGTTCATTCGGCTGCTGCCTGGCGGGCCACGGTAAAGCTGAACATCATGCCGCTTTGCATGTGCTCGGCGATGTGGCAGTGCGCCATCCATAGGCCGGGGTTGGACACGTCGAACAGGATGTCCACGGTCTGCCCGGTGCGCACCAGCACGGTGTCTTTCCACACCAGGTTCGGCTCGGCTGCCCCGTCGCGGGCCAGCACCAGGAACCGGCCGGCGCCGTGCAGGTGGAAGGGGTGGTGCATGGGATGGTCGGAGTCCATCTCGTTGACCAGCCGGAGCTTGACCCGGTCGCCTTCGGTGAACTGCCAGTCGATGGCGGCGTTGGCCGCGCCGGTGGCCCGGTCGACCAGCTTCCACCGCATGTTGGCCGGGGTGGTGAGCCGGTTGACCGCAACCATGTCGTCTTCCCACTCGATACCCTCGCTGCCACCGTGCTGGCCGTTGCCTGCGCCATGGTGGTCGTGGGTGCTGTGCGATGGCGCCACGCCCGGCGGCGCGCTCTCGGAAGGCTGCGCGGCAAGCGCGGTGACCAGCAGTTTCATGCCGCACTGTGGACAGCGGCCGGGCTGGTCGCTGGTGACTTCGGGGTGCATCGGGCAGGCGTAGGCAGTGGTCATGGCGGTGGCCAGCAGCTTCATCCCGCACTGTGGGCAGCGGCCCGCCTCGTCGCTGGTCACTTCGGGGTGCATCGGGCAGGCATACAGGATTGGCCCTTCCCCGGGTGCGGTGATGTCGTCCATCTCGGCGATCAACGCCAGCGTCTTGTCTGGCGGCGCCTCCAGCCACGCATCCAGGAACTCCCGCTCCGCCGCCAGCTCCGGTGCGGTGCGCAGCACCCCGAACTGCGCAGCCAGCGAGGGCATGGCCAGCTCGGCAGTGACGGTGATCGCGGCGAGCCGGTAGGTCCGATCCGGGGTGCGGTGTTGCAGCTCCAGCTGCCCCGGGTGGTCGAACAGCACGTCCACAACGGCCCGCTCGGAGGGGGCCAGCAGGACCTCGGAGACGAACTCCTCATGCTCGACCCGGCCGCTGTCGCCGCCGACCAGCTTCATTCGCGCGCCGGGCAGCACCACGTTGAAGACCCGGGTGTTGGCGGTATTGGTCAGCCACAGCCGCACCACCTCCCCGGCCTTGGTGGTGAGCGCGTGGTCCTGCTCGCCGCTGACCAGCAGCACGTTGCCGAACCTGCCCATCGCCGTGTACGTGGTCTCGGCCGGGCTGAACGGGGCGATCTTGCCGTCCTCGATCAGCAGGTCATCCAGGGTCAGCAGCACATCGCGGTGGGCGGGCGGCCAGTAATCCGGGTCGGCGGGGACGACCAGGATGTTGCCGTACAGGCCCATCTCCTGGGTGTAGTCCTCGCGGATGTGGGGGTGGTACCAGTACAGGCCCGGGTCGGGGAACCGGATCCGGTAGGTGAACTCGCCGCCGATCGGGATCGGGGTCTGGGTCTCGTGCGGAACGCCGTCGTACTTGTTGTCCAGCCGCAGTCCGTGCCAGTGCACGGTTGCCTCCAGGTCGCCGTCGTTGGTGACGTGGACAGCCACCTCCGAGCCCTGCTGGACCTTAAGGACCGGGCCCGGGATGGAGCCGTTGTAGCCCAGCATCCGCACTGTCGTGCCTGCGAGCCGCTTGGCTACAGGGCCGACCCGCAGGTGGAGGGCGTCTCCGTCGGCCAGCTCAAGCAGCTCCGGCCGGGTGGCCTCGGGCAGTCCGGTGGGATCGGTGGGAAAGAACTCGGCCTGGGCCGGCTGGCCTGGGTGGGCGTGCTGTTGCATGATCAATTACCTCCGGGGTTTGGTAGCGGGTCACGTTGGGTGTACAGCCTGGGTGTGGCCGCGGCGCGTGCCCGGCGTGAAGGCCAGATAGAGACGGCCGCGGGGCGGAGTGATCCTGCTGTCGCCGCGGCGACGGCGGAACCGGCTGGGATCGCACCATGTGGCCGCGGCGACGACAGCCGCCTAGCCATGGAACGGAATTCCCAGCAATATTGCGGTGGTGAGGATCCCGGCGGCGACCCAGTCGACCGTGGCGCAGAACGGCGGCCACCAGCGCGTGTTCCGGACGAATTGGGTGCGGTGTTGCCACAGATCCTTCACACCGTGGCCGGCCAGCCCGAGCACGAGCAGCCACGCCGATCCGCTGACACTCACCGCGGCGGCGACCACAAAGAATCCGGCCACGCAGCTCTCGGCGGCGATGACCTTCCAGCGTCCATCGGCCACACTGAATCCGATGTAGACCGCTGCGATGAGGGTTAGCCCGAGCGCGTAGACAGTCTTGGGCGCCAGCCACCAAAACCCGAACGGTGACACCGCCTGAATAACGCCCCAGACAGCACCCCAGATGACGGGCGCGGGCAGGGCATGCAGTCCCCGTCCAGGCATGGATGTAACCGGCTGCTGGTCTGGCAGTGATGTCAGGCCGGGGCGTGGCGTCAGGGCGCCTGCGGTGCGGGTGTCGTGGGTCCAGTTGGTCATGGGGATCTCCTTGGAGAGCTCGCATCGGGTCTGCCGCTGTCCGGCGTGTCGCCAGTGCCAATGGTTGAGGCCGCCAGCGGTTCGGGTGACCGGTGCTAGGCCTTGAGGGGTTTGTCGGTGCGGATCGCTGAAACGACGTCCCGGATGGCCTGGCTGGAGTTCGCCGACATCGCCTTGTTGTAGAGCAGGGCGGTGTGGTCGGCGCCTGCCACCGTGCGCTGCAAACTGTTGCTGGACAGCCTGGCCAGCCGGGCCTGCGCGGCGAACCATCCCGTCTGTTGCCCGAGTCCGGCGGTGACGACGATCAGGGGCTTCCCGTTGAGGCCGGTGAGCGTTTGGGCCTGGGTGAAGGCGGCCGGTAGCTCGGACCACTCGGCTCGCTGGCTGCTCAATTCGCGGGCGGTCACGGCCAGGGCAAGTTCTTGGCTGCGGGCCTGCGGAGGGAGGCCGCCGAAGCGGCCAGCGGCGGCCAGCTGCGGCAGGCCGACCCGGGCCAGCGGCGGGAGCAGTGCGGACAGACGTCGGCCAGTTGACCAGACGGCGGGATAATCGGGCAGGGCGGTGAATTGGTGTGGGGTGGACGAGTCGAGCAGAACCATTCCAGCGACCTGCTGCGGGTAGCGAGCGGCGAAGGTCAGAGCGTAGCTGCCGCCGACGGAGTGACCTGCCAGTACATAGGGCCCGGGAACCGCGGCGCGCTTGAGCAGGGTGTGCAGATCGGCCGCGAGCTGCACGCCATCTTGCGGGCCCCCCGCGCTCTCGCTCCACCCCTGCCCAGCCCGGTCGTAGGCGCACACCCGGGTGTCGAGGGCGACATTTTTTACGATCCATGCCCAGCTGGGTGTGTGCTCGCCGAGTCCATTCTCCAGCACGACGGTCGGGCTGCCGGTGCCGCGGCACGCCAGGTACAGCCGGTGCCCGCCCACGTCGACCATGCGACCGGCCACCGCCTGGCCTCCGGCCGCCGACTCTGCGACGGTCTCAACGGCGCCACCGACCGCTGACAGCGCCAGCGCCACAAGCACCGGGTACAGCACCAACGGCCGGGTCCGGCTGTGCAAATCCCGGCGAGCGTGCACCGCCGTCCAGGCCAGCAGCGCCAGCAGCAGTGGCGGCCAGCCCCAGCCGAGCAGGTTCAGGGTGCCGTCGCCGGGTGAGAACAGCAGCAGGGCCGCGCCCATGATGGTGAAATAGGCGGCTGGCACCAGCGCCCACCGCTGGGGCTGGTCGGTCCGCCACACCGACAGGGCTGCCAGCATCGCCCAACCGAGCCCGAACGCCAGCATGGCGGAGCCGGTGACGGCAGGCTCGGCGGCGCCGGCGAAAACAAACCAGACAAGCAGCAAGGCAGCGGTCAGCCCCGTCACGAGGGACCCGACGACGATGAGACCGATATGGCCTCTGCGGGTTGAAGGGGCTGTCGTGCGGGTCTCGCTGATGTCGTTGGTTCCGCCGGCTCGTTGGCTGGGATCAGCTGGAGCAGGGACGGCAGAAGCGAGCGATGGTGTGTGCTCCGCGTTGATCATGCTGTGGTCCTCCGGCTGAGTGGGCTGCCTCGACGAGTTCAGCTTGCGCCGTCCCGCTCAGCCTCGGCTCCGTGTAATTACGGGGATCTGGGTGCGGGAAGCAGGTCGGCGGCGGAGGGTAGCGTGGGCGCGTGCTTTGGGGGCGTGCCTTGGAGAGTGCCCGGCTTGGCGCCTTGTTCGCGGACGCGGCGGCTGGCCGCGGTGGGGCCATGGTTGTGCGCGGCGAGCCGGGGGTCGGTAAGTCGGCGCTGCTGTCCGACGCATCATCTCGGGCGGCAGGCGCGCAAGTGTTGTGGACGCAGGGCATTGAGTCGGAGTCGCCGCTGGCGTTCGCTGCATTGCACCGGCTGCTGCGCCCTGTGCTGCCTCACCTGGACCGGTTGCCCGCGCCTCAGGCGCGGGCGTTGCGCGGGGCGTTCGGCGAGCGGGAGGGCTCCGCCGTGGACAGGCTTGTTGTCTTCGTCGCGACGTTGAGCTTGTTGAGCGAGGCCGCCGAGGAACGCCCGGTCATCGCCGTCGTGGATGACGCTCAGTGGCTGGACGCGGCGTCTGCTGAGGCGCTGCTGTTCGTCGCCAGACGGCTGCTGGCCGACCGGGTGGCGCTCGTTTTCGGTGCCCGTGAGGGTGACGTACGCACATTTCACGGCGATGGGCTTCCCGAGATAGTCCTGAGTGGCCTCGATGCGGCGTCCGCGGGTGCGCTGCTCACTGAGCGGGCAGGCGTGCCGGTGAGCGCTGAGGTCTGTGCTGCGCTGGTGGCGCAGACGGGAGGCAGCCCGCTGGCGTTGATGGAACTGCCCACTGCGCTGTCGATCGACCAGCTGGCCGGCAACGCACGGCTTCCTGACCCGCTTCCACTCACGGCCGGCGTTGAGCGGACGTTCCTCGATCGAGCCCGTCGGTTGCCTGCCGAAGCTCAGACCCTGTTGCTGGTCGCCGCGGCAGACGGCTCCGGCCAGATCGCGGCGGTCCGCCGTGCGGCGGCGGCGCTCGGCGCTGGCGCTCAGGCTCTAGAAGCGGCTGAACGATCCGGGCTGATCCGGGTACGGGGCTCGGAGCTGCGGTTTCGGCATCCGCTCGTACGCTCTGCCATATATGGGGCGGCGACTCTGGTTGACCAGCAGCGGGCACATCGGGTCCTCGCGGAGAGCTTTTCCGGTGATCTTGATCGGCGGACATGGCATCTGGCCCTGGCAACGGAGGGCCTTGACGATGGCGTAGCGGCCGACCTCGACGCTGTCGCCGGGCGCGCGCAGCGCCGGGGCGGCCACGAGGCTGCCAGCGCGGCGTGGGAGCGCGCTGCCGAGCTCACCACAGAAGCCGAGATCCGCGCCCGGCGGCTGCAGAATGCGGCGATGAGCGCCTGGCTCGGCGGGCAAACGGGCCAGGCTCACGTACTTGCCGAGGACGCACGGCGGTATGCAAGCGACCCGGTCCTGCGTTCCGACATCGACCGGCTCCGAGCGCGGCTGGAATGGAACGTCGGGTCCGCGGAAAGCGGTCAGTCGATCGTCTTGCGGGCCGCACAGGATGTCGCTCCATTCGACGGGGCCCGGGCGCTGGAGATGGCGATGCTGGGCACCACCCTGGCGACATTCGCCGCCGGACCGGGCCTGGCTGTTGATCCGGCCACCTTTCTGCCTCCTTTGCCCGACGACGCCCCGGCCCGGCTCAAGTGCTGCCGTGCGCTGATCACAGGCCAGCAGCACCTGCTCCAGGGACGGACGCGGGCCGCGGCGCAAACCCTGCGGTGGGCATTTAATCTGCATCAGCCGCAACCCGGGGACGTTGACCTGCTCGCCAACATGGGCCTGGCAGCGGTCCACCTCGGTGACGACACCGTCGTGCACCGCAACTTCACCGGGCTGCGGGACTTCGGCCGGGAGAGCGCAGCGGTGTCGGTAGTCGTGTTCGCGCAAGCACGGCTGCCGATGGCCGACGTGCCCACTGGCCGGTGGGATGCCGCTAGCGCATCGGCGACTGAGGCATTGGAACTGGCTCGCAGCGCGGGCCTGCCGTCGATGACCGCGTTGCCGCTGGCATGGCAGACGCTGCTAGCCGCGTTGCGCGGCAGCCAGGACGGAGCCGATGCGCTGGAGGAGCTTGAACGACTGCGGGCAAGGCAGCCGATCGGCATCGTTAGTGTCGTCGTCGCCGATCTCATCGAGTGGGCTAAAGGTGTTGCGGCCGCCTGGACCTCCGATACAGATGCGGCGGTGCACCACCTCGGGCGGCTCAGGCATCCCGCCGTACAACGCTTGGCCGCGCTGGACCGGCTGGAGGTGGCAAGCCGCGCCGACGGGCACGCCGGCCAACTCCGGACCTGGACGGGCGAGCTCGACCAATTCGCCCAAGACACCGGTGCCGCCTGGGCGGCAGCGATTGCCGCCCACGGCCGAGCGCTGATCGCCGCCCACGGCGGCACCGATCCAGAACCACACTTCCTGGAAGCCATAGCCGAGCATTCGCGTGCCAGCCGGCCCGTCGCTCAGGCGCGCACGCAGCTTGCCTACGGAGAGTTCCTGCGCCGATCCCGCAGACGCACCGATGCCCGCACACAGCTACGAGCCGCACTCGACGTCCTCACCGAAGTCGGCGCCCAGCCGTGGGCCGATCGCGCCCGCCAGGAACTGCGCGCCTCCGGCGAGACCGCCCGAAAACGCGATCCCTCGACCGCACTGCAGCTGACCCCGCAAGAGCAACAGGTCGCCTCCTTGGTCAGCCGCGGGCACTCCAACGCTGACGTGGCCGCTCGGCTGTTCCTGCGCCGGCGAACTGTCGAGTTTCACCTGAGCAACGCTTACCAGAAGCTGGGTATCCGCTCCCGCGGAGATCTCGTGCAGCTCGCCCTCAGCTGAACCAAGACTCGGGCAGAAGCATCGACCCCGCGCGCCCTCGACGCGGCGTAATCGTTATTCCCGGTGGCCCGGGATGGAGATATGCGCTCATAGCCGCGAGCCGGGCGTGAGCTGATGTCCGGCGTCAGGGTCACTCTGACGGTGCTGGCATCATGGATGTGATGAGCAAGCCAAGTTCCCGGCGCTTCCCCGTGACTGTGACGCAACTTCCGGTCACGCGCTGCCAGATCTGCCGCCGCACCGTCGCCTACCGGCCTGGGAAGGTCAGCGAGGTTCTGACCGAGCACTACCGCCGGGCCCATCCCGAAGCGCTCGGTATCCCTTCCCGGTAGCGACGGCAAAGACCCTCACAAAGTCCGCGTCGACGTGATCGTAGGCACCTTCGCGGCGGACGGGTACTCCGTGTGCCATCGGCCCGCACTTGGCCCATCGCGGGGCTGCCGAGCTTCGCTCGTTCTTCACCAGATGCTTCAGCGCGGGCACCCACCGCTCCAGCGCGCGGCTGACTCAGTTCGCTGCGATCACGCGGTCCGGCCGCCGTCGATGTGCAAGATCTCTCCGGTTATGTAGGGCGCTGACTCCAGGTACAGAATGCCGTCCACGATGTCACTGACCTGGCCCACGCGGCCGAGCGGGGGCCATTTCCCCGCGAGTGCCTCGGGCGTGTAGGACTCGGCTGGATGCATCGGGGTCTGGATGATGCCGGGCGCGACGGCATTGACGCGGATGCCGCGGGAGGCGTACTCGACGGCCAGCGATTTAGTGACCGCGGCGAGGCCGCCCTTGGTCAGCGCGGTCAGCGCGGTCGGCTCCACGGAGTCCGCGTGGGCCGCGATGCTGGCACTTATGTTGACGACATGGCCGCCGTGCTGTTTCAGCATCTGGCCGATGGCGCGCTGGGTCAGCCAGAAGAATCCGGCGAGGTTGACGCCGGTGATCAGCGCGTAATCCTCGGCGGTGTAGTCGGTGAAGGGCTTGGTGACGAAGACGCCTGCGTTGTTGACCAAGGTGTCGGCACGGCCGAAGCGATCAAGTGCCTGGCTCATGATCCGGTCAGCGGTGGCCTGTTCGGAGACGTCGCCCGGAACCGTGAGGATGTCGGGGTCCTTTGACGGCTTGATGCTGAGAGAATTCGCCACGACTGCCCAGCCTCGCTGCCGGTACGCGTCGACGAGGCCGGCGCCGATTCCCTGCGAGCCGCCCGTGATAATAGCTACCTTCTGCTCCGTTTCGGGCACGGCTTTCTCCGTTCTCAGCTGCTCATGGTCGCGGGATCACTCGGGTGCGGCGTGAGCGGCGTGAGTTCCGTCGTCATCCACGGGTCGAGCGGGAGCGCTTCCACGATGGCCTCCGTCTGCTCCATGGCGCTTCTCCGTCGCTGAGCGGGCTGCGGCGCCCTATTCT
>CAVPMG010000010.1:0-104714 GCA_963706115.1 uncultured Actinomycetes bacterium | reverse complement strand
ACCGGAAGGAAAGAGGTTCGCAATGCGCAAGTATCTTGGTTTTTCAGTGATCGGTGTATGCCTGCTGGTGCTCCTGACGGGCACGACCGCCTTTGCCGGCACCAGCAGCACCTACTACGCAGGCAAAAACTCTCAGGGCCAGAAGCTGCTGTTCAGCGTGGATCAGACCGCGAACGGCCCGAGATTTGACCCATTCTTTACCACTCTGGTCATCCACTGCCCGGCGACCGGTAACACGATCACCGCGGGATTCAGCTTCAGCGGATTCGAGATTCCCATCAAGAATGGGAAGTTCAGCATCTCGCTCAACGATCCCTCCGACCGGTTCACCTGGAGCGGGACCGTAACCCCCAAGAAGGCAACCGGGACCGAGTTCTACGACCTGGCCGCGTTCGACAACCAGACGGGGTTGCAGGACTGCGCCTCGGGCTCGCTCCCCTGGTCGGCCCAGGCCCTTGTGCCCGCCTCATCGAAGACCACCGCGCCGCACGCGGCCTACAACATCGCCATCACCAAGGCCGCTGATGGCTCGGTGCACTACACCGTGACCCACTGACCGGCGAACACGCGCCGCTATCCGCCGGCCCGGGGAGGCCGCCTCCCCGGGCCGGCCCGATCGGCCTGCTTGACCCGGCAGTCGATGTTGCTGATCGCATCCTGGGTGGCCTGCACCGCGGCGGCCTGTGCCGCACAGGGGTCGACGGTGACCTGCAACTGGCCGGGTCTCATCGAGGCCTTCCTCCGGGTGAAGGTTCGATGGATCAGGCGGGCGGCTGGCAGCCGAGGGTGGCCAGTTCGGCGCGTCCTTCGTCGGCCCGGCCGTCCATGAGCAGCAGCGTGCAGGCCCGCTCGAAGCGGGCGTCGATCCCCTCCCACCCGGCCAGTGACCGGGCCAGTGCCCCGTGGTCGCCGTTGAGCCTGCCCGCGGCGCGGGCCAGGCAGGCGGCGGCCCAGTAGTTCTCCTCCCCGGCCGGTGCCGCGGCCGCCAGCCGGTCGGCGGCGTCCGGCAGCCCGGCGACGATGGCCACTTCGGCGGCGATGGCCCAGGCATAGGGCCGCGCGGAGTACCAGCGCGGCCTCCCGTACCAGGGCTCCTGCCCGAGGGGCAGGGCGGCGACCGCCGCCACGGCCGCGTCGATGCGGCCCTGGTGCAGCGCGATCCGGGCCTCGCTGAACGCGGCGAACGGGGCCAGGTTGGGCCATGCCACCACGTGCGTGCCGGCGCCGGTGATCTCTCTGAGCCGGGCCAGCCAGTCGTCGTGTTCCTTGTCGTCGCCGCGGAGCCCGTGCCCGAGCACCGCCGCGTAGGCGGCCGGGCCCATCCACCTGGCCGGTGGCCGGCCCGCCCGCAGCCAGGCGTCCCACATCATGGCCGCCTGGGTGAGCGCCTCATCGAACCGGCCCTGCAGTACCAGTGGCAGGATCGACTTGCTCGCCGCCATGTGCGGCTGCCCGGCCGCGATGTCGTCGTCCTGGGCCATCCGCGCGGTGCCGAGGGCGTCCGGCAGGTCGCCGGCGGTCACCGCGATCTCGGTCACCATGTGGAAGGTGTCCACGATCTCGACGCCGGTGCGCGGGTCGTGCCGGGACAGGCGGTCGAGCAGCGCGGCGCGTTCCCGGTTGACCTGGTGCGCCTCGCGGACCCGTCCGCTCGCGTCGAGCGCCTCCACCACGGCATCCAGCGCGGCGGTGATCAGCACCGGGTCGCCGGTGCGGCGCGCGGCGGCGAGCGCTTCGTCGACCAGCGCGGGATCGGGGACCGACTTCTCCGGCTGGGTGGTCCACGCGTTCGCCGATGCCAGGTAGGCCGCGGCGACCGGGTCCCCGTCCGGGGCGAGGCGGCCGGCCTCCTCGACCAGATGACGCAGCCGGTCGTGCGGCTGCTCGGCCGGGAAGTTCCCGGCGAACCGGTCGGCGATGGTGGCCGCGTAGGCCAGCGCGGCCGCCTGGGCGGCGTCGTCCCCGGCTTCGGCGGCCCGCTGCGCCGCGGCCAGCAGCAGGTCGAACGCCACGCCGCCCTCCCCTTCGGCCATGGCCACGTCCGCGGCCGCCCGCAGGTCCCAGGCGGCCTCGGCCGGTGGAGCGTGCTCGGCCGCCACCTCGTAGTGGCCGCGAGATTCGAGCAGGAACCGGCGCGCGTAGGCGAGATGGCCCAGGGTCCGGGCGAGCCGGTGGCTGACTTCGTGCCCGTTCGGGCTGGTCGCGGTGATCAGTGCCGCGCGCAGGTCGTCGGCGACCAGGTCGAACGCGGTACGCCACTGCTGGCCCTTTTCCAGGCGGCGCTCCAGGTCGTCGGCCATGGCCGCGGCCCAGTCGAGGTGGGCCTGCCGTACGGCGGATTCCTCTCCGCTGGCGGCCAGCCGGTCCAGGGCGTAAAGCCGGATCGTCCCCAGCATCTGCCACCGGCTGCCCTCGGGGCCGCGGCTGTAGCTCAGCAGGCTCTTGTCGGTGAGCCGGCCGATCAGATCGGCGGCCAGCGCCCGGCTGCCGATCGAGGAGACCGCATGAGCGGCGTTGAGGTCGAACCCGGCGGCGAAGACACCCAGCCGCCGGAACATCGCTCGTTCGTCCTCATCGAGCAGGTCGTGGCTCCAGCCGATGACCGCGCGCAGCGAGCTATGCCGCTCGTTGGCGCTGCGGCTGCCTGCCAGCAGGCGCAGGTGGTCGTCCAGCCCGGCCAGCAGGCCATCGGGGCCCAGTGACCCACTGCGCGCCGCGGCCAGCTCGATGGCCAGCGGCATCCCGTCCAGGCGGGTGCACAGCTCGGTGAGCACCGCCGGGCTGGCGGAGAACTCCGGATCGCTGGCCCGCGCCCGGTCCAGGAACAACTCCTCCGCCTCGGAGCCGGCCATGCCGTCCGACTGCTCCGCGACGAGGGACAACGGCGGCAGCGGCACCGTGCGTTCGCCGGGAATGGCCAGCCTTTCCCGGCTGGTCGCCAGGACCGTCAGGTCGGTGCAGTCGGCGAGCAGCTTCTCGATGAAGGCGGCGGCCACCTCAAGCAGGTGCTCGCAGTTGTCGAGCACCAGCAGCGACCGGCCGCGGGCCAGGTACTCGTGCAGGGCGGCGTCCAGCGACCGCCCCGGCCCTTCGGTGACGCCGAGCAGCGCCGCCACCGCCTCGGTGACGAATCCCTCGCGCACCGGGACCAGGTCGGTGAACACGGTGCCGAGTGGGTATCTGGAGGACGCCGCCTCGGCCACCCGGGCCGCCAGGCGGGTCTTCCCCACCCCGCCCGGGCCGAGCAGGGTCACCAGGCGGCTGTCGTCCAGCGCGGCGAGCACGCCGGCCTGCTCGTTGGACCGCCCGATGAAACTCGTCCGTGCCGCCGGGAGGCCGACCACCATCGCGGCGCCCGTCTGCTGCCGCGCCGTGATGACCGGGGCGAGGTCGGCGAGCGCGCGCCGGTCCGGCACGCCGAACTTCCGCAGCAGCGAGGACACGTGACTTTCGACGGTGCGGACCGAAATGTGCATCCGGCCCGCGATCTGGGCATTGCTGAGGTGCGCCCCGATCGCTTGGAGGACTTCTGCCTCACGCTCCGACACGGCCGCCGTGTCAGCAGCCCTCTCGCTCACTGCATCCCAACGGCTGCCATGGCCAACATGCTAAACAACCGGGATTTCTCGCGCCAAGGACACTTTTGGCGGGTACGCAAAAAAAGCCCGGGCCTTCCCATTGTGGAAGGCCCGGGCGTGGTGCGGTTACCTGAAGGATCAGCCCTCGTTCCGGGAGAGGGTCAGCGACTGGGTGTTGGTGTAGGTCTCGGCAGTGACGGGGTGCGCGGGACCGCCCACGCCGGTCTTGCCGGTGACCACGTACTGCATCGCGAACGCGGTGCCGGTGTCGAAGCCACTGGTGACGGACCCGGACACGTTCTCGAGCCCGTTGGCCTCGGTGACCGTCAGGTTGCCGTTCGACGGGTTGAACCCGCTGCCGGCCGGCCAGTTGATCGTGAACGTGCCGCTGAAGTTCTGCGCGCTCAGGTTGACCTTGCCGTGCATGACGGCGGTGATCGTGCCGGTGCCGCCGATCGCGCCGCTGAAGATGTCGGAGCAACCGCTGGTCGTGCCGGTCAGGACGGCCTGGACGTTCTTCTTCGCGACCTTCACCATGCCGGGCGAGAAGGAGATCTTGCCCGCGACGCCGGTGCAGGTGTCGATGGTCACGTAACCGTTGGGCCCGTGGCTGGCGGCGTGGGCGACGCCGCCCATGCCGAGCACACCGGCGAGGCCGGCGCCAGCGACGGCGGTGGTCACCAGGGCGGTACGGGCGCGGCGCGCGGCGGGGCGCAGGGAGATGTTCATGACAGGTCCTCTCTGGGTTCTATGTGCTGGTCAATTGCGTTCTTGCTGATACCGAAAGCGTGCCTGCGGCGGCCCCGCAGCCACATCCGTGCTCGGCACCCATCCACCACGTATCCGCCACGCATTCACCACGGATTAGCACGGACGCCACCGAGGGACATCCCGTGGCGGCCGGTGAAGGCCATCCGTGGTTCGCCGGCACGGCACCGGTGAATTGGACAAGGGCGACAGGCCTGTTGGCCTGCCGCCCTCGCGGTTTATGGGTGGTGCGTTTTGATGAGGTATTTCGCCAGAAGGGCGATTTTGTTAAAGGGACAGTAAAGCGATTACGGGGTGGCGAGCATGCCGTCGGTGTTGCCGGCGGCGTCGGTGTAGAAGCCGACCAGGTCGCCGGCGGCGTTGATGCCGTTGACCACGGTGGAGCCGACGCCGTTGGGGTCGTCGATGGACTGCCAGTGCGAGACCGGGCCCATCGGGTTGGTCAGCACGAACCCGTGCAGCACCCCGGCGCCGTCGAGGTAGGACCCGACGATCTGGTTCTTGGCGTTGATCCCGAACGCCTGGGTGTCGGAGCCGCCGGGGAACTGGTAGGTGATCGTGGTGGTGCCGATCTTCAGCCACGAGGTGGTGTTCTTCGCGGCGTCGGTGGCGAACCCGACGATGTCGCCGGCGTTGTTGATGCCCGTCGCGGCCACCGAGACGCCGGGGACGTGGATCGCGGTGAAGGCGCCGGTGGCCTGGTTGAGCTTGTAGGCGTGGGAGTGGCCCTTGGCGTCGTTGTAGAACCCGACCGCGGTGCCGGCGTTGTTGATGCCGAGCAGCTGGTTCACGCTGCCTTTGGTTTTGGGGGTGGCGGGGTCGTTGTAGGAGGCGAACACGCCGTTCCATTCGATGAACCCGTGGTTGGTGCCGTTGGCGGTGACCCAGAACCCGCTGGTGTTGCCCTTGTCGTCGATCCCGGTGACCTGGGTCTGCGCGGAGCCGGGGAAGTTCTCGTTGACGTAGTTGGCCTGCCCGTAGGGCGGGTTGAGCTGGTAGCCCTTGTTCGGGTGGCCGGGCGTGCCGGCGCCGAAGTACCCGGCGATCACGTTGTGCACGTTGATCCCCAGCAGCTGGTTGAACGTCGGGTCCGCCTGGTCATCCAGCGTGGTGAAGGTATAGGTGGTCGCCGCCCGGGCCTGGTGCGACGCGACGGGGGCGGCCTGGGCCACGCCCGTGACAAGGGCGAGCGCCCCGCTGCCGGCTACGGCAGCGGCCAGGGCACCGGCCACCAGATGCTTCCTCATGACTGTTACTCCTTGTTTGCAGGCTCAGATGGTGCCGATCGATCCGGCGCCACCGCGAACGGGTTGGATCTCGTTCGCACCTGCAGCGTGTCCCGGGACCGCATAACGGGACATCCGTGACAAGCACGGGTACACCACTGATCGGGTACCGAATCACCACGGAACGGGTGCCGGTTATCCGCGGTCCGGACCGGTCA
Organism: uncultured Actinomycetes bacterium; assembly: GCA_963706115.1. Taxonomy (GTDB): domain Bacteria; phylum Actinomycetota; class Actinomycetes; order Streptosporangiales; family Streptosporangiaceae; genus DASXKD01. The sequence goes on along the minus strand of CAVPMG010000010.1, from coordinate 98,924 downwards.
GCGGATCGGCCTGCCGTTGGCCGCCAGCAGGCCGTGCCAGGCATCGCCGGGACCCGCGACATGGGGGAATTGCTGCGCCAGCACCCGCTCGCACAGGCCGGTGGGCGGTGTGAAGGCGACGCCGAGACCGCTGAGGGCGTCGTCGGTGTGCACCAGGAGTTCGACGCAGGCGTGGCCGATGTAGTCGGACGCGCTCGACGGGCCGGTGACGTGGTAGGCCCGCACACCCGGCGGCGTGACCGCGGCGACGGCCGCGAGTCCCGTGGCCACCGGCACGAGGGAGTCGATGACCTCCTCGTTGGTCGCGTCCGGCCAGCGCGTCACGGACAGGCCGATGAAGTGTTCGCACCGGCTGGCCAGGTACAGGGTGTACTTCGCGGTGGCGCCGATCATGTGCGTGATCGTTTGCCCGACATCCCAGTCGAGCGTGCCGGCGCGGACCGACCAGTCACGGCCGATGACCGGCCGCAGCGCGGCCTGCGCCGTCTCCGCCGCGGCGACGACGTCATCCGGCGCGAGCATCAGGCCAGGTCGTGCCGGCCGGCCTTCACCTCGGCGATGAAGTCCCGCCAGTCCACGGGCTCGATGGTCAAGAGCCCGCCGTGCGGGTCCTTGGAGTCCCGCACGGCGACCGTGCGCGGCAGGTCGCGCGCGACCTCAACGCAATCAGCGCCGCCGTTGCCGCTGTAGCTGGACTTGCTCCATGCCGCGCCCACTTCGACGCAGTTGCCACCGCCGTTACCGCTGTAGCTCGACTTGCGCCACATGGTGCCGACTTCGACGCAGTTGCTGCCACCGTTGCCGCTGTAGCTGGACTTACGCCAGCGCCACTCTAGGATTTCCATTTCTCATCAGCCACTTTCAAGATCAAGTCTCGTGAGGCGTCTCGCGGCAGCGCGTCCCCCCGCACCCGGTCGAAGGCTACCGCCGCTTTGCGCACCAGTGACCGCTTCTCCAACGGTCTGGTCCTCGACGCCTTCCATCCGAAGTGTCTCCGGCATCCCATCAGCGGCAGCGATGTCGAACGCCCCGCTGAGCCCGGCATTCGCCCCGTTGCTTGCCGGCACCACCTGCACGACGACGTAAGGCCGCCGCGCTAGTTCCGCCACCTGGACAAGCGCATCATGCATCACCTGCGGCGAGCCGATGAGACGGTGTAGCACCGCCTCGTCCAGCACCACCACTAGATCAGGCGGGTCGGCCCGGTCCAAGATGGCCTGGCGCTCAAGCCTGGCCGCTACCAGCGCACCGATCGCGTCCTCTGACGTATCCGACTGCGCCGCGAGGAACAGCGCCCGCGCATACTCGGCGGTTTGCAGAAGGCCCGGGATCAGCGTCGGTGACCAGATCCTCAGCGACTGAGCCTCACCCTCGGCTTCCAGCCAGTCCTCGAACCAGGTCGGCACCGGGCCGTCGGCGCGCTTGGCCAGCCGTGCAAGCCGTCCGAACAGGTCATCGTCCAGGCGGCACACCTGGCACCAGGCGGCCAGCACGTCGTCGGTCGGGGGGCGCTCGCCGGTCTCGGCCTTGGCGACGACCGTGCGGTCGAACCCCAGCTTGGCCGCTAGGGCGTCCTGGCTGCTGAACCCGGCGGCCACCCGGGCACGCCGCAGTTCGCCGCCGAGGAACGCGGCGGGGTTGGTTTCTGGGTCGCGCCTGGCCATGTGTGGCAGACCTCCGGTGCGGTTGTGGCGGATCGTGGCCTCTGCCCGCGCCACATAGCTTAATGATGCGCCGGCCTGCGAAATTGGGCGACATGACAGGCCGGAGTGACGCCCGCACCGTGAGCCGGCCCGGTGCTGGCGCCGCCCTCCACCGCACGACCTTCCTCGAACTCGCCCCGCTGCCGGGCGCGATCCCGTGCGCCCGCCTGCACGCCGTGGCCGTGCTGCACGAGTGGGGGCTGCGTGATCTCGCCGACGATGCCGCGCTGATCGTCAGCGAGTTAATGACGAACGCCGCCGAGGCCTCCGCCGCGCTGCCCGACCGGCCGCCGATCACCCTGCGCCTGCTGGCCGGCGAGAAGTCCCTGATCATCGAGGCGTGGGACCACAGCCCAAGCGGCCTGGAGCCCCATGAGCCGGACGCCGACGCCGAGTGCGGGCGCGGCCTGACGGTCGTCGCCGCCCTCAGCGACCGCTGGGGCTGGGAACGCCCCGGCCACCACCGCAAGGTCGTCTGGGCCGAGCTTGCTCAGTAGCCGGGCTGGCCGCGGAGGGGCACCGGCCCCAATCGTGATCCGCCGGCACCGCTCGCCTCGATACGAGGCGGGCGCTCCGTGCCCCAGACGACGACAGCCACGCCATTGCACCCGTCGGCCGTGCGTTCTCGGGCACCGCTGGAGACTACCGGCGAACTGGTTTTCGGACCAGGAGCGATGATTCGTGGCCGCCGGGCCCGTCCGTTGTGTGAGGCGGTGCGAAGGTCGCCCGCCCGGGCTAGGAGGTTCACATGGCGTATCCCGAGGTCGTAACCCACGAGGAGTGGCTGGCCGCCAGGAAGCGGCTGCTCACCACGGAGAAGGAGCACACCCGCAGCCGTGACGCGCTGAACGCGGAGCGGCGGCGGTTGCCCATGGTCCGGATCGACAAGGAGTACGTGTTCGAAGGCCCGGAAGGCAAGGTGACGCTGGCCGGCCTGTTCGCGGGTAGCAGGCAGCTCATCGTCCAGCACGTCATGTTCGACCCCGGCTGGGACGCGGCGTGCCCGGGCTGCACGGCCAGCATCGACGAACTGGCCGACGGGGTGCTCACGCACCTGCGCTCCAGGGACACCGCCTTCGTCCTCGTCTCCCGCGCCCCGCTGGCCAAGCTGCAGAAGTACCAGGCTGGCAAGGGCTGGACGGCCCCCTGGTACTCCTCCGAAGGCAGCGACTTCAACTACGACTTCCAGGCCACTCTGGACAGTTCGAGACCACAGGTGGAGTACAACTACCGGCCCGAGCCGGAGATCGTCAGCGGCGAGACCGCCACGGCGGAGGTGCCCGGCGTCAGCTGCTTCCTGCGCGACGGTGACCACATCTTCCACACCTACTCGACCTACGCGCGCGGCACCGACAGCCTGGGCGGCGCCTACTCGCTGCTTGACCTGACCGCGCTGGGCAGGCAGGAAGACTGGGAGGAGCCCAAGGGACGGGCGCCCCGGCTGCATGGGCCGGACCCGACGTTCACCGATTGATGCCCGTGCGCACAGGCCCGGGCCGGGCGGGCTAGCGTTATGACCGTGACCGCTGCCCGGCCCGCACGGGCCGATGAGAAGGCACTGCTGAAGCGGGCCAGCGAGGGTGACCAGGGCGCGTTCGGCGAACTGGTCGAGCCCTACCGCGCCGAACTGCGGGCCCACTGCTACCGGATACTCGGCTCATTGCACGACGCCGAGGACGCACTCCAGGACGCGCTGTTGCGCGCCTGGCGAGGGCTACCCCGGTTCGAGGGCCGCGGCTCGGTGCGGTCCTGGCTGTACACGATCGCGGGCAACGCCGCGCTTGACATCACCAGGCACCGGTCCCGGCGGGAACTGCCGGTCAGTTTCGGCCCGGCGGCTGGCGTGGGCGCCGATGTCGAAGCCGCGGTGCAGGACCCGGTATGGCTGGAGCCCTATCCGGACCTGTGGCTGACCGGGGCAGCGGGCTCCTCGCCGGAGGCTCGTTACGAGCAGCGGGAGAGCGTGGAACTGGCGTTCCTGACCGCGCTGCAGCGGCTGCCGCCGCGGCAGCGTGCCGTGCTCTTGCTCCGCGACGTGATCGGCTTCTCCGTGGCGGAGATATCCGGCCAGCTCGGCACGTCGGTGTCCGCGGTGAACAGCGCATTGCAGCGTGCCCGCGCCACGGCGAGCGGGAGCGTGCCCGCCCGCAGCCAGCAGTCGATCCTGCGGGACCTGGGCGACCGGCGGACCAGAGAGATCGTGCAGCAGTACACCGACGCCATCGAACGGGGCGACGCCGACACCCTGGTGAGCATGCTCACCGAGGATGCGACCTGGTCCATGCCGCCGCACCCGACCTGGTTCCGGGGCGTGGCGTCGATCCGCGACTGGCTGATCCGCGATCCGCTGGGGGTGCGCTGGAAGCACCTGCCCACCCGGGCGAATGGGCAGCTCGCGGTGGGCTGCTACATATTCGACCGGGACGAGGGCAACTACACCGCGGGCGTGATCGACGTGCTGACCCTGGACGGCGACCGGATCGCCGCGGTCACCGGGTTCGTGACCTTCGACCAGGTGGACCTGCCGGGGGGCAGGAAGGTCAACGCGGCGGAGGTCTTCGCCCGCTTCGGGCTGCCCGCCCGGCTACCGTAGGGGTGCCGGCGGCGCCGCCACGCCGCGGGCCCGGCGGTGCCGTGGAGGGAGCGAGCGCATGGCCGCGGCGAGAGAGCATTCGGTGGACGTGCGGTGGCGTGACGTCGACGCCCTGGACCATGTCAACCACGCGGTGTTCCTGACCTACCTGGAGGAGGGCCGGGACGCCTTCTACACGCAACTGCTCGGCCGCGACCCCAGCTACGTGGTCGTCCACCTGGAGCTTGACCTGCGCGCCGAGGTGCGCTACGCCGACCGGCGGGTGGCGGTACGGATCGAAGCCGAGCGCCTGGGCACGACCAGCCTGACCACCCGCGAAACGATCACCACGCCATCGGGCGAACTGGCCGCCGAGGCCCGCGTCGTGACGGTCCGCTGGGATCCGGTGCTCCGCAAGCCGTCCCCGTTCACCGACGCCGAGCGGGCCCGGCTGGGGGAACCCGCGGCCGGTGGCGCCGGGGCGGCAGGTCAGACCGGGCCGTAGAGCGTCAGGTCCAGCACGATCGCCATCATCACGGTCAGCGTCCGCGCCGATGGCGAGACCGGGCCGGTGAAGTCCACCCGGTAGTGGTCGGACGGGGTCATCTTCTCCTTGAGGATCCCGGCCCAGGTCTTGCGGAGGCGGGCGAACTCCCCGTCGGCGTCGGTCACGGAGAAATGCTTGAGGGACAGGTCGCCGACCACCTTGCCGACGGTCTGGTCCTCGCCGTCGAGCAGCGTGTAATGGCGGGTGGTGTGGGTCGCGCGGATCCGGCCGGCCAGTTCGCCGTCCGGGCCGTGCAGTTCGGTGATCCGTTCTCTCTTGTGCTTGACCAGGGTCAGTATCGGCTCGCTGGCGGCGGTGGCGACCTCGAGCACCCGCGCGTCGGGCATCGATTTGCTGAGCAGCTTCAGCCTGGCGTGGGCCTCGGTTTCGGTGGCGATAGCCAGCAACTGGCGATGATCGTTGAAAATCTCATATCTCGCCCGATTAGGCAGCCACTTTCCCGGTTGCAGGATCCGCAGTGCCTGGAAGTCAAACGGATCGTCCACAACGGTGAGTATGCAACACTCACGCCGCCAAAGCGATGGGGTTGACGACCACTTTCACTGTCCGTCCCGTTACCCTGGCAGGCCAGGATCTGCGCTGCCCAGTGGCCGCGCCGCGGGCTGGAGGCATGGATGCCTACAGGCGGGATCGTCGCCGTGGCGCTGACTGCCGCCGTGCTCTTCGCCGCAACCAACATCGACGACATCCTGGTGCTCACGGTGCTGTGCGTCTCCTCCCGCGCAACTGGACGGCCCCGGCTCTGGCATATCTGGGCCGGCCAGTACGCGGGCTTCGCCGTCCTGATCGGCGCATCTCTGGCCGCGGCGGCGGGGCTGGCTCTGGTCCCGCTGCACTGGCTGTGGCTGCTCGGCCTGCTGCCGCTTGGGCTCGGCCTGTACAAGCTGGCCGCCGCGATTCGCGCCCATCGCGGCGGGCAGCAGGCTTCCCCGGCAGCGGTGACCGGGCTCATCGGGGTCATCGGGCTGACCATTGTCAACGGCGGTGACAACCTCTCCGTCTATATCCCGGTTTTCCGCACAAGCAGCGCGGCGGAGATCGCCGTGATCATCGCGGTATTCCTGGTGGGTGTCGCTTTGTACTGCCAGGCGAGCATCCTGTTCGCCGGCCACCGGGCGGTCATTCAGGCGGTGCAGCGCTGGGGCGAGTGGATCGTTCCCGTGGTGTTCATCCTGATCGGTTTCTACATCTTCTACAAAACCGGCGCGCTGGCCTGATCGGGCTATGCGTCGTAGAGCTTCATCAGCCGGAAGCCCCCCGTGGCGAGCAGAGGAACCTCCCGCCCGGCCAGTTCCGTGCGGTCAAGCCCGAAGGTCACCGCGTCCGTGTCACCGATCCGTGACCCGGTTACCCCGGACGGCGGCGTGCTCCCGTAGCCGAAATCAAGGGCAACGAACTCACCGACCAGATGGCCGGGAAGAAGGCTGCCGCGAAAGACCTGCCCGAACGCGCCCCCGCCCAGTGGGCTCAGCGCCGCGTACCAGACGGAGTCATCGGTCAGGTCATGGCTGAGGTAGTAGGTATTGCCTGCGTCGTCGGCCCAGGCGCCGGACAGGTCCCCGGCGAACGTGGCCGTTATCTTCTCGACCGCGTAGACAGGGTGGATCTTCAGCTTGCCCGGGGTGCCGGCGCCGAGCACCAGCGCTCCGGTCACGCGAACCGGGTCACCGAACGACAACTCGGCGAGGAAGTTCCGCTCGCGGGGCGGGTCGCCGATCAGTGGCGGCACGACCACGTGGATCGGCTTGCCGTTGAAGGTGACGGTGCTGCCAATGGCGCGCTCGGCCCAGCCGGGGAAGCACGGCAGCGCGGTTTCCGCGCCCTGGTCACCACAGTCCGCCGAACGCCCGAACATGAGAATCGCGCCCTCGATCGGGCTGGCCAGTTGCTGCTCGATCTGGTCACGCCGGGCCTGGTCGCCAGCAACCAAGCCCGGCTGCCCGGCCATCACCTGAACGGCATCGGCCTGGAACCAGAAACTGACATTCCCATCGGGCTGATTCCCGTTGCCCAGAGACGCAGGGTCGTTCAGGCAGATGAACTCGCTGTAGGTGAAGTCCTGCAACGGGATATCGAACGCGGCGGGATAGCCCACGGTCACCGGTGGCGCGCCGTCATCTGCCGACCTTGCCACGACCGCAAACACCGACACCGAATCCCGCAGCGGCCGCAGGTCGCTGGCCAGCGTGGCCTTCGCATAGCCGTCCCCATCAGTGAAAACGTTCTTCAGGGTCGCCGCGAAGGCCTGGCCGGCGGCGATGACGGGCCACGCCGAGCTGCTGGTCCGCCGCCAGATCGACGCGCCGAAACCGCCCGATCCCCCAACCCGGAGCAACTGGTGCTCGCCAGCGGGCCGAAGCGTCAGCGTGCCGCGGCCGGAGGCGGCCCCCCGCGGCACGCAAGACCAGTCGCCGGTCACGGCCGAGGCGGTCACGGTGCCACGGAAGACGTTGCAGAACTCAAGACCTGGATGCATCAGGCCGCCGCTGGCGCCCAGCCACCACAAGGCGTCGCCGACCTGCCGGAGGAAGTACATGCCCCCGTCGTTCGCCATCCAGGTCCCGGTCAGGCTGGCGTGATCCTGTGGGGCGGCCGGGCCTGGGGGGCGTGGTGGGCCCGGATCAGGCATGCCGCTCAGCGTGCCACTACGTCTAGTTAGAGTCAATAAAGTCAAATGAACTAGTAAAGATTCCAGCTCAGTAGGCGTAGCGAAGGCTCACCTAGGGCCGGTGAGCCCACCCAGCGCGGCCTGGATCCGCTTCTCCGAGATGGGGCCGGCGGTGCCGAGCACCTGGGCGAACAGGCTGACCCGGAGTTCCTCGATCATCCAGCGCACCGCCTGGACGTCGGCATCCTGGCGCCGCGCCGGTGGCAGCTCCGCTGTGGCCTGCCGGTAGGCCTCGCAGAGCCGTGCCACCACCGCCGTACGCTCCGCGTCGCGGGCCGGGTCCTGCGCCGCGGTATCCAGCCTGCGGCTGATCGCCCGCAGGTAGCGCACCAGATCGGGCAGCCGCGACAGCCCCGTCTCGCTGATGAACCGCGGGTGGATCAGCGCGTCGAACTGGGCCCTCGCGTCGGCGACCGCCCGCGCCAGCACCGGGCTGGTGCTCGCCAGCCGGGACTCGGCTTCGTGCGCCGCCTCGAGCACCTGCCCGGTGAGGTCAAGCGCCCGCGAAGTGGCCAGCGGCAGGGCGGAGCGCGCCGCCGTCACCAGGTGGGCGAACCCATCGGCATCCCACGCCGGCCCGCCCGCATCCGCGATCACCTGGTCGGCCGCGCACGCCTCGCAGTCGTCGAGCAGCGCGCCGATGCTGGCGTACGGGCTCCGGCTCAGCGCGAGCTTGCGCTGGTTCGGCAGCCGGTCGGCGATCGACCGCAGCCCGGTCGGCACCCGCAGCAGAAGCAGCCGCCTGGTACCGCGCACCATCGCCGCCTGCGCCTGCGCCTGCGTCTCGAACAGCCGGACCTCGGCGGCGTCCCCGGTATCCTCCAGAGCCGGGTAGGCGGTGAGCTGGCCTGAGGTGAACACCCGCGGCAGCGTGCCGATGCTCCAGTCCTTCAGTCCGGTCCGCAGCAGGCCGCCGGCCGCGTCGGTGACCATCTCGGCCAGCCGGGGCCGCAGTTCCCGCCGCAGCGCGTCCAGGTCCTTGCCGCGCGCCAGTTCGCGGCCGGAGTCCATCACCCGGAAGGTCATCCTCAGGTGCGGTGGCAGCCGGGACTCATCCCAGGCGTCCCGTGGAATCCGTACCCCGCCGAGGCGGCCGAGTTCCGCGCCGAGCGCGTCCAGCAGGTTGCCGTGCGGCTCGCCCAGCCGGGTGACGACGTCCCTGGCCACGTCCGGCGCGGGCACGAACTCCCGGCGCAGTTCCTTGGGCAGCGACCTGATCAGCTCGGTGACCAGTTCCACCCGCCGGCCCGGCACCTGCCAGCCGAGTTCGTCGCCGTCCACCCGGGCCAGCGCGGCGAGCGGGATGTCGGCGGTCACCCCGTCCTCGGGCGCGCCGGGCGCGAACTCATACGACAGCGGCAGCTCGCCCCAGCTCGCGGGATAGTCGGCGGGCCGGATCTGGCCGGTGGCCGGCCCGGCGAGGTCGTCGAAGGTGAGGGTCAGCAGGTCCGGGGCATCCCGGCGGGCCGTCTTCCACCAGGAGTCGAAGTGCCTGGCAGAGGTCACGTCCTTGGGAACGCGCTGGTCGTAGAAGCCGAACACGACCGCGTCGTCGGCCACCAGCCCGCGCCGCCTGGCCCTGTCCTCCAGGTCCCTGGCCTCCTCGAGCAGCCGCTGGTTGCGGTCGAAAAACCTGTGGTGGGTCTGCCAGTCGCCCTCCACCAGGGCGTGGGTGATGAACATCTCCCGCGCTGCCGCCGGGTCCACCCGCGCGTAGCTGACCTGGCGGGCCGCCACGATCGGCAGGCCGTACAGCATGACCTTCTCCTGCGCCATGGCCGCGCCGCGGCGCGCGCTCCAGTGCGGCTCGCTGTAGCTGCGCTTGATCAGGTGCGCGGCCAGTTGCTCGGCCCATTCCGGTTCGATACGAGCGGCCGTCCTGGCCCACAGCCTCGAGGTTTCGACGAGTTCGGCGGCGACCACCCACTCGGGCGGCTTCTTGGCCAACACGGAATCCGGGAAGATCGAGAACCGGGCACCACGTGCCCCGGCGAACTCGGCCGGGCCGCGCCGCTTCCTGCCTGGTTTGGTCTCCGTGTCAAGCATCCCGATGTGCGAGAGCAGGCCCGCGAGCAGGGACATGTGCACCCGGTTCGCCAGTTCCGCCGGGTAGCGCGCTCCCGGCTCCGGCTCACCTGTGCGCGGCCCACGCTCCGTCTTGCGGGAATGCGCTCCCGGCTCGGCCCGGCGAGCGTGTGCCCCGGGCTCCGCCTTGCGGGAGTGCGCCTCCGGGTCCGGCTCGCGAGCGCGTGCCACGGTCTGGCGGGCCGTCGTAGCGCGCCTATCTCCACCGGCTGCCCGGGGAGAGCCTGCGTCGCGACCGGCGCCGGCGCCGACCTCCTTGGCCGCCTGCCGCAACTGGCCGTACAGGTCCTGCCACTCCCGCACCCGCAGGAAGTGCAGGTATTCGCGGCGGCACAGGCGGCGGAACGCGGAGCCGGACAGCTCGGCCTGCTTGTCGTGCAGGTAGTCCCACAGGGTGAGGAACGCCAGGAAGTCGCTGCCCGGCTCGGCGAACCGCGCGTGCATGGCGTCGGCGGCCTCGCGGTTGTCTGCGGGGCGCTCCCTCGGGTCCTGGATGGACAGCACCGCCGTGATGATCAGCACCTCGCGCAGGCAGTCGTGGTGCCTGGCCTCCAGGATCATGCGGCCGAGCCGCGGGTCCACCGGCAGCCTGGCCAGCTTGCGCCCCACGGGAGTGAGCTTCGTGGGGCCGCCTCCGGGGGCCAATGCGCCGAGTTCTTCGAGCAGCCGTACGCCGTCGGCGATGTTGCGGGACTCGGGCGGGTCCACGAACGGGAAGTCTTTGACCTCGCCCAGGTCCAGCGCGGCCGCCTGCAGGATGACCGAGGCCAGGTTGGTGCGCAGGATCTCCGGGTCGGTGAACTCCGGCCGCGCGGCGAAGTCCTCCTCGCTGTACAGCCGGATGCAGATGCCGTCCGAGGTGCGGCCGCACCGGCCCTTGCGCTGGTCGGCGGAGGCACGGGAGACCGGCTCGATGGGCAGCCGCTGCACCTTGGTCCGCTGGCTGTACCTGGATATCCGCGCGGTGCCAGGGTCGATCACGTACTTGATGCCCGGTACGGTCAGCGAGGTCTCGGCGACGTTGGTGGCCAGCACCACGCGCGGCCGCCGGTGCGGCTGGAACACGCGGTGCTGCTCGGCCGCGGACAGCCGCGCGTACAGCGGCAGCACCTCCAGATCGGCGAGGTCGGGCCGGTCGGCCAGCGCGTCGGCGGTGTCCCTGATCTCCCGCTCACCGCTGAGGAAGACCAGGACATCACCCGGCCCCTCGGCGCGCAGTTCCGCGAGCGCGTCGGTGATGCCCTGCACCTGGTCCTTGGCCTCGCTGGAGGGGCGGTCCGGGTCGGCCAGCGGGCGGTAACGGACCTCGACCGGGTATGTCCGTCCCGAGACCTCGACGATCGGCGCATCCCCGAAGTGTGCGGAAAAGCGCTCGGGGTCGATCGTGGCCGAGGTGATGATCACCTTGAGGTCGGGGCGGGTGGGCAGCAGCCGCTTGAGGTAGCCGAGGATGAAGTCGATGTTCAGGCTGCGCTCGTGGGCCTCGTCGATGATCAGGGTGTCGTAGCGGCGCAATTGCCTGTCCCGCTGCATCTCGGCCAGCAGTATCCCGTCGGTCATCACCTTGATCTGCGTGGCGTCGCTGGACTTGTCGGTGAACCGGACCTTGTAGCCGACGGCCGTGCCGAGCTCGGTGCCCAGTTCCTCGGCGATGCGTTCGGCCACGGTGCGCGCCGCGATCCGGCGGGGCTGGGTGTGGCCGATCTGCCCGGTGACGCCGCGGCCGAGTTCCAGGCAGATCTTCGGCAGCTGGGTGGTCTTGCCCGACCCGGTCTCACCTGCGACGACGACGACCTGGTGGTCGCGGATGGCCGCGGCTATCTCGTCCTTCCGCTGGCTGACCGGCAGCTCGGGCGGATAGGAGATTACGAGTGCGGGCGTCAAGATGGCAGTCTCCATGGCAGGGCACGGGGAACACGCACCAGGATGGCCGCGGATTCCCCCGGGTACCTAACGCTTTTCTCGCTCGCCTCCTTCCATGCACAGGCGTACCCTCAAGCCGGTGACCAGCGGGAGGGGATCCTGGGTGAGCACCGGCCCGGATCGCGCGTTGCTGGCTGCGTCCGTCGCGTTCGCCGCGGCGGCCGGCCTGGGCAGCGCGGTGGCGATTCGCGATGAAATTCCCGGCGAGCCCCTGGGCATCACCGTCCCGCTGTCCGTCCCCGCCGGGCTGATCGCCGGCTGGGGAGCAGGCATTGCCGCACCGTGGCCGATGCCCGCCGCCGCGCTGATCGCGGCGGTGCGAGCCCAGCGGGCCGGAGCCAGCGCGGCCACCGGTGCGCTCTGCGCGGGGATCGGCCTGGGCTGCATTTTCGGCACGATCATCGAGCCGGTGACCCGGCGGCCGGGTGCCTGGTCGCCGCTGACCCGGCTGGCGATCACGGCCAACATGGCGGCGTCGGCCGCCCTGGCAGTGACCGGATGGCGGCATTTCGGGGCAGCGCGCCGATGAGCCCGCCCGGCGGCGAGGGGGTGCTGATCACCGGGGTGTACGGCGCGGGGAAAAGCTCTGTCGCTGCGGAGATCTGCTACCTGCTCGACCAGCGCCGCCGGCCGTACGCCTTCCTGGACGTGGACTTCCTTGGCTGGGGCGGCTCCGACTTCAGCGACGATTTCGACCATCATGGGCTGACCATGATCAACCTTGCCTCGGTTGTGGCCAACTACCGCGAGGCCGGGGTAGGCCTGTTCGTGCTGGCGTACTTCGTCGCCGACGAGGACGTGCTGCGCCGGGTGCGGGAGACGGTGGGGGTGCCGTTGCGGGTGGTCCGGCTGACGGTGCCGTTGCCCGACATCACACAACGGCTGGCCACCGACGTGACCAGCGGCCGCCAGGACGACCTGAGGGAGGCGGGCGCGCAACTCGCCGCGTCGGCGGGTGTGGGCCTGGAGGACCTGGTGGTGGCCAACGACCGCCCGATCAGCGTCGTCGCCGCGGAGATCATGAGCTGGCTCGGCTGGGCGTGACCTGCCCGCGCCGAACACGCCGGGCCCGGCCGCCGGGCCGCCTCTCCCCCGCAACACACCGGCGCGGCCAGCAACCTGCCTTCCCTGCCGCACGCCGGCGCGGCCACCAACCCGCCCCGCGCAACACACCCACCGGCCGGCCACCGGCCCACCCCTTCCCGGAACACGCCGGGGGCCGCCGGTGTTTTAACACTGGATTATCTGTGTAGCGAAAGAATGAGCATGGCGCAGTGCATTACGTGCGGGACCGAATTGCATCCCGAACGGGCCAGGAAATACAACTACTGCATGGCACGTGAGTGCCAGGAGAAAAACGCCAAGGGCCTGACCATGGTGGCCATCGGGATGAACAAGGCCGCCGACGAACTGATGATCCTCGATGAGGACACCCAGGCGGACCTGGCCAGCGGCAGGCTCCGCGATCAGCGGCGTGGCTCGTTTGGCACCTCGGCGCCGGCCGGCGCCGGGCACCACGGCCGGGAACCCGGAGCCGCCGGCCGGCCGCGCCTACCGGCGGCCGGCTCGCGGGGCGGCGGCACCGGCCACGGTCAGCCGTCCCTGGACCGACCGGCAGGAGCGGCTCGGGCTGCTGTACAACGAGCAGGGCCTGCGGCCGGACGAGATCGCGGCCAAGCTCGGTGTCAGCACCTACCTGGCCACTCAGATCGTGCTCGCGGCCCGCGACCGGCGGCGGCCGGAGGGCCCGGCCGTGCTCAGATCTGATCCCAGGCGGCGGACTCGTAAGCCCGCGTAAGGGCCGACATCAGCGCATCGTCCACCGGCAGGGTGAGGTCATCGACCTGCCCGACCGGCGCGATGCCGTGGGAGTTGGTGACGAAGGCGCCGGCGAACGAGCCCAGGCCGGATACGCGCACCGGGGCACGCCGGGACGGCACGCCGCGCTCCGCCAGCGCCCGCTCCAGGATCTGCATGGTGATTCCGGCCAGCGCGGGTGCCTCCGGCCAGAGCACGCCGGTGCCGTCGGAAAACCCGATATTGGTGATGGAACCCTCGCAGATAAGGCCGTCCGGGGCGGTCAGCAGCGCCTCGTCGAATCCATTGCGCTCGGCCAGGCGGGAGAAATAGCCCTGGCCGAAATCCCCGATGTGTTTGATGTGGGCGAGCGAGCGCTGATAGGGCACCGTCTGCAGCCGCCAGACGTCGGGTGCCATCGTCCCAGGCGGGCGCACCGTCACCATGACCGCATGTCCGCCCGGCGTCTCGTAGACGTATACGCGGACCGAGGCGTCGCGGGTGTGGTCACCCAGGGCATGCCGGATGTGGCCGGACACCGTGGCGGCGTCCAGTGCCACGCCGAACATCTCCCGGTTCGCGGCATCGAGCCTGGCCAGGTGCAGGCCGAGACCCCGCACGCGGCCGTTCCTGACCTGCATCGCGGTGAAGTGGCCGTAGCCAGCCGGTGCGGCGGCGCTCAACTGCTCCACGGTGGCGGCATGGCCGTCGATCTCTAGGTGCACGGTGGTTCTCCTGTCCTCACACGGGGCGCCGCAGGGTCAGCGACTGGAAGTGGAGTTGGCCGGGCTCGATGACGTGGAAGTCAACGAGGGTGAAGTGCCTGCTGGCGACGTCCCGGATCTGCTCGTCAGTGCGCCAGGAGAAGAACCGGGGCGGCTCGTGCCGGTCATCCTCGGCCGGGCCCTCGTGGCCATCGCCGCCGTAGACGCCCATGAAGAGCCAGCCCCCTGGGCGCAGCACCGCGCGGATCGCCGCCAGCACCTCGGAGAGGTCCGCGTTCGGCACGTGCAACAGGCAGTTCAGCGCGTAGACCGCGTCGAAGGACCCGGCCGGGAAGTCCAGGTGCAGGAAGTCCATCACGTGCGCGTCGAGGCCCTTCTGCCGGCAGAGGCCGACCATGGCCGGGGACAGGTCGGTCGCCACCACCTCCAGGCCGTGGCTGGCGAAGAAGGCGCTGTCGTGGCCGGGGCCCGCACCGATCTCCAGCAGCCGGCCGCCGCCGTCGTCAAGCACCCGGCTGAGGAACGTTTCCCGCTCGGCGACCTTCCACGATTGCTTCTCCTGCTGGTCGCGCCATGCGGCCCGGCCGTCGTAGGCGACACGCAGGCTGTCGAGCACGTCCTGGTACCGGGCGACTGCCCGATCCGCGTCGGCCGCCACCACCGCCTCCCCGCACTCGGCTCCGCGACGATCCTACTGAGCGGGTGTTCGCCAAGGGGCGCGACGGCCTGCCGGACAGATATGCGCGAGCCCGCCGGGCAGATATGCGGTGGAATGGCTGGGTGGACGAAGAACTCCGGCGGGAACTGCTGGCCCGGGCCGAGGAGGACCAGCGGGTGCGCCGCCTGGCGGCACCGCCGAAAGGGCAGTACGAGCTCAGGGTGCCCGACGATGTTGCCGCGGAATGGCAGCGCGTGGACACCGAGAACACCCGGTGGCTTGCCGACCTCGTGGCCTCCCGCGGGTGGCCGGGCCACACCGTGGCCGGCGAGGACGGCGCCGCGGCGGCGTGGCTGCTCGCCCAGCACGCAGACCAGGATCCGGAACTTCAGCGGACGTTCCTTGAGGCGCTGCGCGGCGCGGTCGCCGGCGGCGACGCTTCGCCCGGGAACCTCGCCTACCTCGAGGACCGGGTCCGGGTCGCGGACGGGCGGCCACAGCTTTACGGCACCCAGTTCACCGTCATCGACGGAGAACTGCGGCCGAGCCCGATCGAGGACCCGCAGCGTCTGGACGAGCGCCGCGCCGGGGCCGGGCTGGATTCGTTCGCTGCCTACGAGGCGCGCATGCGGGCCGGATGGGAGGACTGACCTCCGTGGCAGACATCGGGAACTCGCTCACCAAGGCCTTCGACTACGTATGGGTCCGTTTCCTCGGCCGCCTGGAGGGGCTCGGCGACGCCGAGTACTTCTGGGAGCCGGTGCCGGGCTGCTGGTCGGTGCGCCAGGGCACCGGCGGCCGCTGGGCCATGGACGGCGGCACCGCTCCCGAGCCCGCACCGGTGACCACCATCGCCTACCGGCGGAACGCGGCCCGGGTTGCGGCTGCGGTGGAGCTGAAGTACTGGGGTGGTTCGATGAAGCCCCACTCGTTGAATGCCGAGCCGTTGGTGACGGCGCGCCGGTAGCCGAAACAGGCGAGGTAGAGCGTCCGGATGTACATGACCGCCTCGAGCCGGTCGAGTTCGTCGTCGGTCGGCTCGACGTGTTGGCGGTAGGCGTTGACGGCGGCGTCGATGCGCTCCTGGTTGGGCCGGCGTGGGTGCCACGAGCCTGTGCCCCACATCAGGTAAGCGAAGTCGGCGAGGCGCGGCCCGCGCCCGGACGCCTTCCAGTTGATCGCGACGGGCCCTTGTTCGGTCAGGACGGCGTGATCGGGGGCGTGGAGGAGATTTCCGTGGAGCAAGCCTTCCGGAAGGCCGTGACCGTCGTCAGCCGAGCGCACCTGGCCGCGAAGCTGCTCGAATCGCTCGCGCTCGGCGGCCGGCACCTTCGTGTCGACGGCGTCGAGAAACGACAGGGCGGCCAGCAGGTCCTGCCGCGGCGTGCCCTCACGGCTCGGGTCCTCACCACTCGCTCCGCCCGGGCGGCTGACGGAATCGTCGTAGGGCAGCGCGTGCAGCCGTCCGAGCAGTTCACCCATCATGGCGAACTTCGCGGCACCGTCGGGGAGCCGGACGCCTTCGACGAACCGCGTCACCAGGACCGCACTGCCATCGAAGTCAGATACCGCATCATCGACCGCCAGGCGCTCCGCGGGAAAGTCCTGCCGCTCCAGGAATCGCAGCACCGCGGCGTCGCCCTCGACACCGGCACGCGGCCGAGCAGGGGGAAACGCGCGGGCGACCCACGGGCTGCCGTCGTTGCGGTCGATGCGGAACACATAGGTCTTGTGCACACTGAGCTTGGTCGCCGCGACCGGGTCTATGCCGTAGCGATCCCGCAGATGGGCCAGAAGCCGCTCAGCAGCGGGCTCGTGGTGCATTCGCGCACCGAGACCCTCAAGATCCATCAGCGCTTCGGTGTAGCGCTGCCCAGTCTCCCCGGCGTGGCGGCGGACAGCCTTCTTGAAGCTGGCGTCCTTGGTCATCGACAAGCCTCCCCGTAGCACCCTCGTCCCCAGCGACGCGGTGTTGGAAGATGGCCTGTGACAAATGACGACCGAGAGGGCGAATCCCCTTCGCCAGCGGAACCCCGGCTGGGCGGATGTTCCACAGCTCGGCGACCGGTCGCCGCCGTGAACAAACTCTTCCCGAGGCGCCGGCCTTCGTCAAGCGCTGCACCGTCGGCATGACACTGCGCGGCATCGATGACATCCTCACCGGGCTGTCCGCCGAGCCCGCCTGCCTGCTCGACGCGGTCGACCGGGCCGCCGCCCTGCTGGGCTGAGCGGGCCGGCGCGGCCGGTGGAGGGTCAGCCGGGTGGCGGGCTGGCCAGCAGCGCCTGGGCGGTGGTGTAGGTCGCCATCACCACGCCCTCGTGTGCGGGCAGGTGGACGCCGGCGAACTTCTCCAGCGCCAGCAGCGTGTCGGAGAGCAGGAACAGTGCGCCCCCGGCCGCCGTGCGC
This sequence comes from uncultured Actinomycetes bacterium, assembly GCA_963706115.1. Classification (GTDB taxonomy): domain Bacteria; phylum Actinomycetota; class Actinomycetes; order Streptosporangiales; family Streptosporangiaceae; genus DASXKD01. Next base: position 81,818 of record CAVPMG010000010.1, on the reverse strand, counting down.
CGCGACCCGGAGTCCAGCGCCGCCAGGGACATCGCGAGCAGTGCCGCGCTGTAGGCGAGCACGGGGAGCCGGTCCTTGCCGGTCCGCGGCCACAGATAGACGTTCAAGGCGCCGAACGCCGCCAGATACGGCACCGCCAGCACCGGCCGGGAACGCAGCCGCCCGCCGCCCGGGCGCTGCCGCAGCGCATGTATCCAGGCGGCATGGCCAGCGAGGAAACAGGCCAGCCCCGCGGTGAAGGCCGCGTCGCTGCTGCCGAGCAGCGCCATGTCGCCCGCACCGCCCAGGGCGAGCGCCCGCCGGGACCCGCGGTCGCTGCCGGCCATCAGCACCGGCATCAGCAGCGGCTTGGTCAGCCACCGCTCCCGGTCCCGGCCAGCCCCGGCCAGCAGGGTGTCGGCGGCCGCGAGCGCCATGAAAACACCCCTCACCCGACGGGCCATCGAGCACCTCCTCGCGCTGGTGACACCACGTCATCACCCCGCACAGGTAACCCCCTTCATCACCGCCACGTTGGCTACCCCACTTCATCACCCCGGCCCGGTGAGGAAGGTGAATTTGCCGCGCATCGCGGGTGTCGCGAAGAAAGCCCCGGGGCGCGACCGGCGCCCCGGGGCAGGAACGGGCCGTCGCGGCCCGCGGCTGATTACGATCCGGACGGACCAGGGCCGCCGTACAGCAGCCCGAGGCTGTCGGATTCGACGTACCCCGCCGGCGAGCCGTTCAGGTCGGGCGGGGTGCTGGTGCAGGTGTAGGAGCTGCTGTTGATGAGCACGACGTTGGCCTGCTGCTCACCCGAGGCCGGGCCCGAGCTGAGCTGGAAGTAGCCGAAGCTGAGTTCCCGCCTCGATTCCCAGCTGCCTGGCGATCGTGGCGGTGTCCAGGTCGAGGAAGATCCGCAGCGCGATCACCTCGCGCTGCCGGGCGGCAGGCGCCATATCGCCGTGAGCAAAGTGGCATCGAGGCCACCGCCGGGGTCGCCGGGAGCGGTCACGTCGTGGTCGGCCAGGGGCAGTTCGTGGTGGCGCCGCCGCCACCACGTCGCCCCCGTGTTGAGCGCGGTGCGCACCACCCATGCCCGTGGGGCCGGATGACGGCGGACCTTCCGCCACGACGCCCAGGCCTTGGCGAACGCCTCCGCCACCTGGTCTTCGGCCGGCTGCGCGCTGCCGACCACCGCTACCACCGCCCGCAGGCAGGGCTCCCAGCTGGCCTGGAAGAAATCGGCGAACTCCGTCTGCTGGTTGCTCACAACCCTTTAACGCTGCCATCCGCCGATCCGCATACCTGTGGGCAGAAATCGTGCGCGAGCCCAGGCCAGGGGTCAGGCCCACGACCTGATGTGCGCGCCGATCGCGGCGGCCCGCTCCGCGATGGTGCCGGCCGGGACATCGACGAGGTCGAAGCCAAGCCGCCGGTACTCCTCCTCGTGGATCCGCTCGAACGCCTGTGATTCGGCGTAGCTGATCCGGCGCACCGCCGTGGGCTCGATGAACCCCAGCAGCCGGACGAAAAACACCCGCCGGTCGAAGGAGCCATCGTCGGCCGCCCAGGCGACCTCCTGCTCCAGTACCGGCGGGACCGGGTGCCCGAGGTATCGCGCCAGCGCAAGCGTGCAGACCGCCGACCGGTCGTGTACTTGCACGATGACGCCGGGGCGGACCGGCGCTTGCCTGCGCTGCCGTTGCAGCGCGGCAATCCTTTGGATGAATACCGGGTCGGCCCAGTGCTCGGCCTCCCCCAGCGCGAGCCGCGAGGCCACCACATCCGTGGCGGCCTCGGGCACGACGGCATATCCCCCGGCCGCCAGGGCCCGCAGGATCGATGTCTTACCGGCGCCGGGGGCACCGGTCAGGATAAAGCGCTTCATCATCCGCACCTTCGTGGACTGCCCCCCGGGCACGGCTCACCGGCATGCCGCGGCCGCGGAGCATGATGGGGAACGACGGCAGCTCAGGGAGTGCCGGTGACCGGGAACCGTGGGCCTGGGCCCGGGAAGGCGATGCCGAAGCCGGCGGATGCCCGGCGTTCATGCCCGGGTCAACGCCGGAACGGCTGACCGGGACATCCGGGGTGAAGTCCGGCTGGGCCGCGATGCTGCGCGCGGACCTGGCCGGCGCGTCGCCGGCGCACCCAGTCTACGGCGACGGCTTCGGGACCGGCTATCTCAATTCCCGGCCGCGGCCTGCCGGGCGCCGGTTCCGTACCCGCGGCCGTCAGGTCACCTCACGCATTTCGGCACGCTTCGGACACCGCTGGTTAACGGCCCGGCCACGTTTGGCAGACTGCCTGCCGTGGAGGGAGCGGAACTGTACGCCGACAACGCCGCGGCGATGTGGGGGAGCCTGGCACCCTGGTCGCGGCCGGTGCCGGGCACGGCACCGGGCGTGGCGGCCGTCGACCTCCCGGCGCAGCGGGGCGGCCGGGTCATACTCCGGTGGCGGGGCGCGGCCGGGTCCAGGCAGCCCGTTGCGCTGGTGCGGACGATGGGCCTACATGGCCGGGTCGTGGTCGAGGACTCCTTCGGCGACCTGGCGCTCCGGCGGCACGGCGGTGCCCGGGACGGGGGCGTCACGGTGGACCGCATGCCCTTGATGCTCCGGCCCGCCCGCGGCGCGCCACCGGGGAACAGGGCGGCCGTGGTGCTTGTGGCCGACCACGAGGCGCTGGTCCAAGCGGAACGGGTGATCGTGGACGGCTTCCCGAGGACCGCGCTGCAGCCGTACCGGCCGGGGCGGATGCTGCCGCCGCAGGTGCTGACCACGCCCGGCTGGCGGATTTGGCTGGCCTACCGGCACGGCAGGCCGGCCGCTGCCTGCTGCACCTTCGACGACGGGGCCGCGCTGGGCGTGTACTGGCTGGCGGCCCTGCCCGAGCACCGGTCCGCGGGCCTGGGCCGGGCCATCATGTGCGCCGCACTCGCCGCCAGCCCCGGGCGGCCGGCGGTGCTGGTCGCGACGGCGGTGGGTGCGCCGCTGTACGCCTCGCTGGGTTTCGTGGCGGTGGCCGAAGCGGCCTGGTACCGGATCCAGGCATAGCCGGGCCACGGGCGCGACCGGCCGGCGGCCGGGATGGGCGCCGTTGACACCCGGCTGCCCCGCCTGACATCCTCAAGGCCCGATTAGAAGGTGTGTTCGATAGCGGGAAATCTTTAGAACAGGATTTTGCTTTTTATCGTTCACATGTAGCATGACGTCGTCCGGACCGTGACCGGAACGACGGAGGGGTGGCATGAGCAGCACGACGGCGGACCAGGCGTCCGGTAGTCCCGACCTCGACCCCACGCTCACCGCGCGACAGCGGAAGATCGTCCGGTTCATCAGCGGCTGGGTGCAGGAGCGCGGGTACTCCCCTTCCATGCGCGAGATCGGCCGTGCCGTGGGCCTGACCAGCACCTCCAGCGTCGAACACCAGCTCGCCGCGCTGCAGGCCAAGGGCTATCTGCGCCGTGCGGCCGGATGCCCGCGGACGGTGGAGGTCCGGCTGCCCGGGCAGCCGCCGGTCCCACCGGCCCCTGGGCGGCCGGCGGCGCGCGCCCCCCGCCGCCGGCCGCCCAGGGCCCCGAAACCGGCCGTCCGGGTGCCGATTGTCGGGCGGATCGCGGCTGGTGTTCCGGTGCCGGCCGAGGAATCGGCCGACGACATCTTCCCGCTGCCCAAGGAACTGGTCGGCGAGGGAGAACTGTTCATGCTCAAGGTCGCCGGGGATTCCATGATCGGCGCGGCGATCGCCGACGGCGACTGGGTGGTCATCCGCCAGCAGTCCGACGCGGAGAGCGGCGAGATCGTCGCCGCCATGATCGACGGCGAGGCCACGGTCAAGACGCTCAAGCGGTCGGGCAACCACGTATGGCTCATGCCGCACAACGCCGCCTACACGCCGATCCTCGGGGATCAGGCGACGATCCTGGGCCGGGTCGTCTCCGTCCTGCGCCGCGTCTGAGCACGATTGGGCACGCGGTTACTTAACGCAACCACACCTCGGTCGCCACCTTCAATGCATTCGCGAGCGACCGGGGCGAGCTTCCGGGACTGGCCACCGCCCTAGGGCACTGGCCCGGGCCCCCGCCCGCACCATCGCCGCGACCCCCGCCATCCATGCCGCCTCCAGCGCGCGGAACTCCGGCCCGACGACGACATCACCGCCGGAGGCGAACTCGATCCCCGCGGCCGACATCGGCGCGGAGGCCGGCAGCGCCTGGATCAGCGTGTCCACCCCGAGGACCAGCCACGGATCCGGCAGGACCGCCTGCAGGCACCGGGCGATCCCCGACTTTCCCGAGCTGGAGCCGCCGTTGAGCACGATCACCTGAGTTGCCACCGCGCCACCGTACCGGCGTGGCTGCCGGGCCGGCGATCGCGCGTTAGGGTCGGTGTGGCTTTCGCAGCGATTGGGGGAGACGCGTGGATCTGGGGTTGAAGGGCAAGGTCGCGCTCGTTGCCGCGTCGAGCAAGGGCCTGGGCAAGGCATCGGCACTGGCCCTGGCCCGCGAGGGCGCGCGGGTCACGATCTGCGCGCGGACCGACGCGGACCTGCACACGGCGGCCGGCCAGATCCGCGATGAGACCGGTGCCGACGTGCTCGCCATCCCGGCCGACCTGAACAGCGCGGACGGGATCCGTACCGTCGTCGTCGCCACCGCGGAGCGGTTCGGCGGGGTGGACATCCTGGTCAACAACTCCGGCGGCCCGCAGCGCGGCAAGTTCGCCGATTTCACCGACGCGGACTGGCGCGAGGCGTTCGAGGTGGTCACCCTGAACTTCGTCCGCTTCGTCCGCGAGGTGCTGCCCTATATGCGCGCCCAGCAGTGGGGCCGCATCGTCGGGATCCAGTCGATGTCGGTGAAGCAGCCGGTGGAGGGCATCGACATGTCGAACGGGATCCGCCCGGGCGTGGCTGGGCTGATGAAGGCGCTGGTGCCTGACCTGGCCAAGGACGGCATCACCATCAACCTGGTGCTCCCCGGCATGTTCCTCACCTCCCGCATCATCGCGGGAGCGGGCCGCAGCCCCGAGGAGGACCGGGCTCTCCAGGCCCAGCTCGCGCCCGTCGCCGCGGCCATCCCGCTCGGCCGCCTCGGGGATCCGATCGAACTCGGCAATCTTGTCGCGTTCCTCGCCTCGCAGCAGGCCTCGTACATCACCGGCGCCGTCTACCAGGTCGACGGCGGCTTGATCAGGTCAAACACCTAAGACACCGACGCCGGTGTGCGCCGGGAACACCCCGGCGCGGAGCCGCGCATCAGGGCCCGCGGCAGGGTGGCCCCGAATGAAAGCCCCCAGCGGGGGCAAAGTGCCAGTCATGTCTGTTCGCTCCCTGCACCGCCAGGACCCGGACCGGGACCGGGGCCTTGCCCCGATGGCCCTGGTCACCATCGCCGCGGCGGTCTTCGCGATCCTGCTCGTCCTGGTGCGGCTGCGCTGGGCACCGCTGGAATCGGTGGACCGTGGCGCGGCGGCCCGGATCAACGACCTGGTCGCGGGGAACAGCGCGCTCGTCACGGTGGTCAAGGCGGTGACCTGGCTGGGCAGCGACGGCGTGCTCTGGGCGGTCGTGGGGGTCGCTGCGGTCATCCTGGCGATCAGGAAACGCTGGCGGCTCGCGGCATACCTGCTCGTCACGGCGGCGGGCGCCCTAGTGCTCGACCCGGTGCTGAAGTCGCTGGTGGGCCGGCTGCGCCCGGTGGTGGCGCATCCGATCGCCCACGGCACCGGGGACAGCTTCCCCAGCGGGCACTCGCTCGGATCGATCGTCTGTTACGGGGCGATACTGCTGGTCTTCCTGCCCGCGACGCGCGGCCGGTGGCGCGTCACCTTCGTCACGGTGATCGTCACCCTGATCGCGCTGATCGGGATCAGCCGCATCCTGCTCGGCGTGCACTACCTGTCGGACGTGATCGGCGGGTGGGCGATCGGGATCACCTGGCTCGGCGTCACCGCGTTCGCCTTCGAGGCGACCCGGCACGCCGCCGGCCTGCGGGTGACCGACCCGGTCACCGAGGGGCTGGAACCGGAGGCCCGGGCCGACCTGCAGCCCGCCCAGCCCGAGCCCACGGGCAGCCGGGCCCGGCATCGGGGCCGGGTCGCCGCGGGCATCCTGGTGGCCTGGGTCCTGATCGCCGGCCTTGTGGCCGGCGTCGGGGAACTGGTCGTCAAGCACGGCAACGGCAACGTGCTCGGCGACGAGACCATCCCGCACTGGTTCGCCGCACACCGCACACCCAGCCTGAACCGCTGGAGCGAGGTCTTCAGCACGCTCGGCGCGACCCAGGCGATTCTCATTGTGGCCGTGGCCACCTGCGTGGTCTTCCTCGCCGTCACCAGGCGCTGGCGGCCGGTCGTGTTCATCGCCACGCTGATGTTCGGGGAACTTGCCGCGTTCCTCGTCGTCGCCGCGGTGGTCAAGCGGCCCCGGCCGGACGTATCGCACCTCGACCACCACCTGCCGACCTCGGCGTACCCGTCCGGCCATACCGCGGCGACGACCTGCCTCTACGTCGGTTTGGCCATCCTGGTCATCGGCCACTCACGCGGCTGGTGGCGGTGGCTTTTCCTGGTGCCCGCGATCGCCATGCCCGCGCTCGTGGCGCTGTCCCGGATGTACCGCGGCGAGCACCACCCGACCGACGTCCTCGGCAGCCTGCTGTTCGCCGCGCTCTGGATCACTGCGCTGACGCTACTGCTCAAGCCCGGGCCACACGATCGGGACCGGGCAGGCGCCTCGGCCGGTGCCGGGCCGCACGCGCACCCGGCGCCCACCGGGCCACGGCAGGCCGGGAAGCGGCGCAAGACGGGCGTAGCCGCGGGCCGGGCGGCGTCGCAGGGCTGACGCCACGGCGCGCCCGGGGGGCGCGGCCAGGTGCCCGGCGGCAACGCCGCACATTGTGGACAGTGGCGGGCACATGCTGCTCGGCCAGTTCGACGAGATCCTCGCCGGCGTGACCCACACCGCTGAGACCGGTCCCGGCTCACGGCTTACGGGCACGTACCTGCAGGAAATAGGGGACGATCCGGGTATCGGCGACTTCGAGGTGATCGGCCGCCGTCTGCTCGTCGGCGGATGGCTCGGCGACCGCTTCGACGTGGAGCCCGGCACCCAGCACGGCGTCAACCCACCCGGAGATGGTCCGGCGCGCATAGGTGATCGTGAACGGCTCGTACCGGTCCCGGAACTGGGCCAGCGCCGCACCGAAGGTCCAGGTCTCGGTGAGCGGGCCCTGGTAGAAGTACTCGCCGATGGCCCGCGCGTAGCGCGTTCCGGCCTCGTCGTCGACCCAGCGCCCGACTGGCGACGACATGATCGGGTGCACGACCGAGAACTGCACGAAACCGCCGGGCCGCAGCACCCGTGCCACCTCGCGGAGGGTCCGCTCGGGATCGGCCACGTCCATCAAGCTCATGAACGCGGTCACCGCGTCGAAGCTCGCGGCCCGGAACGGCAGCAGGGCCCCGTCGCCGAGCAGGTATCTGATGCCCTGATGCGGGATTCCCACGGCGGCCGCGATGAACACCTCCGCCACGTCGAGCGCGACGACGCGAGCGCCTCGGCCGGCCAGCAGCCGGGTGTTATGACCCTCGCCGCAGCCTAGGTCCAGGCAGGTCAGCCCGTCGACCGGTGGGAGCATCGCGAAGAATCCCGGGGTGTTGACCAGGTCCCGGTACCGGTCGAACCCGGCCCGCGACATTTCCGTCCACGCTTCGGCGTTCGCGTTCCACTGCCCACGGATGTCTGGCGGCTCCACCGCGCCATGCTCGCACGCCGGCCGGGCGGGACGGAATCCAGTTGCCGGTGGCCCCGGGGCGCCTCTACGGTCGCGGGGTGACGCACCAGTACTGGCCGTTGTTCGGCCTCCGCCTCAGCACACCAGGCCTGCGCCTGCGCCCGATGACCGAGGCGGACCTGGCACGGCTCGCCGACCTGATGCCCGACGACGTGGAGCAGGATCCGGGCGTGGCCAGCTATGACCTCGGCGACCCCCGCATCGGCCGGGGCATCGTCTCCCACCAGGCCTACTGGCGGGCCTACGGAACCTGGCAACCCCAGTCCTGGCGGCTGTCGTTCGTGGTCGCCGCCACCGACGGTGAGATCCTCGGGGTCCAGGAGCTTGAGGGCAACGACTTCCCCACCTTGCGTACCGTCGACAGCTCGTCGTGGCTTGTGACGGCGGCACGGGGCCGCGGCCTCGGCAAGCAGATGCGCACCGCGGTACTGGCCCTGGCCTTCGGGCCGCTGGCGGCGGAGGCGGCCATCACCTCGGCATGGCACGACAACCACGCCTCGCTGGGAGTCTCCCGCGCCCTGGGCTACCAGCCCAACGGCGAGTCGCTGCACGCGCATCCGGGCCGCGTGGACGTGCTCAAGCACTTGCGGCTGCTGCGGGCGGACTGGCTGGCCAGCGGCCTCGGCGAGCAGGTGGAGATCACCGGCTTCGAGGCCTGCCTGCCGCTGTTCGGTCTGCCCGGGCGATGACTTTCCGGCCGGCCGGCGGTTTTATCGTGAGTCCCGTGATCACCACCGCGCACGGAGGTCAGTCATGGAGCCGGACAGCACCGCCCGCGACGGCGCGATGGCACGCCTGGAGGCGTTCATCGGCGAATGGGCCATGGAGGTACGTTTTCCTGACGGCAACGGTGGCACCGGGGGCGCGGTGTTCGAGTGGGCGCTGGAGCGGCAGTTCCTGATCTGCCGCACCGTGGTGCCCGCCGGCGCGCCGGGCGCCCTCATGATCATGGGATACGACCCGGGGCGGATGCCGTATCGCCAGCATTACTTCGACTCGCGGGGCATCGCCCGCGTCTATGCGATGGACCTCCGCGACGGCGTGTGGACACTTCTGCGCGACTCGGCCGACTTCACCCCGCTGGAATTCGCGCAGCGGTACACCGGCACGTTCGCCCCGGACGGCCAGCGGATCGATGGCCGCTGGGAGACGGCGCAAGACGGCCTGACCTGGGAGCTTGACTTCCACCTCAACTACACCAAGATCAGCTAGGCCGCGATCGGACTCGTCGCGGCCGGCGGCACCGCGGCTGCCGTTCGGCCGAAGACGCGCACGGCCACACGGTGCCGTGCCTTACCGTAAACGGGGCACAAGGGGAGGTAATCGAAGTAATGCGCATGGAAGCTGCCGTCACGAGCATCTCGTGGATCCCTTCGGAGGCGGTGACCGGCCTGACCAAAGCCGGTTTCACCTCAGGGGCTATGCACTACGACGACCCGCCGCCTAGCTACCTGGAGAACCTGGCTGAGCTGCACAAGGCCGGGCGGTTCCGGTTCGCCAACCATCTCGCCGCCTGGGCAGAGGTCGAGGACGGGCAGGTCGTGGACGCGGGCTACGCGGGCCGCGGCTACATCACTTCCACCCGGGTGAGCTTCGGCGCACGGGGCGGCGTGACCTTCCAGCCCACCGAGTTCCCCGAGTTGCGGACCGAGCCGGAAGTGCGCGGCGACCAGGCCGTGTTCAGCCAGACGGTCGGCGGCCGTACCGGGGTGCCGTTCCCCCGGCCGGTCCGCGGTAAGCCGTTCTTCCAGTGGGTCGCGCCGACCGTGTGGACCACGCTGCAGCTGACGATCAACGCCGATGGGACCTCCGCCAGCGAGCTGACCAGCGCGAGCAAGTTCCCCCGGCACTGGATCTACGACAACGACGGGAACCTGGCCGCCAAGTCCGGGCTGGCGGACTACGCGGAGTGGACCAGGTCCACGTTCGGCAAGCACACCCCCTGGGGGGACGAGGACTCCCGGCCACTGGTGACCGCGGCGGAGACCGCGCTGGAGCGGCAGATCTCCACGACGATCATGCGCGGTGGCGCCAGGCCCGAGATCCGCAGGCTCCACGCGGGCTCGGTACTGGCCGAGCAGGGCCAGCCAGGACGGGAGATCTTCCTGCTGCTCGACGGCGTCATCGCGGTGTCGGTGGACGGCACCGAACTGGCCGAGTTGGGGCCCGGGGCGATCCTGGGCGAGCGGGCGGTGCTGGAGCAGGGGCTGCGGACCGCCACGCTGCGGGCGGCCACGGACTGCGTGGTCGCGGCGACGGCAGCAGAGGCCGTGGACCTGGACAGGCTGCGGGAACTTGAGCGCCTCCACCACCGCGAGGACGACGCCCGCTGACCCACGTGGACAGCACCACGGGCCACGACCTGACCGCAGGACAGCGCTGAACCGGGGCTCGCCCGGCGCCCGGCACGAATCCGGCCCTCCGCGGCGAACCGCGGAGGGCCGGATGAGCGGCCTTACGTGGTTAGCCGAGCGGCACCTGGAAGACGCGCGTCCCCCAGTTCTGCTGACCGTCGGTGGTCTGGCTCGACTTCGGCGGGATGTACTCGGTGGCCAGCCACGCGGTGTCCCCCGCGCCCGGGACCGCGAAGGAGTAGTCACCCCAGCGGGTCGAGCCCTTGAAGTACGGCCCGGTTCCCCTGGCCGCAATGAATACCGGCCCGAAGTTGCTCGCCCCCGCGCCCAGCTTGGCGTAGGCGGCGCTCGGGAACTCGCTGGCGTTGGACTCGGTGAACACGGCCGCGGCGTTCCCGGCCGCGTCCGGCTGCACCGCCGGGTAGATCAGGTACTGGCCGGGCGCGTCGATGTAACCCTGCCGGACCATCCTCGCGCCGACGACCACACCGCCGGCGAGCCGTGGCTTCACCTGGAACCAGGCGCCACCAGCGCGCACCGTGTTGTCGCCGGCAGGCGTCACCGCCGTGCCCAGCTCGCCCCAGACCGAATTGTCGGCGAACGCGGTCTGCTGCATCCGGTCGTCGCCCTGGTTCAGCATGCTCGTGGAGCCCTTCTGCGGCACCGGCGGCGGGTTGGCGTACGGCTCGGAGTTGATGACGGTGCTGGACACGGTCGGCAGGCCGCCCGAAGCGACCGCGGCCCGGTTGGTGATGGCCCACACGCCGATGCGGTTGTCACCCTGGTTGTTGAAGTCCAGCGAGCTGAGCATGAACTCGGCCTGGGGCCGCACGGTGGACAGCGCGGGCTGCGGCGCCAGCGTGCCCTGCCCCTCGACCTTCAGGTGGCCGAAGTGGGCGAACTTCACCGTCGGGTTTCCCGCTACCAGGCCCGCCTTGTTGAAGACCCACAGTTCCGAGCCATCGAACTGCGGTCCCTGGATGGAGAACTGGTCCGCGGTGACGTACAGGTTCTGCTGGTCGATGCCGATCCTCGGCTGGTCAGGGAAGCACGGGCAACCGCGGCCACCCGGGTCGGTCCCGTCGATCGAGTACTCGTTCCACAGCCCGAGCGGGTCCTTGGCATGCCGGACGGCAATCAGGAGCGCACCCTGGGTACCGGTGTCGTTCAGGAACACGATGGTCGAGAACCAGGTGGTGGTCGCCGGGTCGTACCAGCAGCGCGGGTCGCTGGTGAATTCCTTGCCGCCCACGTTGTACAGGTCGTTGATGTTGAACGGCCCACGGATCGACGTGCCGTTCGTGCGGAAGATGCGGTACGCGGAGTTGACCGGTTCGAGGACGAACCCGTTGGCCTCACACAGCCCCTGGTCCGGCGGCTCGAACTCCAGGTTGTAGTTGGTGAACTGGCTGTCCCGGCTGCTGGTGCCGTCGAAGTTTGAGAGCGTCGTCAGTGCACTGGCCGCGCGTGACGTCGCGACAGCCCGGGCGCGGGGCACCCGCTCGGCCGGCGAGAAGGTGTGGCCCGACAGCCGGGACCCCCGCTGCAACATCCGCGTCGCCCCGGTGGCGTGCCGCGCGGATCTTGGCACCAGATGAGCCACCCCCGTGGTGCCCTTGTAGTGCGTCACCGCGAGAGCCGCGCCGCCCCGCGGTGTGACGTGCGCGGCTGCCGCTGGTGCTAGCCCTGCCGCGATCAATGCCAGGCCTGCGGCCGCAGCCACTGCCAGGCCACCCGTGCGAGTCAGGTTCACCTAATACCCCTTCGCCGAAGATCATTACTGGCCACCGCCACCACCGCGCATTCTCCCCCTGATCAGTCGATCTTGTACATCACGGACTTATTCCGATACACCGGGTTAGCGATTCATGCCGCTTTTCGGTAGGGCGGCGCACATGCTTCGTTCACCGGAAGACCCTGGCCCACGGGCCGCCAAGGCGCTAGCGTTGACTGAACAATCAGGCAGCTGCCGGGTGCGGACGGAACCGCGGGATGGATGCCTATAGAGGGGCACCAAACTCACATTCATGGCCTCCGAGAGGGTCGCGGGCGAGGCTGCGGGCGGCTGAATCGGAGGTTGCGGCGATGGTGGGACTCCTCGGGCGGTCCGTGACCACCAGGGCTGCCGCGCTGCTGAGCGGCACGGCGATGCTGGCCGCACTGGCGGCGCTGCCCGCAACGCCGGTCTGGGCCAGCCCAGCCAAGACCCAGAGCACGGCGGCCAGCGCCGAGTGGGCGCGTGAGGCCGGTCCAGCCGAGGCCGGCGGCTGGCGGCCAATGCGCGTCCAGCCGGAACACAGCGGGCGGCTGCCGGGGCGGGCACCGGCCAGGCGGAGGCGCAGCCGGGAACCAACCTGCTGCTGAACCCGGGAGCCCAGACCGGCGCGGTGTCCGCGCACGGCTGGGACAGCGTGACGATCCCGGGCTGGCAGGTGGTCAGCGGCCTGCCGACCGCGGTGCGGTACGGCACCGAACGCTTCCCGCCCGCCACCGGGCGCTGGCCCATGGTGCCCGGCGGGCAGTTGTTCACCGGCGGCGCGGGCGGTACCGCGCAACTGCGCCAGTCGGTCTCGCTGGCCCGCCCGCCCGGGCCGGCCGCGAGTACCGGGCTGGCCGCGGGTTCCGGGGCGCACGCATCGACGATGCGGTACAACCTGTCGGCCTGGCTGGGCGGCACGTCGCACAGCAGCGCCGCGATGGCGGTCGCGTTCCTGTCAGCCACGGGCCAGGTGCTCGGCCGGAGCACGATCGGCCCGGTCGGCAAGGGCAGCGGAGGGCACAGGATGTCCCCCCGGGCCGCCACGGGGACGGTCCCGCCGGGCGCGGTCAGCGCACAGGTCACGCTGATCCTGGCCACCACCCTGACCAACATCGACGGCCCCTACGCGCCCAAGGTGGGTTACGACTACGCGGTCGCCGACGGTCTGCGGTTCAGCGTCTCCGCCTCCGTCCGCCGCCCACCGCCGCTGGTCCCCCCGGCCGCGCACGTGCCCAGGTACCAGCACGTATTCCTGTTCTATTTCGAGAACGAGGACTTCGGCTCGGTCATCGGCAACACCGCGCAGGCCCCCTACCTGAACAGCCTGGTGCGCCGTGGCAGCCTGCTGGCCGACTCGTTCGCCGAGGAGCATCCCAGCGACGGCAACTACCTCGCCCTGGCCGGCGGAAGCACGTTCGGCGTCCCGCTCACCGACCCACTGGAGATCAACCCCCGGTACACCATCCCGGCCCGCAACATCGGCGACCTGCTCGGCGCCGCGCACCAGACCTGGAAGGAGTACCTGCAGAGCGCCAACGGCCCCTGCGACGACACGGTGCACGGGTACTACTGGAACGACGACCTGCCGATGACCTACTTCGCGGACGTACGCAACCGGCCCGCGTTCTGCTCGGCGCACCTGGTGCCGCTGCAGGCCCTGCGGACCGACCTGGCCAGCGCGGCGACCACGCCGAACTTCGCCTGGGTGGGCGCCAACGACTGCGCCGACATGGAAGGGTGCGGCATCCGCGCGGGCGATCAGTTCCTGGCCGCCGAACTCGGCGCGATCGAGCGGTCACCGGCCTGGCGGACCCAGCGCTCGCTGGCCATCATCACCTTCGACGAGGACGGCTTCGACCACGAGCACCCGGCCCAGCGGGTGGCCACCCTGATCCTCGGTTCGCGCGGAGTACGGCAGGGCTATGTATCCCATGTCCGGTACACCCACTACAGCCTGCTCCGCACGATCGAGGGCGCACTCGGGCTTGGCACGCTGACCCCGAACGATCGTTATGCACAACCAGTCAATGACGTGTTCGCACGCCAGCCTGCGCGGCCGGCCCCGGCCACCGCCCTGCGTGCCGCGCCGCCCACGCGGGCGCGCGCGCCAGCCGCCGCGCGCCCGGCCGTGGTATCCCCCGCCGCCGCGGCGCCGGGCGGGGCGCGGCACCCGACGGCGTTCGTGGTCAACTCCGCCTCGGCCACGGTCACGCCGGTGGACCTGACCACCCGCCGCGCGGGCCCGGCGATCCCGGTCGGCGCCAGGCCGCAGGCCATCGCGATCACCCCGGACGGGCGCACCGCCTACGTGGCCAACTCCGGCTCGGGCACCGTCACCCCCATCGACACCGCCACCCGCCGCGCGGGCGCCCCGATCCGGACCGGCACCGGGCCCGTGGCCGTCGCGATCACCCCGGACGGCCACACCGCCTACGTGGCCAACTCCGGCTCGGGCACCGTCACCCCCATCGACACCGCCACCCGCCGCGCGGGCGCCCCGATCCGGGTCGGCGCCGGTCCCCGGACCGTCGCGATCAGCCCGGACGGGCGCACCGCGTACGTGCTCGACTGGGACGGCGCCGCGGTCACCCCGATCGACACCGCGACCGGCCGGGCCGGGCCGCCGATCCGCGTGGGCAGTTACCCCTTCGCGCTGGCGTTCGCCCCGGACGGCCGCACCGCTTACGTCGCCAGTTACGGCGCGAATACGGTCACGCCGATCGACGTGGCCACCGGGCGGGCCGGCCGCGCCATCCCGGCCGGCCAGGCGCCCGACGCGCTCGCGGTCAGCCCGGACGGCCGCACCGTCTACGCGGTGGGCGGCGACTCCGGCACGCTGATCCCCATCGGCGCGGCCACCGGGCGGGCGGGCCGGGGCATCCCGGTCGGGTACTCCCCCGCGGCGGTCGCCATCACCGGTGGCACAGCGTTCGTGGTGAACACGATCTCCGGCACGGTGACGCCGGTCAGCACCAGGACCGGGCACGCGGGCCCGCCGATCCCCGCCGGGGTGTACAACTACCCGACCGCGATCACGCTGGCACCGGGCGGCGGCACCGCTGTGGTCGTTGGCAGTTATGCGGGCAAGGTCACCCTGATCGACACGCGCACCCGGCGCGCCCTCGCCCAGGTCAAGGTCGGCGCCTACCCGGTCGCCGCCGCCATCGCCGGCTGACCCCGGGGGAAGCGGCAACCAGCCTGGCCGGATTCGCCACCAGGCTGGAGGATAAGACCATGCCTCAATACGGCACCTGGTTCAGCTACAGCGGCAGCGCCAAACCCGTCCTGGCCATTGTCCTGCTGGCCGTCGCCGCGGCGGTGGCCATTACCGGGGCCAAGCTGCCGCTCCCGGCACGCCTGCCCAGGCCCGGCAGGAATGCCACCACACTCATCGTCGTGGCCTGGGCTTTTTCGATAATCGCGTTTCTGGCCTGCGTGGGGATCTATGGCAAGCAGGCGCACCAGGAGCACCTGGCAGGCAGGCCCGCCGACAACATCTTCCCGATCACGTTCATCGCGGCTGGCCTGGTCTTTTTCATCATTGCCGTCACCGGCAAGCCAGGCGGCAGGACCGCGGTGCTCAGCGCCGCCATCGCCGCGATGGCCGCACCAATGGTCTTCGAGCTGCCCTTCGACCTCATCGTGATGGCGAGAACCTACCCGCCGATCCCCCCGAATCCGGCGCTGTACCGGGCCGTGTTTTTCGCCCCGCTCTTCCTGATCGAGATCACCACGCTGGCATTGCTGACGTGGTCGCCGATGGTCAAGCTGTCCAGGGCCACCTTCTTTGCCTTTGCCCTGATGCTGGCCGTGTTCGCGGTCTGGGCCCTCGCGGATGGATTCGAATACCCCTCCGCCCCGCTCCCCTACGCCCTCAACGTGGTGGGCAAGCTCCTCGCTTTCGCGACCGTCCTGACGCTGTTCCTGCCCCTGGGCGCCCAAGCCGAGGTGCGGGACCCGCGTGCCGGGCCGGCCCAGGCGTCTGCGTAGCGCCGTAGGCTGGCCGCCATGGAGGATCTGCCTGTCGCCGAGTTCGCCTTTCCCGGGCCGCTGCGCGACCAGCTCGTCGCCGCGATCCTCGACGGCACCAAGACCACAACGACCGGGCTGCTTGTGGACTTCGAGCAGGACGGCTCGCCGCTGCCTGAGCCCGGGCTGCGCCAGGCGGTGATCGACTCCGCGGGCAACCGGGTCGCGGTGATCGAGCTGACCGCGGTGCGGGTGGTCCGGCTCGCCGACGTGGACCTGGCGCACGCGCTTGGCGAGGGCGAGGGGTACACCTCGGTCGCCGAGTGGCGCGCCGGCCACGAAGAGTTCTGGCACTCGGCGGAGGTGCGCGCATCCCTGGGCGACCCCGGTTTCACGGTCGATGACGACACCCTGCTGGTGGCGGAGGAGTTCCGGCTCGTGTGACCACCCGCACGCCGGGCCCGCATCCGGCCGTCTGACGCGCGGGCGCGCGAACGAACGGCTGCGGGTCCTGACCGCTGCCGCCGGCATGGCCAACAGCGAGGCGCGGCGCGAGGCTCCGGTCCCGGCTCTGCCGCGCGGTGCCTGCGGCCGCGGCCGTACTGGCCGTGGCGCTCCACGGCGCCCTGCGGCGGACGACGGGCCACAGCGGCTGACGCATCACCGGACCCAGGCTGAGGCGCTGCTCGCGTTCAGCGCGTGCATCCGGGCGCATGGGGTGTCGAGCTTCCCCGACCCGCAGCCCGGCGGTGGCTTCACCCGCAGCCGAGCTGAACGCCGTCGACGAGAACTCGCCGCAGTTCCAGTCGGCCGACAAGTCGTGCAGGTCGCTCGGGATCGCCAGCGGGTTCGATCACGGCCTGGGCTATATCCAGAAGCATGTGCAGCAGGACGATCGCCGAATCGGAGTGCATGCGCAGGCACGGCGGTGCCGAACATGCCGCTCCCGGACGCGCAGGGCCAGATCGTCTTCCCGCCTGGCCTGTCCCCGCGGTCTCCGGGCTTCAGGCGGCCCAACGGCACTGCGCCTATCTCAACCCCTGACCCGGGCTCAGCCGGGACGGCCAGGCTGAGACCCCTCGGGCCGGCTCAGCCTCCGATCCTGGCCCGGACCCGAACACCTGATCACGAACTCACCTGACGACGGGCAGGTCCACCCACGAGGAGACCGTGCCGCCGTGGCCGATCCGGTAGGCGGCCTTGCCGCTGGCGGGCAGCAGGCCGAACGCGTCCGGGTCAGCGGCCGCGATCGTGACCCGGATCCGCTCCCCGGGCCGGAACAGCACGGAGGTCGGCAGCAGGTCGAACGTCACCCGCTGCGGCTCGCCCAGGGGGAACGGCGCGGCGTCCGTGCTGGCGTAGCTGCGCGGGGTGCGCAGCCTGCGCCACGGCGGGTTGTCCCGCTTGGGCAGCGTCGCCCGGTCGGTCAGGTCCAGCTCGCCTTCGGTGATGTAGGTGACGCGCCCGTCCGGCTGGACGTCCTCCAGGTAGGCGTAGAGGGCGCCGTGCCGGGCGCCGCGGACCCCGGTCACGGTCAGGGTCACCGTGCCCAGGCCGGTGACCCGGGTCGCGCGGCGCAGCGGCGCACTGGTGTAGCTGAGCAGCTTGCGGTCCACGGACGCCCGGTCGGGGTAAACGACCGGCTGCCCGGTGAGGTTGGTGTTCCACCGGTTCAGCGCGCCGGAGCCGGCCGACGGGTCCAGGCGCAGCAGGTCCGCGGACGGCTGTGCGGCCGGGTGCCAGGCGAGCGCCCGCCCGGCCGCGAAGTAGAGCCGGCGCGTGCGGGTCCCCGGCACGGGAAAGCGCGCCGCGGTGCGCCAGGTGCCCTCGTTCAGCGTGTAGTAGTGCAGCAGGCGATTGCCGTCCGGGCGCTCGTCGTGCTTCACGTAGCGGTCGAAGAAGGCGTACACGTGGTCCGCGAGCCGCTGGTGCTCCGCGGCGGTCAGCGGCCGGCTGGGCTTGAACGGGTCGGCGAGGTAGCCCTGGCCGTGGCTCCACGGCCCGATCCAGTCCTCCTGTGTGTTGGCCATGCTGGTGAACTCGGAAAGGACGCCGTTGGCGGTGCCCGCGTCCAGCCACCCGGCGAACGTCAGGATCGGGACGCCGCCCGCCTCGATGGCCGCGATCTTGTCCCCGACGCTGGCCACGGTCCAGCTCTGCGGCCCGCGCGCATAGTCGCGGTACACCCCGGCATTGGCCATCTCGACCAGGTTGGCGTTGCGGAAGTGCCCGGCCCGTGCCTGCGCGAGCAGCGCCTCGCCGCGCGGCCCGTCCACCGGCTCCGGCGAGGCGCCGGTCAGCCCGAACTCCGTGCAGACCTGCTCGGTCTCGGCGCTGGTGGCGCAGGTCGTGCCGCCGGCCTTGTCGAGGATCCGCAGCAGCAGCGCATAGGGGTCGATCAGCGGCTGGATGAGGATCCCGCCCGGGCGGGCCAGGTCCTCGTAGGGATCGAAGTCGTAGGAGATCGGCGCGGCGGCGGTGATGTGCGGGTTGCGCAGCGCCAGCGAGAGCATCGCGGTGTCGCCCGAGTAGGACACACCGGTCACCCCGACCCGCCCGTTCGACCAGGGCTGCGCGGCGATCCAGTCGGCCAGCGAGCCCACGTCGGCGATCATTGCGCTGCCCAGCTCGGCGCTGAGCGTGCCGAACGAGGCGCCCGTGCCGCGCAGGTCCGCGAACACGTACGCGTAGCCGCGCCGGTTCCAGGGCAGCGCGATCTGGTAGTTCGGGTTGTCCTCGATGCCGCCGGTGTACGCCCGCGCGCGCCAGTACCTGTCGGTCTCCAGCACGGTCGGCAGCCTGTCGCCGGCGGTGGTGCCGGCCGGCAGCCACACATCCACCGCGAGGCGCACCCCGTCAGGCATCGGCACGTAGAGCGAGCGCAGCCGCGGCAGTGCCGAACCAGCGCCGCTGCCCCCCCGCGCCGGCGGGCTGGCCGCGGCCATCACCGACAGTGCGGCCCCGGTGGCCGCGGTGATCGCCAGCAGGGTTCGGGCCGATCGGGACATCCATGACCTCCAGGCGCCGGAACGGACGGACGGCTTTGCGCCGTCATCCCGTTCAGCCTGTCGCCCGCGGCCTTGACCGCACCATCGGGAACGTCCCCCATTACGCCCTGACGCCCCGCGACGTCCCGGTCGGGGTAAACCCGCACGCCCCGTGGCTCCGGTCCACGGCGGAATCCTAGCCAGCCCGGGCCGCTCCAGCGGGGTCATATCGCGCCGTGGCGGGAACGGTTAACCTTGCCGCACTTGCAGGGAGGGGATTCCCATGACCGATGTGGGAAACGTGCAGGCCGGAGCGCTCGGCACGGCACGGGTGCCGGTCCGCCCCAAGATTCAGGTGGTACCGCTCAAGGGCCTGCCGATCGTGGCGGCCGTGGTGGTGTTCGTGATCGCCGCCATCGCCGGGAACTGGCTGTGGGCGCTGATGTTCTGCCACGTGGTGGGCGGTGCCCTGTGGACGGGGATCGACCTGTTCGTCGGGCTCATCGTCGGGCCCATCCTGGCCCGGTTGTCGCTGCCCGCGCGGGCCGAGTTCACCGCGCGGTTCATGCCGAAGATGGTCCTGCTGATGCCCACGCTGGTCCTGATGACGCTCGCGGCAGGGTTCCAGCTCGCGCTCAAGCTCGGCAACCTGTCCCCGGCCAGCCCGAACCACAGTTGGCTGGTCGTTTCGTATTGCGTTGTCGGAGTGATGGCCGTGGTCGCGCTCGGTGTCCTGGAGCCCGCCAACATCGCGGTCCTCTTCGAGATGCGCAAACCGGAACCCGACGGGACGGTGATTGCCACGCTGATGCGGCGGTTCGTGCTGACCGCGGGCGTCACCGGGGTGATGCAGGTGGCGACGCTGATCATCATGACCCGGGTGGCGACCCAGTGAGCGCCGGTCCCGCCGCCGTGCCGGCGCCCGCGATCTCCCGCCGGTTCCCGCCGGTCGCGGAACTGACCACCGTGTCCCTCGCCCTGGTCGTCGTGGGCGGGATCCTGATGGCGTCGTACGCTCCGCGGCGCCCGCCGCTCGGTGTGCCGGCCGTGCTCGCCGTGGCCGGCGCGGTGCTCCTGCTCACCGGCGGCTACCTGCTGACCCGGGTGCGGCCGTTCGCCTGGGAGCGGTTCTTCCTGGTGTTCCGGTGGGCACTGCTGGCCTACGTCATCTCGGCCGGGATGATCGGCTTCGCGTTCGTCAAGGACCACATCCGCGGCGCCCCGCTTGCCCTGGTCCTGGTCATGCTCGTGATCTACGCCCTGGACGTGCCGGTCGTCATCGCCTTCACCGTCGCGCGCTACGCCTCCCCCGCGGGCCATGCCGGATCTTTACCTGACGTATCTCGGCCGGCCTGAGGTCGAGGCCGCCGCGCTGGCGGACGACGAGATCCTCGCCGCGATCGAGGCCGGCCTGGAGATGCAGGGCCGCGGCGAGGCGGTAACCGAGCCCCGGGTGCACCTGGAACCGAGGTCCGGCGCCGAGGGGCATTTCAACGTGCTGCGCGGCTTCCTCGGCGGCCCGATCGGCATGGCCGGCGTCAAGGTGGTCGGGGACTTCGTCGGCAACTTCCGCCTCGGCCTGCCCTCGGAGCTTGGCCTGCTCTGCCTGTTCGACCCGGGAACCGGGGCGCCGGTCGCGGTCATCGACGCCAGCGGCATCACCGAAATGCGCACCGGCGCGGTGACCGCCGTCGGCGCCAAGTACCTGGCTCCGCCGCGGCCCAGGGTGCTCGGGCACATCGGGGCGCGCGGGTCCGCCTACTGGAACGTGCGCCTGCTCGACCGGCTGTTCGGCTTCGAGGTGATCCGGGTGCACTCGCGCCGGCCGGAGAGCCGGGACGAGTTTGCCGCGCGCCTGTCCCGCGAACTGGGCAAGCCGGTGATCGCAACCGCCGACTGGCGCTCGGCCGTCGAGGGTGCGGACATCGTGGTGGAGGCGTCCAGGCTCAGCGCGCCGGAGCCACTGCTGCGCACCGAGTGGATCAAGCCCGGCGCGCTGGTGGTCCCCTACGGGACGATGAGCGCCGTGGAACTGTCCCTCACCGACATCATGGCCAAGATCGTCGTCGACGACTGGGGCCAGTGCGCCACCGGCAAGTTCGGCGCGCTGCGCGCACACGTCGAGGCGGGCAAGCTGACCGAGGGCACCTTGCACGCCGAGCTTGGCCAGATCGTCGCGGGACTGCGGCCGGGCAGGGAGAACGACGGGGAGACGATCCTGTTCTGGCACCGCGGCCTGTCCCTGTCCGACATCGCCCTCGGCCACGCGTTGCTGGCCAAGGCCGCCTCGCTCGGCATCGGGCAACGGCTGCGGTACGCCTGACCAGCCGAATGGCATGACCGTGTCAGATTGACCCGATCGTGCCATCTATGGCCGGTCATCGGGCCGCCGATGAGCGATGAGGAAGCCGCGCAGATCGCCGCCATGCCCGCCGCGTGAACCCGGCATGACACCGGCCAGCCCGGCCGCCGGCGGCGGAAGGCCCTAGCCGGATCGTGACCCCGGCGTGCTTACCGCGTGGACGCCACTGGGCGCAGACTGGTTCCTGGCGGTCGTTCCCTTGCTGCGGGAGGTGCGCGCAATGGGGCTGACCTGGCGAGACCTCGCGTCGTCCGCCGCGATTTCGCTCCTGGTCGTGGCCTACGTGTCGTTTGCGTTCGGGTCGAGCCTGGTACTGCTCAGCAGCGCCTGGACCACGAGTGCGGTGTGCCTGGTCCTCGGCGCCATCTGCGCCGTGTTTGCGGCCGCCGACCTGCATACCCGGCCGCAACCGCGGCCCGGCCGGGTCGCCCGCAGGATCACCACGGTGCTCGGCGCGATCGCGCTCGTAGCCGGGCTGGCCGGGCTGGCCGGCAACAGCGCGAAGGCACTGGAGATCCTGGTGGTGGCGATGGGATTCCTGTGGCTGACGGGCACGCTCTGGCACGTGTACACCATCGGCGAGGCCTGAGCCCTGGTCAGCCCGCCGCCGGGCCGATGATCGCCGGGCTGGTGAAGTCGCGGTTGTCGATGATGACGTCGGCCCTGGCCAGAGGGCGGACCTCGGCGAGGTAGATGGCCTCGGCCGCGTGATAGCGGCCGCGGTGCACCCGGGCCGCTTCCGCGGCGCCTTCGGCGGCACTATCGCGGGCGATGCCACGGCGCAGCGCGGTTTCGGTGTCCACGTCGAGCCAGATGCGGTACTCCCAGCAGTCGTCGTACTCCGGCCGGAACGCGAAGACCGAGTCCACGATCAGCACCGCGCCCGGCGGGGCGATGACCGTGAGGTCCCGGTGATCCTCGCCGGTCAGCGGGTCGAAGGCACACAGGGCCACCAGGCCGGTACCCGACGGCCCGGCAGGCCCGAGCAGCAGGTCGCGGGCGGAGCGGAAGTCGTAGGCGTTGCGGTAGTAGCCTTCGCCGCTGACCCGGTCGTAGCCGTGCTCGCGAGCGTGCCGCCACGTGTGCTTGAAGTCGTCGAACGAGGCACGAAGGGTCGGCCGGCCGTGCTCCCGCAGCATGGCCGCAAGCTCGTGGCCGAAGCTCGTCTTCCCCGCCCCGGTGCGGCCGTCCACCGCGACACGGAGGCGGCCAGGGCTCAGCCCGGCGACGCGGCCCGCCACAGCAGCGATCAGGGCCGTCCGCTCGGCTGAGGCCGGTGGCGGCATCGGCTGCCGCCAGGTGGATACCGACTCAAATGCCCGCACGGTACGAGACTACGAACCGGCCGGGTGGCCGTGGCCGATGATGGTGCCATGACCACCCAGCCGCGAGAGGGCAGCGAGCCGGTCGCAGGCCAGCACGGGACGGATGGCCGGGTGGAGCTGCTCGCCGACCTGGACCGGCCCGGTTCGTGGATGCTGCTGGTGGACGGGATCTCGCAGTCACATGTCGATCTTGACGATCCGCGGCACCTGGACCTGGAGTACATGCAGCGGCTCGGGCACCTGATCGACCTGGCCGCGCCCGCTGGCACGCCGCTGCGGGTGCTGCACCTTGGCGCCGGAGGGCTGACGCTGGCGCGCTACGTGGCCGCCACCCGGCCCGGCTCGCGCCAGCTGGCGGTCGAGGCCGACGCGGAGGTGGCCAGGCTCGTCCGGCAGCGGCTGCCGGTGGCCCGCGCCCAGCCCAAAGGGCGGATCGGCGTGCGCCTCGGCGACGCCCGCGCGGTGCTGGAACGGTTGCCCGCCGGGTCATACGACGTGGTCGTCGCGGACGTGTTCGCCGGCGACCGGACGCCCGCCCACCTGACCTCGGTGGAGTTCACCAGGGCCGCGGCCAGGGTGCTGGCACCCACCGGGGTCTACGCGGTCAACGTCGGCGACGGCCCGCCGCTGGCGCACGCCCGCGGCCGGGTGGCCGCGGTGCATGCGGTGTTCCCGCACGTCTGCGTGATGGCGGAGCCAGCGGTGCTGCACGGCCGCCGGTTTGGCAACCTGGTCGTCGCCGGCGCCCGCCGGGAGCTTCCGCTCGCCGGGCTGACCAGGCGGCTCGCGGCCGACCCGTTTCCGGCACGGCTGGTGGCGGGCGGCGAACTCGGCCGGTTCACCGCCGGCGCCGCGCCCATCACCGACGCACGGGCCGAAGCTTCCCCGCCCATGCCGCCGGAAGTTTTTGCCTAACGACGGCCGGCCTGCACGTCCTACATGACGATCCACTGGCGGCCGTCGATAAGCTCCCGCACCGCGTCCAGGTGCCCGGCGTGACACGCGGTTTCCTTGATCATGTGGAGCATGATGAAGCGCAGGTCCGGGAAGTCGATCCCCCATTCCTGCCACCGGGGATCCGGCTGCCGGGGCGGGGCGTCCAGTTCGGTGGCCGCGATGACTGCGTTGGCGCGCTCGATCTCGTCCCGGTACAGGGCGAAGACATCGCCGGCCGATTCGCCGGGCCCGATCTGCCACTCGGCGTTGGGCCCCTCCGGGAAGAAGCCGAACGACTCGCCGCCCACGACGCTGCGGAACCAGTAGTGCTCGTCCGCCAGGGCCAGGTGCTTGATCATGCCCAGGCAGTTCCAGCCGGACGGCAGCACCGGCCGTCGCAACTGCTCATCGGTCAGGCCTTCCAGGATGCCCAGCACATGGCTGCGCTGCTGGTCCAGGAAGTCCCGCAATAGCTCGGCCTCGGGTTCCATCGGTCCTCTTCTCAAGGCTCGTCGCGGGCGGCGTAGGGGTGCTCGGGCCAGAACGGCCACTCCTCGAACCAGGTGCAGCGCCCCTCGCCGTCCAGGTAGATGACCCACAGGTCGCGGTACTCCTGGTGCGGTGGATCGCCATAGTGCACCTTGGCCCGGACCACCGCCGTCGCGCCGTCGACTGCCAGGATCTCGGTGGCCAGCGTGAAAACCTCATCGGGGCCTTCCCGCTCTTCGTCCCACATCCGCGCGATGGCCGCCAGGCCGACGACGGGCTGCGTGTAGGGAGATTGCAGGTAGCTGGCTCCGGCGGTGAACAGGTCGGTGAGGGCCTGGGTGCCGGGTGCCCGCCAGGCGGACTCATACCCGGCAAGCCAGCGGCTCACCTGAGCGCGGTCGGTCACCCGCCCATCGTGCCGCACGACTCCCGCCGGGGACACCGATGCGCGCCGATCAGGGGGCCGGCGCCGGGCCGGCAGACGCAGACAGGTCAGGCCGGGCCGACCAGATCAGGCCACGCCCGACCAGATCAGGCCGCGGCGTGCGGCGGCCTCCGCGCCGTACCAGAACACGTCCGCGACGGTCTTGCCCACGACGAACCCGAGCCAGATGCCGCCGGGCAGCCACAGCAGCAGCCATGCGGCGCCGGCCAGGCTGGCCGGGCGGATCAGCGCGAAATCCACGGCCTCGGCAACCGCGCAGGACGCCAGTTGCTGTGTCACCGCGTGCCAGGCCCCGGCGCTGAGCCTGCGCCATCCGGCCAGGTGAACCGTTGCCCGCCAGGCCCCCAGCGCCGCCTTGGTGCCTATGCAGCCGTAGAACCCGGCGAACTCGCCGAGGGTCGCCACCGCCGCGGCCGCCAGCAGCGACCCACCGGCCCGGTACCCGGCAGCGAACCCGGCCACTGCCGCCACCGTGCCGCACACCTCGGCCAGCCCGAATCGGGCCCGCCACGACCGCCACCATCGGCCCGCCCTCGACCTTGCCGCGCTGGCCGCGGTCCCCTGCACGTCCATGCTGCCCCCCGTGCTCCCCTGTTACATCTGAGAGTGCCCGGCAGGTCTTGATACAGAGTTGAGCCACGATTAGGCCGATGGGGCTGGTCAAACACCCAGCCCGGGGGCAGCGAGCAGGTGCGGCAGCACCCGCCACCGCACGCGCACCAGTGTGCGCCGGGCCGGTCAGCGGGAGCGGCGGCGGGCACTGACCAGGCGGAGCGGATGCACCAGCCAGTACCAGTTGATGCCAAGGCCCCAGCCGAACGCCTTGGGAGTGAAGACCCGGGGATCGCCGGGGTTCCACGCCCGCGCCCGGGTGCGGGACGCGGTCAGCCGGCGGAAGTCATACGGCAGGCCCGCAAGCCGCCCCTGCGGCTCCGGTACCCTCCCGGCTTCGTCATCGCCATCGTGCATAAACCGATCTCCTGGCCGTGGCTGCCGTTAGCCCCATTCTTACCCGGCCATGAATGTGAATTTGGCGCCCCTGGAAGGGCCTCGTTGTCACATTCATGCCCCACGCCCGGGCCGTGCGGCCGCGGGCGGGAGGCCGAGGGCTAGCTGGGGTCGGCGGTCACGGGCGGGACGGCGTTGGCGCGGGCCACACTGGCGTAGAAGCGGGCGCTCGACTTGGGAATCCGGCGCTGGGTGCCGAAGTCGACGAAGACAATGCCGAACCGCTTCTGGTAGCCCCAGGCCCATTCGAAGTTGTCGAGCAGCGACCAGACGAAGTAACCGGCCAGGTTGGCCCCGTCCTTGATGGCCCGGGCCGCGGCATCCAGGTGCCGGTGCAGGTAGCGGACCCGCTCGACGTCGTTCACCTCGCCGTCCGGGTTGACGTAGTCCTCGGCGGCGCAGCCGTTCTCGGTGACGAACAGCGGCAGGCCCGGTGCGTCCTTGGACAGGCGCATCAGCACCTCGTAGAGCCCTTCGGGGTCGACGATCCAGCCCATCGGGGTGCGCTCCAGCCGGTCCGGGCGGACCTCCACCACGCCGGGCGCGCCGAACCGGGACGGCTCCTCGGTCCGGCGCAGGTCCTCGGGGTCGCCGGCCCGCAGGTAGACGGCGGAGTAGTAGTTGACGCCGAGGAAGTCCAGTGGCTGGTTGATCGTCTCCATATCCCCGGCCGCGATCAGGTCCGCGGGCGGCAGCAGGCCCGGCCGGGCCAGAGCCGGGTAGCTGCCGTGCAGCGCGGGTTCGAGGAACAGCCCGTTCAGGTTGGCATCGGTGATCGCGCGGCCCTGTTCGACCAGGTCCGAACCCTGGTCCCCCAGCACGCGGACCGGGTGGAGGTCGAACGTGATGCCCACCGGGGCGCCGGGTACCGCGGCGCGCAGCGCCTGGGCGGCCAGACCGTGGCCGAGCAGCAGGTGATGCGTGGCGGCGGCCGCCGCCCCGGCATCGTGCAGGCCGGGCGCGTGCTCCCCGGTGCGGTACCCATGACTCGCCACGACCTGCGGCTCGTTCAGCGTGATCCAGCGGGTGACCCGGTCCCCCAGCGCCGCGGCGACGACGCCTGCGTACTCGGCGAAACGCTCGGCCGTGTCGCGCACCGCCCAGCCGCCCTCATCCTGGAGCGCTTGCGGCAGGTCCCAGTGGTAGAGCGTGACGGCGGCGGCGATGCCGTGCCCGGCAAGCTCATCGAGCAGCGCCCGGTAGTGGTCCAGGCCCTGCTGGTTGACCGGGCCGCGGCCGTCTGGCTGGATCCGCGGCCAGGAGATGGAGAACCGGTAGGCACCCAGGCCGAGCGATGCCATCAGCGCGACGTCCTCGCGGTACCGGTGATAGGCGTCGCAGGCGATGTCGCCGGTGTCCCCGCCGCGGACCTTGCCCGGCGTGCGGCTGAAGGTGTCCCACACCGACAGGCCTCTGCCGTCGGCGGCCGTCGCTCCCTCGATCTGGTAAGCGGCCGTCGCCGCTCCCCACGTGAAGCCCTGCGGGAACGGCTGGGCACCGTTGGCACCGGAACCCGTTGTCGTCATCAGCCCTCCTAGGCGCGTCGCCGGGATTCCTCATCGCCCGGCCGGCAGGCTCCCGAGCACCCAGCCGGCGGGCAGGCTCCCGATCCGCCGTCCGGCAGGCTTTCTAGCCTCGACCCCGCCACCCCGCCCAAGCCATCCCCCGGGACGGGAGGCGTTCCCAGCCCCGGGCGGGAGGACTTCGGCGACCGCGCGGCTCTTGACGGCTCCCGGGCCGGGTCCTAGTGTAAGCGCTTAGATTTCCTAATGTAAGCGCTTAGACCAAGGATGTAACCGCTTAGAACCCAGGCTCAGTGGGGGAACCACCGTGGTTACGCTCTACGACGTAGCGCGGCTCGCCGGCGTCTCCACCGCGACGGTCTCCCGGGTCGTGCACGGCCAGGACCGGGTGCGTGACAGCACCAGGGCGCGCGTGCTCGAGGTCATCGATCAGCTCGGCTACGTCCCCGACGGCGCCGCGCAGAGCCTGTCCCGGCGCCGCAAGAACGTGGTCGGGCTCGTCTGCGTGGAGCGCGAGTCGCCCCGGCTGCAATACGACAGCGAGAGCATGAGCCTGCTGTTCTACGACGAGATCCTGCGCGGCGTCGAGTCGCACATCCGGGAGCACAACTGGTCGCTGCTGATCACCTACCTTCGCGAGGCCAGCGACCCCGACCTGCCCCGGCTGCTTTCCCTGTCCGGTCAGGTCGACGGCCTGCTGATCGGCGAGGGCGTGGTGCCTTCGGTATTCCTGGCGCGGCTGGCCAAGCGGCTGCCCGTGGTGGTCATCGCCGGGGACCCCAGCGAGCGGGCGGCGGACGTGGTGACGGCCGACAACCGGGGCGGCTCGGGCGCCCTGGTGGCGCATCTGATCGACGACCACGGCCTGCGGCGGCTCTACCACGTGGACGGGCCGCCGAGCGCCCCCGACGCCAGGGAGCGGCGCCTTGCGCTGCACGAACTGCTTGGCGCCCATCCGGCCTGCCAGCTCATGGGCAGGTTCGAGGGGATGTTCAGCGTCGGGAGCGGCGTGGAGGCCGGTGAAAAACTACTCGCCGCAAGCGGGGACTCACTGCCTGATGCGGTAGTCTGCGCTAACGACCAGATGGCCATCGGCGTGCTCCAGGCCTTTGCCAAGGCCGGGGTGCGCGTCCCGGAGCAGGTGGCTGTCGTCGGCTTCGACGACATCTTCCCCGGGAGCCTTTATGACCCCCCGCTTACCACGGTCCACCAGCCGATGCGCCTGCTCGGCGAGCAGGCCTGCATTCGCCTGCTCGACCGGATCGCCCGGCCCGGCCTGCGCCCCAAGGTGCAGTTGCTGCCCACCGAACTCGTGCTGCGGTCAAGCTGCGGCTGCCCGCCGGGCACCGTTATCCGCCGGCCCGTGCAGCCCCTGCGGGCAGGCCGGCCCGCCACGCCTCCACCGGGCACCGCCGCGCCCACACGGCGCGGCCGCCGCACGACCCCAGACGCATCGAACTAGGAGCCGACGATGCCCTTCATCGTCCGCCGGGTGATCTTCTATATCGTCGCGGCCTGGGTGGCGCTGACCATCAACTTCTTCATCCCGCGCGCGATGCCGGGGAACGCCGTCGAGAGCATCATGGCGAAGTTCCCCAACCTGCAGCCGTCCGCCTACAAGGCGCTGCAGGCGATGCTCGGCGTCGGCCACCCCGGATCCCTGTGGGACCAGTACGTGCGCGTACCTGAACAACGTCTTCCACTTCAACTTCGGCGTTGACGTGACCAACTACCCGGCCCCGGTGTCCACGCTGCTCGGCCAGACCATCCCGTGGACGATCATCCTGGTGGGCACGGCCACGGTCATCGCCTTCGCGGCCGGGACCGTGCTCGGGATCGTGGCCGGCTGGCGGCACGGCGGCTGGGTGGACCGGGTCCTGCCCGGGCTGATGTTCTTCCAGGCCGTCCCCTACTTCTTCCTCGCGCTGATCCTGCTGGAACTGCTCGCGGTGCGCGGCCACCTGTTCCCGCTCGGCCAGGGTTACGCGGGCGGCCTGGTGCCCGGCTGGCACTGGGATTTCCTCGGCAGCGCGGTCTACCACTCGCTGCTGCCCGCGTTCACCATCGTCATCGCCTCGGTCGCGGGCTGGATGCTGCAGATGCGCAACGTGATGATCACCACGATCGGCGAGGACTACATGCTCGCCGCGCAGGCCAAGGGGCTGTCCAACCGCCGGGTGATGTTCACCTACGCGGCGCGCAACGCGCTGCTGCCCCAGTTGCAGGGGTTCGGCCTGGCGGTGGGCTTCGTGGTGTCCGGTGCCATCGTCATGGAGATCGTCTTCTCCTACCCGGGCATCGGCCTGCTCCTGCTCAACGCGGTCACCTCGAACGACTTCCCGCTGATGCAGGCGATCTTCCTGGTGATCACCTTCGCCGTCCTGCTCGCCAACATGATCGTCGACGTGATCATCGTCGCCATCGATCCACGGGCGCGGGCAAGAGAGGGGGCCCGATGACCGTCGCGCTGCCGGTCAGCACCGACCCGGCCGTCGTCGCAGAGGAGCACCAGCAGCGGCGCGGGCTGTGGCGGCGGCTGCCCACCCGGGCGAAGGTGGGCGCCATCATGCTCGGCGTCTTCATCCTCGCCGCGATCATCGGGCCGCTGCTCACCCCCTACGACCCCGGTTTCCAGAACCCGTCTCCCGCGCTGTCGCTGCACCCGCCGGACGCGGCGCACCTGCTCGGCACCACCCAAAGCGGCCAGGACGTGTTCTCCCAGCTCCTAGTGGGCATCCGGCTCACCCTGGAACTGGCGCTGGCGGTGGGCGTGGTGGCGACGGTGCTTTCCGTCGTCGTCGGCGTGGCCGCGGCCTACCTCGGCGGGGTGTGGGACGAGGTGCTGTCGCTGGCCACCAACGTGTTCCTGGTGATCCCGGCGCTGCCGCTGCTGATCATCCTGCTCGGCTACCTGCCGCAGAAGGGCCAGGCCGCCACCATTCTTGTGCTGGCCGGGCTCGGCTGGCCGTGGGGCGCGCGGCTGATCCGGGCGCAGACGATGGCGATCCGCAGCAGGGACTTCATCGCCGCCTCCCGGGAGACCGGCGAGCCGACCTGGCGGATCCTGGCCTTCGAGATCGTGCCGAACGAGGTGAGCCTGATCGCGGCGAGCTTCGTGAACACGGTGCTCTACGCGATCGGGGCCTCGGTGGCGCTGGCCTTCATCGGCCTCGCCGACCTGAGCAGCTGGAGCCTTGGCACGATGCTCTACTGGGCGCAGAGCCAGCAGGCGCTGCAGATCGGCGCCTGGTGGTGGTTCGTGCCGCCGGGCCTGGCCGTGGCCCTCATGGGCACCGCCCTGGTGCTGCTGAACAGCGGGATCGACGAGCTTGGCAACCCGCGGCTGCGCGACGCGGGCGCGCCCAGCGCGGCGGCGTGGCACAAGCTGCGGCCCACCGACCCGACCCCGGTGCTGCACACCGCACCGCGACTACGTCGCGGCGCAGCGCCACACAGTGCTAGCCCGGGGGGACGGCCCCCCGGAACCCCCCGACCGGGCGGTGATCTGCCGTGACCGAACCGGTGCTCGAGATCAAGGACTTCTCTGTCGCCTACCGCACACCGTCCGGCGACGTGCGCGCGGCCACCGGCGTCAATTTGGATCTCTACGCCGGCGAGGTGGTCGGCCTGGTTGGCGAGAGCGGATCAGGTAAGTCCACGCTGGCCTACGGCGCCTGCCGCCTGCTGCGGGCGCCGGCGGTGATCACCGGTGGCAGCGTCCGGTACCGGGGCCGTCGTGCCGACGGGCCGATGGACATCATGCAACTCGGTCCCGCCGAGCTGCGGCGGCTGCGCTGGCGGGAGATCGCCATCGTGTTCCAGAGCGCGATGAACGCGCTCAACCCGGTGCTCAACGTCCGCGACCAGATCCTCGACGCCATCCACGCCCACCTGCGGGTCTCCCGCGACGAGGCGCGGGAGAAGGCCGGATCGCTGCTCGACCTGGTCGGCATCCCCCGGTCCCGGCTGCGCAGCTACCCGCACGAGCTGTCGGGCGGCATGCGGCAGCGCGTGATGATCGCGATGGCGCTGGCCACCGACCCGGAGGTCGTCATCATGGACGAGCCGACCACCGCGCTCGACGTGGTGGTGCAGCGCGACATCCTCGCCCAGATCGTGGAGCTGAAGGAGCGGCTCGGGCTTCTCCATCCTGTTCATCACGCACGACCTGTCCCTGCTGCTTGAGCTGGCCGACCGGATCGCGGTGATGTACGCGGGGCAGCTCCTGGAGATCGGCACGGCCCACCAGCTGCAGCACGGCGCGGCGCACCCCTACACCAGGGGCCTGCTGAACTCGTTCCCTTCGCTGCGCGGTGCCCGCCGTGAGCTGGCCGGCATCCCCGGCTCCCCGCCCGACCTGCATGACCCGCCACCGGGCTGCCCGTTCCTGCCGCGCTGCGGCTACGGCACGCAGGCCTGCACCGAGATCGACATGAGCATGGCACCGGTCGCCCGGGCCGGCGAGCCCGGGCACTTCACCGCCTGCCCGTTCGTGGGGCCGGACACCCCCGCTCCCCCGCCCGTCGCCGGCCGCAGCGCCGGGGACAGCCCGGAGCCCGCCGCAAGCACGGAGCTGACGACATGACCAGCATCGACGGTGCCGGGCCGGTGGGCGGCGACGGGATCATCTCGGTCGCCGCCGAGCGGGGCCCGCTCGCCATGGAGGCGGTCTCGCTGAACAAGGACTTCCGGCTCGGCCGTGGCCAGGTGCTGCACGCGGTCCGCGGGGTCAGCTTCGGCCTGTACCGCGGCGCGGTGGTCGCCCTCGTCGGCGAGAGCGGCTCGGGCAAGTCGACGGTCGCCAGGCTGCTGGCCGGGCAGGAGCATCCCACCGGCGGCTCGATCCGGCTCGACGGCGAGCCGGTCGACGTGGCAGGCCGCCGGACCTTCCGTCAGTACAAGAGCAGGGTGCAGCTCGTCTTCCAGGACCCGTTCTCCTCACTGAATCCCGTGCATACCGTGCGCTATCACCTGGAACGGCCGGTGAAGCTGCACCGGGGCACCCGGTCGGCCGGCGAGATTGCGCAGGAGGTCGCCGCTCTGCTGGAGCAGGTGCGGCTCACGCCCGCCGGGAAGTTCCTGCCCAAGTTCCCGCACGAGCTGTCCGGCGGCCAGCGGCAGCGGGTGTCGTTCGCCCGCGCGCTCGCCGCCCGGCCGAGCGTGCTGCTGGCCGACGAACCGGTGTCCATGCTGGACGTGTCGATCCGGCTGGAGATGCTGAGCCTGCTCGACGACCTGCGCCGCCGCTTCCAGCTCGCCTTGCTTTACATCACCCACGACATCGCCTCGGCGCGCTACTTCGCCGACGAGGTGCTCGTCATGTACGGCGGGGAGATCGTCGAGCGGGGCCCGGCCGAGGAACTGACCCAGCGCCCGGCGCATCCCTACACCCAGCTCCTCGTCGCCTCGGCTCCGGATCCCGACAACCTCGGGAGCACGCTGCGCAGCGGCACCGCACCCGGCACGGCCGCCGGCCGCCAGCCCGCCAACACCGGCCCGGTGGCCACCGGCTGCCCGTTCAGCGCCCGCTGCCCGCTGGCCGATGACCGCTGCCGCACGGACGATCCTCCGCTGCGGCGCATCTCCGCGGTACGTGCGGCCGCCTGCTGGCGGCTCGACGTCGCCGCGCCAGGGATCCTCGCGCAGTCGCAGGGGGGTGGGACATGACGAGTTAGGCCGTCGCCACAGAAATCGGGGGGCCCTCGACCTTTTCGACGGACAGGAAAACCAATATGAACTCCAGATTTCTAGGCCACAGAACGCTGGCCGCCGTGGCGGCGGCCGCCCTTCTCGCCGCCGGGGCAGCTGCTTGCGGGTCGAGCAGCTCGACGGGCTCGTCGAACTCGAAGTCCTCCGCCGCCTCTGGCACCCTCACCATGGAGAGCTCGCCGGAGAGCACGATCACCCAGGCGTTCAACCCGTTCGTCCCCACCCAGGCCATCTTCGGCATGGGCGCGGACGGGCTCATCTACGAGCCACTGCTCCAGTTCGACATCGCCGCGCCGCCGAAGTACTACCCATGGCTGGCCACGTCCTACAAGTGGTCCAACGGCGGCAAGACGGTCACCTTCGCGATCCGGCAGGGCGTGAAGTTCAACAACGGAACACCGATGACGCCCGCCGACGTCGTGTTCACCTACAACCTCGTCAAGGCCAACAAGGCGATCAACCTCGCCGGGCTGACCATCTCCAGCGTGAGCGCCTCGGGCAACAACGTGACGCTCACGTTCCCCACGGCGCAGTACACCAACCTGCAGTCGATCGCCGGCGTGCCGATCCTCCCGCAGGCGATCTGGAGCAAGGTGGGCAACCCGGCGACGTACGCCGACCCCAACCCGGTCGGCACCGGGCCCTACAAGCTCAAGACCTTCACCCCGCAAGGCTTCACGCTGACCAAGAACACCGGCTACTGGCAGGCCTCGCTGGCGAAGGTAGGCAACGTCTACTTCCCGGTCTACACCTCCAACACCGGTGCGCTGTCGGCGCTGTTCAACGACCAGATCGACTGGACCGGGAACTTCATCCCCGGCCTGCAGAAGGACTTCGTCTCCAAGGACCCGGCCCACCACCACTTCTGGGAGGCACCGGGCAGCACGAACGCGTTCATCCCCAACCTGAACAAGTGGCCGACCAACCAGCTGCCCGTGCGCAAGGCGATCAGCCTGGCGGTGAACCGCACGGTGCTCGCCACCGAGGGCGAGGCGGGCCTGGAGAACCCGGTGCTCAACGCCAGCGGCATCACGCTGCCGACCTACTCCGCCTGGAGCGCGCCGGTCGCCTCTGACACAGTGTCCGCCAGCGCTAACGCGACCGCCGCGCAGAACGTGCTGAAGGCGGCGGGTACACCAAGGGGTCCAACGGGTTCTTCCAGAAGGGCGGGAAGACCGTCTCGATCACGCTGATCAGCCCGTCCGCGTACACCGACTACGCGGAGGTCGGCTCGATCGCCGCACAGGAACTCAAGAACGCGGGGATCGACGCGAACTTCCAGGGCATCAGCGTGAACGCCTGGAACCAGGACATGGCCACCGGCAACTTCACGCTGGCCGAACACTGGTCCAACGGCGGAGTGACCCCCTACAACCTGTACGACAACTGGCTGGACAGCGCGCTGTCCAGCCCCACCGCCGCCACCGGCGACTACGAAGGGCTGAAGAACCCGACCATCGACTCCGCCCTGGCCTCCCTGGCCGGATCCCAGACGGTGGCCCAGCAGACCACCGCGCTCACCCCGATCGCGAAGTACGTCGAGGCGAACCTGCCGGTCATCCCGATCACCACGGCGTCGGACTGGTTCGAGTACAACTCGCAGCACTGGGTCGGCTGGCCGACGCAGGCGAACCCGTACGAGTCGGGGCAGCCCTCCGGCAGTAACAACAACGCAGGCACTGGCACCGACGAGGTCGTCATCCTGCACCTGAGTCCCCGCTAACCCCACCGCAGGCCTACGGCCCCGTGATGGAGGAGCGGGGCCGCAGGCCACCGGGGTCATCCCCCGGGCCACCCGGCCAAGGCCCCGCGACGGAGTCGCAGGGGCCGCAGGCCAGCGGGGGTTCCAGGGGGTCCCCCCTGGGCCAACACAGCGCCGCACCCCAGCGGTACGTTTCCAGCACGGAGGCTAGATCAGTCATGCCTACGCCCCGCAACCTCAGCCCCGTATCCCGCCGACCGGATGGCACCCGCCGCCGCGGCCGTCGTTATGTATTAATTGCCGCCGCGCTGTTCGCCGCCAGCGTGGCACCGGCGGTCACCGCCGCCTCCGCGGCGTCCGCCGCCCCAGCGCAGCGCGCGGCGGCTCACCACCCGGCCGTCCGGCCCGCCATCCACCAGGCGGGGACGCCGGACTTCGGCCCGAACGTCTACGTCTTCACCCCGAGCATGCCGCAGAGCCAGATCCAGGCCACCGTCGACTCGATCGCCAGCCAGCAGGTCAGCAACCAGTTCGGCACCCAGCGCTATGCGCTGCTCTTCGAGCCGGGCACCTACGGCTCCGCCGCCGACCCGCTGTTCTTCCAGGTGGGCTACTACACCAGCGTGGCCGGCCTGGGCGCCTCGCCCGGCGACGTCGTGATCAACGGCGCGGTCGACTCGTTCAACCAGTGCGACGCCAGCGGCAGTTGCACCGCGCTGGTGAACTTCTGGCGGTCCCTGTCCAACCTGACCATCAACTTCCCCACGCCGCAGCCCGGCGGCCCCTGCTCGCAGTCGGCCGAGTTCTGGGCGACGTCCCAGGCCTCGCCGGTGCGGCGGGTGGACGTCAACGGGTTCACCTCGCTGGAGGACTACTGCAGTGCGCCGAGCTTCTCCAGCGGCGGCTTCATCGCCGACTCGCAGTTCTCCGGCAGCACCGTGCTGAACGGAACCCAGCAGCAGTTCGTGGTGCGGAACAGCAACCTGGACGGCTGGACCAACGCCGTGTGGAACCAGGTGTTCTCCGGTGACGTGGGCGCGCCCGCGCAGAACTTCGGCTCGGGCGGCCAGTACACCACGCTGGCGGCCAGCCCGGTCACCCAGGAAGAGCCGTTCCTGCAGCAGGACTCCGCCGGGAACTACAGCGTGTTCGTGCCGGCCGTGCAGCACAACTCGGTGGGCACGACCTGGGGCAGCGGCCCCACGCCGGGAACCGCCATCCCGATCCAGCGGTTCTTCATCGCCAGCCCGAGCACCCCGGTGGGGCTGATCGACGCGGCGCTGCTGCTCGGCAAGGACCTGATCCTCACGCCGGGCGTGTACAGCCTGAACCATCCCGATCGTGGTGACCCGGCCGGACACCGTGGTGCTCGGCCTCGGCTTCCCCACGCTGGTGCCCGCGCACGGCAACCTCGCGATGCTGGTGGCCAACGTTCCCGGGGTGAAGCTGTCCGGCATGATGTTCGACGCCGGGCCGGTGAACTCGCCCGCGCTGCTGCAGGTGGGGCTGCCGGGCCGGGGCTGGTCGGACCCGGCCGACCCGACCCTGGTGCAGGACGTGTTCTTCCGCGTCGGCGGTGCCACGCCCGGCCAGGCCAACGACAGCCTCGTGGTCAACTCCTCGCAGGTGATCCTCGACGACATCTGGGCCTGGCGGGCCGACCACGGCAACGGCGTGGGCTGGACCAGCAACGTCGGGAACACCGGCGTGGCCTGTCAACGGTGACGACGTGACGGCCTACGGCCTGTTCGTCGAGCACTACGAGAAGGCCAACGTGATCTGGAACGGCCGGGACGGCACGGACATCTTCTTCCAGAACGAGTTGCCCTACGACCCGCCGAGCCAGGCGGCCTGGATGGAGAACCCGTCCACCGACGGCTACCCGGCGTTCCTGGTCACCTCGCACGCGGCGAACTTCTCCGGCTACGGGATGGGCAGCTACAGCTTCTTCAACCAGGGCGTGCCGATCTTCGCCACGAACGCCATCGAGGCGGACAACCCGCCGGGGCTGGCGCTCCACGACATGCTGACGATCTTCCTGAACGCCAACGGCGGATCCGGGCGGGATCGACAACGTGGTGAACGGCGTCGGCGGCTCGTCGACGGCCGCGAACCCCGACACCCCGGTCAACGTGGTGAGCTACCCGTAACCACCGAACGGCCAGCATGCGGTGCGGCCGGCCCATCAACCGGATGGGCCGGCCGCACCGGTGTCTTGAGCTGATCGGGATATTCCATCGGCCGTGTTGCGGCATTAGCGATCTTTAGGCTGGTGCCTTTGCGTCCGGTGAGGGATGCTTTTCGTGAAGTGTCCGGAGCACTCAGGTGGGGGCCGTGAGCGAAACAGACGGGGAAGGGGTCCGGCCGATTGACGAGCCGGTGCCGGAAGAGGCCGCTGCGTCCCCGTCCGAGAAAGCCGCCCAGCAGG
This sequence comes from uncultured Actinomycetes bacterium, assembly GCA_963706115.1. GTDB lineage: Bacteria > Actinomycetota > Actinomycetes > Streptosporangiales > Streptosporangiaceae > DASXKD01. The sequence continues at coordinate 45,042 of CAVPMG010000010.1, read as the reverse complement.
AGGAAAGCGGGGCCGACGTGGCGCTCGCAGAGGTGGCAGGCCGCCTCGCGAAGGTCGAGGAGCAACTCGCCGAATTCCACCGCCGCGCCGCGCACCGTGAGTCGGTCATCGACCGGCTGCACGAAGAAAACACCGAGCTGCGCGGCGGCCTTAGCCGAATCATTCTGGAACCCGTCGTCGCCGATCTCATCAGGCTTTACGACCAGCTGAGCCGGGAAAGCCGGCGCCTCGAAAGCAACGCGGAGGACGGGCAGCTGATGCGGTCCTTCGCCGACGACGTTGCGCTGATTCTCGACCGGTGCGGCATCGAGGTCTTCTCCGCCGAGCCAGGTGAGCCCTTCCAGCCCGACCGGCACCGTCCGCTTGCCGTGGTGCCCTGCGATGATCAGGCCCGGCACAACACGGTGGCGGAGGTTCTCGCGGCCGGGTTCGCCGAACGTGAGTCGGGCCGGGTGCGGCGGCCGGTGCAAGCGCGGTTCCACCGGTACATCCCCAGCGCTGGCACGGCCGAGCAGGACGGTGACGCATCGCAATCACAGTGAGGTGACATGGCTACCTACGGAATTGACCTGGGCACCACGAACTCGTGTATCGCCTATGTGGACGACACGGGCCGCCCGGTGGTGCTGAAGAGCGCGGTCGGGGAGGATACGACGCCTTCGGTGGTCTATTTCGAGTCGCCGGACAACGTGGTCGTCGGCCGGCAGGCCAAAGACTCCGCGGTACTGGTCCCGGATCTGGTGGTGGAACTCGTCAAGCGGCAGATGGGCGAGGATGCGCACTACCGCTACCACGGGCAGGACCACACGCCGGAATCGGTCTCGGCGCTGATCTTGCGGGAACTGGCGCGCGCCGCGGGCGAGCAGACCGGTGAGACGGTCCACGACGTGGTCATCACGGTCCCGGCGTATTTCGGGGTGCTGGAGCGCGAAGCCACCCGCAAGGCCGGGCAGATCGCCGGGCTGAACGTCCTGGACGTAGTGGCCGAGCCGGTGGCGGCCGCGCTGGCCTACCAGGCGGTCGGGCAGGGCGAGGGGGTCCGGCACATCTTCGTCTACGACCTCGGCGGCGGGACGTTCGACACCACGGTGATCCGGCTGGACGGCGACGATGTGCATGTTGTGTGCACCGACGGCGACTCGCACCTGGGCGGGGCCGACTGGGACGCCAAGATCAGCGACTTCTTGCTGCATGGTTTCACCGCCCAGTACCCTCAGCTCGACCCAGGCGGCGACGAGCAGTTCATGCAAGACCTGGCCACCTCCGCCGAGCAGCTGAAAAAGGCGCTGAGTGCCACCACGTCCCGCAAGCACAACGTGCGCTTCGACGGTTCGGTCGTGCAGCTCGAGCTCACCCGCGAGCAGCTGGAGGAACTTACCTCCGAGCTGCTGGAGCGGACCATGGAGATCACGAAGCGGACGATCGCCACCGCACGGGACAAGGGCGTGGACCACTTCGATGACGTGCTCCTGGTCGGTGGCATGACCATTACGCCGGTGATCGCGCAGACCCTCAAGGAGAGGTTCGGGCTTGACGCACGGCAGCAGGACCCGCAGCTGGCCGTGGCCAAGGGTGCGGCGTTGTTCGCCCTGATGAAGATGGTCAAGATCACCAGCGAGGGTGACAGCGATGCCCAGGGTGGACCGGCCAGTGCGCAGGAGGTCGCCGAACGGCTCGGAATCACCGCCGAGCAAGCTCGTGCCATGGTCGAGATGCAGGTGGCCACGGTCGTGCCGCGTGCGTTCGGGCTCAACGTCGTCGATGGCCGGGACCCGCTGGCCAGGACCGATCCTGACAAGGCCCGGCACTACATCAAGCACCTGCTCACCGCGAATACGCCACTGCCCGCCGACACGGGGCCGCAGACATTCCGCACCCTCACCGACAACCAGCGCGAGGTAGCGCTGGAGGTCTTCGAGCAGGCGGGCGCGGTCGCCTCGCAGGAACTGGAGAACAACACGAAGATCGGCGAAGGCTTGCTCAGCGACCTGCCGGCCCGCCCGGCCGGCGCCCCGTTCCAGGTTGTCTTCCACATGACCGAGACGGGGCTGCTGCAGGTACACGGCAGGGAAGCCGATTCCGGGAGCGAGGTGCGCTTCCAGATTCAGATCGGCCGCCTCGACGAAGCCGCGGTGCAGCGCGCCATCAACGCCGTGGGGCACTACGAGGTGAACGGATAGGTGCCCTGGGACCGCGAGCGGTACCGCCTGGAGGTGCTGGAACCGGCCCGCCAGCGCGGCAACGTGCCCCCGGCGGACCTGTACGTCCGGTACGGCCTGCCCCGGGGCACCGCCGCCCCGGATGCATTCAGCAGGCAGATCGGCGAGGTCCTCGCCTACTGGCGCGAGCTGAAGAACCGGCGGACGTACGCCCGGCTCGCCGAAACACTGATCGCGGCGCACGCGGAGCTTGAACGGACCGGGCAGCTCACCCCCGAGCGGCTGGCCACGCGGCAGCGGGAACAGCGGGAACGGCTCACCCGGCTGGCCGCGACCGAGGCCGGCGCGGCCACACATGTCGGGCCGAGCACGGTGACACGGCTGCGGGCCGCACTCGGCATGTCGGTCACCGACGAGGAGGTGGCCCAGGCGCTCGCCAGCGCCGGGGTCCAGGTCGTCGCGGAATTCCCCCGGCTGCCCGGCGGCACGCACCCGAGGCAGGCCGCGCTGGCCGAGCACACGCAGGTGCTCGGCTGGCAACTGTCCGCGGAGGCCGTGTTCGGCACCGCGGTGCGGGATGGCTTCCGGATTCTCGGCGGATTCCGGCTCACCGACGGGCGGCGGCTCGACGAGCCAGCGATCGCCGCGCAGCGGGAGAAGGCGGCCGCGCTCCCCCACACCGACCCGGCCAAGTCGCACCTGGAGAGCGTCCTCGCCCTGCTCAGCGGCGCGGCACGCGATGGGGACCTGGATACCCTGCTGCTTTCCGAGGTCGTGGAATGGCTGCGGCAATTCGCCGACCAGGGCTTCATCCAGCGAGCCATCGCGACCCAGGCTCGCGAACTCGGCCTGGTGGAGGAGGAGGCCGGCCTGGTCGCGGGCGCCATGCTCAGCCGGGACACCATCGACACCCTGCGCCAGCAGGTCACCGCCGAACTGGCCGCGGGCAGGCTGCGCGCCGCGCAGCGGCTGGTTACCGGGCTGCCTCCGGAGGATCCGCTGCGCGAGCGGGTGACTGAGCGGGAAGCCCAGGTCAGCGCGCTGATCCGCCGCGCCGACCAGGAACTGGCCGCTGGGCACACCGAGCAGGCAGCCATGCTGCTGGCCGAAGCCCTTGGCATGGCCAGCGACGACACCCAGCTGGCCGGCCGGCTGGCAGGACTGCCGCCGCCTCCTCCGGGCGGTGCGGGCGCCCGCATCGACGGCGATCACGTGCGGGTCACCTGGGAGCCCAGCCCGGCGCTGGCCGGTGAGCTTCAGTACCGGGTGATGCGCGGGCACGGCCAGGCGCCCGCCTCGGCCGCCGAGGGGACGACCGTGATCAGCCAGACCAGCGGCCACGATGTGACCGATACCTCGGCGCCACTCGGCGCCGATCTCGTGTACGCCGTCTTCGCGGGGCGCGGCGGCGACAGCTGGTCCCGGCCCGCGGTGACGCCTCCGCTGCCGTACACGCCTGAGGTCACCGACACGGCCATCGCGGTCGCGGAGACCTCGGTCACCGCCTCCTGGCGCGCCCATCCGGGCGCCGACGGCGTCCTGGTCACCCGCTGCGAGAGCCGGGCGCCCCGCGACCTCGCCGACGGCGCGCCGGTCGGGGCGTCCCTCACCGGGTTCACCGACAACGGGCTGCGGACCGGGGCCGAGTATTTCTACCTGGCCGTTGTGTCTTACCGGCCGACGGACGGCCGGAGCCGCCTGTCGGCGGGGACCGTACTGCGGGCGGTACCAGAACCCGAGCCGGACCCCGTCACCGGCCTGGCGGTCCGCCTCACCGAAGACGGTACCCCGACGGCCGAGGCCACCTGGGTCCCACCGCGGCACGGCCAAGTACGGCTGGTGCTGACCGACGGGCCGCCGCGGTGGACGGCCGGCACCCGCCTTACGCCTGGGGACGTCGGCGGGCTCCCGGAAGTCACGGGCACTGCGTGCCCCGGCTCCGCCGGCCGCGCGTGCGTCGGGCTGCGGCTGCCCTACGGGCATCACCACCTGCTCGCCCTGACCATGGCCGGCGGCACCGTCGTGGCCGGGGACCGGGCCGAGTTCAGGCTTGCGGAACCGGTCCGCGACCTGACCGCCGTCCGGATGCACGACGCCGTGCGGCTGGCCTGGATCTGGCCCGACGACGACGCCGCATCAGCGGAGGTTCGCTGGCCGGGCGGCGAGCACCGCTGCCTGCGCCGGGTCTACGACGACGAGGGCGGTGTCACGGTCACGGTAGGGCCCGAGGCAACCCGGATCGAGGTCCGGCTGAGCTACCCGCATCCGCGCCCGCCGCAGACCGGGCCGGCGGCCGAGGTCCCGGTGCCCGGGCAGGGAGTACGGGTCGACTACCGGATCCGACGCCCACGCCAGCCGTTCACGCGGCAGCACGTGATCGAGTTCGCCGCCGAGCATGCCGTCCGCCTGCCCAGCCTGCTGGTCGTGCGATCCACCGGCCGGTACCCACCCGACGACCCGGCCGAGGGCGAGCCGGTCGCCCGCTTCCCGGCACAGCCGATCACGCCCGGCCAGCCGGTCACGATCACGGTGGAGCCGGCCCGCGGGCGGGCCTGGCTGGCCTGCTTCGCCGACCCGGATGACCCGCACCCCGGTGACCGAGCCGTGATCCTCTGCCCGCCCCCCGGCGAGGAGATGAGAATCCGGTGAGGCCCTCGCCGGGTGCCAGCCTCTACTGCCCGTACTGCTACGAGCTCTTCGCCGAGCGGGAGATCATGTTCCGGTGCACCGGCCAGACGAGCCGGCGTGACCGCCGCTGCCGTCCGGAGATCGACGAGGTGCTACGAGACCGGACCGGGTTCGGCGGCGCCCTGCCGCCTGCCTTCGCCGCGGACGGCAGGATGTCCGCGGCGGAGTGCCCGCGATGCGGCGACGTGAGCACGACCAGGATCTGCCCGGCCTGCCACACCCAGCTTCCGGTGCACTTCGGCAAGGTGCGCAGCCGCCTTATCGCGCTGGCCGGCGCGCCGGAATCGGGCAAGACCGTGTTCTTGACCGTGCTCGTGCACGAGCTGATGCACCGGGTTGGCGAGCAGTTCAACGCGGCGATCAGCGGCGCCGACGACAACACCCTCCTCCGGTTCGCTGCCGAGTATGAGCAACCGCTCTACCGTGACGCACGGCTGCTGGCCTCGACCAGGACGGCCGGGGGCCGCAACCGGGTGCCGATCGTGTTCCGGCTGACGACCGAGGGTGGCGGGCTGTTCCGCCCGGACGGCCGGCTGGGCAGGCTGACCCGTGGTGGCCGGTTCGGCGCCGGAGATCCGCAGCACACCCTGCTGTCGTTCTTCGACACGGCGGGCGAGGATCTCAGGTCCCGGCAGTCCATGGAGCAGAACGTCCGCTACCTGGCCGCTGCCGACGGCATCGTGCTGCTGCTGGACCCGCTGCAGATGCGCGGGGCGCGCGGTCTGGCGGCCTCCGGCACCCGGCTGCCGAAACCCAGCCTTCCCGAGGACGAGCCGGCCGCCGTACTGGAGAAGGTCACCGATCTCGTCCTTGCCAAGGAAGGGAGAAGACCAGAGGAGCGGATCGGCAAGCCGCTGGCCGTCACGTTCTCAAAGATGGACACGCTGCTGGGCAGTCTCAAGGAGACCAGCCCGCTGCTGCGGCCGCCGTCCCAGGAACCGTACTTCGACGACCGCGACAGCCTGGCCGTGCATACCGAGATCCAGCGGCTGCTGGGCCGGTGGGAGGGATCCCGCATCGACCAGATCGCCCAGTTGCACTACCGCTGCTACCGCTATTTCGGGGTCACCGCGCTGGGCGAGACACCCACCCAGGACAACCGCGTGTCGCCGCGCGGCATCCGCCCCTACCGGGTGGCCGACCCGTTCCTGTGGATCCTCGCGCAACTGGGCGCTATTCCGATGAAGCGAGCCTGACCGTGGCGTTCCAGCAGCTCTACTACACATCCTGTCGCAGCGGGCTGAGTGGGTATGGCGGGTTCCAGTTCAACGCGGTCACCCATGGCGTCTCGCCCGTCGTCATGCGCGAGATCGAGGAAAGCACCGTGTACGAGCCGCCGCCGTGGCTGCTGGCCGACCCGCGCCTGGAGGAACCGGAAGCCTACCCGGTGGCGTTCTCCTACGGCAGCAGCGAAGCGACCGGCGCCGCCATCACCACCCATGTCGTATTCGCCGGCGCCGACTACTCCGGCCGCCCCGGCAACTACTTCGTTCATGCGCTGGTCACCGGCGCGCCCGAGCAGGACTTCGGGCCGATGCTGCCGGTGGAACTCTGGGGCGCGGAGCTGTGGCAGCGGGCCCCCGTCAGCCAGACGCGGCTGGACGAGCTGCCCACCCCGCTGCCACGCGGCGTCATCGACCGGCCGGGCGTTCAGGCCTTCCTCGACGCGCACGGTGCCGACGGTGTCCTCCCGGCGTTGCTGACCGCGGCGGGCCTGGCCATGACGGGGGCCAAGCCGGTGCTGCTGGCCAGCGAGGACCCCGCCGAGAACGTCTGGTGGGTAGCGGCCGTCTGCTACCTGTTCGGCGAGCACATCGGGCGCCAGGTGACCTTCACCACCTACAGCCACCGGCCGGGCTACTCCCGGTACCAGCTGATCGGGGCGCTGCCGGAGGCACTGCCGGCCGATGCCGACCGTAGTTTCCAGCTGTTCGATCTCGCCGGAGGGCGGACACCCGGCGGCGGCATCCACCCGCTGGCCGCCCTGCTCGCGGAGACCGGGGTAATGGCCGTGCCCGGGCTGTGGCAGCAGGCGGCGGCGTTTTCGTCCGGTAGGGAGGAAGGCCTCGACGGCTGGCTCGCCCCGGTCGCGGTGGCGGCCTCCCTCCTCGGCCGGCCGCTCACCGCCGCGGAGGCTGACGCCGTGGCGGGGTGGCTGCCCGGCTCGGCTGGCTGGATCTCGGCCGAACTCGCCGATGTCGCGCTCGGCGTGGCCCTGGCCCAGCCATCGGGCCCGCTTACCGACGAGCGGCTGCTCGGCCTGCTTGACGTGGCCCGCCAACTGCCGCTGCCGGCCCGCATCGACGACCTGGAGGCCCTGCTGGCCGAACGCGCGGTCACGCACCTCGCCCGGGGTGAGCCGGCCACCGCGCTCAGGTTCACCGGCCAGCAAGGCGCCGAAGCGGCCCGCGCCAGGGCCACCGAACTGCTCCGCACCGCGCCGCCGGCGGTCGTGCTGGTGCTGCTGGACTGGGCGGCGGCCTGCGACCTGACGCTCCCTGATGCCGAGCTCGAGCGGTACGGCCAGGCCCGCCTGGACCCGGGCAGGCCCGCCGAACTGGCCCCCCTCCTGCAGGCAAGCCCGGTTATCCAGCACGGCCTGGTCACCCGGCTGGCGCACGAGCCCACTCAGGTGTCCGAGGAACTGCTCGGGGGCCCGCTCGGCGAGTTGCTCAGCCGCGACGCCCTTGCCGGGCACCCGGTACTGACCGAGCAGTGGCTGGTGCAGTGCGCCGCCCGCGGCGGCATCCCGCCGATGCGGGCCTTTGACGAGGTCCGCGACGTGCGCCTCGCGGCGCACCGGGAGCCGCTCGTGGACGCCGCGCTGCTGCGCCGTCTGTGGCCGGAAGGCTGCCCACGGGAAGAACTCGCCGAACTGCTGGGCTCGGTGCCCGAGCCCGAGCCCGACGTGGCGGACTGGTTCTTAGCGCAGATCGGCGTCGTCCCGCCGCGCGAAAAGATCACCGGTAGCTGGCTCAAGCTCGCCCAGGCGCTCGCCGAGCATCCCGTGCTGTCGAAGCTGCCCAGCGCGGATGCGCGGCTGATCTGGCGCGCGGCGCGCGTACGGCCACTGCTGCGCCGGGCACGCTCGGCCGTGCCCGGCGGCGATGTGGACGTGTTCGCCGAACTCTTCGACACCTACCGGAAGGCCGACGACGACACCCGTCACTTCCTCGAGCGGGACCTGCCCGCGCTGCTGGCGGAGGCCGAACCGCTGGGCCGGGCGCTGCGCGGCTGCCCCGAAGGCGTGGCGGTGGCCTTCTGCGCGGACCTGGAGACCCGCCTGGCACCCTCACGCGCGGACGTGCTGCTCGCGGCGCGGGTGTTCGCCGCGCTCGCCCACCCGGATGTGGCCGCCCAGCCGGCGCTCATTGAACGGCTCGACGTCACTTTCGAGCAGGTGCGGGAATGGCGCCGCCGTGATCTGAGCATGATCGCGCGCGCACTGGAACCGGACAAAGGGCTGGCTGTCTTGTTCCAGGCCTGGCGGGACGAGCAGCGCACCGGACTGACGCGGCGGCTGTTCCGCGGGAGCCCCGGAGCGCCTTCCGGCCGTCGCCGAGGGGAGGGCTGACCGCACTGGCTGCATTGCCGTTTATCGTCTTCGCGCTGGCGTACCTGGTCTACCTGGTCGTGGCCGTGCCCTTGTGCGCGGTGGTGGCCGCCGCCGGGTACGCGGTAGGGATGCCCCTGACCTACCTCGCCGGGCTGGGACAGGTGCTGGTCACCCGGCCACCCTCACTGGACAGCCCGAAACGGCGGCCGCGGCTGCCCGAGGACGCCGACCCGGCGGTGCCGCAGTACTTCTACGGGCCTGCCATCGCCGATGCCGATCATGCCGTGCGGACCGCGTACGGCCAGTGCCGGAGGTTCTGGGACTGGGGCTCGGAGCGAGTCGGCGGCTGGTTCGACCTGGACGGCTCACCCCTGCTCACCATTCCGCTCGGGGCCGGGGGCGCCGCCGGGATGGCCGTCGGCACGGCGGTCGGTGCCCTGCTCACGGCCGGCTGTGCCCTCGTGCACCTGCTGATCGTCGGTGTCTCGGCGGCGGTCGTGCGGGCGACCGGCGCGGTGTTGCGCGGCACCGATTCGGCGCTGCTGTGGATCAAGAACGTCAGGATGGTCTGCCCGGACTGCTACCGGCGGGTGTCCTATCCCGGGTACGAGTGCCCGAATCCCCGCTGCTCCAACCGGCACCGGGACGTGCGGCCGGGCCGGTTCGGCATCTTCCGGCGGCGCTGCCGCTGCGGCCAGCCGATGAGCACGCTGCTGCTGCTCGGCTCCTCGAGGATGACCGCGTTCTGCCCGCACAAGGACTGCGGCGGTTCCCTGGAGTACCGTCCCGGCAAGGCGCCGGAGATCGTCCTGCCGTTCTTCGGCGCGACCGGCGCGGGCAAGACCCGGCTGATGTTCAGCATGGTCACGCAGCTTCAGATGTGGACGGAGGGAGGCCTGTTCAAAGCCGAGTTCGCCGATTCGATCACGAGCGGCGAACTCGAGGACGCCGGTGAGGTACTGCGCACCGGGCGCGCCACGACCATCACGTCGGTCCAGGATCCGCGCGCGAACGTCATCCGGCTGGTCTCCAGGAAGAGCACCCGCATCCTGCATCTGTTCGACGCCGCCGGCGAGCTGTTCTACCAGTCGGACCGGACCCAGCCGCTGCGGTACCTGAGCCAGGCGCGGACGTTCATCCTGGTCATCGACCCGCTGTCCATTGGAGCCTTCTGGGAGCGCCTGCCGGAGGCCCGCAAGGCCGAACTGGACCCGCTTCGTTCCACGGCGCCCTCGCCCGACCTGGCGTATCAGCAGACCTACCAGCAGATCGAGGCGATGGGCGTGCGGCTGCGCACCGCGCGGCTCGCCGTAGCGTTCAGCCGCGCCGACATGACCGGTGTACCGGACGGGGACGTGGCCGAGTGGGCGGCCAGCGAGCTCGGGCTCGGCAACCTGGTCCGCTCGGTGCGCCAGAACTTCCGGGAGAGCTGCTTTGTCAACACGGCCGCCGTGATGGGGAAAGACGGGGCCGTGGACGCTTCGGTGGGGGCACTGATGCGCTGGATGCTGGCCCGTGACCGGGTCAAACTGCCGAAGGGGCCCTGATGGCCGACGACGTCGAGGAGCGCACCTACCGCTGGCCGCGGCGGTACGTCTACGTTGCCGCACTGATCGCGATCGCCGCGCTCATCTGGTGGCTCCTGTGGTGAGCGCGGATCAGCCCGCCGTGCTGGCGGCCGTCTCCGGCACCTGAGGCTGCTGGCCGGCTTGGCCGGAGCGGTACCTGGTGAAAGCCGGCAGCGCCAGGCCGATCACCAGAGCCGCGGCGACGGTGGCCAGCCCGCCGGCCAGTGCGCTGATCACCGGCGAGGTCACGGCCGCCACCGCCCCCGCCTCCAGGTTGCCTAGCTGCCCGCCGCCCGCACCGACCACGTAGTCCGCCGCCATCACCCGGCCGCGGAGCCGATCGGGAGTGACCGCCGCGACGATCGCCCCACGGAACACCACGGTGAAGGCGTCCGCCGCCCCGGCCACGGCGAGCAGGCCGAGCGTCAGCCACAGCCCGTGAGCGACCGCGAAGCCGGCGAAGGCCGCGCCCCAGACGGCGACCGCGACGAGCATCGCGCGGCCCTGGCGCACGATGTGGCCGACCGGCCCGGAGAACGCGGCGCTGACCAGGCCGCCGGCCCCGATGGCCGTGGTGAACAGGCCGAGCGTGCGGGGGTCACCGCCGAACCGTTCGGCGTTGATCGCCGGGAACAGGGCCAGCGGCAGGGCGAAGACGGTGGCGGCCAGGTCGGCGAGGAACGCCCCGCCGATCACCTGGCTGCGGCGGATGAAGCCGAAGCCCTCCGCGACCGCGCGCGGTCCCGGCCGCGCCGTGCCGCCGGACGGCCGCATCGCGGGCAGCCTGGCGATCCCGTACAGCGCGGCGGTGAAGCTGACCGTGTCGGCCAGGTAGCACGCGCGCAGGCCCAGGTGCGGCACGGCCGTGATGAGCCCGGCGAGGGCGGGGCCGGCGGTCAGCATGAGCTGGAAGCTCACCCGGTTCAGCGCCAGCCCGGCGGCAAGCTGCCCCGGCGGCAGCAGGGCGGGCACGAACGTGTTGCGTGCCGGGCGGTCGAGGGCCCCGAGCGCGGACTGCACCGCCACAAGGGCATACAGCAGCCAGAGCAGGTCAAGACCGGCAAAAGCCTGGACGGCGAACGCCGCCGACACCAGCGCCAGGCACGTGCTGGTGAGCAGCACGAGCTTGCGGCGGTCGATCGCGTCCACGACCGGGCCGCACAGCAGCCCCACGGTGAGGGTCGGCACTACCTGCGCCACGCCGATCGCGCCGACCGCCAGCGAGGAGCCGGTGAGGTCGTAGACCTGGAGCATGACGGCGAAGGCGGTCATGGCACCGCCGACCGAGGACAGCGTGGTCCCGGTCCACAGCCGCCGGAACGCGGGCGACTCACGCAGCGGGGTGAGGTCCGCAAGCAGCCGGCGCCGGTTAGCCACGATTCCCGCTTCCTGCTGGTTCCGTCCGGCCACGGGGGACCCGCTTTTGATCAAGGGCGGGATCCGGCCGCGCGCCGGTGCCACGTTGCCACCGGCCGTCGTATTGTATCAGTGCTTATATAAGTGCTGTTAGAATTACCGGGTGACCCAAGGCAGCACGTCAGACCCGACTCAGCACAGCAGGTGGCGGCCGTTGCGGCTGCTCCAGGACGCGATGGACGCGGACATCGCCAAGGTCTACGCCGAGGCGCAGATCGACGGACTCAAGCCGAGCTACGTGCTGGAGTTGCTCCGGCTGCACGCCAGCGGGCCGATGACGATCACCGAGCTGGCCCGGTCGGTGCAGCGCACCCACTCGGGCACCAGCCAGAAGGTGGCTGCGATGCGCGCCGCCGGCTGGGTCCGTACCACCGCGGGTGCGGACGCCCGCACCAAGCGGGTGACGCTCACCGCCAAAGCGTCCCGCATCGTCGGCCGGCTGGCAGCCGAGTGGCGGGCCACCGAGGCCGCCGTCGCCGAGATCGAGACGGAGATCCCCTACCCGCTGAGCCAGGTCGTCACCGACATCGAAGAGGCGCTGCGCCGCAAAAGCTTCCACAACCGGATCGCCGAGAAGCTGGCCCGCGACCCGGCATGGGGCTGAGCGGCAGTCAGGGAGACAGCAGCTTGGCGCGGAGCAGGTCAAGGCCGTCCCCGCCGAAGCCGTGATCGGCCAGCCACCGACCGGCCCCGCCGTACCGGGCATCGACCTGCTCAAGGAACGCCGCCATCGTCCCGGGCCGCGGCGCGTGCTCGGCCTGCGGCTTGCTGTTGATGTCATCGGCGTAGGTCCGTGACCGGCGCAGCCGGTCCAGGAGCGGGCCGGTGCGCTCGCCGGTGGCCATGTAGTCGGCGACGATGGCCTCCGGGCGGACGCCGACCGCGCCGAGGGCAAGCGCCACGACCACCCCGGTGCGGTCCTTGCCGGCCGCGCAGTGGACAAGCACCGCTCCCTCGGAGCTTGCGATCGTGCACACCGCGGCCACCACCTGGTCCGGGCGGTCTTCCAGGTAACCCAGGTAGTGGCCGGTCATGGGGTCGGCGGGATAGCGGGACCGATCGGTGTCGTCGCGGGTCAGCAGCGCATCGGCGACCATGTCGGTAGCGGAACCCTGCTCCGGCAGAACCGGGAGATGCACATGCCGGACGCTGCCCACGGCCTGCAGCGGCGCCGGGCCCTCGGCGTTTCGTTCGGCGGTGCTGCGCAGGTCAATGACGGTCGTCAGGCCGATGTCGTCCACCAGGCGTGCGACATCGGCGGCCGAAAGCTCCTGCAGGTTGTCGCTGCGCAGCAGCCGGCCCCGCACCGTCTGGCCATCGCTGCGCGTAGGCAGGCCGCCCAGGTCACGCGCGTTAACGGCGCCGTCAAGCTCGATCCACGCCATGCCACCCATCCTCGCAGCCCCTGCTGCCGGCCCAGCAGGCCGCCGTGGCCAACTGCACGGGAACTCGGTTGCCGGGTTCGGGCAATAGCGGGTGTACTGCTGGTCCCGACGGCGGAAGGGCGGCCATCCTGATCACCCACTAGCGCGCCCGGGGCCCCGGCGGAGTAGCGTCCGTCGCAGATGCCCGATGCGCGAAAGGGGTGTGATCTGTCCATGACGTTTCTGCTGCCGGCGGAGGACGGAGTGGCCGACGAGGTTGCCAGGCGGCTGCCGCAGGCCACGATCGCACGGTACGAAGACGGCGGCCACGACCTCGGCGAGGTGGACTTCTACTGCCTGCCCTATATGGGGAACGGTGCGAGCGTCGCCATGATCGCGAAGATGCCGAGGCTGCGGGTGCTGCAGAGCCTGAGCAGCGGCGTCGACAACATCATCGACTCCGTGCCGGAGCAGGTGACGCTCTGCAACGGGAGCGGGCTGCACCACGAGGAGAGCACCGCGGAGCTGGCGGTCAGCCTCATTCTCGCCAGCCTGCGGCAGCTTCCGCGCTTCGCCCGCGACCAGGCACGGCGCCGCTGGCAGCACGTGCGGACCGACAGCCTCGACGGCAAGCAGGTCCTGCTGGTGGGGTACGGCGGCATGGGGAAGGCCATCGAGCAGCGGCTCGCGCCGTTCGGCGCCCGGATCACCCGGTGCTCCCGCACCGCACGGGACGGCGTGGCACCGCTGTCCCAGCTTCCGCGGCTCGCCGCCGGCGCGGACATCCTCGTCGTGTGCATCGCGCTGGCCCCCGACACCTTCGGCCTGATCGGCGAGGAGGTGCTCGCCGCGATGCCGGACGGGGCCCTGGTCGTGAACGTGGCGCGCGGTCCCATCGTGGACGCGGTCGCCCTGGTCGGGCACCTCGCCGACGGGCGGCTGCGCGCGGCACTCGACGTCACCGACATCGAGCCGCTGCCCGCGGACCGCCCCGAGTGGACGCTGCCCAACGTGCTGATCACCCCGCACATCGGCGGGGACACGTTCGCTTTCGCCCGCCGCGCTCCCGGCTTCGTCGCCGACCAGGCGGAACGGCACGTCCGCGGCCAGTCGCTGGCCAACGTCGTCAAGCCAGCGGGCCAGCAGGGCTAGCGCCCGGCCGGTCCGGGCCCGGCGGGCCAGGCCGGTGTCTGGGCCGGCCTGGCCGGGCTTGGTGGCTCAGCGGTAGGCGCGGCGGCGGCCTCGTTCCATGCCGGTCATGCGCACCACGATCAGGACCAGGATCGCGCCGAGGATCGAGCCGACGATGCCGACCAGGTGGAACTTGTGTGGCGCCAGCTTGTGGTACTGGATCAGGTTCCAGATGAACCCGCCGACGAACGAGCCGACGATGCCCAGCACGATCGTGCCCAGGATGCCGATGGGGTCCCGGCCGGGGACGACGAGGCGGGCGACCGCCCCGGCGACCAGGCCGACCAGGATCAGGACGATTATGAAGGTCACCATGGCGCCGTAGCTACCACGAATCCGGCAGATCATGCATCGCCCGGTCCGGCGCCTGCCGGCGAGGCGGCGTCGGCCGCCGGTGTTGCTGGTGGCGGCCTGGCCGGTGTCACCACGAGACAGGCGCTGAGCCCAGCCGGAAACCCACGCCGCAATACGGTCACACAATCCCCGCCCATCCGAAAAGGTGATTTCGCGGCCACGGCGCACAGCAGCGCGGGCCAGGGACGGACAATGTGTAACAGCAGGCACAAATCCGTCCGCGCCCGGGCTGGCTTTAAGAATTGAGGCCCGGGATGCCAGCTAGACTACGGCATACCGGCCGGTAATTTCGCGGATCTATGCGGGTGGCGGCCTTTTCTTGGCCCGGCAATTAATGCAATACGGAAAACCGGGGTCAATGTGGTCACCGCACCGCGCAGCGGGCCGGGCATAGCGAAAACACCCAGGCAGGAGCCCCCTTCCCGGGGCGGAGGAGCGCCGGGCATAACCAGGGCACCCCGGCGGGGTGCCCGTCCGCCACGAGGGGCGGACGGGTCCCGCCGGGGTGCCAGCGCCGGTCAGGATCCTTTCTGTGGTGTCAGCCGTGGATGGTGAAGTCCGCGCTGAGGCTGGCCGGGGTGCCGATCTGCACCTGGTAGGCACCGAGTTCCACCTGCGGCGGGGCGGCGCCCTCGATGTCGCCGGGCGTAACCGCCAGCGCCGAGGCGGGGAAGGCGACGTGCACGGTCTTCGTCTGCCCGGGATTCAGCGTCACCCGGGCGAACCCCACCAGCCGCTGCGGTGGGACCACCACCACGCTGACCGGCTGGTGCACGTACACCGGGACCACGTCCGTGCCTGCCACGCTGCCGGTGTTGGACACCGTGAACGTGGCCGTCACCGTGCCGGCACGGGACACGCTCTGGGTCGCGGACAGCCCGGTGACGCCGAAGGTGGTGTAGGACAGCCCGTAGCCGAACGGGTAGAGCGGGTTGTAGCCGCTGCCCTGGCCCGAGCCGGTGTACGGCAACTGGTCGAAGACCTTGGGCTGGTCGCCGAGCGGCGACGGTGCCCCGGTGTTGAAGTCACCGCCCGGTGCGGCCGCGTCAGACGGCCAGGTCACCGGCAGGTGCCCGCTCGGGTCGATCTTGCCGAAGATGGCGTCGGCCACCGCCTGACCCGCCTCGGTGCTGCCCTGGTAGGCCATCAGGATCGCGTTGGCCTGCTCGGCCGGGCCGAGGCCGAGCGGCCGGCCCGCGACGACCACCACGATCACCGGCTTGCCGGTCGCCTCAAGGGCGCTGACCAGGTTCTGCTGGTCCGGCGTGAGCTGCGGCGAGGGATTGTCCCCGAGGCCCTCGGCGTACGCCTTCTCACCGACGGCGACGACCACTGCGTCCGCCGACGCCGCGTCGGAGACCGCGGTCGCCTGGTCCGCCGCGAAGGTCACGTTGGGGTCCTCGCCCTGCAGCCCCTTGAGCACCGTAGTGCCCGGCGGGATCTGGTTAGGCGGCCCCTCACAGCACACGTGGCCGCTGGTGTAGACACCCTGCCAGCTCACGCTCCACCCGCCGAGCTGGTAGGCCATGTTGTCCGCGTTCGGCCCGGTCACGACGATCTTGCTGGTCGGCGACAGCGGCAAGGTGCTGTTCTGGTTGCGCAGCAAAGTGATCGACTCGCGCGCGGCACGCAGCGTACTCGTCCGGCCTGCGGTCACCGCGGCATCCGCCGCGCTCGCGTTGACCAGTGGGTGATTGAACAGCCCGAGGTTGAACTTCAGCGTGAGGATCCGCTGGACCGCCGCGTTGATGGTCGCCATGGAGATGGAGTGGTCCGACACGTCCTGCTGCACTGCGGTCTGCCACTGGTCGGCGTTGAAGGGCAGCATGGCCACGTCGACGCCGGCGTTGATGGCGAGCGCGGCGGCCCCGGCCAGGTCGGAGGCCATGTGGTAGGTCGTGGCCAGCGCCGGCACGTCACCGTAGTCGCTGATCACCACGCCCTTGAAGCCGAGCCGTTGCCGCAGTTCGGTGGTGAGCAGGAAGCGCGACGCGGTGGCGGGAATCCCGTTGACCGAACCGGAGTCCACCATCACCGTGCCCGCCCCGGCATCGAGGGCGCCCGCGTAGGAGGGGAGGAACTGGTCCTGCAGGTAGCGGATCGGGAGTTCAGCCTGCACCCGGTCGTGGCCATTGATCGATTCGGAGTACCCGGCGAAGTGCTTCACCGTGGCGGTGACACGCAGGCCGCGGCCGGGGATCGCCTGCAGCCCGCGCACGTAGGCACTGCCCATTGCCGCGGCAAGTTGCGGCTCCTCGGCCCAGGTCTCGTAGTAGCGGCCCCACCGGTTGTCCCGGGCCAGGTCCTGCACCGGGGCGAAGTCCCAGACCCACCCGGTGGCGCGCAGCGCGTTCCCGGTGACCTGACCGGCCGCCATGGCGGCGGACGGGTCCCAGGTGGCGCCTGTTCCGATGCTCTGCGGGAACAACGGCGCCTGCCACGGGTGCCCGAAACCGTGCACCGCGTCGACGCCGAAGATCACCGGGATGTGCAGCCGCGAGTGTGCTATCGCGTAGGACTGCATGGTGTTGTACTCGTTGGCCCAGTCCAGGCCGGTGTTGCCGGTGCCGCCCTGGCCGGTGGTGTCCGGCGGGATGTCGGTCCCGCCCGCCAGGATCGAGCCGACGTTGTCGTCGACGAAGATCTTCTGCTCGCAGACCGGGTTCGGCATGTTGAAGCCGCCCGTGCTGGTGCAGTCGTTGCTGTTGTCGGTGACCTGCGTGGCCTCGATTTGCACCATCTGGCCGATCTTCTCCGGCAGGGTCATCCGGCTCAGCAGGTCGGCGACCCGCGCATGGACCGGCAGGTGCGGGTTCATGTAGGCCGGCCCGCCGGCCGCGGATGCGGACTGGCCGACCGCGGCGGTGACCGTCATGCCGATGGCCAGGGCCACCGCCGCCGTAGCCGCCGCGATTGCGTTTCGACGGGCTGATCTGCGCCGAGTCACTCCCCGGCACCTGGTGACGAGGTCGGACAATGGCAGTCTCATCGTCGCTCCTTCGCTCCGTCATGCATTCCCGAGCGAGGGCGCCGGCACCATTCGGCCCATGCTTCGCACACGCCAATGCGGGAGCTCAGCAGTCGGTAGGCCACCTCGAAAGCATCCGGAAAGGCCAGCACCGGCGCCCTCTCCGCTATAACTTATGACGCAATTTATCAATAAGTTATGAACATTTTACCTTAGACATAAACAATCCATAAATGGACGTCGGCCAATCTGATGATCATTCGCTGACCGCCGCAGGGTGGGAGCTGCTAGGGCCGGGGCGGTCAGGACAGGTCAGCGGCCCGCTCGAGGGCGCCGAGGATCAGGTCGAGCCCGATCTCGAACTCCTCGCCGTAGCGGTAGCCGGGCTGCAGGACATGCGCGGCGGCGAACTCGGCGAGGTAGGGGTACGCGTCAGCGGGCAGCAGCCCGGCGATCTCCTGCGCGACCTCCGGCGTCTCCTCCGCGGTGTCAAACGGCAGGCTGGCCTCTTGCAGCGCAAACCCGTAGATGTAGCTGTCGAGCAGCGAGTATGCGTGGGCGGTCATCCCGATCGAGAAGCCCGCTTGGCGGAGGCAGCCGAGCACAGCATCGTGGTGCCGGAGCGTCGCCGGCCCGGGCGATTTCCGCGATTCCATCAGCCCGATCGCCCAGCGGTGGCGGCCGAGGACCTTGCGCGCCGAGATAGCCCGCTGGCGCATGGCAATCTTCCAGCCGACGTCACCCGCTGGCAGGCCGATCTCACTGAACACCACGTCGACCATTCCGTCGAGCAGGTCGGCTTTGCTGGCCACGTGGTTGTACAGCGACATCGCCTCTACCCCGACGGCCTCGCCGAGTTTGCGCATGCTGAGAGCCGCCACACCGTTCTCATCGGCGAGGGCGACCGCGGCCCGCAGCACCTGGTCGCGGCTCAGCGGCGCCCGGCGGACCGCGGCTTCCCCGGTCGGCGTCATCTGCGTGCTCCTGTCACGGCTTGACGATGCTTACACCGTAAGTATACGATACTTACAATGTAAGTTAATGGAGGAGAGAGCGATGAATGCGACACAGCACAACCGGCAGGCCGAGCCCGCCGCGGCTGCATCCCAGCGGGCGACGATGCCGGCGATCATGCAAGGCCGGTACAGCACTCAGCCTGAGGATGTGCTCCGGCTGGAGCAGACCGCCAAGCCCGCCGTGGCCGCGAATGAGGTGCTCGTGCAGGTGCGGGCGGCCGGAGTGGATCGGGGCACCTGGCATCTCATGGCGGGCCAGCCCTACCTGATGCGGATCCTGGGCTTCGGGTTCCGCGGGCCGAAGAACCCGGTGCCCGGGCTGGATGTTGCGGGCACGGTCGTCGCGGCCGGCGCCGAAGTCACCCGGTTCCGGGCCGGCGAGGAAGTTTTCGGCATTGCCCGGGGCTCGTTCGCGGAATACGCGGCCGCGCGGGAAGGCAAGCTGGCCCGCAAGCCGGCGGGGCTGAGCTTCGAGCAGGCTGCCGTGGTAGCGGTTTCCGGGCTCGCCGCCCTCCAGGGCCTGCGCGACGCCGGGCGCATCCGGGCCGGGCAGAAGGTTCTGGTCATCGGCGCCTCGGGGGGCGTCGGCACCTATGCCGTGCAGCTTGCGAAGGCCTTCGGCGCCGAGGTCACCGGCGTATGCAGCACCGCGAAAGCCGGACTCGTCCGCTCGGCCGGCGCCGACCATGTCATCGATTACACCCGGGAAGACTTCGCCGACGGCTCCCAGCGCTACGACCTGATCCTCGACATCGCCGGCGACAGCACTCTCCGGCGGCTGCGGCGGGCACTCACCCCCAAGGGAACGCTCGTCATCGCCGGTGGTGAGGGTGGCAAGTGGACCGGACTCGGCCGGCAGTTCCGTGCGCTGATGCTCTCGCTGCTGGTTCGCCAGCGCCTGACCACATATGTGTCCAAGCACCGCCGGGCCGATCTCGAAGAGCTGAGCCGGCTGATCGAAGCCGGACAGGTAACCCCCGTCGTCGGCCGGGCCTACCCGCTCAGCGAAGCACCGGCGGCCATCCGCAGCCTGGCCGAAGGCCACGCCCGGGGCAAGATCGTCATCACCGTCTGAACTGAGCATCACCTTCCGGCCGGCTCCGCGACACACGTGGCGGCCGGGCAAAGCTCAACGCAGCACCAGTTCTTACCGGGCTGGCAAGGCGATGCCGATCAGCGGCCGGGCGCGTCGAGGTCTCCGGGACGCAGCCGGTATTCCTGCAGCCGCAGGCCGTGGTATTTCTCTGTCTCGCCCACCCACTCCATGCCGATCCGCTGCACCACCGCCACGGCGCGGGTGTTAGCGGGCCGCACCAGCGCGACGACCTGCTCTATGCCCTGCCCGAACGCCCATTGCGCCAGCGCCAGACCGGCCTCGGTGGCATAGCCGTGCCCCCACTCCTGCGGCCGGATCTGCCACCCCATCTCGAATTCCTCATCGGGCGGCAGCGGCAGCAGGGTCGCCCCGCCGATCACCTGCCCGCTGCCGCGAACCTCCACCGCCCAGCGGCCGGCCTGGCGCCGTCATCCGCGCGTCCTCGGCCACCCACTGCTGCAGCATCAGGCGCATGGCGGCCAGATCACCGACCTTGTCCATCGCCGGCGTAAGCCAGCGGGCAACCTCGGCATCGCCGTAGGCGCCCAGCGCCGCCCCGGCATCTCCAGCATCCCAGCCGCGCAGCACCAGACGATCGGTCACCAGCCTGTTCGCCATGGGCCCCACCCTAGCGACCGGAAGGCAGGCGTGAGCGCGGACAAACCGTGCGGCCCCGTAGGCTGCGGTGTTCAGGCACCCGGCCGGGGAAGCACCGGCGGGCGGGACGACTCTTGCGGAGTGATCATGTCGATGCGGACCCTCCTGTGGCGCGGGCTCGATGAGCCAAGAATGGAGATCGTGCGCGTCGAGAGCCTCGATCGCGCCCACGGCACGCAGATCGGCATCGCCTACGAACTGCGCTGGAAGCTCGACGGAGCTGTGCTGGAACTCACGATCGACGGCGGCCCCGCCAGCCGGGTAGAGCTAGGCGACGCGGACTTCTTCGACCTGCAGCATTCGGCGTTCTTCAACTCCCTGCCCGTCGCCCGCGACGGGCTCCTCACCGAAGGCGCGGCCGCGCGGGAGTACACCATGCGCTTCGTGCGCGTTCCGGAACTGATCGCACAGCCAGCCTGGCAGCGGTATGAGCCGCTGGGGAACCGGGTGGTGCGCTACCACTCCAGCGGCTACCAGGCCGACATCACTTTCGACGCAGACGGGTTCGTCACCCGCTACCAGGACTATCTCGAACGGGTCGGGTGAGGCAGCTCACCAAGGGCCGCCCGAGCCGTCAGCCTGATCGCCGGGCTGGGAGAACACCCACGGGACCAGTGGGCCGAGGTCCATGAGCGCCACCGGTCGCGCTTGGCCACCGGCGAGCCCGGCAGGTAGCCCGACGGCATCGGGCGGCCGGTTATTGCGGCCGGGTCAGGCCCGCAGCGCCGCCTCGGTCTGCGCCGTGTCCTCGGTACCGCGGTAGTAGGCGATCTTGCCGTCGCGGAGCGTGAAGAAGTGGTGCAGGTTCATCTCCAAGAACTTGCCGGTGGCGCGTGACCTGGCACGGATCCGGACCACGCTGTGCACGTCGGCGTCGCTGGCGGCGAAGGCGAGCGGCGTCCACTCCTCGACCTCCATGGCCGTACCGAACGCCTCGAAGAACTTCACCACCTCGCCCTTGCCGTGCCGCACGCCATACCAGGGCGCGCCGGTCCCGGCGGCCTCCGCGGCCCAGTCGACGTCGTCGGCGACCGCGTCGAGTACCGCGGCGACGTCGCCGCGGCCGAACGCGTCGTACACATCCTTAATGACCTTGATGTTGACATCAGCACTCATGGAATCCCCCTCAACGTCCGGGCCGCCCCGCCACTGAGGCGGGGCGGTCCCGCACGGGGGATACGTTGCCGACCTCAGTGGCGGATCACCGGGGCGCCATCTGGCCCTCGATCGTGGCCCAGAACGCACATTGATGGAACCCGGCAAAGGCGGCCTCGGTCTGCGGCGCGGTCGCCTTCGGTATCAGTTCCTGCAGTTGCGGTGTTGTGCCCCCGAACCGCGGCCAGTGCGGCGCCGCGCCGGCGTTCGGGTTGCCGGTGGCGGCGAACTGGGTCCAATAGCCCATCATCTGCGCGGACAGGGCGAACTGGTCCGGCTTGAACGACGGGGTGGTGTCCAGGAGCGGGACCTTGCCGAACACGTACTGGAGTTCCGTGCTGTGCGCCGCGCCGAGCGGGAAGCTGAATTTGATACCGAAGTCGTTCGGCGGCGCCGGGTCGCTGAACTCGTAGGCGTAGGTCCCGCTGCGCTGGGTGAGGATGTCGGCCAGCAGCGCCGGGCAACTGAACTCCGAGTCGGTGAGCACCTTGGCAAAAGCGAGGTCCGGGGACGCGAACGACGTGAGCGGGTAGTGCGCGATGATCGCCGGGGCCGCCTTGGCGCCGAACTGGGCGGTGACGACCTTGGGGTACTGCGCCGCGGTCAGCGGGTGGTGGCCCAGCACGTCGAACTCGATCCCGACGAAGAACCGGCCCTCGTCATGGTTGGTGCCCTGCAGCAATGGGACGTGCAGGTACCGGCCGGTCTCGAACGCCCGCAACGGCGACAGCGGCAGCGTAAAGCCACCGGAGACCGGGCCCCAGGACAGCCCGGCAGACGGTTCGGCCTTCAGGATCGCGGCAACCGGCTTGGCGCGCAGGCAGGCCGCCGCGGCGGCGGCATTGGTGCAGCCCAGGCTCTTGGCCAGGGCGGTGCCCTGCCGTTCCGCGGCCTTCTTGCCCGGGGTCGGGAAGATACAGCCGCTCTCCGCGATCGCGTGAGAAAACAGGCCGAGCGCGGTCGGCGAGGCCATGTTCGCGCAAACGCTGGCACCGCCCGCGGACTCACCGAAGATCGTCACCTTGCCCGGATCGCCGCCGAACGCGAACGCGTTGTTCTGTACCCAGCGCATCGCGGCCTGCTGATCCATCAGCCCGTAGTTGCCGCTGGAGTTGTCGGGGCTCTGGGCGTCAAGCGACGGCAGCGCGAGAAAGCCGAACGCGCTGAGCCGGTAGTTGATGGTCACCACGATCACGTGTCGCTTGGCGGCCAGCACGGCACCGTCGTAGATCCGGCCCGCCCCGCCGGTGAAGCCGCCGCCGTGGATCCAGACCATCACCGGAAGCGGGTGACCGGTCTGCCGCGGCGGCGTGTAGACGTTCAGGAACAGGCAGTTCTCGAACAGGCTGGTGGTCGGCACGCCGGTCGCGAGGCTGCCGGTCTGGGCACAGTCGTGCCCCGGCTTCGTGGCCGCCCGCACGCCTTGCCAGGGCGGCAACGGCTGCGGTGGCCGCCAGGCGTTCGGGCCGACCGGCGGGGCGGCGTAGGGGATGCCGAGGAACTCCCGTGCGCCGTGCTGGTCCAGCCCAAGCACCAGGCCGTGGTCGGTGCGCACCACGAGCGGCGCCGGCACGCCGGCAACGGCGGTCCCGGCCAGTGCGGTGCCGGAGGTGACCCCGGCCAGCGCTAATGCCAGGCTGGCCGCTGCCAGCAGATAACGGCCGCCGAGGCTCGCTGGGAATCGGTTTCGCTGCATGGCCGAACTCATCTCCCGTCCCTATCCCGGGTTCCGGGCCCGCCCACCCCGGCACGCCATGGTCACGGCGGCCCTCAGGCTCCATCCCACTGGGCGAAATGCGTCATCGGTTACCAGTCAGTAGTCTCGGCGCCCGCCGGGTGCCGGTCAAGGCATGCCCGGTACACCGGCGCGCCGCCCGCGGGCGGCGCGGTCACACACCCGGGCAGGCCAACCGCTGGATCACGACTGCGGAGGCGATGGACCGGTGCCAGCTCGACCGGGCAAAGATCAACCGCCGGGACGTGCCGCTCGCCGGCCTCGGCCTGCCGGACGCGCCGGATATCAGCTGGCCCCGGGATGCCGCCGCCCGTACAGTCGCACCGGCACGGGACAATGGGGGGAGCACGGACGGCAACGGGCCGGCAACCGGCTAGCGGCAGGGCGGCAGGGCGGAAGCGGACAGGCTGAGAGCAGGCGGAGTGCGGATCGGGCTACTGGGCACCCTCGCGGTGTACGACGGGGCCTGGCCGGTGCAGGTCGGCGGGCACCGGGTGCGCCTGCTGCTGATCCTCCTGGCGCTCGACGCCGGCAAGGTGGTGCCCGCCTACTCGCTGATCGAGCGGCTCTGGGACTCCGAGCCGCCGGCCAACTCCGGCAACGCGCTGCAGTCTTTGGTGTCCCGGCTGCGGGCCGCGCTGCGGCAGTCCGGCCTGGGCGACCAGGTGGTCGAGTCCCATCCGGCTGGTTATCGGCTGGCGGTTGCACCGGAGCAGGTTGACGCCACCGCCTTCGAGGCGCTGGCGCGGCAGGGCAGCCAGGCGCTTGCCTCCGGTGACCCGGACACGGCCAGGCGGATACTCCGCGAGGCCCTGGATGCCTGGCGCGGGCCGGCGCTCGCGGACGCCTCGGGCCTGCGGTTCGCCACCGGGCCCGCCGCCCGGCTGGAGGAGCTGCGCACCCGCGCCGCGCTGGACCTTGTCGAGGCGGGCCTGGCCACGGGCGAGGGCGAGAGCCTGATCGGCGAGCTTCGTGCCATGATCGCCGCGGATCCGGTGGCGGAGCGCCCGCGCGGGCTGCTCATGCGCGCGCTGTACGCGGCCGGCCGCCAGGCCGAAGCGGTCGCCGAGTACGCGCAGGCGCGCGACCTGCTGGCCAGCGAGCTTGGCGTGGACCCCGCTCCCCAGCTCGAGCAGATCTACCTGGGCGTGCTCCGGCAGGACCTGCCCGGTACGGCTCCGGGCAGTGGGCCCGCCCGCGCGCCGGGTGACGCCTCGGCGGCGGAACTGCTGGCCGGTGGGGACCCGCCGCACCGGGGCCGGCCCGCCGCGGTGCGCAAGCCACTGACCAGCTTCGTCGGCAGGGACGAGGATGTCGCGCGGGTGCTGAAGATGCTGGACGAGGGCAGGCTTGTCACGCTGACCGGCCCTGGCGGGGCAGGCAAGACGCGGCTGGCGCTGGAAACGGCGGCCCGGGTGTCCCGGGAGGCTGCGGCACGTGGCCGGGACGACGGGCCGACGCGGGCCTGGGCCGGCTGCCAGGTGTGGTTCGTGGAGCTGACGCCGGTCACCGACCCGGGCGACGTGCCCTCGGTCGTCATGAACGCGCTCGGTATCAGGGAGAGCCCGGTGATCGCGCACGCCGGGGCCGGCCAGCTCGGTTCGCTCGCGGCCCCGGCGGAACGGCTGGTGGCCGCGCTCACCGAACGGCACGATCTGCTGATCCTCGACAACTGCGAGCATGTCGTGGCGGCCGCCGCCGCGCTCGCCGACCAGATCCTGGCCGGTTGCCCGGACGTCCGCGTGCTGGTGACCAGCAGGGAACCGCTGCGGATCCCGGGAGAATCGCTCTGGCCGGTAGCACCGCTGCCAGTACCGCCCACCCTCGGCCCTGTGCCCGGCGAGCAGGCGCCGGACGGGAGCGGCGCAGGCACGGACGGCAGCCAGGTCGCGGGCTACGCCGCGGTCCGGCTGCTGGCCGACCGTGCGGCGGCGGTGCGGCCGGGATTCGCGGTGAACGAGACCAACGCCGGCGACGTCGCCCGGATCTGCCGTGCGCTCGACGGTATGCCGCTGGCCATCGAACTGGCCGCGGCCCGGCTGCGCACGCTGTCCGCCGCCCAGCTCGCCGAGCGCCTCGATGCCCGGTTCGAGCTGCTCACTGGCGGCAGCAGGACGGTGCCGCGGCACGAGACGCTGCGCGCGGTCGTGGACTGGACCTGGGAGCTGCTGTCGGGGCCGGAACAGGTTCTCGCCAGGCGGCTCGCCACTTTCCCGGCCGGGGCCACGCTCACGGCGGCGGAACAGGTGTGCCAGGACGGGGCGCTGCCTGCGGACGCCGTCCTGCCTGCGATCTTCGGCCTGGTGGAGAAGTCGTTCCTCACTGTGGCCGAGAATGACGAGCCGCGGTACCGGATGCTGGAGACGATCCGGGCATACTGCGCGGAGCGCCTCGCCGAAGCGGGGGAAGGGGACCAGGTGCGCCGGGCGTTCGCCGGGTATTTCCTGCGGCTGGCCGAAACGGGCGATCCCATGCTGCGCAGCGCCGGCCAGCAGACCTGGATGCGGCGGCTGACCGCAGAGCAGGACAATATGCACGCGGCGCTGCGCTGGGCGGTCGAACGCCGCGACGTCGAACTGGCGCTGCGGTTCGGGCAGGCACTGAGCTGGTTCTGGCTGCTGCGCGGGCAACGCCGCGAGGCCGGCTCGATGGCCGGGGAGATCCTGGCGGTCAGCGCACCCGCTGCGGGTGCCAAGCGCGACATGGCCGCGGTGCACGCCCGGGCCGTATGCGCACTGACCATGGTCAACTTCTCCTGGGACTTCAACGCGGCCAAGGAGCCACTCGCGGACGTGGAGTACCTGATCACCGTGGGGGCGGACGCCGGCGGTGAGGCAGACGACGGCCGCCCGCCGCATCCGTTGGTGATCGTCGGGGCCGCGATGCTCGCGCTGTATGAGAAGCAGGATCCGGACCTGGCACTGGGGCTGCTGTCCGCGCATTTCGACTCGCCGGACCCCTGGATCCGGGCAGGTGCCCGGCTCATGTGCGCGTTCTACTCGATGGCCCTGGGCCGCCTGGACGACGTGACCCGGTGGTGCGCCGAGGGGCTCGCCGGATTCGAGGCGCTCGGCGACCGCTGGGGCACCGCGCTGGCGTGCGCCGGCCAGGCCGAGCTTGCCATGCTCGACGGGGATCACGTCCGGGCGATCGCCGCCCTGGAGCGGGCCGTGGAGCTGAGCGGAGCACTGACCGACTGGGAAGACACCGCGCAGATGTATGCCACCCTGGCCAAGTCCCGCAGCCGGATGGGGGACTACGAGGGCGCGCTCGCCGATATGGCCCGGGCGCAGCGGGCCGCCCGCGAGCAGGGCGAGTCCGAGAGCGACCTGTGGATCAGCTACATCCAGGCCGAACTCGCCTGGCTGCGCGGTGACCTGGCCGAGTGCGCCCGGATCAGCAGCGAACTCGATGCCCAGATGGCCAGCAAGGGCTCTGCGATGATCTGGTCGTTCCGGGCGCAGGCCATCAACAGGGAAGCCGTGGCGAGCATCCGCACTGGGAACGTCAGCGGCGGGCGGGCCAGGCTGGCCGAGGCCCTCCGCCTAGCGGCCGACAGCCAGGACCTGGCGGCCGTCGCCATCGTGGTGGATGGCATCGCCGCGGCCATGCTGTGGACCGGCACCAGCCGGTCCGGCGCCGAGCAGGCCGCGGTCCTGCTTGGCGCCGCGCACTCGATCCGTGGCGCCTTCGACCACAGCAGCCTGGACGCCCCGGAGGCCAGGGACACCGCCCGTCAGCGGCTGGGCGAGGCGGACTTCGATGCCGCCTACCAGCGCGGCCGCACCATGCCCCGGGAGAAAGCGCTCGCGCTCGCGGAAGGCTGGTTCCAGCCTCCCGCGAGCGCATGAGCACCCGGGCCTGCCCCGAGGGGTCGCTCCCCCCAGCCAGCAGGGCCCCGGCCCGGTGACGAAGGAACCGGGCCGTAGGCCAGCGGGGGTTCCAGGGGGTCGCCCCCTGGGCCAGCGGGGGTTCCAGGGGGTCGCCCCCCTGGGCCAGCACTACTTAGGTCCGGCGACGGTAGGCGCGCACCGCCAGCGGCGCGAACACCAGGAAGATGCCAAGCGCCCACAGCAGCGAGTGCAGCGCCGGCGTGGCCACCGGGCCGCCGGTCAGCAGGCCGCGCTCCGCGGTGGTCAGGTCGGTCATCGGGTTGACCTTGACGAACGCCTGCAGCCACCCCGGCATGGTCCCGGTCTGCACCAGCAGGTTGCTGCCGAAGACCAGCGGGAAGAAGGCGAGGAAACCGAACATCTGCACCCCCATGGGGGTCTTGACGGCCATCCCTATCAGCGCCGACACCCAGCACATGGCCAGGGCGAAGGTGAGCAGCAGCAGGCAGGCCGCGATGGCCGACACCGGGCTGGTCCCGATCCGGAAACCCAGCACCATCCCGAAGCCCAGGGTGATCGCCACCGAGATCACATAGCGCACCATGTCACCGAGGACGGCGCCGCCCAGCGGTGCCCAGCGGGCGATCGGCAGCGTGCGGAACCGGTCGAACACTCCCCCTTGGATGTCCTGGTTGAGCATGAGGCCGGTGCCCAGGGTGGCGAACACCACGGTCATCACCAGCAGCCCGGGCAGGGCGTATTGCAGGTAGGCGTGCGTGCCGCCGGCGATCGCGCCGCCGAACACGAAGGTGAACAGCAGCAGGAACATGATCGGCTGCAGGCTCAGGCCGACGAGGTCCTCCATGTTCGTCCTGATCTTCAGCACGCTCCGCCAGGTCAGGGTGAAGGTGTGGCGCAGCCCGGTCAGCGGGTTGAGCCGTGGCGCCGGCTCGGCGAAGGGCAGGGTTGCCGTGGTCACCGTGGGCTCCTTTCCAGTTCACGGGTCTTGCCGTTGTCGTCGTTCTCGGTGCCGCCCGGTTCCCGGCCGGTGAGGGCGAGGAAGACCTCGTCCAGGCTGGCCTTGCGCAGGGTGAACTCGGCGAGTTCCACGCGCGCCTCGTCAAGCTCGCGGATGATGGCCGGCAGCACGGCCGCGTCGGCCACCGGGACGCGCACCAGGCCCGACTCGGCATCGACGTCAGGCACGGAACCTGTCCGGTTCGCGACCACCGCGGCGGCCACCTCCAGCAGGCTCCGGTCAGCCGGCTGCACCTCTAGCACCTGCCCGCCGGACTTGTCCTTCAGTTCGTCGGGCGTTCCCGTGGCGATCACCCTGCCGTGGTCGATCACCACGATGTCGTGGGCAAGCTGGTCTGCCTCGTCCAAATACTGCGTGGTGAGCAGCACGGTGACGCCGTCGGCCGTCAGGGTGCGGACGATGTCCCAGACGTCGCTGCGGCTGCGCGGGTCCAGCCCGGTGGTCGGCTCGTCCAGGTAGAGCACCCGGGGCCGGCCGACCAGGCTGGCGGCCAGGTCCAGCCGCCGCCGCATGCCGCCGGAGTAGGTCTTGACCGGGCGCCCGGCCGCATCGGTGAGGTCGAACCGGTCAAGCAGCTCGCCCGCCCGGGCCCGGGACTGGCGCCGGGACTGCCCCAGCAGCCGGCCGATCATGATGAGGTTGTTGGTCCCGGACAGTCCCTCGTCCACCGAGGCGTACTGGCCGGTGAGGCCGATCAGCTGGCGGACCTGGTGGGCCTGGCGCCCGACGTCATGTCCGCACACCCGGGCATCTCCCTCGTCGGCACGCAGCAGGGTGGCCAGGATCCGGACGGCCGTCGTCTTGCCGGCGCCGTTGGGACCGAGCACGCCAAGCACGGTGCCCTGCCGGGCCACCAGGTCCACCCCGGCCAGCGCGGTGGTCTTACCGAAGCGCTTGACCAGGCCATTTGCTTCTATCGCGTTGGTCATGGTTTCCCTCTCACGTGTTGTCACGGTCCATGGTTCGCCATGCCACTGACAGGGCCCGCACCGCGCGCTGCCAGCCCGCTGCCAGGTACCGCACAGATCGCTGCCGAAAACGGCTCCGGCCCCGCTCGGCGCACGCCGAGCGGGGCCGGAGCGGCACCCCCTCGGTCATCCGGTGGACCAGGTGGTCCCGTTCCAGCGCAGGGCCTGGCCGGGGTGCCGATGGCCGTCTCGCACCGGGCCAGGAACGACCGCGGCTACCGGGACGCCTACGTCGCCTATATGGCCGAGGCCGCCACGGCGCGCGCCTTCGACCCGGCGTACCAGGCGCTGGAAGCCGAGATGCGGCAGCGGGTCATGGGCCTGCAATACAGCGGGAACATGATGTCACCGACGGTGGCACCGGATTCCTTCTGGCCGATGGTCGACACGATGGAGAAACAGCTCGCGGCCAGCAAGGTGCTCTACCGGTCGGCCGGGCTGGCGGAGCTTGACCCCGACCACGCCGAGCACCTGACCGGCAAGCTTGGCTGGTCCGGCTTTTGCCAGGGCTGGCTGGGCATGCTCCCGGCGGAGGCGGCCACGCAGTTGCTCGACCGGGCCGGCCTGACCAACGAGTACGTGCCAGTCGAGGCGGCGGACGGCCAGCCGCGCCACTGCGGCGGCTGCGGCGCGGAGTTCAGCGCCCTGCCCGGTGCCACGGCCATCATCTGCGAGGGCTGCGGTCGCACGATGGACCTGGGCAGCGCCGAGATCCCCTGCGCGTCGTGCGGCGCCGTCATGACCCTCCCGGCGGGGGCCGACCGTACGGCATGCCCGTTCTGCCAATCGCAGGTGGAGCGAGTCGGCCTGCGCTTATCAGCCCGCCCCGGCGGGCGCCGCCTGCGTCTCGGCCAGGCCACCGGCGTAGAACCGGCGCGCCGCGTCGATCAGCTCGTCGAGCGGCGGCCACCACGGCCCGTGCTTCAGGGACCGCAGCGCATCGAGCACACGACCGGCCCGGCCCGGGTCATCATCTGCCCCCGCGACCACGACCCGGCGCGGCCGGCGGGCCCGCAACGGGCCTAGATACAGGTCCTGGCCCATCCCGTCGGCGTGGGCGCCGGCCACCACCAGGTAGTAGTCGGGTAGTTCGAACCGCTTGTCCCGCCATGCGGCCAGCGCTTGCGCGGCGTGCTCCTCGAAGGCAGCCGCGCCGCCGGGCCCGCTGGCCACGTCCCACATCGCCCGCCATCCGGCGGCGACCCCGGCCAGCGGGTCGTCGGGCACGATCACGTAGGCCGATTGCCGCCGGGCCGCCTCGCGCATCGCCAGCGCGCCTTGCTGCCATGCAGGGCGCGGCTGCGCCGCATCCTGCGGGCCGGCCTCGGGAGCGCGTGCGACCGAGACATTCCCTGACCGGCCGACTTCGGCAAGCAGCCCCTCGCCGACCTCGCCGACCAGGACCACCATGGTCGAAGACTCACGCCGCATCGGCTCGATATTAAGGCCTCACCCGCCCCGCGAAGTCGTGACCGATACCGGCTGTTTACGCCAGGCTTGCCCGGGGACTGGTTGTCCCGGGCCCGCGAGGCGGGCCGGAACGCGCAGAGGGAGGCACGGTGCGGGCCGGGATCGCTGTGGTGACCGCCGCTGCGGCGGCTGTGGGGCTGAGCGCGTGCGGAGGGCACCTGACCCTGGACAGCCCCTCACCCCCGGGGGCCGCGCCCACCGTCGCGGACGCCGGGACCGGGCACCACCGGATCCATGGCCTGTTCGCCATCCATGACCCCGGCGAGGTCACCGGAACGCTGACCGGGCGCTGCCGGACCCGGGACCACGGGGAACTGCCCGACCGGTCCTGCACGCCCGGTGCCATCGACCCGGCGGTTACCCCGGCGAACATCGGCTCGACCATCTGCCGGTCCGGGTACACAACCAAGGTGCGCCCGCCCGAGTCACAGACCGAGAAGTTCAAGTGGGACGTTGCCGAGCCGGCCTACGGCCAGCACGACGTGTCCGGCGAGCTGGATCACGAAATCCCGCTGGAGCTGGGCGGGGCCAACGACGCCCGCAACCTGTGGGTGGAGGCAGGGTCGATCCCCAATCCCAAGGACGCCGTCGAGGACGCGCTATCTAGCCCTCAGTCAAGATCGACATCGAAATCCGCAGGTCAGAACGTCGCTGACGCGTCGGCAACGAACATCAAGGATGTTCTGGAGCGTCGGCTGAATTTGCTGGTCTGCCGTGGCAAGGTCTCCTTGGCGGACGCTCAGACAGCGATCGCGAGGAACTGGATCACAGCCTATGAACGGTGGGTCGGTCCTTTGCCGTAAGCCATGGCTCACGCCCGGCCAACAGTCCCCAACACATTCCCTGATTGTTGACGGCAAGTTCGTCTGGGCACCAAGTCATGATCAATGGCCATGCTCTTTCTCTACCGCTCTTCTTCGTGGCCGTGATCCCTGTCGGCCCAAGCCGCAGTCCAGATCCAGCGCCCGCAGCGAGGCGAGGACGAACAACCTGGACGGTCGGCGGTCGTTGATGAGGCCACCATGGTCACGGAATGTGGCTGAGAGCAGAGCTACGGCCGCGCGCCTGATCCGCCGTTCGGCGCGGACATCGACTGTATTTCGATCAAGACGCTGGCTGCTCAGATCCGGGCAGTCTGTGCGCCACGAGGCGGGTCGGACAAGCGATCGCTTGCGACTGGGGCCGCCAGGTGTGCGCAGGCGATCAGGGAGTACCGCAAGGCGCCGATGTGCGGGCATCCCGGTTTCGGAATCTAGGCGGGCCTGCCGCTGGCCTGTCGCATGGCTAGTGATGAAATCCGGCTCCTGCAATGATCTCGGTGGCGAGAACCAGCGGCGACGAGCCAGTCGACGGCGGCGCAGAACGGCGGCCACCACCGTGTGCCCGCGACGTAGTGGCTGCGCTCCTGCCAGAAGTCTTTGAGACCATGGCCTGCGTAGCCAAGGACGAGGAGCCAGGCCGACCCGGTGACGCCCGCGGCGGCAAGCAAGACGAACGCGCCCGCGATGGTGCACTCGACGGCGATCACCTTGGGTCTTCCGTCTGCCACTGCGAACCCGATGTAGACCGCTGCGATCAGGGCGAGCAGGAGAGACTGGACGGTTGCCTGGTCGAGCCACCAGAGGGCGAGCGGCGACGCGGCCTGGATGGCGCCAAATGCCAGTCCCCACAGAACCGGTACGCGTATCGACTGGCCCGCTCGCGGGGTGGGCGTGGGCGCAGGTGTGTGTGTCATCGCCGGTGCCGCCTGACGGCTGCTGGGAGGACCGCGGCACCGGCCGCGGCTGCGATGGTGAGGGCGAGCAGGGTGGCAGGCCGGCGCGGCCACGCTGGGCCGGCTAGCTGGAGGTGGCCGGTGGGGTATTCGATGGATTTGGCGGTGACGCGGGCGGTGGCGCGGTCGGCGTGGGCGGCGAGGTCGCGCAGCATCGCGTCGAAGCTGAACTCGCCGTCCGCCTGCGGGAGCTCAAGGTTGAGGCCGCGCCCGGCCGCCCACGCGGCGAGCCGCGGGTCGACCTGGTCGGCGTGGTGGATGCCGGGCACGATCAGCCGGTCGACGCGGGGTGCGGTGGCGTCGGCGGGTGCCGCGACCAGGCGCAGCCCGTGGCGGGTGGTGACGGTGGGCGTTGCGGCGATCGGCACCGTGCGGGCGGCGAACGAGCTGGCGTAGACCTCGAACGGGGCGGCGATGTCGATCTCGCTGGCGCCTTCGACGAGCCCGACGCCGAGCGCCGGCCGGCGCCATGGCGCGAGGGCGGCGAGGAGGTTGGTGAGGTCACGTGGCGCCGGCCGCTGCGCGGGGATGCCGGTGGGGCCATCCAGCGACCAGCCTGGGTAGGCCAGTTCGTGGCCCACCCGCTGCGCCTCGGTGGCGCTGGTGAGCTGCTGGACCAGCCGCAGGGCGCCGAACACGCCCGAGGTCACCCCGGCGGTGGTGGTGATCTTGCCGTCCTGGATGTAGCGCTGGCCGCGCACCCAGTCCACCTGCGGGCGGCTGCGCTGCAGGGCGCTGAGCCTTGACCAGTGGGAGGTGGCCCGGTGGCCGTCGAGCAGGCCCGCGGCGGCCAGCAGCCGCGCCCCGGCGCAGACGCCGAGCAGGTGCGCGCCCCGGCCGGCCCGGCGGGCGAGCCATTCGCGCAGCGGCTGTTCTTTCCGGCCGGCCGGGGAGACGACGGCCGGGATCACGATCACGGCGGGTTCGGGTGCCGTGCCCGCGTCCACGTCGCCGAGCGAATAGTCGGGTACCACGGCCAGCCCGCCGGAGAGCATCGCGGCCGGGCGCGCGGACACCGTGTAGACGAAGAATTCGGGAGAGCGGGCGAAGACCTCATACGGCCCGAGCGCATCGGTGATGACCGAGCCGCTGGCGCCGAGCACCACCGCGACGGCCAGGCGGCCCTGCGGCACTGGCCTCGGCGGCGGCCAGCCCTCCGCTGGGGCGGCGCGCGGCGGCCGCGGGTAGGCCGCCCGCACCGACACCAGCGCCCCGGCGGCACCGGCCCCCGCCACGCAGACACCGGACAGCCCTGCCCCGCGCAGGCTGCGGGCGAGGCGCCCCGGCAGGGCGCGACCCTGGCCGGTCACCTCAGTTGCGGTCATGTCAGCGGGGTTCCGGTGTGCCCGCGGCCATCGTCATGCCCTGCTCTGGCACGGGACAGGCCCGCATCAGCCGGCCGCCTGCACGCCCGGCGATGCCGCGGAGGTGCGGGCGGCCGGGCCGATATTCGCCCCTTCATGGGTGCGGGCCACGATCCGCTCGGCGAGGAAGGCCGCGTCGTTTTGCACCCAGCCCAGCAGCGCCGAGGTTCGGGTGTGCTGCCAGGTGAGGCCCAGCAGGTACAGCCCGGGCGAGGGCGTGACGCCACGCTGGTGCACGATGCGTCCCCGCTCGTCTGCCACACCGGGGACGTCGATCCACGAGTGGTCGGTCGTGAAGCCGGTCGCCCATACCACCGCGTCGAATTCGGCAGCGCCGCCATCGGCGAACCTCACTGTCCGCCCGGCCGCGGCCGTCGCGCGGGGCCGGATCCGGACGCCGTGGCGGCGGGCGAGCTGCCGCGGGCCGCGCCCGATCACCTGGTCCCGCCCGGCCAGCCGCCGTCCCAGCCGCGAGCCGGCGGTCACCCGGTCCAGCCCCAGCATGCTCGCCCACCACCACACGTCGCGGCCCAGCGGCCGCTGGGGGACCGCCGGCATCCGCTGGCCGACCGCCAGCTCCACCGTGTGGGTGGCCGCCAGCTCCTCGGCGATCTGGCAGCCCGAGTTCGCGGCGCCGACGACCAGGACCCTTCCGGGCGGCATGGTTGCCGGGTTGCGGTACTCCACGCTGTGGAGCTGGCGCACGCCGGGGTCAAGCTCCTTGGCGATCGGCGGGATGAACGGAACCTGGAAGGGCCCGGTGGCGACCACGACCTGCCGGGCCTCCCACGCCCCCGCTTTTGCCCTGGCGACGTAGCCGCCGTTGCCCCGGGTCAGTGAGGTCACCATGGTGTTGGGCCGCACCGGCAGCTCGAAGTGTGCCGCGTAGGCCCGCAGGTAGTCGGCGACGTCGTCTTTGCCGGGGTAGGTATCGGGCGCGGCCGGGAAGGCCAGTCCCGGCAGGTTGTCGTACTGGGCTGGGGTGAACGCCCGCAGCGAATCCCACCGCGACCGCCAGGCGGCGCCGACCTCGGCGCCGGCATCGACGATCTGGAAGCGCAGCCCGGACTGCGCCAGGTGGTAGCCCATGGCCAGGCCGGCCTGGCCGCCGCCGATCACCAGCACGTCCAGGGCGGGTGTTGCCGGCGCCGGGGTCATCGGGTCGGCTCCGCGGCCCGGGCCACGTTGAAGCTGAACATCATGCCGCTTTGGTTGTGTTCGGCGATGTGGCAATGCGCCATCCACAGCCCGGGGTTGGAGACATCCAGCAGGATGTCCACGGTCTCACCGCTGCGCAGCAGCACGGTGTCCTTCCATGCCAGGTTGGGCTCGGGCTGGCCGTCGCGGGACAGGATAAGGAAGCGCCCGGCGCCGTGGACGTGGAACGGGTGGTGCATCGGGTGATCGGAATCCATCTCGTTGACCAGCCGGATCTTCACCCGGTCGCCGACGGTGAAAGCCCAGTCGATGTCCGCGTTCTTCGCGCCGGTCTGGCGGTCGATGAGCTGCCAGATCATGTTGCCCGAATCCGACGCCTGGTTGATCTCCGGCATCAGGTCCTCCCACTCCAGGCCGTCACCGTGGTCGTGGCTGTGCGCCGCGCCCTCATGCGGCTCCGAAGCGGGGACCTGCGGGGCATCGGAGGGCACCAGCTTCATCCCGCACTTGGGGCAGGTCCCCGGCTCGGCCGCGGTGACCTCCGGGTGCATCGGGCACGCGTAGACCGCCGGCGCCGCCGCGGCAGCCGGCACCGCCACCAGCTTCATCCCGCACTTGGGGCAGGTCCCCGGCTCGGCCGCGGTGACCTCCGGGTGCATCGGGCACGCGTAGGCGGACGCCGGCGTGTCGTCGTCCCCGTAGAGCAGCGGCATCAAGGAGAAGAATGCGAGCACCTTGTCGGGGGGGCGTTCCAGGTCGTGGGCGAGCGAGCGGTGCTCGGCGGCCAGTTCGGGGTCGGTGCGCAGCTGCTCGAACGCCCCGGCGGCATCGCCGCCTGCGCCTTCGGTGACCGTGAACCCGCCGAGCTGGTAGGTGTGGTCGGGGGTGCGGTGCTCCAGTTGTACCTCCCCTGGGCGGTCGAATAGCACGTCAATGACCGCACGCTCCGAGGGCGCGAGCAGCACCTCGTCGGTGAATGTCTCGCGCTCATACCGGCCGCTGTCACTGCCGATCAGCTTGGCGCGGGCGCCGCGGACGGCGAAGTTGAAGATCCGCGTGTTCGCGGTGTTGACGACATACAGCCGCACCACCTCACCGGCGGCCGCCTGGCCGGAGAACTCGGTCTCGCCGTTGATCAGCATCACGTTGCCGAACCGGCCCATCGCGACATAGTTCGGCCCGGATTTGCGGAACGGCGCGATGTGCCCGTCCTCCACCAGCAGGTCATCCAGGGTCAGGGTCAGCTGCCGGTCGGCGGCAGGCCAGTAACCGGCGTCGGCGGGCTCGACCACGATCGTGCCGTACAGGCCCATCTCCAGGCCGTAGTCCTCGCGGATGTGCGGGTGGTACCAGTAGAACCCCGCGTCGGGGAACTGGAGCTGGTAGGTGAACGTGCCGCCGACCGGGATCGGCGCCTGGGTCTCGTGCGGCACCCCGTCGTAACGGTTCTCCAGCCGCAGCCCGTGCCAGTGCACCGTCGCCTCGACGTCGCCGTCGTTCCGCACCTGCACGGTGATCTGCGATCCCTGATCGACGTGCAGGTTCGGGCCGGGCACCGACCCGTTGTAGGCGAGCATGCGCAGCTCGGCGTCGTCGAGTCGCTTGCGCACCGGGCCGATGCGCAGGTCCAGCCGGTCCCCGTCGCGGAGCCGGATCACGCCCGGGCGTGGCCACCTCCGGCAGGCCCGCGGTCTCGGTCGTGAACAGGTCATCCTGGCCGGTCGCATTGGTCTGGTTCATCGTGCCCCCGCACCGTGACGTCTTTACTCCCCCTATGTCTCCATCTTGCCTATGCTTTACTAGTCGCTGTCAAGAGCAGTGCACGCAAAGGTTGCTGCCGATCGCGCTGCCGGACGGGATGTGATCATGAGCCAGGACGGGCAGGACCGGCCCTCGGTGCTGCGGGCCGCCCGCGAGCGGACCCGCGCCGAGATCACCCGCCAGATCCTCGACGCCGCCCGGCGGCACCTGGCCACCGAGGGGGCGGCCGGGCTCAGCCTGCGCGCCATCGCCCGCGAGCTCGGCGCCTCATCGTCGGCGGTGTACCGCTACGTGGCCAGCCGCGACGAGCTGCTGACCAGGCTGATCGTCGCCGCCTACGACGCGCTGGGCGCCGCCGCCGAGACCGCCGAGGCAGCCGTGGCCCGCGCCGACCTCGCTGGCCGCTGGTCGGCGGCCTGCGGCGCGGTGCGCGGCTGGGCCCTGGCCAACCCGAATGAGTACGCCCTGATCTACGGCACGCCGGTGCCCGGCTACACCGCCCCGCCCGCCACCATCGCACCCGCCGCCCGGGTCTCCACCGTGCTCCTGGGCATCCTCGCCGACGCCGCCGGGCGCCTCACACCCGCGATCGCCGAAGACGACGTGCCCCCCGGCGACCGGAAAGCGCTCGCGCCGGCCCGGTCCACCGTCGGGCCCTGAGGTGCCCGACGCGCTGCTGCACCGGGGACTGATGGCCTGGGCAGCGCTGTTCGGCACCGTCTCATTCGAACTGTTCGGCCAGCTCCACGGCATCGTCGGCGACCAGCCCGGCGACCGCGAGGCGTTCTTCGCAGAATCCGTCCGCCGCTGGGCGGCACAGGTCGGCATCGCCCCGGGCAGCACACGGCCCGGAAGCCCGCAAGCCCCGACGGCAGCTGGGAGCCCGCCGGGGCGGAGACAACCGTCAATGCCCAGGTCACCGACAACAGCACCAGCCAGACCGCGGAAGAAGTGAGCTCATGACCTCAGCCTCCCGGAGAAACCAGGGCAACAGGTCGGCGCCTGGACCCCCACATACGCCCCTCTCCTGATCCCCGCGATCATGGCCGTTCGGCCTTCGGGAGTTGCGGTGAGGCTGTGCCAAGTGTGGCAGAAAGCCGGAAGGCAGTGATTCATTCCATGGCCGAAATGGGAGGTTGCCATGCGAACCCAACCAGCTAAGACAGGGTCGGCCCGGGTGGCGGCGGGGCAGGAAGTGATGCGGGCGGTCGTTCAAGACGTCTACGGTTCCGCTGATCGGCTGCGCCTGGCCGAGATCGACAAGCCCGTGATCGCCGCCGGCGAGGTCCTGGTGCGGGTGCGGGCGGCGGGCGTGGACCGGGGCACGTGTCATCTGATGCGGGGCGAGCCGTACCTGATGCGGATCTTGGGCTTTGGGTTCCGTGGGCCGAAGAACCGCATCCTGGGCTGGATGTGGCGGGCACGGTCGTCGCGGTCGGCGCTGGCGTCACCAGGTTCCAGGCCGGCGATGAGGTGTTCGGCATCGCCCGGGGCTCGTTCGCCGAATACGCCGCCGCACGGGAGGACAAGCTGGTGCGCAAGCCCGCCAGGCTGACCTTCGAGCAGGCCGCCGTCGTCGCGGTTTCCGGGCTGGCCGCCATCAAAGGCCTGCACGTGGGGCGCATCGCCGCCGGGCAGAAGGTTCTGATCATCGGTGCCTCGGGAGGCGTGGGTACTTACGCCGTGCAACTGGCCAAGGCCTTCGGGGCCACGGTCACCGGCGTGGCCAGCACCGCGAAGGCCGATCTGGTCCGCTCGATCGGTGCCGACGAGGTCATCGACTACACCCGGGAGGACTTCGCCGACGGCCGCCAGCGCTACGACCTGATCCTGGACATCGGCGGGAACAGCCGCTTGTCACGGCTGCGGCGGGCACTCACCCCGAAGGGGACGCTCGTTATCGCGGGTGGCGAAGGCAAGTGGACCGGGGTCGGGCGGCAGCTTCTGTGCGCTCGTGCTCTCGCCGGTGGTTCCCCAGCGGCTGACCATGTACGTCTCCAGCACTAACAAGCGTCAGGCTGACCTCGAAGCACTGCGCCAGCAAATCGAGACCGGTCACCTCACCCCCATCGTGGGCAAGACCTACCCGCTCGCACGAAGTGCCCGAGGCCATACGCCACCTGGAAGGCGGCCGCGCACAAGGAAAGATCGCCATCACCGTCTGAAGTTCGCATTCCATAGCCTCGGCGCCCCGCTGGCAGGCGCTCGCTACGCGAGGAGTTGAGTTCCATGGCGAACACCCCTGCCACCCCTGATGACATGGGCCAGGTCCGCTCGGATGAAGGTTCCATTCCCGCGCGAAACGGTCATATCGGACGGATCGTGGCCGGGTCGCTGGCGACCGGAGTCGTTGCCGCTCTGCTTCTCGTCGCCGCCCCCTTCATCCGGGAGCAGGAGAACGACATCACCGGCGCGGTGCTGTGGGGATTCGCCCTGGGCTGGGCGATGCTCGCGGTGCTCTCGGTGCGGTTCACCGACCAGCCACAGCGATGGGCCGTGGTGCCGGCGGTCTTCATGGGCGTGTCCGGACTTCTCCTCGTCGCGTTCGGGTCCGGCGTGGCCGATGTGCTCCGCTGGGTGTGGCCTCCCGCGCTGCTGGCGCTGGCGGTCTGGATGGCCGTGCAGGCCCATCGGCAGCTGCATAGCCGCACTCGCCGGTGGCTGCTCTACCCGGTGATCGCCGTGATGGCTCTTGCCGCGGTGGGCGGGGGCTACGAGACCGTGCGCGAGCACCTGGATGCCAGCGCGTACCCGATGACGGGCCAGCTGATCGACGTCGGCGGATACAGGTTGCACATTCACTGCACTGGCTCAGGGAGTCCCACAGTGGTGCTGCAACCGGGGGGCGGCGATATGTCTTCGGCCATGGGCTGGATAGCGCCGGCGGTCGCCGATCACACCCGAGTCTGCGTCTATGACAGGGCAGGCCGCGGGTGGAGCGACCCCTCAGGCAACACCCAGGACGGCGAGCAGATCGCGACCGACCTGCACACGTTGCTGCATCGCGCACACGTGCCAGGTCCCTATGTGCTGGCAGGTCACTCCTTCGGTGGCCTCTATGTACGCATCTTTGCGGCCCGCTATCCCAATGAAGTTGCCGGAATGGTGCTGATCGACTCGACCGGATCGGCGTCGCCGGCATCGACCTCGGCGCAAAGCTGGGGTCCCGACGACATCCTGGCTCGTGCCTCCGTGCTGGCCTCGACCTCGGCCCGGCTGGGTGTGGGGCGTTTGATCGGCCTCGGCGGCGGCTACGGCACCCTGCCACCGCAGTCTGCGGCCGAGGTACGCGCGAAGATCGCCACCTCAACCAGTCTTCGCAGCACCATCGACGAGTTCCTCCAAGCCAACGCATCAGAACACGAAGCTGCAACTCTCACCGACTTCGGCGACAAGCCACTGGTCGTCCTGACAGCCGGCAGTGGGAGTGCCGCCGGCTGGATGGCGGCGCAGGACAAGACGGCCACCTTGTCGACCAACAGCGTGCACCGCGTAGTCGCCGGAGCCAGCCACCCAGACCTGATCCTCAAGCAGGCAGACGCCGCCGTGACCGCCCAGGCCATCATCGATGTCGTCTCATCGGTCCGTAGCAACCAGCCGCTCGTGAAGTGATCTGTAACGCGGCATACCTCACAACATCCTGGCGGGCGGCTGCCCCATGGCAGGGTTCGCCCTCCCTGGGCAGGAACATGCCGGAGCCATGGTCCGAGGGGGGCTACCTGCGCAAGTTCGGACACCTGCCAGGTGGCTGAGCCGCAGTCATTCGCTTCCTTCTCGGCCAGGCTGAAAAGCATCTGCATGCGGCGCCTGAGAGCTCCGTTGTACCCACCCGGCTCCGGGATTCACGCGGATGGGCCACGAGCAAGCGCCTGCACCCTCGTGATTGCTGCGAGAATCGCACCCTGACCGTCCCCTGAAAGCTGGTGAGACTACGAGCAGCGACCAGAACGCGAGTACCGGGGCAGGCGGCGCGGCTCCGCAGCCGACCGCGGTCGCGTTCGTGACCACCGAGCATTTCACCCTGCAGGGAGCACGGGCCGCGGCGATCAGCGGAATCGACCAGCCGGGCCACGATCTTCATCGGCTCGGTATCCGCCGGGCTCGTCGCCCTCGGGCTGATCGCCACAGCCACCCGCATCGGCACCGCGTTCTATGCCTTCGGCCTGATCCTGCTGTCGACGCTGTCCTTCATTGGCCTGGTCACCTTCGACCGCGTGCTCCAGTCCGGGATCGAAGAGCTTCATTACGCCGAACGGATCGCACGGCTCAGGGCCTACTACTTCGACTTCGCGCCGGAACTGACTCGCTACCTGGCCAGCGTCCCGCCCTCGCGGCGGCTTGCCCTCCTGGGCTTGCGCAGCGGGTACTGGCCAATGTTGCGGACAACCGCCGGAATGATCGGCGTGGTCACTGCGGTCCTGACTGGCTCTGCCGCAGGCCTGCTCGCCACCATCGCCGCCGGCCATTCGGCGGTCGCCGGATTCGTCACCGGCGGGGTGGTGAGCGTCGCCGCCTTGATGGCACTGACGTGGTTCCAGTATTCAGCCTGGACGCAGGGCCACCAGCAGCGGCTCTTTGAGGATGAGCAAGAACAGCCGGACGCCGGGTAATAAGCGTGCGGTTAAGGCGGGCCGTGGAATACGACGTTCTCGCAGGCGGTGACGAAGTTCAGGGTGCCCGGTGCGCGATCAGGTCGCGTCTGAGCCCCGCGCTGCCCGGTTGCGTGGGTGGAAGCGCTTCGGCGGTGCTGCGGGTTCTTCGAGGTGATCTGTCTTTACCCGGCGTCCCCGGCCAGGGATGGTGGTGACAGGCAGTGTTGCACTGCCACATGGGCGTCGCCGCACCTGGCCGTTTCGCCTGGCCGGAAAGGAACTCGTCATGGACCTCTCCCAGCCCGCGCAGCCGGCGCCGCTGCCACCGTCTGCGGCACCCGTGCGGCCCCGCAATGGGCTCGGCGTCGCGGCCCTGGTCATCGGGGTTGCCAGTTTGGTCGCCGGGGTCTCGTTCGTGTTGTTTCCGCTGGCCCTGGTGGGCGGGCTGGTGGGCCTGATCCTGGGCATCATCGCGCTCACCCGCGGCAGGAGCCGGGGAGCGACGAACACCGGCCAGGCCATCGCCGGCGTGGTGTGCTGTGCCCTCGCGCTAATCATCTCGATCGACCTGAGCGTGCGGGTGGGCACCTGGGCCGCCCGCAACTCGGACGTGTTCGCCCGGTTCGACAAGTGCATCGCCCAGGCCGCCAACAGGGCGGAAGTCTCCACCTGCATCTCCCGCTTCGCCAACCAGGTCCGGTCCTAGCCCGCGGCCGCTGCAAGCTGGACTGATCCCGACCATCGCCGGAATGGGCGCTATCTACGTCGCAGTGACGATCGGCATGTTCTTCAATCCGGCGCTGCGGGGGATGGACATCCGCCACGAGCCGGTCTCCGACCCACGGAGGTACGGGCGGCAGCACAGGATGCCGAGACGATGTTGCCTTCGCGCAGGACGAACATCCATTGACGCACGGGGATCGGCCTCTGTGCCCAGGTCCGCCGAGGATGAAGACTTGACGACGAGGCTGACGCCCGAACCCGAAGATCACAGCCGGCGCGGGGAGGGCCGTTGTGATGGGGACGCAGCG
This sequence comes from uncultured Actinomycetes bacterium, assembly GCA_963706115.1. Taxonomy (GTDB): domain Bacteria; phylum Actinomycetota; class Actinomycetes; order Streptosporangiales; family Streptosporangiaceae; genus DASXKD01. Next base: position 3,129 of record CAVPMG010000010.1, on the reverse strand, counting down.
AACGGCAGCACGCAGCTCGACGAGGTCGCGTCTTCCGCGACCGTCAGCCGGATGTGAGCCAAAGGAGGAACAGCAGATGGACACCCCTGACGGATCCGGCCACATGGCGGCGTCGCATGCTCCGGTCCTGTTTGTCGCTGATGGCGATTTGCAGGCTCGTGAGGTTCTCCGATCCGCACTGGTTCGCCGCTTCGGCGCCGACTACCGGGTGGTGACCGCCGGCACCGCCGCCGAGGGGCTGCAGGCACTGCAACGTCTGGCCCAAGACGGCGACGATGTCGCTATCGTCGCGGCCGACGCGCACCTGCGGGAGATGGACGCGGTTGAGTTCCTGCAGCAGGCATGCGCTTTGCACCCCCGATCCAGCCGCGTGCTGCTGGTGCCGATGGACCGCTACCACACCCGGGTGCCGTTCAGCGAGCTGCCCGCCATCCAACGGGCGACCGCCCTCGGGCGCATCGACTTCTTCATCCTCAAGGGATGGGTCACCCCCGAGGAATGGCTCTACCCGCAGGTGCAGCAGGCGCTGACCGCCTGGACCATTGCCCACCGGCCCCGGCACCTGGTCTACCGCATCGTCGGCGAGCAGTGGGCGCCCCGCAGCCACCAACTGCGGGACCTGCTGGGCCGCAACGGCGTCCCGTTCGAGTTCTGCCCGGCGGACTCCGCGGCCGGACAACAGCTTGTTCGCGACCATGGCATTGACCAGTCGCGACTGCCCGCCGTCGTCCTCCATGACGGCTCAGTGCTGCAAGACCCGAGCAACGCGGAGCTGGCCGAGGCTCACGGCATCCACGCGCAACCGTCGTCAGGCGAGTACGACCTGGCGATCGTCGGCGCTGGGCCAGCCGGCCTGGCAGCGGCCGTATACGGCGCCTCCGAAGGGCTGCGCACCATCGTTATCGAGTCATTGGCCATCGGCGGGCAGGCCGGCACGAGCTCGCTGATCCGCAACTACCTCGGGTTCCCGCGCGGCATCAGCGGCGGCGCGCTGGCTCACCAAGCCTGGGAACAGGCCGTCTTGTTCGGCGCCCAGTTCGTGTTCACCCAGGAGGCGACCCACCTCGGCGTCCGCGACGATCTCAGGGAACTCACCCTGTCCGGCGGGAGCGCCGTCGCCGCCCGTGCCGTGATCATCGCGGCTGGCGTGACCTACCGTCGCCTGGAGATCCCCGCCCTCGACCGGCTCCTGGGAGCAGGCGTGTTCTACGGCGCAGCGGCAGTCGAAGCCCCCGCCGTGGCCGGAGAGAACGTGTACGTCGTCGGCGGGGCCAACTCCGCTGGCCAGGCCGCCCTGCACCTGGCCAAGTCCGCCGCGCAGGTCACCCTGCTGGTCCGCAGCGGGTCACTGGCCGCGAGCATGTCCGACTACCTCATCACCCAATTGAAGGCAACCCCGAACGTCGAGGTCAGGCTGCGCACCCGGATCATCGACGGCCACGGCGACACCCGCCTGCAGGCACTGACCCTGGAAGACCTCGACAATAAACGACAAGAACAGGTACCGACGCCCGCCGTCTTCGTCATGATCGGTGCCCAGCCCCGCACCGACTGGATCCGCCACGCTCTCGCCCTTGACGATCATGGGTTCATCCTCACCGGCCGAGACCTCCCCCCAGGAACCTGGCCGCTGACCCGGGCACCGCTTCCCTTCGAGACAAACCTGCCCGGTGTACTCGCCGCGGGCGACGTACGCTACGGATCGATCAAACGCGTCGCCGCCGCCGCCGGCGAAGGCTCGGTAGCCGTCGGATCAGTGCACCAATACTTGACCCCAACAGCCCCAGTCAGCACCCGGTGACCCGCTGGACTCTCCCCGAGAAATATCGCTTCAACCAGTTGTAGTGGCGGCTGCTCGCCAAGGCGCCGCGGCCGAACCTGCTATCGACCCTCGACTACCGCATAACAGGTTGATCTGGACCCCGCAGCTACTTATAACCTACTAAAATACTAGGCATTCCTATTCGGCGTTATACGGGTGATCGAAGATCACCAAGCCCTTCGGGCCGTATAACGGCTGATACACGGCTTAATCATCCTCGTCATCAACCAGATAGGCGGCAATGATCACCCGTGTACCACGCGTTATGTTCGAGCACCCGGCTGCCGCCTTCGCTGGATGCTCACCTTCCGTAACGGCCGCTGTCCGCGTCGCCTGTCCGGGCGGATCAGATCCATGTCCACGAAACTGTCGCGGCCGAACAGAAGATTACGGTCCTGGCTCTGTTCAAATAGGTGGCGCCACGGGCTCATAGCGGCTGACGCGTAACAACCCCGGGGGTTCCGGCTGGCCCGTCCGCGTCGTCTTCGGAACCGCGTCCACCCGGCGCTTGCGAAGCGATGACATTCCACATAATCCTGCGCCACACCGGGCTGGCCGCCTGGCAGTGGGAGGCTGGCTCCGCCGCGGGACTGATCCCGCCGCCTGACAACGACGGCCGCTGGTCGCGGGCCGCCGCCGATGCGATCGCCGCACGCCTGGATGAGATCGTGGCCGCGAGGATGGGACCGAACCGCCGGTCGGCGGGCACCGGGCCGCGGACCGGCTAGGCGAGCGGACCGGGCTGCCCGTCGCCAAAGCCGACGTCGAGGCCCTCGCCGAGGCCCTCGCCGAGGCAGACGCGCTGACGGCGGCCGGGTGGTACAAGGGCTGGCCGCTATGGAGTTGCCGGGACCTGGACGCCCTCGCGGCGGACGAGGCCCTCGCCGAGCCGCTGCGTGCCGACCGGCTGGTGATCGGCGTCCAGGCGGCCGCGCACCTGGAGATCCGGGCGACCGACTTCCGGTACCTGGTGGCCGCGGACCTGGCGGTCCCGCACTCTCATACCAGCGTGCAGGTCACCCGGTACCGGTGGGTGGACGTGCCGTTGTACCGCACCGGCGACCTGGACGTGCTTCGCGAGTGCCCGGTGATCGACTGGGAGGCGGCGCGGGCGGTCCGGCCCGGTGAGCTGTCCCCGCTGCGGCACCTGGCCCGGCGCCCAGTCGACCGGGCCGCGACCGTCCGCCGGTGGGTAGCCCAGTACGGCGACCGGCACGGCATCGAGGTGTTCGCTTGGTTCCACCCCGGGCCGGCCGCTGGGAGGTCGACTTTGAGCGGGTCCGCGGCGGCCCTCGGGTCAAGGACGT
>CAVPMG010000009.1:0-309112 GCA_963706115.1 uncultured Actinomycetes bacterium | reverse complement strand
CCGTGGAGGCCGGTTATTGGACGCGTGGGGAAGCGCGGGGGCGTGGTGTCGCGACACGAGCCGTGCTCCTGGCTGCCGCATGGATGTCGGGGATCTCGGCTTTGAGCACCTGGAGCTGCGGATCGACACCAGGAACGGGCCGTCGCGGCGGGTCGCCGAGAAGGCGTCACGCTGGATGGGATCCGCCGCTCTGCGCGTGTGAACGCCCGCGACGGTCAGCGCTTCGACGAGGCGATCTATTCGCTGCTGCGCGACGGCCTGCCCCAAAGCCAGGCTCGTGAAGCCGTAGACCGTCCGATGCCGTCAAACAGCCATGATCATGATGAATCAGGCTGGTACCGGAAGAAACGGGATTGACCGGGCGGGAAAGGCGTGCCTGATGAAGCGAGTTTCCAACATTACGACCACCTCCAGCAGATTCCGACGTCAACTACCGCGGTTGATCGCTGGCCGGGTGGTGCCGGTAACCGGACGAGAGGGGTCGGCATGATCGCAATCTGGCGGGCAGGGTTACGGCGCTGGCTGGCTCCCGGTCTCGGAGTGGCGCTCACCGTGGCATGGTGCGTGGCGGGCGCGCCCGCACCGCCGGCCGCGGCGGCGACCACCACGATCACCGTCAACGGCACGCAGGGGGGCAGGACCTTCGACGGGATCGGGGCGATCAGCGGCGGCGGTAACACCCGCCTGCTGACCGACTACCCGGCCACACAGCAGCAGCAGATACTCGACTACCTCTTCAAACCGGGTTACGGGGCCGGACCTGCAGATCCTCAAGGTGGAGATCGGCGGCGACACCAACTCCACCGACGGCTCGGAGTCGAGGGCAGCCGAGCACCGCCTCCGGCTCCATCAACTGCGGCGCGGGCTATGAATGGTGGCTGATGCAGCAGGCCAAGGCGCGCAACCCGAACATCAAGCTGTACGGGCTGGCCTGGGGCGCGCCCGGCTGGATCGGCAGCACCTTCTGGTCCACCAACACGATCAACTACATCGTCGCGTGGCTGAACTGCGCGAAGTCCCTCAGCCTCACGATCAACTACCTCGGCGGCTGGAACGAGCGCGGCTACAACATCAGCTGGTACGAGCAACTGCGGTCCACGCTCAATGCCGACGGGTACTCCAGCGTGCAGATCGTGGGCGCGGACAGCGACTGGACCATCGCCAACGACCTGGTCTCCAACCCGACGTTCGCCAGCGCGGTGCAGATCGTCGGCGCGCACTACCCGTGCGGGTACCTGTCCAGCGAATCCTCCTGCCCGAGCACCTCGAACGCGGTCGCCACCGGCAAGCAACTGTGGGCAAGCGAGAACGGCTCGCAGGACCTCAACACCGGCGCCGCGGCCATGGCTCGCGCCGACAACCGGGACTACCTCGACGGGCAGATGACCGCGACGATCAACTGGCCGGTCGTGGCGGCGATCTACCCGGACCTGCCGTTCAACACCGACGGGCTGATCGTGGCCAACCAGCCCTGGTCCGGCGCGTACACGGTCGGCAAGCAACTGTGGGTCACCGCGCAGACCACCCAGTTCACCGCGCCGGGCTGGACCTACATCAACGCGGCGAGCGGGTACCTGCAGGGCAATCGCAGCGACGGCAGTTACGTCACGCTCAAGTCAACCAACGGATCCGACTGGAGCTCGATCATCGAGACCATGGACGCCACCGCCACGCAGACGGTCACCTACAACGTCAGCGGCGGGCTGTCCACGGGCACCGTGCACGTGTGGAGCACGAACGTCAACTCGGCCAGCTCGTCGAACTGGTTCGTGCACTCCTCCGACATCACCCCGAGCGGCGGCAGCTTCTCGCTGACCGTCCAGCCCGGGTTCGTGTACTCGCTGACCACCACCACCGGGCAGGGCAAGAGCACCGCGGCCAGCCCCGGCCCGGGCACCCTGGCCCTGCCGTACTCCGACAACTTCGACTCCGACACCGCCGGGCAGCAGCCGCGCTACCTGGCCCAGCAGCAGGGCGCGTTCGAGGTGGAGCCGTGCGCGGGCGGCCATTCCGGGCAGTGCCTGCAGCAGCAGGCCGGGGTCAAGCCGATCGAGTGGGCCGGTGACGCCAACCCCTACACGATCGGCGGCAACCTGTCCTGGGCCAACTACACCGTCGCCGCCGACGTGCTGATCCAGCAGGCCGGGGCGGTCCAGCTGCTCGGCCGGGTGAGCACGCAGAAGGGCTTCGCCCCGGCCGACATCAACGCCTACTACTTCCAGGTCGCCAACACCGGCGCATGGTCGATCTTCCGCAACAACACCAGCGGCACGATCACCACGCTGGCCAGCGGCAGCGTGGCGGCGCTCGGCACCGGTACCTGGCACCATCTGGCATTGTCCCTCAACGGCCATACGATCTCCGGGGCTATCGACGGCACCACGGTGGGCACGGTCACCGACAGCACCTTCACCGACGGGATGGTGGGCCTGGGGGTCAACGGCTACCAGACCGACCAGTTCGACAACCTGTCGGTGACGGGACTCGGCTCGGCCACACCGACCGGGCCGATCATCGCCGGCGACAACACCGCCAAGTGCGTGGACGACAACTCGGACTCCAGCGCCAACGGCACCAAGATCGACATGTGGGACTGCAACGGCACCGCCGCGCAGAACTGGACCATCGAGACCGACGGCACCATCCGGATCAACGGCTCGTGCATGGACATCACCGGCGCCGGGACCGCCAACGGCACCCTGGTCGAGCTGTGGACCTGCAACGGCGGGGCCAACCAGCAGTGGCTGCCCGGTGAACGGGATGCTGGTCAACCCGGTGTCCGGCCGGTGCCTGGACGATCCGGGGTTCACCACCACGAACGGCACCCAGCTGGAGATCTGGGACTGCAACGGCGGCTCGAACCAGCAGTGGGCGATCCCCTGACCTCCATCAGGGCTTGATGGCCGGACTCCCGATGCCACCTTGACAGCTATAGGCGGTTCATTCTCCGGGCGCGGGGCGGGCCGGCGGGCGGCCCGTCCCGCGCCACGGAGGCGTAGGCCGCCGCGGTGAACAGCGCGGTGAAGTGCTCGACCACCTCATCGGCGGGCGCGTCCAGGTCGCCGTTGATCCATTCGAGCAGGACCTCCACCACGCCGCCCATCAGGAAGCGCGCGGTGAGCACCGGGTCGAGCCGCAACTTGATGCCCTGTCCCGCGAGTTTCATCGCGTTGTCGGCGGTGAGCTGGGCCAGCGCCTGCCTGGTCTCTTGCCGCAGCCGCTCCAGCCGCTCGCTCACGCCGACGACCTCGATCGCCACGACCCGTGCCTTGCGCCGGTCCTCGGTGACGGCCGTCCATGCGGCCAGCAGGCCCGCCCGCGCCTGTTCCTCCAGGCTGGTTTCCCGGGCGGTCGCCTCGGCCGCCCGGGTGAAGATGTCGGTCACGATTCGCTGGTAGACGGCGTAGAGCAGATCCTCCCGGCTGCCGAACGATTCGTAGAAATAGCGGGAGTTGAGCGAGGCGGCCGCGCTGACGGCGCGGACCGAGGTACGAGCGTAGCCGAGCGTGCCGAACAGCTCGAGCCCGGCTTCCATCAGCCGTTCCCGCCGGTCAGCCTGGCGCGCTGATGGGGTGATGCCCCGGTACGTGCGGGAGGTTTCCACACGCGATTTTACCGCTCCTCATCGGCCTCTAGGCAAAGTGGTATGGCAGTGCTACAGTTCCACCCGCAAAGAGGTGAGAGAGCGCTACACATTCGTCGCGGGAGGGCGACATGGTGCATCGGCGGATCCAGGCACGCGGTTTCCTCGGCGCCGCGATCGTGGGCGCACTCGTAGTCTCGGCGCTGGTGGTGGTGCCCGGCGTGGCTGCGTCCACAGCGTCCCCGCCGCCGCTACGGCACCTGGCCAGTGGCCCGCTGCCGGCGGTCACGCCGATCCCCGCCCACGCTGGCAGCCACGGCTACCCCTATGACGCGGTGCCGGCCAAATCCAGCTTCCCCGGCGCGCCGACGATCAACCTCACGCACTTCGGCTACGTGGAGCGCGAGTTCACGATGTCCGGCACGGCGAACATCTACCAGCAGAGCGGGTTCTGGGGCTCGAACGGCAGGTGGAACGTGTCGGTGGCGCAGCACAACGTGCCCTACACCACCCGCCTGCTGGTGCGCTACCCGACGAACCCGGCCAAGTTCAACGGGACCGTGGTGGTGGAGTGGCTCAACGACACCACCGGCGGCGACCAGGACCCGGTGTGGTCGGAGATCTACCACGAGGTCCTGTCCCAGGGGTACGCCTATGTCGGCGTCTCCGCGCAGACCGGCAGCATGGTCGAGGACAAGACCTGGGACCCGCAGCGGTACGGCTCGCTGGGCGACAGCAACGACGGGCAGTCCTACGACATCTTCAGCCAGGCGGCGCAGGTGGCCCGGGTGGATGCCGCGAACCTGCTCGGTGGCCTGAAGCCGGCCACGGTCATCGGCGCGGGCGACTCGCAGTCGGCGTTCCGGGTGGCCACCTACTACAACGCGATCCAGCCGCTCAGCAACGCGTTCGATGGCTTCCTTGCGATCGGCCGTGGGGTGCTCGCGGCGCCGATCGGCAGCGGCCTGGTCGCGTCCTCGCCGTTCCCGGCGCTCATCCGCACCGACAGCACGACGCCGTTCCTCCAGATCGAGACCGAGGGAGACATCGAGGAACTGGGATTCGCGTTCGCCCGGCAGCCCAACAACGCCCACCTGCGCACCTGGGAACTGGCCGGGGCGGCGCACATCGACCTGCACGAGGGGCAGTATGAGGCAGGCACCATTCTGCGGGAGAATCCGCAGCTGACGGCGCCGCAATGCGTGTTCGGCGTGATGGCCAACGGCGCGACGCAGCCCGACAACATGGGTGTGTTCGAGCTTGAGGACTCGGCCCTGGTGGCGATGCGCGCGTGGATCACCCAGGGGGTGGCGCCGCCGTCCGGGAACCAGATCGCGACCACGCCGTTCTTCAACATCGTGGAGCGCGACCAGTTCGGGAACGCGCTCGGCGGGATCCGGCTGCCGGACATCAACGTGCCGACCGAGACCTACTCGGCGATCAACTTCTCCCAGCCGAGCCAGGAGGGCCTGAGCCCCAGCCAGCTGCTGACCACGCTGGAGAACATCTTCAGCACGCTCATGACGGGCGTGATCACCGACCCGACCCTGCGTGACGAGGGCCTGTGCCTGCTGGAGGGGTACTACTCCCCGTTCAGCCAGGCCACGCTGCAGTCCCTGTACCCGACCCACGCCGCCTATGTGTCACAGTTCAGCACCGCCGCGCAGGCCGACCTCGCGGCCGGGTTCCTCACCCGCTACGACTACAACCAGGCGGTGAAGGCCGCGCAAGCGGCGCCGATCCCGTGACGGCGGCTCCCGGGCTCAGGCGATGATGCCCCGGCCCGCCAGCAGCGGCGCGGCCAGCCGCTCGTCTCCCTCCGTGCGGCATCCATCAGCCCCGGGCTACGCGTCCGGGCCGCCCTCGGTGTAGGTGTAGGTGTACGGGTTGTGCACCACCCGGGTCTCCGGGACCTCCGGGTGCATCCCTTCGGTCCACGCCTCGGGGCCGAGTTCGCCCTGCAGGTACTCCACCGTCTGCGCGGCGGCCTGCCGTGCCTTGCCCAGGTCCACGCCGATCAGCCGGTGATTGTGCTTGACTACCCGGCCGTTGACCACCACCGTGTGCACGTCGGCCCGCTGGGCCTGGAACACCACGTGGCCGTACGGGTGCAGCATCGGGACCATCACCGGCGAGTCGTCGTTCTTGATCAGCACGACGTCGGCCTTCTTGCCCGGCTCCAGGCTGCCGACCACGGAGTCCAGGCCCAGCGTGTGGGCTCCGCCGCGGGTGGCCCAGCTCACCACGTGCTCGGCGCGCAGCTTGTGGTGGGTTACGGTCTCGTCGCGGGCGTGCGCCTCGAGGTGCTCCCTGGCCCGGTCCGCGCTCAGCGTCGCACGCATGGCCGAGAACAGGTCGCCGCTCCACCACACGCTGGTGTCCATGGACAGCGATACGGGAATGCCGTGCTGGCGCAGCTTCCAGGTGGGCGGGTAGCCCTGCCCGGCACTGCACTCGCTCTCGGTGGACAGCGATACCGAACCGCCGGTGGCCGCGATCCGGTTGTAGGAGTCGGGGCTCAGCGTCGCGGCGTGCACGTAGACGGTGCCCGGGGTCATGAATCCGTGCTCGTGCATGAGCCGGATGCCCTCGTCGGTGGTGACCTTCCAGACCCCGGCGTGCGTGGTGACCGGCACACCCAGGTCCCGCGCCACCTCGAAGGCCGCCTTCTCCGGGAAGTCCGGGCTGGCCGGCGGCACGTCGAAGGCCATCTGGAAGCCGAGCATGTCATCGTTGCCGCTGAAGTTCCTGCTGACAAAGTCACGGAACTCGGGTGCGGCCGACCACTCCCATGGGGCCGCCTGGATGTTGCCGTAGCCAAGGACGAACCGCCCGGGCACCTCCCTGAGCGCGGCCAGCGCGGCCTCGGCGTGATCCACCGTCTGCAGGTTGTGGGACCAGTCCACCGACGTGGTGACGCCGGCGTCGATCGCCTCGATCGCCGACAGCAGGTTGCCCGCGTAGATGTCCTGGGGCCGGAACGATTTGCCCCACTGCAGGTAGTTCCAGACGAAGTACTGGGTGAGCGTCCAGTCCGCGCCGTACCCGCGCATCGCGGTCTGCCACATGTGCCGGTGGGTGTCGATCATGCCGGGCATGACGATGCCGCCGGTCGCGTCGATCTCGACGGCGTCCGCGGGTGCCTCGAGGGCATGACCCACCGCGGCGATCCGGTCACCGGAAACCAGCACGTCCGCGTCACGCAGAACGTGATGCCCCTCATCCATGGTGAGCACGGTGGCGTTGCGGAAAACCACCGGACGCCCGGGCGCGAAGTCCGCAGCAGCCGCCGGACCGGGTGTTGTCATGTCCTACCTCCGGTTCAGGGAGTGGGTCATCCTAGGATCGGACAAGCGTCCGTAGAGCGGTCATGTCTAGCTTGACGGAACGCTGGCCTGTTCGCAGGCTGCTGTCAAGAGGCAACCCCGCACCGGGAGGCAGGTGGCGTGGCGCGCCGGGACTCCAGCCCTGATTTCATCGAGGCGCTCGCCCGCGGCCTCGATGTGATCCGGGCGTTCGGCCCCCGGCCGCGGGCCATGTCGCTGGCCGCGGTGGCCGCCGCGACCGGGCTGGCCCGGCCGACCGCCCGGCGTATTCTGCTCACCCTCACCCAGCTCGGCTACGTCCGCGCCGTCGATGGCGGCTTCGAGCTGACCGCCCGGGTGCTGGACCTGGGCATGTGTTATGTCCTCTCGCAGAACCTGTGGGAGATCGCCAGGCCGCACATGGAGGGCCTGGTCTCCCGCACCCACGAGTCCTCCTCGATCGCCCAGCTCGACGGCTCCGACATCGTCTACGTGGCCCGGGTCGCGGTGCCGAAGATCATCGCCCTCGCGGTGACCATCGGTACCAGGTTCCCGGCCATGCAGACCTCCCTGGGCAAGGTGCTGCTCGCGGCGCTGCCGGCGGAGGAGGCCGAGCGGGTGCTCGCCGAGCCCAGCAGGTCTGGCATCGCCGCCAGGTGGCAGCCCGGTCAGGCCGAGCGGACCGCCGCGCTGCGCGAGGTCGCCGAGCGAGGCTGGGCGCTGACCGACGAGCAGCTGGCCCCGGGAATCCGGTCGGTGGCGGCGCCGCTGCGGGACGGCGAGGGGCGCGTGATCGCGTCCATGAACGTGACCGTGCACGCGGCGGAAACCCCCGTGGAGGTGCTCACCGGCGAGTACCTCCCGCAGCTGCTGCGGGCCGCCGCCGCGATCAGCGCGGACTGGGCCGCCTGCCAGGCGGCCCCGCACATCATGGTGGGCCTGGACCCAGGGCCACAGACATCCGGCGGGTCATCCGGCCCGCCATCCGTGACAATGCCCGCCACCGGGCCGCCAGCGCTGCTGGTCCGGCCGGGCGTGCAACCCTAGAAGGACCTAGGAGCCGCCATGGCCCACGTCGCCGCGGTCATCGCATCCACCCACCACCCGTTCTACTACCGGGCGAGCACCGCCACGGGAGAGGACCGGCCGCCGTTCGCCGACGAGTGGGTCGCCAAGATCGAGGCATTCAGGGAGACGCTGACCCGGGCCCGCCCCGACGTGCTCGTGATGGTGGGCTCCGACCACTTCCATCAGATCTGGCTGGACAACATGCCGCAGTTCCTCATCGGAAAGGCGCCGTTCTACGACGGCAACTTCTACAACGAGGAGCGGGAGTTCGGCCTGCCGCGGATGTTCATGGCCGGGCACGAAGAACTATCCACGTACCTGCTGCGCGAGGGCATCGACGCCGGCTTCGACCTGGCGTTCAGCAATGAACTGAGGGTCGACCACAGCATCACCTGCCCGCTTATCACCCTGCGGCCAGCAGACGGACCTGCCGATCGTGCCCGTGTACACCAACATCTTCGCCCCGCCGATGCCCCAGCCGAAGCGCTTCGTGGAGCTGGGCAAGACGATCCGCCGGCTGGTCGAGTCGTGGCCGAGCGACCAGCGGGTGGCGATCGTCGGCACCGGGCACCTGTCGCTGGAACTCGGCGGCCCGCGGCAGTTCGGCCCGCACGGCCCCGACCCGAGTTCGACCGCAAGGCGGTCGGCTGGATCGCCTCCGGCGACCTGGACTCGGCGCTGGCCGAGGTCAGCCTGGACAGCCTGTGGGAACCGGGCAACGCGACCCACGGCTTCATGGACTTCATGCTGATGATGGGCGTCGCGGGGGAGAACGCCAAGGCCGACTACGCCGACTCGCTTGACCTCTTCCACACCATGGAGGCCTACTTCACCTGGTACCCGAACGGGGTGGACGCGTGAGCAAGTACCTGCTGAACAAGTTCCTGTACACGATCGACCGCGACCCGGAACTGGTCGAGCGCTACCGTGCCGACCCGCGCGGCACCGTGGCCTGGTGGGAGGCCGAGCAGGCCAACGTGATCCTCAACTGCCCCGGGGCCGAGCGCAGCACCTGGCTGAAGTTCACCGACGCCGAACGCGAGGCGCTGGCCAGCCATGACTACGTCACGCTGTTCGAGATGGGCGCGCACAACTTCCTCACGCTGACCCTGTTCATCGCCCTGTTCGAGCGCGACTACGCCGAGCCGCTGGCCTTCCAGCGGGAGTACGCGGCCCGGCTCAGCCACTGGAGCGTGCCCTACCCCGACATCTCCACCTGACCAGGCCCCGGCATGGCGGTGGCGTCGGCTACGGGATCCGTGGCCGACGCCACCGCGATAACCAGGCTGTGCCGGTTAGAACGGCCCGGGCCCTGGCTTGTCGGTCTTGGTGTTCGGGCTGGACAGCACGCACTGACCCTTACGGTTCCTGCCGACGGTGTTCGGCCCGGGCTGGCGCGGGAACAGGCCCGGTCCGGTTTCCGAGTTGTCCCAGGTCATGCTGTTACCGCGGCAGATCAGGTTGCCTTTGATGTTGTTCGAGATGATCTCGATGGCGTCCGGATCCGCCAGCTTGTTCCGGTACATCACCATGGTGTTGCCCACCTGGGTCTGGACGACGCCCATCCAGCAGGAGTGGACGCTGCTAATCCGCACGTCACCGCCCACCGTGCCGACCTCGTAGGTGCTGTAGACGGGGCTCTGGAACAGCTTGAAGACCCCTTGCGGTTTGCAGTTGACGCCGCCACCACCGCCGGTCTGGATGATGTCACCGCCAACAGTGAAGTTGTGCACGATGACGCCCAGCGGCTGGTTGGACCGCAGGTCCAGGCCCACGGTGGGATGCATGGACAGCGTCGGGTTGCTCTGGTTCGGGTCGTCCAGGCACGGGAAGTTGGCCGGGTTGCAGCCCATCAGCAGGGTTGCGCCGGCCCGGACCAGAACGTTGCCCGTCACGGCCAGGCTGGACGTGCCGGATTCCGGTCTGGTCGTTCAGCGCGAACGCGGCGAGCAGGACAGAGCCCGGGCTGACCGTGAGATCGCCGTTGACGACCGCGGCCCCCGCGTTGACCTCACACGCGCCGTTCACCACCACGGACCCGTGCGTGCCGGTCAGCACGCCCGGTGCCGACGGGGTACCCGAACAGGTGGTCGTGCCGGTGGTGGCCGCTGCGCCTGCGGCTGTGGCCGGCCCGGCTGCCAGAATTCCCCCGATGACCGTGCCCGTGAATACCAGACAGGACAAACTACGTAGAGTTACCCTCATGGCGCTATTCCTCCCCTTTTCGCGCCGATACGTCGCCGAATTGGCCCGCGAACACTAACAGAAACGGTAAATCAGCACATCACCCGTGATGCAAAACAAATGGACAACAGCGGCGGTCGGCCCCAGAGTCACCGCATGGACATCCGCATCCAGTGCCTGTGCATCGACACCGCCGACCCGCTCCGGCTCGCCAAGTTCTGGCAGGAGGTGCTCGGCTGGCGCCTTGAGGCCGGCCCGGAGAACAACGAGGTCGTGCTGGAGCCTCCGAAGGGCAGCCCCGAGGACGGGGTGGCCCCGGACCTGCTGTTCCTGCGCGTCCCCGAGGACAAGCGGAGTAAGAACCGGCTGCACCTGGACCTGCGGCCGGTGGACCAGGCCGCCGAGGTCGCCCGGCTGGAGGGTCTCGGTGCGCGCCGGGCCGACGTGGGCCAGGGCCCGGAGGTGACCTGGGTGGTGCTGGCCGACCCGGACGGGAACGAGTTCTGCGTGCTGCGGGCGTTCCGGCCCGAGGAACTGGCCGAGATGCGCCGGCCGGCTGAGCCTCCCGGCCCGGCCGGTCACGGCTCCGCGTGGTGGTCCCGGCTGTCCCGCTGCGCGAGCAGTGCCTGCTCCGCCTCGGGTGAGAAACCGCGGGTCAGCGGCGGTTCGCCGCGCTCACGGTCCCAGGCAAGGACGTCGGCCGCGGTGACCTCGAGCGGGGTCGCCGACATGCCCGCGGCCAGGGCACGCGCCGGACTGCGCTGCTGCGTGGCCCAGTCCGTCTTCACCAGCGGGAACGGCTGTGGCGCCAGGTCGAGCGGCACCGGCACAAGCTCCACGTGGGTGCCCGCCACCCGGGCGCAGGTCTCGATCAGCCCGCCGAGCGTGACCGGCTCGGCCGGCCCGACCGCGTGGAACGCGCCCGGGCGGTCGTCGGCGAGCAGTTGCACCACTAGGCGCGCCAGGTCACGGGCGTCGATGATCTGGACCGGTTGCTCCGGGGCACCGGGCACCGCCACCCGCCCGCCGCCGGCGGGCCCGCCGTACCCAGTAGGTGAGCCCGTCCTGCCAGTCGTGCGGCCCGGCCACCTTTCCCGGCCGGACGATCGTCGCCCGCTGGCCGTTCCGGGCCACCACGTCGTCCTCGCAGGCGACCTTGAGCGGGCCATACGTCGTGTTGTCGAGTTCCTCGGTGTCACGCACCGGCGCCCGGCGGGGTGCGTCCTCGTCTGAGCCGGGCCGTAGCCCCTCGTGCCGGTACACCGCGTGGCTGGAGATGAACAGGTACCGCCCGACCCGGTCGCCTAGCGCGTCCATCGCCTGCCCGACGTGCCGGGGGACGTAGCCGGTGACATCCACGACCGCGTCCCACGAACCGTCGCGCAGCGCCGTGTAGTCGCCGGTGTCCCGGTCGCCGCGGAGCCGGGTCAGCTCAGGGAACAGGTCGTTCCCTGACTTGCCCCGGCCGAACAGGGTCACCTCGGCGCCGGCGTGCACAGCGTCCTCGACGATGGCCCGGCCGACGAACCACGTGCCGCCGAGCACCAGGATCCGCATGAACGCCGAGCCTACCGGCCCGCCGAGATCCGTCTACGCGGTCAGCGCCAGGGCCAGCAGCGTCACCGCGGCCGACATCTCGACCACGGCGCCGAACACGTCACCGGTCATCCCGCCGAGCCGCCGCCGGGCGAGGCGGCGCAGCAGGTCCCCGGCGCACAGCCCGGCCAGCACGGCGATCGCGCCGCGCACCGCCGGGTAGCCGCCCCACGCGGCAGCGGCGGTCACCGCGGTCACGGCGAGCAGCGCGGCACCGGCCGCGATCCTGGCCCGCGCGGACGTGGCCCCGGCCACCAGCGCGCCGAACCCGTCCGGCCGCGCGGCCGGGGACCCCGGGCCGGTCGCCAGCACGACCGCGGTCCGCCCGGTCACCACGGCCACCGCGAGGGCGGCGGCATCGGGCCAGCCGGGAGCGACCGTGGCCAGGGCGGTGATCTGCACCAGGACGGTGAACAGCAGCGCCGCCACGCCGAACGGGCCGACGTCGGACCGCCGCATGATCGCCAGCGCCTCTCCCCGCGGGCGGCGGCTGCCAAGCCCGTCCGCGGTGTCCGCCAGGCCGTCCAGGTGCAGGCCCCCGGTGAGCAGCGCAACCACGCCGATCGCCAGGGCCGCGGCCAGCAGCCGCCGGGGCCCGGAGTGGCCACCGGCCTCCACCGCGAGCAGCACCGCGGTGGCCGGGACGCAGAGCAGCAGTCCCACCACGGGCAGCCAGAGCACGGCGCGGGCAGCGTCGTCCCTGCCGATCTCCGGGGCCGCCCGCACCGGGAGGATCGTGAACAGGCCGAGTGCGGTCCGCGGCGGGACCAGCCCGGCATGCCATGGGCGTTCCGGCCGGCCGGGCTGCCCCGGCCGCGACGGCGGGGCCTGCGTCATCGCAGCCGCCGGGCGATCCCCGCGGTGCAGAGCCAGACCTCGTCGCTGTCGGCGGCGATGCGGGCGTTCAGCCGCCCCAGTTCGTCACGGAACCGCCGGCCGGAGGCCGTGTCTGGCACCACGCCGGAACCGATCTCGTTGCTGACCGCGATCACCTGCCGCCGGGTGTGCCGCCACGCCTGCAGCACCTGTTCGGTCCGGTCCGCCAGCACCCAGGCGGTGCCGTCGGCGTCGTCCCAGGCCCCGCAGTCGTCCATCACCCGGGCCAGCCAGGTGGTCAGGCAGTCCACCAGAACGGGGGCCGGGCCCGGTGCGGCCAGCACGTCCGTCAGCGCCAGCGTCTCCACCGTCCGCCAGTGCGGCGGGCGGCGCTGCTTGTGCTCGGCCACCCTTGTGTCCCACTCCGCATCGCCCGAGCCCGGCGGCGTGCCCGTCGCCACATAGTCCACCGGGCCGTCGCCGGCCAGCATGGCTTCGGCGGTGGCCGACTTTCCCGACCGTGCCCCGCCGAGCACGAGCACCCGCCGCCCCACCCGCCCGCTGGCGGAGGGGGTGGAGGAGGGGGCGGCCTGGCCAGCGACGGTGGTCGCACCAGGTGCGGGTGCCGGTTCCGTGGAGTGAGCCGCGCTGCCGCCCGGGCCCGGCGGTGGCGGAGAATCCGGGGAAGGCAGGGCAGGGGGGAGCAGGAGGCCGGTGGCGGCCAGCTGCGCGACGTCGCCGATGACCACGACCGCCGGGTTGGTGACCCCGGCCGCCAGCACCGCGCCGGCCAGGTCCTGCAGCGGGGCCGTGGCAACGCGCTGCTGCCGGCTCCAGCCGTCGGACACGACCGCGGCCGGGGTGCTGCCGCTCAGGCCCGCGGATATCAGCGTGTCCGCGATCTCGGCCAGGTGGTCGACCGCCATCAGCAGAACCAGGGTTATCCCGCTGCGGGCGAGCGACGCCCAGTCCACCGAACTGCGCGAGTCCCCCGGCCGGACATGCCCGGCGAGGACGCAGAAACCCTGGCTCACGCCCCGGTGGGTGACCGGGATGCCCGCCGCGGCCGGGACCGAGATGGCGCTGGTCACCCCGGGGATCACCTCGACCGGGACGCCCGCGGTCAGGCACGCCTCGACCTCCTCGCGGCCGCGGCCGAACACGAACGGGTCCCCGCCTTTGAGCCGGACGACGGCACGGCCCGCGCGGGCATGCTCGACCAGCGCGTGGTTGATGTGGTCCTGCCGCATCGCCGGCCCGCCGGGTACCTTGGCCGCGTCCACCACGGGCACACCGGGCGCCAGTTGCTCCAGCAGGGCAAGCGGCGCGAGCCGGTCGGCCACCACCACGTCGGCTTCCCGCAGCCGCCGCAGCCCGGTCACCGTGATCAGCCCGGGATCCCCGGGTCCGCCGCCGACGATCGACACCCGTCCCGGCGCCCGCTGCCCGCCGGCCGTGGGCTCCTGTTCTTTTATTGCCGAACGATCGACCGTGCCGACGGTGTCCACGAAGCGGTCACGGAGTTCCGCAGCGCGCCGCGGGTTGCGGCCCGCGTTGACGGCCACGGTCACCGCGCCCGCCCGGCCGACCGCGGGAACCCAGGCCGCGGAGGTGGCCGCGTCGTCCGCGCGGGCGCACCACAGCCGCTGCCGCTCGGCGTCCGCCGCTACGGCCGCGTTGACCTCCGGCTGGTCGGTACAGGCCAGGACCAGCCATGCGCCGTCCAGGTCGCCGGGCTGGTACCCGCGCTTATGGGCGGTGATCCGCCCGCGGTCGGCCAGGTCGGCCAGCGCCGGGGTGAGCTGGGGCGCCACCACCACGATCTCGGCGCCCGCCTCGCGCAGCCCGGCCACCCGGCGCAGCGCCACCGGCCCGCCACCCACGACCAATACCCGGCGCCCCTCCAGCCGGAGGCTGAGGGGATAAATGGGAGGAGCCGCGGCCGACGTGGGCGTGGCATGTGCGGCCGAATCCGGCGAGTCGGGTGTGGGTGGGGTGTCGCCCGCGCTGGTGGCTGAGGTGGGATGGGCTGAACCGGGCGTTGGGGTGGCCGGCGAGCCGATTGTGGGTGGGGTGGCGCCCGCGGGGGTAGCTGGGGTGCCGGCGGTGGCCGAGTCCGGCCTAGGGCTGGCGGCTTCGCCTGGTGAGGGTGGGGTGGCGCCCGCGCTGGTGGCTGAGGTGGCGGGATGGGCCGAGCCCGGCGTGGGGGTGGCCGGCGAGTCCGGCGTGGGTGGGGTGGCCGCGGCGCCCGGGGCTGGGGTAGTCGGCCGGGGCCCGGTACCGGGCTGCGGCTCGGACGGGGTTCCCATGTCCGTTCCCTTACTCCTTGGCGCCGGACACCCCGGCGCTGTCGAACGTCGCCACGTCGCGCAGCACTCGCGCGGCGGCCTGCACCACGGGGACCGCCAGCGCGGCGCCAGAACCTTCGCCCAGCCGCATGTCCAGGTCCAGCAGTGGGCGCAGGCCCAGCGCGGTCAGCGCCCGGCGCGCCCCCGGTTCGGTGGACATGTGCCCGGCCACCAGGCAGTCCACCACGTCCGGGGCCATCGCCCGCGCGGCCAGCGCGGCCGCGCACGCGATCACGCCGTCGAGCACCACCGGTGTCCGCAGCGCCGCCGCGCCCAGGAGGAAACCGGCCAGCGCTGCGTGCTCCAGCCCGCCGACCGCCGCCAGCACGGCCAGCGGATCGGCCGGGTCAGGCCGGTGCCTGGCCAGCGCCCGGCGGATCACGCTGACCTTCCGCTCCCAGGTCTCGTCGTCGATGCCGGTGCCCCGCCCGGTGACCTCCTGCGCCTCCGCGCCGGTGAACACCGCGATCAGGGCCGCGGACGCCGTGGTGTTCGCGATGCCCATGTCCCCGGTGACCAGGCACCGGTTGCCCGCCGCGACCAGGTCGCGCGCGGTCTCGATACCGGCCTCCACCGCGCGCTGCGCCTCCTCCCGGCTCATCGCCGGGCCTTCGGTCATGTCCGCGGTCCCGGGGCGCACCTTGCGCGGCAGCAGCCCGGGAGCGGGCGGGATCTCGGCCGCGACGCCCACGTCCACCACGCACACCTCGGCCCCGGCCTGCGCGGCGATCGCGTTCACCACCGCGCCACCGGCCAGGAAGTTCGCCACCATCTGCACGGTGACCTCCTGCGGCCAGGGCGTGACCCCCTGGGCGTGCACGCCGTGGTCGGCGGCGAACACCGCGACGGCGGCGGGCTCGGGGACCGGCGGCGGGCAGTCCCCGGCCAGGCCGGCCAGCCGCACCGAGAGGTCTTCGAGCACACCGAGGGATCCGCTGGGCTTGGTGAGCCGTTCCTGGCGCTCTCTGGCCTGAGCCATCGCGCCCGCGTCCGCAGGGACGACGGCGGCCAGGGTGTCGGCCAGCAGGCTCGCCGCCTGCCCGCCGGGCAGCCCGCGCTGGCCCCACCGTTCCTCGTGCACGGCCCAGGCCAGCGGCCGCCGCCGCGCCCAGCCGGACAGTGCCAGTTCCGGGCCTGGCGGGAACTCGGTCACGTGCCCCACGCACAGGTAGGCCACGACCTCCACGTGCGGCGGCAGGCCAAGAGCGGCCGCTAGTTCCCGCTCGTCGAAGAAGCTGACCCAGCCCACGCCCAGCCCCTCGGCCCTGGCCGCCAGCCACAGGTTCTGCACCGCGCACACGCTGGAGTACGCGGCGACCTGCGGCTGGGCATGCCGGCCGAGGACGTGCCTGCCGCCCCGGGTGGGGTCACAGGTCACCACGATGTTGACCGGGGTGTCCAGGATGGACTCGACCTTGAGGTCGCTGAACCGCATTGCCCGGGACCGGGGCAGCGACCCGGCGAACACGTCCTGCTGCCGCCGCGCCAGGGCACGGATCCGCTCGCGCACGGCCCGGTCGCGCACGATGAGGAAATCCCACGGCTGGCTGAGCCCCACGCTGGGCGCCTGGTGTGCCGCGGTGAGCACCCTGGTCAGCACCTCGTCGGACACCGGGTCGGGCAGGAAGCCGTTGCGCATGTCCCGGCGCGCGGCGGCGAGCCGGTAGAACGCGTCGATGTCCCGCTGCGGCATGGGCTCGCCGGGCAGGGCCGCGCCGGTCTCAGTCATGACAGCACCTCGTGGCCGGCGTGCACGTGCCGGTGCCCCGCCTCGTCGTCCGGGTGGAAGTGAGGCACCTGCGGGCGCCCGACCTTGTCCGCGAAGCCGGGCAGCGCCACCCGGTAGGCACAGGTGTCGCAGTTCATCCTGATGTCGCCCCCCAGCGCCTCGTCGTAGCGTTCCAGCACGAGCCCGGCCAGTTCGTCGCACGCCCCGACGAGCCCCGCGACCGTGACCGCCAGGCCGGGGTGATCCGCGGCGAACTCGTGCGACTGGGTCACCACCCGGTCCGGCAGCACCCCGGGGAACAGGAAGTACGGCGCCACCACGATGCGCCGCGCACCAAGCAGCACCGCCCGCTCCAGGGCGGCGGGCACCGAGGGCTCGGCCAGCGAGATGAAGCAGAACTCCACCCCCGCGTAACCCCGGCCCTCCCAGAGCAGCCGGGCCACCTTGGCGACCTCGGCGTTGGCATCCGGGTCGGTGGAGCCGCGTGCGGCCAGGACCACCAGGGTGTCCGCCCGGGGCGTGCCGGCCAGCGCGTCGTCTATCCGCGCCGCCAGGACGTCCTGGAGCACCGGGTGCGGCCCGAGCGGGCGCCCGTAGGAGTACGACAGGCCGGGGTGCCGCGCCAGTTCCCTGGCGAGCGCGGCCGGAATGTCTCCCTTGCCGTGTCCGGCCGCGGTGAGCACGAGCGGCACCGCGACGATCGGCCCCGGGCCACCGCTCCCGGCCCCGGCCAGCCGGGCGACGGCGTCCGCCACCGACGGGCGGGACAACTCGATGAACCCGCCGTCGACCGCGGGCACCCGGCCCGCGGTGCGGGCGCGCACCTGGCCGACGAGCCGGCCGAACTCGGCCACGCCCGCGTCGCTGCGGGTGCCGTGGCCGACGATGAGCAGCGGGGGCGCGGTCATGATGGCTGTTCCTCCTCGTCGAGCGGGTCGCCGTAGAGCAGGGCGTTGAGCGCGGCCGCGGCGACCGCGGCGCCGCCCTTCTCGCTCCGGTTGGTCACCGCGGGCAGGCCGCTGTCGCGCAGCGCCTGTTTGGCCTCCACGGCGCCGACGAATCCCACCGGCAGGCCGATGACCAGCGCCGGAGCCGGGCCGCGCGCAAGGAGGTCAGCCACCGCGGTGGGCGCCGTGCCGATGACCCACACCGCGCCGGGGCCGACCTCGCCGCCTGCCACCCTGATGCCGGCCGCCGCGCGGGTGATGCCGAGTACCCGGGTCAGCGCCGCGGCCCGCCGGTCGTCGATCCGGCAGATCGCCTCGCGGGCGGTGATCCCTGCCGCGGTCATCGCCGAGTCCGCCACGACCGGCGCACCGTCGCGCAGCGCCTGTGCGCCCGCGGCCAGGTCTGCCTCCGCGCAGACCATGTCGTCGAGGTAGCCGAGGTCGGCGCTGGCGTGGATGACCCGCTCCACCACGGCCCGGGTCCACGGTGGCAGCGCCGAGGTGTCGGCCCGCGCGCGCAGGATCTCATACGACTGCTTCTCTATGGGGTGCACTACGCGGGCCATCGTGCCGTCCTCCCCGCCGGGACCGTGGTGCCTGCCGCGGGTGGCACCGGTCCGGTCTCGGTAATCGCGTCCACCGGGCAGATCTCAATGCACTCACCGCACCCCGAACACAGGTGCTCCAGAACGATCAGGGTGCCCCCGGTGGGCCGTATCGCATGTTCTGGACAGGTCAGCAAGCATGCCCCGCAGCCCTGACAGGCGCCGATGGTTATGGGCGCTGCCATCGGTACCCCCTCGGCGTGACCATCCGGCCGGCGATGATCCGAGTGCTGGCCGAGCCGACGATGACCACGCTGGTCATGTCCGCGACGGCCGGGTCGATCTCGGCCAGGGTGGTGACCAGCACCCGCTGCGCGGGGCGGAACGCGTCGTGCACCACGCCGACCGGGGTGCCGGGCTCGCGGTGGCGGGCCAGGATCTCCAGCGCCGCGCCGAGCTGCCAGTCCCGTTCCTTGCTGCGCGGGTTGTAGAAGGCCACCACGAAGTCGCCCTCCGCGGCCGCCCGGATCCGGCGCTCGATGATCTCCCACGGCGTGTGCAGGTCGGACAGGGAAATGATCACGTGGTCGTGGCCGAGCGGGGCACCGAGCAGTGCGGCGGCCGCCAGTCCGGCCGTCACCCCCGGAACCCCGACCACGTCGATGTCCGCGCCGGCGATCGCCAGAGCGGGACTGGCCATCGCGTACACGCCCGCATCGCCGGAGCCGACCAGGGCGACCGCGTGCCCCTTGCGGGCTTCCGCCACGGCCGCGGAGGCCCGCTGTTCCTCGTCACCAAGGCCGCTGCTCAGCACCCGGGTGGCGGGCCGTAGCACGTCGCGGATCTGATCCAGGTATCGGTCCAGGCCCACCACCACCGAGGCGCGCCGCAGTTCCTCGATGGCCCGGGGAGTGACCAGGTCCCGGTCACCGGGGCCGAGCCCGACCAGGGCCAGCCGCCCCCGCGGCCGGACCCGGGCCAGCGCCACCGTGGCCATCTCCGACTTGCGCTTGGCTACCACAAGCTCATCGCCGTAGGTCAGGGCCGCCGCCTCGGCCACGCTCGGGGTACCGACAGCGGCCAGCGCCGCCTCGCTTGGGTTGGGCACCGGGACGGCGGCCAGCAGATCGGCCGGGTAGCTGTGCAGCGACCAGCCGCGCTGCCGCGCGGCCGCGAGGATCCCCTCCTCTTCTGCCTTGGCGCGGACCGTGGCCAGTGCGGTTACCGAGTCCCGCGCGAGTCCACCCACGGCCAGCGCCTCATCGAGCAGCCCGAGAATCTCCTCCTCGGTGACGCCCTTGCTGGCCCCGATGCCCGCGACCAGCGACGGCGGGCGGAGCACCACGGTGTGGTCGTCGATCGGCACGATCCGGTCGGTCACCACGATCCGGCACTGGCCCGTGGCGCCGATGGTGACCGGGAGCGGCGGCAGCGGCCAGGTTTCGTCCGCCTCGAAGCCGACCGGCTCGCCGTCGAGCAGGGCGCGGCTGACCCGGGCGACAGCGCCCTCGGCGGGCCAGCCCAGGGTGTCAAGCCCGGGCAGCCCGGTGGCGTCGGTCGCCGTGGTGATGATTGGCTGGGCGCCGAGCGCGTCGGCAACCCTGATGCACAGCGCGTTGGCGCCGGCCGCGTGCCCGCCGACCAGCGTCACCGCGTACCGGCCCGGCTCGTCCACGCAGACCACGGCCGGGTCGACCCACTTGCTGTCCAGCAACGGGGCAACCAGCCGGGTGGTCGCGCCCACGGCGAGGAAGCACACCACTCCGTCGCACTCGGCCCAGGCCCGGTGCAGCGCCTGCCTGGCTGGCCCGTCGTAGCTGCGGGTCTCGCTGGGCCACGCCTCGGCCAGCCGGGCGGCGGCGGCACGGCCGGCCATGGTGACCGCGATGAGCCCGATCATCGGGGTGCTCCGAGGCCGGCGTTCCGGGTTCCAGGGCCGCCGGCGTCCGCGCGGTCAGCGGGTTCCGTGGCACCGGGAAGTGCACCCCAGACCAGGAACACCGGGTTGGTGGCGGCGAGCCGGTGCACCTCGCCGGGCAGCGGGGCGAGCCTGGCCGCCTGCACCAGCGCGCCGTCGGTGGCATAACCGGCCGCGTCAAGGGCGGCGATCGCCTGGCCGGCCCGTTCCAGCGCGGCGAGCGCCACCACGATCCTGGCCGGGTGCCGGGCCGCCGCGGCCTCGATCACGGCCGGCCCGCCACCGCCGACGAAGACCGCATCCGGGTCCGGCAGTCCCGCCAGCGCCTGCGGTGCTTCGCCCGGAACGACCCGCACGTCTACGCCGTGCCCGGTGGCGTTCGCGCGGACCCGTTCGCAGCGCAGCGCGTCGCGCTCCACTGCGACCACCGCCGCGCCGAACCGGGCACACTCGATGCCCACAGAACCGCTGCCCGCGCCCACGTCCCAGACCAGCATCCCGGGGCCGGGGCCGAGCCTGGCCAGCGCCAGCGCCCGTACCTCGGCCTTCGTCATCACCGCGTCCCGGCTGTCGAACTCGTCCTCGGGCCGTGCCCAGCCGGCCGGCGTGCAGTGTCCTCCCGCCAGCCACCCGGCGCCCGCCACTCCAGCACCCGCCGCCACTCCAGCACCCGGCAACCGCCCGGCGCCGGCCGGGCTGCCAGCCCCCGCCGACTGCCGTTCGTGATGAATGTGACGTTCATCCTCATCTTTGGTGATGAACGCGGCATTCATCGCTTTCCCCGGCCCGGGGGAGCCGGCGAGGACAAGCACCACGTTCGGGTCAGCCCAGGTACGGGCCGCCGCGTCGGCGGGGGAGCAGCCGGTGATCCGCTCATCCTCGGTGCCGAGGTGCTCGGCGACGACGAGCCGGCGGTCCCAGCCATCCAGCGCCGCCCCGATCTCCGCCGGGCCGCATCCCGGCCCGGTGAGCACGGCCACCTTGGGGCGGGCACGGCACACGTTGACCGCCGGGCGCGGATCCCGGCCGTGCGCGCTGACCACCACCGCATCGTCCCAGGCCAGCCCCACCCGGGCGAATGCCAGCGCGACCGAGGACACCGCCGGCAGCACCGTGAATGTCAGGCCGCGCTCGCGGAGGGCCCGGGCTATCCCGAAAAACCCGGGGTCACCGGAGGCGAGAACCACCGCGTCGCCGTTGTGCGCGGCGAGCGCGTCCAGGGCGGGCGCCAGTTCGCCGAGCGCGATCGTCCGCGCCCGGCTGGGTGCGGTGAGCACGGGAACGGCGGCGAGGTGCCTGCGGGCGCCGAGCACGAGGGTCGCGGCCGCGAGCGCCGCCTCGGCCCGCGGGCCGAGGGCCGAGCCGTCCATTCCCACCACGGTGATCATGCGGCGGTCACCCACCCGGGCCTGGTCGCCGCGACCACGCGGGACCCGCTGAAGTCCACCATCGCCACGTCGGCGGTCAGCTTGCCCTGGCCGGCCCGCAGCAGCACGGCACGGACTCGCTGGCACAGTTCATCCCCCGCGGGGCGCAGCAGCCCCTCCCGCTGCCAGATCTCGTAAGCGTGGCGGCCGGTGTTCGCGGCCGAGACCTCCTCCGCCACGGCCGCCGTCCCTCCGGCCGCGACGGTGACATCGCCGAGCAGCCCGAGGTCCACCTTGGACCGGGTGTAGTGCGTCATCAGCACGCCGGCCGCGAGCTTGGCCAGCTTCCCGGCCATCCCGACGAAGATCACCTGCTCGAGCCCCACGGCCAGGGCGCGGCGCAGCGCCGCGCCGGTGAAGTCGCCCACCTCGACGAAGCACACCTCGGCCAGGTCAGGAAGCAGCGCCATCGCCCCCCTCTCCGTCCGCCCGCCGGTACACAGCACCATCGTCCGCTCGCCCTGGGCGGCCATCACCGACACCGCCTGCTCCACACTGGCCCGCCACGACGCGGTGGAGAACGGCCGGACGATCCCGGTCGTGCCCAGGATCGAGATCCCGCCGAGGATGCCCAGGCGCGCGTTGGTGGTCTTGCGTGCCATCTTCTCGCCACCGGGCACCGACAGCACCACCAAGACGCCACGGTTTGCCAGGTCTGTAACCTCCGCCACGGCCTGGGTGATCATCGCCCGCGGGGTGGCGGTGATGGCCGGCTCGCCGACCTCGATGCCCAGGCCGGGTTTGGTCACGACGCCGACCCCCTCGCCGCCCTCCAGGAGGATGCCGGGCTCGGTGCGCCACCGCACGGTGGCGGTCAGGTGCGCGCCGTGGGTGACGTCGGGGTCGTCGCCCGCGTCCTTGACCACGACCGCGGTCGCCTTCGTGGCGTCGTGCACGCAGGACTCGACGTCGAAGCTGACCCGTCGGCCGCTGGGCAGGGCGACCTCCACCGTCCGCTGGGTGACCTGGTCCCGCAGGGCGGTGGTCGCGGCCTTGGCCGCGGCGGACGCGCACGTGCCGGTGGTCCAGCCGGTCCGCAGCGCCTTGGGCCGCACCTTGGCGGTGCGGGGCAGGTCGGGCTCGGTCAGCTCGGGCTCGCCGCGGTGGCCGGGCTGGGTCATGGCCCGGCCTCGCGCTCTGCTGTTCCCGCCCCCGCGCTCTGCTTGTCCCGCCCCCGCGCTTCGCGCCCGCCCCCGGCCTGCTTGTCCCGCCCCCGCGCTTCGCGCCCGCCCCCGGCCTGCTTGTCCCGCCCCCGCGCTTCGCGCCCGCCCCCGGCCTGCTTGTCCCGCCCCCGCGCTTCGCGCCCGCCCCCGGCCTGCGCCCGCCCCCGCGTGGCCGCGTCGGCGGTACGCAGTTCGCGGCGCGCCTGCGGCTGTGCCCGGCGGTGCTCATGGAAATGGCCGGGGTGGTACAGGTGCGAGCGGGTGCCGCTGGCCGCGAGTGCGGGCCCGACCAGGAACAGCGTGTGCTTCCACAGCTTGCGCGCGCGGGCCGTCTCGGCCAGGGTGCCCACGGTGCACTCCACGAGCAGTTCGTCCGGCCAGGTCGCCCGGTAGGCCACCAGCACCGGCGTGTCCGGCGGGTAGCCGCCGTCCAGCAGTTCGGCCTGAAGCTGCCCGGATCGCGCCGCCGCCAGGAACACCGCCATCGTGGTGCCGTGCCGGGCGAACTCGGCGATCTCTTCCCCGGCGGGCATCGGCGTCTTGCCACCGCCGAGCCGGGTGAGGATCACCGACTGGGCGAGTTCGGGGACGGTCAGTTCCCGGCCGGCCCGCGCCGCGACCGCGGAGTAGGCGCTGACCCCGGGCACGGTCTCGTGCGGCAGGCCGAGTTCGTCGCACAGCTCCCGCTGCTCCTGCACCGCGCCCCAGAGCGCCGGGTCGCCGGAGTGGATGCGGGCCACCACCAGATCCTCCGCCAGCGCCCGCGCGTAGAGGGCGCGCACGTCCTCCAGCGGCAGCGCGGCGGAGTCCACGATCTGCGCACCCGGCCTGGCGTGATCAAGCACCTCGGCCTGCACCAGGCTGGACGCCCAGATCACGATGTCGGCCGCGGCGATCACCGCGGCCGCGCGCAGCGTGAGCAGATCGGCGGCGCCCGGGCCCGCCCCGATGAACCAGACCTTGGCCTGGGCCTGGTCAGGCGCCGCGCCGGTCACAGCTTGCCTCCGCGGCGGGTGCGCCGGCCTGGTACGAGCAACGTGGACAGGTACGGCGCCGGCCCGGTGACCTCGGCCGCGGGCCGGATGTCCTCGCCGGGCAGGCCGAGACTGGCCCCGTGCACCGCGCCGTCGATCCGGCCCGCGTCGCGGACCGCGGCGAGTACCTCGGGCAGGTGGCTGCCGCTCTTGTAACCGACCACCGTGTCGAACCGCGCGAGCGCGTCGGTGAACGGCACGAGCCCGGCGGTCAGCGGGAGCAGCGCCAGTGTCTCCCTGCCCTCGCACAGCACGGTGCCGCTGCGCGCCGCGAGATCCTGCATCGCGGTGATGCCGGGCACCGTGACCACGGTGAGGCCGGGCACCCGCGGCCGGACGGTCGCCGCGAGGTAGGTGAACGTCGAGTAGACGTTCGGGTCGCCGATCGTGGCGAACGCGACCACCGAGGCACCGCCGGCGAACGCCGCCACCGCCGCGTCCGCGGCGCCGTCCCACGCGGCCTCCCGTTCGGTCAGGCCCGCGCCCTCGGTCAGCGCGAACGCCACCCGGGCGATTCGGTCGTGCGTCACATGCGCGCGCACCGTGGCCTCCGCCCGGCCCTGTTGGCCTGGGGCGGCAAGCCGCCCCCTGAAATCCTCAGTGCTGGCCCGGGGGGGCGACCCCCCGGAAACCCCCGATCTCCCAAGGCCCCGTTCCTCCGGCACGGGGCCTTGGCCCTGCTCCCCGGCGGCCATGACCGGGACCAGTACCAGGTCGGCCTCGCGCAGCACGCGCACCGCCTTCACGGTGACCAGTTCCGGGTCGCCCGGGCCCATGCCGACCCCGGCCAGCGTCGGCGCGGTCATGCCGCTGCCGCCACGAGTCGCCGCGCCAGGCCCGGGTACCCCGCCCAGTGCAGGTGCAGGTAGGAGGCGTGCACGCCGCCCTGCACGAAGCCCTCTTTTCTGCCGCCGAACGTCCACGCCGGGGCCGCCGGGTTCCCCGGGACCACGGTGGTGCGGTGGAACTCGTGACCACGGACCGTGGCCCCGGCGGGTGTGAGCACGGAGGAGCCCGCCGCGACCGCATCCCGGTAGCCAAGGGTCAGCCTGGGGGTCATCCGCGCGGTGGCGTCGAGCACCCCGCACATGGGCAGCCCGTCCAGTTCCCTGGCCAGGTACAGCAGCCCGGCGCATTCGGCCACCACGGGGGCGCCCGAGCGGGCCAGCCGGGCCACGTCCGCGCGCAGCGGCTCGTTGGCGGACAGGTCGCTGGCGTGGATCTCGGGGAATCCGCCGCCCAGCACCAGGGCGCCGGTCCCCGGCGGCAGCGCCGCGTGGCGCAGCGGGTCCACGGTCACCACGTCCGCGCCCGCGGCGGTGAGCAACTCCATCGTCTCGGTGTAGCAGAACGTGAACGCCGCCCCGCCCGCAACAGCCACCACAGGCCGCCCGCCGCCCGCGCCCTTCCATGATCCTTCAGGATCATGGAAGGCGCTAGCCGGGTCCCAGGGGGTGGCGGGCAGGGCGCCGGCCTGGCGTGCGACGCCTACCACGGCGTCCAGGTCTACGGACTGGGTGACCAGCGCGGCGAGCCGGGCGATCGCGGCGCGGGCGGCGCCGTCCCGCTCGGCGGCCGGTACCAGGCCCAGGTGCCGGGAGGGGACCGCGACGCCGTCGTCCCGGCGCAGGGCACCGAGCACGGGCATGCCGATCCCGGCCAGAGCGTTGCGCAGTATCTCCTCGTGCCGCGCGGACCCGACCCGGTTCAAGATCACCCCGGCCAGGCGCACTCCCGGGTCGAACGACGCGAACCCGGACACCAGGGCGGCCACCGACCGGCCCTGCGCCGAAGCGTCCACGACCAGCACCACCGGAGCATCGAGCAGGCCCGCGACGTGCGCGGTCGACCCCTCCGGTGTGCTGCCGCGCCCGTCGAACAGGCCCATGACCCCCTCGACGACCGCGATATCCGCGCCCCTGGCACCGTGGGCGAACAGCGGTGCGATCGTGTCGGCGCCGCACAGTACCGGGTCCAGGTTCCTGGCCGGCCGTCCGGTCGCCAGCGCATGGTAGCCGGGGTCGATGTAGTCCGGGCCGGCCTTGTGCCCGGAGACGGCCAGCCCGCGCGCGGTGAGCGCCGCCATCAGCCCGGTGGCCACGGTGGTCTTGCCGTGCCCGGACGCGGGCGCGGCCACCACCAGGCGCGGGACGTTCACCACTCGATGCCCTTCTGGCCCTTCTGGCCCGCGTCCATCGGATGCTTGACCTTGGTCATCCGCACCACGAGATCGGCCGCCTCGACCAGCCGCGGGTCGGCGTCGCGCCCGGTGATGACCACGTGCTGGTGCCCGGGCCGGTCCGCCAGGGCAGCGACGACGTCGGCCGTGTCCACCCAGCCCCACTTCATCGGATAGGTGAACTCATCGAGCACGTAGAACCCGTAAGTCTGCGCGGCGAGGTCCCGCTTGACCTGCTCCCAGCCCTCTCTGGCGTTGGCGGCATGGTCGGCCTCACTGCCCGGCCGGGCGATCCACGACCAGCCCTCGCCCATCTTGTGCCAGGTCACCGGGGCACCCTCGCCGGTCTGCTCGTGCACCCTGGACAGGGCGAGCAGCGCCGACTCCTCGCCGGTCTTCCATTTGGCGCTCTTCACGAACTGGTACACCACGATCGGCCAGCCCTGGTTCCAGGCCCGCAGCGCCAGCCCGAACGCGGCCGTGGACTTGCCCTTCATCTCGCCGGTGTGCACCACGATCAGCGCACGATTCCGCCGCTGCCGGGTGGTCAGTCCGTCATCGGGAACCACGAGCGGCTTCCCCTGCGGCATCACGCCACCTCCTTGAGCACTCTCACCGAGTCGGCCAGGGGACCGGCGGCAAGCTCGTCCAGGCGGAGCAGGACACCGCCGAGTGACTGGGCCAGGGCGGCGGCCAGGCCGAGCCGGACCGGGCCGGACTCGCAGTCCACGACCACGCTGTGCACCCCCGCCGACGCCAGCAGGCCCGCCGCCCGGTGCGCGCTGGCCACCGGGTCCCGGCCGCCGGTGGCACGCCCGTCGGTGACAAGCACTAGCAGGGCGCGGCGGCGCGGATCCCGTATCCGCTCGGTGCGCAGCAACTCCCCGGCCCGGAGCAGGCCCGCCGCGAGCGGGGTGCGCCCGCCGGTCGGCACCGCGGCCAGCCGGGCGGCCGCCGCCTCGACAGAGAACGTCGGCGGCAGCGCGACCTCCGCCCCGCTGCCGCGAAACGTGACCATGCCCACCTTGTCCCGGCGCTGGTAGGCGTCCAGCAGCAAGGAAAGCACCGCGCCCTTGACCGCGCCCATCCTGGCCCGGGCCGCCATCGAGCCGCTGGCGTCCACCGCGAAAAGTACCAGGTTGGATTCCCGGCCCTCGTGGCGGGCCTCGCGCAGGTCACCGGGCCGCAACAGCAGCCCACCGCCCGCGGCCCGGCCCCTGGCCACCTGGTACGGCGCGGCCGCCGCGAACGTGGCAGGCACGTGCACCCGGGCGACACGGTCCCGGGGACGCTGCGCCCCGGTGATATGACCGGAATCCGTGCGGGCCCGGGACCGCCGGCCCGACGCGCCAGCGCCCACCCCGGGGACCTCAAGCCGCTTGACCCGGAACACGGACCCGGGCGCGGCGGGCGGCCTGGCCGAAGCAGTGCCCGGCGGTGACTGGCCGTGCTCCTGCGCGGCGGGTTCCTGCGCCGGCCTGCGCTCCGGCTCGGCGGACTCGCGTGGCGGCGGGGCATCCTGGCCCGCCGTGGCCGCGGGCTCGCCGCCGCCCGGCCCGTCATCTCCGGGGCCAGGGTCGTCGTCGGGATCCTCATCCGCCCCGGCCAGCGCCCTGTCCAGTTCGGACTCATCCAGCTGCGGCGCGTCGAACGGCTGCCGCCTGCGCCGGTGCGGCAGCGCCAGCCGCGCGGCGGCCCGCACATCCACGGCGGTGACCTCGCTGCGGCCCTCCCACGCCGCGTGCGCGATCGCCGCCCGCGCCGTGACCAGGTCCGCGCGTAGCCCGTCCACGTCGAACGCCGCGCATACCGACGCCACCTGGCGCAGGGTGGCATCGGGCAGCACCACACCGGGCAGCAGCGCCTGCGCCGTGACGATCCGCCCGGCCAGCGCGGTCTCGGCGTCCCGCCATGCCGCACAGAACCCGGCCGGGCCGGCGTCGTAGGCGAGCCGCCGCCGTACCACCTCGCTGCGAAGGCTCGCGTCGCGTGGAGCGGCGGCCTCCACGGTGAGCCCGAACCGGTCCAGCAGTTGCGGCCGCAGCTCGCCCTCTTCCGGATTCATCGTGCCGACCAGCAGGAACCGGGCGGCATGGCGGACGGATACCCCGTCCCGCTCCACGTAGCAGGTGCCGAGCGCGGCGGCGTCGAGCAACAGGTCCACCAGGTGGTCGTGCAGCAGGTTGACCTCGTCCACGTACAGCACGCCCCGGTGCGCGGCGGCCAGCAGCCCCGGCTCGTATGCCTTGACGCCCTCGGTCAGCGCCCGCTCGATGTCCAGCGCGCCGACCAGCCGGTCCTCGCTGGCGCCGACCGGCAGTTCGACCAGGCGCGCCGGGCGGGTGACCGATGCCGCTCCCGGCTCATGCGGCCCGTCCGGGCAGGACGGATCGGGCGCGGCCGGGTCGCAGGAGAACCGGCATCCGGCCACGACCTGCACGTCAGGCAGGATCGCCGCCAGCGCGCGCACCATAGTCGACTTCGCGGTGCCCTTCTCGCCGCGCACCAGCACCCCGCCGATGCCCGGCGACACCGCGTTGAGCACCAGCCCCAGCCGCAGCTCCTCCATGCCCACGACCGCGCTAAAAGGGAAGCCGCTCACCTCGCTGCCTCCGATCGCGCCCATCGTTTGTGATGGTTGGCGCAACCACCACATTCTTTTGTCATGGTTGGCGCAACCACCACAAACAGTCGCCGCCGCCCGCCGTCTGGGCTGGGGCTGACGTGGTGGCTGGGGCCGACGTGGTAGCTGGGGTTGGAGTCGCGCTGGCGGAGGGTCGGGCTGCTCATGAGTCCTCCCCCTCCAGTTCGCCTTCCAATTCCAGATACACGCTCCGCAGCGCCTCCAGAGTGCCGTCCTCCGGTGACGCCCACAGACCACGATCGGCGGCCTCCAGCAGCCGTTCCGCGATGCCCCGCAGCGCCCACGGATTGGACTTGCGCATGAACGCGCTCGTCTCCGAGTCGAACACGTACGAGGCGGCAAGCTGCTCATACATCCAGTCGTCCACCACGCCGGCGGTCGCGTCGTAGCCGAACAGGTAGTCCACGGTAGCGGCCATCTCGAACGCGCCCTTGTACCCGTGCCTGGCCATCGCGGCCAGCCACCGCGGGTTGACCACGCGCGCACGGAACACCCGCCGGGTCTCCTCGGCCAGGGTCCGGGTCCGCACCAGGTCAGGCACGGCCGAATCACCTACATACGCGGCGGGCGAGGAACCGGTCAGGTGCCGGACCATCGCCACCATGCCGCCGTGGAACTGGAAGTAGTCGTCGGAGTCGGCGATGTCGTGCTCGCGGGTGTCGGTGTTCTTCGCCGCGACCGCGATCCGCCGGAACGCCGACTCCATGTCCGCGCGGGCCTCCCGGCCGTCCAGGCCGCGGCCGTAGGCGTACCCGCCCCAGACCGCGTAGACCTCGGCCAGGTCGGCGTCGGTGCG
The DNA here is from genome assembly GCA_963706115.1 of uncultured Actinomycetes bacterium. Taxonomy (GTDB): domain Bacteria; phylum Actinomycetota; class Actinomycetes; order Streptosporangiales; family Streptosporangiaceae; genus DASXKD01. The sequence continues at coordinate 279,830 of CAVPMG010000009.1, read as the reverse complement.
CCAGTTCCGCGCGTCGATCAGCGGCAGCAGCCCGGCGCCGTAGGCGCCCGGCTTGGACCCGAAGATCCGGGTGGTCGCGCGCCGCCGGTCCCCGTGCGCGAGCACGTCGGCCTCCGCGTGCGCCCGCACGTAGTTCGACTCCACCGGCTCGTCCAGGCCGGCCACCGCCGCGATCGCGTCGTCGAGCAGCGCGATCACGTGCGGGAACGCGTCACGGAAGAACCCGGAGATGCGCACGGTCACGTCGATCCGCGGTCGGCCAAGCTCGGCCAGCGGCGTCACCTCGAACCCGGTCACCCGCCGGGACGCGTCGTCCCACACCGGCCGGCATCCGATCAGCGCCAGCACCTCGGCGATGTCGTCGCCCTGGGTGCGCATGGCCGAGGTGCCCCACACGGTCAGCCCGACCGACGGCGGGTACGCCCCGGTGTCGGCCAGGTGCCGCGCCACCAGCGACTCGGCCAGCGCCGCGCCCACGTCCCACGCGTTGCGCGACGGGATCGCCTTCGGGTCCACCGAGTAGAAGTTCCGCCCGGTCGGCAGCACGTTCACCAGCCCCCGGGTCGGCGACCCCGACGGGCCGGCCGGCACGTATCCGCCGTCCAGCGCGCGAAGCAGGTTGGCCACCTCGTCAGGAGTCCGCTCCAGCCGGGGCACCACCTCGCACGCCGCGAACTCCAGCACGGCCACCACGGACGGCGGTGCCTCCCCGAGCACCTCCGCGGCCACGGCCTGCGCCTTCTCCGGCTGCCAGCCCGCGTCGTCCAGTCCCGCGACCAGCCGTCCCCCGAGACCCTCCAGCGCGTCGATAACGTCCGCCCCGGAACGGGCAGCGGCCCCGGCCGCCAGCCCGGGCAGGTCACCACGGACGTCGGCCGGCTGCCCGGGGTCGGCCAGCAGCGCCCGTTCGCTCAGCCCGTAATGCGAAGCCAGCGCGGCACGCAGGCCCGGCAGCGCGCTGTGCCCGCCCCAGATCTGTGTGGCCCGCAGCACCGCCTGTACCGTGGCCGTCCGCTGCTCGCCCGCCGGGGCGCTGCCCAGCACGTGCAGGCCGTCGCGGATCACCGCGTCCTTGATCTCGCACAGGTACCCGTCCACGTGCAGCACGAAGCTGTCGAACTCCCCGGCCGCGGGCACGGCGTCCACCTGCAGGTCGTGGTGCAGTTGCGCGGCGGAGATCAGCTCCCACACCTGGGCCCGGACGGCCGGGAGCTTGGCCGGGTCCAGCGCGCTGACCGTGGCGTACTCGTCCAGCAACTGCTCCAGCTTGGCCAGGTCGCCGTAGCTGTCCGCGCGGGCCATCGGCGGGATCAGGTGATCGATGATCGTCGCGTGGCTGCGCCGCTTGGCCTGGGTGCCCTCGCCGGGGTCGTTGACGATGAACGGGTAGACCAGCGGCAGGTCGCCGAGCACCGCGTCGGGCGCGCACTCCGCGGACAGGCCCAGGCCCTTGCCGGGCAGCCATTCGCAGGTGCCGTGCTTGCCCAGGTGCACTACCGCGTGCGCGCCGAACTCCTCCGCCAGCCAGCGGTAGGCCGCGAGGTAGTGGTGCGACGGCGGCAGGTCCGGGTCGTGGTAGATGGCCACCGGGTTCTCCCCGAACCCGCGCGGCGGCTGGATCATCAGCACCACGTTGCCGAACCGCAGCCCGGCCAGCACGATCTCGCCCGAATCCACGTACAGCTCGCCCGGCGGGTCGCCCCAGTGCCCGCGGACCGCGTCACGCAGCGAAGCCGGCAGGGCGGCGAACCACTCCGCGTACCGCGCCGCGGGCACCCGCATGGGCGCCGCGGCCAGCTGCTCCTCGGTGAGCCACTCGACGTCGTGCCCGCCGGTCGCGATCAGCGTGTGGATCAGCGTGTCGCCGTCCTCGGGGAACCCGTCCCCGGTGTCGTAACCCGCATCGCGCAGCGCCCGCAGCAGCACCACGGCCGAGGCCGGGGTGTCCAGCCCGACCGCGTTCCCCACCCGCGCGTGCCTGGTCGGGTACGACGACAGCATGATCGCCAGCCGCCGCTGGGCGGGCGGTGTGTGCCGCAACCTTGCGTGCGCCAATGTGATCCCGGCGACCCGCGCCGCCCGCTCCGGGTCCGCCGCGTACTCCGGCACCCCTTCCGCCCCCGCCTCCTTGAACGAGAACGGCACGGTGATCAGCCGCCCGTCGAACTCGGGCACCGCGACCTGCATCGCGGCATCCATCGGGGTGAGCGCCGCGGAGGAGGCCGCCCATGCGGCACGCGGCGAGGTCAGGCACAGCGCCTGGAGCACCGGCACGTCCAGCGCGGCGAGCGCGGCCACGTCCCAGGCGTCGGAGTCCCCGCCCGCGCTCGCGTCCCCGGCCACCGTGCCGCCGGCCGCGAGCACGGTCACGATCAGCGCATCCGCCCCGGCCAGCAGTTCGTAGACCTCGGGCCCGGCCGCGCGCAGCGACGAGCAGTACACGCACCTCGCGTTTCCGCCGCGCGCCTCGACCGCGTCGGCCAGCGCGTCCACGAAGGCGGTATTCCCCGATACCGCGTGCGCCCGGTAGAACACGATGCCCACGGTCGGCCGGCCCGGCACGGTGGCGCGGTCCCCGTGCACGCCCTGGGCGGGCAGCGGCACCGGCGGCGCGAACCCGTGCCCGGTGAGCAGCAGCGTGTCGGACAGGAACGCGGCCAGCTCGGCCAGGTTGGCCGGGCCGCCCTCACGCAGATAATCGAGCGCCTGCGCGGCCACCCCGGCGGGCACCGTGGACGCCGCCATCAGGTCCGCGTCCGGCGCGGCCTCGCCGCTGAGCACCACCGTGGGCAGGCCCTGCGCCAGGACGGCGGCGAGGCCCTCGGGCCAGCTTCTGCGCCCGCCCAGCAACCGCACGATCACGCAATACGCCCCGGCAACCAGCCCCGCCACCTGATCCGGCGCGGTCCGCGCGGGGTTGGCCAGGCGCCACGGCGCCCCGCTGGCCCGCGCCGCCAGCAGGTCGGTGTCCGACGCGGAAATCAGCACGATGACTGGTTCGGTGCTCATGGTGTTCCCGGGGGGATGAACGGAAGCCCCGCGGGCGCTCCGTGGTCGATCAGGTCCTGCAGTGCGGCCGTGTCCATATGCGCGTCGATGAGGCCGGCCAGGGTGTCCAGCTTCCGCTCCCGGAGGCTGGCGAACGTGACGTGACCGGGCTCGAACGGCCGCCCGGCCGCCGCGGCGACCCGGCGCAGCAGCGCCCCGCGGAACCCGTCGCTCTCGAAGATGCCGTGCCACGTGGTGCCGTGCACCGCCCCGGCGCTGCACCCGCCGGGGAACGGCGTGCCGCCGGCCGTGGTGACCACGCCGTGGTGGATCTCGTACCCGGTGATCTGCTCTCCGTTCCAGGTTTCCTTGCGCAGCCGGAGCACCTTCGCAGCGCCGAAGCTGACCGTGGCGGGCAGCAGGCCAAGCCCAGGGACCAGGCCCGCGCCGCTCTCCACGTCATCGCGGATCTCCCGGGCGAGCATCTGGTATCCGCCGCAGATGCCGAGCACAGGGCCGCGCCGCGCGGCCCGGGTGGCCACCGCCCCAGCCAGCCCACGCTCGCGCAGCCAGGCCAGGTCGGCCACGGTGGCCCGGCTGCCGGGCAGGACCACCAGGTCGGCGTCGGCGATTTCGGCGGGCGAGGTGACGAACCGGACGGCCACACAAGGCTCGGCCATCAGCGGGTCGATGTCGGTGAAGTTACTGATCCGGGGCAGCCGGACCACCGCCACCCGGAGCACGCTGCCGGCCCGGCCGGGGGCAGGCCGGCCTCGGGCACTGAGCCCAGGCTGAGCGAGTCCTCCGCATCCAGCCACAGCCCGGGAGTCCACGGCAGCACGCCGAGCACCGGCCGGCCGGTCAGTTCGCGGAGCCGGTCAAGTCCGGGCTGCAGGAGCCGGGCATCGCCGCGGAACTTGTTCACCACGAACCCGGCGACCAGCGCCTGGTCGTCCCGGCTGAGCAGGGCAAGGGTGCCGTACAGGGCGGCCAGCGCCCCGCCGCGGTCGATGTCGGCGACCACGATCACCGGCAGGCCCGCCGCCCGGGCCAGGCCCATGTTGGCGAGGTCGTGCTCGCGCAGGTTGATCTCGGCCGGGCTGCCCGCGCCCTCGCAGACGACCACGTCGAACCGGCCGGCCAGCCCGGTCAGGCAGGCCAGCACGGTGTCCGCCAGGCGCGGCTTCAGTGCGGGGTAGGACATAGCGTCGGCCTCGGCGACCGGCTTGCCGAGCACCATGACCTGACTGGTGCCGCGCGCGCCGGGCTTGAGCAGCACGGGGTTCAGCGCCGCCTCGGGCTCGATGCCGGCCGCGGCGGCCTGCATGGCCTGGGCCCGGCCGATCTCGGCGCCGTCCCTGGTGACCACCGAGTTCAGCGACATGTTCTGCGCCTTGAACGGTGCCACCTTCACGCCGCGCCTGGCCAGCCACCGGCAGATCCCCGCGGTGACCGCGCTCTTCCCCGCCTCCGACGCCGTCCCCGCGACCAGAATCCCCCTCATGCCGTCGCCCCTGCCCATGCAGCCAAAGCCGCTGCGCCCGCCGTTGGCCCGGCACCCTGATCCGCCGCCCCGGCGCCCAGGATCCCGTTAACGCCGCCCCCGCTGCCGTCATCTTTTGTGATGGTTGCGCCAACCACCACAAAAGATTGTTGTGGTTGCGCCAACCATGACAAACGCGCGTCAGCGCGGCCCTTCGCGTTCGGCCCGGCAGCCAGAATCCCCGTCATGCCGGCCTCGCTGCGGTCTTCTTTTGTGGTGGTGGGCACTCCACCCACATTCTTTTGTGGTTGGAGTGCCCACCACCACATACGTGGGCGCGGGAGCTCGCGAGTACGTCGGCCGGGGTGCTCGGCCCGGGGCGGGCGGCCCGAATCAGGCGTGGGCCCCGCGCGCTGAGGAGGTAGGCGGTCGCCGCGGCCAGGACAGCTGCCGTCACGCTAATCAGGCGGGACAGGCGGATAGCGCGATCGAGGTCGGCGGGCCCGGGCGGGGGACCATCGCCGAGGGTGCCGCGCCGTTCGGCATGGCCCTGGTAGACGTTGGTGCCGCCGAGGCTGACCCCGAGCGCCCCGGCGAACGCGGCCTCGCAGCGGCCCGCGTTCGGGCTGGGATGCGCGGCCCCGTCGCGGCGGACTGTGCGCAGGGCGGCGCGCCCGCTCCCGCCGACCGCGGGGGCCAGGGCCGCGGCCAGGAGCGCGGTCAGCCGGGCGGGCACCAGGTTCGCCGCGTCATCGAGCCGGGCGGCGGCCCAGCCGAACCTTTCGTAACGCATGTTGTGATGACCGACCATCGCGTCGAGCGTGTTCACCGCCCGGTAGCCGAGCAGGCCGCCGACGCCGGCCGCCGCGCCCCACAGCAGCGGCGCGACCACCGCGTCGCAGGTGTTCTCCGCCACCGACTCGACCGCCGCGCGGGCCAGCTCGGCCGCAGGCAGCCCGGCGGGGTCGCGGCCGCACAGCGTGGGGAGCCGGCGGCGCGCGTCATCGAGGTCCCCGGCCGCCAGCGCGCGGGAGACCCCGGCCGCCTCGGCGGCCAGGCTGGCGCCGCCGAGTACCGCCCAGGTCGCTGCGGCGGCCAGTGCCGCACCGGGCAGCGGGCGCCGGTCGGTGAGCCGCTGGCCGGCCCAGCCGGCGGCTGCCGCGGGGCCGGCGCATGCCACGGTGAACAGTGCGCCGCGCGCCCGGCTCGCCCGCCAGAGCCGGCCCTCGGCGCGGGCGGCGGCGCTGCCGAACGCGGCGACGGGATGCCCGCGCCTCGGATCGGCAAACAGGGCGTCGAGGGCGGAGCCGAGCAGCAGCCCGGAGGCGAGCCCGGACCGGCGCGGCATCAGCGGAGGTGCGGCAGTCGGCGGGCGGCGGGGACGGCACCCCAGGCGGGCAGCGGGACGCCCGGCGGGGCAGGTGAGGACATCATGGCGGGCCTTCCTTGGGGTAACCACGCCCCAGGTGCGAAGGATCGACGGCCGGAGTGTCCTGGCTCCCGGATCGAAGCTCCCCTCAGCCTTCCCACCGCATCGCGGTCGTGACTAATGTGAGGGCCGCTCCCCGGTCACAGTGGCGGGACCGCGTCGGACTCGCACCGACTTCCTCCACTGCCGACGATGGACTCCGGTCATCATCACCACAGTGCGCCTGGCTCGTCAAGCTGCGGGCATGGCGTGGCCAGGCGCGCCGCGACGCGCGCCTGGCCACGCGGCGGGCGGGGACGGCCCGCGCCAGGCTTTGTGTCCCTCGGCCCGCCCAATTGAGTCAGCGGGGTGCTGCGCACCCTGGCCGTAAACCTGCCGCTCCAAGGGGAGCAACCGCAACGAACTGCGCAGAACGTCATCCATTCGTAATCGAGGCTGGCGCCGGCCGTGGTGCCGCGGCCCCTTTCCAGCAGGGCGGCGGCATCACAGCCGGGCGTCAGGCGGCCGTGCCCGGGCGGGCGGCCACCGGGGCCGCGGTGAGGCGCAGCGCCAGGGCGGCGGCCTGGGTCCTGATCTCCGGGATGGCGGTGGTCTCGTACCACAGCCCGCGCAGCGGCGGGCCGAGCGTGAACAGGCTGCCGCTCGGCCGCCCCGCGGCGTCGAGAACCGCGCCGCTCGGGGTGGCATCGAGGCCGAGCCGCAGTGGGTCAGGCCGGGCCAGCCCGCGGTCGAACAGGTCACGCAGCAACGGGTCGCCGGTGCGGGTGATGTTGCCGTCCGGGCCCGTGGCGTTGATCAGCCAGCCGGCCTCTTGCTCGGCGCAGGTCCCGGCCGCGTGCCCGGCCCCGGCCACCTGCGCGGTGGTCCCCGGGTGCCTGGCTCCGGCCCGGGCCGCGTACTCGATGCGCACGCGGAGCCCGCCGGGCTCCGCGGTCACCGTCCGGACCTGGCCCGCGTGCACCGACAGCCTGCCGGTGCCGAGCAGTGCGCTGACCCGGCGCGCGGTCTCCGGCGGCATCCGGTGCCGGTGCACCTCCCAGTAGCGCGCGACGTGGCGGAGGAAGATCTGCCGGTCGGCCATGGGCAGCCGCTGCCACAGCCGGGGCACGTGTGGCCGGAGCGCGTCCATGATCTCTTCCCACGCTTCCGGGCGGTCCGACATCGCGGCGCGGACCTGCCACATCAGCTCGCCGAGCCGCACGGGGCCACCCGGGCCCGCCAGCGCGGGCAGCCAGGTCGGCCGGCCCGGTTCTGCGGCCCTGCGGTGTGCCCGGGGGAGCAGCGCGTGCCGGGACACCGCGTGGACCACGGTACGCGGGTGCGCGTCCGTCACCGCGATCGCCACGTCCATCGCGGTCAGGCCGGTGCCAAGCACGATGACGCGTCTGCCGTCGCCGGCCCGGCGCAGCGCCCCTGGTGCCCAGGGGTCGGCGATGTACCGGGGGCTGTCGGGCACCGGGCATGGCGTGGCGGGTGCGGGGCTGCCGACGGCCAGCACGGCCATGTCGGCGTCGATGTGGCCGTCGGCGGCGAGGTGCAGCCGCCACGGGTGCCGCGGCGCGCAGTCGCTGATCCGGATGACCTGTGCGGTGACCGGGGTAATGGTGCTGTCCGGCCCCGCGCGGCGCGCCGCTTCGGCCAGCGTGTCGCGCAGATAGCGCCCGTAGTCGGATCTGCGCAGGAACCCGTCGTGCGCGACATGGTTCGCGCTGGCCCAGCGCAGCAGCTGGCCCGGGTCGCCGGCCACCGCGCTCATCGTGCCGGCCGGGGCGTTCAGCAGGTGACCGGGGTGCGTGGTGGAGTATGCCTGGCCGAGCCCGTGCCGGCCACCGGCGTCGATCAGCGCGATGCGTACCGGTGCCCGTCCGGCGGCGGCCAGGCGTAGCAGGTGAATGGCGGTCAGTGTGCCGCTGGCGCCTCCGCCGATGACCGCGATGACGGGCCGCGGGTTTTCGTGCCGATCGGGGGAGTACACGGGCTCACTATAACCTAGTATGTCGATAGGTTAAATAGCTAGAAGCGGGACAAGGAGGCCGCCGTGATCGAGATTGTGGTGATCGACACGCCGTCGCTGGGTGACCGCAGTTACCTGGTGACCGACGGCACGGCCGCGCTGGTGGTGGATCCGCAGCGTGACATCGACCGGATCCTGGTGGCGGCCGCCGATCGCGGCGTGGCGGTGACCCACGTCTTCGAGACGCACATCCACAACGACTACATTTCCGGCGGCCTGGCCCTGGCCGGGGAGACCGGCGCCGTCTATCACGTGAACGGCGCCGACGACGTGGCGCTGCGCCGGAAAGCGATCGGCGACGGTGACGTGATCGAGGCGGGCGCGATGCGGGTGCGGGTCATTGCCGCCCCCGGCCACACGTGGACGCACCTGGCCTATGTCGTGACCGATGCACGCACCGGGGACCTGGCCGGCGTCTTCACCGGCGGCTCGCTGCTGCACGGATCGACCGGGCGGCCCGATCTGCTCGGCACGCGGCACGCGCCCGCGCTCGCCGCGGCCCAGCACGCCACCGCCCACCGGCTGGCCGCGCTGCTGCCCGGGCACACGCCGGTGTACCCGACGCACGGCTTCGGCAGCTTCTGCGCGGCCGATCCCGGATCCGGGGGACCGGCCCGCGCCTCGACGATCGCGCAGGAGCGGCGCGCGAACCCGGTGCTGACCCTGGACGAAGACCGTTACATCGCGTCCGTGCTGGCCGGCCTGGACGCCTTCCCCGCGTACTACGCCCGGATGGGCCAGGCGAACACGTTCGGCGCGGACGCACCCGCCCTGCTGCCGCCGCCGCGCGTGCTGCCCGGCCAGGTGCCGGGGCGGATCGCGGCCGGGGACTGGGTGGTGGACCTGCGCGGCGGCCGCGCCTTCGCGGCCGGGCACGTGCCCGGTTCGCTCAGCTTCCCGCTCGGTGACATGTTCGCCACCCACCTGGGCTGGCTGCTGCCCGACGGGGCCAGGCTGACGCTGCTCGCCAGCACCCCGGGCCAGGTCGCGGCCGCGCAGCGGGAACTGGCCAGGATCGGCGTGGACGGGATCACCGGGGCCGCCATCGGCAAACCGGCGGACTGGATGGGCGGCGAGGATCCGGCCTTCTGCCCGGTGTCCGACTTCGGCGGCCTCGCCGCCGCCAGGCGCCACCGCGACGTCACCGTGCTCGACGTCCGCCGCCCGCTGGAGTGGGCGGCCGGCCACATCGACGGGGCCGTGCACATCCCGCTGCACGAACTGCCCGCCCGGCTGGGCGAACTGCTCGGCCGGGTCCCGGTGCCGGTCTGGGTGCACTGCCAGGCGGGGTACCGGGCCGGCGTGGCCGCCTCGCTGCTGCAGGCGGCCGGGTGCCCGGCGACCATCGTGGACGACGACTACGGCCGGGCGGCCGCGGCCGGGCTGCCGCTCACCGGCAGCGCGGTCCCGGCCGTGCCCGCCGCTTAGGGTGCGTCCTCCGGCACCCCGTTGCTGCGCACGCCGGTGACCGCCGGGTCGGCGGTGCCGCCCGCGGCGATACCGGCCCGGCCGCCTGGGCTTCAGCCGTCGGCGACGGAGGCGAGCAGGGCCGTCCGTGCCTGGTCCACGGCGGCCAGCAGGGCGCCGCGCAGCACCGGCGCGTCGGGCACCGCGGTCGGCACCACGTCGGGCTTCACCGGGCAGATCCGGCTGACCTCGGTGCTCACCCGGTCCGCCAGCGCCGCCCCGCCCGCCTGGCCCACCTCACCGCCGAGCACCACCAGCCCCGGGTCCAGGGTCACCGATATCGCGGCCACGCCGACCGCCACCCGGCGGGCCAGATCGGCGAGGAACTCCTCGCCGCTGGACCGGCCGCCCGCCGCGGCGCGCACCGCCGCGGCGACCGCGTCACCGTTGGCCGGGGCGGCGAAGCCGTAGCGCTCCGCCAGGGCGCGGACCTCACGCCCGTCGGCCAGCGAGCGGAACCCGCCCGCCGCGGGGTGGGTCAGGTCCTCCGGCAGCGGCACCCCGGGCACCGGCAGGTAGCCGATCTCGCCGGCGGCGCCCCTGGCCCCGCGGTGCAGCCGGCCGCCCAGTATGGCCGCCAGCCCGAGGCCGACGCCCATCCAGACCAGCACGAAGTCGTCCACCCCGCGCGCGGCGCCCTGAGCGTGCTCGGCCATCGCGGCCAGATTGACGTCGTTCTCGATGGTCACCGGGCGGCGCAGGTCGCCGCGCAGCGCGCCGAGCACGCCCTCGTGCCAGTCGGGCAGGTTCACCGACAGGCGCACGTCGCCGGTGCGCGGGTCCACCATGCCCCCGGTCCCGATCACCACCGCGCGCAACTGCGCCGCCTCGATCTGCGCGGCGCGGCACGCGGCGGCGACCGCGTTGCGGACCAGCTGGACCGGGTTGCCCGCGCCGTTGGGGTCCACGGTCACCTCGGCAAGCACCTGGCCGGTCACGTCGGCCACGCCGGTGGTCACCGCCTCGGGGGCGACGTCGAGGCCCGCCACGATCGCGGTAGAGGGCACGATCGCGTACACGGCCGCGCTGGGCCCGCGGACGCCCGCCTGCTGCCCGGCGACGGCGACAAGCCCGCGCTCTTCGAGGCGGGTCAGCGTCTGCGAGGCGGTGACCTTGGACAGGCCGGTGCCCTCGCCGACCTGTGACCGGGTGAGCGGTCCCTCGGCGAGCAGCAACTCCAGCGCTGCGCGGTCGTTGATCTCCCGAAGCAGGCTCGGAGTGCCTGGCCGTCCCATAGTCGTTCCCCCTGTCCCGCCAGGCCATCTTCTGCCTGCCCGGCCCCGTGGTCCAGAGTGCGGCCCGCGGTTCGTGCCAGGCATTTCTCCGGTGTGCCCGGCTTGTCAGCGCGCCGTGCACTGTAGGTCTCGATCCGGCAACAGAAACGAACCTGTTGCCTGGAGGCCCTATCTTACAGGAAACTTTCTTGTTAGTTTACGCATACCCCCGGGCCCAGGGGTGCTGAGCTGGTGTCATGCGGCGCCAGCACACCTGCGCGCGCCGCTCCGTGCGCCAGGTTCAAGCCCGGCCCCGCCGGCCGTACGCCGACGGCGACGCGAAGGGAGCAAGCAGTGAGACTCAGACGAGCCGCCGTCGCCATCTCGGCGGCCACGGCACTCACCGGGCTGGTCGCAGCCTGCGGATCCAGCAGCAGCGGCACTACCGGCTCTTCCTCGGGAGTGCCCGCCCAGCTCACCGTATGGCGCATGGGATCCTCCACGCCGGAGCAGGTGACCTGGATGAACGGGGTCGTCACACAATTCCACAAGGCCTACCCGGCCTATGCCAAGACCAAGATCAAGGTGGTCTTCGTCCCGTGGGGGAACCGGGCCACCGACTGGACCACCGCGTTCAGTAGCGGCAAGAACGGCCCGGACGTCACCGAGCTTGGCAATACCGACACGCCTGCCCAGGCCTCGCTCGGCATGCTCGCCAACATCGCCCCCGAGGTGCATTCCTGGTCATCGAGCTCGGACATGGTCAAGGGCATGCTCGCCAACGACACCGTCGGCTCGTCCGTCTACGCGGTGCCGTGGTTCGGCGGCGTGCGCGGCATCTGGTACCGCAAGGACCAGTTCGCCAAGGCAGGCATCAGCTCGCCCCCGGCGAGCTGGCCGCAGCTCGTGGCCGACGCCAAGCTGCTGATGAAGAAGAACCCCGGTACCTGGGGCCTGGGCGCGCCGAGTAACTACACCAACGGGATCGTCAGCTTCATCTGGGGCGCCGGTGGCCAGGTCGCCGTCGACCAGGGCGGCAAGTGGGTCGCCAAGCTCAACACCCCGCAGTCGGAGGCCGGCATCAAGTTCTACGCCGGCCTGTACCTGACCGAGCACGTGTCGCCGAAGACCTACATCGGGCAGACCGAGCTTGGCGCCCCCGGGGCCACCTCCGGTGGCTCGAACGAGGACTTCGCGCTCGGCAAGCTCGACATGTACATCGACGGCCCGTGGGCCAAGGCGGAGTTCCCGAAGAACGCCGTGGACAGCGCGAACTGGGCCTCGTTCCCGATTCCCGGCCAGGGCAGCGGCCAGTCGCCGGCCTTCGCGGGCGGCTCCGACCTCGCGGTCTGGAAGCTGTCCAAGTACCCCACGGCATCCTGGGACCTCATCAAGGTGATGAACAGCGTGCCCAACTCCACGTCGTTCGCCAACGCGCAGGGGTTCTTCCCGCCGTACACCTCCCAGCTCACCGGCGGCGCCTACAGCAGCAACCCGCTGCTCTCCGGATTCGCCAAGGCGGCCACCGTGACCCAGATCTCGCCGCTGAACTCCAAGAACTGGGGGATCGCCGACACCACTGACGCGATCATCCCGACCATGATGAAGGCCCTCATGCAGGGCGCGAACTTCACTCAGACCGTCGACAAGGCCAACACCGATCTTCAGAACGTGCTCAACACGGGAAAGATGTGACGAAGGTGTCCGCCCCCGGCCGGCTCCGCCGGCCGGGGGCCAGGCGTCAGGCCGGCGAGTCGGCTGTGCCGCCGCCCGCCGATGCCGACACTGGGCACGTGACAGGGTTCGGCACCCCGGGGCGGGGCCAGGAGGACCTGCCGTGGCGGGTCCGGGCCGGCGTGTTCATCCGGCGGCACCACCTGGCCCCCTATCTGCTGCTGGCCCCGGCGCTGGCCGGGGTCGCGTGGCTCATCCTGTGGCCGACCATGCAACTCGGCCTGTTCTCGTTCCAGAACTACGGGATCGAACAGCTCGCGGGTGTGGCGCCGGCCCAATGGGTGGGCCTGTCCAACTTCACCGCGATCTTCCACGACCCCGAGTTCTGGCTGGCCCTGCGCAACAGCGTCGTATTCGCCGCGATCGTGGTCCCGCTGACGCTGGTCACCGGCACCTGCGTGGGCCTGCTGCTGAACCGGCTCGGCCCGCGGATGTCGGTGGTGGTGAGTACCACGACGCTGCTCGCCTGGGCCACCCCCACCGTCGCGGCGACCGTGATCTTCTACTGGCTGTTCAACCCGGACGGCGGCGTGGCAGACTGGGTGCTCGCGCAACTGCCAAGCTGGCTCGGCGGCGGCGCGGCGACCTGGGACGGCTTCAACTGGACGTCGTCGGCACTGCCGGTCTATACCGTGGCCACGCTGCTGCTGGTCTGGCAGGGCTTCCCGTTCATCGCGGTCAGCGTGCTCGCCGGGCTCAAGACCGTGCCGGCTGAGCTGCACGAGGCGGCGCGGGTGGACGGCGCCGGACCGTGGCGGGCGTTCTGGAAGATCACCTACCCGCTGCTCAAACCCATCTTCCTGGTGCTGCTGCTCCTGTCGGTGATCTGGGACTTCGGGGTGTTCACCCAGCTCTACATCCTGACCGGCTCCGGCGCCAACCTCGACGAGTACAACCTCGGCATCTACGTCTACCAGCGGGCCTTCTCCACGCCGCCGAGCTACGGCGTCGGCGGCGCGCTGGCGATAGTGCTCACCGTCATCCTGCTGATCATCACGGTCGGCTACGTCCGGGCCTCCGTCAAGCAGGGAGCACTGCAATGACCGCGCAGCCTGGCTCGCTGCCGTCCGCCGTGCTGGCGCCCCCTGCCCCGCCCCGGCGCGGCACCAGCGGCCGGGGCGGCGCCAGGCGGCTGCGCGCGGTGGCGCTCAACGGCGCCGGCGTGCTCGTCGCGGCGGTCACCCTGGCCCCGATCGTGTGGATGATCTCGACGGCGTTCAAGCCGCAGCGGGAGATCTTCTCGCTGACGCCGCACCCGCTGCCGGCCCACCCGACCCTGGCCAACTTCCACAACGTGTTCAGCGGCAGCACCGTCGGCCTCTCGTTCTGGACGTTCTTCGCCAACAGCCTGCTGGTGACGCTGACCGCGGTGGTCCTGTCCTCGCTGGCCGCGCTGCTCGCGGCGGTCGCGGTGGCCAGATTCCGGTTCCGGTTCCGCACCTCGCTGCTGATCATGCTGCTCGTGGTGCAGATGCTGCCGCAGCAGGCGCTGGTCATCGCGCTGTTCATCGACTTCAGGGCGCTCAACCTGCTCGACAGCCTGCCGGGGCTGATCCTGCTGTACACGGCGTTCGCGCTGCCGATCTCCATCTGGATGCTGCGCAACTTCGTGGCCGCCGTGCCGCGGGAGATGGAGGAGGCGGCGTCGATCGACGGCGCGGGCCCGGCCCGGATCTTCTGGCGGATCCTCTTCCCCCTGGTGGCGCCCGGCCTGGTGGCGACCAGCGTGTTCGCGTTCATCTTCGCCTGGAACGAGTACGTGTTCGCGCTCACCTTCCTGAGCCCCGACACCCCGGGGAAGTTCACCCTGCCGATCTACATCACGTACTTCATGGGCCAGCACAGCTCCGACTGGGGGGCGATCATGGCCGCCGCCACCCTCTACACGATCCCGCCCATCCTGTTCTTCCTGCTGGTGCAGCGCCGGATGGCCCGCGGCCTGGTCGCCGGGGCGGTGAAAGGGTGAGCACCGTGCACGGCGCCGGCTCGCTCACCCGCCTCGCCGACGCTGTGCTCATCCCGCCGTTCCCCGGCCGTTCCGCTCCACGCTGGTTGCTGCGGGCGCTGGAAAACGGTCTTGTCGGCGTTACGCTCTACGGGCCCAACGTGGCCGGGCCGGAGCAGTTGTCCGCGCTGACCGCGGCGCTGCGCGCCGTGGCGCCGCAACCGGTGATCGCGATCGACGAGGAAGGTGGCGACGTCACCAGGCTGGCCCACCTGACCGGCAGCCCCTACCCGGGAAACGCCGCCCTCGGTGCGGTCGACGACCCGGCGCTCACCGAGGCGGTGTACCGGGCGCTCGGGGCCGATCTGGCCGCCGTTGGCATCAACGTGGACCTGGCGCCGTCGGTGGACGTGAACACCGCCGCGGGGAACCCGGTCATCGGCACCCGCGCGTTCGGCGACCGCACCGATCTGGTGAGCCGGCATGCGGCCGCGGCCGTGCACGGCCTGCAGTCGGCCGGGGTGGCCGCGTGCGCCAAGCACTTCCCAGGTCACGGCAGCACCAGGGTCGACACCCACCACGTGCTCGCCACCGTGGAGGGCGGCCTCGCAAGAGTGCGTGAGCGTGACCTGCCACCGTTCCAAGCGGCGATCGCCGCCGGGGTCGCCGCCGTGATGCCGGGGCACCTGCGGGTGGCCGGGCTGACCGGGGACCTGCCCGCCACCCAGTCGGCCGCCGCGCTCGGCGGGCTGCTGCGCGGCGAACTCGGCTTCACCGGGGTGATCATCTCCGACGCACTGGAGATGCGCGCGGTGAGCGGCCAGGGCGGCGTGCCGAGCGCCGCCGTGCGGGCGCTCGCGGCCGGCGTGGACCTGCTTTGCCTCGGCCGGGACCAGGACGAGGAGGACTACCTCGCGGTCCGCGCCGCGCTCGCCGCCGCGGTCACCGGTGGCGAACTGCCCGCCGCCCGGCTGGAGGAGGCTGCGGCGCGGGTCACCGAGTTCCGGGCGGCGCTCGCTGCGGGGACCCTGCTCGGGGCGGGCCCGGGGACGCCGGGGCTTCCCGGGCCCGGAACCCCGCACGTGGCGGATGGGGCGGACGGGGCATCGGTCACCGGGGCGATGCCGGCCAACGGTGATGGCGTCGGCCTGGCGGCGGCGCGGCGCGCGCTGCGGGTCAGCGGCTCGCTGGGCATGCTGACCGACCCGCTGGTGTTCGAGGTCGCCCCGCTGGGCAACATCGCGGTCGGCACCGTCCCCTGGGGGCTGGCTCCGTGGCTGCCCGCGGGCAGCGTCATCCAGCTGCCCGCCGGGGGCGAGCAGGCCGATCGGCAGGTGGCACAGGCCCTCGCCAGGGCCGCGGGCCGCTCGGTGATCGCCGTGATCCGCGACGCGCACCGCGATCCGGGTGCCCAGGCGGTCATCACCCGGCTGCTCGCGGCGCGCCCCGACGCGGTCGTGGTGGAGATGGGCCTGCCGGTATGGCGCCCGCCCGCCCGTGCCTACCTGGCCACCTATGGCGCGTCCCGGACGAGCGGGCAGGCCGCGGCGGAGATGCTCGGCCTGACCGCGCCGGATCCGGCTTGATCCGGACCCAGCCTGAGCCAGGGGCGGCCTGAGCCCGAGGCGGCCTGGGCCCGGGTCCGGGCCACCTGGGACCGTGGCCCCGGGCGACCGGCGTAGGGCAATGAAACCGCCAAAGGTACGGCGCCGGGTCGTGCAATTCGGGTAGCTAAGGGGCCGGGGCGGCCAATGCCCTCATGAGCGCACCCTGGGGAGGCGGGCACCCCCCGGAGTAACCGCTCCGGCGGGGTGCCTGACGGTGCGCTCAGCCGAGCGCCTGCAGGAGTTCGCGTTCCCGTCGCGCGCTCAGCCCGGCCTTCCGGTGCCGGTCAAGGCCCTGGGCACGTTCCCAGGCCAGGGTGTCGGCCAGGAACTCGGTGCGCGGCCGGTGCCACAACAGCCCGGTGCCCAGCGCCGCCGCGCCGCTGCGCGCGGAAAAGCCCTCCCAGCCGGGCTCCGCGACCCACATCGGCAGCGACTCCTCGCCCATGTACTCCTCGACCCCTTGCTCGCGCAGCCAGGCAGGCTCGGCGGAGACCACCGGCCCGGTGTGGCCGCCTGCCGCGCGGGACAACTCGATCCACTCGCCGAACGGCACGACCGGGCCGACGGCGTCATAGGTCCCCGTGACACCCGCCTCCGCGCAGGCGAGCATCCAGCCCGCGAGGTCGCGCACGTCGATGACCTGCGTCGCCAGGCCGGGACAGCCGGGCACCAGCAGCGGGCCCGCCGGGTCGCGGGCGGCGCGGGCGACCCAGTAGCCGGAGCGGTCACTGTGGTCGCCGGGGCCGCCGATGAGCCCCGCCCGCACGACCAGTACCTGCCCGCCCGCCGCCGCGGCGGACCCAAGCTCACACGCGACCTTTGCCTCGCCGTACTGCGCCACGCTGACCACGTCGGCATCGGCCGCCGGCAGCAGTTCCGCCGACTCGTCGTCGCCGATGGCGGCGTGGGAGGCATAGACGCTGCCAGACGATACGTAGGTCCAGTGCCTTGCCCGGCCGCCCAGCGCCGCCACCGCCTCCCGGACGAACCCCGGCTGCCAGGACACCTCCAGCACGGCGTCCCAGTCGCGGCCGGCCACCGTCGCATATCCGCCCGGATCGGTCCGGTCCGCGGCGGCGAGCGCCGCCCCGTCCGCTACCAGCCCGGCCTGCCCCCGGGCCAGGCAGGTCACCTGGTGCCCGCGGGCCAGCGCCTGGCGCGCGTACTCGCGGCCCAGCCAGGCGGTTCCACCCAGAATCAGGATCTCCATGACCGCATTGAAATGCCCCGGGGCGCCGCCGCGCACCGGCTTACGCTGCCAGCGCATAACCCGGCCAGCGCAGGCGGCGCGGTGGCCGTAGTCTGGCGCCGTGTACGACCACGATCTCGAAGAACTGATGGCGCTCGGCTGGGAGGAATTCATCGCCCGGCAGTGGGAGTCCATCTTCGCCGGGTACCGGGCCCGGGCGGGGCTGCGGCGGATCTGCCGCCGCTGGAGTGACCTGCTCGAGGTCGGCCTCGGCTGCTCGCAGGAGCTGGCCGACCTGCTGGTCCGCCGCGAGATCATCGACCGCGCCGACCGTGACCTTGAGGGCCTCACCGACGCGGGTGCCCTGGTCTCCGGGATGGCCGGAGTGGTCGCCGCCGTGCGAGAGGACTTGCGGGAGTTGGAAACAGTCCAGCCCGGCCCGGCGGCCATCCTTCTTGCGGCACACGCCCGGCTGCTGGCCTTCCTGCGTGCCTACGCGTTCGGCGACGAAGGCGCCGAAGAGGCCGGCTAAGCACGCCGGCGAAGCTGGCTGAGAGGATCGCCGGGTAAGCCACGGCAGACAGGAGAGGGGGAGGGGCGGCGGCCTGGCAGGCCCGGTGCCCCGCGTGCGATGGAGCCGATGCCCGGAGTGGTCGAGCTGGCGGAGGCGTTCGCCCGCGACGGCGTGGTCTGCGTGCGTTCCGCCCTTGACCCCGGCGAGGTGGCGGCCGCCGCCGCGGCGATCGAGGCGGTACTCGCCAGCCCCGGGCCGCTCGCGCTGGTGGCAAGTGCCCCGGGGGACCCCGGCAGGTTCACCGAGGACTTCTGCCGGTGGCAGGACGTGCCCCGCATCGAGGAACTGGCGCGCCACTCGCGGATCCCGCGGATCGCGGCCACGCTGATGCTCACCCCGCAGGTCCGCTTCTACCACGACCACGTGCTGGTGAAGGAGGGCGGCACGAGCCAGCGCACCCCCTGGCACCAGGACCAGCCGTACTACAACATGGACGGCCGTGGCGTGAGCGCCTGGATCCCGGTGGATCCGGTGCCCGAGGAGGGCTGCCTGGAACTGGTGGCCGGCACGCACGACGGGCCGTGGCTCATGCCGCGCACGTTCCTGAGCGGCGAGGCGCGCTGGTTCCCCGAAGGCACTCTCGCCGAGCTGCCTGACATCGAGGCCGACCGTGGCGGCTTCGACATCCGCCGGTTCGAGCTGGCCCCTGGCGACGCCATCTTCTTCGACTTCCTGACCGTGCACGGGGCGCCGGGGTTCCCCTACGCGGGGCGGCGGCGGGTCCTGTCGCTGCGCTATCTGTCCGCCGGCGCCACGTTCGCGCGGCGCGGATGGCGCACTTCGCCGCCGTTCGAGGGCCTCGACCGCGAGCTCGATGACGGGGCGGAACCGGACCACCCGCTGTTCCCTGTGGTGTGGCCGCCGGGCAGGTGACCGGCCCGCGCGGGGGATTAGCGGCACCGCTATCGGGTAGCCGCTGGTTATGGGAGCACCCGGCAGCACGGTCCTTGGCCGCCGGTATGTGCTGGGGGAGAAGATCGGCGCCGGCGGGTTCAGCGAAGTCTGGCGCGCTACCGATCTCGTGCTGTCCCGGCCGGTGGCGCTCAAGCTTCTGCATCTCGGCAGCCCCGAGGCGCTCACCCGGTTCCGCGCGGAGGCCCAGCACGCCGGAGGGCTGTCGCACGAGAACATCGCCCGGGTCTACGACTACGGCGAGCCGGACCCGCCGCAGCCGCCGTACCTGGTGATGGAGCTGGTGGACGGTCCCTCGCTGGCCGGGGCGCTGGCCGCCGGGCCGCTGGACCCCACCCGGTGCCTGGACATCGTCGCGCAGACCGCGTCCGGCCTGCACGCGGCGCACCTGGCGGGGCTGGTGCACCGGGACATCAAGCCCGCCAACCTGCTGCTCGCCCCCGGCGGCATCGTGAAGATCACCGACTTCGGCATCGCGCAGGCCGCGGACTCCGCGCCGGTCACCCTCACCGGGCAGCTCCTTGGCACACCGGGATACCTGGCACCCGAGCGGGCGATGGGTGCGCCCGCCACGGCTGCCAGCGACCTGTACTCGCTGGGCGTCGTGGCTTACGAATGCCTGGTGGGCGCGCCGCCGTTCACCGGGCCCGCGCTGGCGGTCGCGCTGGCCCACCGGGAGCGCTCGCTTCCACCGCTGCCTGCTCAGCTGCCTGAGGCCGTGACCGCGCTGGTACTCGAGCTGACCGCCAAGGATCCGGCGAACCGGCCGCGCAGCGCCGGCGAGGTGGCCCGGCGGGCCGGCGAGATGGCCGCCCGCCTGGTCGCGGGCGCGGCCGCACGGGCAGGTCCGCCGCAGGGGGACCCAGCCGTCGCCGTGGCGGAGCAGGCGGCACGGTACCCGGCCGTGGCGCCGGGCGCCGCGGCCGGTGTGCCGGTCCAGGATGCGGCCACGGCGCCGGCGGGGCCGGGCACGGCCGGGGACGCGGCGCCGCCGGAGCCCGTCCCCGCGGCGGAGATGCTGACCCAGCACGTGTTTACCCGCCCGCCGGCGGGCGGGCAGCGCCGGGCGCGGCACGCGCTGCACCGGGCCGTGCTGCCCGCAGCGGCCGCGGTCGTGGTCCTCGCCGCCGCCTTCCTTATCGGCAGCACGATCGACGCCGGGCCCGGGCCGCATGCGGGCACGGTTCCCTCGGCCGCGCCGTCCGGCCCGTTCCGGCCCGGATCCGCGCAGGCGGCCACCGTGGAGGTCAGGCCCGGCCCGCTGATCGGGCTGCCGGTCGCCACCGCCGTGCACCGGCTCCGCCAGGAGGGCCTGTCCGTCCGCGTCCACTGGCGGCACAGCGACAAGCAGCCCCCGGGGACGGTGCTCTCGGTACAGCCCGCCGGCCCGCGGCCGGTCGGCAGTACCGTCGTCCTGATCGGGGCCCGCGCGCCATCGCACGGCCACGGGGGCGATGGCGGTCAGCAGGGTGACGGCAGCCAGCACGGCGGCGGTGACCAGCAGGGCGGCGGTGACCAGCAGGGCGGTTCATCCCATGGCAAGGCCCAGGGCAAGCACAAGAATGACCTGGTCGGCGGTTCAGCCGTCGACTAGGGCGCCCGGCGAGGGTACCCGGCGAGGGCGCCCTCGCCGATCCTGATCCTGCCAGTGGTCCGCCGGCTCGGTCAGACCGCGCCGACCACCCGGCCGGTGTAGGCGTCCAGGGTGGCGTCCCGGGCGTCGTGCATGAGGTAGACGCTGAAGTTGTCGGCGCCGATCTCGCGCAGTTCCGCCAGCCGGTCCACGTGCCGTTCCGGCGGCCCGATCAGGCAGAACCGGTCCACGATGTCGTCGGGCACGAAGTCCGTGGACGGGTTGCCCGCCTTGCCGTGGTGGGAGTAGTCGTAGCCCTCGCGCGCCTTGATGTAGTCGGTGAGCGCCCGGGGAACTGAGTCACCGGTGTCGCCGTACCGGGACACCAGGTCGGCGACGTGGTTGCCGACCATGCCGCCGAACCAGCGGGTCTGGTCCCGCATGTGCGCGTAGTCCTCGCCGACGTAGGCGGGCGCGGCGATGCAGATCGTTACCGCCGAGGGATCCCGGCCCGCCGCGGCGGCGGCAGCCCGGACGGCGCCGATGGTCCACCGGGCGATATCCGGGTCGGCGCACTGCAGGATGAAGCCGTCGGCCTCCTCACCGCACAGCTTCAGCGCCTTCGGCCCGTAGGCCGCCATCCACACCTCCAGCCGGCCGTCCCGCACCCACGGGATGCGGACCTTCGTGCCGTCGTAGTCGACCTCCCGGCCCTCGGCCAGGTCCCTGATCACGTTGATGGCGTGACCGAGGGTGCCCAGTGACGAGGGTGTCCGGCCGAGGACGCGCATGGCGGAGTCCCCGCGGCCGATCCCGCAGACGGTGCGGTTGCCGAACATGTCGTTCAGCGTGGCGAACAGCGACGCGGTCACCGACAGTTCCCGCGACAGCGGGTTGGTGACCATCGGGCCGACCTTGACGTTCGAGGTCCGGCCGAGGATCTGCGAGTAGATGACGAACGGTTCCTGCCAGAGCACGCTCGAATCGAACGTCCAGACATGGCTGAACCCGCCCAGATCCGCCCGGGCGGCCAGTTCGGCCACCCGGCTCCACGGCGGATCGGTCTGCAGCACCACGCCGATATCCATCAAGCCCCCCTCACCTGAGGTACTGGCACTCGCCCCGGGGCAGGAACCGGCCCCGCCCGGCTTGGCCGTGCCACTGTCCGTCGCTGACCAGGATCTCGCCGCGCGACATCACCACGCTGGCCCCGCCCTGTACCTCCCTGCCCTCGTAGGCGGAGTAGTCCACCGCCATGTGGTGCGTCTCGGCGGACAGCACGTGCCGCAGCGCCGGGTCGTAGACCACGATGTCGGCGTCCGAGCCGGGGGCGATGGTTCCCTTGCGCGGGTAGAGGCCAAACATCCGTGCCGGCGTGGTCGAGTTCACCTCGACCCACCGCGCGAGCGACAGTTCGCCATCCACCACACCCTGGTGCAGCAGGTCGACCCGGTGCTCGATCCCCGGCATGCCGTTGGGGATCTTGGAGAAGTCGCCCCGGCCCATCTCCTTCTGCTCCTTGAAACAGAACGGGCAATGGTCGGTGGAGACGATGCTCAGGTCGTTGGTGCGCAGCCCGCGCCACAGGTGCGCCCAGTGCTCCTTGGGCCGCACCGGTGGCGAGCAGACGTACTTCGCCCCTTCGAACTCCGGCGCGTCCAGGTCGTCCTGTGACAGGTACAGGTACTGGGGGCAGGTCTCGGCGAAGACGTTACGCCCCTCGTCGCGGGCCTGGGTGACCGCCTCGAGCGCCTGCCGGGCGGACAGATGGACGATGTACAGCGGGGCACCGGCGACCTGGGCGAGCCGGATCGCCCGGGCGGTGGCCTCGCCTTCCAGCTCGGGTGGCCTGGTGTGGCCGTGCCAGCCCGGGTCGGTGTGCCCGCTGGCCAGCGCCTGCGCGACGAGCACGTCGATCGCGATGCCGTTCTCCGCGTGCATCATGATCGTCGCCCCGCCGTTGGCGGCCCGCTGCATGGCCTGGAGGATCTCGCCGTCGGTCGCGTAGAACACGCCCGGGTAGGCCATGAACATCTTGAAGCTGGTCACGCCCTCGCCGACGAGGATGTCCATCTCCTTGAGCGTCTGCTCGTTGACGTCGGAGATGATCATGTGGAACCCGTAGTCGATGCTGGCCTTGCCCTCGGCCTTGGCGTGCCAGGCATCCAGCGTCTCGCGCAGCGAGGCGCCCTTGGCCTGCACCGCGAAGTCCACCAGCGAGGTCGTGCCGCCCCAGGCGGCCGCGCGGGTCCCGGTCTCGAAGTCGTCGGCGGAGAACGTCCCGCCGAACGGCATGTCCAGATGGGTGTGCACGTCGATCCCGCCAGGGATGACGTACTTGCCCGTGGCATCGATCGACCGGTCGGCCAGGCCCGCGAACGAGCCGGTGTGCGCGGGGTCGAGCAGGGCGGCGACGGTCTCGCCGTCGACGAGCACGTCGGCGCGGGAGGACCCGGTAGCGGTGACCACGGTGCCACCGCGGATGAGAATGCGCATGGCGGGCCCTCCTTACGGTTGCGCCAGCGGGCCGTAGGAGTCCGGGCGCCGGTCGCGGTAGAACTGCCACAGGTGCCTGACCTCTTCGAGCAGGCCCATGTCCAGGTCGCGGACCACGACCTCTTCGTCGGTGTCAGAGGCGGCGCCGTCCATGATCTGCCCGCGCGGGTCGGCGAAGTAGGACTGGCCGTAGAAGTCGTTGTCGCCGAGCGGCTCGACCCCGACCCGGTTGATCGTGCCCACGAAGTACTCGTTGGCCACCGCGGCGCTCGTCTGCTCCAGCCGCCACAGGTACTCCGACAGCCCCCGGCTGGTCGCCGACGGGTTGAAGACGATCTTGGCGCCGGCCAGGCCGAGTGCCCGCCAGCCCTCGGGGAAATGCCGCTCGTAGCAGATGTAGACGCCGATCCGGCCGACCGCGGTGTCGAACACCGGGTACCCGAGGTTGCCGGGGCGGAAGTAGTACTTCTCCCAGAAGCCCTTCACCTGCGGGATGTGGTTCTTGCGGTGCTTGCCGAGGAAGGTGCCGTCGGCGTCGATCACCGCGGCGGTGTTGTAGTAGACACCCTCCTGCTCTTCCTCGTAGATCGGCACGATCAGCACCATCTGGTGCTCCCGCGCCACGTCGCACATCAGCCGGACGGTGGGGCCGTCGGGCACCCGCTCGGCCCAGGAGTACCACTCCGGCTCCTGTACCTGGCAGAAGTACGGGCCGTAGAAGAGTTCCTGCAGGCAGGTGACGCGCGCACCCTGCGCCGCGGCAGCGCGGATCGCCGCGACCGCGTTCTTCACCATCGAGTCCTTGTCGCCGGTCCATTTCTGCTGCACCAGGGCGGCACGTACGACGTCGGCCATGCCGGCCTCCTCTCATCGGCACGTAAAAGGCCATCATCTACCTGCCGGGGGACTAGGTCACCACCGGCTGCCGATCTTCTGCGGACCCGGGGGAGCGGCGGCAGTTGCTGCGTCTGGGCGGGCGCGGCCGGGCGGGCGGATACTGGCCAGGTGGCGTCGGGTGTGATTGGCGGGGAGCTTACTGATGCGGGACAACGGCCGCCTGCAGTGACACGCCTGCCCGGCTCGCCCGGCGTCTACCGATTCCGGGATTCCGGTGACCGGGTGCTGTATGTCGGCCGGGCCAGCGCGTTGCGCAGCCGGGTGAGCTCGTACTGGTCGGATCTGGGCGATCGCAGGCACCTGGCTGCGATGGTGGCCCGGGTTGCCCGGATCGAGGCGGTGAGCTGTGACTCTGTCCATGAGGCCGCGTGGCTGGAGCGCAACCTGCTGGAAGCATCGCTGCCGCCGTGGAACCGGACGCCGGGTGGCCAGGAGACCGCCGTCTACATCCGGATGGATGTCGGCCCGGTGCACCCCGGTCTTTCCGTGGCCTACCGGGTGGAGCCTGCCGAACAGGTGCGCTTTTTCGGCCCCTACCTGGGCGGCCTGCGCGTGCGGCAGGCGGTCGCCGGGTTGCACCGGATCCGGCCGCTGCCCTATTCGGGTGCCCGATTGGGCGGCGCGGAACGTGACCTGGCCCGGGCGCGAGGCGTTGCTGATGGCAATCACACGGCCCTGGCCGGCTCGCTCGGCGCGATCCTGGAACGCGAGCCGGCCGCGGTCAGGCGCGCGCACCATGAGCTGGAGCGGTTGCGCGACCGCGCGTCCCAGGCGCTGGCCTACGAGTTCGCCGCGCGCATCCAGGCCGAGATCGCCGCGCTGAGCTGGGTCAGCTGCCCGCAACGGGTCACCACCATGGACGCGGCGAACCTCACCATCTCCGGCTGGGCCCGCGGCACGCTGGTCCAGTTCCGGATCCGTGACGGGCGGCTCCGCGGCTGGTCACAGCGACCATGCCGGCTGCCCGACAGCGATGCGCTGGCCGCCACCCCGGCCGCATGGCGCGATTTCACCCAGCGCAACGCCGAGCTTGCCGCCGCCCTGGCTGAGCGGTAGCGCCCCCGCCCCCGAGGCGGCGAGATCGGCCCCAGATCACACGGTGTCAGTGGAGCCGGTACGCCTGGCGGGCTGTACCGGAGAAGATCGCTGTTTGCTCGTCGCTGCTGAGTTCGTGAGTGAGGGCGCGGGCGGTGGCCAGGACCTGGGCGTAGCTGGCGTCGAGGGTGCAGGGGGGCCAGTCGGAACCGAACATGAGGCGGTCCGGGCCGTAGGCGTGTAGCGCGAGGTCGTAGTAAGGGCGGATGTGGTCCAGGCTGCCTGGGGCGGCGCCGGGCGGCGGGGGGACGCCGAGGACGCCAGAGAGCTTGGCGGTGGTGTTCCCCAGCGCGGCGAACTGGGTGAAGGCGCTTGCCCACGGCTCGCTGGGTTCGGGGCTCATGTCGGGGTTGCCCAGGTGGTCGAGTACGAACCGGAGTTCGGGTATCCGGCGCGCGGCGGTCACCGCGGCCGGCAGGTGGCGGGGCTCGCCGACCACGTCGTAGGCGAGGCCCGCCCCGGCTACCGCGGCCAGGCCGCGCAGCACGTCCGGCCGGGCCAGCCAGTCCGGGTCGGGCTCGATCAGCACCGGGTGCCGGATCCCGGACAGACATTCGCCGCCGGGTAGCTCGCGCAGCCCGGCCAGCACGTCCGCGACGTCCGGCGCGGTGAGGTCGGCCCAGCCGACCACGCCGGCCACCAGGCCGGGCCCGGCGGCGAGGGCGAGCAGTTCCGGCGTTTCCCAGGACTCCGTGACGGTCTGCACCACCACGCTCGCCGTGACGCCCCCGGCTGCCGCCAGCGGTGCCAGGTCCGCCGGTGCGAAGTTGCGCAGCAGTGGTGCCAGCACCGGATCGCTGGCTAGCCACGGCTGGTCGTGCGCGGCCAGGTCCCAGAAATGCTGGTGGGAGTCGATGACCGGCGCCCCGGCCGGAGGGTCCGGTCCCGGGGCGCCCGCTGCGGTCACCGGCTCACTTCACCTCGTTGAGCCTGCCCGTGGCGACGTCGAAGACGAACCCGCGGATGGAATCCTTGTGCGGCACGAACGGGCTGGCCTTGATCCGGGCGATCGACTGGCGCACGTCCTCGTCCAGGTCCCCGAAGGCCTCCGCGGCCCACGCCGGCTTGATCCCGGTCTCGTCCTGTATCGACTGCTTGAACGGGTCGTCGGTGAACGTGAGCATGCCGCAGTCGGTGTGGTGGATCAGCATGATCTCCCGGGTGCCGAGCAGCCGCTGGCTGATCGCGAGCGACCGGATCTCGTCGTCGGTGATGACCCCGCCGGCGTTCCGGATGACGTGCGCCTCACCAGCACCTAGGCCGAGCAGTCCGTAGACGTTGAGGCGGGCGTCCATGCAGGCCACGATGGCGACGTGCTTGGACGGCGGCATCGGCAGCGGGCCGCTGAAGCCTTCCGCGTAGCGTGCGTTGTTGGCCAGGTACTCGTCGGTGGCGGTCATGGGACTCCTGCTCGTCGATGGGACAGGTGCTCCTGGGGGGAGGGCCCGAGATTCCGATCTTAACCCGGTATGTCCCGAATTATCTATATACCCTATTAGTTTAATAGGGTATCATCGTGATGTTTCCCTGACGGACAGCAAATCGTTGTCCCGCCGTCTCCCAGATAGCACTGGAACGGGGTCCCCGGTGGTGGCAACCTGGCAGGCAGTTACACGCGCTGATCTCCGGGGAGGAACACATGCGCGGAAGACTTAGCCGGCGCTTCGCCGCGGCTCTCATGTCCGGTTTAATCGCTGCGGCCATGGGGTTGTCCCTCGCCGCGGTGGCGTCCGCTGCGGCACGGCAGCAGGACCCGGTCCCGATCGGTCCCAACGAGTACTTCAAGGGCCTCATCAAGAACCACCCGCCGGGCAAGGCCGTGATCACGGTGATCTGCCCCGGGCCGGTCAACACCGGCCACCCGGCCGCCGGCCAGACGATCGAAGTGGAGACCACGCAGCCGACCTCGACCTTTGACACAGGGTTCACCGGGAGTGCCGGGAAGAAGATCACGGCGGCGCTCGCGCCGGCGTCCACCACGACGGTTCTCGTCAGTTTCACCAGCTTCTTCGTGCCGAAGAAGATCCCGACGAGCATCACCGTGCCGTGCTCGGGCACCGGGAAGGTGGTGTTCCGGCCCTCGCCCACCAGCAAGACGGCCAAGTCCGCGATATTGCCCGTGACGTTCATGGCGGGACCTGGCACGTAGCGCAGCGGCACGTCGGCGCGGCCGGACTCACCTGGGCAGCGGGTCCGGTCACGCTCCGTGGGCTGGCCTGCGGGCCGGCCGGCCGCCGGGGGTACCGTTTCCGGATGGATCTGCAGCGCTGGCTGAGCGGCGCCGTCGCGGCGATAACGGAGTGGCAGGAGGGGTTCGGCCCGTTCGAGACCGACCCGTCGATGCTCGTCAGTGACGAGCGGTTCGCCAGCGCCTTCGCCGAACTGACCGGGCGGCTGCACGGCAACTACCCGTTCTTCCATCCGTCCTACGCCGGTCAGATGCTCAAGCCCGCGCACCCGGCCGCCGTGGCCGGGTATCTCGCCGCGATGCTGATCAACCCGAACAACCATGCCCTGGACGGCGGCCCCGCGACCGGCCAGATGGAGAAGGAGGCGGTCGCCGCGCTGGCCGCCATGTTCGGCCTGGGCACCCACCTCGGGCACCTGACCACGAGCGGCACGATCGCCAACCTGGAGGCCCTCTACGTGGCCAGGGAAATCCATCCCGGCCTCGGCATCGCCTACAGCGAGGAGGCGCACTACACGCACTCCCGGATGTGCGGCGTGCTCGGCATCGAGGGCACCCCGGTGCCGGCCGACGGCGCGGGGCGGATGGACGCCGGGGCACTCGACGCCCTGCTCGCCGGCGGCCGGATCGGCACGGTGGTCGCGACCGCCGGCACAACCGGCCTCGGCGCGATCGACCCGGTGCACGAGATCCTGGCGGTCGCCCGCCGGCACGGGGCCCGGGTGCACGTGGACGCGGCCTACGGCGGCTTCTTCACGCTGCTAGCCCGGGGGAGCGACCCCCCGGAACCCCCCGGTGGCCTACGGCCCGGTTCCTCCGTCACCGGGCCGGGGCCGCTGGCCCGGGGGAGCGACCCCCCGGAACCCCCCGGTGGCCTACGGCCCGGTTCCTCCGTCACCGGGCCGGGGCCGCTGGCCCGGGGGGAGGACCCCCCTGGAACCCCCGAGGGCGCCGAGCTCGCCGGGCAGCCCGGCGAGGCTGGCCTGGACCCGGCCCCATGGCGGGCCATCGCCGGGTGCGACTCGGTCGTGGTCGACCCGCACAAGCACGGCCTCCAGCCGTACGGCTGCGGCGCGGTGCTGTTCTCCGACCCGGAGGTGGGCCGGTTCTACCTGCACGACTCGCCGTACACCTACTTCACCTCCGACGAGCTGCACCTGGGGGAGATCAGCCTGGAGTGCTCCCGGGCCGGTGCGTCGGCGGCCGCGCTCTGGCTCACCCTCCAGCTACTGCCGCTGACGGCGGACGGGCTCGGCCAGGTGCTGGCCGCGTGCCGCCGTGCCGCGCTCGGCTGGGCCGGCCTGATCGGCGAATCCCGTCTGCTGGAGCTGTATCAGCCCCCCGAACTAGACATCGTCTGCTACTTCCCGCAGGTGCCCGGGGCGACGATGTCCGCCATCGACGAGGCGTCCGTTTCGATACTTGCCCGTGGCATGAAGGCCAGCCGGCCGGTCTTCCTCAGCACCCTGCGGGTCACCGCGGCCGGCATGTCCCGCCGCCACCCCGGCATCCGCGCCGACCAGGACGGCGCGAGAATCCTGCGCAGCGTCCTGATGAAACCCGAGGCACAGGGCTACGTCACCGAACTGCACACCAGGGTCACCGAACTCGCCGCTGGTTAGGCGCCGG
Organism: uncultured Actinomycetes bacterium; assembly: GCA_963706115.1. Classification (GTDB taxonomy): domain Bacteria; phylum Actinomycetota; class Actinomycetes; order Streptosporangiales; family Streptosporangiaceae; genus DASXKD01. The sequence continues at coordinate 251,396 of CAVPMG010000009.1, read as the reverse complement.
CCGCACGGGAGGTAGCCATGACAGCCACAGGATGGCTGGACGGCCGGGTGGCGGTGGTCACCGGCGGCGGGACCGGCATCGGTGCGGCCGTGGCGGAGCGGTTCGCGGCCGAGGGGGCCCGCGTGGTCCTGGTGGGCCGGCGGCCGGGGCCGCTGCGGGCCGTCACGGCGGCGCTGGGGGAGCGGGCGCTGGCAGTCCCTGGCGACGCGGCGTCCGCGGCGGACATGGCGGACATGGCGGCCACGGCGGCCGCGCGGTTCGGCGGCATCGACATCCTCGTGGCGAACGCCGGCGGCCACGGCGTGGGCACCGCCGGGGATATCGCCGACGAGGACTGGGCGCGGAGCTGGCACGAGAACGTGACCACCTGCCTGGTCGCCGCCCGGGCCTGCCTGCCGCAGCTCATCGCGCGGCGCGGCAGCGTGGTGGTCGTCTCGTCGATCGCGGGCCTGGCGGCCGCGCCTGAGTCGGTCGGCTACGTCAGCGCCAAGCATGGCCTGATCGGCCTGGCCAGGTCCATGGCCAGGGACTTCGGTGCCCGCGGGGTGCGGGTGAACACCGTGTGCCCGGGGTGGGTGCGCACCCCGATGGCCGACGAGGAGATGGACGCGCTGGCCGCGCTGCGCGGGCTGCCGGACCGGGAGGCCGCGTATGCGCTGGCCACGGCGCAGGTGCCGCTGCGCCTGCCGGCCGAGCCGGGCGAGGTCGCGGCGGTGGTGGCGTTCCTGGCCAGCGAGCACGCGTCCGCGGTGACCGGGGCCGTGCTCACCGTGGATGGTGGCGCCACGGCAGTGGATTTGCCTACGATCGCGTACGACGTGCCCCAGTAACCGCGTCTGACCCCGGCGGCAGAACCCTCACGATCTTCACATGCTGATGACATCGTCACTCCAGCTTTGCTACCTATCGTCTTGCGCTGCCTGAGGAGCGTGATGACGATGCGGCGGCAGCGGCCGGTGGCCCTGGTATGCCCTCGCGCTGTCGGCCCTGCTGATCTCCGGCTCCGCCGTCGCGCCGGCCACGGCGCGCAGCCAGGGCCGTCCGGGCACCGCGGCCCCCGCGAGCACCCCGAGCCCGGCGCGCACCGCGGCCCCGGCCACCACCGCAGCCCCGGCCGGCACCCCGGCCCCGGCGGGCACGCCGAGCCCGGCGAGCACCCCGCCGGCCGCCCCGGCCGCGGCCGCGCCGGGCATCTGCACCTCACCCGCGACAGCCCGGCCTGGCGGCCGGGCTGTCCCAGCAGATAGCCAAGGCGCTGCGCGGAACCGAGGCAACGGTGGGCATCGCCGTAGCGGACTCGGACGAGGATTTCCGCTGCCGGTACCACCAGTGGCGGGAGTTTCACTCGGCCAGCGTGATCAAGGTCATCACCCTGGGCGCGCTGCTGTACCAGCTACAGCAGGAGCACGCGGACCTCAGCCCGGAGCAGGCCGCGCTCTGCACGGCGATGATCACCGAGTCGGACAACGACGCGCAGGACGAACTCTGGAACGAGGTCGGCATGCCCGCGTTGCAGGCGTTCCTGAACGCGGCCCGGATGAACCACACCGTGCTCGGCACGGACGACTTCTGGGGCCTGACCGAGGTCAACGCGCACGACGAACTGCGCCTGCTGCAGTTGCTGATCACCCCCAACACGGTGCTGGACGGGACCAGCCGCCACTACGCACTCAACCTGATGGCCAACGTCATCTCCTGGCAGCGCTGGGGGGTGTCCGCGGGCGCGCCCGCGGATATGACGGTCCACCTGAAGAACGGCTGGCTGCCGGACCCCGACCTGTGGGACATCAACAGCATCGGCGACTTCACCCACCACGACCTCGACTACTCGATCGCGATCCTGACCAGCAACGACCCCGACATGGCCTACGGCGTGGACACCGTCGAGACGATCGCCAGGCTGATCAACAAGACGCTGGCCGAGGGCGACTCGGACACAGCGGCGGCCCCTGAGCCGTTCCAGCACCTGGTGTATATGCAGCGGCGATTCTTCTCGTGAACCGCGCCACGTACCATCGTGGAATGCCCCGTCGCCTCGCCGCCAGCAACGCCAGCGACCTCATGCAGGCCGAGCGCGACATCCGCGGCCGCATCGGGGACCAGCAACTCGACTTCGCCGCCATGGCCGCGGTGTCGAACATCTACCGCGCCGCCAATGTGATCCGCAATCACATGGAGCGCAAGGTGCTCGCGGATGAGGACCTGTCCTGGGCCGCGTTCACCGTGCTGTTCGTGCTGTGGATCTGGGGCGAGCAGCAGACCAGGGACCTGGCCGCCGAGGCCGGGGTCACCAAAGGCACTCTCACCGGCGTGCTGAAGACGCTGGAGAAGCGCGGCCTGGCCCGGCGCCGGGCGCACGAGTCGGACGGCCGCCTGGTGCTTGTCAGCCTGGAGCCCAAGGGCCTGGGCGTGATCGAGCGGCTGTTCCCCGCGTTCAACATGGGCGAGTCGTTCGTCAGCGCCAGCCTGTCCGAGCGGGAGAAGGACCAGCTCGCGTCGCTGCTGCGGACGATCATCCGCGCGGTCGAGGAAAGCTGACCGCCCGCGGCAGCGACTCGTTTATCCAGCCATACGATGCTCCCGCGCTGCCCGGTCCGCAGGCTCACCCTGCCCCGGGGATATACGCGAGACCAGCGTGCGCCCCCGTCGAAGGTGCGCCTGATCGTGGGCCGCTCGTTGTTCCGCCGGTCATCGCCGAGCACGAACCCGTCCCGGGGGCTGACGAAGACCACGCCGAACGTGCCGCCGCCGGTGTCCCCGATCAGCGGCCGCACCAGCCGCCAGTGGGCGCCGCCGTCCGTGGTGACCAGCAGCGAACTGCGTCCGCCGACGAGGAACACGGTGCCCGCGGACACGGCATCGATCTGCCCCAGGTAGCCGTTGTCCAGCGGTGCGACGGGCGGCAGTGATCCGACGGCGGCTGTGGGGTGAACTGCCCGGGTGCGCCCCGTGGTGTGAGGCTGCACGAGCACCCGCTTGCCGGGAGGAGATCGGATGGGCCGCAGCAGCGGGCAGGGTGACCGGCCGCAGGAGTACGACGCCAGGCGGCTGCGGCTGGCTGACGGGCGTATCTTGTCCTACTGCCTGTACGGCCCCGAAGACGGGACGCCAGCCGTGTTCCTGTACGGCATGCCTGGCACCATGTTCCTGGCTCCGGACCGGCTGGGCCCGCTGGATGATCTCGGCGTCCGGCTGCTGGTCGCTGACCGGCCGGGCTATGGCGCATCCACCCGGCTGCCGGGCCGCAGCGTCGCACGGGTCGCCGATGACGTGGCTGTCCTCGCCGACGGCCTGGGCTGGGACCGGTTCGCGGTCTGGGGCGCCTCCGGTGGGGGCCCGCACGCGCTGGCCTGCGCGGCGCGCATCGGTGACCGGGTGACGCGCTGCGCCAGCGTGGTGAGCCCTGCGCCGATTGACGCTGAGGGGCTGGACTGGCTGGCCGGGATGTCCCCGGGCAACGTCGCGGAGTTCACCCGTGCTCAGATCGGGGAAGCCGCCTACCGGCCCCTGGTCGAGCAGCTAGCCCATGACGCCGTCGCCGCTGCCGAAAGCGGCAGCCTGGCCGTCGCCGATGGGTACGAGCTAGCCGAATCCGACCGCAGCATCCTTGCCGCTCAGGCCAGGTCGCCCGGTCACCTGTTCCGCATCAAAGCCACCTATACCGGCGGGATCGACGGCTGCATCGACGACGGTCTCGCCTTCACCCGGCCGTGGGGCTTCGACGTCACCAGCATCAGCGTCCCGGTCTCGGTCTGGTACGGGCCGGAGGACTCCCTCTGCCCCCGCGCGCACACCGACTGGCTCCTGCGGCACATACCCGGTGCACAGGCCCAGGAACTGCCCGGCGGCCACGTTCTGAGTGGGCCAAGCCTGCACCGCCTCTACGGGTGGCTCATGCAGCAACCCGCGAACTAGGGCATGCCCCGTAGTCCGGGTCCCTGCCTCAGGCTTCGGCCGCGATGCGCAGTGCGGACGCGACGAGCCGGCCGCCCGGGCGGCGGCGCCCGGCTCCTCGGCGATCGTCTCCGCGAGCATCGCGTCCGGGTCCTGGCCGTTCGCCTCGATCTCCGCCCGGCCGCCGGCGTTCAGCCACAGCCGGAACTGGTCGCCGTCGACCTCGGGGTGGAACTGGACGGCGAGGTGCCGGCCGAGGCGGTACGCCTGCACACCCAGGTCGTTCCGGGCGAGCACGGTGGCACCGGCCGGCGGCAGGCACCGGTCGTGGTGGAACTCCAGCCACGGCCCGGGCGGGATCAGTTCCGGATCCGCCGGAGTCGACCATGACCCAGCCGATCTCCGGCCCGGCCGGCGTGCTCCACCGTGCCGCCGAACGCGGCAGCCAGCATCTGCGCGCCGAAGCAGATCCCCAGCACCGGCACCCCGGCCGCGTCCGCCCGGCGCAGCCAGGCCAGTTCCTCGTCGATCCAGGCGCGGGCCTCGCCCTCGTCGTACACCGAACTGATGGACCCGAGGAGGATGATGTGCGCCACGCCCGCCAGGTCCGGGAGCGGGCCTTCCTTGGGGAACAGGGTCGTGCTCAGCCGCGCGCCGCGCGCCTCGAAGGCGGCGCCGATGAACCCGGCCGAGTCCTCTTCGTGGTGACGGACGACGACGACCTGCATGCGATGCCTCCGATTGCCGGCGATCTCGTTTGGTGCCAAACTACTTTGCATGACGCAAGCCGTCGACCTGACCGACCTCGACATGTGGGCACGCGGTGTGCCCTACGCCGAGTTCGCCCGGCTCCGGCGCGACGCGCCCGTCGCCTGGCACGACGAGGCGCCGCCGAACTCGGGTTTCTGGTCCGTCTGCGGCTACACCGACATTGTCGCTGCCAGCCGCGACGTGGCAACATTCTCGTCGGCGCGCGGCATCTCGTTCGAGGAGCCCACCGACGAGGACATGGCGGCCCGGCGGACGATCATCGATACCGACCCGCCCGAGCACACCAAGCTCCGCAAGATCGTGTCCGGCGCCTTCTCGGTCCGGGCGGTCGCCGTCTACCAGCACTTCGTCGAGGCACTCACCGAGCAGGTCGCTGGACGCCGCCCTCACCGGGCCGGTGCTGGCAGGCCAGGGGTTCGACTTCATCGACGCGGTCGCCAAGGAGGTGCCGATCCGGGTGCTGGCCCGCATCATGGGCCTGCCCGAGGCCGACCTGGACTCGTTCATCGACCTGGGCGACCGGCTCATCGCCAACACCGACCCGGACATCACCGACGTGGTCTGGGGCCGCGACGACACCGACGCCTACCGGCGGTACCCGTTCCGCAGCCCCTACGGCAAGCAACTGTGGGACCTGGGCCGGACGATCGTGGCCGACCGGCTCCGTGATCCCGGCGACGACCTGCTGTCCCGGCTGCTGCGGGCCGAGGTGGACGGCGACCGGCTGAGCGAGACCGACCTCGACAACTTCTTCTCGATCCTGGTGATCGCGGGCAACGAGACCACCAGGATCGCGATTGCCCAGGGGGTGCTGGCGTTCTGCGAGCAGCCGGAGCAGTGGGACCGGCTGCGGGCCGACCCCGCCCTGCTGGACCCGGCGACCGACGAGGTGCTCCGCTGGAGCTGCCCGACCCACTTCATGCGCCGGACCGCGACCGTGGACACCGAGCTTGGCGGGGCGGCGATACGGGCCGGGGACAAGGTCGTGCTCTGGTACGTGTCCGGCAACAGGGACGAGGCGGAGTTCGCCGGCCCCGATGTGTTCGACGTCGGGCGTGCCCCCAACCGCCACCTGAGCTTCGGCCGCGGCGGGCCGCACCTGTGCCTCGGCGCCCACCTGGCCCGGCTCGAGGTCCGGATCGTGCTCGCCGCGCTGGCCCGGCGGGTGGCCCGGTTCGAGCTGGCCGGCGAGCCGCGCCGGATCCGGTCCAACTTCACCAACGGCCTCAAGGCCCTCCCGGTCCGCATCATCACCGCCTGACCGCCCGGCTCCAAGCCCTCCACCTCTTCGTGATCATGACTTTGGTGCTGCTCCAGCAACACCAAAGTCATGATCACGAATCGTAGAAGCGCGATCACGGCGATGATCATCGGGCGGTGCGCAGCCGGGGTAAGACGCCGGGGCGCCTGGCGGCAGCGTCCTCCGCTGAGCCTCCTGGTAGTGCATCAGACCTTGACACCGAATCGTTTGCTTCCATACGATCCCGGCAACTGCCTGCGCCAATGCCGCCTGGGGCCAACGCCGAGGGGACGGACGTGAGGAAGATCGATGCCTTCGCTCACATTCTCCCGCCTTCGTATGCGCGCCGCCTGGAGTCGATCCTGTCGGGCGGTGCCATCAGCGACCGCATCCTCGGCTATCAGCCCTGGATCCACGAGGACCCCGCGCTTACCGGTCTGGACGCCCGCTGGCGGGTGATGGACGCCTTCGGCGACTACCACCAGGTGCTGACGCTGGCGGTCCCGCCCCTGGAGGAACTCGGCGGCCCCGCGGCAGCGCTCGACCTCGCCCGTGCCGCCAACGACGAACTGGCCGAACTGGTGCGGGCGCATCCGGACCGGTTCGCCGGGTTCAGCGCCGCGCTGCCGATGAACGACATCGACGCCGCGGCCGGGGAGCTTGACCGGGCGATCACCCAGCTCGGCGCGCTCGGCACGCAACTGCACACCAACGTCGGCGGCGCGCCGCTCGACGAGCGGCGATTCGCGCCCATCTTCGACACCGTGACCCGCCTGGACGGCGCGGTCTGGATTCACCCGACCCGCAGCCCGGCCTGGCCGGACTACCCGGCGGAGAGCCGGTCCAAGTACGGCATCTGGTGGTCGCTGGGCTGGCCGTACGAGACGTCGGCGTGCATGGCGCGGCTGGTGTACTCGGGCGTTTTCGACGCCTATCCGGGGCTGCGGGTGATCACCCATCACGCGGGCGCCATGGTGCCGCACTTCGCCGGGCGGCTGGCGTCGCCGCTGGAGGATCCCGGGCGGGAGGCCATCCTGGCCGGCCTGAAGCGGGACCCCATGGACTACTTCCGTGGCTTCTACGCCGATACGGCGATGTTCGGCGCGGCGCACGCGGTCCGGTGCGCGGTGGAGTTCTTCGGCGCGGGCCACGTGCTGTTCGGCACGGACATGCCGCTCGGCGGCCCCAACGTGGTCGGTGACACCATCGCCGACATCGAGGCCCTCGACCTGCCGGATGCCGACGCTGCGGCGATTTTCGGCGGGAACGCCGAGAGGGTATTGCGGATTCCGGCCTGAGGGGCACCGCCCGAGCCCGGCGGGTCGTTATGAAGAATTTTCTTTGACAGGGAGGCAGCGATGGCGAGTACCGAGCCGGTCTACGAGCGCCTGGGCGCGAAGGTCCTCTCGTTGCCAGACGTGATCGCGCAGTCCGTCGGGTTCATCGGCCCGGTGTTCTCCTCGGCGTTCGTGATCCCGCTGGTCGTCGGCGTGATCAGCGCGTCGGGCAAGGGCGGCGGGGTCGCCTCGCCGCTGTCGGTGCTGCTGGCCGCCGTCGGCGTTTTCGCGCTGGGCTGGATCGTGTCGGCCTACGCCAGGGAGATACACGCGGCCGGGTCGCTGTATGACTACGTGACCCGCGGGCTCGGCGAGCGGGTCGGCACCGCGGCCGGGTGGCTCTACTACGGCGGGATAACCGTGCTGCTCACCGGCCTGCTGCTGCTCATCGGCGGGTACCTGCAGAGCACCATCCAGGCCGAGTTCAGTGTGAACCCCTTCCCCTCGTGGCTGTGGACGCTGATCCTCATCGTGGTGATCGCCGGGATCCTGTACTTCGGGGTGCGGGTGTCCACCCGCAGCCAGCTCGCCCTGGCCCTGGTGTCGATCATCGTCGTCACGATCTTCTTCATCAGCGTCATCGTGAAGCTGGGCTCGGCGAACAGCCTCAAGCCGTTCAACCCGTCGTCGGCGGCGGACGGCTGGTCCGGGATCTTCTTCGGCATGCTGTACGGCGTCCTGCTGTTCGTCGGGTTCGAGACCGCGGCGAACCTGGCCGAGGAGACGCCCAACCCGCGGCGGGAGATCCCGATCGCGGTGATGACCGCGGCGGGGATCGCCGCCGTCTTCTATGTCCTGGCCACCTACGTCGAAGTGGCCGGGTTCCACTACAGCCTCAAGGCGATCACCTCCGCCGCGGCGGCACCGCTTTTCGCACTCGGGGCTCCCGCTAAGGCAGGCGGGTACGGCGGCACGTGGATCGACCGGCTGCTCGAGCTCGTGGTGCTGTTCGACATGCTGGCGGTCGCCATCGGCTGCGCGGTGTCCGCCTCCCGCGGCATCTTCGCCATGGCCCGCGACCGCCGGGTGCCCGCGCCGCTGGCCATCACCCGTAAGCAGAACGGTGCACCGCTCGGCGCCGCGGCGTTCGTGGTCGGGGCGTCGATCGTGACCCTGCTGATCAACCAGTTCTGGACCGGATTGTTCGCGCTGCCGGCCACCCCGCACTACTTCGCGCTGTTCGCGTGGGGGTCCACGTTCGGTGGTTTCGCCCTGGTGGTGGTGTACCTGCTCATGTCGATCGGCTCGCTGCGCAGCTTCGCCACGTCCGGGCGCCGGGTGTCGCTGGTGATCTCGGCGGTGATCGGCATCCTGATCACCGCGGCCGCCATCTTCGGTTCGTTCTACAAGGTGACCAGCCCGACGATCTGGGCGCCGTGGCTGGCGCTCGCCCTGCTCGTGGTCGGCTTCCTGTCCACCTTCGTGCTACGGGCAAGGCAGTCGGCGAGTACCCAGCTCAGTGACCTGAGCGGGACCAGGGTGTAACCCGCGCCCGGGGAGCGCTCCCCGGGCGGCTACAGGAGCACGTCGAGGCGGCGCGGGGCGCGGAACTCCCAGCCGCGGCCCAGCGCCGCCAGGGCCAGGCACGTCCTGGAGATCATGCTGGCCGCGCAGACCGCCGCCGCCACCGGCCAGACCGTCCCCCTGACGACCGCCTTCGAGCACTGAGACCAGTCCTAGCGGTGATGAATCCGGCCCATGCCGGAGTGCCTTGGCGATAGCATTGCGGTTGTTTTACCCGTTCAGAGCAGGCCTATCATCGTGGCTCTGTGCGTCGTCAAGCCGATCCGATGTCGGGTTGACATTGTCCGATAGCCAGGACAGATACCTGTCGGCAAGGGACAGTGAGGTGCGGGGTAGCCGCCGTATTTACGTTCACATCGGCGAGCCAAAGACGGGCACGTCGTTTCTGCAACATGCCTTGTGGAGTAATCGCGCCCGGCTTGCCGCCCAGGGAGTCGTGCTGCCGGGCTATAGCTACGGCGGTCATATCCGCGCGAGCCAGGATCTGCGGGAGGTTCCGTGGCAGCCCGGGGATCCGGCCGATCCGTGGACCGGTGAATGGGATGTCCTGACCGGCCAGGCGCTCCGTGTCCCGGACGCAGCCGTGATTTCGAACGAGTTGCTGGCGGCGTGTAACCCTGGGCAGGCCGATCGCGCGGTGCGATCGCTGCTACCGGCCGAGGTGCACATCATCTTGACCGTCCGTGATTTCGCGACGCTGCTGCCTGCCGAATGGCAGGAGACCGTCAAGTGCCGCAGAACCGTCCCGTGGGAACAGTGGCTCGACGGGGTCATCGATGCGGCGCCGGACCCGGACCGGCGCCGCCAGATGCGGTTCTGGACTGTGCATGACACGCTGGCCATCCTTCGCCTGTGGTCACGGGACATCCCCTCGGACCAAGTCCATGTGATCACGCTGCCGCCGCAGGGCGGGACCAGTGAGCTCTGGCTGCGATTTGCGTCCGTCCTGGGCATCGAGTCCAGCACGATCGACCTTCCCCAGCACCGCGAGAATCCCTCGCTCGGCCTCGCGGAAGCCGAGTTCCTGCGCCGGTTGAACGAAGCGCTGCCAGACCAGGTGCCGCGATGGTTCTATAACTGGAACATCAAGCGCATCCTCGCGAACGACGTGCTCAGCGCCCGGCCGCCGCAGGCGCGCCTGGTCCTGCCTCCGGAGCAGCAGGCCTGGGCCCGGGAACAAGCAGAAATCCTCGTAGCAGGCCTGCGCGACGCCAAGTACCAGATCGTCGGTGATCTGGGCGAGCTGCTTCCGCCACCCGCGACAGAACGCTACGTCCCGCCCACGGGATTGCCGGCCGAGCAGTTGCTTGACGTCGCCCTGCGCGCCACGGTGGCCCTGGCGGACCACCAGTACCGCGGGGACATCATCACCAGCAGCAGCGACCTCACGGTCGGCATGCACCCGGCCAGGCGGCCAGTCAGCCGGCTGGGGCTGGCTATCTTGAAACGATCCCGGATCAAGCGGATGCTCTACCAGGCCAGCAACCGGCCAACGGTGCGGAACCTGCGTGTCCTCGTCTGGCGCATCCTCGCCCGCCCCGGGCGCCGCCACGGCTAACAACCCGGCAGGCCCAAAGCTGACGCCGCCAGCAGCTTTCAGGGACCCCGGGAGGCTGGCGGCCGGGCGTGACGGGAGGGTGGGCTGCGGTGGTGGCGGGCGTCAGAGGTGGTAGGCGTACTCGCGGAACTCCCAGTCGGTGACGAACCGCTCGAACCGCTCGATCTCGTTCCGCTTGTAGGCCAGGAACGAGGTCGCGAAGTACTCGCCGAGCACCTCGGCAAGGTCGGTGTCCGCTTCCAGCGCGTCGAGTGCGTCCCCGAGCCGCTGCGGCAGCAGCTGCGCCCGCGCCGGGTCGTAGCCGTAGCCCTCCAGCTTGGCGGGCGGCTCCACCTTGCCGGTGATGCCCAGGTAGACGGCCGCGCCGACGGCGGCCATGGCCAGGTAGGGGTTGGCGGTGGCGTCGCCGAGGCGGACCTCCATCCGGGCGGCGGGCCCCCGCTCCGGCGGGATCCGGACCATCGCGCTGCGGTTGTCCAGGCCCCAGTCGATCAGCCACGGGGCCAGGGTGTCCGGCCCGAACCGCTTGTAGGAGTTGATGGTCGGGTTGAGCAGCGCGCTCAGCGCCGGGGCGTGCGCCAGGACCCCGCCGACGGCGTGCCGCCCGGCCGCCGACAGGCCGTCCGGGCCGTCGGCGTCGCCGAACACGTTCTCCCCGGCGGAGTCCGCCACCGAGACGTGCACGTGGAACCCGGAGCCGCCCTCGTCGTTGAACGGCTTGGCCATGAACGTGGCCAGCAGGCCGCGGTGCCTGGCGATCTCCTGTACCGCCGACTTGAGCCGGAACGACCGGTCCGCCGCGTCGCCCAGCTCGGAATGGCCGAGGTTGATCTCGAACTGGCCGGGGGAGAACTCGTGGTTGGCCGCGGTGACCCGCAGCCCCGCGTCCCGCAGTTGCCGCAGCATGTCCACGAGCACGCCCTGCGGGTCGCCCTTGCGGCCGACCACGTAGACGTTTCCCAGATCGTTGGCATACCGCTGCCAGCCGCCGCCCGGCGCGGGCTCGCACAGGTAGAACTCAAGCTCGGGGCCGCACACCAGGGTGTAGCCGAGGCCGGCGAACCGGCCCGCCACCCGGCGGGCCACGGTGCGCGGTGACTCGGGCGCGGGCTCGCCGTCCGGGGTCACCGCGTCGCCGAGGCACCAGGCCGCCCCCTGCTCCCACGGCAGCGGCGTCAGCGTGCTCAGGTCCGGGCGGACGGTGATGTCGGGCAGGCCCTCTTCCAGGCCGCCCTGCACCGGCACCACGTCGCCCATGGGGGAGGTGTGGTACACCGCCCGGCAGAACGCCAGCCCGTGGCTGACCGCCGTGCCAAGCTCGCCGAGCAGGACGTCCCGGCCGCGGTCCACGCCGATCATGTCCGGATAGGACACCCGGACCACATCGATCCCCTGCTGGGCGAGCCGCTCGGAAACGGTGGCGACGTCGGCGTCGGTCGGGTCCGGCACGATGTCCTCCCTCGGGGCGCGGCGGTGCGGGGCATCCAGCCTGGCGGGAATGAATCCCTGCGTCTAGCATCCATGATCGTACGGATACAAACGACCTCGGAGCACCTATGAGCGATCTGGTGGGGTTTTTCTACCCGAGGACCGCGACCGGGCGGTCGTCGCTGCTGCCCGAGCCGCCCTGGCACTACTCCGGTGACCTGCTCACCGTGGAGTACCGCACCGACCCGGCCCGGGTGGCCGAACTGCTGCCGGCGCCGCTGGAGCCCGCGCCGCAGGACCCCGGCGCCGTGGCGCTGATCTGGGCCGACTGGCAGTCCTGCGGCGAGACGGGGGAGGAGTTGCTCGACCCGGTCCGCGCCCAGTACCGGGAGTGCTTCGCCGTGGTGCGGTGCAGCTTCCAAGGCCGGCTGTACTCGCGCTGCGTCTACATCTGGGTGGATGCCGACTTCGCCCTGGTGCGCGGCCTGCACCAGGGCTACCCGAAGAAGCTCGGGTCCATCCACCAGACCAGGCCGCACCCGTTCGGGCGCGCCGCGCCGCGGATCGCGGCCGGCGGCCGGTTCGCGGGCACGCTGGCCGCCGCCGACCGGCGGCTCGCCCAGGCGGTGGTGACGCTGCGCGAGCCTGCGCCGGGCAACGGGTTCGTCAACGCCCATCCGATGGCGCACCACCGGTGGGTGCCCTCGATCGAGAAGGGGGCACCCGACTCCCTCGACGAGTTGATCGCTTCGGGCAGCGCCAGCGTCGAGGCCGGCCAGGCCTGGCGCGGCGACGCCACCCTGGACCTGTTCGACTCGCCCACCGAGGAGCTTGCCCGGCTGGAGGTCCGCGAGATCATCGCCGGCTACTACCGCCAGGTGGGCGTCACCTGGGACGGCGGCACGGTGCTGGCCCGGAGCTGACGGGCCCGACTACACGCGCCTGTCACGTGCGGATGATCAGGTAGCCCACCGTGACGGGTGACGACGCCTTCCCGGGACCTGCGTGGAGGTGGTGCGCGGCGCCCGGGCAGGGCCGGGGAGCTGACCCCCACCGAGCGGCGTGTCGCCGAACTCGCGGCCAACGGCCGCTCGAACAAGGAAATCGCCCGCGCCCTGTTCGTCACCGTCAACACCGTCGAGGGCCACCTGTCGCACGCCTACGCGAAGCTGGGAATCCGCTCCCGGGCCCAGCTCGGGCTCGCCAGGGATCACTGGGACTCAGGCCAGCCCTGATCCAGCTCCGGATCTCCGTGTGGCGTTAGCGGGATCGCACAGGCTAGCCGCGACCCGGGCTTGTGTACGATAATTTGGCTCCAAACGAACCCTCGGGAGTGATCTGGCAGCCCATGAGACACCCTCTGCCAGCCTCGGCAGCGGCACGCCGCAGCCGCCGGGCCGAACGCCGCATAAGGCGCCCAGGCGCCGTTGCGGTGTCCCGGCGGCGAGGACCCGCCTTCCGAAGCCAGGAAGGCCCCCCAGGGCCGACCGCCCGCGAGGGAGGCAAATGAACGAGTACCCCGCGCACGTGGCCGGCGTCGCGGTGGACACCCGCCACTGGATCGGCGGCCATCGCGTCGCTTCGGCCGCCACCTTCACCGACGTGTCCCCGATCGACGAGGAGCCGATCGCGCAGGTGGCCCGGGGCGGGACGGCCGAGGTCGACGCGGCGGTCGGGGCCGCGCGGGCGGCGTTCGTCGGCTGGGCGGCGACCCCACCATCCAGGCGCGCTGACGTCCTGCGCGCTATCGCCGCCGGGGTGCGCGCCCGCATCGAGGACCTTGCCCAGGTCGAGACCCGTGACAACGGCTCGCTGCTGCGCTCGCACCGGCGCAGCGTGATGCCCCGGGTTGCGCACAACTTCGAGTTCTTCGCGGACTGGCTCGGCCACCTCGACCCGGGGAACCGCGAGGTCTCCGGGCATGCCGAGCGGGTTTCCTGGAACCCGGCCGGGGTCACCGCGGTGATCACCCCGTGGAATGCCCCGCTGATGCTCGCGACCTGGCGCATCGCCCCCGCGCTCGCCGCCGGGAACACGGTCGTCGCCAAGCCGCCCGAGTGGGCGCCGCTGACCGCCAGCCTGCTCGCGGACATCACCAGGGACGCCGGGCTGCCCGATGGCGTGTTCAACGTCGTACAGGGCCTGGGCACGGAGGCCGGGGCGCCGCTGGTCGCGCACCCGGACGTGGCCCGGGTCGCGTTCACCGGCTCGGTGGCCACCGGCCGCCAGGTCGCCGCCGCGGCCGGTGCGCAGCTCACGCCGGTCTCGCTGGAACTCGGCGGGAAGTCACCGCTGATCGTGTTCGCCGACGCCGACCTGGACCTGGCCGTCGGCCACGCGGTCGGCCAGTTCGACAACGCGGGGCAGGTGTGCCTGGCCGGCACCAGGCTGCTGGTGGACGAGGCCATCGCCGGCGAGTTCACCGCGCGCTTCACGGTCCGCGCGGGAACCCTGCGCCAGGGTGACCCCCGCGACGAGGCGACCGACATCGGGCCGAACATCACCCGTGCGCACCTGGACCGGGTGGACGGCTACGTGCGGCGGGCGATCGCGGCCGGTGCCCGCCCATTGGTCGGCGGGGCGGCCAGCCCCGGCCTCGGCGGCCTGCACTACCAGCCGACCCTGCTCGGCGGCGCCGCGCCCGGTTCGGAGATCCTCACCGAGGAGGTGTTCGGCCCGGTGCTCACGCTGCAGACCTTCAGCACCGAAGCCGAAGCCGTCGCACTGGCCAACAGCACGCCCTACGGGCTGGCGGCGACCGTGTTCACCGGCGACAAGGCCCGGGCGGAGCGGGTGTCGGCGCAACTGACCGCCGGCACCGTGTGGGTCAACTGCTTCTTCGTCCGCGACCTGGCCGCGCCGTTCGGCGGCGCCGGGCAGTCCGGCATCGGCCGCGAGGGCGGCACCTGGAGCTTCGACTTCTACAGCGACGTCAAGAACACCGTCTACGCAGGACAGGGGTGGAGCCCGGATGGGTGAGGTTGCCGGGGCGGGGCTCTTGGCCCACGTGCCCACGATCATGCTGCCGTACTCCGAGCGGCTCGAACTGAACGAAGGCAAGGAGATCAGCCTGGTCCCCGGCCTGGAGCGGCTCCGCGCGGAGGTCTTCGAGACGCTGGACTACGACACGGTTGTGGTGCTCGACTCCCACTGGCACACCACCGTGGAGTTCGTTGTGTCCGCCCAGCCGATGCGGGCGGGGCTTTTCACGTCCGACGAACTGCCGCGCGGCATGTCCCGAATCCCCTACGACTGGCCGGGCGACCCGGAACTCGCCCGCGCCATCGCCGGCCAGGCTGACGCGCACGGAACCTGGATCACCGCCATCGATGACCCGTGCCTGCCCACCCACTACGCCACCGTCAACCTGTGGCACTACCTCGGCCGCGGGCTGGGCAAGCGGTGGATCTCGGTCAGCACGGCGCAGACGGGCGACACCGAGGACTCCCTGCGCGCGGGCCGGGCGCTCGGCGCGGCCATCGGGCAGTCCGGGCGCACGGTCCTGCTGCTGGCCTCTGGTGCGATGTCCCACACGTTCTGGTCGCTGCGGGAGTTGCGCGCGCACGAGGCCAGCGACACGGTGCACATCAGGACCGCCGAGGCGCGCGCGGCGGACCTGGAGCGGATCGCGTGGCTGGAGGCGGGGGAGCACGCCAGGGTGATCGCCACGATGCCAGAGTTCCTGAAGGTGCACCCCGAGGCCCGGTTCGCGCACTACCTGATGATGGTGGCGGCGCTTGGCGAGGGGACGGTGACCGCCCCCGCTCGTGCGTATAGCGACTATGAAAATTCCGTGGGCACGGGGCAGATCCACCTCTGGTTCGACCGGCCCCCGGCAGGCTGGTCTCATGCCTGAAACCCGGAGGATTTTGCTGGACGGCGCCGTCACGCAGGTGCGGCGCGAGGGGGACGAGCTGGTCGCGGGGGACGGGCGCCGGGTGCCGGCGGACGAGGCCGTGCACCTGCCTCCGGTGCTGCCCACCAAGATCATCGCGGTGCACCTTAACCACCACAGCCGGGTGACCGAGTTCGGCGCCACGCTGCCGCCGGCCCCGACCTACTTCCACAAGCCGGTCTCCGCCCTGGTCGGCCACGGCGGCGCCGTGGTGCGCCCGGCGAACTGCAAGTACCTCAACTTCGAGGGTGAGGTGGCCATCGTGATCGGGCGCACCTGCCGCGGCGTGCCGGCCGCGCGGGCGGGGGAGTACATCGCCGGGTACACGATCGGCAACGACTTCGGCCTGCACGACTTCCGCGACACCGACGCCGGGTCGATGCTGCGGGTCAAGGGCTCGGACACGATGGCGCCGCTCGGGCCAGGGCTTGTCACCGGCTGGGACTTCCGCGGCAAGCGGATCAGTACCTACGTCAACGGCACGCTGGCGCAGGACGGGTCGACCGACGAGATGCAGTGGGACATGCACTACCTGGTCGCCGACATCGCCCGGACCATCACGCTGTACCCGGGGGACGTGCTGCTGTCCGGCACCCCGGCGGGCTCCCGGCCGGTGCAGCCGGGCGACGTCGTCGAGGTCGACGTGGCGGGGCTCGGCCGGCTGCGCAACCACGTCGTGGCCGGGCCGCTGCCCGTGCCAGCCGGCCTGGGCGCGCAGCCCACGGAAAGCGAGGAGGTCCGGTCCACGGCCCTTGGCGGGGACTGGGAGTTTCGCGGCATCCGCCCGCCCCGGCGCGGCTAGGCTGAACAGCCATGCAAGCGCCCCGGATGTGCCTGATTCTCAGCGAGAACTGGACCATGACCTGTGGCCGGGACCTGCCGCGGCTGGTGCGCTGGGCGCGCGAGGCCGAGGACGCCGGGTTCGACTCGGTGATGCTCAGCGAGCACATCGTGCTCGGCCCTGCCGCCAGCGCGAACGGGCTGATGGCCAACCCGCGCGAGTACGCGCTGCCGGGCAACCAGGACCCCGCCACGCCGTGGCCAAGCTCGCTGGTGCTCCTGTCCGCGATCGCGGCCGTGACCACGCGGATCCGGCTGGTCGCCAGCGCGGTGATCGCGCCGCTGCGGCATCCGTTGCTGCTCGCCCGCGAACTGGGCTCGCTCGACCTGCTCAGCGGGGGGCGGCTGGTCGTGCAGCCAACCGTGTCCTGGCTGCAGGAGGAGTACGCGGCGCTCGGCGTTTCGTTCCGGCAGCGCGGCGACCTGCTTGACGAGCATCTGGCGGCCTGGCGGGTGCTCTGGCGGGACACCCCGGCCTCGTTCGAGGGCCAGCACTACCGTTTCCACGACGTCTATCTCGAGCCGAAGGCATTCCGGCCCGAGGGCCCGCAGTTGTGGCTGGGCGGCACGGGCCTGCACCCGCGGATGCTGGGGCGGATCGTGGCCTACGGCGACGGGTTCAACCCGCTCGGCCGCCCCACCCCCGAGGAGATGTCGCGGCTGTGCGCCGCGATGCACGCCGCGGGCCGGGACATGCGCAGCCTGGAACTGGTCGGCGGGACCAGGGCCTGTTTCGACGGCCCGGACACCCTGGCCGATCTCGGCCAGGCCCTGGAAGCGATACCGGCGCAGGCGGCGGCCGGATTCACCACGTTCTGCATCAAGCCCTCGCAGTTCACCGACGACCCGGCGGGGGTCGGGGAACTCTGCCGGGAGATCATCCGCCGGGTGGACACGATGGTCTTATCCCGTCGCTCCCGGCCGTGTCACCGCCGCAGCGCGACCAGTGGCTCGATCAGCGACGCATCGAGCCTGGCCCGGGCCTCCGCCAGCTTCAGCAGCAGATTCTCCGCGACGACCCGGCGCTCGACCCCTGGCGCGCGGACCCGGGGCGGGCGTCCGGGTGAGACGGGATAATCGCCGCGCGGCCGCCCAGAGCCGTTCCCTGGCGCGCGTCCACGCGGCGTCGATGGCCGGCAGCCGGGCCAGCCGCAGCGGATGGTCCTCGGGCAGCGTGAGATGGATGCGGCGCTCCCTGGACAGCACGACGGCCAGATTGACCAGGTAGGCCTCCTCGGTGCCGGTCTGGCCGGCCACGTCCTCGAGGAGGGCCGCGGCGCCGGGTGTGCCGGCCAGCAGCACGCTGAGCATCGCGAGATCGAACCCGGGCAGGAACAGGCCGGTGAACTCCCAGTCGAGCAGCGCCCACTCGCCGCTTGGCAGCCGGACCATGTTGCCAGGCAGCGGGTCGCCGTGGTTGAGCTGCCGGGGCAGCCCGCACCGGGACAGCAGCCGCTCCAGCGCCCAGCGGTCATCCTCGGTGAAGTATCCGGCGGCGTGGTAGCGGGCGATCCGTTTGTGGTAGGCGAACACCGGCCGGAACCCCTCGGGCAGCGGCTGCCAGTCGTGCAACCGGCCGACCAGTGCGATCGCGGCGACGACCTCTGCGCTGGTGAGGACCCGGGGGTAACGGCCGCTGCCCAGCGTGGTGCCCGCCAGCCGTTCCATCACGACGATGCGGTGCCCGTCGGTGTGCACCAGCCGGGGCACGCGCACCGGCGGGGGATGCTCGGCGAAGATCTGGTACACGCCGATTTCGTGACGCTGCCGGTGCCGCCAGCCCGGATCGCCGTCGGCCAGCACCTTGATGATCACCGGCTGGTCACCCGCATGCCCGGCGGCCACCAGCGACCTGCCGTCGTGGCACAGCATCTCTTCGACCCGTAGCCCGGGGAACTGGGCGGCCAGCGCGGCCATCCCGGGCGGAACCCGCCGGCGGGGAGACCCTCCCGCGTCCAGGTTCGCTGGCTTGACCTCGGTTGGCGTTAATAGCGTCACGATCCCCTCCGACGCTCGCGGTCCGATGACCGGCATGGCTCCTGGCTCAGGCATCGCGGGCTCCAGGTGTTGACCGGGCGACAGGTTCACTTCCACCAGACCTGCGCCCAGTCGCAGGGCCCCGAGCTTCCAGCCAGCCATCGCGCGCAGGTCAGCCGCGGCGTCAGCGAGGCTGGCAGCTCACTGAGATTAGAGGCAGTCCAGTAGCGATACTCGTGATGGTTGACCAACCCGCGCGGTCTGTAAAGGGACTGGGCGCGTTGCTCTGCGAAGGATGCAGGTCTTTGCCCGGGCCCTACCGGGCCAGAAGAGGCCATTTACACGGCGCATGGAAGAGTGTGGACTGTACCGCGGTGGGTCAGTTCGTGGGATTCGCACGAAGGAGGGAGCCAGTCCGGTGAGTGAGCCACGGATGACACTGCATGCGGAGATGCTCGGCCACGGTGCGGACGGGGAGCGGGCCAGCATCTTCCTCGAAGGCCTGCTGATGGCGCAGGTCGCGCTCGTCCTGGCCAGATTAGGAATCCCCGACCTGATCGCCGGCGGGGCACGCCACCCGGCGGACCTGGCGGCCGAGGCCGGGGCCGATGCGGACGCGCTCGGCCGGGTACTGGCCGCGGCTGCGGTCTACGGGCTGGTGCGCCGGGACGACGCAGGCCGGTATGAGCTGACCGGGGCGGGGGAGTTGTTCCGCACCGACGTGGAGGGCTCGGCCCGCAGCCTCGCCGCCGGATGGCTCGGGCCGCCGATGTGGACGGTGGGCGGCAACATCATGGACGTGGTAGCGACCGGGAAGGTCAACCCGGGCGCGCCTGGCGGGCTGTATGAGTACTACGGGAGGCACCCCGTGGAGGCCCGCTGGTTCGGCCGGGCGATGAGCCGGGTCACCGCAACCATGGTCGCCGAGCTTGCCAAGTCCGGCTTCCGGCCGCTGGCTTCCGGCCGGATCGTGGACCTCGGCGGTGGCCGCGGCACGCTGCTCGCGTACCTGCTGGGGGCCGACGCCGGTGCGACCGGGGTGGTGTTCGACCGTGCCGAGGCGCTCGCGGAGGCGCCGCAGGTGCTCGCCGAGGCCGGCGTCGGCGACCGGGCCGAGTTCATTCCGGGCGACTTCCTGCGCGAGGTCCCGCCCGGTGACCTCTACGTGCTCAGTCAGACCCTGCACAACTGGGGTGACGAGCAGGCGCTTGCCGTCCTGGGTCACTGCAGCGAGGCAGGCCGGCCGGGCAACTCGATCATGGTGATCGAGCTGGTGCTGCCGGACGGCCCCGAGCCGTCGCTCGCGAACATCATGGATCTCATCATGCTGACGACCCTCGGCGGGCGGGAGCGCACCCGCGCCCAGCACGAAGCCCTGATGGCCCAGGCGGGTTACCGCCTGGTGCGGGACACACCGCTGACCCAGGTGCTGCCCTGGCGCATCCTGGAGTTCCAGCACGGGTAACGCTGGCCGGCCACCCCTGGGAAGATGGTGCCCGTGACGGGCGTGTATCTGGAAATGGGCACCAAGCGGGTGTTCGCCTGCGCTGCGGACTGGCCGGGCTGGTGCCGGGCCGGCCGCGGGGAGGAACAGGCGCTCGCGGCGCTGGCGACGGCGGCCTCGCGGTACGCGGTGGTGCCAGCTTTGGCTGGCGTGGCCTTCGACCCGGTCCACGAGGTGGACTGCATCGAGATCGCCGAGCGGGTGACCGGCACTTCCGCGACCGACTTCGGCGCCCTGGACGTCGCGCCCGCGCTGGACGGCGAGCCGGGCACGGCACAGCAGGCCGAACGGCTGGCCACGATCGTCGAGACCGCGTGGGACTACTTCGAGCAGACCGCCGCGGCGGCGCCGCCGGTACTGCGCAAGGGCCCGCGCGGCGGCGGCCGGGACCGCGACCAGATCATCGCGCATGTGCGGGAGACCGAGGTGCTGCACGCCCGGATGCTCGGGCTCGCCGAGCGTCCCTTCCCGGCCGGCGACCTCACGGCGCTGACCCGGGTCCGCGCCGGGATCCTCGCGGAGATCCGGGCCACCGCCGCGGCCCGCCCGCCGGAGGATCTGGGCCGCGCCCGCCGCCCGGCCAGGTTCGTCGCCCGCCGCGCCGCGTGGCACGCCATTGACCACGCCTGGGAGATCCAGGACAAGGCCCCCGCGACGTAGTCGCAGGGGCCGCGCCCCGGCCAGCAGGGCCCGGCCCGGTGACGGAGGAACCGGGCCGTAGGCCAGCGGGGGGTTCCGGGGGGTCGCTCCCCGGGTCAACACCGCAAGCAGGAACCGAGAGAGGACTGAGGGACATGGCCTTCAGCGGGTGGGATGACGAGGCGCTCGAGTTCTACGAGGGGCTGGAGGCCGACAACACCAAGACGTACTGGACCAGGCAGAAGGCGGTCTACGACGAGAAGGTCCTCCGCCCGATGACGGAGTTGCTTGACGAGCTTGGGCCGGAGTTCGGCGAGCCGAAGATCTTCCGCCCCTACCGCGATATCCGGTTCAGCAAGGACAAAACGCCGTACAAGACGCACCTGGGCGCCATGCTCGGCGGTGGCTACATCCAGCTGTCCGCGCACGGCCTCGCGGCCGGTGACGGCATGTACGGCATGGCCTCCGACCAGGTCGGCAGGTACCGCGAGGCGGTAGCGGCCGACCGGACCGGCGGCGACCTCGAGCAGTTGATCGCCGTGATCGAGAAGCAGGACATCGAGGTGCACGGCCGCGACGTGCTGAAGACCGTGCCCCGGGGCTACCCGGCCGATCACCCGCGCGGCGAGTTGCTGCGGTACAAGGGCATCGTCGCCTGGAAGGAATGGCCGCCTGAGCCCTGGCTGGAGACGGCGGAGGCCAAGGACCGCATCGCCGGGTTCTTGCGGGCGGCCCGGCCGCTGGCCGACTGGCTTGAGGCCCACGTGGGCCCGTCCACCATGGGGCGCTGAGAGGGACGCTAGCGGTGCTGGCCCGGGGGAGCACTCCGCCTCCCGGAGTGCCGTGCCTGATCGGTGTGTTCGCGTGCCGTGGTGGTGCCGGCCCGCCCCCCGGAGGCCGACGACGAGGTCAGATCGTGCCGGTCTCCACTGCCCGGGCGATCCACGGGATCACCTCGTCGAGCATCTGGTCCAGCGAGGTCGCCGCCTCGAAGCCGAGCACCCGCTTGGCCTTGTCCGTGGACGGCACCCGGCGCTGGACGTCGTGAGCGAACGGCTCGTCGTGGACGACGCGCAACGGGACGCCAGGACCCTTGATCTTGCGCCAGATGAGCTCGGCGAGCTCAAGCACCGTGGTGCTCTCGCTGGTCGAGAGGTTGAAGTCCTCGCCCACCGCGTCCGGGTGCGCCATCGCGGTCACGATGCCGGCCGCCAGGTCGCCGCCGTAGGTGTAGTGCCGCACCTGTTCGCCGGATCCGAGGATGTGCAGCGGATCCTGGCCCTTGAGCACCTTCTGCACCAGGTCGGGTACCACGTGGCTCATTGCCAGCCGGATGTTCCCCGACATGATCTGCTCATCGCCCAGCGCCCTGCTCTCGCCGATCCCCACGCAGTTGAACGGCCGGATGATGGTAAAAGGCAGCCGGTACTGATCCCATGCGGCCTGGGCGAAGTACTCGACGGCGAGCTTCTGGAAGCCGTACGAAGACAGCGGCGGCGGGATCTCCCGCTGCTGGCCCTCATAGGACGGCCACTGGTCGGCGCTCTCGAACACCATCGATGAGGACAGGTAGGTGACCTTGCGCAGGCGGCCCTCTTCGTGGGCCTTGATGGCCGCGTCGCAGGAGGCCGCGATGATCCGCTCGTTGGTCGCCAGCAGGTCGTAGGCGTAGGCATGGAAGTAGGAGATGCCGCCGATCATCGCCGCGCCCGCGATGAATTGGTCGCAGTCGGCCAGCAGCCCGGTCAGCAGCGCGACGTCCCTGGCGTCGCCCTCCACCAGCCGGTAGCGGGGGTGGCCGTCGTAGGACTTGGCCACTTTGCCGTACTTGGAAAAGTTGTCCAGGCCCACGACCTCGTAGCCGCGGTCGAGCAGTTCGCCGACGACGTACCCGCCGATGAACCCGGCCGAGCCGCTGACCAGAACCTTTTCTGCTGGTCCATCACCCCACCGCCCCACCCTAGTCATCTCCCTTTCTTCGCTCCCTGGGCCCTGATCTGCTCGGGGGTCAGGCGGCCGCCGAAGGCGAACCGGTACCAGTGCAGGTACTTGGGGATCCACTCGGCGACCTTGAAGTTGGACACGCCGGTCGGCCGGTCCAGCCAGATCGTCGGGATCTCGGCGACCGGCAGGCGCAGGCGCTTCGCCTTGGCGGTCAGTTCGATGCCGATCTCGAAGCCGTCGCGCGAGTCGATGCCGACCTCGCGGACGAAGCTCGTCGAGTACGCCTTGAACGAGTTGGTCGCGTCCCGCGTGCCCAGCCGGGCGAACAGCCGCAGCGACCGGCCGGCCGTCCGCGACAGCATGCCCTTGACGAGTGGGCCGCCGACCTGCTGGCCGCCGGCCATGTACCGGGACGCCGCGGCCACCGCCACGCCGCGCTCGACCAGCCTGGCCAGGTCATCGATCTGCCTGGAGTCGTCGCAGCCGTCGGCCATCGTGACCACGGCGACCTTCGCCACGGCGGTGGCCATACCAAAGCGGATGGCGTTCGCCGGGCCGCGCCCGTACGTATTGACCAGGCACCGCAGCCTCGGCTCGGCCTGGGCGTAGTCGCGGACGACGGGAACGGTGGAGTCGTTCTCGTCGTCGACGACGACCAGCACCTCACAGGACAGCCGGACCGACTCGAACAGGCGGTCCAGGACGGGGACGATGTGCTTGCCCTCGTTGTACGCCGGGATGATGATCGAAACGCGTGGCTCAGCCATGGTCACACAACGACCCCCCGCCCGAGCACGTTCCAGACGTCGGCGACCGGCTTGCCGGTCGCGAGCGCGGCATACTCGGGATGCGGCGCCGCGATGATGAGCAGGTCAGCCTCGGCCAGCACCTCGGCCAGCGGCGTCAGGTCCGGGTCGGTGGTGACGTAGGGGTCGGTGCAGAGCACCCGGTCCGCCTTGAACGCCAGCAGTCGCTTGAGCTTGTAGGCCAGGCTGGACCGGACATCGTCGGACCCGCCCTTGAACGCCATCCCCAGGATGCCGACGGTCATCGAGCTCAGGTCGAAACGCTGCTCCAAGCGGGCCACCAAGTACAGCGGCAGACCCTCATTAATGGCCATCGCGGTATGGCCGAGTGCAAAATTATTGTTATTGAACGCGGCGAGCTGCATTGTGTCCTTGAATAGGCACGGGCCGGCCGCGAATCCAGCGCCGGGCATGTCCGCGGCCCGCGGGTAATCCACGGCAAGCCCCTGGCGAATGCGCTCGAAATCCAGGCCGCGATCGTTAGCTATCATGTAGAGCTGGTTCGCGGTGGCGAATTTGATATACCGCCAGACGTTGGTGTACAGCTTCGCTAGCTCGGCTTCCTCCGGCGTCATCGGCACCAGCGTCGGCGTGAGCGTGCGGAACAGTTCGCTGGCCCGGGCCAGCCCCCGCACGGTGCGGCTGGACACGATCTGTGGAAGATCGAACAGTTCGGTCATGGCCTTGCCCTCGGCGATGCGCTCCGGGCAGAACGCCACGTCGATGTCCACGCCGAGCCCGGCGACCATCTTCTCGACCCGGGCCGTCACGCCCGGGTACACGGTGCTGCGCAGGATGAGGATCTGGCCGGGGCCGAGGTGGGCCGCGCAGCCTTGCAGGGCGTTCGGGATGGCCGACTGGTCGGGCTCGAGGTGCTCGCCCACCGGCGTGCCGATCACCACCACGACGTGCTCGCCGGTGCTGACGATCGCGGGGTCGGTCGAGGCCTCGAGCGTGCCCGCCGCGACCGCACGCTCCAGCGGGACCTGCGCCCCCGCCTCGGCAAACGGCATCCTGGCGGAGTTCACGCAGGCGACGGCGGGCTCGCTGATGTCGAAGATGCCCACGCGCAGGCCACGGGAGGCGAAGGCGATGGCCAGCGGCAGGCCCACGTGACCGCAGCCGCCGATGATGACGACGTCGCGGGGGAAGGGAGCGGGGCTGGGTGTTCCGGCCACCGGGCCTCCTGAAGGTTGATAGCGAATTCGGCGGACATTTCCCCCGGCCGCCCAAATAGGGCAGCCACCAGCAAGCCCGAATGCATCCTAGCAACTACCGGCTACGAAGTATGACCGCAGATCGCTGCGACGAGCGATGTTGATACCGGCGCTCTATTAATCTGCGGGGACCATATTAACAATTCTTTGGTTAAGGATGACTAATCGTACCCGACCCGGGCAAACCGGCGCGGGCCTTCGCGGCCAGCGGCCGGTGCGTGCGGGCGGATGAGCGCAGGCCAGGTGGGGCCCGGCCCGGTGACGGGTCAGCCGACCTGGCGGTCGCGGCCGGTCCAGAAGGGCTCGCGGAGCTTGAACTTCTGCAGCTTGCCGGTGGCGGTGCGGGGCAGTTCGGTGACGAGCTCGACCCGCTTGGGGCACTTGAAGCCCGCCAGGGTGCCGCGGCAGTGCGTGATCAGCTCCTCGGCGGTCACCGCGGAGCCGTCGGTGACCACGAGTGCCGTGACCAGCTCACCCCACTTCTCGTCGGGGATGCCGATGACGGCGGCCTCACGCACCGCCGGGTGCGCCATCAGCCGGTCCTCCACCTCGATCGACGACACGTTCTCGCCACCGGAGATGATCACGTCCTTCTTCCGGTCGGTGATCACCAGGTAGCCGTCGTCGTCGAGGTAGCCGCCGTCGCCGGTGCTGAACTGGTGGCCGGCCGTCGCCTTGGCGGTCTCCTCCGGCTGGTTCCAGTAGCCGCCCAGGTTGTGGTTGGTGGCGCTGAGCACCTCGCCGTCGGGAGAGATCGCCAGGCGCACGCCCAGGGCGGGCACGCCGGTGCGCATCAGCTTGCGGGCCCGCTCGGCCGGTTCCAGCTTGTCCCACTCGGCCCGGGTGCGGTTCACGGTGAGCAGCGGCGAGGTCTCGGTCAGCCCGTAGATCTGGATGAACTCCCAGCCCAGTTCGGTCAGCACGCGCTCGATCGTGCGCGAGGGCGGCGGGGCACCCGCCACGACCACCCGGGTCCTGCCGCTGCCGGGGACCGGCCCGTCCCACTGGGCGGCGGCATCGAGGGTGGTGTTCACCACCGCCGGCGCCCCGCACAGCAGGGTGACCCCGTGCCGGTCCACCCGGTGCAGGATCTCCGCCCCGTCAACCTGGCGGAGCACGATGTGCCTGCCGCCGACCCCGGTGACCCCGTACGGCATGCCCCAGCCGTTGACGTGGAACATCGGCAGCGTGTGCAGCAGCACGTCACGGTCGCTGATCGTGGTGTGCAGGCCGAAGACCGTGGCGTTGAGCCACAGGCAGCGGTGGGTGAGCTGCACGCCCTTCGGCCGTGCGGTGGTGCCGGAGGTGTAGTTGATCGTCGCGGTGGCGTTCTCGTCCGGCTCGGCCCACTCGCGGGGCTCGGCCCCCGGCGCGTAGAGCGCGTCGTCGTCACCCAGCACGAACTTGTGCGGGACGTCGAGGCCGGGCAGGACGTCGCGCAGCGCCGGGTCGGCGAACACGGCCGACGCGCCGCTGTGCCTGACGATGTAGTCGATCTCGGCCTGGGACAGCCGGAAGTTGATCGGCACCAGCACCCGGCCCCACCCGGAGACGCCGTAGAACGACGTGAGCAGCCGGGCGGAGTTCTGCGAGACGATTGCGACGCGGCCGCCGGGCGGTACGCCGAGCTGGTCCAGCCGGGCTGCCTGGGCCCGCGCCAGGGCCGCCATCTCCCGGTAGGTGATCTCACCGAGGCTGGGGGCGGGCTGATCCGGCTCGTCGACGATCGCGACCCGGTCCGGGTACACGTGCTCCGCCCGGTCGAGGAAGTCGCGGACTATCAGCGGATACAGCACCTGGCACCTCCGGACGCGAGCTGGTGACGACGCAGCGCTAGGCACCAGGGTGCCACGGATCGGCGTGCGCCGGCCCCGGCGGGTGGCCGGTCAGGCCTGCAGAGCGTCCAGAACCTGCTGGCCGTACCTGGCCAGCTTGGTCTCGCCGATGCCGCTCACCGCGCCCAGTTCGGCCAGTGACGACGGCGCCGTTGCCGCGACTTCCCTCAGGGTCGAGTCGTGGAAGATCACGTAGGCGGGGACGCCCTGCTCCTTCGCCGTGGCGGCACGCCAGCCCCGGAGCCGCTCGAAGACCGCCGCGGCCTCGGCGGGAAGGGTGGTGGCCGGTTCGGCCGTCTTGCGTGCCCTGGGCGGCTTGGGTGCGCGCTCGGGCTCGCGGCGCAGCATGACCGGCCGCTGCTTGCGGAGTACCTGCGCGCTGGCGTCGGTGAGCACCAGGGTGCCGTAGTCCCCCTCCACCGCGAGCAGGCCCTGGGCGAGCAGTTGCCTGACGATGCCGCGCCACTCGGTGTCGCGCAGGTCCGTGCCGATGCCGAACACGGTCAGCGTGTCGTGGCCGTGCTGCGTCACCTTGGGTGTCTGCTTGCCGAGCAGGATGTCGATGACATGGCCCGCACCGAACCGCTGACGGCGCTCGCTGCGCAGCCGGTATACAGCGGACAGCAGCTTCTGCGCGGCGACCGTGCCGTCCCATGCCTCCGGTGGCACGAGGCACGTGTCACAGTTGCCGCACGGCTCGCTGTGCTCGCCGAAATACCCGAGGAGTTGCACCCGCCGGCAGCCGACCGTCTCGCACAGCGCCAGCATGGCGTCCAGGTGCTGGCTCTGGCGGCGGCGGTGCGCCTCGTCGCCACTGGAGGAGTCGATCAGTTTTCGCTGCTGTACGACGTCCTGCAGACCGTAGCTCAGCCAGGCCGTGGATGCCTGGCCATCCCGGCCCGCCCGGCCGGTTTCCTGGTAGTAGCCCTCCACCGACTTGGGCAGGTCGAGGTGCGCGACGAAGCGCACGTCCGGCTTGTCGATGCCCATGCCGAAGGCGATCGTGGCGACCATGATGACGCCGTCCTCGCGCAGGAAGCGTGCCTGGTTCTCGGTGCGCGTGCGGGTGTCGAGCCCGGCGTGGTAGGGGAGGGCGACGTGCCCGTTGCCCGCGAGGAACTCGGCGGTCTGCTCCACCGAGGCGCGGGTCAGGCAGTAGACGATGCCTGAGTCACCGGCGTGCTCGGTGCGCAGCAGTTCGAGCAACTGCCGCTTCGGGTCGTTCTTCGGCGCGATCCGGTACTGGATGTTGGGCCGGTCGAAGCTCGCCACGAACTGGCGGGCCTGGGCCAGGTGCAGCCGGGACACGATCTCGGTGCGGGTGGCCTGGGTCGCGGTGGCGGTCAGCGCGATGAGCGGCACCCCGGCGAAGCGCTCGCGCAGCACGGCCAGGCCGAGGTAGTCGGGACGGAAGTCGTGCCCCCACTGGGACACGCAGTGCGCCTCGTCGATGGCGAACAGCGAGATACGGCCGCGCTCGAGCAGCCGCAGCGCCGGCTCCGTGCACAGCCGCTCCGGTGCCACGTACAGCAGGTCAAGCTCACCGGCGAGGAAGGCGTCCTCGACCAGGCGGCGGGCGCCGATGTCCTGGGTGGAGTTGAGGAAGCCCGCCCGCACCCCGAGGCCGCGCAGCGCGTCCACCTGATCCTGCATGAGCGCGATCAGCGGTGAGACCACCACCCCGGTGCCGTCCCTGACCAGTGCCGGGATCTGGTAGCACAGCGACTTGCCGCCGCCGGTGGGCATCAGCACCACGGCGTCCTGGCCGCCGATCAGGTGATCGATGATCTCCCGCTGGCTGGCACGGAACGTGTCGTAGCCGAAGACCCGGCGCAGCACCTCCGCGGGGTCACTCAGGCGGGAACCGGCGACGGGGGAGACCACCTGAGTCACCTTACGGGGATCCCCCGACGCGATGCGGGCCGCCGCGCGTGCCCGGCGGGGTCACCACAGGTCGCCGCCGGTGAGCACGTAGATGAAGGGCACGAGCGGGATCAGCACGAATATGGCCCAGGCCAGCTTCGCACCCTTGGAGATGTCGGTACGGGACAGCAGGTCGATCCAGATGAGGACGACCGCGATCGGATGGAGGAAGCACAGGAGAAGCTCGATGACCTTCTTCATGGATCGAATCTATTCCTGCGGCGGGCTAGCCTGGTCCCTCCGAAGCGCTGGAAGCGCTGATGCCCACCGACGTGCAAGGCCGTGTCTCATGGGAGATGTCCTAACCCTCCGGGCCCTGAACCGGGCGCTGCTCGCCAGGCAGATGCTGCTCGAGCCTGCCCCGCTGCCCGAGGGGCCCGGCCGGGCCGGTGCCGTGATCGCGATGGTCGAGCACCTGGCCGGGCTGCAGGCCCAGGCGCCGTTCCCGCCGTACTACGGGCTGTGGTCCCGGCTGGCCGAGTTCCAGCCCGGCGACCTGGCCGAATTGCTGGTCAGCCGGCAGGTGGTCCGGATCGCCCTGATGCGCTCCACGATCCACCTCGTCTCCGCCCGCGACTGCCTGACGTTCCGCCCGCTGCTCCAGCCGGCACTCGACCGTTCGCTGTCCACCATCTTCGGCAAGCAGTTCGCGGGCCTGGACACCGGTGCTCTGGCCGAGGCGGGCCGGGCGCTCGTGGACGCCGAGCCGAGGACGTTCGGCGAACTCGGCGGGCTGCTCGCCGCGGACTGGCCCGGCCACCCCCCGAACGCGCTCGCCCAGGGCGTCCGGGTACTGGTGCCGCTCATCCAGGTGCCGCCGCGCGCCGTCTGGGGCGCCGCGGGGCAGTCCAGGCACACCTCGGCCCAGGCCTGGCTGGGGTCCGCGCTGGATCCCAGCCCGTCACCCGGGGCCTTCGTGACGCGTTATCTCGCGGCGTTCGGCCCGGCCACCGTCGCGGACGTGCAGGCCTGGTCGGGGCTGACCCGGCTGGCCGAGGTGGTCGAGGCGCTGCGGCCGGGCCTGCGCACGTTCCGCGACGAACGGGGCAGGGAGTTGTTCGACCTTCCGGACGCGCCGCGGCCTTCCCCCGGTACCCCGGCACCGGTGCGCCTGGTCGCCGAGTTCGACAACCTGGTCCTTTCCCACGCCGACCGCGCCCGCGTGATCAGTCCCGATCACCGGCAGCGCCTGAACACCAGGAACGGCATCTTTCCCGGCACGGTGCTCGTGGATGGGTTCGTCGCCGGGATGTGGCGGATCACCAGGTCCCGCGGTGCGGCCACGCTGACGATCGAACTGTTCACATCCGTGTCCCCGGCCGACCGCGACGCGATCGTCACCGAGGCGGAGCGACTGCTCGGCTTCGCCGCGCCCGGAGACGGCCACGAGATCAGGTTCGCGCCGCTCGTCTGATCGCCGGCCGCTGGTGGCCGTGAATGTGGGTCTGGTGTTGCTCTTACGTCATGGCTGCCACAACCACGGGCGGCCACCCGGCTCACCTGGTGGTTGTGATTAATGGGCCAAATGATCGGCACTGGTCGCGGCCGGCGACCTTGAGGTCACGGGCTGGTGATGGTCTGCGCGGGGGTAAGGGTGAAGCTGGCGGTCAGGCTGGCCGGATCCCCGGTGGCGACCAGGCCGGAGCAGCCGTGCGCGGTGAAGATGTGCAGGTTCCCCCCGGTGGTCTTCACCTGGTGGGTGCGGTCGCTGTAGGTGAACTTCACCGTCCCGTCCGAGGCCCCGGCCCTGGTGCCGTCGATCACGAAGCTGCACCCCGAACCTGCCGCGCTGATCTCCAGGTGGCTGATCGTCGCGTGCACCAGTCCGGTACTGGCGTCATAGGCGAGGAGGTTGATGTGCCAGGGCAGGCCGGGCAGGGTGATATGCCATGGCAGCGGGCCCGGGCCCTCGCGATGTTCCCGGGCCCGCCAAGCCCCGGCACGAGGCAATCAGCGTCGCACTGCCCACTACCCCGGACTTAAGTAAGGGGTATTGGGCCTAGCCTGGTCCGGGTCGGCCCGGAAGGCAGGGACGGCGATGCCTGCCGCCAGGCATCTTGGCGCCGCGTTCGCTTGCTGTTAATAACAACGGAACATCGCTGTCCGGAACAGGTTGCCCTGTCATGGTTGAGGTGTGGCCGCTGCGGCGCATGCACGCTTCGGCGCGGCAGGAAGGAGCCCGATGCCAGGTCAGGACCGGGAGGTCGTGGTAGGCCTCGACAACGGCGGCACGGCGATCAACGCGACCGTGCTCGACTGCGCCGGGCGGTTCCTGGTGGACCGGCTGGTGGAGACGCCCAGCCGGGTCGGGGAGGGCCCGGCGGTGGCCATCGAGGCGCTCGGCGACGCGCTGACCCGTGTGCTCAAGCTGACCGGCGTCCCGCGGGAGGCGGTCAAGGCGGTGGGCCTGGACACCCCCGGCCCGGCCAGTGCGGACGGCGTGATCTCGACCCGCGGCGCGGTGAACTTCGCCGATCCCGCCTGGCGCGGCTTCGACGTCCGCGGGGCGCTGGAGGCCCGGCTCGGCCTGCCGGTGATCTACAACAACGACGCGAACGCCGCATCGCTGTATGCCCACACGGTCCACTTCGGAACCGACGCGCCGCACCGGTCCTCGGTGGCGCTGATCGTCGGGACCGGGCTTGGCGGCGGCGTGGTCGAGAGCGGGCGCGTGGTGCGCGGCGCGACGGGGATGGCCGGCGAGTTCGGGCACATGCAGATCCCGATGGACGGCCTGCTCGCGCCGGGGCAGCCGACGCCGGTGTGCAACTGTGGTCTGGCCGCGGACGGGGAGAGCGTCGCTTCGCTGACCGGCCTCGAGAAGAACCTGCTGCCCTACTGGCTGACCCGCTTCCCCGACC
The DNA here is from genome assembly GCA_963706115.1 of uncultured Actinomycetes bacterium. Taxonomy (GTDB): domain Bacteria; phylum Actinomycetota; class Actinomycetes; order Streptosporangiales; family Streptosporangiaceae; genus DASXKD01. Next base: position 220,203 of record CAVPMG010000009.1, on the reverse strand, counting down.
ACCAGCTGCACGCGGTGGGCTCGGCCAGGCAGGCGGCGTTCCAGGTGCGCGGCCACGCCGCCGCCGGGGACGAGATGGCACTGGAGATCTTCCGGCAGCAGGCGATCGCGCTCGGCCGGCTGTTCACGATCGCGGCGAACTGCACCGACCCGCACGCCTATTTCGTCGGCGGTGGCGTGGTCGAGACCACGCCGAGCTTCTGCGACTGGTTCCTGGCCACCGTCAGCGAGCACACCGACCTGCGCGCCGAGCAGCGCCCCCTGGTGACCTTCGCGCTGGTGCCGGACCTGGACATGGCCGGCGCCCGCGGTGCCGCGCTGGCTGGCGCCGGCGCACTCGGCTGGCCGCCCCCCGAGCTGCGCAGATCGTAGCGTTACGCGGCCCGGCCATAGCGCCGCCCGGATACTCGCACGGGTTCAGGCATCCGGCTCAACCGAACCGGTCCAGCCACCCCCCGGCCACGGAGTGCAGGCGCTCGGTTTCCAGCCGGTAGACGTGCTCCCGCCCGCGCAGGGCGATGGTGACCAGCCCGGCCTTCTCGAGCACGCGCAGGTGCTGGGAGGTGGTCGGCCAGGAGCAGTCGAACCGTGCCGCGATGGCCCCCGAGGTCATCTCGCCACCGCGCGCATGCAGCACCGAGAGGATCGTGCGCCTGGACCGGTTCGCCAGTGCGCCGAAGACCGCGTCGAAGGCGTCGAGTTCGGCCAGGCCCCTGGGCTGGCTCACGCGGCCAGCGCCACCTGCTCGAAGTGGGGGAACTCCCACTTGGGATGGCCGTCCCTGTCTTCGAGTAGGGGATCCATCGGCTCCCAGATGGCGAGCACGTCCGGGTGCTCATGGGCCTGGCCGAAGCCGCCTTCCACCCAGGTGAAGATCTCCACGTAGGTGAGGCCGCCGTCGGTGCCGCGGAAGACCAGCGCCGCATCGTCGGTGACGAAGCCGAGGTCGTGCAGCGTCTGCCAGTGGCGGGCGAGCAGTTCCACGAACCGTTCCTCGGCATCGGCCCGGACCCGGTAGGTGCAGATGACGGTTTCCTTAGCCATATGCCTAATATTTAGGATGATGCCTAAGCATGTCAACAGCGGAGAGGCCACGGTCGCGGGCACCCCCGCCTCGCCGCAGGACTCGGTGCAGGTCAGGTTGCCCAAAGTCGGTACGACGAACCACATCGACGCCAAGAGCATGATGACCGCGCTGCTGCAAGAGCACGTGCCCGGGGTGTATGTGGTGGCTGCGGTACCCAACGTGCGTGGCAACTTTTTCACCATCTACCTGAACAAGGCGGTGACCACCAGTGTCGGCCCGATCGCCTGGACGGTGACGCAAGAGCCGTAGCCGCGGCGGGCAGGCTGGGAACTGCCATTGGACGGCCCAACGGGCGGCCAGGGCCAGGTAGGTGATCACCGCGACGGTGACGGTGACCAGTCGAGGGGGCAACTGCTCAGCTCCCGTCGTGGCGCCACCGCCACCCGCCGAAATGGGCTTGCGGCGCATTGCGCGGTTTGCATCTAATGCCAAGATGCCCGAAGCCCCTGCCGAAGTGCTCGAAGTGCCGCATGGCCTGCTGTCGCGAACCAGAGAATCTGACGCCGACCAGCTGGCGCACGCGCTCGGCGCAAGTTTGGATCATCTTCGGCGGTGGCTGTCCTGGGCAACCGAAGAAGCCGCCGATGTGCAGGCGCAACACAGGTACTGCCGTGAGGCCGAAGCACGCTGGGAGGACGGCTCCGAGTACCGTTACGTGCTGCATCCCGGGCAATCGGAGCAGGTGATCGGCGGCTTTGACTTGTGGCGGATCGGCCCCGGTACTGTCGAGCTCGGCTACTGGATGCACGTCGATTTCACCGGGCGTGGCTATGCCACCGCGTGCGCGCGGGCGCTGACCCAAGCGGGGCTGGCCCTTTCCGGCGTGGCCCGGGTCGAGATCCACACCGACGAGGCCAACGCCATCAGCGCGGCCATCCCGCGTCGGCTGGGCTACCGGCTTGACCGGGTGGACGAACTTCCGCCCGAGGCTCCCGCACACTCCGGGCGGCAGCAGATCTGGGTCATGGAACGCCCTGGGCCACAGGGGCAGGGTTGATCGCCACTGCATCGCGGCGGGCTGACCCACTGCCGGTCGGCCCGCGGCCGTACTTGAATTGGACAAGGTGAACCGTCGCCCGGCCTTGCGGAACAACAGAGGCACGCTGGAGCGGTGTGGCCCTCGGTCACGATGTCCGCGGGCTGGTCCCTGCGGGCTCGCGGGTTAGCCGAACTATGAGTCAGATTGGATGGCTGCATGACGGAGATAGCTGATCTGCCAGCCGCTGCCAGGGTGTCTGTTGCCGCCCTGGCTGGCTACACCGATCTGGACTGGCGGCAAGCGCCAGCCGCTGACCTGGAGTGGAGCTGCTGGCAGACCGCGCTGCACATGGTTGATGCTCTCTACTTCTACGCGATGCAGGTCGTCTACGGCCAACCAGGCGATTACCTGTGCACCGAGCTTGCCCTCGATGACAGCGCCTCGCCGCCGCGGCTGCTGGCTGCCCTCAGCGCGCATGCCGAACTGCTGCACCGCATTGCGCGGTCCGCTGACCCAGACCTGCGCGCACACCACAACTATGGTGTCTCGGACGCAGCCGGGTTTGCCGCCATGGGCGTCGTGGAGACGTTGATCCACACCCACGACGTGGTCCGCGGGCTGAACCCCGCCGATCTGTGGCGTCCGCCGGCCGCGCTTGCCGCGCCAGTGATCACCCGGCTGTTTCCGAACGCTCCCAGCGGCGACCCCACCGATGTGCTGCTGTATTGCTGCGGCCGCGCCGCCCTCGGCGAATTGCCGCGGCAGACAGAAGATTGGCAGTGGGACTCGACAGTCAGAACCTAACCCGGGCCCAGCCCGACGAAAGCGGAAAGACGCGACTCGACCCCAACGGACACCCGATTGGCGCTCATGCCGATTGGGACGAATGGAAGACCTTGCCTAAAGCCACCGCTATCCGCCGGGTGCGGGTTCAGGATGCTCGGCATGCCGCGGCCACCTTGCTGCTTGCCCAAGGCGTTGACCAGCGCGTGGTAATGGAGATCCTCGGCCATGCACAGATCAGCATGACCAGCCGCTACGCACACGTGTTGCCTCAGGTCATGACCGACGCGGCCGAGCGGATCGGCCAGGCGCTGTGGGGCGAGACGTGAACCCAACTGCAACCCATGAAGTGGGCGCCGCCACGGGAGAAGCAAAGAGGCACGTCAACGGGTGCGCCGCCAGGGACTCGAACCCCGAACCCGCGGATTAAGAGTCCGCTGCTCTGCCAATTGAGCTAGCGGCGCTTGCAACCCAGTGATGGTAACAGCATCTGAGCCGGCCGCGGTAACCATCGGCAGCCAAGGCCCGCGCTGCCGCCCGGACCGGCTCACCGGGCCTCCCGGGCCGAGCACAGCGAGTCGCCGGAACGGGCCGCGCCGGGTTCCACGGAGGCCGTCAGCCGCCCAGGAACCGGCCCATGACCTGCGCCGCCCTGGACGACCGCCCGCTGCGCCCCTCGGCCCGGTCGGCCCAGCCCATGGTGTGCAGCCCGGCGTTGATGCCGAGCCAGCGCAACGGCTCGGTCTCCCATTGCCGGGACCGGTGGTTCACCCACGGCAACCGGGTAAGGTCGCTGCCCTTATCGAGGATCAGGTCCGCCAGGGTGCGCCCCGCCAGGTTGGTGGTGGCCACCCCGTCGCCGACATACCCACCGGCCCAGCCAAGCCCGGTGGCGCGGTCCAGGCCCGCCGAGGCGCACCAGTCCCTGGCGATGCCCAGCGGCCCGCCCCAGCAATGCGTCACCGCGACGTCCCCGAGGGCGGGGAACAGTTCGCCAAGCGTCTTGCGCAGCGCCGTGAACACCGCGGGCACCCGTTCGAACGACGGCCGCACGGCCGAGCCCACGTGGTAGGGCGCGCCCCGGCCGCCGAAGGCGAACCGCCCGTCCGCGGTGCGCTGGCCGTAGATCAGCAGGTGACGGCCGTCGCTGAAGGTGGGCCTGCCGGCCAGCCCCACCGTGTCCCACACCGCATCAGGCAGCGGCTCGGTGGCGATCATCAGCGAGTACACGGGTATCACCGAGCGGTGCAGGCCGGGCAGGGCCGGGGTGTACCCCTCGGTGGCCCGGATGACGTAGTCGGCCGTGATCGTCCCCCGCGTGGTGACCAGCTTGCCCGGCGCGATCTGCGTCACCGGGGTGCGCTCGAACACCTTCACGCCCCGTCGCCTGACGACCTGAGCAAGCCCCCGCACCAGGCGCGCGGGATGGATCGCCGCGCAGTGCGGGGTGTAGGTGCCGCCAAGCACGCCGGTGGCCCCCATGCGGCCGCGGGCCTCGCTCTCGGTCAGCAGGGTCAGGTCGTCCTCGCCGAAACCGTAGTCGCGCGCCTCGGCGACCTCGGCCCTGGCGCGCTCCAGTTGCACCGCCGACCGGGCCACCACCACGGTCCCGCCCTTGGCCCAGTGGCAGTCGATGTTCTCGGCCGCGGCGACCCGCCCGACCTCGTCGACCGTTGCCTGCATGGTGCGGTACATCGCGATCGCTGCGTCCCGGCCCGCCATCCGCGTGAGTTTGGCCAGTGAGGCCGGGAACAGCGCGGAACACCAGCCGCCGTTGCGCCCGGACGCGCCGAAGCCGGCGATCTCCGCCTCGCACACCGCGACCCGCAGCCCAGGCTGCGCGCTGGCCAGGTAGTACGCGGTCCACAGCCCGGTGAGCCCGGCGCCAGCGATCGCCACGTCCACGGCAAGGTCTCCCGGCAGCACTTCGCTGGGCGCCAGCGAGCCAGGCATGGTATCCAGCCAGAACGATACGGGCCGGTAGGTCTGGTCCGATGGCATGCTCTTCATGGTGGTCAGGCTCCCTGCGTGATCATCATTCCCCGTCGGGCATCCTAGGTGTTATGCCCGTGAACTCGCCCGCACCGCCGGAGTTGCCCGCGCCGCGCCAGCCGTCCGGCCCCTACAAGGTCTGCCTGGTCTGCCTCGGAAACATCTGCCGCTCGCCGATGGCGGAGATCGTGCTGCGCGACGAACTCGCGCGGGCCGGGCTGGCCGAGGCGGTCAGCGTGGACAGTGCGGGGACCGGCGACTGGCACATCGGGGGGCAGATGCACGGGCCAGCGCAGAAGGAGCTTGCCCGGCGCGGCTACGACGGCTCGGCGCACCGGGCCAGGCAGATCCAGCGGTCCTGGCTGGCCGGCTACGACCTCCTGGTCGCGATGGACCGGAACAATCTCGCCAGCCTGCGCCGGATGGCCCCGCCGGAGGATGCCGCCCGTATCCAGCTGCTCCGCTCGTTCGATCCCGGACTGGCCAAGGACGATCCCTGGGACGGGGAGGTCCCCGACCCCTACGGCGCTCCGCAGGAGTACTACGCCCTGGCGCTCGACCTGGTGCTGGCCGGCGCCCGCGGCCTCGCCCGGCAGCTGGCGGAACTGCTCGACGCGGCCCCGCAGCCCCGGGCGTGACCGGCGCGGACGTCGCCGGGCGGCTTGAGCGGCTCACCGGCGCGGCCGTGCGCGAAGTGCGGGCCGCCGGATCACAGTTCCGCTGGAACTACTACCGGGCGGTGCTCGCGGACGACCGGGCCGTGTTCGCGAAGGTGGCCGCCACCGGCCTCGGCGGGGTGTTCGACGCCGAGGCCCGTGGCCTGCGCTGGCTGGGCGAGGCGGGCGCGGTCGGCGTGCCCGAGGTGCTCGGCTGGGACGACGCCACGCTGGTCGTCTCGCAGGTCCCGCAGGGCCGGGCCGACGCCGCCGCGGCGGAGCGGCTCGGCCGCGAGCTGGCCAGGCTGCACGGGGCTGGCGCGCCCCGGTTCGGTGCACCGTGGCCCGGATTCATCGCGAGCCTAATTTTGCCGAACGATCAGCCCACGCCGGCCCCGGCCGCAGGTGACACGGTTACCTGGCCGGACTGGTACCGCGCCTGCCGGGTCCTGCCCTACCTGCGGCTGGCCGTGGACGCGGGCACGATGTCGGGCACCGACGCCCGCCTGGTCGAGTCCGCCGCGGCGCGGGCGGCCGAGGTGGCAGGCCCGGAGGAGCCGCCCAGCCGCATCCACGGTGACCTGTGGTCGGGGAACGTGCTGTGGTCCGGGGGCAGCGGCTGGCTGATCGATCCGGCCGCGCATGGCGGGCACCGGGAGACCGACCTGGCCATGCTGGCGCTGTTCGGGGCGCCGTACCTGGACCGGATCCTGGGCGCCTATGCCGACCAGGCGCCGCTGGCACCCGGGTGGCGCCAGCGTGTCCCGCTGCACCAGTTGCATCCGCTGCTTGTGCACGTGGTCCTGTTCGGCGCCGCCTACCGCGAGGAGGCGCTGGCCGCCGCGCGCGCGGTCCTGGCGATCTAGGGCATACCCCGGGTTCACGTCCGGCCTGGCGAGCACCGTGCTCATCATCGAGATCGTCGCGGTGGTCATGCTCGCCGTGACCGGCATGGTGCTGCGCCGCTAACCTCCGGCGGCTCAACCCGGTCCAACACCGAGGGTCGTTTGTCATGGTTGGGCCAACCATCACATTCTTTTGTGATGGTTGCGCCAACCATCACAAAAGCGAGGACGCTGGCGCCACGGGGGTCAAGGGGTCGCCGGTAGTGTGATCGGCGCGGCGACGATGAACCCGGCGTGCGCGGCACGATCTTCTGCGCCCGGCTCGCGCACAGGCCGCCAGCCGGTGGCTTCGAGCAGTGCGCCCGCGTCGGCCGTCTCCACGACGGACCGGGCCGGGCTCGCCCATAGCGGCGACCGCGGCCTGGAACGCGGCGCGGCGCGCGGCCCGCTCCGGGGACCCGCTGCTCACCAACAGGCTGAGGGCAAGCCTGCTGCCGTCGGCGGCGATCCGGCGCAACTGCGCCAGCAGCGACCGGAGCACGGCCTCCTCCAGGTAGACCGCGACCCCTTCGAGCAGGAACAGGCTGGGCCGGCCCGGGTCAAGCCCGGCGGAGACCAGCAGGTCGGCGACCGGATCCACGGTGAAGTCCGCCGCGACGAAGCGCAGGTGACCGGTTTCGATCCCGAGCCGGTCCAGCCGGGAGCGCTTGTCCTGCTGGGTGGCCGGGTGATCGACCTCGAACCAGAGCACCCCCGGTCGTGCGTAACGCAGCGACCTTCCGTCATACCCGGCGGCACCGGTCACGATCTGCGCAAAGCCGTGGCCGAGTGCGCCGGTGACCACGCCATCGAAGAACCGCGTACGCGCCCGCAGGTACTCCCGCATCGGGCCGGGCCGCACGCTCGCGCCCGCGGCCACGTCCCTGGCGAGGGCGGCGTCAGCGGCGGGGTCACCGTAGGGCGCCAGGATCCGGTCGAACGTCCGCCGGTGCGCCGCGACCCGCTGCGCCGTCACCGACACCTGCCCCGGCTTCACGGCTCCTCCCCAGCCCTCTAGTTCCATGATCGTGGGCGATTTTCCGGCCCATAGCACGGAAAATCGCCCGTGATCACGATTGCCCCGCGGGCTTGATCGCGCGGGTGGCGATGAAGCCGGGCATGTAGCGGGCGGTGGCGTCGGCGTGGTGCGGGGCCTCGGCCAGGTGGGTGAGCAGGAAGCCCGCGCTGAGCTGGCCGCCGATCTGCTCGGTCAGCGTGTGGCTGTACTCGATCGGGCCGTCGTGCCCGTAAGCCCTGGCGCGCTCCTCCGCGGGCAACTCCAGCGAGGAGAACGGAATCGGGTGGCGCACCACGAACTCCTCGCGCTCGTCCAGCGCGATGACGTCGAAGATGTAGATGTCCGGGTTCATGAACCCGGTCATCAGCACGCCGCCGGGCCGCAGCACGCGGAACGACTCCCGCCAGACCGGCGCCAGTTCCGGGGAGAACACGTTCGACACCGGGTTGAAGACCACGTCGAAGCTGGCGTCGGGGAAGGCGGACAGGTCGGCCATGTCGCCGAGCACGGTCCGCAGCGTCAGGCGCTCCCGGGCGGCGACCTCCTCGTCCCTGGCCAGCTGCGCGGGGGAGTTGTCGAACACGGTTACATCCGCGCCCACCGCGGCCAGCACGGGGCCCTGCTGGCCGCCGCCGGAGGCCAGGCACAGCACCGCGACGCCGCGCATGTCGGCGGGGAACCAGTCGCGTGGCGTCGGCTCGTAGCCGATGAGCACGACCGACCAGTCCCCGGCCCTGGCACGGGCAACCACCTCGGGCCCGACCGGCCGGGTCCATTCGTTGCCGCTTTCCACCTCGCGGTCCCACGCCGCCCGGTTGTGCGCGACGGGATCGAATTGCTCAGGCACAGCGGACATCCTAGGCGTGCCGCTGGTCGCTGGCCCGGCCGGCGACCCGTGGTTCAGTCGTCGTCGGCTTCAGTGGCCAGCGCTTCGGGGGCCAGCGGAAGGGTGATACGGAACGTGGCGCCGTGCCCGGGCGCGGTGTCCAGGCTGACGGTCCCGCCGTGCGCCGTGACCAGCCCCTGGACGATCGCCAGGCCAAGCCCGCTGCCGCCGGTGCGGCGGCCCCGTGCCTGGTCGGCCCGGTAGAAGCGCTCGAAGACGCGGCTGGCCTGCTCCGGAGTCAGCCCGGGGCCGTGGTCGGTGACCTCGACGATGGCGCACGGCACGACCGGATTGCCCCGCTGGTACCCGGTGAAGATCCGCACGGAGATCGGCGAGCCGTCTGGCGTGTGGGCCAGGGCGTTGTTCATCAGGTTGCCGATCACCTGGCGCAGCCGGGGCTCGTCGCCCTGCACGAGGAACGCGGCGCCGGTGCCGACGGTCAGGTCGATCGACCGGCTGGGCGCGACGACGCGGGCGTCCTGGACCGCGTCCGCCGTGAGCGTGAGCAGGTCGACGGGACGGCGCTCGATCGGGCGCTGCTGGTCGAGGCGGGCCAGCACGAGCATGTCCTCGACGAGCCCGCCCATACGGGACGACTCCTGCTCGACCCGCTCCATGATCCGGTCCATGTCTTGCCTGGAGAGCGGCTCGTTCCAGGCAGATGGGTCCGCCAGCGAGTCCGGCACGGTCCCGGGGCCGGCCACGGCGCTCGCGTGGGCGGCGGCCGCGGCGGTAGCGGCGCCAGCCTCAGCGGCCGCGGGAGCGACCTCGGCGGCCGCGGGGGAGGCCGAGCCGTTCTCCAGCCCGCCACGCTGCCGGTAGTACTCGGCGTAGCCACGGATCGCGGTGAGCGGGGTGCGCAGCTCATGGCTGGCATCGGCCAGGAAGCGGCGCATCCGTTCCTCGGAATGGCGGGCGGCGGCCTCGGACTGGGCGCGCGCCTGGAAGGCCGATTCGACGTGGGCCAGCATCACGTTCAGCGACGTGGCGAGGCGGCCCATCTCGGTCCTGGGATCGTAGTAGGGCACCCGGCGGGACAGGTCGCCCGCTGCGATTGCCTCCGCGGTGCGCTCGATGTCGGTCAGCGGCCGCAGGCTGGTCCGGACCATCGCGACACCCACGATGGCGAGCGCCACGACGATGATCGCGCTGACCACTAGGTCGACATTGGCCAGCCAGCCGACCGCCTGGTCGAGGTGGCCCATGTCGGCAGCGACGATCAGGATCCCGGGCATCTTGGGCCCAGGACCGAACGGCGTGTTGCTGGAGTAGTCGACGCTGCTGGCCAGGACCCGCCAGGTGTCCCCGCCGGAAGCGGCCGGGATGGTGACGATCTTGTTGTTGTTGGCCGACAGCCAGGCCGCGGCGGTTGGGACATTGGGCGCGGGGGCGGTCAGCTGCTGCGGGTTGGTGCACCAGTTGCACGCTATTTGCTGCCCGCTGATGTCCCGCAGTTCCACCATGTAGCCCTCGAAGCTGTAGGCGGGGGAACCCAGCCTGCTGAGGCCAGAGGAGCTTTCGACCTGCGCTTTCAGTGCCCACAGCTGGGCGTCCGCCCGGTCCTGCAGGTAGCCACGGAACACGGCCAGGCTGACCATGCTGATCACGGCCAGCGCGAGGGCGACGAGCACGAGCAGCACGGCAATCAGCTTTATCCGCATCGGCACCCGGCCGGACGCTTGCCGCATCGCCTGCACGGGGCCGGAGGATGTGGGCGGAGCGAATGAAGTCATGCCGGTCAGGACGAGGGCAACCGGAGCACGTACCCGACGCCGCGCAGGGTGTGGATCAGCCGCGGCTCGGTGCTGTCCACCTTGCGGCGGAGCACCGACACATAGGACTCGACGATCCCCGTGTCACCGCGGAAGTCGTAGTCCCACACATGGTCGAGAATCTGCATCTTGGACAGGACCCGGTTCGCGTTGCCCATGAAGTAACGGAGCAGCTTGAACTCGGTGGGCGAAAGCTGCACCGGCTGGCCGGCCCGCCACACCTCATGGCTGTCCTCGTCGAGTTCCAGGTCGGCGAACTTCAGCCGGGGCGTCGGCTCGGCGCCGTCCCCCCTGGTGCGCCGGAGCACGGCCCGGATCCGGGCGATAACCTCCTCCAGGCTGAACGGCTTGGTCACGTAGTCGTCGCCGCCGAGGGTCAGGCCACGGATCTTGTCGTCCATCGCGTCCCTGGCCGTCAGGAACACCACGGGGATCCGGTCGCCGCCGCCGCGCAGCCGCCGGACGACGTCGAAGCCGTCCATGTCGGGCAGCATCACGTCGAGCACGATGAGGTCGGGCCGGTAGCGCTGTGCCGCCTGCACCGCCTCGGTGCCCGCGCTCGCGCTGATAACTTCGAACCCGGCATAGCGCAGGCTCGCGGCGAGGAGCTCGAGAATATTCGGCTCGTCCTCCACCACGAGGAGTTGAGCTTCGGGCCGCTTCCGCCCGTCGCCCGCCGGTGTGGTCATAACAGGAATCCTGGCCAATGAGCCTGAGAGTTTGCTGAATGCGCGCTGGAGTTGACCTGTCGATCCTAGGCGGGTTCCGGCCCGGTGAGAAGCCAAGACCGGGCTGCGGGCAGCGCAAAGTTCAGCCGCAGCCGCTACGGGCGGGGCTTGAAGGCGAGCTGGATCGTGGGCGGTGGAGCGAGGTCAAGTGAGGTTGGCGGCGCCAGCACCGTTGCTGGCTTCCGTCCAGCGGACGATGGCCGCCGCGCGGGATTCCGCGCCCAGCTTTGCGTAGATCCGGTTTACGTGGTTCTTGACCGTCTTCTCGGCCAGAACAAGCCGTGCGGCGATTTCGCCGTTGGAGTGTCCTGCCGCGATGAGGGACATGATTTCGGCCTCGCGCGAAGAAAGACCAAGCGGGCGGGCTGTACGAGATGCGCCAGCGGTCCTCATTCAACCTCCGACCAGGTATGCAGTTATGAGATGCGACGCATGGTATCGAATGTGGCCCTGTCGCGCGCAAGGTTCACAAGCCGCTTATCGCAGCGATGTAAAGCCCGGCGAAGGCCGGATCCCGGGCGCTCCGGCGGGAGCCCCGCTGACGCTCAGCCCTGCAGGTGCGAGCCGGTGATCAGCCGCTTGGGCAACTTGGTGTCGGTGTTCAGGTCGTGGAACAGCCGGCCTGAACGGAGTCCCACTGCACGGCGTCGCCCGCGGCCGTGGGCAGGTTGGAGTTCGCGATCGGGACCGTGGTGGTTTCCGGCTGGCGCAGCGCGAACGCGACGCTGATGAGCTGGTTGAGGTGGGTCCCGTCATCCACGCTCAGGGAGTCGACGGCGCCGAGCGCCGCGGGAACGACGGAGAACGGGTTGAACATGACGCCCGGGCTGGTCATCTTGCTCAGCAACGCCTTGATGAACACCCGCTGGTTCTGCTCCCGCTGCAGGTCCTGACTGGCGAACGTGTGCCGGACCCGGACGAAGCTCAGTGCCTGACCGCCGCTCAGGGTCTGGCAGCCCTTCTTCAGATGCACGCCGGAAGCGGGGTCATGGAGGGAGTGCTTGAAGCACATCGTGACGCCGCCGACGGAGTTGACGACATTCACCAGCCCGCCGAAGCCGATTCCCATGTAGTGCTCGATGCGCAGACCGGTGGCGTTCTGCACGGTCTCGGCGAGAAGTTTCGGGCCGCCGAATGAATAGGCCGCGTTGAGCTTGTTGTAGCCGTAGCCGGGAATCTTGACGTAGGAATCCCGGGGGAGGCTGACGAGCACCGCGGGCCCCCCGTTCCCGGGAATGTGCAGCAGCAGGATCGTGTCACTGCGCTGGCCACTGACGTCGACACCGGTGTGATACTTGTGCTCCTGCTTGCGGGTGAGGCCCTGGCGGCTGTCGGAGCCGGTGATCAGCCAGTTCGACCCGGCGCCCGCGGCGGGCTGGCCCGCGTAGGACACCAGCACGTTGGACCGGTTGAGCTTGCCGTCCAGATAGAAGTACCCGCCGATGACCAGGATCAGGAGCACCACGACGAGCCCGGCCAGGAACGCGAGAAACAGCCGGAGCCGGGGCCGCCGCGGTCTCCGCCCGCCGGAGTAGGTCCTGGCGCCCCGGGGGGGACGGCCTGGTGCCGAGCGCGCCGGCGGCTGGCTGGGCCACGGGTTCGCCGGGGCGCCGGTTGCCGTTGCGTAGCCCGCGTTCGGGTAGCCCTGGCTCATGCCGCCCGGGCCGGCGGCACCGGAACCGGCCGGCAGCCGGACGGTGGGGTCTCCCGAGATCCCGGGCATGCCACCGGCGCTCCCGGCGGCAGCACTTCCCGCCGCCGAGCTTCCCGCCGCAGCGCTCCCGGCGGCAGCACTTCCCGCCGCAGCGCTTCCCGCGGCGGCGCTTCCCGCTGAGGCGCCCGGCATGGCATTCCCGTCTTGCGGCGCGGCCGGTTTGTCCTCACGGAACCAGCCCGTTGGCCACTCGTTCACGCGGTGCCCTCCCACCAGATCGTGACCACGTTCCGCCCGGATGACCCCAGGTCCCCGGGCCGTTCGCGTTGGCTCCCCAGGTCGAGGAGCGCGGCTTCCACCTCGCTGGCGCGATCGGCCGGCAGGCATAGCCTGCGCCTGGTGACGTCGACCAGCTCAGCGAATCCCGCATAGTCTGCCTCGGCCGGACGGCTCCATTCAGTGTGCCCTGCTTTCAAGCCTGCTCCCGCCAGGATCGCCAGCAGGTCCGCGGCGGTGGGCCCGTCCGGCCGCCGTAGCCCGTGGAACCGCAGCCAGAGCGGGTTGAGCGAGGTCAGCGGGTGTGCCGCGGTCAGTTCGACTACTACCCGCCGGCGGGCGTGGTTCGTCAGAGCTTCCAGGAAATCCCAGATGTCTGGGACGTTGTAGACCACGTTGTGACAGGTCACCACGTCGGCCGGCCCGGCCTGATCCGCCACCTCCGGCCAGCCGCCATGTATCGTCCGCAGGTCCAGGCCGGCCGCGGTCGCGCGCTGCGCGAGCAGGGTCAGCATGTCCGCGTCGGTGTCCACCGCGGTGACGCTGGTCGCGTGCGGGGCCAGCGGCAGGCAGGCTGCCCCGGCGCCCGAGCCGATGTCCAGTACCGTGCCGGCCGGCTCGAGCGCCTCGGCTTCCCGCTCGTAGGACGGCCCGGCCGGTTCGGCCATCAGCCGGTCCGCGCGGCGCGCGAACACCTGCCGCGGCAGCACCCAGGGCGAGTCCGGCACGGCGGCCACGATGTGCTCGGGGATCGCCCACGCGGCCAGATCCGCGCGCCATTTGCCCAGAAGTTCGCCCTGCATGGCCACGGCCAGAATCTAGTAACCGCCGTCCGGTGAGCCAAGCAGCCTGGCCGCTGGCTTCCCGATCGCAGGCCACCGCATTACTCCGCGTCAGCATCCTGCGCTATCCCGTAAAGGCATATTGACGCAATCGTAACGAAATGGTAAATCTCGGTCGACGAGATGCCGCGACGGGGCCTTCTCTCGAGGGCGGCCGGACCTCTTCGAGCAGCGCTTCGACCCATGCGCGCGTGGCGGGCGCGCATGCGAGCCGTCATCCAGCGAAGCCTCAGGAGGCAGTTGGGGATGCGAAGACTACGTCATCTGGCCGTCTGCGTGCTGTGCACCGCGGGGTTCCTCGTGCCCGCGCAACTCCTTGGTGCGGCCTCGGCGCAGGCGGCCACGTTCGCCGACCTCACCTTGATCAACGGCTGGACCGCCGGCCCCCCGTAGCATGGATGCCTTGCCAACAGAGCCGACTCCAGGTCGGCCGAAAAGGTACCTATCCAAAAATTGGTTTTGGCGAGGCATCATCCGATCGCGACGCGGTGCCCCGGTCATTGGGCGGTGCAGGCGCGGACGTGTTGACCTCGACGGCCGTTCGCCGCCAGGCTGCTGCGAGGAGGAGCCCGCTGCCGACGTAGAGGATGGCGCCAGCCCGGTGTTCCTCCAGTGAGGAACGCAGCTGACCCCGCATGAACCGGTTAACCGATCTTGTCAGCCCGCACAACGGACAGTCGTGGCCTGTCATCAGCCGGAAGGGGCACACCGAAGGCAACTGGCGCTGCCCCGTGGCGAGGGCGAACGCTCCGTAGGCGAGCCAGAGCCAGGTCAGGCGGGAGAGCGTGACCCGGTCCAGCGCGGGCCGGTCCCCGGGCAGGCTGCCGTGAGGCTGCCGCAGAGCCGTCTCCGAGAGGCGGCCCAATTCCGGCCGGGCTGTTCCCCGCAGCCGCGGTCCGCCCTCGCTCACCAGTAGGTCCGTGGTGGCTCGATCGGCGGGGCTTGCGGCCTCCTGGCCACGATGGCCGGAGAATCCGGTGCGGCCCCGATACGCCTCGAATTGGCCACCGGAGTGTCGAGGCTCGTGATGGTCCATGTGCTCTGAGGGAGGGACCGCTCGGATTTTGCCTCTCGCTGGGCCCGCACCACGTGGACGCGCCCGGCGTCTGCGTTTTGTGCGACGACGGTTTCGCGCGCCCATCCGCGTCTTGTTTCCAGGAGGGCCCCGGCCGTGCCTGCCCGCAACGCGGAACGCAGGTATTCCGGGAGGACGTCGAGCGGGTCTTCGGTGACCGCCGTCGTGCTGGCACTGCTCTTTCCCGGGCCGCTCTCTTCCGGCGTGGATGAGTAGGTGACGGCGGAAACGTTGGGCGGGAACTGGTACACGGTCCCGCGCGGGACCCAGGCCCCGGCCGGGCGGAACTTCCCTTTGCCGGTTTCCTCGAGGTCACGCACTACGTCGAAAACCGCAAGCCTTGTGCTGTCCGCCCACCAGGCGGAGACGATCTGATAGACCGAACCGCCGGCCTTCCGCCTCGTCACGGGCGGCTCCGCCCAGGCGGCAATTTCGGGTCCGGTGATGATGTTCTCTCTTCGCAGCTGCCTGGCTACCTCGTCCGGAACGTGATCGAACCCGATGATTGCCGCGGGGGTGTACCGCAACTGCCCGGACGACCGGGTGGACAGCTCGCCCGGCTGGCCACGTGCGGCGCTGACCTCCCCGCCGGCCCGCTTATCGGGGCTGCGATCGTTCTTCCGAACCAGATCCCCGCTCACCCTGACAGCCCCTTCCGGTCCGCAACCGCATTCATGAGGCTTCGTTCAGGGATCGCCCCGCGAGGTCTGCCAGATTCTGGAGGCCGTTGATGAAGCTCTCCCTGCCGGGCATATCAGGCGGCAGCCGGGTCACAGCGTCCTCGACAAGCTTGTCACGGAGCAGGCTGAGCATGTCGTGCTGAACCCTGGTGCCGAAGTCGGCGAGGTTAACCAGTCCGATGTTCGCATCACGGATTTTCTCCAGTTCGGCGACCGCTGGCTGGTCATCGAGTGAGGAGATCAGGAATTCTAGCGCCCAGTGATACAACGAATTGTTCACCGTCCAGCGCGCATCTCCAGAGAGCCAGAGATCTCCAGCCATTACTTGTCACCTACCGTGAAAACTCGAGGGCCGAATTGATCAATATAGTTGTTGACCTGCGCAGTCTGCTCCGGGGTGAACTGGGACACGTCCACGGCAACGTAGTCTGCCTTATCGAGATGATCTCCTATCCTTTCCTGCAAATGATCCCACTGCTGATCAAAATGTTCTGCCGGAAAGTTGCCGACGGCGTCGTAGGTCTTGCCGTCGGACCCTATCCAATCAGGGGCATCACCCGGGAATCGTTCAAGGCGGACGCCCCTCTCGGTTTCGATCCGGGCGGCGGTCTCCGCCTCGCCGGGCCGGAAGTCCTTGATCGCCGGATCCCAGCCAAGGTCCTGTATGTGCTCCGCTCGCTGAGCCTCGGCGAAGGAAGGCGAGTCAGGCGCTGGCAGCCCTTCGTCGACCACCGGCGCGTCGGCGGCGGTCAGGTCAGCGGGTCCGTCCAGCGTTCCGGATCCAACGTCGGACGCCGTATCCGCTGCCGGAGAGGAAGCGCTCTCTGGCGCGGCTTTCTTGTCAATGCTCACACGCTAGGTCTCCCTCGGTCGAGGCAGGTCGTAGGACGAATGGCGGAGCGAAGCCTTGGCGCGCTCTGGATCGATACGGAGCGCCATAAGTGCGGTGAACGTCCGGCTGGGGCTAAGTCCCAGGCTCAGTTTGGCCGGTGTCTCTCCCTCGACGGTCGGCTCGGAGGGCATTTCACCCGTGCTTGCCCAGGTAAGGGCGGCCTGCCAGATGTCCTCATCCGCTTCGGCGATCCGGCGGGCCAGGCGCTCGGCACGTTCAGGATCAAGATTCTGGGCCCTTGCGAGGCTCTTGGCGAGCCGGGAGACCTCGATGTCTGTCCTGCCCTCAGGCATATCATTGCCTCCGGTATCCGTCGATGACAGGTGACTCCACCGCGAATGCGTCGATTTCCAAAATATTATTCATGTACGCGACCTGGTCTTCAGGGTCGTAGTTTTCCTGTCCGGCACGCCATTCCTCGGCGCGGGACTCCCCGTACGAGTCGATCGCGTTTCCGTCAATTGCGTGCTGCTGATAGTCGTGGTAGTTCTCATGACTGAGAGTATTGATGGCTTCATCCGGACTCGGATCATCGAGAAGCGAAGTGTGCAGTGTAATATCCCCCGTGTTCGGATCGAATTTTCCGAGATCTCTCGGGCCGAGATCCGCGTAATTCACATCTCCAGGTGGGAGCCCGTAGGTTTCCCGGATCGTGTCGTTGGCATTGGCCAGCATCGCGGCCCGGTCGTCCTGGTCCGCCTTGGCCCACGCATCGGGGTCGACGTCGCTTCTGAGGTCCTGCCCGAGTTGGTTGAGGTCTTCTCGCATCGACGGTGGAAGATCCGAGTCGTCCCCTGCCGCCTCCGCCTGCCGCTCCAGGGGCTGATCGGTGGCAGGAGCGTCCTGTGGCGCTTCGGCGGGGAGATCCGCCGAGCTCGCGCTGGCGGCGTCGGCAGCCGGAGGCGGGCCATCCGCGGGGGCGGCGTCCGGCCCGGGGGCTAGGTCGGGAGTCGCCTGGCCCTCGTCCACAACCGGCGCGTCAGCGGTGGCCACGCCATCGGCGCTATCGAGGTTTCCGGATCCGGTGACACCCGCAGCGTCCGCGGCCTGGGCCGTGGTTTCGGCGCCCGGGGAGGGCGTGCCATCGGGCGGGGCGGGGCCCTCGTCGGTCACCGGCTCGTCAGCGACCGAGTAGTCGGGCGGCGGCGGAGGCGGCGGAGGCGGGGGCGCATCCCTGCTGTCGATGCTCATCGGCCCTCCTGCCCGTCAGCGGGACGGCCTTGCGTCTGGGGTGGGCACATCATCATCCGGAGCCGATCGCCCTGCGCGGGATCTCCCCAGCTCAAAAACCCGAAAGCGCTGGCTACTCGCTGATCGGGGCTCGCTGCCGGGCCGATGAGCGCATCGGCTGCGGTCCGGAACACCGGTGGGTCGGCGTTGCCGACGAGGATGGCGTGCTGCTGTTTGCCGACATGGCGCAGCCACGGCAGGCTCCGCAGGTAAGCGAGATGATCACCTGGCGGCGCGCCTTCGCGGAGGACGAGTCCGCGTTCCCCGGCCGCCGTCATGATCTCGGCATGTGACCTGAGAGGTGGCTCGGTCTCGCCGGCGAGCACCTCCAGCCATCGCTCGATGTCGGCGAACCGCTGCCTTCCGGCTCGCCACCGGCCATGGTCGCCCTTGCACAGCTCGCCCAGGCCCCGGCCGTTGATCGCGAGCGGAGCCGCTTGGGCGAGATGCCGGCCAAGACTGTCCGGGTCGTAGAACTTCTGCAGCATCTCGTACCGGTGGCCGATGGCCTGCTCGGCAGCGTGGGCGATGGCGCACTCGGCCAGCCGGGTGTCGTTGGCCAGTAGCTGCCTCAGCCTGGTCAGCGAGGGGGTTTCCGCCAGGCCCGGCGCCAGGTACCCGACCTCGTGTGCCGCGCAGCAAACCTCGGCCCAGAACGTCAGCTCGGGGTGTTCCTTGAGAACCCGCTCGGCCCGCCGGATGACCCGCAGGGTGCACGGTTGCCCGCCGGTGCATGAGCCACCGCAGGCCTTGCTTCTGCGGCCGTTGCCTGCCAGCGGGGGAAGCCGGGCCACCCGCTCCGCGGACTCCCGGTCCTCGCCCGCGGGCATTCGCCCCAGCAGGGGACGATCCATGCCATCCGCGAAGACAGCCGCGGTTCCGGGTTCCAGCGTCACGATGTACTGGGATTGCTCCTCGGAGAGGTTGATGGTCGCACCGACAGCGAGCCTGTCGTCGGCGGCCGGGAGCCGGTGCACGACCTTGAGCGCGGTGTTCTTGATGACGTCCGGGATGAGCTTGTTCGGTATCTGCTCAGCGACGATCACTCCTTCGCCGTAGGCTCGCACCTCGGCGAGCAGCCCGGCGAAGAGTTCCAGCGCGTGGCTGGCCGGGGAATCGTCTTGGACGTTGCGCAGCAGCCGGTGGGCCTCCTCCACAACCACGATGTGGCGCAGGCCCGGTGGGGATTGCTCCCGCTGGAAGCGCTCCCTCTCTTCGAGCAGCAACTGCTCGTAGAGCCTGATGAGCACCGCGCCCATCAGAAACGCCTTGTCCTGGTCGTTCGTGACGTTCTCGATTTCCAGCACGACATTCCGGCGCAGCAGGGCACCGACGTCGAGGGGATGACCTCCTTCGAAGAACCGCCCCGGCGTGCCGAGCCGCAGGCTGCCGATCCGGACGTCGACGAAGCCCTGGACGCGGCGGCGGATCTCCTCGTCATAGCCGATCTGGCCGACGATCTCCCAGGCCATGCGCTGCAGCGCGCCGAGCGTCGGGTATCTGGGCAGCGTCGAGTCTGCCCCCGGCGGATCCGGTAGCGGCCGCCCGGACGTGGGATCCCAGCGGGCGAGCGGCTCACCGATCACGAGATCCCAGCCCGCGGCTTCGTAACATTCGACCAGTGCTCGCGAGATCACCTGCGGGAATGGCTCATCGGCCTGGAAGGCAGCCAGGAAGAGCGCGCGCACCAGGTCGGCGTGGCTCTGGAGCGGGAACGTCCGGTCCGGGTTGCCTGGCTCCAGGGACGCGGGCTCGAGCGGGTTCAGTGATCCTGGCGGTGCTCCGGGGTCGCCCGGGGCGATGACCAGGACGTCGCTGGTGCCGGCCAAGCGCCCCGCCATGCGGGCGTACTCCGCCTTGGCCGGCTCGATGACCAGCCAGGGCACCGGATCGGGCGCCCGGGACAGCTGCTCGAGCATCGCCCGCACGGTCTGCGACTTGCCGCCTCCTGTTGCCCCGCAGACGAACGTGTGCCGGTTCAGGGTTGGCCGCGAGACGGCGAGCGGCCCGGACGGGCGGAGGAACCGGTCGAGCACGGCGCCGAGTTCGATATCAGTACCGCTTCCGGCGCGGCGCTCGGGTGTCGTGTCGAAGCTGGGCGGCACGACCACGTTGAGGCCGGGCAGTTCGGTTTCCGGCGGGCGAACCAGAGCGGCAACCAGATCGGCGGTGGCACGGAACGGCGATTTCGGGACGGCCGGCTCGCCGGAATCCTCCTGGTGCGTCGGCTCACCGGTCAGCGGGCGAATCCGGTAGGAGGGAACAGCCTGCTCCGCTGCGCTGCACAGGGCGGCGGCGACCGCCTGCGCCGATGACGTGGTCGGGCCGCCGACCCAGACATAGACGTCCCACAGTGCGCCGACGCCTGCCCGCGAGACCTCGTGAAACCAGGCCTCATGGCGTTCGGCTTCCACAGCGTCGGCTTCGGACTGGCGTGAGGACTGGCGGAGCCGGAACAGCGCGCGCCGCGACTGATCGAGTTCTCGCTGGATCGCCCCGGCGGTCAGCGGCTCGCAGTACACCAGCCAGGCGAAGTCCTGGTGCGCCAGATAGCCGACCACGTCGTCGAAGGGCGGGGACTTCCAGTACTGCTCCTGGTACCGGCCACCGGCGCCTTGAGCTTCCTTGACCGGCTCAGCCCGCCCACCGCACGGCACCCAGTGGTCCACCGACAGGAGCAGCTTGGAAAGCTCCTGTTCGGGTACAAGATCCCCCCTTGCCCCGAGTGGGAACAGCAAGGGGATGCCGTGGTCCAGTTGATCCGGCGTTTCGTAGGCCGACCGGGCGCCCGAAATCATCACCTGCAGGGGCTGCCAGGGCTGTGGGCGTGTCCAGAGCACGGCCACGCTCTCGCCCCGGACACCGGCGTCAAGGAGCCCGGCCCGGATCGCGCGCCGCAGCGGTGGCTCCTCCTGCGGGTTCGCGCTCGCCGGTATGGACCGGATGCGCATGAACGGGACGGAACCCACCAGGGGTACCGGGGTCTCCGCTATGCCGCCCATGACGTCAGGTTTCTCATGCCCCGGCCGGGCTGGTCCACCCGCCCTGCCTTATCGCTCATCTCCGGCGCCGTTGGAAGAGGGCCGCTACGACGGCATGGGCAGGCGCTGGGCCGGGCGTCCCCGCGGCGTCTCCGACACTCGCGGGATGTAGTTGATTTTGGGATGGCAGTCGACATTCGCCGCGATCCGGCGTCCATCGGGCTGCACCTCAACGCAGATCATGCCGGTCACTGGCAGCCCCATGAGCACTTCGGGCTCGATCACTGCTTCCCTGACCCGCTGCTCGCTGCTCGAGTATTCCTCGGACCGCGCGATTGCCTCGGTCAGCGTCTCGCCCACCGTGGTACCGCGCGACTCCGTCGAATGGAACATCCTGTCCAGGCCCGAGACGCCACGCGTGTACGACTCGCTGACGTTCTCGCTCTTCTCGGTGCCGCGTGAGCGCGTTACCGATTCGCTGTAGGCCCTGGTGCGCTGCGACTCCACCCACTTGTACTGGCTGCCGATGAAATTGGCTGCCTCCTGTGCCTCATGGTGATTGGCCAGGGTGAAGAAAACGGCAGCGGCGCCGCCGCCCCCGATGACTTGGACGGCGTCATCCCGCAGGTGCTCGAAAAACAGGAGCGTGGGCAATTGCTCCCGCTCCGCGTATGTGCCGAGGGTCTCCAGGGAGTTCCTCGATATCCGGTCGGCACCGAGCAGGATCAGGAAATCAGCGGGTACTGCTCCGTTCCGCATTGAGTGGAGGAGCAACTGGAAGAACAGGTCGGAGAGAATCTCACCGTCGAGCTCGTCCGCCCTCTTGTCGATGCCCATGACGCGCAGCGAGGCACGCGAATCCACCATGCCCGCGGGCGAGGCCGCCCCTGCCGCCGGGCTTTCCACCATGTGCAGCCCGCGCAGCATTCGCTCAAGCCTGGTTACCCGCTCCATGACGCCGCCGTGTTGCCGCTGCACGTCGTTGTAGAGCATGGTGAGCCGGTCGTACTCGTCGTCTGAGAGGGTGCCGTTCCCGGGGAGGGCACCCGCGCTGCCCACCATCCGAAGCGCCGCTTCCAGGCGGGCGATGGAGACGGGGGCACCCGGGTCAAGGCAGCCCGCTACCTCCCGGAGCACCGCACGGTCCTCATGCCGCTCGTGGCGGGACACCGCGGCGTCGCGCTGAGCTGAATGACTGACCTCGGACACGATCGTGGCCAGGTTGTCCCAGGTCATTCCCTCGGTCGGGGGCAGCATCGGGGTCTGCGACGGAGGCGACTCAGGCGACACCGGGTATCCCTGATGCCGCGCAAGCTCCCATAGCCCGTCTACTGATCTGCGCCGGGATACGTCGATGACGAAGACCCGTCTCCCCGAACCCAGCATCGATGCGCCGATGGTGCCGAGCGCGAAGGCCCATGTCCGGCTGGATCCACCGAATGCGCAGATCAGATGCGAGCCGGGGGATGGCACGACCGGGAACCAGCAGTCTGCCGTGGCTACCCGGGTTTGCTCGAATCGCTCGAACTCGCTGATGCGGCGCTGCCATTCCGCGACTGCACGCTCATGCTCACGCCGTGCCGCCGCCAGGTCCTTCGGATCCGGGACGCGCTGCTGCCGCAGCAGCGCGCTACGCTGCTGCGTTCGCAGCGCTTGGATGAACAAGCCGAGGGGCGCGACAAAGAAGCACACCAGGGCGAGCCCGACGAGTTCGCCGGTGCCGGACTGGGCTATTGCGAGCTTCGTCTTGGCACGGAAGGTCACCGACGCCCAGACGGACAGGCCCGCCGCGGCCAGGCCGATGACGAAGTACAGCGCGCCCGCGTGCGCGGCGCCAGCGATGATGAGCAGCAGCAGCGAACCGGCCGTGGCGGCGAACAGCCCGACCGTGAGCTGGTCGATACCCGCGTCGTGGGCCGCCGAGATGGTCGCCACCTCTCGCATGGCGGGAGGGTGATCGCGCTCCGGGCTGAGCTGGAGCGCCCCGGGCGCCGCGAACTCAAATCCCCAGCGCACCGGGGCACTGAAGATCGGTGCGAGATCAGGCAGTTCCTGCGCGTCGTGCGTCACAGTTGTCATGGCAGAGCCCCTCGGCAGGAATCACAAGGGCAGGGTGCCCAGGGCAGATAGCACGGCCTGGCGCGGTCCGGGCGCTGCCTGGATGGTGATGATCGTGCTTCCCGACGGGGAGGAGGCCAGTTGGATGGTTGCCGGCATCATGCTGGTCCTCGAGGAAACGATCGCGTAGATGATGCCTGGGATAATGCAGATGAAGCAGAGGATGATGACGAGTGCCACGTTGGTCTCGCCCTTGACGGGGATCGCCGCGTGCACCTGTCCCGGCTGCTCGCTCTTCACCAGGATGCCCGCCAGGGGAAGGACGCGAACGATCTCGCGCTGCGCCTCGGCCGGTGACAGCGACGTCTGGCGGTCTCCCGAGCCGCCTCCCTGAGGCCACGCCGGTGCCGCTACCGTACGCCCGGTACTGGCGGCGCTGGCCGGCGACGGCGTGGTAGGCGAGGCGGAATTCCCATCGGCGCTGACCTCTGGAACCGACTCAGGGTCACTTTCAACCTGTTCGCCGCGTTTAACGGCCGACGTCCAGGTACTGCCATCCCAGTAGCGCTCTTCGAACCGGCCTGTCGGATCCGGGTGCCAGCCTGCGTTGCCTGGCGCCGCCGACGTCACCGGTCACCCTCGGGCATGCTGTTTTGGTACATAACGTAAATACCCCCCAAAGCGGTTTAGACTGCGAGGCGCCACGGATGCGGCATAAGTCTGCCACTGGCACGGCGCTACTGCGCCGCTTCGCCTCATTGCCGTCCAATAGTACGCAGTGTGCCAGAACGGTACGGGTTGATACTAGATTCTCTCGGATCTAACTCATTAGTCAGGATTCTGTGCCGTACGCCGAATCCGCGAGCCGAACTCGGTAATCCCTGCCGGAGAAAGCTTCGCCAAAGCGTAATTGTTGGCAAATCCGCAGGTAGGCCTCTGCCGCGAACCCGCCGATGCCTGCCCCGGGTGCGAATCGCCCTCTCGGTCCGCCCTGTCCAGGACACCTGAGGACGAGGTTGCGAGGAAACCTGCCCGGACCACGGGATCGTCCCGGCCGGTCGCACGGCTCAACGGCACGGGCCCGGCGGCGGCCAGACGCCGCCGACCGCCTCAGCAGAAGACCGCACAGCAACCGACATCCGAGTTCACGGTCTACGTCAGTTGCGCTTGGGGTGGGCGAGGGGACTCGAACCCCCGGCCCCCAGGACCACAACCTGGTGCTCTAACCAACTGAGCTACGCCCACCATCGCCATTTGGCTTGATGAAGCATAGCGGGATCGGGCGAGTATGCCGAACCGGGCCGGGTATTCGCCCAGACCGGGCCGCTTGACCTGTGGATTACCGGTCCATGGGACTGTCTAGTGACTAGCCTCAAACGTTGCCGTCACCATCGCTGGGGCCGCCGTTGTTGTCAGCGTCGTCCGCGTCGTGCATGGAGCCTCGCGGGCCGGCCGCCCGATCCGCTCCCGTCAGGCCGGGCCGGTCTGCCCCTCGGTGCCGGGTTCCTCGCTGGCCGTGGCCCCAGCCGCACCCCCGTAGCGCGCGGCGATCTGGCGCGCGGTGGCCGAGTCGGGACCCGGCGGCGGCACGAACACCGTCTCCCGGTAGTAGCGCAGTTCCTGGATGCTCTCGGTGATGTCGGCCAGGGCCCGGTGCCCACCGCGCTTGGGCGGGCTGGCAAAGTACGTCCGCGGGTACCAGCGCCGGGCAAGCTCCTTGATGCTGGACACGTCCACCATCCGGTAGTGCAGGAACGCGTCAAGCTCCGGCATGTCGCGGGCGATGAACACCCGGTCGGTGGCGATGGAGTTGCCCGCCAGCGGCACCCGCCGCGGCTCGGAGATGTAATTGCGCACGTACGCCAGCACCTGGTCCTGCGCCTCCGCGAGGGTGATGCCCGCGGCAAGCTCGTTCAGCAGCCCGGAGACGGTGTGCATCTCCCGTACGACATCTTCCATCTGGTCCAGCGCCTCGGGGGGCGGCTTGATGACCAGGTCGAGACCTTCGCCGAGCACTTCGAGCGTGCCGTCGGTAACCAGGCAGGCGATCTCGATCAGGGCGTCGCGCTCCAGGTCGAGCCCCGTCATCTCACAGTCGATCCACACCAGCCGGTCCGTCATCCCCCCAGCCTAGGCGCTATGTCCGGAGTAACGGGCGCCGCTAGCGCTTCACGATGGATTCCGGGCACTGTTTTGGAGATTCATGCCCTACGATCGGCCCGCCCTGCCCCCGCCCGCACGCGGATGTGTTCCGGGGCAGTGATGCCTGGCTGGAGCGCGGGGTCGGGCACCGGTTCGCCGAAACTCACGGTCATGGGCACGACGCCGGCCCAGACCGGCAGGTCCAGGTCCTCGGGCTCGTCGCCGGGTGGTCCGGTGCGGACCTTGACGGAGGCCTCGCCGAGCGAGACGGCGAGCACCGAGGTGGCGGCGAGTTCCTTGCGGGTCGGCGCGCGCACGGCGTCCCAGCGGCCGGGGATCAGTTGCTCGGTGACGGCTCGCAGGCCTGCCAGGCGCTCGGCCTCGCCGGTGACGATGCGCGCGGTGCCGAACACCACGGCGCACCGGTAGTTGACCGAATGGCTGAACACGGACCTGGCGCAGACCAGCCCGTCGATGTGGGTGACCGTGACGCAGACCTGGTTCCCGTCCGCCGCATGCAGGCTCCGGTTGGCGGAGGACCCGTGCAGGTACAGGGTGTCGTCGATGCGGCCGTAGGCGGTGGGCAGCACCAGTGGTGCGCCGTTGACGACCACCCCGAGGTGGCAGATCATCCCGGCGTCGAGCACGGCGAGCAGATCGGCGTACTCGGTCTTGCCCCGCTCGGAGTGACGGCGCAGCCGGGTGCGCTCGGTCGCGGACAGGGTCTGGCTCTGCGTGGTCATGGGGCCTAGGGTAGCCAGAAAGTGGCTATTCGCTTATAGCCACTTTCGAAGCTATTTTGAGGACCACTATGGCCCGCCGAACGCTGGAGCTGCCGCTGGCGGCCGACCGGGACGGCCCGGAGCCGCTGACTTCACAGCTCGCCGGGCAGCTCCGCGATGCCCTGGCGGACGGCCGCCTGGCCACCGGCGAACGGCTTCCGTCGACCAGGACGCTCGCCGGGCTTCTCGGGGTGAGCCGCACCGTGGTCACCGCCGCCTACGCCCAGTTGTTCGCCGAGGGGTGGGTAGAGGGCAGGCACGGCTCGGGCACGTTCGTCGCGGACGGGGCGCCGGGGCACCCTGGTGGCCCCGGGCGGCCGGAACCTGTCCAGCCGCCGGGGCCCGCCCGGGGGACACGGGACGGGCTGCCCGCACTCGACGGATCCTCGACGATCGACCTGCGCCCCGGGATCGTCTGGACGGAAGGCATCGATCACGCGGAATGGCGCCGTGCCTGGCGGAGTGCGGGCGCCGGAATCACCGGTGACCTGCCGGACCCACGCGGCCGCGCCGATCTGCGCACCGCCCTCACCGGGTACCTGCGGCGCAGCCGGGGCGTGCACTGCTCCGCGGACCAGCTCATGGTGACCCGTGGGGTTGCCGGAAGCCTGGGCCTGCTTGCCTCGCTGTTGCGGCCGGGCGACCAGGTGGGCGTGGAGGAGCCGGGATACCCATCCGCCAGGGCGGTGTTCGCCGCACACGGGCTGCGGGTGGTGCCATGCCCGGTGGACTCCGGCGGCCTGCGGGTGGACGCGCTGCCGGGCGGGCTCAGGCTTGTCTACGCCACACCGGCTCATCAGTATCCGCTGGGTGCCCGGTTGTCCGTGCCGCGCAGGCGGGCGCTGACCGCCTGGGCCAGGGACACCGGCGCGCTGATCGTCGAGGACGACTACGACGGCGAGTTCCGGTACGACGTCGCGCCACTGCCGGCCCTGTTCGGCATGGATCCCGAGGTCGTGGTGTACCTGGGCACCACGACGAAGATCCTTACCCCGGCGATGCGGATCGGCTGGCTGGCCGCGTCACCCGGGCTGGCCGCACGGCTCGCCGCGGCCAGCAGCACGCTGGGGGACTGGGCGTCCGGGCCCGCTCAGGGCGCGCTGCTCAGCATGATCACCACCGGCGCGCTGGAACGGCACATCAGGCGGATGCGGCATGACTACGCGCGCCGCCGCGCCGCGATGACCGCGGCCTTCCAGGACGGGGAGGCCGGGCGGCTGCTGGGTGACGAAGCGGGCATGCACATGATCCTGGAAACCAGCCGGCCCGCCGACGAGGTCGCCGCGGCCGCGGCGGAGCGGGGGGTGGCGGTGGCCACCCTGGAGCGGTACTTTGCCGGGCCGGTGACCAGGAACGGCCTGGTCCTCGGCTACGGCGGTGCCCGGCTCGCCGACGTGACCCGTGGCTGTGAGATCCTCGCCAAGGTCCTGGCCGGCCCCTGACCAGCGCATCCGCAAAAGTTCGGCGATGTGTTTATTGGCTGGAGCCGTGGCTTATTTCCGTGCGCGGCGGGCCGGGTGCCCGCCGGGCCGCAACGCCCCGTGTGGCTGGCGGGCACGGCCGTCAGCGTGGATCATGCAAGGACACCACGGGCGACAGTTGCCGGTGGCACGAGCAAGGAGCGGCATGGGCGATGTCGGCGTTCCCGGCGTGGAGAACACGGCCGGGCTGGCGCGATGGATCGACGACAACGGCCTTCCCGGCGCGGGGGCAGACCTGACGGTGGAGTTGATCGCTGGCGGACGGTCGAACCTGACCTACCGGCTGGAGTTCCGCGCTCCCGGTGACACCGGCCCGGATGCCCCGGTGACGCGCCTGGTGCTGCGCAGGCCGCCACTCGGCCATGTGCTGCCCACCGCGCACGACATGTCCAGGGAGTACCGCGTTCTTTCCGCGCTGCACGGTACCGCCGTGCCGGTGCCCCGCCCGGTCGCGATCTGCCCGGACGCCGAGCTGCTCGGGGCCCCGTTCTACCTGATGGAGTGGGTGGACGGAGTCGTGTTCCGCACCAGCGAGGACGCACGGCTGCTCAGCCCGGCCCAGGCCACGCAGGTTTGTGAGGACTTCGCCGCGATGCTCGCCACGATCCACGGGCTCGATGTGAGCGCGGTCGGGCTGGATGGGTTTGGCAAGCCCGAAGGGTACATGGCCCGGCAGCTGGCCCGCTGGCAGCGGCAGTGGGACCTGTCGGTGACCAGGGAGATGCCCGGCTACGCCGAACTCGTCAGCCGGCTGGCCGCCGGGCTGCCCGCCGAGGACGGGCCCGGCTCGCCCCGGGCGGGCGGTGCCGCCGGGACTCTGGTCCATGGGGACTTCCGTATCGACAACATGCTGATCAAGCCGGCGCCGGAGCCGCGGATCGCCGCGGTCGTGGACTGGGAGATGTCCACCCTTGGCGACCCTCTCGCCGATCTCGGGCTGTCCCTGGTCTACTGGACGCAGGCGGGGGAGGAAGACCTGCTGCCGCGCGGCGTGGGCCAGTCGATCACGACGAGCGCAGGGTTCCTCACCCGGGACCAGGTCGCGGCCCGCTACGCCGATCTCACCGGCCGGGATCTGTCCAGGCTCGACTACTACATGGCGTTCGGCTGCTTCAAGCTGGCCGTGGTGCTCGAAGGTATCCACGCCCGGTTCCTGCAGCACAAGACGGTGGGCGAGGGGTTCGAACGGGAAGGGCAGGCGGTCGCCACGCTGATCGGGCGGGCTCATCAGTTCCTGGACGGCCGGGCATGACAGAGGCGGCCTCCGCTGGGAGGCCGCCTCCGGGACTCTTGGGGCCCGGCCCCCCGCTCTGGCCGGGCCCCAAGCTTTCTGGGCCCTGGCTCCCGCTAAGCCAGGGCCCAAACCTTCTTAAGGCCCAGCACCCCGCTTTCGCCGGGCCTCAAGTTGCTGGGGTCCGGCTCCCCGCTCTGGCCGGATCCCCAGGCTTTCTGGGGCCCGGCTCCCCGCTTTAGCCAGACCCCAAGTTGTCCGGGGCCCGGCCCCCCGCTCTGGCCGGGCCCCGAAGCTTTTGAGGCCCGGCTCCCCGCTTTCGCCGGGCCTCAAGTTGCTGGGGTCCGGCTCCCCGCTCTGGCCGGATCCCAGGTTTTCTGGGCCCTGGCTCCCCGCTAAAGCCAGGGCCCAAACTTTCTGAGGCCCGGCGCCCCGCTTTCGCCGGGCCTCAAACTTCTTTGGGATCCGGCTCCCCGCTTTCGCCGGATCCCAAGTCTTTTGGGACCTGGCTCCCCGCTTTAGCCAGGTCCCAAGTTTTTTGTGGTCCGGCGCCCCGCTCTCGCCGGACCACAAGCCTTGGGAGGGGGTATGAGGCCCGGCTCCCCGCTCTGGCCGGGCCCCAAGTCCCTATGAGGCCCGGCGCCCCGCTCTCGCCGGGCCTCACAGAGAAGACGCGCTACCAACCAGCTTGGTTCACATGTGATGGCGAAGTTTCGCAGAGGTTTTTTCGGGCCGCCCGCGGGCCTGCGGCCATCCCGCGGCGCCGTTTGCGGGCTTTCCAGCGGCCCGTCCGCAGGCCGGTTCGCGTGCGCCACACGGCCCGCCGCCGGGCGCCGCTGATGTCCTCGCGCACTCCCGCCGTGGCCCGGCGGCGGACAGGTCACCGGGGGCAGTGCGGCTGGCAGATCCGCCGCCCGAAGGCCCGGTAGAAGATCTGCGGAATCTGGGCCGCGCTGGTGATGGGCCAGACCTTGCCGTTGGTTGCCTTGGCTATCTGCTGCAGGTCGCTGAGATCCTTCGGCATGCCGAAGACAACCATCAGGATCTCCACCGGACGGCGCGGGTTCACCAGCGTGTGCAGATTGTGCAGCAGGGTGGCCGCCGAGATGTCGCTGGGATCGTTTTCCACGCCGGCGGTGAGCACGATGATGTCGTTGACGTACTGCGGCTGATAGCCGGCGACCATCTGTTTGTAGGCGGCAAGCAGCGTGCCGTACAGGGCGGCCGGAGCTTTGGGCACCGTCTGCCCGGTCGCGGCCAGGCGCTGGATCGCCTGTCTGCGGGTGACCACGCCGAACTGGCCAGGCAGCGGGCCTATCGATACGAGTTGCTTGTAGGGGAGGGCGCCGGACAGGTGGCTGGCGAACGCCCACAGCCCCATCTGGGTGCTGTTCGGGAAGCGCTTCATCCCGGCCGCCGAGGTACGCCCGAGCACCTGCTCCAGGGTCGGGCCGCCCGGTGCGACCGGGGTAGCCATCGCGGCGGAGACGTCGTTGATGGCCAGGAACCGTGACCCGAGGCCGAGAACGTGCCAGGCGTACAGTTCCTTGCCGGCCTGTGCCGGCCCCGGCGGCCTGAGCAGCGGCGGCTCGGCGTTGGCCAGCCCGTACGAGGCGGGCCAGACGCCCGCCGTCCCGGTCCCGGTGCGGAACCCGTCGTAGCGCACCAGGGCGTCCGCATAGGACGAGCGCAGCACGCTGCCGAACGCCTTCGCCGCGGCCAGCGTCACCCCGCCCGTGGTGGTCAGCACGTAGGGATAGGAGAGCTGGAAGGTGCCCTGAGCCGGGTAGCGCACCGCGAGCGGCTCGCCTGGATGAGACCGGTCGAAGGCCACCACCGCCTGCTCCGACGTCAGCGTGACGGGCGCGGTGTCACTGGCACCTGTGGGCCGGGCAAAGGTGTCAAGCGACGGCAGCGACGAGGCCACGGTGCCGGGATGCACCACCTGGACGTTGAGCGCGAACGTGGCCATATCGCCGCGGGCGGCCCGGCCGTAGCCGAACAGGCGCTTGAGCTCGATCAGCGCGGCCAGCCCGATGGCGCTCTGGGTCGGGTCGGGGAACTGCACGTTGAGGCCGAGCGCCCGGGACGGGCCACCCGCGCTCGAAGGGGCCAGGATCTGCCAGCCGACCGAACTGCCGAACACGGGCATGCGCGCGGCCGCAGGCCGTGGCATCGCGATCACCAGCGGGGACTCGGCGACGACGGTCCCGCTGGGCTGGACCCGCCTGGCCGCGGCCGGGGTCGCGCGAGCCACGTCCACCCACAGCGTGGAATCGGGAATCCAGGCGTTCACCGTGGCCTGTGCCTTCCCCGAGGCCAGGCCCGCGGCCACCGTGGCCGCAGGCACCGTGTGCACCGCGACCGCCGCACAGCGCCCGTCCACCTGGCGGTGCTCACTGTTGAAGAACGTGGCGAGCCGCTGGATCGACGGTGCGATCTCGCCGGATACCGCCACCTGTGCCGTGGTGGTCTGGCCGGCGCAGGTGGCGCGGGCGGAGATGGTCCTGGCGCCGAGCGCGACCAGGAGGGTTGCCGCGATCGCCGCGGCGAGCAGCGTGAAGAGCGCGGTGCTGAGCCTGCGCTTGCGGCCCGGCCGGTACCGGCCACCGCCGCCGGTGCGTGCAGTAGTCACGAAATACCTCACATCACGAGACGCACTGCCCGGGCCGCGAGTCCGTGCGGGCACGCCCGCCGCCCGCGCAGTGGGTTCTCACCCACCACCCGCCCAAGGGGTTCTCACCCCACCACCCCGCCCAAGGGGTTCTCACCTCGCCACCCCGCCCAAGGTCGGCCAGACCCGCGAGCGTTGCGGGCACGACTGTAGTAGAGGATCGTCCCCCATGAGATCTCTTGTGCCTTTTGCGCACGATGCGCTAAACAGGCGCGGGCCCGTGCTGCGCGAGGGGTGACATGCGGGTGCCCCGCAACCCGGCCAGACTGGGAACATGGCAGGCATCGTCGACGTGGCCGACCCCGGCGACCCGCGCCTGGCGGACTACGCCCGCCTCACCGACGTCCGGCTGCGCACCAGCATGGAGTCGGCGCACGGGCTGTTCATGGCCGAGGGCGAAAAGGTGATCCGCCGTGCGGTCGCCGCAGGCTTCGGCGTGCGCTCGATGCTGGTCACCCGGGACAAGCTGGCCGGCCTGGCCGATCTGGCCGGCATCTGCCCCGGGCCGGTCTATGTGATCTCCCAGGAGGTCGCCGAGCAGGTCACCGGGTACCAGGTGCACCGCGGCGCGCTCGCCTCGATGGCCCGCCGTGCGCTCCCGACGGTAATCAGCCTGCTGTCCGGTAACGCGGCAGCGGGCGAGGCGGCGGCAGGCGGCGGTGCCTCGCCGGCGCCCCCGGGATCTGGGCAGCCGGCCCATCACCGGCAGCCCGGCTGGCCACGGCGGATCGTATTGCTGGAAGATCTTGTTGACCACGCGAACGTGGGCGCCATCTTCCGCTGCGCGGCGGCGCTGGGCGTGGACGCGGTGATCCTTTCACCGCGCTGCGCGGACCCGCTGTACCGGCGGGCGGTTAAGGTCTCCATGGGCGCGGTGTTCGCCATCCCCTACGCCCGGATGTCTGACTGGCGCGGCGGGCTGGCCGAGATACGCGCGGCGGGCTTCACCCTGCTCGCGCTGACCCCGGATCAGTCGGCGGTCCCGCTGGACACGGTCACCTCGGCGGGGCGGGTCGCGCTGCTGCTCGGGACCGAGGGAGACGGGCTGTCCTCGCGCTGGCTGGCCGAGGCGGATGCGGCGGTCTGCGTGCCGATGAGCCCGGGCGCGATGGCCAAGGGAGTCGACTCACTGAACGTGGTCGCGGCCGCGGCGATCGCCTGCCACGAACTGGCGCGCCTGCCGGGTGACGCGGGGCCCGCGGGCTGAGGGCTAGCGAGCCTGCTGGCCGGCCTGCGAGTTGATGTACGCGCTGGCGTCCTTCCGCCACAGGTAGATGATCGCGCCGAGGCCGATCAGCCAGGTGAGGACGGACACCAGGAGGCTCGCGGCGGCGCCCGTGCTGGCCACGCCCAGCAGCAGCATCAGGGTGTTCAGCCCGAACAGAACGCTGGCGACGATGCGCGCCCAGCTCTTGCCCGCCTTGTTCGTCATGGCCATCCAGATCCACAGCGCGATGCTGATCACCTGGAAGGCCACCGACCCGACCACAAAGACGGTTTCGATGTTGTGGACCTGGGCGGGGGTCACCTTCGGGTTGGCCTTGTGCAGGCTGGTCCGGATACTGCCCCGGAATCTGTTCACCGTGGCCAGGCCGACGATCAGGCTGAGCGCGCTCACCACGGCGCCTGCGTACATCAGCCGCACCGCCATCACCACGGAGGCCGGGCGCTCCGGGCGCCAGGGTTCGGGCGTTCGCCCGGCCGATGGATCAGGCTGGACCATGACTGCTCCTCGGGGCAGCGGATTTATATATGAGCGCGCAACACGTACAGAACGCGGCTGCCGGGATTGTGGCGCCCCGAGCCTAGCGTGCCACCTGGCTCCTGCTAGCTAGCTACCCATGCCGTGCGGGGTCACCGCAGCAGGGCCCACACCACCTTGCCGCCCCCGTCGAGCAGGTGCCAGCCCCAGCGCACGGCGCAGGCTTCGACCACGGTCAGGCCGCGACCGCACTCCGCGGCGAGGTCGGAGTCCCGCAGCACCGGGATCCCGTGGCCCGGGTCGGTCACCATGCACATCACGAACGGGGCCTGGGCCAGCAGCCGCAACCGCACGCAGTACTCGCTCACGATCGTGCGCGCCGACGGAACGCCGTGCCGCACCGCGTTGGTCAGCAGTTCGGATACGACGAGTTCGGCCACGTCGGTGAGCGCTTCCATGTCCCACAGGCCCAGCGTGACCCGGGTGAAGTTGCGGCCGGCTTTCACCGATTCCGGGTCGGCGCCGAGCGTGCACGTCGCCGTGGGCTGCTCAGTGGCTGACGCCGGATCGCAGAGCAAGGGAG
Organism: uncultured Actinomycetes bacterium; assembly: GCA_963706115.1. Lineage (GTDB taxonomy): Bacteria > Actinomycetota > Actinomycetes > Streptosporangiales > Streptosporangiaceae > DASXKD01. Next base: position 187,136 of record CAVPMG010000009.1, on the reverse strand, counting down.
GTGCCGAAAGCAACGGGCTCTCCTGGCGTGTGCCCCCGGGCCTGCTCGCCGTGAGGAGTTGATCCTCAGACACCTCGTTAACCTCCGTTGTCTTAGGCGAGGTGGCCCCGGTGGGAGGTGATGGAAGTCCCATCGACTAGCGCTGCCGCCGTAAGTCGTGTACTGGCGGCACAAGCGCTATCATCCCCTCTATACCTTGCAAACGCAAGGCCGGATGCACGTGCAGATGGAAGTGCTTGGTGCACGTGCGACCTGACGGGGAGGTCGTCCGAGGGTTTGCGCATCGACTGCCGAAGCGGACTCAGGGAGCGCGCGTGATCACGGCACAGCCGGGCAGCGGCCCGACCGTGCTGCGTATGCTTCTGGGTTCCCAACTCCGCAGGTTGCGCGAGGCCAAGGGGGTTACCAGGGACGACGCCGGATACACGATCCGGGCTTCCGGCTCCAAGATCAGCCGGATGGAACTGGGGCGGGTCAGCTTCAAGGAACGCGACGTAGAGGACCTGCTTGACCTCTACGGCGTGGACGAGGAGGAGGCCCAGTCCCTGATTGCCCTGGCCAAGCAGGCGAACACGCCCGGCTGGTGGCACAAGTACGGCGACGTCCTGCCCGACTGGTTCCAGGTTTACGTAGGGCTGGAAGAGGCAGCGTCGCTCATACGGCTCTACGAGGTGCAGTTCATTCCGGGGCTGCTCCAAACGGCCGACTACGCACGGGCCGTGGTTCGGCTGGGACAGCCTTCCGCGACGCCCGACGAGGTCGAGCGCAGGGTGGGCCTGCGCTTGGCCAGGCAAGAAGTGCTCACAAAACCGGGCGGGCCCCGGCTGTGGGCGGTTGTGGACGAGGCGGCGCTGCGCCGCCCCATCGGTGGCAGGGAGGTGATGCGCGCCCAGCTTGTCCGACTAACCGAGGTAGCGGGAGAAGCCAACATCACGCTTCAGGTGGTGCCCTTCCGGTCCGGAGGCCATGCCGCCGAGGCCGGAGCATTCACCATCATGCGGTTCCCCGAGGTTGACCTCCCCGACGTGGTGTACCTCGAGCACCTCACCAGTGCTCTCTACCTCGACAAGCGCGATGACGTCGAGAAGTACACCGAGGTCATGGAGCGCCTCAGCGTCGAGGGTGAGTCACCCGAACGAACCATTGAAATCTTGAGCGGGATGCTTGAGGAAGTCATAGAAGAATGAACACGTACAACGGAATGCCGGCCACCGGGATCAAGGACGCCGGCTGGCGTAAGAGCAGTGCCAGCAACTCGCAGGGCGCCTGCGTGGAACTGGCCAAGCTGGGCAGCGACGAGTTCGCGGTCCGGAACTCGCGGTACCCGGACGGCCCCGCGCTGATCTACACGCACGCGGAAGTCGCCGCTTTGATCGAAGGCGTCAAGATGGGCGAGTTCGACGACCTGTTGGGCGAGGCCACCTTCTAATAGCAAGGTTTCCCGCCGTCGCGGCCGTGCCGTGGCCGGGCGGGAGTAAAGCTGGCCGCCGCGTTCGATACCGGACGCGGCGGCCGGCGCGTGTCTGCGGTTCTGCCGCCGCTGGGGCTATCTCCGGGACCACCCGTTGTTAGGCAAGCCTAACTTTAGTAAGCTGGCCCGCGTTGCCCGAGCCCGGCGCGAGTATCAGGAGAGGAATCCCCCTTGTCATCAAGCCAGATCGTCCTTCTGGGCGCTATCGCGGGGTTCACCATCTTCCTTGGCCTGCCGCTCGGGCGCATTCGGGCACCGATGCCGCGGCTCAAGGTCTTCCTCAACGCGCTCGCCATCGGCATCCTGATCTTCCTGCTCTGGGACGTGCTGACGAACGCCTGGGAGCCGGCCGATACCGCGCTCGGGGCGCACAACTGGGGGACCGCGGTCGTCGACGGCCTGACCATGCTCGGCTGCCTCGGCATCGGGCTGATGAGCCTGGTCTACTTCGACCGGTGGATGAAACGGCGGACCGCGGCGATGCGGCCCGAGGGGCCGGGCGCGGCCGTCGCGCGCAAGCCAGTGCTGCCCGCGGGCCCGGATGCCGCCAAGGTGCGGGCGGCGGAACTGTCGTTGCTCATCGCCACGGGCATCGGCCTGCACAACTTCGGTGAGGGGCTGGCGATCGGCTCCTCGGCCGCGGCCGGCGAGATCAGCCTGGCCGTGCTCCTGGTGATCGGCTTCGGCCTGCACAACGCGACCGAGGGGTTCGGCATCGTGGCGCCGCTCGCCGCGTCGGGAGTGCGGCCGACCTGGGGCCGGCTGATTCTGCTCGGCCTCATCGGCGGCGGGCCCACCTTCCTCGGCACCGTGGTCGGCCAGGTGGTGACCACCCCGCTTCTTGGCGTGGCGTTCCTCGCGCTCGCGGCCGGCTCGATCCTCTACGTCGTGATCGAACTGCTCGCCGTGGCCCGCGCTTCCAAGCTCAAGGAGCTGGTGACCTGGGCGATCCTGCTCGGGATCGTGCTCGGCTTCGTCACCGACGCGATCGTTACCGCGGCCGGTGCCTGACACCGTTCACCGAGGCAGCCTGCAGCGCACCTGCAGTGCGCGTTGACCTGGTGCCCAGCCTTAGCTAATAGAGTCCTGGGGTGAATTCCGGGGTTCCGGCTACCCTCCCGCCGCTGACCAGACGACTGCTCGGCTGGGAGATCATCGTCGTCTTCGCCGTGTCGCTCGGCGCCAGCGCGCTGTTCGCGGTCATCAACCTGGTCGGCTCGCTCACCGCCCCGAAGGCGCTGCGGCAGCAGCAGGCCCTGCTGGTCGGGTCGATGGCGCCCGGCCGACCACTGCTGGACCTGACCCTGCAACTGGCCAGCATCATCACCACGCTCGCCCCGGTCGCGCTGGTCTTCTACCTGCTGGCCAGGGAGGGGGAGGGCCCTTCAGCGCTGGGCATCGACACCACCCGCCCGGGCAGTGACCTCGCCAGGGGCGCCGTGCTCGCCGCGGTCATCGGCGGCTCCGGGCTTGCCCTGTATATAGCGGCCTTCCACCTCGGGATCAGCCTGAACGTGGTGCCGGAGAACCTGCCGGCCATCTGGTGGCGCATCCCCGTGCTGGTCCTGGACGCGGCGCAGAACGGCATCCTCGAGGAGGTCCTGGTCCTCGGCTACCTGCTGCGCCGGCTGGACCAGCTCGGCTGGGCCCCGGGCAAGGCGATCGCCCTGGCCGCGGTCGTGCGCGGTTCGTACCACCTGTACCAGGGGTTCGGCGGGTTCATCGGCAACGCCATCCTCGGCATCATCTTCGGTGTGCTCTACAAACGATGGGGCCGGGTGACCCCGATGATCATCGCGCACACGCTGATCGACACCGGTGCCTTCGTCGGCTACGCGGTGCTGCACGGCCACGTCTCCTGGCTCCCCTGACCGCGGGCTCAGCCGGGGCGGCGGTCAGCGGGCCAGGCCGTCGATCACCCGCGCGCCGGGGAGGCTGGCCAGCAGTTTCGCGGGCAGGACCAGCTTGGAATGCCGGACGCCGCTGCCGATCACCACGTACGGCGTGTCCGCCACGGCCGCGTCCACCAGGACGGGCCATTGCGCGGGCAGGCCCAGCGGGGTGATCCCGCCGTACTCCATCCCGGTCTCGGCGACCGCGGTGTCCATCGGCGCGAACGAGGCCTTGCGCACGTCAAGCTCGCGGCGGGCCACGTTGTTCACGTCGGCCCTGGTGGTGGCCAATACCATGCACGCGGCGTACCTGACCTCGCCCTCGCGTTTGCCGGAGATCACCACGCAGTTGGCCGACTCGGCCGGGCTCACCCCGTACCGCTCGCAGAACGCCGCGGTGTCGGCGGCCGCCGGGTCGATCTCGGCCACGCCGACCTCGCCAGCTGCTGCTTCTCCCAGTGCCGCGAGCGCGCTCGTCACGGGCGCGGCCAGCAGGTCGGGCCTGCTCAGCGCCGGGACGGTGGCCAGCGAGCCGATTGATACATCCACGCCGTTATCCTCCTACCATGTCCGAGCCCAGCACATCGTCGCAGGTAAGCCAGACGCTCGGGGTAACCGGGCTCGACGCGGACACCGCGACAGTCGCGGCGTTGCGGCAGGCCCTCGCCGATGGCACCCTCTCCGCCACCGAACTCACAGCTTTCTACTCCAGCAGGATCGAACGGCTCAACCCGGTGCTGCACGCGGTCATCAGCGTCAGCCCGCAGGCCGCCGCCGAGGCGCGGGCCTGCGACGAGGCCCGCGCGCGCGGCACCGCGGCCGGGCCACTGGCCGGCGTCCCGGTCCTGATCAAGGACAACATCGCCGTGGCGGGGATGCCGGCCACGGCCGGCTCGCCGGCCCTCGCCGAGGCCGACCAGGACGAGGCCTTCCTGGTCACCCGGTTGCGCGAGGCAGGCGCGGTGATCCTTGGCAAGGCCAACCTGTCCGAGTGGGCGAACTTCCGCTCCAGCCACTCCACCAGCGGGTGGAGCACGCTCGGCGGGCAGGCCGTCAACCCGCACGGAACCGGCCGCAACCCGTCCGGATCAAGCTCGGGTTCCGGCGTCGCGGTCGCCGCTGGCCTGGCACCGCTCGCGGTCGGCACGGAGACCGACGGCAGCATCGTCTGCCCGGCGAGCGCCTGCGGGATCGTCGGCATCAAGCCGACCCTCGGCCTGGTCAGCCGCACCGGGATCGTGCCGATCTCCGCGGCGCAGGACACCGCGGGCCCGATGACCCGGTCGGTGGCGGACGCCGCCGCGCTGCTGTCCGTGCTCGCCGCCGCGGACCCGGCCGACCCGGCGACCGCGCCCGCTGCCGTCCGGGCCCGCGACTACACGGCCTACCTCGACCCCGGCGCGCTGGCCGGGGCGCGCCTCGGCGTGTGGCGGGACGGCTCCAGCGGCGCGGACGCGCGCATCACCGCGGTCCTTGAGCAGGCGCTCGTCCTGCTGCGCGGCGCGGGCGCCGAACTGGTCGACCCGGTGGAACTGCCGGGGGCGGCCGAGATCAACGAACCGGAGTTCGCGGCGCTGACGCACGAATTCAAACACGATCTCAATGCCTACCTGGGCGATCTGCGCGGAACGCACCCGGCAGACCTGGCCGGCCTCATTAAATACAATCAGCAATACGCCGGCACGGTGCTGGCCCATTTCGGCCAGGAACACTTCGAGCGGGCCGAGGCAACCACAGGTGACCTCGGGGAGCCCGGCTACCAGGAAGCACGCGCCGAAGCGTCCCGGCGTGCCAGGGAGGCGCTGGACGGGCCACTCGCCGCGCACCGGCTCGACGCCATTGTCACGCTGACCGCGAGCCCGGCCTGGCTGACCGATTACGTGCTCGGCGACCATGACGTTTTCCACACGTCGTCGCCATCCGCGGTAGCCGGGTACCCCGCAGTGACCGTAATGGCGGGAAATGTATCCGGCCTGCCGGTGGGCCTTTCCTTCCTCGGCCCGCTGTGGAGCGAGCCCGCGCTGATCGCTCTCGCGTACGCCTTCGAGTGGGCCGCCTTGGGCGGGGTGGCGGGGTCAGGGCCAGCAGAGCCGCGGCTGGTGCCCGGCCACCACCCCGCCGGTGAGCCCGCGGACCAGAGATAACCTGCGCACATGGAGACCTGGCACGCCGCGAATGTTCCATCCCTGCCGGGACCCGGCGCGGAACCGTACCTGGCCAACACCGCCACCGGCGAGCTGGCGCGCGCCGCCGCCGGGCCGCGGGCGAGCCTGTACGCGTGCGGGATCACTCCTTATGACGCGACCCACCTCGGGCACGCGGCGACCTACGTGGCCTGGGACCTGCTGATCCGGGCCTGGCTGGACAGCGGCCACGAGGTGACCCACGTGCAGAACGTCACCGACGTGGATGACCCGCTCCTGGAACGGGCCGGCCGCGACGGCGAAGACTGGCGCGAGCTGGCTGAGCGGGAGATCGCCAGGTACCGGGGTGACATGGAGGCGCTGCGGGTGCTGCCACCCGACCGGCTGGTCGGGGCAGTGGAAGCGCTCCCGCTGATCGAGCGGATGAACCAGGTGCTGGCCGACCGCGGTGCCCTGTACGAGGTGGAGCGGGACGTCTACTTCTCCCGCGCCGCCGACCCGGAGTTCGGGGCCGTGTCACACCTGGACCCGGCGGCCATGGCAGAGCTGTCCGCCGAGCGGGGCGGTGACCCGGCCAGGCCGGGCAAGAAGGACCCGCTGGATCCCATGGTCTGGCTCACCGCCCGGCCGGGGGAGCCGTCCTGGGACTCTGGTTTCGGGCCGGGGCGGCCGGGCTGGCATGTGGAGTGCGCGGCGATCGCCACGTCCTACCTGGGCGATGTGTTCGACGTCCAGGCGGGCGGCCGCGACCTGATCTTCCCGCACCACGAGTTCAGCGCGTCGCACGCGCGGGTGGCCCTCGCCGGCGGGGTGCCGGGGCACGGCGCGTTCGCCCGCTGTTACGCGCATGCCGGAATGGTCCGCCTGGACGGCGAGAAGATGTCCAAGTCCCTGGGCAACCTGGTGTTCGTGTCCCGGCTGGTGGCCGACGGCGTGGACCCGATGGCGGTGCGCCTGGTCATCCTGGCTCATCATTACCGGGGCGACTGGGACTGGACCGCGGACGGGCTGGCCGCCGCTCAGGACCGGCTGGCCCGCTGGCGGGCGGCAGTGAACCGGGCTATGTCCGCCGCGGGCGCCTCCGCCACAGACCCTGGTTCCGGGGAACCCGTGGCGGGCGTGCCTACGGCGGAGAGCGTGCTGGCCGCGGTGCGGGAGCGCATCGCCGACGACCTCGACGCCCCGGGCGCGCTGGCCGCTGTGGACCGCTGGGCGTCGGCCGTCGTGAGCGCCTCCGAACTGCCCGCCAATGCGGCCGAGGCGGCCGCGCTCATCCGTGACACCGTGGACGCCCTGCTCGGCATCGCCCTCTGACCCCGGCCTCTCGCAGGTGCGTGGCTCGTCAAATGCGCGGGTCTGCGCTGTGGACGGAGTGCATCAACGACCCGGAGTTATGCACACAGGGGCGGGTAGCGGTCCGTTCCGCGCCCGTGCCGCCGAGCCTGGTGGCATGGAAACCGAGCAGCCGTCACGCAGCCCCAGTCCCCACGCCGGCCGTGAACGTGGCCGCGCCGAGCCGGGCCACTCAGAGCCCGGGCGCCCAGGATCCGGCCGCGATCAGCCTGGCCCCCGTGCCGCCGGACCGGCCCCTCCGCCGTCCCTGCCGCCCAAGCCTGTCCCGCCCGGCCAGGGTGGGCCGGCCGGTCCGCCGTCCCTGCCGTCGGAGCTAGCCCCGCCTGGCCCCCGTGCCGCTGGACCGGCCCATGCGCCGTCCCTGCCGCCGGAGCCAGCCCCGCCCAGCCAGCGGGCCTTACCTGGGCGCACCTCGCCGCGCGGCCCGCTTCCCCCGCCAGCCACGGACACACCCGCGTCCGCATCCGCGGACATGAGCCCGCCACCCGGAGGGGGAGGGTCCGGGCGGTCCCCGTCGGACGGGGCCCTGCCCAAAGTCCGGATCAGCGGCCCGGCTGACATCCTGGCGGTGGTGCCGCATCTGATCGGCTTCCACCCGGGGCTGAGTTTCGTGGTGATCGGCGCCGCGGGCCCGCGCCGGCGGGTTGAACTCGGATTCCGCTATGACCTGCCTGATCCGCCAGGTGCCGCGGCAGCGGCCGAGATCGCTGACCACGCGGTGGCCGTGCTCACCCAGCGCGGGACCAGCATGGTGATCGGCATCGGTTACGGTCCTGGGCGGCTCGTCACCCCGGTAGCGGACGCGTTCGCCGCAGCGGCCAGCCGGCGGCGCTTGCAGCTACGTGAACTGCTCCGGGTCGAGGACGGCCGGTACTGGTCCTACGTTTGCGCCAACGCGGCGTGCTGCCCGGCAGAGGGCACGGCCTTCGACTACCAGTCCCACCCGGCGGCCGCGGCTATGACGGTCGCAGGGCTGGCCGCCTATCCGGACCGCGACGCCGTCGCCGCCACCCTCGCCCCGCCCGCCGGTGCGGCCGCGAGCGCCATGGACGAGGCCATCGAGCGGGCCAGCGTGCGGGCGCAGGCGCTGATGGACCGGGCGCGGCGCGGGACCGGCAGCCCGCTGCGGCTGGTGGTCAGCCATGGCCGCAGGGCGGTGCGGGAAGCGATCCGCGTGTATCGCGGCGGTGGGCGGATCAGCGATGCGGATCGGATCGCCTGGCTGGCGGTCAGCCTGGTCCACCTGGCCGTTCGTGACGACGCGTGGGCGAGGATGGTCCCCGAGCACCGCCAGGCGCACTTGTCGTTGTGGGCCGACATCGTGCGCCGGATCGATGGCCCGTGGCTGCCCGCGCCGGCCTCGCTGCTCGCCTTCACCGCCTGGCAGTCCGGTGACGGGACGCTTGCCAACATCGCCCTGGACCGGGCCCTCGGCGCCGACCCGGAATACTCCATGGCGCTGCTGTTACGGGACATCCTCACGGCGGGAGTGCCGCCCTCGCAGGCCCGCCTGCCGATGACTCCCGAAGAGGTGGCGCAGAGCTACGCGGAGCCATCCCCGCCGGGCAAGCCGAGAAAGCCACGGCCGCGCCGGGGCGGCTCGCGCAGGAAGGGACGCTAACAACCTGGGCCGCCCCCGCCGGCACTACGTGGTTCGCGCAGGAAGGGACGATAAGCACCAAAGTTACCTAAGGGTAGACTCGGTCAGCCTTTCGCCTGGATGACCAGAACTTGCCGCCCTGGGCCTGCCGCAGTCATCCTCAATGCAGGACCGGGCCTGCGCCAGGAGGAAGGGCAAGCCCTGCGGCGGAGGAAGGCCGAGTCTGTGACAGGAGGAAGGGGTGGGTCAGTGACGGACGCCACAGTGGATGGCGGCCATCCCGAAGCGGCGGAGCCCGGCGCGGCGCCGGGCGCGACGGCGTCGCAGGTGCAACTGCCCCCCGTGGTGGCTGCGGAGCACCAGGCCGCGGTCGCCGCCTTCCGCGAGGCCTACGCCGCCCTGCCCGCCAGGGCGCCGGTCCGGCTGGCCAAGCGCACCTCGAACCTGTTCCGTTTCCGCGAGCCGGCCCCACGGGCCGGGGGCCGCCGCGGGCCCCAGGGGCCAAGCACCCCCGGGCTGGACGCGTCCGCGTTCACCAGTGTGCTGCACGTGGACCCGGCCGCCCGGGCCGCCGTCGTGGGTGGCATGACCACCTACGAGGATCTCGCGGATGCCACCCTGCGCCACGGGCTGATGCCGCTGGTGGTACCGCAACTGAAGACGATCACACTCGGCGGCGCGGTTACCGGTCTCGGCATCGAATCGACGTCGTTGCGCAACGGCCTGCCGCACGAGTCGGTCACGGCCATGGAGATCCTCACCGGGGACGGGAGGGTGGTGACGGCCACCGCCGGGGGCGAGCATGCGGACCTGTTCCGCGGCTTCCCGAACTCCTACGGAACGCTCGGCTACGCCTTGTCGCTCACCATCGAGCTTGAGCCGGTGGCGCCCTTTGTCCACCTGCGCCACTTCCGCTACACCAGCCCGCAGGAGTGCATGGCGGCGATCGCCCAGGTCGCCGCGGAGGGAAGCCTGCACGGGCACCGCGCCGATTTCGTGGACGGCACCGTGTTCGGCCTGGATGAGATGTACCTGACCGTCGGCGCCTACAGCGACGTGGCCCCGTGGCGCAGCGACTACACCGGCCAGCAGATCTACTACCGGTCGGTGCGCGGGCCGCACGAGGACTTCCTCACCATCCGCGATTACCTCTGGCGCTGGGACACCGACTGGTTCTGGTGCTCGCGGCCGTTCGGCGTGCAGCAGCCGGTGGTGCGCAAGTTGTGGCCGCGCCGCTACCGGCGGTCCGATGTGTACCGGTCGCTGGTCGCCTTCGACCGCCGCCACCGCCTGTCCGACACGCTCGATGCCAACCGCGGGCGGCCGCCGCGCGAAGCGGTGATCCAGGACGTGGAGATCCCCGTGGACCGCGGGGCCGAGTTCCTCCGCTTCTTCGCCGCCGACGTGGGCATGAGCCCGGTGTGGCTGTGCCCGCTGCGGCTGCGCAGTGACACCTCCTGGCCGCTCTACCCGCTACGGCCCGGCGAGGTCTACGTGAACTTCGGTTTCTGGGGGACGGTGCCGCTGCCACCGGGACGGAGCGACGGCTACCACAACCGCCTGGTCGAGACCGAGGTGGCCGCCCTCGGCGGTTCCAAGGGCCTGTATTCGACGTCGTTCTACTCCGAGGAGGATTTCTGGGCCACCTACAACGGCCCCGCTTATGCCCGGCTCAAGAGCGCCTACGACGGAGGCGGCAGGCTGTCCGGGCTGTACGAGAAGTGCGTGCGCGGAAGCTAGCCACACGCGCGGCAGGTAGTGAAGGGATTTCGGTCATGGCGCTGGCCAAGGTGTTCGAGCGGATCGCGGGCCCCGATGCCCCGGTGGAATTCCGCGCCTACGACGGAAGCGATGCGGGGGTCGCGGGCGCACCGGTGCGGATCACGATCCGTTCCCCGGTCGCGTTGTCCTACATCGCCCAGGCACCGGGCTGGCTCGGCCTGGCACGCGCCTATGTCTCCGGGCATCTGGACCTGGACGGCGACATGTACACGGCGCTCACCCGGATGTCCCAGATCCAGCAGGTGAGCCTGAGCCCAGCCGAACGGCTCCGCCTCCTCGGTGAACTCGGCGGCCCGAAGCTGCTCTATCCGCGGATACCGCCGCCACCTCAGGAGGTCCGTATCCGCCGCCGCTGGCTGGGCGGCCAGCGGCACTCCAAGAGCAGGGACGCCTCGGCCATCTCCCATCACTACGACGTGTCCAACACGTTCTACGAGTGGGTGCTCGGCCCGTCGATGGCCTACACCTGCGCCTGCTATCCGGACGAGGACGCGACCCTGGAGCAGGCACAGGCGTACAAGCATGAACTGGTGGCCAGGAAGCTGGCGCTCCAGCCCGGGATGCGGCTGCTTGACGTCGGCTGCGGTTGGGGCGGGATGGTCCGGCACGCCGCGCGCGAGCACGGGGTCAAGGCCCTCGGGGTCACCCTGTCGGCGCAGCAGGCAGCGTGGGCGCAGCAGGCCATCATCCGCGAAGGGCTGTCCGATCTCGCGGAAGTGCGCCACCTGGACTACCGGGACGTACCCGAGACCGGGTTCGACGCGGTCAGCTCGATCGGCCTGACCGAGCACATCGGCAAGGCCAAGCTCCCGGCCTACTTCTCGTTCCTGTTCGGCAAGCTCAAGCCGGGCGGCAGGCTGCTCAACCACTGCATCACCCGGCCGGACAACGCCGAGCCCGCACGCCGGGCTGGGGGGTTCATCAACAGGTACGTGTTCCCCGACGGGGAACTGGAGGGCCCGGGCCACCTGGTTTCGGAGATGAACACGGCGGGGTTCGAGATCAGGCACGAGGAGAACCTGCGCGAGCACTACGCGCGGACCCTGGCCGCCTGGTGCGCGAACCTGGACGCGCACTGGGACGAGGCGGTCGCCGAGGTCGGCCAGGGTACCGCGCGCGTCTGGCGGCTGTACATGGCGGGCTCCCGGATGGGGTTCGACCGCAATGTGGTGGAACTCCACCAGATCCTCGGCGTCCGGCTGGAGGCCGACGGCAGGTCCCACATGCCGCTGCGCCCCGACTGGGAGAGCGCGCCCGCCCCCGTCGCCGGATAGCCCCCAGGCGGGGGGACCGTGGATCAGCCGCCGAAGGCCGGCTGAGGGACCGTCGCGGGCCGTGTCGCGCGGTTGGCTTGAGTGCGGGGCCGGCCGATGCGAGAGCGGCTCATGCGCCCGGCTGGCGCGGGCCGTCTCCTGCGGCAACCCGGCTGGCCTGCGGCTCTGATGCCCGCTGGGGCATGTGCGTGTGGATCAAGGCAGAATGACGACGTGGAATCCTCGCGCTCGCGGCCACGGGACGTAGTGCTGCTCGGCTCGACCGGCTCGGTGGGAACCCAGGCGGCCGACGTGATCCGGCGGAACCCGGGCCGGTTCCGGGTCACCGCGCTCGCGGCCGGGGGGAGCAACCCCGGCCTGCTGGCGGCGCAGGCCATCGAGTTCGGGGCCGCCGTGGTCGCCGTGGAACGGGAGCCGGCCGCCGCCGAGGTGCGGGAAGCTCTGCAGGCGCAGGTGGCCCGGGCAGGCCGGGCGCCCAGGACCGGCCAGGTGCCGGGGCCGCTGCCCACCGTCCTGGCCGGCCCGGATGCGGTGGCCGAGGTCGCGGCCTGGCCGGCCGATGTGGTGCTGAACGCGGTGACCGGGTTCAGTGGCCTGGCCGCCACGCTGGCCGCGCTCCGCGCGGGCCGGGTGCTCGCGCTGGCGAACAAGGAGTCCCTGATCGTCGGCGGCCCGCTGGTCGCGGGACTGGCTGCACCCGGCCAGATCGTGCCGGTGGATTCCGAGCACTCCGCGATCGCGCAGTGCCTGCGCTCCGGGAGCGGATCAGAGGTCGCCCAGCTGGTGCTGACCGCGAGCGGCGGGCCGTTCCGTGGCCGCACGCGGGCGGAATTGGACGGCATCACGCCCGAACAGGCGCTTGCGCATCCCACCTGGAACATGGGCCCGGTGATCACCATCAACTCGGCCACCCTGGTGAACAAGGGGCTCGAGGTGATCGAGGCCCACCTGCTGTTCGGGCTCGGGTTCGACAAGATCAAAGTGGTCGTGCACCCGCAGTCGGTTATCCACTCGATGGTCGAGTTCACCGACGGCTCCACGATCGCCCAGGCCAGCCCGCCTGACATGCGCATCCCGATCGCGCTGGCCCTGGGCTGGCCGGATCGGGTGCCCGGCGCCGCCCCGGCCATCGACTGGTCCACGGCGCACACGTGGACCTTCGAGCCGCTGGACGAGAGCGCCTTCCCCGCGGTCGCGATCGCCCGCCAGGCGGGGCAGGCGGGCGGGACGGCGCCGGCCGCCTACAACGCTGCCAACGAGGTCTGTGTGGACGCCTTCATGGCGGGCAGGCTCCCGTTCGCCGCGATCGTTGACACCGTGGCGCAGGTAGTCTCGGAACATGACGGCCGCGCGAAAGATGCGGTGAGCCTTACCGATGTGCGGGCGGCTGACCGCTGGGCGCGCGCCAGGGCGGCGGACCTGGCCGCTGCCTGGGGGCAACGCACGAATCACGCCGTAGGCACGGCACTGAAGAGGGGAGAGTCCGCCGGATGAGCTTCCTGCTCGGCGTTGCCATCTTCGTCGTCGCCTTGCTGGTGTCGATCATGCTGCATGAGGCGGGCCACTTCACGACGGCCAAGCTGTTCGGCATGAAGGCCACCCAGTTCTTCGTTGGGTTCGGGCGGACCGTCTGGTCGCGCCAGAAGGGCGAGACCGAGTACGGCGTCAAGGCCATTCCGGCCGGGGGCTTCGTCAAGATCGTCGGGATGACCGACCTGGAGGACGTGGACCCGGCGGACGAACCGCGGTCGTTCCGCAAGCAGCCCGGCTGGCAGCGAATCATCGTCTTGGCCGCCGGGTCGTTCATGCATTTCGTGCTGGCGCTGGTGCTGCTGTTCATCGTCGCCGCCGGCATCGGCCTGGAGACCGCCAGCGCCGGGACCACGGTCGGCACCGTCGAGTCCTGCGTCCCGGCCAACATCAATTCGGGCTGCGTCAAGGGCGACCCGGCATCGCCGGCCTCACAGGCGGGCGTCAAGGTCGGCGACCGGATCGTCAGCATCGCGGGCATCCGGGTGAACTCCTGGACGCAGATGGGCAAGGCCATCCGCAGCCAGCAGGTCGGAAATGAAGTCCCGGTGGTGGTGGAGCGGCACGGCAAGCTCATCACCCTGCACGCGACGCCGGCCAGCCTCACCGGCCACGGTTCCTACCTGGGAGTCTCACCCGCGGCGGTGTTCCAGCGCGTGGGCCCGGTCAGCGCTGCCTCGTACGCGGGCCACGAGTTCTGGACAATGCTCTCCGGCTCCGCCAGCGTGGTTAAAAGCCTGCCCAAGGCCATCCCCGACCTGTTCGCGAAGAATCGCGCCGACACTCCCGGCGGGCAGGTCACCAGCGTGGTCGGCGCCGGTGACATCACCGGCCAGGTGTTGCAGGCCCGGATCGGCTGGCAGCCCAAGGTCGGCCTGGTGCTGCTCATCATCGCCTCGCTGAACATCTTCGTGGGAGCGTTCAACCTGCTCCCGTTGCTGCCCCTGGACGGCGGCCATCTCGCGGTGGTGATCTACGAACGGATCCGGTACTGGCTCGCCAGGCTGTTCGGGCGGCCCGATCCCGGCCCGGTCGACTACCGGCGCCTGGTACCGCTGAGCGTCGGAGTGTTCGCGCTCTTGGTCGGTGTAGGTTTGCTCTTGATCATGGCTGATCTCGTCAACCCGGTTCACCTCCAGTGAGGCAATGAGCAGATGACGACAGACCTTGGCATGCCCGGACTCCCCGCGCAGCCGGTGGCCGAACGCCGCAAGTCCCGCCAGATCGTGGTGGGCAACGGCAAGCACGCGGTGCCGGTGGGCGGTGGCGCACCCGTATCTGTTCAGTCCATGACCACGACGCTGACCGCCGATGTGAACGCGACGCTGCAGCAGATCGCCGCGCTCACCGCGACCGGCTGCCAGATCGTCCGGGTGGCCGTGCCGTCGCAGGACGACGCGGACGCACTCCCGGCCATCGCGCGCAAGTCGCAGATCCCGGTCATCGCCGACATCCACTTCCAGCCCAGGTACGTCTTCGCCGCGATCGATGCCGGCTGCGCCGCGGTCCGGGTGAACCCGGGGAACATCAAGGCGTTCGACGACAAGGTCGCCGAGATCGCCCGCGCCGCGTCCGCGGCGGGCGTGCCGATCAGGATCGGGGTCAACGCCGGGTCGCTGGACAAGCGCCTGCTGGCCAAGTACGGCCGGGCCACCGCCGAGGCGCTGGTGGAGTCCGCGCTGTGGGAATGCTCCCTGTTCGAGGAGCACGGCTTCACCGACATCAAGATCTCGGTCAAGCATCACGACCCGGTCGTGATGATCAACGCCTACCGCCAGCTAGCACAGGCATGCGACTACCCGCTGCACCTGGGCGTGACCGAGGCCGGGCCCGCCTTCCAGGGCACGGTCAAGTCGGCGGTCGCGTTCGGGGCCCTGCTCGCCGAGGGGATCGGGGACACGATCAGGGTGTCGCTGTCCGCGCCGCCGGTCGAAGAAGTGAAGGTCGGCATCGCCATCCTGGAGTCGCTCGGCCTGCGCGACCGGGGCCTGGAAATCGTGTCGTGCCCCTCCTGCGGGCGCGCCCAGGTGGACGTGTACACGCTGGCGGACCAGGTGACGGCCGGGCTGGAAGGGCTCGAAGTGCCGCTGCGGGTCGCGGTGATGGGCTGTGTGGTGAACGGCCCCGGCGAGGCCAGGGAAGCCGACCTTGGCGTCGCATCGGGCAACGGCAAGGGCCAGATCTTCGTCAAGGGCGAGGTCATCAAGACCGTGCCCGAATCCCAGATCGTGGAGACGCTGATCGAAGAGGCCATGAAGCTGGCCGAGGCGGCAGAATCCGCGGGCGCCCCCACGGTCACCGTTACCTGAGACGGTGCTAGCCGCGGCCCGCACCGGTCAGCGCACCCGCCGCTGCGGCCTCGACGGCGCCGTGCCCCGCACCGCCTCGGGCTGCCGCGGGCTTTTAGTTGGCGATGATGAGCTGGCCCACCCGGTCGGCGAGGGCGGTCCGTGCCTCGTCGGGGAGCCCGCTGTCGGTGATGAGCGTGTCCACGTCGTCGAGGTCCGCGAACGAGCTCAGGCCCACGATGCCCCACTTGGTGTGATCGGCGATCACGGTGACCTTCCTGGCCGCCTTCACGAACGCGCGGTTGGTCTCCGCCTCGGCGAGGTTGGGCGTGGTCAGCCCGGCCGTGGGGTCGATCCCGTGGCAGCCGAGGAACAGCGTGTCCAGGTGCAGCGACCGGATGGTGAGATCGGCCACCGGCCCCACCAGCGCATCGGAGGGCGTCCTGGCACCACCGGTGAGCACCACCGACAGTTCCCGCACCCGCGGATCGGCGCCCGGCCCGTCGGTGAACAGGCTCATCACCCGCACCGAGTTGGTCACGATCGTCAGCCCGGGGATGCCGAGCAGTTGCTCGGCCAGGGCGAAGGTGGTCGTGCCCGCGGACAGCCCGATCGCGCTCCCCGGTGTGACCAGGCTGGCCGCCGCGTGGGCGATGGCCGCCTTGGCGGGCTGCTCCAGGCTGGACTTGGCCTCGAAGCCGGGCTCGTGACTGCGTGGCGCCCCCGGCAGCACGGCGCCGCCGTGGACCTTCTCGACCAGCCCCGAGCGGGCGAGTACCTCCAGGTCACGGCGGATTGTCATATCCGACACCCCGAGCCGCTGGGTGAGTTCGCTCACCCGGGCGCTGCCGGTACGCCGGATGTCCTCAAGGATCAGTGACTGCCGGTGCCTGGCGAGCATCCGTGCGCCTTCCTCTGCGTCGGACGGCGACCACATCTGTACAACCCCCCATCTCCGCGGTGCCCTGGCAGTGTTTCTATTGCGTTCCCCATCTGTTATCAATCGGTGACTTGTTAGCGTGAACATGTTTGGATGTGTTCGGTTGACCTTAGCATGGGCCGGGAGAATTCATGATCATCGTGGACGGTCGGACGCGTTCCGCGGGGACGCGCTCACACCGGTCCACGCCAGGTGCTCAGGTCTTCCGGTGGGCGTGCACGGCGGGCCCGGCCGGACGGGAGCGGATCGCTCCCGGAGCGGCGGCCAGGGTCATTGCCGCGGTCACAGGTCACGGCTCGATACCGGGATCTGCGCGTCGTCTTGACACGCAATCATGAGCGGCCTTAGCGTCGGGCCGCGGTGCGGTGGGGCACCGTATGGCCTGAATTTCAGCAGTTCAGCGAGCGGCCATGCCATCAGCACGGGGAACCCGCGGCCGCCTGCCTGGAAACGAGGACGGGCGATGCGTCAGCCCCACCAGGTGCCGGTCTGGCAGCGCACGATGGTGCCACAACCGGTATTTCGCTGCGTGAGCCACGATCTGGTGCCCACCGCGACGAATGTGGCGCCCGCACGGTGCGGGATAACCGTTTCCCGGGCCGGCCCCCAGGGGATGATGCTGGCGCAGCACGCCAGGTTGGCCCCGGATCGTACGGACCTCGTGGGGCAGAGCCCTGCCTCACGGAACTCTTCTGGAGGATCGCGATGAGAAAAGTCGACCCCAAGGTCGAAGAAGCGGTCGAGACACTGAACATGAAGGACGGGCCGAGTCGGCGCAAGCTGCTGAGCGGCACCGGGCTCATCAGCGCGACCGCCGCCGCGTCGGCCCTGCTCGCTGCGTGCAGTTCCTCGAGCAGCACGGCGACCGCGGCCAAGAGCGCGGCCGGTAACTTCCCGAGCACCCCCGCGTGGAAGTTCGCCTTCATCAACCACGTCACCACCAACCCGTTCTTCGTGCCCACCCAGTACGGGTTCGAGGACGCCGCGGCGCTGCTCGGCATTCCCAAGCCGTCCTGGACCGGGTCGGCCAACTCCAACGTGCCGCAGATGGTCAGCGCCACGAATGCCGCGATCTCGGCAAAGGCGAACGGCATCGCGGTCGCGGTGATCAGCGCCACCGCGTTCACCACCCCCGTGGCGAACGCCATGAACGCCGGCATTCCGGTGGTCTCCTACAACGCCGACGGCAACACCAACGACCCGGGGACCAACCGGCTCGCCTACATCGGCCAGGACCTGTTCGTCTCCGGGGAGGCGCTGGGGCAGAAGATCGCGGCGTCCATGCCCAACGGCGGCGACGCGGTCGGCTTCATCGCCACCCCGGGCACCGCTAACATCCAGCCCAGGATCGACGGCGCCAAGGCCGCGCTCAAGGCCTCCGGCAAGAACATCAACTTCACCTCGGTCGCATCCGGTGCCGAGCTGCCGCAGGAGAACACCACGATCAACGCCTACGTGCTGGCGCACAAGGCCACCCTCAAGGGGATCTTCGCGGTGGACGCGGGCTCGACGCAGACCGTGGGCGCGATCGTCGCCAAGTACGGCCTGCAGAGCAAGGTGGCGTCCGGCGGGTTCGACCTCACCCCGCAGACGCTGTCGGCGATCAAGGCCGGCAGCCTGGGCTTCACCATCGACCAGCAGCCCTACCTGCAGGGCTTCCTGCCGGCCCTGTACCTCTACCTGTGGAACCTCTCCGGCGGCCTGGTGAACCCGCCGGTGACCAACACCGGCCTGACCTTCGTCACCAAGGCCAATGTGGGTCCCTACCAGACCACCACATCCCGGTTCGAGGGTTCCAGCACCGCGCAGAAGCTCATCCCGCACTCCGGAGCGATCGCCTGAGAGCACCACCGAACGGATCCGCGCTTGGATTACCGCGCTGCCGGCGGGAGACTGGACCGTGAGAACGGGCCCAGTCCCCGTCGGCCTGCGCGGGGGCACCACGGGAGAGGCAGGAAACGAACGTGAGCGAGACAGCCGAGCGCGCCCCTGAGGATGTCGCCGCCCTGCCGCCAACTCCCGGGCTCGGCGAGGGTCCCTGGGGTGCCGTGAAACGGGCCGCGGCCGTGCTCGCCCAGCAGCGCGAGGCGACCGTGTTCGTGGTGGCCGTCCTGCTGGTGATCTACTTCTGGCGCGCCTCCCCGGCGTTCCTTACCAAGGACAACATCGTCAACATCTCGCAGATCACCGCGCCGGTCGCGATCATCGCCATCGGTGAGGTGTTCCTGCTGGTCTGCGGCGAGATAGACCTGTCGGTGGGGTTCATCTTCGCCTTCTCGCCGTTCTTCATGCACTACCTGATCGACTACTACGGCGTCCCGGCGGTCCTGGCGGTCATCCTTTCGCTGCTCATGGGGGTGGCCGCGGGCTTCGTCAACGGGTTCATCACGGTGGCGCTCCGGGTGCCGTCCTTCATCGCCACGCTCGGCACCGGGTTCATCCTCTGGGGCCTCATGCTGACCACCTCGAACGCCTACCCTGCGAACATCCCAGCCAAGGCCGTAGGCATCGGGCACTGGATCGGCACCTACGCCTGGGCCGAGATCACCTGGGCCATCGTCCTGGTGATCATCTTCCAGATAGCGCTCAGCCGGACCCGCTGGGGCCTGCACACCGTCGCGGTAGGCGGCAACATCCTCGGCGCGTCCGAGGCAGGCATCAACGTGGCCAGGATCAAATACACCGCCTTCATGCTGACCGGCTTCATGGGGGCCCTGGTCGGGATGCAGGAGGCGTTCCGCACCAACTCGATCGACCCGAGCAGCGGCGGCTACACGCCGATGTTCTACGCGATCGCGGGTGCGGTCATCGGCGGCACGGCGCTCGCCGGCGGGTCGGGCACCATCGTCGGCGCGTTCCTCGGCGCGTTCGTGCTCTCGGCCCTGACGGACGGCTTCAACCTGATCGGGATCAGCGCCAACCCGCTGAACATCATCTTCGGTGCCGCGATCCTGGTCGCCATGATCGCGAACGTGCAGCTATCGCCGGCTGCGGAGGGCAGGGCGAACGACATGACGGCTCCCGAACCTGACGGCCTGTCCCCGGTCGGCGGTCCGCCCGGGACCGACCCGCAGGCCGCCGACGGCGCGGTCCTGCGGGTGGAGCACATCGCCAAGCGGTTCGGCGCGGTCACCGCCCTGGTGGACATCAACCTGCACGTGGGTCGCGGCGAGGTGCTCGGCTTGCTCGGCGACAACGGCGCGGGCAAGTCGACCCTGCTGAAGATCCTCTGCGGCTTCCAGCCGCCCGATACGGGCCGGATTCTGCTCAACGGCGAAGAGGTGCAGCTCAAGTCGGTCGACAACGCCCGGGCGCTGGGGATCGACGTGGTCTACCAGGACCTGGCGCTGATCGACGAGCTGACCGTCTACCACAACATGTTCCTCAAGCGGGAGATGGTCCGCTGGCCGCTGCTCAACAACCGGGCCATGCGGAGGATCGCCAGGGAGCGGCTGGACGCCATCGGCATCGGGCTCAAGTCGGTGGACGTCCCGGTGGCCCGGCTGTCCGGCGGTCAGCGGCAGGCGATCGCGGTCGCCCGCGCGGTGTATTCGGACGCGAAGGTCCTGCTGCTCGACGAGCCGCTCGCGGCCATGGGGGCCAAGGAGGCGGCGCTGATCCTGGACCTCATCAGGGACCTCAAGCAAAGAGGCGACATCTCGATCATCATCGTCGCGCACAACTACGGCCAGGCCATTGAGATCTGCGACCGGATCAACCTGCTCCAGCACGGTGAGATCACCTTCGACAAGCTGAGCAAGGACACCTCGGTCCAGGAACTCAACGACATCGTGATCGAGGAGTACCGTCGCGCCTTGCTGGAGCGCCAGCGGAGCGCCTGACCTCAGAGCGTCCCGGGACGGGGCACGTCGCTGGGTGCGGCAAGATAGCAGTCATGCCGTCGCCCCGCAGGCCACAGTGGACGTTCCCGCGCCGGAGCGTCATGCCAGCCGCCGTTGTCATGTCGTGCGCGGTCATGATGCTGGCCGGCTGCACGTCGGCCAGCGGATCGCCGTCCGCCCCGGCGGGCGACCCGGCGACCCGCAACAGCGGTGCCCACCATTCATCGGCCACCCGGCTGAACTGGCAGCCGTGCACGGTCTCCGGCGCCTCCATGCAGTGCGCCAGCCTGGCCGTGCCGCTGGATTACCGGCATCCGTCGGGCCGGAAGATCACCCTGGCGCTGTCCATGGTCCCGGCGACCGCACCGCAGGCCGAACGTCAGGGTGACCTGCTGGTCAACCCGGGCGGACCGGGTGGCGCCGGGCGGTACCTCGCCGCGTCGGTGGCCTTGAGCCTCGACCAGAAGGTGGCCTCCGAGTACAACATCATCGGGTTCGACCCACGCGGCGTGGGTGCCAGCGTGCCCGCGCTGCACTGCGCCCCGTCGTTCTTCGCTGGCGTACGGCCCGACTACATCCCGGCGAACCAGGCCGCCGAACAGGTCCTGCTCGGCCGGGCCAAGACCTACGCCGCCGACTGCGAGCAGCGTTTCGGCTGGCTGCTGCCGCATATGACCACCGCGGACTCCGCCCGGGACATGGACTCCATCCGTGCGGCGCTCGGCCAGCAGAAGATCAGTTACCTGGGGTACTCCTACGGCACCTACCTGGGCCAGGTCTACGCCACGATGTTCGGCAGCCGGGTACGGCGGATGGTGCTCGACAGCACCGTGGACCCGCAGGGCGCCTGGTATGCCGACAACATCTCCCAGGACTACGCGTTCGAGTCCCGGATCCAGGCGTTCTTCGCCTGGGTCGCCGCGCACGCCGCCACCTACGGGCTCGGGACCACTCGCGCCCAGGTGCAGCAGGCCTGGTACCGGGCCCGCGCCGAACTGGCCGCGCACCCGATCGCCGGGGCCAGAGGTCCGGCGATCGGGCCCGACGAGTTCGACGACACCATGCTTCAGGGTGGGTACAGCAACACGCTCTGGCCGGGGCTGGCCGGCGCCCTGGCCGCCTACCTGCATACCCGGTCGGCCAGGGGGCTGCTCAGCGAGTACAAGGCGCTCGGCGGGCAGAACGAGAACGAGTTCGCCGTCTATAACGCGGTCGAGTGCAGCGACGTCAACTGGCCGCGCAGCTGGGCCAAATGGGATGCCGACACCCGGCGGGTCTACCGGACCGCGCCGTTCGAGGCCTGGGACAACGCCTGGTTCAACGCGGCCTGCGCCTTCTGGCCGGTGCACGGCCCGGCCCAGCCGCTGGCCATCAAGGGCGCGGGCCTGCCGCCGATCCTGATGATCCAGGGGTCGCTCGACGCCGCCACCCCGTATCAGGGCGCCCAGGCCGCGCACAAGCTGCTGCCGAGCGCGCGGATGGTGGTGGTCGAGGGCGGCGGGAACCACGGCCAGTCGCTGTCCCAGCCGCCCAACCTGTGCGTCAACAACTACCTCAACAACTACCTCGCCTCCGGCGCCCTGCCGCATCGGCCCGGTCTGGTCAACGCCACCTGCCCGGCCCTGCCCAATCCGTCGCCGAACGGCTGATCCTGGGCCTCAGCCGTGTATCGGCCGGCCCTAATGCGCGCAACGAGTGTCCTTCGGGCCACGCCTCGGATAGCCAGCCCGGCCGTAGCGGCCGGCCCAATGCGCGTAACGAGTGTCCTTCGGGCCACGCCCGGCCGGCCGGCCGATACGCTGGATGAGTGCTGCGCACCAAGGCAGGGCGATCCTCGGCACTGCGCCTGCTCGACGATCGCGACCTCAACGAGGTTCTCGCACTGTGCGACCGTGACCCGGTGGTCAACGTGTTCGTCAGCTCCCGCGTGCGCGAGGCCGGGCTCGAACTGGCCCGGCTGGGCGGGCAGGTCTGGGGCTATCAGCCGGGCGGCCAGCTCACCTCCCTGTGCTACGCCGGGGCCAACCTGGTGCCGGTCGCGCCCACCCCGGACGCGGTCGCGGCGTTCGCCCATCGCGCCCGGCTGATGGGCCGCCGCTGCTCGTCGATCGTGGGGCTGTCCGAGGCCGTGATGGACATGTGGGAGGCCCTGCGGCCGTACTGGGGCGCGGCCCGCGAGATCCGGGCCAGCCAGCCGGTGATGGAGATCTCCGGACCGCCGCAGGTGGCGCCGGACCCGCTGGTCCGCCGGGTGCGCCGCGAGGAACTCGACATCCTGCTGCCGGCCTCGGTGGCCATGTTCACCGAGGAGGTGGGCGTCTCGCCGATCGGCCACGACGGCGGGGGCGCCTACCGGGCCCGGGTGCGCGAGCTTATCGACACCGGCCGCGCGTACGCGCGGATCGAGGACGGCCGGGTGATATTCAAGGCCGAGATCGGCTCCGTCACCCCGCTGGCCTGCCAGGTGCAGGGCGTCTGGGTGCGGCCGGAACTGCGCGGCCGCGGCCTGGCCGAGGCCGGCATGGCCGCGCTGGTCAATGACGCGCTGCGCCGGGTGGCGCCGGTTGTCTCGCTGTACGTCAACGACTACAACCGCCCGGCCCGTGCCGCCTATAGGCGGGTCGGCTTCACGCAGACCGCGACGTTCGCGTCCGTGCTGTTCTGACCGCGATGACCGGGCCCGACGCCTTCCGCCGCGTGACCGCCTGCGGTCACGCGGCCAAGGCCGCCGCCCCGCACCTCGCCGCCGCCCCGGACGAAGCCGTCAACGCGGCGCTGCACGGCATGGCCAAGCTGCTCGGCGACACGGCGCCCGCGGTCCTGGCCGCGAACGCCGCCGACGTCGCCGCGGGTGAGGCCGCCGGTCTCGGCCGTGGGCTGCTGGACCGGCTCGCGCTCGGCGAGACGCGGATCGCGGAGATGGCGCGGCAGATTTCACTGCTCGCCGCCGCCTCCTTCCCGCCGGCGCACAGGCGGCTGCGCGATCTTCCTGACGGTTTTTTTCTGGCCGAACGACGCGTCCCGGTCGGCGTGATCGGCGCCAATTACGAGGCCCGCCCGAATGTCACGGTGGACGTGGCGTCGCAGTTGCTCAAATCCCGCAACGCCGGTGTGCTCCGCACCGGAGCGGCGGCGCTGCGCTCGGCCACCGCGCTGTTCGACCATGTCATCTCGCCCGCGCTGGAACATGCCGGCCTTGACCCGGGCGCCCTGCAACTGGTCAGGTCCGCCGACCGGCAGGCCGCGATGGAACTGGTCGCCCGGCCGGGCCTGATACCGCTGGTGATCCTGCGGGGGAGCGGGGACACCACCCGTGCCCTCGCCGCCGAGGCCGCCAGGCACGGGGTGCGCACGCTCGCCCACGCCGACGGCGGTGGCGTTCTTTACCTGGACCGTGCCGCGGACCCGGCGCTGGCCGCCGAGCTGATCAGCGCGAGCCTCGACCGGCTGGGGGTGTGCAACCGGCTGAACCTGCTGCTGGTGCACGCCGAGGTATGGGACAAGATGCTCGGCGTGGCCGGGCCCGCGCTGCGCGACCGCGGAGTGGCGGCGTCCATGCCGCCGCACGATCACCCGCTCGGCCATGAGTGGGCGCTGGACACCGGGCGCGAGGCGACCGTGACCGTAGCCCCGGTGGACGGCCCCGCGCAGGCGGCCGCGGTTGCCAACAAGGAGACCTCCGGGCTCGCGGCGAGCGTGGTGACCACGGATCCCGATGCCGCCCGCTCTTTCCTCGACGTCTACGCCGGTACCGGTGCCTTCTGGAACGCCAGCACCCGCCTGCTCGATGGCTTCAAGCTGCGCGGCGTCCCGGAGACCGGGATCAACGTGGACCACGTGCCCGGCCCGCGCGGCCCGGTCACCTTCGAGGACCTGTGCCTGCGGCAGTACGTGGTCACCCCCGTAGGGGACGGGCAGCCTAGCGCGGGCTGACGAACGTGCCGCGTCCGGGCACCGTGTAGGCAAGGTCGGCGTCGACCAGGACCGAGACAGCTTTGCGTACCGTGCCGACCGCCAAGCCGAGTTTCCTGGACCATGTAGGTAATCGATGGCAGTGGTTCGCGCGGGCCAACCTCGCCGGATTCGATCATCGCGCGCAGTTGAGAGGCGAGCTGCCGGTAGCTCGGTTCCGGCGCGTGCGGGTCGATGACCAGGCGATCAACCATACTGATCAAGGTAGCCGTGCTGATCATGGCACTAATACCAGCACATGGTTAGCATGGTTGATATAGCTGGCATAGTATGGGTGTGTGATTGACGATCCGGCTCCGATGCAGCCGATGCGGCGAGTCAGGTACTACCTCGGACGGTGTGAGGACGCGCTCGATGATGCGACCACAGCGCTGCAGCACACGCCGGCCGTGGAGGCTGGCTGGCGTGAGGAGTTCACCCAGGACGTTGCGGTGCTGCGGAGCAAGCTGGACATCCTCCGTACCCTGATGAACGGCCGATAGGTTGGAGCCGGCCTCACGGGTTCTCAGCCGGCGGCGGGCACGCCGGTGACGATCTCGGTGACGTAGGCGTCGATCGTCTTCTGGTGCGTGGCCGCGGCGATCGACACCCGGTGGTGCCCATCCTCGACGAAGTGCAGGCCGTTCACCCGGTACACCTGGATCGGCGGGATCGCCGCGCCGCGCCGCATGGCCAGCGCCAGCTGCTCCCAGCGGGACCGGATCCGGTTGGACGTGGGCCGGAACCGCTGGTCGAAGTCGTCCCGCGGGTCGAGAGTGCCGACGATCGTGGCCAGCGGGATGGTCTGGAGGCCGAGGGGCCGCTCGCTATGGGTGCCGAGCATTCCGGCCACCTCGGCCAGCAGCAGCAGGTGGTTGGCGCCTTCCGGCCGGTGCTGGATCCAGTTGGCCAGCCGGGCGGCGACCTGCTGGCGCCGGGCACGCAGAAAGTCGTTCTCGACGTCCGCTAGCGGGAACCCGGTGTCCATTGTCTAGCCTTTCGCGGTCCAGCCATCCAGGCTAGCTCGCAGCCGGCGCCGGGCCGGCCGCAGGCTGGATGCCGTTCAGGGCCGTCGTGACGACGTCCCGGACGAACCGGTCGTCCAGTGGGAGATGCCCGTGCAGCAGCCGGTGCCAGAGCGGGCCGTAGACCAGGTCCACCGCAACTTCGAGGTCGGTGCTGGCGGGGATCTCGCCGCGTTCTATGGCGCGCCGGAATAGTGCCCGGGCCTGGTCACGGCGCGGCTCGACCAGGCGCTTGTGGTACTCCGCAGCGAATGCCGGGTCGGTATGCACCTCGGTGAGCAGCGCGGCGATGACCCGGGCGTAGGGGCGGCTACGGACCGCCCGGGCCCAGGGGCGCAGCAGCGCGAGGAGATCACCGCGCAGCGAGCCGGTGTCCCGCGGATCCGGCTGGAAGGCGGCCCACTCCGTGTACAGGGCGTCGAGGGCCAGCGTCTCCTTGCTGGGCCACCAGCGGTAGATGGTGGCCTTGCTGACCCCGGCCCGCTCTGCCACGGCATCCATGCTGACCGCCGACAGCCCGCGAGCCAGCAGGAGTTCCGCGGCCGCTTCCAGGATGGCCTTGTGTGCTCTCTCGCTGCGAGGCCGGCCCCGCGAGGGAGCATGGGTAATGCCGGCCTCGCCATGGGGCGGCGCCGCGGGGCCACTCTTGGCCCTGCTCGGCCGCTCGCTTGACGGGAGTTGCGTGGTCATACCGGCTCACGCTGCCTTCGGTTCCGCGGTGCTTGTCGCCGGGTTGCCCGGATCGGCGACCGGGCCCGGCGCCGCGGCCGTCTCGGCCAGCACGCGGAACAGGCCGGCGATGTCGCGGTGCCCATAGTCCAGCTTCTCGGCCTGGCTCAGCACGCCGTCGGCGGCCAGAGCGGCGGGCAGCGGGACCTGGCACTCGCGGGCGGCGTCCAGCGCGAGCCGGATGTCTTTGTGCATTAGCTGCACATCGAACCATGCCTGCTCGGGCAGGTCGAGGACGAGAGGGACACGCGCCTTGAGCATCGGTGACCCGATCGCGGATTCGGTCATGGCGCGGGCGGCCAGGCCGGGATCGATCCCGCCGCGCTCAGCCAGCAGCATCCCCTCGCTGAACGCGAGCATCTGCGCGGCGAGGCTGATGTTGATCGCCAGCTTGAGCAGCAGGCCCTGGCCGTTCCCGCCCACGTGAGTGACGCTACGGCCCAGCCGGCGCAGCAATGGTTCGACCTGCTGGAAGGCGCCATCCGGGCCGCCCGCCATGATCGCAAGAGTGCCGGTCTCGGCCGCCGGGACGCTGCCGGAGACCGGAGCGTCGATCATGGTGGCACCGGCCCAGTGCACCCGCCTGGCCAGCTCGCGGCTGGCCTGCGGGCTCACCGTGCTCATGTCCACGTAGATGGCCCCCGGCCACAGCCCGGCCAGGATCCCGTCCGGGCCTGAGGTGATCGCCGCCAGGGCGGCGTCGTCGGTGACCATGCTGAACACCACCTCCGCGCCCGCCGCGGCCTCGCGTGGCGTGTCCCGCCAGATCATCCCCTGCTCGATCAGCGCACTGGCCTTGGCCCTGGTGCGGTTGGTCCCCTGTACCTGGTTGCCCGGGAGCAGGCGCCCGGCCAGCGGCGCGCCCATGGAACCCAGGCCTACGAATCCGATCTTCTTCATGTCTGCTCCTCAGTTCGCTGCTTCGATCTCGGTCATGTCCTGGCCGGTGAGCTCCAGGTTCGCCGCGGCGAGGATCGGGTCCACCTGGACGGGTTGGCGGAAGCCGGTGATCGCGCCGCTCACCGCGGGGTTCCGCAGCGTCCAGGCGACCGCCACCGCGCCGGGCGTAACACCGTGCCGGTCCGCCACCGCCTGCAGCCGGGCGGCCAGCGCCAGGTGCCCGGAAAGCTGCGGCTCGGCGAAACGGACGTCGCGGGACCGCCAGTCGTCGGCCGGCAGCGTCGCGATCCGTTCCCGGGTCATGGCCCCGGTCAGCAGGCCGGAGCCCATGGGGGAGTAGACGATCACGCCGATGCCGTCCCGCTGCGCGAGCGGGAGGATCTCCGCCTCGGCCGCCCGGTCGATCAGCGAATACGGCGGCTGGATCGCTTCGGCCGGTGCGATCGACTGAATCCGCCGCAACTGGCTGGCGCTGAAGTTGGATACGCCGATGTGCCGCACCAGGCCGCGCTCCTTCAATTCGGCCATGGCCGCCCAGCCTTCCTCGATGTCCTCATCGGGGATCGGCCAGTGGATCTGGTAGAGGTCGATCGCGTCCACTCCGAGCCGTTGCAGGCTGGCCTCTGCCTCGCGCAGTATCGAGTCGCGCTTGAGCACGTGCCGGATATGCCTGGTGCCGTCGTCCAGCAACGAGGCCTTGGTGAACACATACGGCCGTTCGCCGACGGCGGCTAGCGCCTGGCCGACGACCCGCTCCGAGCGGCCGAACCCATAGGCCGCGGCGGTGTCGATCCAGTTCACTCCCAGTTCCAGCGCCCGGTGAATCGCGGCGATCGACTCGTCATCGGCCTGCGGCCCCCAGCCGCGCTCCCCGCCACCGCCGATCGCCCACGCGCCGAAGCCCACGCGGGTGATCTCCAGGCCGGTGCTGCCCAGCGGGCTGGTCCGAAGCTGTGTCTTCTGCATGTCTCCTCCAGTGCTCTCGAGCGCCCCACCGACGGTGCCGAGGGGGGCGCTTCGATATCAAAACTATACCACTAGTTTCGTTTATGGTAGCGCGTAGGCGGGGCTCGCTATTCCCGGCCTGGGCCAGCCGTTCGCGGCGGGGCCGGTTGGGGCCGGGCAGGTAGCCCTCCTCGTACCCGTAGGGCTGCGTGCGTCAGCTGCGCAGCCCTCGGCTTATGCCGGCGCATTCTGGCGCCACATGACTCGTCGCCTGCTACGGGGTTCCCATCCGCTAGCGATCGGGCGTCAGCGCCAGAATTCGGTGAGCTGCTCGGCACGGGCTCTGCCTTGGTTGTATCCGGCTCGAGCGGCGGGCGGACGCGTCGACAGATCCATCAGATTGACGCCGAATGCGTTCCGGGAGTTGCTATCCGGGAAGATGGTTTCGACTCTGCTGCCGCGTGCGCGTAGTTCGTCGACCTGCGCTGCGAGATGGATGCCCCACTCCAGCGGCGCCCGTGATCTGCCGCCGAGTGGTGACAGCACCAGCACCCGCCCGTATCCGGCTGCCAGATCGGCATTCTCGTTGGATCGGTAGCCGCCGTCGATGTATCGGTTGTCGCCGATACCGTGGGGAGGGACGCCGGGCCCGGCGCAGCTGGCGGTGACTGCGTCCACCAACTCGACTCCGCTGTGCCGGTCGAACACGACCGGTTCACCGGTATGGGCATCGACGGCCACGATGAGCATCGGCCGTTGCGGCCAGCGCTGACTGGGCAGCCGAGCGGCGACGGTAGCGCGCCGCTGGGTTTGCCCGGAGCTGCCCGGCGCCGCATCCGTTTCGAGCGCCGCCGCACCCATTCTGCGGCGCATGTCGGCCGCATCCTCAGCGGCGGCGATGATTCCGCTCGTCTTCTCCAGCAGGTCCGCCGCCGCCCTATTCGCGACACGTCCACCGTCGGATCCGACCGGACCGGTCCGTGGCTGGGGCGCAGCGGCAACGATGCTGGCAAGCAGTGCGGCCGGTTGGGTCGCGCTGCTTATCTGGGCCGCGGCCGTCGATCCGGCCGACGTCCCGATGATCAGATCGGCCTCGGTCACATCCAGCCCGGCATCAAACAGACCGGCGATGACGCCGATCTCCCACGCATTGCCTGCCGCTCCGCCACCACCGAGGACCAGCGCTCGCTCGCCCGCGGCGCGCGCCCGCCCTATGGCGTCGGCCTGCCGTGGATCCTGGTCGGACCTCGGCCGGTCGCCGGGCGTGAAGGCGTGCTCGGCGATGCCGTCGGAGGCCGTCGTCGAGGTGGAGCGCAGAATCGAAGAAGGTGTTGTGTTCATGGGAGTCGCCTTTCGCGGATTGCCTGTCGGGCGCTCCCGGTCGCGACTACCTCAGTCGCGCGATCGTGGACTGCAGGGGAGCACCCACTGCGGATACTGCGTTCATGGGTCTCACCTCCTGCCGATGGATCACGATCGCCGGAACGCTAGCCGGCCGGCGATGCGGTAGGCAACCGGGCATCATGCCGGTTGCCGTGTCACTGTCGGACGGGCCTGGGCGGGGACGGGCTGGGCGGACGGCGCGGGCAGCCGGGCCCGGGGGCGAAAATCAGGTGAGGTTCTCACGGCGGCCGGGTAAACTTTCCGGCTCTTGTGCCCGCATCCCACCTACCTTCTGAGGTGATGACGCATGCCCTCGCCGAGCGGGACAGACGCCAAACCCGCCGAGCCATCCAGACCCGCCAATCCGGCCGAATCCACCGATCCCGTTCTCGCCGGCGAACGTGAGCATCTCCGCGAGTCCCGCGAGTACCTGCGGCTGATGCGGGAGGACGTCCTCGCGCTGCCCGCGCTGGGCGGCGATCGTGTGTCCATCGAGTACCTCAAGGCAGACCTTTATCACCGCGCCGAGGCCTTGCGTGATATCCCCGACGCCCCGCTGTTCTTCGGCAGGCTCGACTATGCCCCGGGGAGCGTATGGAGTGACGAAGGTGAGTCCGGAGCGGACGGGGCGCGCTTCCACATCGGCCGGCGGCACGTCCACGACCCGGCCGGCCACCCGATCGTGATCGACTGGCGCGCGCCGGTGTCCCGCGCGTTCTACCGGGCCAGCCAGTCAGATCCGATGGACCTGGTACGGCGGCGCAGGTTCGGGTTCTCCGGCGGGAGCCTGACCGCCTACGAGGACGAGGAGTTCGGCGGCGCGGCGGCCGGAGCCAGCCAGCCCAGCCGGATCATGCTGGAGGAGATCGAGCGGCCCAGATCGGGTCCCATGCGCGACATCGTGGCGACGATCCAGCCCGACCAGGACGACATCGTCCGCGCCGACGCGGACGCGACGGTGTGCGTACAGGGCGCACCGGGCACCGGCAAGACCGCGGTCGGCCTGCACCGGGTCGCCTACCTGCTCTACGCGTACGCGAACCGGATGAAGCGGGGCGGGGTCCTTGTCATCGGGCCGAACCGCGCGTTCCTCTCCTACATCGGCAACGTGCTCCCGGCCCTGGGCGAGGTCGGCGTGAGCCAGGTGACGATCGCCGACCTGGTCGCCACCGTCGAGGTCCGGGCCACCGATACCGAGCGCGCGGCCCGCATCAAGGGCGATGCCCGGATGGCGGAGGTGCTGCGCCGCGCGCTGTGGGCCGGGCTGTCCGAGCCGTCCGGCGGTCTGATGCTCACCCGCGGATCCCGGCGGTGGCGGGTGCCCGTGGACGAGCTCGCCGGCCTGGCCCGTGAACTGCGCGACCGGAGGGTCCGCTACGGCCCGGGCCGGGACATGCTCGGCCACCGGATCGCGCACGTGGTGCTCACCCGGATGGAGGCGGCGGGGGAGACGTGCGACGACCGCACGCACGAGTCGGTGCGCCGAACCCGTGAGGTGCGCGCGGTGGTGGACGAGGTCTGGCCGGCCGCCGACCCGGTGCGCCTGGTGCTGCGGCTGCTGTCACAGCCCGGACTGCTCGCCCGCGCCGCCGGCGGCCTGCTTGACCCCGCGGAGCAGGCCGAGATCAGCTGGCCTACGGCGCCGCGCGGGCCCCGGTCGGCGCGCTGGTCCGCCGCGGACGCCGTCCTGGTGGACGAGGCCCGCGACCTTATCGAACGGATTCCCAGCCTGTCCCACGTGGTAGTGGACGAGGCGCAGGACCTGTCGGCGATGGAGTGCCGCGCCGTGGGGCGCCGCTGCGCCACCGGTTCCGCCACGGTGCTCGGCGACCTCGCCCAGGCCACCACCCCCGCGGCCGTGGCGGACTGGGCCGATCTGCTCGGCCACCTGGGCAAGCCGGACGCCGGGCTGCAGTTGCTCGAGACCGGTTACCGGGTGCCCAGGCAAATCCTCGACTACGCCAGCCTGCTGTTGCCGCATATCGCTCCCGGTGTCCCCGCGGCGCGGTCGTTCCGCCAGGATCCAGGCGCGCTGGCGGTGACCGGCACCACGCCGGCCGCCTTTCCCGCCGCGCTCGCCCAGGCCTGCGCCGACGCCCTGGTCCGGCCCGGGTCCGCCGCGGTGATCGCCGCGGACAGCCAGGTCAGCGCGCTGGCCCGGACGCTGGGCCGGGCCGGGATGGCGCATCGCGTCCTGGGCACCGAGGGCCCGGACGAGCGGCTCACCCTGGTGCCGGTCAGCCTGGCCAAGGGACTGGAGTTCGACCACGTGATCGTGGCCGAACCCGCCGCCATCGCCGGCGGGCACTCCCGCGGGCTGCATCAGTTGTACGTGGCGCTCACCCGCGCGGTGTCCCGCCTGACCGTGCTGCACTCCCGGCCGCTGCCCGCGCCGCTCGGCTGACGCCGCCGGCCCCGGCCCGATCGTGGTTGCTGCGGCAACCGCGCGAATGCCATTTCCGGCGCTCACCAGGCGGACCTGGGGGTAGCAGGGATCAGCCCGGATGTGACGGCGTCGGCTTGCCGTGTGCCGGGCCGGACGGGGCAGGCGAGCCGCTGCCCTGGCTGGCCGGCCCGGGAGCCCGGGGCGCAGGCACGTCGAGCCCGGGAAAGGCCAGGGTGCCGCGCCGCCAGGTGGCCGCGCGCAGCGCTGCCGACCGGACCGCCCGTGCGCCGAACGCGCGCAGCGCCGGGTCGTCCAGCCCGACCAGCCCCAGATACGCCGCGCTGAGGCGGTCCTCGAGCAGCGTCACAAGCGCGACCGCCGCCGCGGCGCTGTGCACGGAGAACGGCAGCTGGTACACGGCCGCGGCGGCCACCGGCTGGGCGCCACGCGCGGCCAGCATGGCGGTGAGTGCGTCCCTCGCGTTCTGGTGGCCGACCCAGTTGCGGACCGCGGCCGACCGGCGTGCCCCGGTCAGGTGCGCACCCGCCACGCCGTAGCCGTAGACGGCGGAATTCTCCGCGGCCAGCGCGTGCTGCAGCGCCGCGACTGCCGCGGGGTCCGTGGCGGTCACGAGTGCCTCGCGGCGGTGCCCAGGATCAGCGCATGGGTTGCCTCCGAGGCGGAGATGCTGGCCAGCAACTGGGCGAGCGACGGTGGCGCGGTCGCCAGGTGGGTGAGCAGCGCACCGGACGCGGCGTCCTCGGCGTCGCTCAGGTAGCCGAGCGCGGCCGCATGTGTGCCCGGCACCTGGCCGGTGCGGCGCGGCGTGGCGCGGGGCGTGGGCAGCGGCTGCCCGCCCACCGGGACGATGAGCCGGGCGCGCAGCCGCGCGAGGTGCTCGTGGTGCTGGGCCAGCAACGGGCGCAGGGCCGTCGCCAGCCCCGGATTCGCGGCGAGCACGGCGCCGTACCGGGCGATGAGCTGGGTCTCCACCGCGATGGCGTCGGTGGCCACGGTCACGTCGGGAGCGGGTTTCGGCGGGGTGCCCAGTGCCGCGATGCCCTTGCAGCCCGCCGCGGCCAGGGGCAGCGCCGCGGCGGCCGCGGCGAGCACCCGCCGCCGCGTCGCGTCCCGCACCATCGCCTACCTCCCGCCACTGCCTGCCGCGCCGCGCGAGGAGCCCATTGCCTGCCGCCGCCGCCCGCCACTGTATGGCCGTCACCGCCCGGCTGCCGACCGACCGTTGTTATCCGGCCGCAGACGCAGCGTAGCGGCGGGCTTATCAGCATCCCACGGCCGGGCACCGTGCCCGGCCGGGCACGTACGTGCGGCCCGCGGGCACGGCCCCGGCTTCCCGTTCCGCCCCGCCTGCCCGGGCCCGGCCGGGCGATCAGGCGCTGACCAGGTCAAGTTGCCCTCGAGGTCGGGCTAGGCTAGTGAGCTGACAGACAACAGCACAGGTTGCGGACGAGGAGGTCGTGATGAACGGTGACTCCCGTCACGCACAGTCACGCCCCCGGCGTGGCCATGGGCGAACCCAGGGCGCTGCCGGTGCTGGCGCCGGGGCCGGCACCGGCCGAAGCCGCGTGCCTGGCCCGCTGCCAGAGCCGGCCGATCTGGAGCGCGTGCTCGACCCGGTGGTCCGGGCGGCGGGCATGGACCTGGAGTCGGTCCGGGTCAGCCCGGCCGGGCGGCGCAGGCTGCTCAAGGTGGTGGTCGACGCCGACGGCGGCGTGGGCCTGGACGCGATCGCCGAGGTCAGCCGCGAGGTGTCGGCGCGCCTGGATGCCAGCAGCGTCATGGGCGAGGTTCCCTACACCCTCGAAGTGTCCTCCCCCGGCGTGGACCGGCCGCTCACCGAGCCCCGGCACTGGCGGCGCGCGCAGGGGCGGCTGGTCAGTGCGCCGCTCGCGGTGGCGGACGGAGACCATCAGGGCCGGAAGGGAGCACCGCGGCGGCCGCCGACCCTGCAGGGCCGGGTTCTGGTGGCCGGCGCCACCTCGGTGACCCTGGACATCGACGGTGACCAGGTTGAGCTCGACTACGCCGAACTCGGCCCCGGGCGGGTGCAGGTCGAGTTCGGCCGGTCCGACGCCGGGAGCGCCGACGCCGGGAGCGCCGAGGCTGGCCCGATGCTTGATCGCGCCAGCGCGGGGAACGGGGGAGGCCAGGATGGACATTGACCTGAGCGTCCTGCGCGGCCTGGAGAGCGAGAAGGACATCTCGATGGACCTGGCTATCAAGGCCATCGAGGATGCACTGCTGGTCGCTTACCACAAGTCGGGCGACTCGGCCGCGACCGCGCGGGTCGAGGTGGACCGCCGCACCGGGCACGTGACCGTCTGGGCGGCGGAGACCGGCGAGGACGGCGAGGTGCTGCGCGAGTACGACCACACGCCCGCCGGTTTCGGCCGGATCGCCGCCACCACCGCCCGGCAGGTCATCTTGCAGCGGCTGCGCGACGCCGAGGACGAACTCACCTTCGGCGAGTACGCCGGGCGTGAGGGCGACATCGTGGCCGGCGTGATCCAGCAAGGGAAAGATCCGCGGGCGGTTCTTGTTGACCTGGGCAAGGTGGAGGCGATCCTGCCGCCCACCGAGCAGGTGCCCGGCGAGCGGTACGTGCACGGGGAACGGCTGCGCTGTTTCGTCCTGCACGTCCGCAAGGGTTACCGCGGGCCCTCGATCACCCTGTCGCGCACCCATCCCAGCCTGGTGAAGCGGCTCTTCTCGCTGGAGGTGCCGGAGATCGCCTCGGGCGCGGTGGAGATCGTCGCGATCGCGCGCGAGGCCGGCCACCGCACCAAGATCGCGGTGACCTCGCACCAGAGCGGCGTGAACGCCAAGGGCGCCTGTATCGGGCCGATGGGCAGCCGGGTCAGGAACGTGATGACCGAACTGCACGGCGAGAAGATCGACATCGTCGACTACTCGGAGGACTCCGCGGAGTTCGTGGCCAACGCGCTGTCGCCGGCCCGCGTCTCCCGGGTCAACATCGTCGATGCCGACGCCAGGCTGGCCCAGGTGATCGTGCCGGACTACCAGCTGTCCCTGGCCATCGGCAAAGAAGGGCAGAACGCCCGGCTGGCGCACAAGCTGACCGGCTGGAAGATCGACATACACTCCGACAATCCGGGCGGCACCGACGGCCCAGGCAGAAGGCACACCGGAGACCATGACGGAGGGCCCGGAGGGGACCGCGGCACCCGGCCGGGCGGCGGCAACGCCGATCCGCGCACCGGTGGCGGCACCTCCGATGCGCCGGCGCGGTAAGCTTACGTCCGGAATGGCCAGGCGGTCCTTGCCCGCCCCCCAGTCCGGGCCTCCGGTTCGGACCTGTGTGGGATGCAAGGCCCGCGCGGTCAAGTCTGACTTGCTGCGCGTCGTGGGCCGCGGGGATGAGGTTGTCCCTGACCCACTGGCGCGGCTGCCTGGTCGGGGCGCCTACGTGCATCCGAGCCAGAGCTGCTTCGAGCAAGCACAACGTCGGCACGGATTCAGCCGGGCGCTCCGGCTGAACGGGCCCGCCGTGACTGCCCTGCTCGGGCAGTATCTGGCGCAGTTGTGCGAGGAGGGCCGGCCAGGGCCGTCCGGGGTGACAAGCCCCGGGCGGGAAGGAAACGGCGTTACAGCCGGGAAAGCAGGATCCGATTGTGATGAGCGCCCGATGAGAACGCGGCGATGAACAGAATCTGACGCCGGCCGGAGCTTCGCGCCCGGGCCGGCCCGATGGTCCGGCGATCCCGGACCGAGCAGAGGGAGCGCAGTGGCGAAGGTCCGGGTATACGAACTCGCGAAGGAGTTCGGCGTAGAGAGTAAGGCCGTCATGGCCAAGCTCCAGGAGATGGGCGAGTTCGTGCGGTCGGCGTCC
Organism: uncultured Actinomycetes bacterium; assembly: GCA_963706115.1. Taxonomy (GTDB): domain Bacteria; phylum Actinomycetota; class Actinomycetes; order Streptosporangiales; family Streptosporangiaceae; genus DASXKD01. The sequence goes on along the minus strand of CAVPMG010000009.1, from coordinate 151,830 downwards.
TCCACGATTGAGGCGCCCGTTGTCCGCAGGCTCAAAGAAGCGTTCGTGGCGCAGGGTCCAAAACAGTCCCAAGCACGCAAAGCCGATGGCCAGGTTGCCACGGCTCCACCCAAGGTTGCCCAGGACGGGCGGGGCGAGCCCGCGGCTGGCCGGCCGGCAGGCACCCCCAGGGCCCCGTCACCCGGGCCGGTCGCGGAGGAACCAGTGGCCCCTCGGGCAGCGGGCGATGGTGCGGCATCAGGCAGCGTTACCGCCGCGGAGCCCGCTTCGCCGGCGCCCGCACCGGCCGCTCCCGCGGCCGGGCCCGCGCAGGAGGCCCCGGCGGCTCCGGCCCCCGGGCCCGCGCCTGCCGTCCCGTTCACGCCGCCGGCCCGGCCGGGGCCGCCGCCGTCCCAGCGGAGCACGCCTCAGCCAGGGCCACGGCAGGGACAGGGCGCCGTTCCCGGCCCACGGCCGGGCCCCCGTGGCGCGCCGCGTCCGGGGCCACGGCCCGGTAACAACCCCTACGGCCAGACGACGGGGATGGGAACCACGCCCCGTCCCGCACCGCCGCGCGCCGGCCAGCCGGCCCCGGGCCAGGCACGCCCGGGCGGCCAGAGCGGCCCAGGCGGCCCGCGGCCCGGCGGTGGCTCCGGTCGCCCGTCCCCCGCGGATGTGGCGCGCCCGGGCGGCCCGCGGCCCGGTGGGCCGCGGCCAAGTCCCAGCAATATGCCGCCACGCCCGGCGGGCGGCGGCCGTGGCGGGCCGGGCGGCCCGGGCCGCGGCGGCCCGGGTACCGGTGCCCGTCCCGGCGGTGGCCGCGGCGGTCCCGGCGCGGGCGCGCGCCCCGGCGGCGGCGGTGGTGGTGGTGCACCGCGTCCCGGTGGCGTCGGCGGCGGTGGCGGCGGGCGTCCCGGTGGCGGCGGCGGCCGTGGCCGCAGCGGTACCCAGGGCGCGTTCGGGCGTCCCGGTGGCCGGCCCTCGCGCGGCCGCAAGTCGCGCAAGCAGCGGCGCCAGGAGTTCGACAACATGCAGGCGCCGGCGATCGGCGGCGTGCAGATCCCGCGCGGCAACGGCCAGCCCATCCGGCTCTCCCGCGGCGCCTCGCTGAGTGACTTCGCCGACAAGATCGGCGTGAACCCGGCGTCCCTGGTGCAGGTGCTCTTCCACCTGGGCGAGATGGTCACCGCGACCCAGTCGGTCAACGACGAGACGCTGCAGTTGCTGGGCGCGGAACTGAACTACAACGTGCAGGTCGTGTCGCCCGAGGAAGAGGACCGCGAACTGCTGGAGTCGTTCCACATCGAGTTCGGCGAGGACGAGGGCGGCGACGACGAGCTCCAGCCGCGGCCGCCGGTGGTCACCGTCATGGGCCACGTCGACCACGGCAAGACCAAGCTGCTGGACGCCATCAGGCACAGCAACGTGGTGGCCCGCGAGGCCGGCGGCATCACCCAGCACATCGGCGCCTACCAGGTCACCACCGAGGTGGACAGCCAGGAGCGCAAGATCACCTTCATCGACACCCCTGGCCACGAGGCGTTCACCGCCATGCGGGCCCGCGGTGCCGAGACCACCGACCTGGTCGTGCTCGTCGTGGCCGCGGACGACGGCGTGAAGCCGCAGACCACGGAGGCGCTGAACCACGCCCAGGCGGCCGGCGTGCCGGTGGTCGTCGCGGTCAACAAGATCGACAAGGAGGGCGCGGACCCGGCGCGGGTGCGTGCCCAGCTGACCGAGTACGGCCTGGTGGCCGAGGAGTTCGGTGGCACCACCCTGTTCGTGGACGTGTCCGCCAGGGAGCGCATCGGCATCCAGGATCTGCTCGAGGCGATCATCCTGACCGCCGACGCCGAGCTTGACCTGCGGGCCAACCCGGACCAGGACGCGCAGGGCGTGGCGATCGAGGCGCACCTGGACCGCGGCCGCGGCCCGGTGGCCACGGTGCTGGTGCAGCGCGGCACGCTCGAGGTCGGCGACTCGATCGTGTGCGGTGAGGCCTTCGGCCGGGTCCGGGCGCTGCTCGACGAGAACGGCGAGCCGGTGAAGGACGCGCCGCCGTCCCGACCGGTCCTGGTGCTCGGGCTCACCGCGGTCCCCGGCGCCGGCGACAACTTCCTCGTCGTGTCCGACGACCGTATGGCGCGCCAGATCGCCGAGCGCCGCGAGGCGCGGGAGCGCACCGCGCAGTTCGCGCAGCGCAGGCCCAGGGTCACCCTGGAGGACCTGGAGTCCGCGCTCAAGTCGGGTGAGCGCGAGGAACTGCTGCTCATCATCAAGGGTGACGTGTCCGGGTCCGTGGAGGCCCTGGAGGACGCGCTGCTCAAGATCGACGTGGGCGAGGATGTGGTGCTGCGGGTCATCGGCCGTGGGGTCGGCGCGATCACCCAGGACGACGTCAACCTGGCGATCGCCTCCGAAGCGGTGATCGTGGGCTTCAACGTGCGGCCGGCCGGCCGGGCGGGCGAGCTTGCCCAGCGCGAAGGCGTCGACATCCGCTACTACACGGTCATCTACCAGGCCATCGAGGAGATCGAGGCGGCCCTCAAGGGCATGCTCAAGCCGGAGTTCGAGGAAGTGCAGCTTGGCACCGCGGAGATCAGGGAGATCTTCCGGGTGCCGCGGGCCGGCAACATCGCCGGCAGTATCGTCCGCTCGGGCACGATCAACCGCGGCAGCAAGGCACGTCTGGTCCGCGACGGCGTCGTGGTGTCGGAGAGCCTCACGGTCGAGTCGCTGCGCCGGTTCAAGGATGACGTCACCGAGGTCCGCGAGGGCTACGAGTGCGGTATCGGCATCGGCTACAACGACCTCCACATCGATGACGTGATCGAGACCTACGAGATGCGGGAGAAGCCGCGGGACTGACGCAGCAGGGTGTCCTGGGGCAGCGGGCGTGTACCTGGGTGCGCTGACGCTGGACGTGCTGCTCGGCGACATCCGGTCGCTGAAGCAGAAACGTTCCGCGGTGGCCTCGATCATCGCCGAGGTGCGCAGGCGGCACCCTGGCGTGGCCGTGGCCGAGACCGGCAGCCTGGACCGGCACCGCCGGGCGGAGATCGGCGTGGCCGCGGTGGCGTCCACGGCGGCGCACGTGACCGAGGTACTCGACGCCTGCGAGCGGCTGGTCGCGGCGCGGCCGGACATAGAACTGCTGGCCGCGCGGTTCCGCCTGGTGAGCGAGGAGGAGTGAAGGGTCATGGACTCAGGCCGGGCGAACAAGCTCGCTGACCGGATCGCGCAGATCGTGGCCGAGTTTCTCGAGCGCCGGGTGAAGGACCCGCGGCTCGGTTTCGTCACCGTCACCGACGCCAAGATCACCGGCGACCTGCGTGAGGCCACGGTCTACTACACGGTCTACGGCTCGGCGGAGGACCAGGAAGGCACGGCCGCGGCGCTGAAGAGCGCCACCGGGCTGATCCGCTCCGAGGTCGGGCGCCAGACCGGGCTGCGGCACACCCCGTCGCTGGCCTTCGTCCAGGACACCCTGCCAGAGGGCGCCCGCCACATGGAGGAGCTGGTCGCCCGGGCACGCGCCGCCGACGAGGCCCTGGCACATGTCAGGGAGGGTGCCGTGCCAGCCGGGGACCCGGATCCGTACCGCGTCCCGGCCAGCGACGAGTACGACGATGAAGACGGCGAGGACGGCGACGGCGCCGGCGCCGGAGCGGGCCCGGCCAGGTGAACGCGGCTGACGGGCTCGTCATCGTGGACAAGCCCGGCGGGATGACCTCGCACGACGTGGTGGCCAGGCTCCGCCGTCTCGCCGGGACCCGCCGGGTCGGCCACGGCGGCACCCTCGATCCCATGGCCACGGGCGTGCTGGTCGCCGGGATGGGGAAGGCCACCCGGCTGCTCGGGCACCTCACGCTCGCGGAGAAGGAGTACCTGGCGACCATCAGGCTCGGCCAGGCGACCGACACCTGCGACGCCGAGGGCGCGGTCATCTCCGGTGCCCCGGCCGATGCGGTGACCCTGGACGCGGTGCGCGCCGCGACGGTGCCGCTGACCGGCGAGATACAGCAGGTCCCCCCATCGGTCAGCGCGGTCAAGGTGGCGGGGACGCGGGCCTACCGGCTGGCCAGGGCCGGTGCCGCGCCGGTCCTGGCACCACGGCCGGTGACGGTCAGCTCGTTCCGTGTGCTGTCCCAGCGGCGCGCCGGTGACCTGCTGGATGTGGACGTCGCGGTGACCTGCTCCAGCGGCACCTACATCAGGGCCCTGGCCCGCGACCTGGGCGAGGCCCTCGGCGTGGGCGGCCATGTGACCGTGCTCCGGCGCACCCGGGCCGGCTCCTACGACCTCACCATGGCGCGGACCCTGGACCAGCTCGAGGCGGAGCTGTCGCTGATCCCGCTGGCCCGGGCGGCCGCCGACGCGTTCCCGTCGCGCCAGCTGACCGGCGACGAAGCACAGCGGCTCGCGCACGGCGGGCGGCTGGCCGGCGGCACGGGCGCGGGGCCGGGCGTGGCGGCGGCATTCGCTCCGGACGGCACGCTGATCGCACTGGTCGAGGAGAAGGACGGCCATACGCTCCCCGTGGCGGTCTTCGCCGCCAGCTGATCGCCCCGGGGCGGGCCGCAGGCAAGCATCGCCGTCCGGGCATGGCAGGCTTTACCAGGAGCCGAACGGCGCCTGACCGATGAGGCCACAGGGTGAAGGCAAGGGAGCAGCATCGTGGAGCGCTGGATGGGTCTGGGCGAGGTGCCGGACGCCTGGGGGCCCTCCGTGGTGACCATCGGCGTCTTCGACGGCGTGCACCGGGGGCACCAGCGGATCGTGGCCACAGCGGCCGCGGCCGCCCGGGACCTGGGGCTGCCGCTGGTGGTGGTGACGTTCGACCCGCACCCGGCCGAGGTGATCCGGCCCGGCTCTCACCCGGCCATGCTGTGCAGCCTGCGCCGTCGCGCCCAGCTTCTCGGGGAGCTCGGCGCGGGCGCGGTCTGCGTGCTCGAGTTCACCCTCGAGTTCTCCCGGCTGGGCCCGGAAGAGTTCGTCCGGATGGTGCTCGCCGACCGGCTGCACACGCGGCGCGTCGTGGTCGGGGAGAATTTCCGGTTCGGCCATCGCGCCGCGGGCGACCTTGCCCTGCTGGCGGAACTGGGGGAGAAGTACGGCTTCCAGGCCGAAGGCATACCGCTGCTGGCGCAGGACGGCGTCACGACGTCGTCAAGCGCGATCAGGGACCTGGTCGCCGCCGGTGACGTGGCCGGTGCGGCGCGCGCGCTTGGCCGGCCGCACCGGGTCGAGGGCGTGGTGGTGCGCGGCGAGCAGCGCGGCAGGGCGCTCGGCTTTCCGACCGCGAACCTGGAGACCGCGGAGCACACGGCCATACCGGCGGACGGGGTGTACGCCGGGTGGCTGGCCAGCCTTGACGCCGGCGGTGAGGAGACCGAACGGTGGCCCGCGGCGATCTCCGTCGGCACCAACCCGACCTTTGACGGCCGGCGCCGCGTCGTCGAGGCGTACGCGCTCGACCGGGACGACCTGGACCTCTACGGGGTGCACGTGGCCGTGGACTTCGCGGCCAGGCTGCGGGGGATGGTCCGGTTCGACTCGGTGGACGCGCTCATCGACCAGATGCACGCCGACAGCGCCGAGGCCCGCGCGCTGGTCGGCGTCGGCTGAGCTGCCGCCGGCAGCGCCCCAGCCCCTGGTCACCGGGCGATATGGCGGTATTCCGCTCGCGCCCTATCCGGACGAACTGGGCCCGTGTCGGCATCGGCGACAGCGCCGTCAAGACCGGCCAGGACTTCGCATACGTCGACGAGAGCATCTGGCATGGGATCACAAGTATCTTCTGAGCATGGCGACAAGTGAGGCGCGGGTGCAGGATGCCGCTTCGCTGCCTGCTGGCCGTGCTGGCGATCGCCGTCGTGTTCCTGTTCTGCCCGGCGCTGATCCTCGTGATGTTCCTGATGTCGCTCATGCCGGTGACGCTGGCGGAGCGGCAGGCGCGGCTGTGGCTGGCGCAGGCGCTGCGCGAGCGCGGATACGGTACGCCGGCGCGTACTACCTGCTCACCAAGGCCGAGCCGGTGTTCTTCCGTGACGTACTGGCCGGCCCGGCTGTCGCGCTCCGAGCTGGCGCTGCCGCCCCCCGCGCTCGGTGAGTTGCGCGACAAGGAGCCCTGCCGCTGGGACCTGCGGCCCGCCATGCCGATGGCCACCGTGCCCCGCAGACGGCCTGGGTCGCCGAGGCCTGCGCTGGCGCTCGCCGCCGCAGCCGACGGCGTGGTCATCGACACCTACGGCTTCCCCGTGGCCACAACCGAGGACGTGCTGCCGGGCTAGGGCGCGCCGTGCCTGAGGGGCTTCCGGCTTCGGCTGTCAGCGGAAGCCGGGCAGCCGGGCCTGGCGCCGGGCGCCCCGGCCGCCCGGCCTGCAATAGCATCGGTCCGGTGAGCCTGCGGTGATTTGGCAGCGGAGCGGGGCCAGGCGTGGCCCGGTCGGGATGCGGGCGCGGTGGAAGCAGGTCCGTCGTGCCGGTGTGGTCGGCCTGCACCCGTTCACCAGGGCCGAACTCGGCGCGGTGACGCTCGATGCCGAAGCGGTTCCGGAGGCCGAGCGAGGGCCGTTCCTCCAGGCCGTGACCCCGCTGCTGACCGCGGGCGCGCCTGGCACCGCGGAACTGGATCCCGGTGACATCCGGCCCCTCGTTGCCCGAGTGGGCCGTGCCGCCGGACGATGCCACGGCCGCGGCCAGCGCGGCAGCGGTGACCAGGCTGGAGAGCCTCGGTTTCCTCCGGCCAGGCAGGCCAGCGGCCGCGGTCAGGACGGCGCCCGCGGTTCTGGCGGGCTGGGCGGCGGGCTCCGGCGGGGAACCGGGCGCACGCCGGCCGGTGACCCTGCTCGGTGACCTGGCCATCATCACCCGGATCCGGGCACAGCCGGTCTGGCTGGCCGAGGTCACCGTCTCACCCACGCCGTCCCGCCCGGGGCCGCCGGCGAACGGATGGCCGGTGCTGGCCCGGATGTATGCGCCCCACCGGCCCCGGGTCGGGCTGGTCGAGCAGTCACCCGGGGCCGAGGGCAAGCTCCCGCCCTATGTCCTGGTCCGCAACGACCGGGCGGTGCAGGTTCTGACCGGCTGGTGCGGCGCGGACATGGCCACGGCCGGGGACGCGCAGGCCGTGGCTGGCGGAATCCGAGGCCGGGCCACTGATTCCGATGCCGACCGCCGAGGTCTCCGGTGCGTTCGTGGCCGTCACCCAGTTGCGGGTGGCCGTGGCGCAGGGGCCGAGCGTCGCGCTGCGTACGCTGCTCGTGGCCACCGGCCAGGGGAGGCACTGGCTGCTCGAAGGCGACCGCTGGCAGCGGGCCGTCCCCATCTCCGCCGATGGCCTGTCAGGACAGGTCGCCGCGCTGCTGAGGCTGCCCGCGGACGGGTGAGAACGCCACCGGCACCGTGGTACCGTAATGGGTGGCCGGCATCGTCGGCCTGGTCGGCTGCACCCTCAAGTGGCCGGCTGAGGGGAATCCTGGATCGCCTGATCCGCCCGCGGGGCTGGGTAGCGCGCGACGGGATCCCGCCAGATCAGTAACGAAAGATAAGGAACGCACGTGCCGCTGGACACAGCAGTAAAGACGGAGATCATCGCCGGGCACGCGACCAATGAGGGTGATACCGGTTCGCCGGAGGTCCAGGTCGCTTTGCTGACGCGGCGGATCAACGATCTCACCGAGCACCTCAAGGTGCACAAGCACGACCATCACAGCCGTCGTGGCCTGCTCCTGTTGGTGGGCCGGCGCCGCCGGCTGCTGAAGTACCTGCAGAGCAAGGACATCGAGCGTTACCGCGCCCTCATCCAAAAGCTGGGCCTGCGCAGGTAGGCTCGGCTCAGGGCACGGCGCAACACAACTAGAGAGCAACATCCCGCGGCCCCGGCTCCGGAGTGCGGAGGGCACCATGGGCCGGTCCTCGGTAGTGGTTCTCGGGTCGGGTGCCAACTGCGGCGTATAGCCGCGCATCCGGGCCGAGGGCTTCGATCGAAGACCGGTCGGCGGCCGTTTGCCGGGCTAGCGATGGCCCGGAGCACTACCGGCGGAAGGCGGGACGCGGGACCTCAGTCAAGGAGGTCTCACCCGTGGAGGGTGTGCATACCGCCGAAGCCGTTATCGACAACGGCCAATTCGGCATGGTCACTATCAAGTTCGAAACCGGCCGGCTTGCCCGGCTCGCCGCCGGGTCCGCCGTCGTCTACCTCGACGGCGAGACCATGGTGCTGTCCGCCACCACGGCGGGCAAGCATCCCAGGGAGGGGCTGGACTTCTTCCCGCTCACCGTGGACGTGGAAGAGCGGATGTATGCGGCGGGCCGGATCCCCGGCTCCTTCTTCCGGCGTGAGGGCCGGCCGTCCGAGGACGCCATCCTCACCTGCCGCCTGATCGACCGGCCGCTGCGCCCTTCGTTCGTCAAGGGCCTGCGCAACGAGGTCCAGATCGTCGAGACGATCATGGCCCTGCACCCGGAGCACCTGTATGACGTGGTGGCGATCAACGCCGCCTCGCTGTCCACCCAGCTTGCCGGGCTGCCGTTCTCCGGCCCGATCGGCGGCGTCCGGGTCGCCCTGATCAAGGGCCAGTGGGTCGGCTTCCCCACCCACACCCAGCTTGAGGACGCGACCTTCGACATGGTCGTCGCCGGGCGGGTGCTTGAGGACGGCGACGTGGCCATCATGATGGTCGAGGCCGAGTCCACGCCGCGCACGCTGGTCCTGCTCGCCGACGCCGACAGCGGCGCGGTCGGCCCCACCGAGGAGACGGTCGCCCAGGGCCTGGAGGCGGCCAAGCCGTTCATCAAGGCGCTCTGCGAGGCGCAGCAGCAGATCGCCGACCAGGCCGCGAAGGAGACCGCCGAGTTCCCGGTGTTCGCCGACTACGAGGCGGACGTCTACGACGCCGTCGCGGCGGAGGTATCCGAGGAACTGGCCCGGGTGCTCGCCATCGCGGGCAAGCAGGAGCGGGAGGGCGAGACCGACCGGATCAAGGCGCTGACCGCCGAGAAGCTCGCCACCCAGTTCGAGGGCCGGGAGAAGGAGATCAGCGCGGCGTTCCGCGCGGTCACCAAGAAGCTGATCAGGGAGCGGATCATCAGCGACGGGCTGCGCATGGACGGGCGTGGCCTCGCCGACATCAGGCGGCTGTCCGCGGAGGCACACGTGCTGCCCCGGGTGCACGGCTCGGCCCTGTTCGAGCGGGGCGAGACCCAGGTGCTCGGCGTCACCACGCTGAACATGCTCCGGATGGAGCAGACGATCGACACGCTCAACCCGGACCGGACCAAGCGGTACATGCACAACTACAACATGCCGCCGTACTCGACCGGTGAGACCGGCCGGGTGGGCTCGCCCAAGCGGCGCGAGATCGGCCACGGCGCGCTGGCCGAGCGCGCGCTGATCCCGGTGCTCCCGACCAGGGAGGAATTCCCCTACGCGATCCGGCAGGTGTCCGAGGCGATCGGCTCCAACGGCTCGACCTCAATGGGCTCGGTATGCGCCTCGACTATGGCGCTGCTGGATGCTGGCGTGCCGCTGCGGGACATGGTGGCCGGTATCGCCATGGGCCTGATCCACGAGAACGGCCAGTACGTCACGCTGACCGACATCCTCGGCGCCGAGGACGCGTTCGGCGACATGGACTTCAAGGTGGCCGGCACCCGCAACGTGATCACCGCGCTTCAGCTCGACACCAAGCTCGACGGCATCCCTGCCTCGGTGCTCGCCGCGGCGCTGACCCAGGCCAAGGGTGCCCGGCTGACCATCCTGGACGTGATGCGCGAGGCCATCGACGTGCCGGGCGAGATGAGCCCGTACGCGCCGCGGATCATCACCATCAAGGTCCCGGTGGACAAGATCGGCGAGGTGATCGGCCCCAAGGGGAAGATGATCAACTCCATCCAGGAGGACACCGGCGCCGAGATCACCATCGAGGACGACGGCACGATCTACATTGGCGCCACCGACGGCCCGTCCGCCGAGGCCGCGCGCACGGCGATCAACGCGATCGCCAACCCGCACATCCCCGAGGTGGGCGAGCGTTTCCTCGGCACCGTGGTGAAGACGACCACGTTCGGGGCGTTCGTCTCGCTGCTGCCCGGTAAGGACGGCCTGCTGCACATCACCCAGATCCGCAAGCTGCACGGCGGCGCCAGGATCGAGAACGTCGATGACGTGATCAAGGTCGGCGACAAGATCCAGGTGGAGATCCGCGAGGTGGACGACCGCGGCAAGCTGTCGCTGGTCCCCGTCGAGGTCGTGGAGCGGGAAGCGGCCGGCGAGGACCTCGGCGGCGGGTCGGGCGGCCGGGAGCGCGGCGACGGGCCCCGCGGCGACGGGAACCGCGGCGACCGCGACCGGTATCGCGGTGACCGCGACGGGCACCGCAGCGAGGGTGACGGCAGTCACCGCACCCGCCATCGTGAGCGGCGGCACCGCGACTCATGACGGTGACCACCCAGCACGACGGCGACGAGGGTGTGCGCCGCTCGGTTCTGCCGGGCGGCCTGCGGATCGTCACCGAGTCACTGCCCGCGGTGCGTTCGGCGGCCGTGGGCATCTGGGCCAGTGTGGGCTCCCGCGATGAGGATCTCGATCACGCGGGGGCCACGCACTACCTGGAACACCTGCTGTTCAAGGGCACGAGCAAGCGGACCGCGCTGGAGATCTCGGCCGCCATGGACGCGGTGGGCGGTGAGCTGAACGCCTTCACCGGCAAGGAGTACACCTGCTACTACGCGCGGGTACTCGACGCGGACCTGCCGCTGGCGATCGACGTCCTGACCGACATGGTGACCGGCTCGCTGATCGAGCCGAAGGACGTGGACGCCGAGCGCGGCGTGATCCTCGAAGAGATCGCCATGAACGAGGACGAGCCCTCGGACACCGTGCACGAGGCGTTCGCGGCGCAGCTCTTCGGCGACACCCCGCTCGGCCGGCCGATTCTCGGCACGGTGGCCTCCATCAACGAGATCACCAGGGAGCAGATCGCCGGCCACTACGCCGCCAGGTACACGCCGCCGGACCTGGTCGTCGCCGTCGCCGGCAACGTCGACCACGACACGGTCACCCGGCAGGTCGCCGACGCGTTCGGTGCGGCCCTGTCCGGGGACGCGGCACCGACACCGCCGCGACTGGCCGCCACGGACCACAGCCTCGCGGCCGGCACCGGCGTGCGGCTGGTGCCGCGGAGCATCGAGCAGGCCAACCTTGTGCTCGGCTGCACCGGGATGTCCCGGTCCGACGACGACAGGTTCGCGGTCGGGGTGCTCAACGCGGCCCTGGGCGGCGGCATGTCGTCGCGGCTGTTCCAGGAGGTGCGGGAGAAGCGCGGGCTGGCCTATTCGGTGTACAGCTTCGCGTCGCAGCATTCCGATACCGGCATGTGGGCCACCTACATCGGCTGCCTCCCGGCCAAGGCCGACGAGGTGCTGGCGATCTGCCAGGACGAGATCGCCAAGGTCATCTCCGGCGGCCTCACCGACGCCGAACTCGACCGCGGCAAGGGGCAGTTGCGCGGCTCGCTGGTGCTCGGCCTCGAAGACCCGTCGTCGCGGATGAGCCGTCTGGGCAAGTCGGAACTGGTGTATGCCCGGCTCGAACCGGTCGACGAGATCCTCGCTTCCATCGAGGCGGTCACCCACGACGATGTGCGCCGGGTGGCCGCGAAGATCCTGGGACGGCCCAAGGTGCTCGCCGTGGTCGGCCCGTTCGACGACGACGCTCCCTTCGCCGCCGTACTGGGCTGACGTCCGGCCGGACCCCGGCACCGTCGCGGGAGGAACGGCAGGCAGTCATGATCAAAGTGGGTGTGCTCGGCGCACGTGGGCGCATGGGCGCCCAGGTGTGCCAGACCGTCACGGCCGCCGGCGATATGGAAGTTGGCGCCGGGGTCGATCAGGATGATGCCCGTGACCCGCTGGCCGGGTGCGACGTCGTGGTGGACTTCACCCATCCCGGCGCGGTCCTGGACAACCTGCGCTGGTGCATCGGCAAGGGCCTGGACACGATCGTCGGAACCTCCGGGTTCGACGAGCCGAGGCTGGCGCAGGTGCGCGAATGGCTGGCCGCCGCGCCGAACGTGCGGGCACTCATCGTGCCCAACTTCTCCGTCGGCGCCGTACTGATGATGCGCTTCGCCGAGCAGGCCGCCCGGTTCTTCACCTCCGCCGAGGTGATCGAACTGCACCACGCGGGCAAGGCCGACGCCCCGTCGGGCACCGCCTCACGGACGGCCACGATGATCGCGGCGGCCAGGGAAGCTGCCGGGCTCGGCGCGCCGCCCGACGCCACCGTGACCGCGCTGGAGGGGGCCAGGGGTACCGCCCTGGGCGGCGGGGTCCACGTGCACTCCGTGCGGCTGGCGGGCCTGGTCGCCCACCAGGAAGTCCTCTTCGGCGGCCCCGGCGAGGTCCTGACCATCAGGCACGACTCCATGGACCGGGTCTCGTTCATGCCCGGGGTGCTGCTCGCCATCCGCGGCATCGCCGGGCTGCCGGCCGGCCTGACCGTCGGCCTGGACCCGCTGCTCGGGCTGTAGCGGTCACGGCTGGCGTGGCGGCGCAAGCTAGCCTGGGTTCGTGCTCACCACCGCCCAAGTGCTCGGGTTCGCGCTGACCTGCGTGATCGTGATCGCGGTCCCCGGGCCGAGCGTCATGTTCGTGGTGGGCCGCGCGCTGGCCTACGGCCGCCGCACGGCACTGGCGTCGGTGGCCGGCAACGTGGCCGGGGTCCAGACCGTCGCGATGAGCGTCGCCCTGGGCATCGGTGCCCTGGTACAGCGTTCCGAGCTGGTCTTCACGGCCGTGAAGCTGATCGGCGCGGTGTACCTCGTCTGGCTGGGCGTGAAGGCCATCAGGCACCGCCGGGTCCTCGCGTCCGCCATGGAGGTGGCGGCGGCCCCACGCAGCGGCTGGCGGGCGGCCGCCGAGGGGTTCATGGTGGGCGTGGCGAACCCGAAGGCCTACATCCTGTTCGCGGCCGTGCTGCCGCAGTTCGCCAACCAGGCCAGCCGGGCATGTGCCGCTACAGCTCCTGCTGCTGAGCCTGGTCTCGCTGCCGATCGGGCTGATCTCCGACGGCAGCTGGGGCCTAGCGGCCAGCGGCGTGCGGGCCTGGTTCGCCCGCTCGCCCCGGCGGCTGGAACTCGTCGGCGGCCTCGGCGGGCTCACCATGATCGGCCTGGGCGTCACCCTGGCCCTCACCGGCCGCAAGGACTGACGCAGCGCGGTAACGTTCCTGGAACGATCCGGCGACGTCCCGGTGGGCACGGTCGCCAGCGGACGGCCACCGGCGCGCAGGCGGCACGCGGGGCCGTTTGTTCTCCCCGGCGCCCGTGCGGCGGCGGTTGACTGGCTCGTACCCCGGCTGGTCATGATAGGGCAGAGGTCACACTGTTCCTGGCTGGCCGCGAAGACTGGAGGGGCAGGCCGTCATGCGGTTCGTGCTGAACATCATCTGGCTGGTGCTGTGCGGCTTGTGGATGGCCATCGGCTACGCCGTGGCCGGGCTGATCTGCTTCGCCCTGTTCTTTCTCGTCATCACGATCCCGTTCGGGATCGCGGCGTTCCGGATCGCGGGTTATGTGCTGTGGCCGTTCGGGCGCAGCATCGACCGGCGGCCGCGCGCGGGCGTGGCCTCGCTGCTCGGCAACATCCTCTGGATCATCCTGCTCGGCTGGGAGCTAGCGATCGCCCACCTGGTCACCGGCGTCCTGCTCTGCCTGACCATCATCGGCATCCCGCTGGGCCTGGCCAACTTCAAGATCATCCCGATTTCGCTCTTCCCGCTCGGGGTGCGCATCGTGCCCAGCGACGTCAGGTTCGGCACGTAGCCACGCCTGGCGGCCGGCGCAGGGCTGGCCCATGGTGGGGGCGTGCGTGATCAGCATGGAGTCTGGGGGCACCAGGTCGACCCCGTCCGGGTCGTTGAGGTAACCCGGCGCGGTGCCGGGGCGCCCAGTGTGCCCGTACTGCCAGACGATCTTGTTGGTGACCGGATCGATCACGATGACCCGGTGGTTGTGGTCGTCGTTGACCAGCACGTCGCCGTTGGGCAGGGGCAGCGCCAGGGATGGGTGGTTGAGCCCGCGGAACCGCCACAGCAGTTGACCGTGCGAACCAAACTCGACCAGCTGCCCGGCCCGTGTGTAGTCGGCGGTCAGGTAGCGGCCCGGGTACACCTCGTTGGTGTCGGACGGGTAGGCCACGCCCGGCGGGTGCACCGCCCAGCTGACCCGCCCGTTCAGCGACAGCTGCGTGACCCAGTCGCTGGTGATCTCGGTGACGATGTAGCTGCCGTTGGTGGCGGGGAAGGCCCCGTTCGGGCTGCCGAACTCGTGCGGCGGATTGTGCCCGCAGATCCCGGTCGTGCCGATGACCCGGCGGGGCCGGTGCACCTGCCGGAACGGGGGATCGAGGAGCAGAATCCGGCAGTTCTTGATATCTGCGGTGATCAGCCCCCCGTCGGGCATCATCATCGCGTCATCGGGGTTCGACACGTGGTTCGCGCCGCTGCCGGGCACCCCCGGCGTTCCGTAGCGGTAGATAATCCGGTGCCGTACGACGCTGATGACACTGACGACCGAGTAGTCCTCTTCAGTCGCGATGATGTACTTCCCGTTGGGGGAGAAGAACGCATCGTCTGGCACCTTGAAATGCTCGCCGGCTGCCAGGTCGCCGGGCTGCGGGAACTGCCAGCGGATCCGGCCCTGCGGGTCCACGATGACCAGCCGGTTGTTCCGGTTGTCGGCGATCAGGATGTCCGCTGGCAGCACCGCCGGGTTCGAATGCGGCCTCAGGTGGCCCTTCCCCTGCGCCGGCAGCAGCCAGGGGGCGCTGGTCAGGGCCTGGTCGCTGTAGGTATCGGTTTGCGCCCTCGCCGGGTCGCTGGCAGCCGCGCTTGAGGCCTGGGCACCGGCCGACGCGGCTGGGCCGGTGCCGGGGAAGGTCGCGCTGGCCGGGACCAGCTTGACCTGGGCGACCGTCGGGACCTGCCGGTTGCCGTCCGACCCGCCGACCACGAACGCGGTGCCGCCCAGCACCGCGGCGGCGGCGTTGCTGACTGGGACCGGAAGCATGCCCGCCACGGCCGTGGTGTGCTGGCCCGGCTTGTAGGCCAGAACCGCCGCGGTGGACGCCGGGCCGGCCCCGGCCCTGGTGACCTGCCCGCCGGCGATGAAGATCTGGCCGGCCAGGGTGAACGCGGTCGCCCCGGTGTCCGGTGCCGGCAGGTGGCCGACGACTGCGGCCCGGCCGGTGGCGAGGTTCACCCGCTGGATCACCCGGCTGGGGCCGGCCGCGGTCTCGCCGCCGAACACGTAGATCTCCCGGCCGGTACCGGCGACGGCGGCGTACCGGACCGGTACCGGCAGCCGGGCCACCGTGCGAAACGTCCGGCCATTGCCGGTGGCGAGTATGGAGGCGTCGTATCTGGTGCCGTCGTACCCGCCGATCAGGTAGGCCGTGCCGCCCAGGGTCACCGCGGACAGGTCCGAGCGCGGCCCGGGTAGCCGGCCGGCCACGGTGGCGGTGCCACCGCTCCGCAGCGACTGCGCAGTCGCCAGACTGGCCGCCACGCCGCCGCCGAACAGGTACGGTGTGCCGCCGAGCATGGCTCCTGCCGCGTCGTGGCTGGCGGCCGCCAGCCGCCCGGCGTGCGTGGCGCGGCCGGTGACCGGGTCGAGCCTGGTGACGCTGCGCGTGGTGGCGGACCGCTGGTTCAGCCCGCCGATGATCAGCAGGTCCCCGCCGCTGGACAGCACGACCTCGCGGGAGATGCCCGAGGGAAGCTGATAGGCCGCCGGGGTGACCTGCAGCGCCAGCGGTTCGCTGGCTGGGTTCTGGGGAGCCGGTGAAGGGGAGCGGGCCGGTGGGTGCGCCGGACGACGCGGTGCCGGGGCACCGCCCGAGCAGGCGGCCGCCAACCCCAGGCACAGGATGCCGGCGACCAGGAAGAGCGGCCACCGCGCGGTGCTGGAGGTGCGCCGTCCTGCCGACACGGCTGTGTCCCTCCTCATGCTGGGCGACTGCCGCGGCCGGGCGGATCGGAACGCCCGTGCCGGGACCGCCGCCCGGCCCTGCGTGCCGCGCGGCCTACCGCTGCTACCCGGCTATGCGGTCTCCATGCCAGCGGCCTCGCCAAGATCAAGCTCGGCCACGCTCACCTCGCGCATCTTGTACTTCTGCACCTTGCCGGTGACGGTCATCGGGAACTCGTCCGAGATCCGCAGGTAACGCGGGATCTTGTAGTGGGCGATCTTGCCGGTGCAGAACTCGCGCAGTTCCTCGGGCGTGAGCGTCTCGCCCGGGCGCAGCTTCACCCAGGCGCACAGTTCCTCCCCGAACTTGGCATCAGGCACCCCGATCACCTGGACGTCCTCGATCGCGGGATGGGCGTAGAGGAACTCCTCGACCTCGCGGGGGTAGATGTTCTCCCCGCCCCTGATCACCATGTCCTTGATCCGCCCGGCGATGTTCAGGTAGCCCGCGTCGTCCATGACCGCGAGGTCGCCGGTGTGCATCCAGCGCGCCGCGTCGATGGCGCCGCGGGTCTGCTCCTCGTCGTCCCAGTAGCCGAGCATCACCGAGTAACCCCGGGTGCACAGTTCCCCGGGGTTCCCGCGCGGCACGACCTGGCCGGTCTCCGGGTCGATGACCTTGACCTCGACGTGCGGGTGCACCCGGCCCACGGTGGACACCCGGCGTTCCATGTCGTCGTCCGCCCGCGTCTGGGTGGACACCGGCGAGGTCTCGGTCATCCCGTAGCAGATGGTCACCTCGGCCATGTGCATCTCGCTGACCACGCGCTTCATCACCTCGACCGGGCACGGCGAGCCGGCCATGATCCCGGTCCGCAGGGTGGACAGGTCGTAGCTGGCGAAATCGGGCAGGGCCAGTTCGGCGATGAACATGGTCGGGACCCCGTACAGCGAGGTGCACCGCTCGCGCTGCACCGCCTCCAGCGCGGCGGCGGGCTCGAAGCCGGGGGAGGGGATGACGATGCAGGCGCCGTGCGTGGTGCACGCGAGGTTACCGAGGACCATGCCGAAGCAGTGGTAGAACGGCACCGGGATGCAGACCCGGTCCTCCTCGGTGTAGCGGCAGCCCGCTCCGATGAACAGCCCGTTGTTGAGGATGTTGTGGTGGGACAGCGTCGCTCCCTTGGGGAAGCCCGTGGTCCCGCTGGTGTACTGGATGTTGATCGGGTCGTCGAAGGCCAGCCCCGCCGCACGTGCGGCCAGTGGGTCCGCCTCCGGCTCCGCCTGTGCCGCCCCGGCCGCCATCAGCGCGTCCCACTCCGCTGAGCCCAGGTACACGACCTGCTCCAGGGCATCGAGGTCGCCGTGGACCTCCTCGATCATCGCCCGGTAGTTGCTCGTCTTGAACGACTCGGCGCTGACCAGCATCCGGACGCCCGACTGCCGCAGCACGTAGCCGAGTTCGTGACTGCGGTAGGCCGGGTTGATGTTCACGAGCACCACGCCGGCCTTGGCCGTGGCGTACTGGAGCAGCACCCACTCCGCGCAGTTCGGGGACCAGATGCCGACCCGGTCGCCGGCCTCGATGCCCGCGGCGATCAGTCCCCTGGCGAGCGTGTCGGTGCCGGAGTCGAACTGGGCATAGGTCCACCGGCGCCCGGTGGGCACGTCCACGAGCACCTCGCGGCCGGGATACTGGGCGGCGATCCGGCGCAGGTTCTCCCCGATCGTCTCGCCGAGGAGCGGGTCGGGCGACGCGCCATGGCTGTAAGACAGCCGGGCCGGTGCGGTCATAGGGTGAACCCCCTCGGTGCGCTTGATGGCACCATAATTCCCGCTGCGCTGGTTGCTGTGAATACCCTGCTAGCCCTGACCCCGCCGCCCCGCCCCAACGCAGATACGCGTTGCGCCACCGCGCGACCGGGCACACGGGCGGTGGCGCCGGGCGTTATGCATGCACTAAAAACGGATCGCCAGGCCAAGGGTGAGGAGCGTGCCGAAGGCAAGCTGGAGCCGCCCTGTCTGCCCCAGCGCACGGATCAGCGCGGGGCCGTACGCGCCGGCCCGGACCGCCCGCACCGGCGCGATCGCCAGCGGGACCGCGGCCAGGGTCAGCAGGGTGAGCGGGCGCACCGTAGCGATCAGCGCCGCCGCCACGAACGGGGCCAAGGCGCAGCTCGCGTACAGCAACCGGGTGCGCGGATCACCGATACGGACGGCCAGTGTGCGCTTGCCCGCCAAGGTGTCGGACGGGATGTCGCGCAGGTTGTTTATCACCAGCAGCGCGCAGGCGAGCAGCCCCACCGGGACCGAGGCGGCCAGGGCGAGCCAGGTCAGGCTGCGGACCTGCACGAACGCGGTGCCGACCACCGCGGCCAGGCCGAAGAACGCGAAGACGGCGACCTCGCCCAGGCCCCGGTAGCCGTACGGGTGGCGGCCGCCGGTGTAGGTCCACGCGGCGGCCACCGCGGCCGCGCCCACCGCTATCAGCCACCACGTGGTGGCGGCGGCGAGCACCAGCCCGGCCAGGCAGGCGACGGTGAAGCTGACGATGGCGGCGGCGAGCACCTGGCGCGGTGGGGCCAGTCCCGCGGCGACCAGCCGGACCGGGCCGACCCGGGCCTCGTCGGTGCCGCGGATGCCGTCGCTGTAGTCGTTGGCGTAGTTCACCCCGACCTGCAGGGCAAGGGCCACGACCAGCGCCAGCACGGCCCGCCAGGCGGAGAAGTCGCCGTAGCCGATCGCCACGCCGGTGCCGACCGCGACCGGGACGATCGCCGCGGGCAGCGTCCTCGGCCGGGCGCCAGCCAGCCAGTTCCTTGCTGTCGCCATGTCTAGGTGTGCTACTTGCCGGAACCGAGCAGGCCGAGGTCGCGGACCGCGCCGGTGGAGGCGGACGTGGCCAGCGCGGCGTAGACCCGCAGCGCCTCGCTGACCGGGCGCTGCCGGTCGGCCGGGCGGTATCCGCCGAGCGCGGCGGCTATCTTGTCGCGGCGCGCGGCAAGCTCGGTGTCCGGCACGTCCAGGTGCAGTTCGCGGGTGGGGATGTCGATCACGATGCGGTCGCCGTTCTCGGTGAGCGCGATCGTGCCGCCGGCCGCTGCCTCCGGCGCGACGTGGCAGATCGACAGGCCGGACGTGCCGCCGGAGAACCGGCCGTCGGTGATCAGTGCGCAGGCACGGCCCAGGCCCCGGCCCTTGAGATAGCTGGTCGGGTACAGCATCTCCTGCATGCCGGGGCCGCCGCTCGGGCCCTCGTACCGGATCACCACCACGTCGCCCGGCTTGACCTGGCCGGCCAGGATGCCCTCCACCGCCGCTTCCTGGCTCTCGAACACGATCGCCGGGCCGGAGAAGTGGAAGAGTTCCTCGGGCACCCCGGCGGTCTTCACGATCGCGCCCTCGGAGGCCAGGTTGCCGTACAGCACGGCGAGCCCGCCGTCCTGGCTGTAGGCATGCTGCTGGTCTCTAATACACCCGCCTTCCCGGTCGAGGTCCAGCGTGGCCCACCGGGCGCTCTGCGAGTAGGGCCGGGTGGTGCGCACCCCGCCGGGCGCGGCGTGGAACAGCTCCACTGCCTGGTCCGTCACCGACGGCGAGCGGACGTCCCAGGCGTCAAGGAACTCCCGCAGCGAGGGGCTGTGCACGGTGTGCACGCCCGTGTTGAGCAGCCCGGCCCGGTCCAGTTCGCCGAGGATCGCCGGGATGCCGCCCGCGCGGTGCACGTCCTCCACGTGGTAGCTGCTGTTCGGCGCCACCTTGCACAGGCACGGGACCCGGCGGGACAGTTCGTCGATCTCCTTCAGGCCGAACCCGACCCTGGCCTCGTGGGCCGCCGCGAGCAGATGCAGGATCGTGTTGGTGGACCCTCCCATGGCCACGTCCAGCGCCATCGCGTTCTCGAAGGCGTCGCGGCTGGCCACCGACCGGGGGAGCACCGACTCGTCGTCTTGCTCGTAGTAGCGCCTGGTCAGCTCGACCACCAGGCGGCCGGCCCGGTCGAACAGGTCCCGGCGCGCGGTGTGCGTGGCCAGCGTGGTGCCGTTGCCGGGCAGGGCCAGCCCGATGGCCTCGGCGAGGCAGTTCATCGAGTTGGCGGTGAACATGCCCGAGCAGGAGCCGCAGGTCGGGCAGGCGGCCTCCTCCAGTTCGGCGAGCCGCTCGTCTGACACCGAGGGGTCGGCCGAAGCGATCATCGGATCGATCAGGTCGAGCCTGGTGACGCCGTCGGTGGTCTCGCCTTCGGCGGGGGCGACTCCGGCCTCCATCGGCCCGCCGGACACGAATACAGCCGGAATGTTCAGCCGCAGCGCGGCCATCAGCATGCCTGGGGTGATCTTGTCGCAGTTGGAGATGCACACCACGGCGTCGGCGCAGTGGGCGTTCACCATGTACTCGACCGAGTCGGCGATAAGCTCCCGGCTCGGCAGGGAGTACAGCATCCCGCCGTGCCCCATCGCGATGCCGTCGTCCACCGCGATCGTGTTGAACTCACGGGGGATGGCGCCCGCCGCGCGGACGGCGTCCGCGACCACCTGGCCCACCTCGCGCAGGTGCACGTGCCCCGGGACGAACTCGGTGAAGCTGTTGGCCACCGCGATGATCGGTTTGCCGAGGTCCTCGCGCGCGACGCCGGTGGCGCGAAGCAGCGCGCGGGCACCGGCCATGTTGCGTCCGTGCGTGACGGTACGGGACCTCAGCGGCGGCATGACCCCTCCAGGGGCTCGTTTCTGCAGGCTTTGAAGCCTTCAGCGTACCGGGGCCGCCGCCTGCATCGTCGCAGTCCCGTGGGTGTCCGGGCGGTCCGCGGACGGTCTTTCAGCTATCGGGCTGGGCCGTCACCGTCACGCCGATGAACGCGACCACGAACAAGACAAAGAAGGCGACTTGGTGGGTGAGGAAAGCGGTCCCGAGCGTGACCGGCATCAGGAGCAAGAACATTCCCCACGCGAGCGACTTCTTGTCGATCCGGTCCAGGTCGGTACGGACCGTCCGCAGCGGCGGTGCCTCGCGCCTGGGCGGGATGCTGACCGTGACCGCGGACAAGTCGCCATACGTGCGGGACGAGAGCGCCCAGATCGCCCGCGCGCGGTACTCCTCCGCGGTCAGCCGTTCCTCCACGAACGCGGTTCCGAGCGTGTCCAGCACCCGGTTGCGGTCAGCGTCGGAAACACGGATCTGATCGCGGCTTACCATGCTCGCCGCCACCTGGTCCCAAGGCTCTGCCGTCACCAGCGCCTCCATCAAAGGCAACCGCCTACGAGCATAACCCGGCCGCTGGTCCGGGCCGGTGGCCGCTTTCGGGGCCGCCACGCGGGTTCGGCCGGGCGGCGTTCCGGGAAGGTTCGATCAAGCCGGGCCCGTGCGGGATGGAGGGCAGCGATGAACGCGTCCCTGTTGGCGGTTCTCAATGACGCCGAGCGGTTGCTGGTTGCCGAGACCGAGCGGGCTGAGCTCGCCGCGCTGGATGAGGACGCGGCTCTTGAGCTCGAAGCCCGGATCAGGCGGGCGCGGAACAAATACGTCGGCCAGTACCGGCGGGGGGCCAGCGCCGCCGTGGCCGAGCACGGCGGGCGCGGCAAGGCACGGCCGGAGAACAAGCGGGCCGCCTTGAAGGCCGAGGCGTTCGAAGAGGCCTTGTCCCGGGTGAGCCGCCGGGTCGCCGCGCTGGCCCGGCAGTCCGCGGCGCAACTGCGGGCCGAGCGGCTCGCGGCAGCCAGGGCCGCCAGGCAGGGCACTGCGCCCGGCGCGCGGCGGCCATCACCGAGCGCGGGCCGGAAAGGGCCCACGGTCACCGGCGAGCCCACCGGCGACCGTGCGCTGCGTTCGCCCGACATGGAGAAACGCCGGGCCGGCACCCGCGCGGTGGGTGCCCGCCGCCAGGCGAAGCGAGACAGCCGATGAGCGGCGGGCAGGCAGGAGCACAAGCAAGGCCCGGCCGGAAGTCACCACGCTAGAACCAGCCTGCTACCCCAGCTGGTCGCGGCGGCGGGTCAGGGAGGCGGTCTCGGCGGTGTTGCCCGCCAGTTCGATGGCCCTGTCGTAGGCCGCCCGGGACTCCTGACTGCGGCCCAGCCGGCGCAGCAGGTCCGCGCGGGTCGCGTGGTAGGGGTGATAGCCGGCCAGCCTGCCCTCAAGACGGCCGACGGCCGCCAGCGCCACCTCCGGGCCGTCAAGCTCGGCGACCGCAATGGCCCGGTTGAGGGCGATGATCGGCGAGGGATCGAGGCGGGCGAGCTGGTCGTAGAGGGCGACGACCTGCGACCAGTCGGTGTCGCGTACATCGCGGGCGGAGGTGTGCACGGCGTTGATCGCGGCGAGGATCTGGTAGCGGCCCGGAGCCATCCGCGCGGCCAGGCGCTCGCGCACCAGCCGGTGACCCTCGGCGATCAGCGCCGCGTCCCAGGCCCCGCGGTCCTGCTCGTCGAGGGTGACCAGTTCGCCGCTCGCCGAAATCCGGGCGGTGCGGCGGGCCTCGATGAGGAGCATCAGCGCCAGTAGCCCCGCCACCTCACCGTCGTCCGGCATGAGGGCACGGAGCAGGCGGGTGAGCCGGATCGCCTCGGCGGTCAGGTCGTGACGTACGGGATCGGTGCCGGGGCCGGTCGCCAGGTAGCCCTCGTTGAAGACGAGGAAGAGGACGGCGAGTACGCCGGAGACCCGTGCCGGGAGATCCTCCGCGGACGGCACCCGATAAGGAATGCGAGCCGCTTTGATCTTGGCCTTCGCGCGGGTGATCCGCCGCCCCATGGCGGTCTCCTGCACCAGGAAGGCACGTGCGATCTCGGGCACGGTCAGACCGGCGACCATACGCAGCGTCAGCGCCACGCGGGTCTCCATCGCGAGCGCCGGGTGACAGCAGATGAAGATCAGCCGGAGCCGCTCGTCGTCGATGGGGTCGAGAGACCCGGGCGGGTCGTCGTCGTACAACAGCTGAGCTTCCTTCTGCTTGTCGCCACGTTTGTCCTCGCGCCGGATCCGGTCGATGGCCTTGCGGTTGGCGGTGGTGGTCAGCCAGGCGCCCGGGTTGGGGGGTACGCCATCGCCCGGCCACCTTTCGACGGCGGTCGCGAACGCCTCGGCCGCCGCCTCCTCGGCGATGTCGAGGTCACCGAAACGCTTGGTCAGGGAGGCGACCACCCGCGCCCACTCCTCGTGGTGTGCCCGGGTGATCGCCTCCCGCGCGTCGGCCCTGTTCACAGGAACGGCCGCACCTCGACCTTCCGGTTGCAGGCCTTGGACCCCTCGGCGGCGAGCTTGAGCGCCACGTCGAGATCGGCGGCTTCGATAATCCAGAAGCCGGCGAGATACTCCTTCGACTCCACGAAGGGGCCGTCGGAGAACATCGCCTCCTCGCCTCGGTTGTCAATGACGGTGGCCGAGTCGGGCCCCGCGAGGCCACCGGCGAAGACCCAGTGGCCCTCCGCCTGGAGCCGGTCGTTGAACACGTCGATCGCAGCCTGCTCGTCCGGGGTGGCCAGGCCGGCCGTGTCAAAGATCACGGAAACCAGGTACTGCATCTTGAATCATCTCCTGTAGTTCGGGGCGCCCGTCGTGGGCGGCCGCCCATCCTGCGTTTCAGTCCGTTGCGTACTGCCGGCGCCCGGCCGGCCGGTAGACCTGGAACGTTATGCCCTTCGGGAAGGCCTTCGGCCTCTCACCCCTGCTACGAACGCCTCCGCCCCGATCCGACACCGCCTCGCGGATTTCTTTCGAGGAGAGTGCCGCGAAATCGCGTTGTCCTCGCCGGACCCGGCGTGCTGTGATCGGCGGGAATGCCGCACCGGATCGCCGACGACCCGGGGCAGGGCGACGACATCGACGCGATCATCGCGCTGCTGTCCCAGGCCGGGTAGCACACGGCCGGGCTGGCGGTCGCAGGTAGGGGTGTTCGGGTACGGTGTTCGCGAGTGGACGCCTGGAGGTGGCATGGCAGCGGACAAGCCAGGCAGCATCTGGATGCGGCCCGGGCATGCGGCTACCGGCCGCCCGGCCAAGCGTTCCCGGGAGGAGATCACCGCTGCCGCCATCGTGATCGCCGACGGGGAGGGCCTTGACGCGGTGTCCATGCGGCGGGTGGCCGCGGACCTGGGTACCGGCGCGGCCTCGCTGTACCGCTACGTGGAAACCCGCGAGGACCTGCTGGACCTGATGATCGACGCCACCGGCGCCGAATACGTCTTCCCCCGGCCGACCGGCGACTGGCTGGCCGACCTCCTCGCCATCGGCGACCAGGCGCGCGCGATCATGCGACGGCACCCGTGGCTGCCGTCCTTGCTCATCACCAGGCCGGTGCTGGGGCCGAACGGCCTGGTCCTGCTCGAGCACGTGCTGGCGGCGCTTGCCCCGCACCCGGCCGGCACCGTCTCCAAGCTGGAAGCGTTCGCCATGCTCAACACCGTGACCGCGCTGTTCACCCATAACGAGCTCACCGGCGGCTCGCAGCGGCAGCGGCGCAACGCCGCGTACCTGCAGCACGCGCTGTCCACCGGCAGGTACCCGCGCCTGGCGGAACTGCTCGCGGCCACGGACACCGGGCCGGCCCCGGATCCAGCCGACCGCTACCGCGACATCATGGCCCGGATCCTCACCGGCCTGCTCGCCCCGCAGCCGCCGGCCCGGCCCTGACCGGGCAGGAGCCCGGCCAGGGCGGCCGGGTCAGTGCCGCGCACGGGCACCCGGCCGGGCTCCGGCGACCGGTCTGCGCGGCCGCATGGCCGGCCCGCGATGGCCTCGGCCAGGCAGAGCGGCTACGGTTCGGAACGTGACCAAGATTCATGACCTGACCGTGCTCGAACTGGCCGCCGCCATCCGTGGCCGGGAACTCTCGCCGGTCGAAATCACCGCCCATTACCTGGACCGCATCGACACACTCAACTCCGCCGTCGGGGCGTTCTACACCGTCACCGCCGACGCCGCCCGCGATCAGGCCGCCGAGGCAGAGAAGGCGGTGGCCCGTGCCAGCGACCCCGCCGCCCTGCCGCCGCTGACCGGCGTGCCCATCCCGATCAAGGACCTGAACATGGTCGCCGGGGTCAGGCAGACGCTCGGCTCGCTGGTGTACGAGGACAACGTCCCCGACGAGAGCGACCATGTCTCCGCCGCATTGCGCGCCGCGGGCGCGGTGCTGCCCGGCAAGACGGCCACGCCCGAATTCGGCCTGCCCTGCTACACCGAGACCAAGATCGGGCCGCCCGCGCGCACCCCGTGGGATCTGTCCCGGTCGGCCGGCGGGTCCAGCGGTGGCGCGGGTGCGGCGGTCGCGGCCGGGCTGGCCCCGGCGGCGCAGGGCAGCGACGGCGGCGGGTCGATCCGGATCCCGTCCAGCGTGTGCGGGCTGTTCGGGATCAAGCCCACCCGGGGCAGGATCTCCTCGGCGCCGCTGGTGCCCGACCTGTTCGGGCTCGGCATCGACGGGCCACTCGCCCGCACCGTGGCCGATGCGGCGCTGCTGCTCGACGTGATGACCGGCAACCAGGACGGCGACATGTACACGATGCCGCCGCTGCCGGCGGGCGAGACCTTCCTCGGCCACGCGCGCCGCGACCCGGGACGGCTGCGGATCGGCCGCACCATGGTGAACGCGGTCGAGGGCGCCGACGTCCACGCCGACTGTGTGGCCGCCTACGAGGACGCGAGCGCGCTGCTCGCCAGCCTCGGGCACGAGATCATCGACATGGACCCGCCGTTCGGCCCGGATGTCGTCCCCGCGTTCGAGACCCTCTGGTACGCGATGGCCACGCTCGCGCCCGTGGACCCCGGGCGGGAGCACCTGCTCCTGCCGCTCACCCGCTACCTGCGGGACCAAGGCAAGGAAGTGCGCGCCCCCGAACTCATCTACGCGCAGGCCTACCTGCAACTCGTGGTACGCGGGGCTTGGAAAATACTGAACGATTTCGACGTGGTGCTCACCCCCACGCTCGCTCAGCCGCCGGTCCCGGTGGGCTACTTCGACGAGGTCAGCCCGGGAGAGAACTTCGAGCGGCAGAAGCGGTTCACCCCATACACGGCCATGTACAACGTCACCGGGCAGCCCGCGGTCAACCTGCCGCTTCACTGGACCGAGGGCGGGCTGCCGATCGGCGTGATGGTGGCCGCGCCGATGGGCGCCGAGGGCCTGCTGATCTCGCTGTCGGCCCAGGTCGAGGCCGCCCGGCCGTGGAAGGACCGGCATCCCGCGCTCTGGTGATTACCCGCTCCGGAGGTGATCCGATGGATGGGCGAGGCCGGCTCGCCGGGCGCGCCATCCACGGCCTGATCGCGCTGTGCGCCAGCGCCGCGCTGCTCGCGCTGCTCGCGTTCGGCTACGGGCCGGTGCCCGCGCTCGGCCGTGCGCTCGTCCCGGGCCACGGGGCCTGGGCTTCGGCGGCGGGCGGGCTGCCGGTGCGTTCGCGCACGCTGGCCGTGCCCGGCCTGGCACACCCGGTCACGGTGGCGTTCACCAGCCACGGCGTGCCCTCGATCCGGGCCGCCAGCCAGGACGACGCGTTCCTGGCCCTCGGCTACCTGCACGCCAGCTTCCGGCTGACCGAGATGGACCTCGAACGGCGGCTGGGCGAGGGCCGCGTCGCGCAACTGGCCGGCCCTTCCGGGCTGGCCTCCGACAGGTTCGAGCTGCGCCTCGGCCTGCTGCGGACCGCGCAGCAGGAATGGGCGGCCATGCCCCGGACCAGCCCGGCCGCCCTGGCGCTGCTCGCCTACTCCCGCGGCGTGAACGACTACCTGGCACACGCCCGCGCGAGCGGCGGGTGGCCCGCGATATTCGGCCTCACCGGGGTCTATCCGCGGGACTGGACCCCCGTCGACAGCCTCGTGGTCCAGGGGGTGCTCACCCAGGAACTGGACTTCACCACCACCCCGCTGGACTACGCGCTGCTCGAGCGCTCGCTCGGCCCGGCGCGCACCATGGCCTGGTTCCCCGTGCTGCCCCCCCGCGGCGTGCCCCAGGCGCCGTACGACCCGGGCCCGTACCGCTACCGCGGCATCACCCCGATCGCCGCGCAGGCGTCGGCGGCTCAGGTCACGGCACAGCCGGCCGCGACCACCGCGGTAGGCCCGGCCACGGCGACCGGTTCCGCGGCGGGCGCGGCTATCGCGGCAGGCTCCGTACTGCATCAAACAAGCCAGCTGCCAACGGGCCTCGTGCACCGGTACCCGGACAGCAACGCCTGGGCAGCCAACGGCCGCGCCGTCGCCGGCGTCGCGATGCTGGCCGGGGACCCGCACCTGCCGCAGACGCTCCCGTCGGTCTGGTACCAGGCGGCGCTGTCGGCGCCGGGCCTCACGGTCACCGGGGTGACCGTGCCCGGCCTGCCCGGCGTGCTCATCGGGCACAACGCGCACATCGCCTGGTCGCTGACGGACGTGCAGAACCAGGCCACGCTGTTCTACACCGAGCAGACCAGCCCGTCCCGGCGCGGCCAGTACTTCTGGCGTGGCGCCTGGCGGCCGATGCGGCAGGTGCACTACACGATCCCGGTCCGTGGCGGCGCCGCCGTGCCGCTGACCGTGGACCTCACCGTGCACGGCCCGGTGCTGACCAAGGCCGGGCTGACCACCGCGGTGGACTGGATGGGCAACATCCCCTCACCGGACCTCGCCGTGCTCCTGGCCATCGACAAGGCGGCGGACTTCACCCAGTTCCACGCCGCCCTGGCGGCATGGCGGGCACCCACCCAGAACTTCGTCTACGCCGACGACCACGGCAACATCGGGGCGATCTCGGCCGGCTACTACCCGGTGGTGCGGCACGGCGACCCGTGGCTGCCGCTGCCCGGCACCGGCGCCGACGACGTGGCCGGTGTCATCCCCTACCGCGCGGTGCCGCAGGTGTACGACCCGCCGGGCCACGTGGTCGCCACCGCGAACCAGCGCCCGGTCGGCCCGTCCTATCCGTACTACGTGGGCACCACGGCCGACTTCTTCGACCCCGGCTACCGGGCCGGGCAGATCTACGCCCTGCTGCACGGCCGGTCGCGGATGGTGCCTGCGGCGTTCGCCGCGATCCAGCTCAACGTCACCGACGCGCTGGCGCGCCGGATCGTGCCCCGGCTGCTCGCCGCGCTGCACGGCCAGCACCTGTCCGCCACCCAGCACGCCGCGGCCGGGCTGCTGCGCGGGTGGGACGGGTCGATGACCGTCCCGTCGGGCGCTGCCGCGCTGTGGTGGACGTTCTGGGGCGACTACCTCGGCGCGGTGTTCGGGCCCTGGTGGCGGGCGGGCAAGGTGCCGGTGCGCAAGGACCACGCCGGGCTCGCCGTGTCCGCGCAGCAGTTCAGCCTGGACCAGGTGCTCGAGTCGTGGACGGTGAGCGACCCGCACAACGCCGCGTTCACCCCGCCGGGATCGCCGCGGCGCACCTCGGCCGACGTGATGCGGACCGCGTTCGCCGCCGCCGTGTCACACCTGGCGCGGCGGCTGGGCACGGCTCCCTCCGCGTGGGCCTGGGGCCGCCTGCACACCCGGCAGTTCCCCTCGATCACCCAGGCGCCTGGGCTCGGCTACGGGCCGCGTGCCTCCGGTGGCGACGCGTGGACCATCGACGCCGCCGACGGCGGGCTTGAATCTCACGCCGGGCCGAGCTGGCGCATGATCGTCGACTGGACCGGCCACGGGGCGAGCGCCGAGGGCGTCTACCCGGGCGGGCAGAGCGAGAATCCCGCCTCCCCGTGGTACACCGACCAGATGGCCGACTGGTGGGACGGCCGCTACCTGCCGGTACCGCCCCCGGCCGCGCCGGTGCCGCCCGCGGCCGCGCCGGTGGTGCCTGCGGCCGGCCTGGTCCGGTGGGCCATGACGCCCGGCGGGCAGGGGAGCGGGCATGGCTGACCCGAGGCGGCTGGGCAGGCGCGGCTCCTACCGGCTCGGCCGGATGGGCGCGCCACCCGCGCCGCGTACCCCGTGGCCCGCCGTGCACTATCCCACCTGGGCGCCGCGCCGCCGCGGGCCGGTATTCCTCTGGCTGCTGGCGTGCGCGGCCGGTGCGGTGATCGTGGCCGCCGGTGCGCTGGCCGGCTGGTGGTTCCTGCCGTTCCTGGCGGGCCTGGGGACCGGGCTGGCCGCCCGCTACGGCCGGTTGCGGCTGCGCGCCACGCTGCCCGCCGCCGTGGCGGTCGCCGTGGCCGGCTGGGGTGCCGCGCTGGCCTGGCTGGCCCTGCGCGACGGGCTGCCCGAGGTGACGGTGGCCAGGTCGATCGCGACGCTCGCGGGGCTGCCGGCCTCCGCGGCGGTGGCGATCGCGGTGACGCTGGTGGTGGCGGCGCTGCAGGCCGCCGTGGGGCTGTGGCTCGGCCGCGCCCTGGCGCCCGGGCATGGCTGACCGCTGGGCCGGCTGGCACCACGACAGAACAAGGAGCTGGCATCACCATCACGGCCGGCCGCCTCCGTCAGCTGGATTGCTGGCTGCCGTTGGCCAGTTCCGTCCCGAGCGGCGTCTGCTGGTAGAGCACGGCGTGGCGATGGCGTCGCCGGGTGATCAGCCGTGTGTGGTGCAGCGCGGTCAGGTGCTCGGACACGGTGCTGGGGGCTAGCTCGTGCCGCCGGGCCAGGATTTGGGTGGACGCCGGTTCGGCGAGCGATTCCAGCAGGGCGGCCCGGGTCCGGCCGAGTAGGCGCCCGAGCGCTTCCGAATAGAGGGTAGGGGCTGGCTGCCAGAGTTCGGCGATTCCCCTGGCTGGGTAGACGAACGCTGGCTGGGCCGGTGGATCGATGATTGCTGTGAGGCCGGGCCATGCGAACACGCTGGGCATGAGGAGCAGCCCGGTGCCCGCGAGCTGGTGCCGCTCGGTGCTGGGCGCCTCGATCACGAGGGTATTGCTGGTCCAGCGGGCCCGGGGATGCAGTTCGCCGAGCACGCGTTCAAGCCCGTAGTCGCCTAGCATCTGCGTCCGGTACAGCACGTCGGCTTGAAGCAGATCATGCAGGCGTGGCCAGTGCGGTGCGATCAGCAGCTGCCAGCACCGTTCAAGCAGGTCGGCGAGCATGGCCCGGGTCGCCGTGGGGTCATCAAGCAGCTGCCAGGCCGCCTCAGGCACGGCCTCCCCGGAACGCTGGGTCAGTGAACGCTTCACTTCCCGGGCGACCTGCTCTGGCGCCGTTTCGCGGACTTGGCGCAGCTGGTCGGTGATGTTGGTCCCGGGTCCGGCCGGGGCCGGGCTGAGGAAGTCCGGGGTCCACCCGGTGTGCGGTGAAAGCGCCAGCAGCGGCCACAGATCCAGTCGCTCCAGGTCCGGCCGGACCGAATCCAGCCAGGGGAGGTGATATCTACGGCGTTGCGGTTCGAGCAGCACCCGCAGTGCCGCCATCGTCTCCCAGAGCGGTGAGATCGCGAACCGAACACGCGCTGGATCGTCTCGCCCAAAGACCAGAACCAGGCTCACGGTGACATCTCTCGGACTTATTCGGCCTGTACCGAATCTCTAGCCTCCGATCATAGCGCCGGCCAGCGTGGAGCCCATGGCCACACCAACCGCGACCAGCCGTACCGCCCATCACCCGGGCTCGTTGCCCGGCCGGGCCAGATACCGCGATGTGCTGGGCGCTGCCGAGTTCCGGGCAATCTTCGCCGCCAGCATCGTGTCGATGCTCGGGAGCGTCGTGGCTGCGGTCGCCCTGACTGTGCTGGTCTACCAGCGGACCCGCTCCCCGGCGCTGGCGGCCTCGGTCATGGCGCTGTCATTTCTGCCTTACCTGATCGGCGGTGCGCTACTGGGAGCTGCCGCCGACCGGCTGCCTCCCCGCCGGGTGCTTGTCGCCTGCGACGTGACCTGCGCGGTGCTCATCGGGTGCATGGTCATTCCCGGGATGCCACTGCTCGCGCTGCTCGCACTGTTGTTCGGCGCTGGCCTGATATCCGCTGTTTACCAGGGCGTCCGCTCTGCCGTCCTGCCCGACCTGCTGCCACCCGGCTCCCCTTACATCCTTGGCCGCGCGCTGATGCGGATGGTTGCCCAGTCGGCGCAGATCGTCGGTTACGGCGCGGGCGGGCTGTTGCTCGCGATCTTGTCACCACGCGGCGCACTCCTGGCCGATGCACTGTCCTTCGTAGCCTCCAGCCTGGTCCTGCGGTTCGGCATCGCCCGGCGGCCCGCGCGTACCACCCGCCACGGTTCGATGGCAGGCGACTCTCTCGCCGGGCTGCGTCAGGCGTTCGCCCACCGGCCGACCAGGCGCATCCTGCTCTTCGGCTGGCTCGTGCCCGCCTGCGCGATCGCGCCCGAGGCCCTGGCCGCCCCCTATGCCAGCCACATCGGACAGCAAGCCCGGGCCGCAGGTTTCCTGCTGATGGGAATCCCGATCGGGACGGTGGCCGCCGATGTCATCGCCGCCCGGCTGCTCGGGTCCCGGCTGCAGCGGCGCATCATCGTCCCGGCCGCCCTGCTTACCTGTGCCGCGCTGGCCGCCTTCGCAGCCAGTCCTGATCTCGCGCTGGCCGTGGGCCTCCTCGTCCTCGCCGGGCTTGGCAACGCCTGGACCGCCGGGATCGACGGCCTGCTCATCGACACCGCCCCGGCCGCCCTGCGCAACCGCGCCCTCGCCCTGGGCGGGGCCGGAATCATGTTCATACAGGGCGCAGCATTCGCGGTATGGGGCATCGCCGGACAGTACATCCCGCTCACCGCCGTCATCCCGCTGGCCGCAGCCGCCGGTGCCATCGCGGTCGTCACATTGCAGCCACATCGATCGCCGCGGCCCCGCACCCACCTCGGCCCGCGTGAGGCTGCCCGCGCACCCGCGTCTGCGCGCGGAGCGGGGCCGGTCTGCCGCTGCGGGCCTGGGTATGTTGGCTGTCATGGCAGATCCGGTGAAGGTGGAACTCGGCGCGGTTCAGCAGACGCTGTTCATCCCGCTGGCTGCCCGCGCGCGGGAGACACGCAAGAAGCGGCCGGTGTTCCGTGACCTGAAGGCGGCGGAGATCCTCGCCTCGGTTGACTTCGACACCGAGAAGTACGGCCGCGGCTGGGGTGGTGGTGTCACCGTGCTGCGCACCGCCATTTTCGATTGCCTGGTCAACGATTTCCTCGCCGAGTATCCGGACGGGACAGTGGTGGAGCTCGGCACCGGGCTGAACACGAGGTTCGACCGGGTCGACAACGGTCAGGTGCACTGGATCGACCTGGACCTGCCCGACACGATCGAGCTGCGGCGAAGGTTCTTCGCCGATACCAGCCGCCGCCGGATGGTGGCCGCTTCGGTACTGGCCCAGGACTGGCTGCCTATCGTCGAGGCCAGCCCTGGGCCGTATCTGTTCTCGGCCGAAGGCGTGCTTGTCTATCTGGCGCAGGCTCCGCAGGTCATCGAGCGTATCGCCGGGCAGTTCCCCGGCGCGCTCCTCGCCGTTGACACCTACAGCCGGCGGATGCTCGAGCAGCAGCACAAGATGGCGGCCAAGAAGGGCATGGAAGCACGCTGGGCGTGGTCCTGTGACGACCCGCGCACCCTGGAGTCACTGGGCCTTGAGGTCGTACAGGAAGCTGCCGTCACCCGGCCGCCTCCCGCGCTGCGCAGCCGGCTGCCGCGTTCGTACCGGTACGCGCTGCCGCTGGCCAGGCCGATCGTGGGCGACCTTGCCACCGTCACGCTGTTCCGGTCCCGGTCACGCTAGCCATCCCTTCCCGTTCGTGCCCGGGACCCGTCTTTCGGCGTGCCTTACGCCGACGGCTTGGGCGTGAGGAGCTGGACCGGGCCGGTGAGGGGGACCGCGCCGTTGAGGACGAGGAAGGACGTGAGGCCGGACTTGTTGTAGTCGACTGGGAAGACGGCTTCGCCCGAGCCAACGGTTGCCTGCGGGATGGACATGGTGGTGAAGCCGCCGGTGGCGTCGCCGATCAGCAGGAAGTCCGGCGCGTTGGCGGTCCCGGTCCGGCCGCAGACGACGTAGATATCCGGGTTGTTGTCGCCATTGACGTCGCCAACCGCCATTGCCACTCCGTCGTTGACCTTGAGGATGGTCTTGGGCGCGGCGAACGTCCCGTCAGCGTTTTGCAGGCGGAGGGTGACCTCGGTCTTGGTGAGGACGATGAGGTCGGGGCGGCTGTCGTGGTTGACGTCGACCATGAGGGCATCCACGGCGTTCACCGAGGGGCCGAGGATCGAGGACACATCGGTGAAACCGTGGCCCTGGTTGTTCTTGAACAGGCGCAGGCCGCCGGTGTACCCGCAGATCAGCAGGTCCGGCCAGCCGTCTCCGTTGTAGTCGACGGTGCGCGCGGACAGTGCGCCGATGTTGAGGTTCAGGCCCATGGCCGGGGAATCGATGAACGAGCCCTGCCCGGTGTTGCGATAGAACCGGTTGATCGATGGCAGGCCGTCCGCGCGCACCGGGTCGGTGCCGTAGAAGACGTCCTGGTAGCCGTCGTTGTTGGCGTCCAGCACGGCACAGCGCCGGCCGCGCCCGGTCGCGTCTCCGATGTTCCACTGGTAGGCCACGTCGGTGAAGGTGCCGTCGGCCTGCTGGATGAACAGCCCGTTGCATTTCAGCGCGGTGCCGCGGTCGGCCCCGACGCTGGCGAAGATGTCTTTCAGGCCGTCCTTGTTGAAATCACCGGCCCGGCAGTCGTGCCGGTCCAGGATGGAGCTGAAGAAGCTCACATCGGCCGCGCTGAACGTGCCGTCCTGGTTGTTGATCCACAGGTTGCCCGGATGCCAGTGGTGCGAGATGAACAGGTCCGGCCACCCATCCCCGGTGAGATCGGCGACGGTCGCACCGAAGGACCAGTCCGTGCCGCTGATGCCCGCTGCCGCGGCCTGGTCGGTGATCGTCACCGGGATGGGCGTCTGCGCCGGGGGAGTCGGCGGCGGCGGGCTCGGCGCGGGGCCGACTCCCGGAGCCGGCGGCAGCGGCGGCAGTGGCGCCGGTGCCCGGGTAGGAAGAGAGACGGGACCACTGGGGCAGCTCGCCTGTTCGATGAGCCCGTTGGGGCCTGCCCGGCCGACCAGCGTGAGTGCCGAGCCATTCGCGTTGGCCGCAAGCCCGATGACCTCGTCGCTGGACGCATGGGTGTCGGCGGAGACCACGGTCGTCCACTTCGTCCCGTTGAAATGCACCACGAGCGTCCGGTAGCTCTGCAGGCTCGTGTCGTAGAAGGCGCCAGCGGCCCACACGTTACTGGCCCCGACCGCCTTGACCTCGCGCAGCAGCCCGGCGCCGGGAACCGTTGAGCTGGTCCACGTGCTGCCGTTCCAGTGCAGCGCCAGCGGCCGGTCCGCGCCGCCGTCGTTGCAGTAACCCACCGCCCACACGTCGCTGGCGGTCCGCACGTCCACCCCGGTCAGCACCGTATCGACCTGGCCCGGCGCCGGCACGCCGCTGACCAGCACCCACGACGGCGACGGCTTGGTCGTGTCGTAGCGCAGCATCATTGGCTGCAGCCCCGTCGGGCTCAGCCAGTAGCCGACGGCCCACAATCCGGTGGCCGCCGTCCCCGCGACAGCCACCAGTGAGTTATCGCTGCTGCCCGCCACGTTGGGGCTGGCCACCTGTGTCCACGTGCCGCCCGACGCGTGCTCGATCAGCGTGCTCCTTACCCCGGCCTTGGTGGTCTGGAAACCGACCGCCCACGCGGTTCCGTCCGCCAGGGTGGCCACATCGGTGAACAGCGAGTCGCTGGGAAACTTCGCGGGCAGGTTCAGCGACCACTTCGTTCCGTTCCAGCTCATTGCCAGCGGCTGATACCCGCCGGCCTGGTAAAAGCCGACCGCCCATCCCGCGCCGGAAATCATCGAGACGCCGTTCAGGCCGTTGTTCAGCGTGCCCTGGTTCGGGGAGCCGACGGCCGACCATGTCGAGCCGTTGAACCGCACGATCAGGGTCTGGTTCGCGTGCAGCGCCGCCCCCACGTTGCCCACCGCCCACCACTCATCGGCAGACACGAAGGCGACATCGGTCAGCTCACCGCCCGAGCCCGGTGCCGTTTCAAGGCTGAACGAACCGCACGTTGCGATGGCAGCGCGGCCAGTCCCCGCATCCGTCACCCTCGACGCCACACGCCGGCCAGGCAAACTCCGGCCGACCGTTGCGGCAGCGCCCGCCGCAGCCACCCCCACCACGAAGCTACGGCGGGACACCGGAGCCTGGCCGGGGCCTTCCTGCTCGCGGTCTCGTTCGCTGGTGTTATCCTCCACCGCACCTCCCAAGAAGGCTCATGATTCGCGAGCATCCGATATCCCCGTGGTCCCGCCGGACGCTCGGAGCGGAAACCAAGCCACAAATAGGACGTGCGAGCCGGCCCCATGGATGACAAGGGGTGGGCGTGTCCGCTGGTGCCCGGATGAGGCGGTGAGCCGGGCGAACGGCCGCGCCAGGCCGCCGGCGAGGAACCCGCGCGGATCTGCCGGGTATGCGGGCTTACCAGTTCGGCGGAGCCGACAGGGCCGGAGTGATCCGCGCTCGGGCGGGCACCTGGATCCGGGCCCGCGCGGGCACCTGGATCCGCAGCCGTGCCTGGCCCGGAAGGCCCGCCGGGATCACCAACTGGGCCGGAACCGTTGTGCCATTCCGGGACACGATCCGCAGCCGGGCCGGTGCCGCCGGGACGAGCGCCGTTGGGCGCGGGCCGGGGACCACCCGGAGCGGGCCGCGGGCCGCGCCGCCGGGGATCACCGGGAGCGGGACGGGGACCGCGCCGCCGGAGATTACCCGCAGGCGCGCGCTCGCCGGGACCCGGATCCGGACGCGTACCTGGCCCGGCCGGACCCGCAGTCGCACGGCACGCGGTGTCACGACGCGCGCGGTTACCTGCCTGCTCGGGAGCACCTGGGCCGTCCTGGGCAGGGGGACCAACGTGCCGGCCGTCCCGGTGACCGGGGCGGGCAGCCGCGGTTGCGCCAGGGCCTGACGCGGTCCGGCGGCCGGGACCTGGAATCGCAACCGCACCGGGGTCTGGAACGGCCCGGCGGCCGGGACCTGGATCCGCAGCCGGGCCGGGGCCGCGAGAGGCCCTCCGGCCGGGACCTGTAGCCGAACCCGGGCAGGGGTCTGTATGCGCAGTCGCGCTGACGCCTGTGCCTGCACGCGGCCGCCGGGTGCCACCGCCCGCAGGGCTCCACCTGGAACCGTGGCGCGCACGGCGCCGCCCGGGATGCCGCGCAGGCCGATCGCGCGGTCAGGCTGCGCCACGACCGTTGGCGAGGGTGACGCCGCCATGGCAACGGACAGGCCGGCCACCGCGCCAGCCATGGCAGCCGCGACCGCCCAGCCCGCGCCCCGGCTGGTGATGACATCCCTGACCCCGTCGCTCCGGCGTTCCCGCCCGGGTGCCGTCGCGGGCTCGTCGACCGGTGCCGTCTCCCCCGATTCCGGGGGCTGCGGGGTTGCGGAATGCTCCTGCTCGTCCACCTGCGTCCACCTCAATCGCCGCTGTATCGCTGGCTGTCCTCTTCTAAGGAACGGGACTGAAGCTGGGGGGACCTTGAGAGCAAGCTGAAAACCAGCCGAACTCTCCGGCCCTCCCCGCCTCAGGCACCTTGACCTCCCTGCCGGCAGGGACGTCTGTGCTGGCCATAAGGATCGGCAGCGGAACTTCGGGACCCGCGGGGATTGCGTGTGAGTTTTGTGCGAACACGGTGAGCCAGCCAGCGTCAGGGCTGATTAGTTTTAGAATAATCATCGTGACCGAGATCAGCGTCATTGCGGTGCTTGAGGATCCGGTGCGCCGCCGCCTCTACGACTACGTGGCGGCGCAGGCGGGCGGGGTCAGCCGGGCCGAGGCCGCGGCGGCCACCGGCATCGGCCGCACGCTGGCCGCGTTCCACCTCGACCGGCTTGCCGAGGCGGGACTGGTCGAGGTCACCTTCGCCCGGCCGGGCGGGCGGTCGGGACCGGGAGCCGGGCGCCCCGCCAAGCTGTACCGGCGGGCGATGGCCGAGCACCAGGTCAGCGTGCCTCCCCGTGACTACCGGGCCGCAGCGGAACTGCTCGCCGAAGTCGTCGACGTGACCGGTGCGGAGCCGGAGCTGCAGCGGGCCGCCCGCAATCGCGGCGCCAAGGCGGGCCGGGCGGCGCGGCAGCAGACTCCCGCCCTGCCCGACGACGACCTGGTCACCGGCGCCCTCGCGGCGCAGGGCTACCAGCCCTACCGCGACGGCGGTGATGTGCGGCTGCGGAACTGCCCGTTCCACCTGCTGGCCGACCGGCATCCGCCGCTGATCTGCGGCATGAACCTGGCCCTGCTCGAGGGCCTGCTATCCGGCGCCGCCGTCACCGGCTTGTCGGCCCGGCTGGACCCACGGCCCGAGGAGTGCTGTGTGGTGCTGGAACATTCTAAAAATAATGACAATTGACATATTGTCGAGCGTGATGATGTGATGGCCGGGTGACCGGATATCACCTGGCCGAACTGAACATCGGCACCGCCCGTGCCCCCACGGATTCCCCGGAGATGGCCGGCTTCATGGCCGGCATCATCCCGGTCAACACCCTGGCCGACACCGCGCCCGGGTTCGTCTGGCGCCTGCAGGACGGCGACGGTCCCGGTGCCACGGCGCTGCGCCCGTGCGGCCCGGACATCATGGTGAACATGTCGGTCTGGGAGGACCTGGAGTCGCTGCGTAACTTCGTCTACCGCAACGGCCCGCACCTGGACTTCATGCGACGCAGGCGGTCCTGGTTCCACCCGATGGCCGAGCCCTACCTGGTGCTGTGGTGGGTCCCGGCCGGCCACATTCCCGGGCTGGACGAGGCGCTGGCGCGGCTGGACCTGCTCCGCCGCGACGGCCCCGGGCCGCGCGCATTCACCTTCCGCGACCCCCGCCCGCCGCCGGTCCCGGCCGCGGAGGCCGCGCGGTAGTAGTTCCAGATCCTCGCCGAGACCGGCACCGAGGTGTCCACCCTGGCCATTAAGTCTGCTTGGGCGTCGCTATGGGGGGACGCCGGATTTTCGCTCACAACTACCTCCCAGCACCTGTTTGTCATCATGCATCCGGATCTGCCCGGCGGATATAGCGCGCGGGATAGTCGGACGGTCACCGGCCCGGCACGCACAGCCTGCATCATGGCTAGGTGACCAGCGCGCAACTGCGGCGCCGGGCGGAGGCACGCGGCGTGACCACCGCCTATCGCGACTGGCAGGACCGGAAGATCCAGGTCAGCGACCAGACTCTGGAGGCGGTGCTCGCCGTGCTCGGCTCCGCGCCGCCACCGTCCCGGGCCCGGATGGCGACGGCCGCCGGCGGGCTTTCGGGACCGCTGGCCGCGCCGTGGCACCCTGGCGACCACCCCGCCGCCCCGGCGGCCCCGCGGCCGGGCTGGGGGTTCACGGTCCAGCTCTACTCGGTCCGCTCCCGGCACTCCTGGGGTCACGGCGACCTGCGCGATCTGGCTGATCTGGCCACCTGGAGCGGACGTGAACTTGGCGCCGCCTTCGTGCTGATCAACCCGCTGCACGCCGCCGAGCCGGTTCCGCCGGTCAGTGCGTCGCCGTACCTGCCGATGAGCCGGAGATTCCTCAGCCCGCTGTACCTGCGGGTGGAGGACATACCTGAGTACGCCCTGCTGCCACCCGGACAGCGGCAGCAGATCGCCGCCCTGGCCGCTCCGCTGCAGGCAGCCAGCTCCAGCCCGGCCCTCATCGACCGCGATGCGGTCTGGGCGGCCAAGCGCGCCGCACTGGATATCGTCCATTCCAGGCCGCTTGAGCCCGCGCGGCATGCTGCCTTCCGGCGGTTCACCGTCCGCGAAGGCCAGGCGCTTGAGGACTGGGCCACCTGGTGCGCGCTCGCGGAGTTCCACGGCCCGGACTGGCGGTCGTGGCCAGCGGCCCTCCAGTCGCCGCGTTCGGCAGCGGTGGCCGCCGAGCGCACCCGGCTGCATGCCAGGATCGAGTTTCACTCCTGGCTGCAGTGGGCGGCCCAGGCGCAGCGGGCCGAGGCGCAGGCGGCGGCCCGGGCGGCCGGCATGAGCATCGGCGTGATCGGCGACCTGGCGGTGGGCGCGCATCCCGGCGGGGCCGACGCCTGGGCGCACGCGGACGTGCTGGCGCCGGGCATGACCGTAGGCGCGCCGCCCGATGAGTTCAACCCGCGCGGCCAGGACTGGGCGCTACCGCCGTGGCATCCCAGCCTGCTGGAGGCGGCCGGTTACCAGCCGCTGGCGGACCTGGTCAGGGCGGGGTTCACCGACAGCGGCGGATTGCGCGCCGACCATGTGATGGGCCTGTTCCGGCTCTGGTGGGTACCCGTCGGCATGCCCGCCGACCAGGGCACTTACGTCCGGTACCGGCACGAGGCGATGGTCGGGCTGCTGGCCGGCGAGGCCGCCAGAGCGGGCGGGATCGCGATCGGCGAGGACCTGGGCACC
This sequence comes from uncultured Actinomycetes bacterium, assembly GCA_963706115.1. GTDB lineage: Bacteria > Actinomycetota > Actinomycetes > Streptosporangiales > Streptosporangiaceae > DASXKD01. The sequence goes on along the minus strand of CAVPMG010000009.1, from coordinate 112,584 downwards.
GTCGAGCAGTGGATGCGCGACTACCTGGCGGCCCGTCGTGTGCTCGGCACCTCCATGCTCTGGTTCGAGCGGCGGGCCGACGGCACACCGCTGCCGCCGCGCCGGTGGCGCCGCGACTGCCTGGCAACCGTGGGCACGCACGACGTGCCGCCCGCGGCGGCGTTTCTCACGGGCGAGCACGTGGAGTTGCGGTCCCGGCTCGGCCTGCTCACCGGGTCGCTGGCCGCCGAACGCGAGCACGCGGCGGCCGCGGTGTCCGCCTGGCGGGACGCCCTGGCGGGGCAGGGACTGCTCCCGCCGGGCACGGCGCCCGCCGCCGACGAGTTCACCCGGGCGCTGTACGGCTACCTCGCCCGCACCCCGGCCGCCCTGATCGGGGTGTCGCTCGCCGACGCCGTGGGCGACCGCAGGCCGCAGAACCTGCCGGGCACCGTCGACCAGTACCCGAACTGGCGCGTGCCGCTGTGCGACGGCGAGGGACGGGCGGTGCTGCTTGAGGACCTCGAAAAGCGCCCGGGCGTACAGCGGCTGGCCCACGTGGTCTCCCGGGACCCATCCGGCCGTCTGGCCAGCCCGGACCCAGCCTGCCAGCCCTAACGCTGCCCGCTCATCCACGTTTGTCATGAATGTGACAACGACGCCCCTCTATGGGCACCAAACCCACATTCATACCTGCAAAGCAGGGCAGGGAGCGCGCTGTAGCGCTTGCGGGCGGCGGTTATGCGGGCGACTGCCGGTCGCGCTCCTGGCAGCGCAGCGCGCGGCGCAGCCCGTCCCGGCCCTCGACCAGCAGGCGGACCAGGCCGGGAGGCAGGTCGCTCCCGTCGATCAGCTCGGAGGTCTTCGCGATCACGGCCGGGTCATCGCCGCCCGGGTACGCGTACGCCACGAACCAGCGCGCCATGTCGGGCGTCCAGCCGCGCCAGACATTGCCGACCACCTCGAAGTAGCGGTCCACATACGGTGCCAGCAGCTCGGGCTGGTCGTCGTCCATGAACCCGCTGAGCATCGCGCGGAACGTGGCGTTGGGCAGCGTGCCGCTGACGATCTGCGTCCAGGCCGCCTCCTTCGCCGCAGGGTCCGGTACCGAGGCGCGGCAGGCGGCCGCGTGGCGGGCGCCCGCGTCGGTCGCGTCCCTGCCCAGTTCGGCCTCGATCTGCGGCTCACCCGCGGCGCCGCGGCTGACCAGACGGTGCAGGATCCGCCAGCGCAACTCGGTGTCCACGGTCAGGCCCTCGATGGCCACGGTGCCATCGAGCAGGCCCGTCAGCAGCGCCAGGTCCGCGGCGGACAGCGCCACCCCGATGAACGCCTGCGCGTAGGCAAGCTGGACGTCCGAGCCAGGCTCAGCCCGTTCCATGAGCTGGCGCAGGGCCTCGGCGGCCAGCCTCAGCCCGGTCTGGCGCCAGCCCGGGTCGGTGTAGCGGCGCAGGGTGGCATCGGTCTGGCGCAGCAGGGTCTGCACCACCGACACGTCGCTCACGGCGCCGATCCCGCCCAGCACCAGCCGGATGTACTCCCGCGCAGCCAGCTCCGCGTCCCGGCACATGTCCCAGGCAGCGGCCCAGCACAGGGCGGCGGGCAGGGTCTGCGTGAACTCGCCGATGCTGGTGGTCAGCGTGGCCGCGGAATGCGGGTCCAGGCGGATCTTGGCGTAGGTGAGGTCGTCGTCGTTGATCAGCACCAGGTCGGGCCGCGGCTCGCCGGCCAGGGCGGCCACGACGGTCCGTTCACCTGAGATGTCGGTCTCCACCCGGCGCCGGCGGACCAGGCCAGCCGACGTCCGATCGTAGAGTCCAATGGCGATGCGGTGGTCGCGGAGCACCGGATGGGTTTCCGGGGCCTCCTGCCGGACGGCGAACTCGGCAAAGGTGCCGTCCGCGGCCAGCGCGAACTCGGGCCGCAGCGTGTTCACGCCCGCCGTCTCCAGCCACTGCTTCGACCAGCCGGCCAGCTCCCGTCCTGACGCCGCCTCGAGCTGGGCCAGCAGGTCCCCGAGCGTGGCGTTGGACCAGGCGTACTGGCCGAAGTAGCGGCGCAGCCCGGCCAGGAAGTTGTCCAGGCCGACGTAGGCGACAAGCTGCTTGAGCACGGCCGCGCCCTTGGCGTAGGTGATGCCGTCGAAGTTGACCTCCACCGCCGCGATGTCGGGCACGTCCGCCGCGATCGGGTGGGTCGAGGGCAGCTGGTCCTGGCGGTAGGCCCAGGCCTTCTCCAGCTGCGCGAACGAGGTCCAGGCGCCGCGCCAGCGGGTGGCCTCCGCCTGGCAGTGCACCGACGCCCAGGTGGCGAACGACTCGTTCAGCCACAGGTCGTCCCACCAGCGCATGGTGACCAGGTCGCCGAACCACATGTGCGCCATCTCGTGCAGGATCGTCGTCGCGCGGGACTGGCGGCGGAAATCGGTGACCCGGGACCGGAACAGGTAGTCCTCCAGGAATGTCACGCAGCCCGCGTTCTCCATCGCGCCCGCCTTGTATTCCGGCACGAAGAGCTGGTCGTACTTGCCGAACGGGTACCTGGTCGCGAAGGCCTGGTGGAAGAAGTCGAACCCCTGCCTGGTCACCTCGAAGATCTCATCCGGGTCCAGGTACTGCGCGAGGGACTGGCGGCAGTACAGGCCGAGCGGTATCCCGTCATGCTCGGTCAGCACCTCGTGGTAGGGGCCGGCCGCGACGGCGGTGATGTAGGTGGACATCAGCGGCGACGGCGGGAAGTGCCAGCGGGCCGTGTCCTGCCCCGGCACGGGCTCGCCGGTCACGTCCGGAGCCATGTTGGAGATCACCCGCCACTGCGCCGGCACCGTGACGGTGAATTCGAAGGTCGCCTTGAGGTCCGGCTGGTCGAAGCAGGCGTACACCCTGTGGGCGTCGAAGGTTTCCAGGTCCGAATAGAGGTAGGTGTCGCCGTCAGCCGGGTCGCGGAACCGGTGCAGCCCCTCGCCGTTGCGGGAGTACGCGCACGACGCGCGTACCCGCAGTTCGTTCTCCGCCGTCAGGTTGGCCAGCGTGATCCGATCGCCGTCGAAGGCCTCGGGGCCGACCGGCTGGCCGTTCAGCACGATCTCGGTGACGGCCGGCGCGGTCAGGTCGACGTACGTGCCCGCGCCGGGCCGCGAGCAGCCGAAGGTAACCGTGGTCTGCGAGGTGAAGACCTGGTCGTCGCCGGTGAGGTCGAGGTCCACGTGGTAGGAGCGGACATCGACCAGGCGGCCCCGGTCATGTGCCTCGTTGCGGGTGAGGTTGCTAGCCACGGTGGTGGTCCCTTCGTCATTCCAGCCCCGGTGGTAGATGGCCTGGTCAGTGCGCCCGGGGTACCGGGCTCCGCAAATCTTCGCATCCCCGGCGGAATGGGCCGCAAGGCGGTCCGGTTGTCAGCACACGGCGCCAGCTGTATACATACCCCCCGCTGCCAAGGAGTGACATGGCTGAGCAGGAGTTCACCCCCGTTGACTTCTGGTTCGACCCTATCTGCCCGTGGGCCTGGATAGCTTCGCGCTGGATTCTGGAAGTAGCAAAGGTCCGGCCCGTGCGCCCGCGCTGGCATGTGATGTCCCTGTCCGTGCTCAACGAGGACAAACCCGGCCTGCCCGAGGTGTACCGGGAACTGCTGGCCCAGGGCTGGGGCCCGGTCCGCGTCTGCATCGCGGCCGAGCAGAGGTTCGGGCCCGAGGTTCTCGGTCCGCTGTACACCGCGCTCGGCACCAGGTTCCACCACGAGAAGGCGCCGCACGACGACCGGGCCGTGATCGAGTCCGCGCTCGCCGAGGCGGGCCTGCCCGCTTCGCTCGCCGGCGCGATGGACTCGGCCGACTACGACGAGGCCCTGCGGGCCAGCCACGCCGATGGCATGGACCGCGTCGGCTACGAGGTCGGCACGCCGGTCATTTCCGTGAACGGCACGTCGTTCTTCGGGCCGGTGATCTCGCCGATCCCGCAGGGCGAGGCGGCCGCGCGGCTCTGGGACGGCGTGCTGCTTGTCGCCACGACCGACGGGTTCTTCGAACTGAAGCGCACCCGGACCCGGGATCCGATCTTCGCCTGAGCGCCGGGCGCGTGCCAGACTGTCGCGCGTGCGCGTTTACCTCGGATCTGATCATGCGGGCTTCGAGCTGAAATCCGCCGTCGCCGAGGCGGCGGCCGCGGCCGGGCACGAGGTGGCGGACTGCGGCCCGCCGTCCTATCAGCCCGGTGACGACTACCCGCCCTACGTCATGCGCCGCGGCGGCGGCCGCGGCGGCCAACCCGGGCAGCCTCGCGATCGTGATCGGCGGGTCGGGCAACGGTGAGCAGATCGCCGCGAACAAGATCGACGGGATCCGGGCGGCGCTGGCCTGGAACGAGGAGACCGCGCGCCTGGCCCGCCAGCACAACGACGCCAACGTGCTGAGCCTCGGCGCGCGCATGTACCCGGTGCCGGACGCGGTACGTTTCGCCCTGGTGTTCCTGGCGACGCCGTTCTCCGGCGAACCGCGCCACCAGCGGCGGATCGACATGATCAGTGGCTACGAGCAGTCCGGTGTGCTGCCGCCGTTGCCGGACGGTACCCAGACCGGCTGACCGTTCAGCGCCCGTGTGACCGGCGCCGCCTTACCCTTTTGCGCTTGGCCTGGCGGTTGGTCCCGCTGCGTGCCTGCTGACCCGGTGCGCCGTGAGCGGCCTTGCCCCGCTCGCCGGGCCGGGCTGCCCCGGGTGGCTCTCCGGGCTGGCTCGCCCCGGCCGGCTCGGCAGGCTGGCGCCGCTGCCGGCGGGCTGGCTGGCCCCGGCTGGCTCGGCAGGCTGGCTCGCCCCGGCTGGCTCGGCAGGCTGGCTCGCCCCGGCCGGCTCTCCAGGCTGAGCAGGCAGGCAGGTCTCGGGGGATGTCACGGGCCCGCGCCGCTCGCCGGGCCGGGCGCGGCTGGCCGGTTCGCTCGCCGGGCGGGGGCCGCCGGGGGGCCGCGGCGGGCCCGGCTTCGCCGCGCCGGTACCCGCCGCTCCGCTGGTGGCCGGTGTCGCGCTGGTGGCCGGTGTCGCGCTGGTGGCCGGTGCCGCGCTGGTGGCCGCCACCCCGCCGCCGCCCGGCTTAGGGGCGCCGGGTCCCGCGGGACGGTTTCCCGGTGGTGCGGGCCGATTCCGCGGAGCGGGCGGGGCGGGCGTCGCGACCGGCCCGGCGGGCAGGGAGGACCGGGCAGGCCCGGTGCCACGGGGTGGCGGGCCGGTCCTGGCCCGTTGCGGCGAACCGGGCCTGGCGCGGGCCGCGTTCTCCTCGGCGGCCGCCTCGTGATGCGGCTGCGGCCGCGACACATCGCGTGCCCGCATCGCGGCGCTCACCGTGACCTTCATGCTGGGCATGCTGCCTCCCCGCCCAGTGTCGCACGCCCGCCCTGGCCGGCCGTGCCGCTATCCGCCCGTGGCCTGCCAGGTGGTGTGCTGCGGCGCGAAGTCACCGTGGCCGGTCGTCCTGGTGAGCAGGCACCGCTCCACGCCGAACCGGAACAGGTGGTGCGCTGGCTCGGGCGCGGGTACGCCGGCCTCGGCCCGTTCGGCCACGAAGATCTCGGCGAGCGCCTGCCGCAGGCCGGCGTCCTCTTCCGCCGAAGCCCGTCCGGTGCAGTAGAACGCGTCCTCGTTGTCCTCGCAGGGAAACGAATGCAGCGCATAACGCCCATCCCGGTGCAGGTCGTCCTGCTTGGGGCCGGGCACGATGAACGCGTACATCCCGCCGTCGTGGATGAGCGGGCACATCGGGTGCACCCGCGGGCCACCGTCCCGGCGGACCGTGGCGAGGAACCCGAGTCCCACGCCGAACTGATACAGCAGTGCGCGCCCGGCCGTCGCAAGGTCCGGCCGGTCCCTCTCGAACTCTGCCCAGGAAGCCACGGCCCCACAGTCTGCCCCTGCGCCCAATTCGGGTCAACGCCCGCTACGGGCGCGCCCCTGGCCGGCAGATGACAAGCGAGCTTGACACCGCGATGCCCGGCCAGCATCATGGAGAAATGACAAGCGAGCTTGACAACTAGGGGCAAGTCCGGTGCGCAATGACGTTCGCGAGCGCCGCGTCGCGAAAGGGCTTTCGCAGGCCGACCTCGCCCAGCGGCTCGACGTGTCCCGGCAGACGATCAACTCGATCGAGACCGACCGCTACACGCCGTCGCTCCCCCTGGCCATCGCGATCGCCCGGTTTTTCGGCGTTACCGTCGAGGAGATATTCCATGCAGACCACGACTAGGAACAGCCGCAAATATCTGGCGACCCCCATCTTCGGCGTGGCGATGGGCGTGGTGTACCTCGTCGCCCTCTCGGTCGCCGGGCAGCCCGTCTGGGGCGTGCTCGCGCTCGCCGTCATGGTGGCGTTCAGCGGCGCCCTTCTGCTGGCCCGGCGGCGCAGCGAGACGGTGAAGGGCCTGCTCGACCACAGGGACGAGCGGATCAGCGCCATCGACCTGCGCGCGACCGCGATCACCGCGCTCGCGCTGATCGCGGTCATCCTGATCGCCTTCGTGGTCCAGATCGCCCGCGGCCAGAGCGGCTGGCCGTACAGCATGCTCGGCTTCGTGGGCGGCGTGACCTACGTCGTCGCGGTCATCTGCCTGCGGATCCGTGGCTGAGGGGAACTCAGGAGCCGTGCAGCACGTCGGTGTGGTGGCAGAAGTGGACCCGCGCGGGCGCCAGTGACTTGATCCGGCCGAGCGAGCCGCGCCACGCCACCGGGTCGGCGGCCTGGCCGGGCGCTAGGTCGGCATCGGGCGGCCCGGCGAACTGGTGGGGCGTATAGGCGGCGTCCCCGATCAGCAGGTCCTGGCCGTCGGCGGAGGAGACCACCACGCACTGGTGGCCCGCGGTGTGCCCGGGGGTGCTGACCACCGACAGGCCGGGCAGGATCTCGGTGTCCCCGTCGAGCAGTTCCCACCGCGCGTTCCTGAAATCGAACCAGTCGTACAGCTCGGGATCCTCACGCTTGGCCCGGTCCAGCTCGGTGCGCTGGACAGCGCAGGCGGCGTGGGAGAACACCGCGTTCTGCCCGCAATGGTCGAAGTGCAGGTGGGTGTTGATGACCAGGCCGATGTCGGCCGGCGTCATGTCCAAAGCGGAGAGCGCGTCCGCGACCGACCGGTTCACCACCCGCCAGTCGCTGAGCCACTCGTCCGGGCCGCCGCAGCCGGTGTCCACCAGCACCGCGCCGCCCGGGTGGGTGACCACGAACCCGTGCACCGGCCACTCCCTGCCGTCGGGACCGCGCAGGCTCGCCAGGTGCAGGCGCTTGACTTCCAGTGGCATGAGTGACCGCCCTCACTTCGCATCTGGTTAGGGACATTACGATGCCCGGGGCTGCCAGGACCCGCAAGGCCCCCCTGATTCCGCCAGGCGCGGCCGCCGGCGGGCCTGGCCAGCACGTGTTCCAGTAGGTTGAGCGCGTGTCCGCCGAGACCCAGATCGTGGTGCTGCACTACCCGGCCGAGCGGGCGCGGAACTGGGTGCTGCTGAAGGCCGCCGCGCGGGAGCGGGACCTGCGCCTGGTGAGCTGGGCGCCGCACCTGCTCGGGCTCTGGTGCGCCGACGGGCGGCAGTCCGCCTGCTACGCGGGCAGGCCGGTCCGGCCCGGCATTGTGATCCATCGCATCGTGGCCCCGTTCCGCGGCATCGCCGCCCCGGTGCTGGCCTGCCTGGCCGGGCAGGGCTCACTGGTGCTCAACCCCCCGGACGCGGCGTTCCGCTCCCGCGACAAGCTGCTGACCACCGTGGACCTGGTCAAGGCCGGGGTACCGGTGGTGCCGACCGCCGCGTTCGACGAACCGGGTGGCGTGGACCTGGCGGCGCTCGGCCCGGGCGAACTGATCGTCAAGCCCGCGCACGGGATCCGGGGCGAGGGGATCGCGGTCCACCCCTCGGCCGCGGCGCTCACCGCCGCGTGGCAGCCGCGGGAGGCGTGGCACCCGGGCACCACCAGGCCGGGCTACCACGCCGAACGGGAGCCTTACCTGGCGCAGCCGCTGATCGGCGGCGGCGGCAAGGACATCCGCGCCTATGTGGTGGGGAACCGGTGCGTCGCGCTGATGCGCCGGGTGGCCAGGCCGGGGGAGGTCCGGGCCAACCTGGCCCTGGGCGCGGCCGGGTCCGCGCTGCCGCTGAGCCATCCCGCCGCGGCCGTCGCGGTGGCTGCGCTGGCCGCCTGCGGGCTGGACTTCGGCGGGGTGGACCTGATCGAGGACGCCGACGGCACCGTCCGCGTTCTCGAGGTGGACGCATGGGCGGGCTTCGCCGGGATCAGCACGGTCACCGGGGCTGACGTGGCCGGGGCGATCCTTGACCACGCGACCGCCCGGCACCGGGAGGGCGTCACGGGATGACGCTCGCGATCGCCAGGAACCCGTACGCCACCAACGTGCCGGACAGCCTGATCGCCGCCGCTGGCCGGCTCGGCGTCCCGGTCCGGACGGTGGACCTGCCCTCGCTGCGGACAACCATTGCCTCACATGGCGACGCGACGGTCGCCGACGAGGCCGGCCCGGTCGTGGCCACCGGCCTGGCCCCGTTCCTGCTGTTCGGGTCCCCGGCGGCGGTCCATGCGCTGCGCGTGCTCGCCCGTACAGCGCGGGCACAGAACCCGGTGGACGGCGTGCTGCTCGCGGACGACAAGGCGGCCACCGCGGTGCGGCTCGCCGAGGCGCGTGTGGCCCAGGTGCGCACCGAGATCTGCCCGTTCGACCTCGCGCAGGTGGCGGCCGTCGCCGCGGAGATCGGCTACCCGGTGGTGGTCAAGCGGGCCCACGGAGCGCAGGGGCGGTGGGTGCGCCGGGCGGCGGATCCGGAGGCACTGGCCACGGCCCTGTCGGAACTCGCGGTCGAAGGGCCTGGCGGGCTGATCGTACAGCCAGAAATAACAGAGTGCGCAGGGGCCAGTGTGCGCGCCGTGCTCACCGGGGGCGAGGTGATCGCCGTAACCGAGCGCCACGCAACGCCGCCGGAATGGCGCAGCAACATCGCTGGCGGTGCGACGCAGCGCCGCATCGAGCTCACCGGCGGGGAACAGGACCTGGTGCACGGCGCGGCCGCCGCGCTGGGGCTGGGGCACGCCGGGGTGGACCTGCTGCGGACCGGGGCGGGGCCGCGGGTGCTCGAGGTCAACGCGTGCCCGGACTTCACCAGCATGCAGCCGCACTACCAGGCGGACCTCGCCGAGGCGGTGCTGCGCGCGTCGCTGTGAGCCGGGGCCGGACTAGAAGATCATCGGGCACCACGGTGCCGGGTCCCACGACATGGCCGTCGACAGCGCGGCCACGGCGCCCGGCGTGACCTCGGTGACCAGGCCGGCCGCGGCCAGTGGCCCGAGCCGGGTACCGCCCAGGTACGCCGCGCCCAGGGCCTGCACCGGCAGCACCAGGTCGGCCGGGGCGTTGGTCCGCTCGCAGGTCCCGCTGAACCCGGAGGGGGCGGACGTGGTCGCCGCGGTCAGCCGCCACCGGCCCTGGTTCTGCGGGCACAGCTCGTCGTTGACCTCGATGACCACGTCGACCGGGCACGCGTAGCGGCGCTGCGCCAGCGCCTTGCCCACGTCCACCAGCCGGATCCACAGGCCGTCGGAGAGCCGTGGCCGGCCAAGCCGCGAGTCGGCCAGCAGGTCAAGCAGCGGGTCGTCCACCGGCAGCATGTGCAGCCGGAACGTGGTGATCAGGTCCCGGCTGAGCAGGTCACGCCACAGCGCCGCGGCCGCGGCCGGGTCCACCGCGATGGCTTCGTGCAGGTCCAGGACGCCGGCCGGGAGGAACGAGCCCTCCTCCCACTCCCACCGGCCCTCCGAGGTGAACAGGGCGTATCCTCGCGGCCCGGCGTCGTCCTCGACCAGCACGCAGCGCATCGGCGAGTCCGTCTCGGAATCCGGGTCGTGGGTCAGCCGGTCCCACCACGGCTCGGTGCGGGCGTACAGGCCCGGCCGCTCGGCCATGGCCAGCTCGTACACCTTGCCCATCTCGGCGTGCGCCGACCGCGGCTCGGTGATCCGCAGCCGTACCGAGGGGTCCGACGGGGCGGCGGCAGCCAGCCTTCCGTGGCCGCGTGCCAGGTTCAGGGTCAGGTGCCAGGACGCGCGCCCGTAGCCGTACCGGCCGTAGATGGGGGTTTCCGAGGCGAACAGCGCGGCCACGGCCTCGCCACGCTCGGCAATGTCGCCGAGCTGGCGGTGCATCAGGCCGGTGAGGGCGCCACGGCGGCGGTGCGAGGGGAGCACGGCGACCATGCTCACCCCGGCGACCGCCGCCATCGCCCCTGGGACCCGCATCCGGAAGCTGTACACGCCGGTCACGCCGGCCAGCGTGGTGCCGTCGAACGCACCGAGGGTGCGGTCGAGTTCGAGCCGGGCGAGCCAGTTGGCGCGTCCCCGTGCGGTATCCGGCCTGCCGTTGAAAGCTTGCTGGTCCACGTATGAGAACGCGGGAAGTTCCTCTTCGGTGACCGGGCGGATCTGGAAGGTGGTGGCCATGCTCGCCTTCCTACCCGCCGCGCGGGAGCGTCGCCAACTCCTTTTCCCCTCGCCTTTTCCCTCGCCGGCCGAGGGCCTGCCACGCGACGCGCTGACCTGCGTGTGTGTCAGAGCCCCCTCGGTGCGGATTTATGGGCCGCGGCTGGGCCGCTTCGGGGCGCGCCGTTGACCTGCATGTGTGTCAGGGACCCTAGCCAGCGGATACAGTGCGGCCATCATGGTTGCCCGTGTCGTGGCCCTTCCCCTGCACGCCGTGCGCTCCGCTTGGCGCTCGGCGAGCGGGTGGGTGGCCCGGCAGCTCATCACCGGGAACCGTCGGGTGGCACTGCTCCTCGCCCTGGTCACGGCGTTCATCAGCATCGCGGCCGTGCACGTGTCGCAATCGTGGTTCTCGCCCGGCCTGCTCATCCTGCCGGTGCTGGCCGGCGGCCTGCTGCTGTGGCCGCGCGCGCTGCGCATCCTGTTCGCGCTGATCGCCGTCGGCCTTGCCTACGACGTGGTGAAGGACAAGGCAGGGCCGGGCCTGGCGCTGACCATCGTGGTGACCGCGGCGGTGGCCTTCCAGCTCGCCAGGACCAGGGAGAAGCTCGGCATGCTCGGCCTGCGCGGCGAGGCCATGCTGATCGAATTGCGGGACCGGATCCGGGCCCAGGGGACGCTGCCGGATCTGCCCGAGGGCTGGGGCTCGGTTTCCGTACTGCGGCCGGCCGGCGGCTCTTCGTTCGGCGGTGACTTCCTGGTGTCCTCCTGTGACGGCAAGACCCTCGAGGTGGCGCTCGTCGACGTGGCCGGCAAGGGCGTGGACGCCGGGACCAGGGCGCTGCTGCTTTCCGGCGCGTTCGGCGGGCTGCTCGGCTCGGTACCGCAGGGCGAGTTCCTGCCCACCTGCAACGCCTACGTGCGCCGTGGCGCCGCCAACGAAGGCTTCGTCACCGCTATCCATCTCGCGCTCGACCTGGCCACCGGTGACTTCGTGGTCTCCTCCGCCGGTCACCCGCCCGCCGCGCACTTCGACGCGGGCAGTGGCACCTGGCGGCTCACCGCGGCCCGTGGGATCGTCCTTGGCGTGGTCGCCGACCTGCGGCTGGCGCCCGAGCGGGGGACGCTGCGGCCCGGCGATGCGCTCATGCTCTACACCGACGGGCTGGTGGAGATTCCGGGCAGGGACATCGACGACGGCACCGACCGGCTGCTCGGCGAGGCGGACCGGCTGGTCACGACGGGGTTCCGGGCTGGCGCCGCCAACCTCGTCCGGGCACTGAGCGCGGGCACGGGCACCAACGACGACCGCGCGCTTGCGCTGATCTGGCGCACCTGACGGGGAGCCCTATCAGGCGCACCCGACCGGGCCAGCCCAATTCCCGCCCCTGCGCCACCGGCCGTTCGCTGCGTTTGTGATGGTTGCGCCATCCATCACATTCTTTTGTCATGGTTGCGCCAACCACCACAATCACGAGCGGCGTGCCTACGTCGCGGCCGGATCGGCCTGGCATCCCCACCCATCCGGGTCTCGCGACTCCGCCCGCCCGGCCCCTCCGTCGCGAACTATCCGCTGGTGACGTACGTGACCGACGGGATCGCCAGCGCCATGGCGCAGGCCAAGGCCGCCGCCGGGGGCCGCAACGTGATGGTGCATGGCGCGGACACCGTGCGACAGGCGCTCGGGGCCGGTGTACTGGACGAGTTGCAGATTCACCAGATCCCGGTGCTGTTCGGTGCGGGCCGCCAGGCTGTTCGAGGAGCTGCCGGCGCGCATCGAGCTAGAGATCGTCCGGGTGACCGACACGCCGCAGGCCACCCACATCCGCTACCGCGTCCGCCGCTGAGGCGACGGCCAGCGGCAGAGCGATGGCCAGGAGCGGAGCCGCGTGTCGCAGCCGGGGCAGGCGATCCGGTTCGGGGCACCGGCCGGCACCGACATCCGGAAGACGACGCCGCGGAGCAGGTAGCCGGCCAGCGCCGGCGGCCCCGCCAACGGCCGCCCACAGCAGACTCACGCGACTCCTCAGTTGTGTAACTGGATGTGTTCAGGTTCTTACATCAAGCCACAGAGGAAGGCGCGGGCCGGAGACCACCCCGGCGCGGCGGGACAAAACGCCGCGCCGGGGGGGCACTCCGTCCCACGGGGTGGCGGGGCTGTGCGGTGGGCCGCTGTCAGCTACATGGCGGCGCATAGTGCTGCCCGGGTACGTCGGCACCCCATTCGGTCCGGGTCAGTGGCTGCCCGGCCACCCGGGCCAGCGGGGGATAGCCGAGCACATGCCCATAGAAGTCCGCACGCAGGCCGAGCACGACCAGGGTGTGCCGGGAAAGGGCGGCCAGCGCGGCGACGAACTCGCTGCGCTCGCCCTCGTCCGCGCCCGCGGTGAAGATCTCCTCGAGCTGGTCCACGATGATCGCGGGGGGCTCGTCGCCACGCAGGGCGAGCCGCGCGTGCCGCTCCGGGTCTTCGCGCAGCCCGCGGGCCAGCAGCCCGGTGCGCAGCGGGCCCTCGGCAGGCGGCCAGGCCAGCGGCGCCAGCTGCCCGGCCAGGGTCTGCACCGGTGTGGCGCCCGGCGTGATCAGCGCCACCTGACGGCCGTCCGGCCGGGCCGTGGTGCCAGACCGCAGCCGGGGGACCAGCCCCGCCCGCAGCAGTGAGGATTTACCTGACCCGGAGGGCCCGACCACCGCGAGCGGCAGCCCCGGCGAGCCCGGCCCGGTCGCCAGCCGGACCAGGTGCAGGGCTAACTCCTCGCGGCCAAAGAACCAGGCGGCGTCCTCCGGCTGGAAGCTGGCCAGGCCCCGGTAGGGGGCCGGGCCAGCCGGAGGGCGCCCGGGCGCCCTCCGGACACGGTTCAGCGCGTCCAGCCAGCGGGCCACCTGCCCGGGCTCGGTGATCTTGCACGCGGCCAGGATGCTAGGCAGGAGTTCTGGCTGGCGGGCGGGCGGAAGATGGCGCGCGGCGAAGTAGTCCCCGACCGTGCTGACCGGGATGCCGCTTGCCTTTGCTACGTCTCGGATTGTGAGCCGCGCCTGTTGCCGGGCCAGGGTGAGCTCGCGGCCGAAGTCCTGTTGGCTGGTGATCCGCCCCGGATCTGGGACTTCGGCATCCGGTAATGATTGACGCGCCATCGGCTCCCCTCGTGCGCCCCGTGGGCCGCCGGCACGGCATGCCCCCGTAATGTGGCCCGCCACGACCGCGCACCGCCGAAGTCCTGACTCGCGGCAGCAGGCCAGTTAATATCTAACGCCCTACTGGGCCCCCATGGGTGCACTATCGGAGTATGCGTCCTCCTGCGGCGTTCCGCATCGGGCCGGTTACCGGGTGTCGAATATGACGTAAGCGTCAGCCTTAAGTGGCCGGGAACCGTTTCATGACATGAGCGTCAGCTTCGAGTGACATAGGCGTCAGGTTCGGCGCGGGCGCTGGGGCAGGCCCGCCCGCAATCCGTTCCGCGGCCGTATCCGGGGCCCGCTGGAACCAAAAGTGAGCAACCGATGCGGGCGGCGTGGCAGGGGAATTACCGGGCTGGGTGCCCGGTCGCCGAAGCCGATTACCTGGACCCGCGAGCCTGCCCGTAACCCGCCCTCTGCCTGCGATGTCGCGTAGCAAACCCGCCCGTATCAGAGCAGTACCAATCACCCTCTCCCAAATCTTCACGGACAATCAGGAAATGGCTGGTCAAAGATATCGATGGCCCTGGCCGCTTCCCGGCGGCGCGCTTGCGGGTGTCAACTGAATTAATGTAGATGTCTTTGCCAGGGCGGGTGCGGTGCCGGAGCCTGGAGAGTTCTGCGACATCGGCGCCACATGACGCCGATGTCATTGTTTGCATTAGCCCGTGAGCTGTGAAGGAATAGGGGACGTGACTCGGGATGCGGCGCGATCAGAGGATGCCAGCGCTCCCGGGAGTATCAGCGAGCCGACCAGGGTGATCACCGCCGAGGCCGGCGCCAAGGCAGCGGACGAGAACTTCCCCGTGGCCCTCCGGCTGCTTCCGGGGCGTTACCGCCAGCACCTGAGCGCGGTGTACGGCTTTGCCCGGTCGGCCGATGACATGGGTGATGAGGCGCCGCCGGACGAGCGACTGGCCCTGCTCGACGAACTCGAGGCCGACCTTGGCCGGCTCTACCAGCCCGGTGGCGAAGGCCCCCGGCTGCCGGTGATCCAGGCGCTCGCGCCGGCCGTCGCGCAGTGCGCCATCCCCGCCCAGCCCTTTCTCGACCTGATCCAGGCGAACCGCCAGGACCAGGTGGTCACCCGCTATCAGACCTTTGACGAGCTGCTGGGCTACTGCCGCCTGTCGGCCAACCCGGTCGGCCGCATCGTGCTGTATGTCTTCGGCGCGGCCACGCCGCCCCGGGAGCGGCTTTCCGACCTGGTGTGCACCGCGCTGCAACTGGCCGAGCACTGGCAGGACGTGGCCGAAGACCTCAGGGCGGGCCGTGTCTACCTGCCCGCTGAGGACCTCGCCGGGCACGATGTCACCGAGGCCAGCCTGGCCGCGCCCTCCGCCTCGCCGCAGGTCCGCCGGCTCATCGAGTTCCAGGTTCGCCGGGCCTCAGGGCTGCTCGACGAGGGCGCGCCCATCGTCGGTACGCTGCGCGGCTTCGCCCGGGCGGCGGTGGCCGGGTACGTGGCGGGCGGCCGTGCGGCTCTCGCCGCGATCACCGCAAGCGGCTGCGACGTGCTCGCCGCCACCCCCCGCCCGCGCAAGCACCGCGTGGCGGCGGAACTCCTCCGTGCCTACCTGACAGGAAGGTGACGTGGCCACTGACGTCCGCGCGGCCTACCGGCGCTGCGAGGAGATCACCTGGTCCCAGGCCAGGAACTTCTCCTACGGCATCCGGCTGCTTCCACCGGCCAAGCGCCAGGCCCTGGCGGCCGTGTACGCCTTCGCCCGGCGCATCGACGACATCGGCGATGGCACCCTGCCCGCCCCGGAGAAACTCACCCTGCTCGAGGAGGCCAGGGACGGGCTGTCCACGCTCCAGGCCGGGGGGGTGGACGACGGCGACGAGGTGCTTGTCGCGCTGGCCGATGCCGCGGCGAGGTTCGACATTCCGCTGCCCGCGTTCGGTGAACTGATCGACGGCTGCGCCGCCGACGTGCGTGGTGTCAGCTACGCGACCTTCGATGACCTGCTGCACTACTGCCGGTGCGTGGCCGGGTCGATCGGGCGGCTTTCCCTGGGCGTGTTCGGCACCAGCGACCCGCAGCAGGCGGTGCCGCTGGCCGACTCACTCGGCGTCGCGCTCCAGCTCACCAACATCCTGCGGGACATCCGCGAGGACTACGCCACCGGCCGGGTCTACCTGCCCGCCGAGGACTTCGCACGGTTCGGCTGCACCCTCGGCGGCTCCTCTCTTCCCGCCCCGGGCGACGGCTCCGCCGGCGCCCTTCCACCCCCGGCCACCGATCCGGAATTGGACAAGCTCACCGCGCTTGTGGAGTTCGAAGCGGACCGTGCCCGCACCTGGTACGCCAAGGGCCTGACGCTGATGCCGCTGCTCGACAGGCGCAGCGCCGCGTCCGCCGGTGCCATGGCGGGCATCTACTACCGGCTGCTCGAGCACATCGCCGCGAGCCCGGCCGCCGTGCTCACCCGCCGGGTCTCGCTGTCCGCGCGGGAGAAGGCTGCCGTGGCGGTCAAGTCGCTGGCCACCGCCGCGGTGCGGCCGCCGCGCCGCCACCCACGCCCACCGGCCTCGGCACGAGAGGTGGCTCGGTGACCGCACAGGCGGCCGCACCACACGTGGCGGTGGTGGGTGGCGGGCTGGCCGGCATTACCGCCGCCATCGCGCTCGCCGAGACAGGGACCCGGGTCACGCTGCTCGAAGCCAGGCCGCGCCTGGGCGGCGCCACCAGCTCGTTCAGCCGCGGCGGCCTGACCGTGGACAACGGGCAGCACGTGTTCCTGCGTTGCTGCACCGCCTACCGCGGGCTGCTGGCCCGGCTCGGCATGACCGGCTCGGTGACGCTCCAGGACCGGTTCGACGTCACCGTGCTGCGCCCGGGCGGGCGCGCAAGGCTGCGCCGCACGGCGCTCCCCGGGCCACTGCACATGGGCCAGGCACTGGCCAGTTACCAGCATCTTTCATTGGCCGAACGACTGCGCGTGGTGCCCGCCGCCCTCGCCATGACCCGGCTCGACCCGGCCAGCCCCGAGCTTGACGGGCAGCGCCTCGGTGACTGGCTGGCCGCCCACGGGCAGGGCGAACATGCCCGGCGGGCGCTGTGGGACCTGTTCACGGTCTCCGCGCTGAACGTCGCCGGGGACGACGCGAACCTGGCGCTCGCCGCCACCGTGGTCAAGACCGCCCTGCTGTCCGGCCGGGATGCGGCGGACATCGGGATCCCCGCGGTGCCACTGGGTGACCTGCACGGGCAGGCCGCGGCCAGCCTGCTCGGCCGGTTGCGCGCCCGGGTCAGGCTGAGCGCCAAGGTGGCCGCGGTGGAGGCGCTGCCCTCCGGCGGGTTCCTGGTTCGCCTGGCCAGCCGCGGCGCCGCCGGAGGCAACGGCGACGGCGAGGTCATCCGGGCCGACGGCGTGGTCCTGGCGGTTCCCCCGGAGATCGCGGCCAGCCTGCTGCCCATCGCGTCGGGCAACGGTACCCCTGCGAAACAACCCGGGCCGACCGGGCCCAGGCCCCGTGACGAAGGAGCGGGGCCTGAGGCCACCGGGGGGTTCCAGGGGGGTCGCCCCCCCGGGCCAGCACTCTGGCTGGAGATCGGCACCTCGCCCATCGTCAACGTGCACGTGGTCTACGACCGGCGGGTGACCAGGCTGCCGTTCGCCGCGGCGGTGGACTCGCCGGTGCAGTGGGTGTTCGACCGGACCGGGCCGTCGGGCCTGCGCGAAGGCCAGTACCTGGCGATCTCGCTGTCGGCGGCGGACGCCTACGCTGACGTCCCGGCCGCCAGGCTGCGCGAGCAGTTCCTGCCCGCGCTGGCCGAGTTGTTCCCCGCGGCGGCGCAGGCGCGGGTCATCGATTGCTTCGTCACCAGAGAACGCAGGGCCACGATGCGCCAGGGACCGGGGGTGGGACGGCTGCGGCCCGGGGCCGCGACCGCCACGCCGGGCCTGGTCGTAGCGGGCGCCTGGACCGACACCGGATGGCCGGACACGATGGAGGGAGCCGTGCGGAGCGGACTGAACGCGGTGCGGGAACTGCGCCGGGGCATGGGCGTGACGGCACTGCGACGGGCACCGGGCCGGGTAACGGCATCCGGTGCCACTGCGGTCAGCAGCGACACCACAGGGGCACCGGCATGACCGCCGTGATGCCCGCCGGCGTGGCGACCGCGCGGGATCTGGTCGGCCCGGCCATGGCCACGGCCCTCGCCCGGCTCAGCCCCGAGGTGCGCCCGGTCGCGGCGTACCACCTCGGCCTGGCAGGCGTCAACGGGCACGCCCGGGCGAACGGCCGCACCGGCGACGAGGGGAAGGCCATCGTTCAGGTGCCCAAGCTCGCCGATGGTCATGCCGCGGATGGGACCACGCAGCCCGGCGGCACCAAGCCGGCCGGATCCGGCAAGGCGCTGCGGCCGGCGCTGGTCCTGCTGTCCGCGCGGGCCGCGGAGGCCGCTCCGGAGCGCGGCGTCCCCGCGGCGGTCGCCGTGGAACTCGTGCACAACTTCTCGCTGCTGCACGACGACATCATGGACGGCGATGAGGAGCGCCGGCACCGGCCCACCGCGTGGACCGTCTACGGGATCGGCGCGGCCATCCTGGCCGGGGACGCGATGCTGGCCCTCGCCCAGGACATCCTGCTCGAGGACAAGGCCCGGCAGGGCATGTGGGCGGCCCGCTGCCTGTCCGTCGCGGTGCAGCGGCTGATCGCCGGGCAGGGCGCGGACCTGGCATTCGAGCGCCGCGACGACGTCACCCTGGCCGAATGCCAGAAGATGGCCGGGGACAAGACCGCGGCGCTGATGGCCTGCGCGTGCAGCATCGGCGCGATCCACGTCGGCGCACCGCCGGCCGTGGCCATGGGGCTGGCCGGGTTCGGCGCGCACGCCGGGCAGGCCTTTCAGCTCACCGACGACCTGCTGGGCATCTGGGGCAGCCCGGCGGTGACCGGCAAGCCGGTCCGCTCGGACCTGCGCGCGCGGAAGAAGTCGCTGCCGGTGGTGGCCGCCCTGACCGCCGGCACCGCCGCCGCCGCGGAACTGGCCGCGCTGCTGGCCCAGCCGGACCCGCTGTCCGAGGACGACCTGATCCGCGCCGCCAGCCTGGTCGAGGAGGCAGGCGGCAAGGACTGGACGGAGAACGAGGCCACGGCCCAGCTCGCGTCCGCGCACCGGTGCCTGGCCGAAACAGAGATGCCCGACGACGTCAGGGCCGAGTTCGCCGGCATCGCCGAGTTCATCACCGCGCGGCAGTGGTGAGGGGATAGGAGCAGATGACAGTCACGCACCCGAGGCAGGTCGGCCGTTCCGCCGCTGGCCCGGCGGCGGAGGCGCTCGCCCGCGCCAGGGACCACCTGCTCGGCCTGCAGCATGATCAGGGCTGGTGGCAGGGTGAGCTGGAGACCAACGTCACCATGGACGCCGAGGACCTGCTGCTGCGGGAATTCCTTGGTGTCAGGACCGCCGAGCAGACGCAAGCCGCGGCCCGGTGGATCGCCTCGCAGCAGCGCGACGACGGCACCTGGGCGAACTTCTACGGTGGCCCGGGGGACCTGTCCACCACGGTGGAGGCCTACGTCGCGCTGCGGCTGGCCGGGCACGAGCCACAGGCGCCGCATCTGGCCCGGGCGGCGGAGTGGATTCGCGGGCAGGGCGGGATTCCGGCCACCCGGGTGTTCACCCGGATCTGGCTCGCCTTGTTCGGCGAATGGTCCTGGGACGACCTGCCGGTCATGCCGCCTGAGCTGATCTACCTGCCTGCCTGGTTCCCGTTCAACGTCTACGACTGGGGGTGCTGGGCGCGCCAGACCCTAGTGCCGCTGACCATTGTCGGATCGTTGCGGCCAGCCACGCCGCTTCCGTTTGGTCTCAAAGAACTCTGGCCGGAAGGCGACCCGAGGACCTTGCCGGTGGGTCGCAGGGACCGGCCCAAGGACCCTGTGTGGGATGCCGTGTTCGGCGGCCTGGACCGGGCGCTGCACGTCTATGAGCGGCGCGGGCTCTCCTCTTCCCGCCCCGGGCGACGGCTCCGCCGCCGCCCTGCCACCCCCGGGGCCGCGCCGGTGCGGGCGGTGCGCCGCGCCGCGATCCGCCGGTGCGCCGAGTGGATCATCGCCAGGCAGGAGGCCGACGGCTGCTGGGGCGGCATCCAGCCGCCGTGGGTGTACTCGCTGATCGCCCTGCGGCTGCTCGGCTACGGCCTTGACCACCCGGTGATGCGGCGCGGCCTGGCCGGCCTGGACCGTTTCACCATCACCGAGGACACCCCCGACGGCCCGGTGCGGCGGATGGAGGCCTGCCAGTCGCCGGTCTGGGACTCCGTGCTGGCGATGATCGCGCTCGCCGACGCGGGGCTGCCCGCCGACCACCCGGCCCTCACCAGGGCCACCGACTGGCTGCTCGACGAGGAGATCACCGGGCCGGGGGACTGGCAGGTACGCCGCCCGGCCCTGGCACCAGGGGGCTGGGCCTTCGAGTTCGACAACGACAACTACCCCGATATCGACGACACCGCCGAGGTGGTACTGGCGCTGCGCCGGGTGCGGGGGTCGGGCCCTGACGCGCGCCGCAAGGCCGCCATCACCCGCGGCCTGACCTGGATCACCGGGATGGTGTCGGGGGATGGCGGCTGGGCCGCCTTCGACGCAGACAACACCTCGCGGCTGGTCGCCAAGCTGCCGTTCTGTGACTTCGGCGCGGTCACCGATCCGCCCTCGGCGGACGTCACCGCGCACGTGGTGGAGGCGCTCGCGGCCATGGGCCAGGCCGGCGGCCGGGCGGCCAGGCACGGCGTGGTCTGGCTGCTGCGGGCCCAGGAGAGCGACGGTTCCTGGTTTGGCCGGTGGGGCGCCAACTACGTGTACGGCACCGGCGCGGTGGTGCCCGCGCTGATCGCCGCCGGGGTGCAGCCGGGCAAGCCGGCGATCCGCAGGGCGGTGGCCTGGCTGGAGCAGCACCAGAACCCCGACGGCGGCTGGGGCGAGGACATGCGCTCCTACGACGACCCGTCCCTGGCCGGCCATGGTGCGTCCACCGCATCGCAGACCGCGTGGGCGCTGCTTGCGCTCCTCGCGGCCGGTGGCGCCGAGCCGTCCGTGGAGGCCGGGGTCCGCTGGCTGGCCGAGCACCAGCGAACCGACGGGACCTGGGACGAGCCGCAGTTCACCGGCACCGGGTTCCCGGGTGACTTCTACCTCAACTACCACCTGTACCGGCTCGTGTTCCCGGTCAGCGCACTCGGCCGGTACCTATCCTCTCCTGCCCCGGGCGACGGCTCCGCCGCCGCCCTTCCACAGTCCTTGCCTCCCGCCCCGGGCAACGGCTCCGCCGCCGCCCTTCCACAGTCCTTGCCTCCCGCCCCGGGCAACGGCTCCGCCGCCGCCCTTCCACCCCCGGAGACGGCGTGACCGCCCCCGGGACGGGAGGCGAGGAGCGCCACCCCTTGGTGGTGTGCTCCCCGTTGCGGGTGGAGGCACTGGCGGTCCGGCGTGGGCTGCGCGCGGCCGGTGGGGCCGGCCAGCCGGACCGTGGCGCGGTTCGGGTAACCGGCTACGGCGGGGCGAGGTCCCGGCGGCAGGCAGCCGTCCTTGCCGGTGAACAGTTCGGCGCGCTGGCCGTCGCCGGGGTGGGCGGCGGTCTCACCGACGATCTTGTCCCCGGTGACCTGGTCGTCGGCACCGAGGTCAGGGACGACCACGGCACGAGCGTCCAATGCCCGGCGGCACCGCTGCTGGCCGGGGAACTGCGGCGGGCGGGGCTGCGCGTCCACGCCGGGCCCGTGGTCACCGTGGACCGGCTGGCCGGTGGCCCGTCCCGGCAGCGGCTGGCGGCCGGCGGGGCGCTGGCCGCCGATCTGGAGTCCGCTCCGCTGGCCGCGGCGGCGCAGGGCCGGCCGGTGGCCGTGCTCCGGGCGGTGTCGGACACGCCCGCGCGGCCGCTGCTGCACCCGGGGATCGTGACCGGCGGGCTGGCCGCGCTGCGGGCGCTGCGGGCCGCCGGGCCGGCGCTGGCCGCATGGGGCGCCGCGGCCGGGCCGCGCCGGGTCCTGCTGGCCGGGCCGCGGTCGTTCTGCGCCGGGGTGGAGCGGGCCATCGAGATCGTGGAGAAGGTGCTCGACCAGCGCGGGGCACCGGTGTATGTGCGCAAGCAGATCGTCCACAACACCCACGTCGTCGCCGACCTGGAACGGCGCGGCGCGGTGTTCGTGGACGAACTGTCCGAGGTTCCCGACGGGGCGTGCGTGGTCTTCTCCGCGCACGGGGTCTCCCCGGCGGTCCGCGAGGAGGCAGCCCGGCGTGGCCTGGATGCCATCGACGCGACCTGCCCGCTGGTGGCGAAGGTGCACGCGGAGGCGCGCCGGTTCGCTGCCGACGGGTATCTGGTGGCGCTCATCGGGCATGCCGGCCACGAGGAGGTCGAGGGCACCCTCGGCGAGGCACCGGAATCGATGGCCCTGGTGGAGAGCGCCGCCGACGTAGCCCGGCTGCGCCCCGCGGACCCGGGCAAGGTTGCCTACCTGATGCAGACCACGCTCGCCGTGGACGAGGCGGCCGAGATGGCCTCCGCGCTCACCGAGCGGTTCCCCGCGGCCAGGGCCCCGGGCAGCGACGACATCTGTTATGCCACCACCAACAGGCAGCGGGCCATCCAGGCCGTTGCCGCCGAGTCCGACCTGGTGCTGGTGGCCGGGTCGGCCAACTCCTCCAACTCGGTACGCCTGGTGGAGACGGCTCAGCGGGCCGGCGCCCCCGCGCACCTCATCGACGGGCCGTCCGACATCCAGCTCGGCTGGCTGGCAGGCGTGTCCACGATCGGCCTGACCGCCGGTGCGTCGGCACCGCCGGCCTTGGTCGACGACATCATCACCGCGCTGTCGGGCCTCGGCCCCGTGGAGGTCTCCGAGCGCGTCATCACCACCGAGAACATTCGGTTCGGCCTGCCCAAGGAGGTCCGGGCACAATGACCATGCCACTGCGACAGAGCCTGCGGATCGGGACCTACCTGATGCGCCAGAAGCTGGCGCGCAAGGACAAGTTCCCCCTCCTGGTCGAGCTGGAGCCGCTGTTCGCGTGCAACCTCAAGTGCGCCGGCTGCGGGAAGATCCAGCAACCGCACACGCTGCTGAAGCAGCGGATGCCGGTGGATCAGGCGATCGGCGCGATCGAGGAGTGTGGTGCGCCGATGGTGTCCATCGCCGGCGGCGAACCGCTCATGCACCCGCAGATCCACGAGATCGTCGCGGAGCTGATCAAGCGCAAGAAGTACGTGTTCCTCTGCACGAACGCGCTGCTGATCCCCAAGCACATCGACAAGTTCACCCCGTCGCGGTACTTCGCCTGGGCGGTGCACATCGACGGTCTGGCCGAGCGGCACGACGAGTCGGTCTGCAAGGAAGGCGTGTTCGACCAGGCGGTGGCCGCGATCAAGGAATGCCAGCGGCGCGGGTTCCGGGTTACCACGAACACCACGTTCTTCAACACCGACACCCCGCAGACCGTCATCGACGTGCTGAACTACCTCAACGACGACCTCGGCGTGGACGAGATGATGATCTCCCCGGCCTACGCGTACGAGAAGGCACCGGACCAGGAGCACTTCCTCGGCGTGACGGAGACCAGGGAACTGTTCCGCAAGGCGTTCGCGGACGGCAACAGGCAGCGCTGGCGGCTCAACCACTCCCCGCTGTTCCTCGACTTCCTTGAGGGCAAGGCCGACTTCGGCTGCACCGCCTGGGGTATCCCGTCCTACTCGCTGCTCGGCTGGCAGCGGCCGTGCTACCTGATGTCGGACGGGTACGTGCCGACGTACAAGGAGCTGATCGAGACCACCGACTGGGACGCCTACGGCCGCGGTAAGGACCCGCGGTGCGCGAACTGCATGGCGCACTGCGGCTACGAGCCGTCCGCGGTGCTGGCCACCATGGGCTCGCTGAAGCAGTCGCTGCGCGCGATGCGCGGCGCCTAGCGTCGGCTGCTTATGCCTCGTCGATGCGGGGGAAGGGCTGTTCGCACCAGACGACCTTGCCCCCGTTGGTGCGGCGGGCGCCCCACCGGCCGGACATCTTGCTGACGATCTGCAGGCCCCGGCCGGTCTCGTCGTCCTTGGCCGCGTGCTGCAGCTTGGGCAGCGCGGGCGAGTTGTCGAACACCTCGCAGACCAGCGCGCCCTCCTTGATCAGCCGCAGCGTGACCGGGCCCTCGGCGTACCTGATCGCGTTCGTGACCAGCTCGGAGGCCAGCAGCTGGGTGGTGTCCACCATGCCGGTCAGGTCCCACTTCTCCAGCGGCTCGGTCACCAGGGACCGCGCCTCGCGCGCTGCGGACGGCTCGCCGGTCGAGCGTCCAGGACGCCTGCAGACTGCCGTCGATCCGGCCCAGCCGGGCGATCAGCACGGCGATGTCGTCGCGGTGCTGATCGGAGTAGGCGCCGGCCAGGATCGCCTTGCACAGGTCGTCCATCGAGCCGGCCACCGAGTCGGCGTCGAACACCGACTGGAGCCGCTTCAGGCCGTCGTCGATATCCCGGCCGCGGCTTTCCACCAGCCCGTCGGTGTAGAGGACGAACATGCTGCCGTCCTCGATCTCGAAGGTCCGGCTGGAGATCAGCCCCTCGCCCACGCCCAGCGGCGGTGCCGGGGACACGTCGAGGAACTCGCTGGTGCCGTCCGGCCGGACCAGCAACGGCGGCAGGTGCCCGGCGCAGGCGACCTCGCAGGTCCCGTTCACCGCGTCGTAGGTGGCGTACACGCAGGTGGCGAAGTGTGGTTCGCGCTCGCCGATCTTCCGCATCAGCTCGTTGAGATGCTGCAGCGTCTCGGCAGGGGACAGCTCGAGCATCGCCAGGGTCTGGATCGCGGTGCGCAGCCGGCCCATGGTGACCGCGGCCCGGACACCATGGCCGGCCACGTCGCCGACGACCAGGGCCACCCGCGCGCCCGGCATGCTGATCGACTCGTACCAGTCCCCGCCGACCTCGATGAGCTGGCTGCCGGGCAGGTACCTGTGCGTGACCTCGACCGACGACGGCGCGGAAAGCCCGGTCGGCAGCAGGCTGCGCTGCAGGGTGAGCGCGGTGGCCCGCTCCCGGTTGTAGCGCCGGGCGTTGTCGATGAAGATCGCCGCGCGGGAGGCGAACTCCATGCCGATCTCGGTGTCGTAGGCGTCGAACGACCGGAAGCCCTTGCGCCGGTTGCACACGATGAAGCCGAGCGTGGAGCCGCGCGCGTTGAGCGGCAGCAGCAGCATGGACGAGTCGGCCAGCAGCCCCATGGGCCGGCGCAGCCACGTTTCGGCCAGCTCGATCGCTTCGGTGGTGGTCATGGCGGGCTGACGGACAGGCCTGCCGGTGCTCATGCACTCGGTGTACGGCGATCCGGCCGGGTAGCGGAGCACCTCGCCGGTGGGGAACGTGGCGTCCCAGTCCGGGTTGCTGTCGTCGGTGGCGATGGCCATTCGGCGCAGCAGGTAGGACCCGTCGTTCTGCGATGCGGGCGGCTCGTCGGCCGCCACCAGGCTCTCCAGCAGCAGCAGGCCGGCCGAGTTGCTGAAGTGCGGGACCACGATGTTGATCAGCCCGCGGGCCAGCTGGTCCAGGTCGAGGGTGGCCCCCATCTGCCGGAACGTCTCGTCGAGCAGCGCATGCCGCATCAGCGCGGGGTCAAGGAACTGCTCCACGCTGGGCGGTGGCATGCGCAGGATCGCCAGCGCCGACGGGCACCCTTCGGTGTCGCCGCGCATCGGCTGCAGCGTGACCACCGTGTCGATCGGATTGCTGCGCTGGGCCTTGAAGGTGAGCACCGCGGTCGCTTCCCGGCCACCCTTGACCGCGTCGAGCAGACTGTTTAGCGGCGTCCCTGTGGGGGAGTTGCCCACCACTAGATCGCTTAGGTGCGTGCCGAGCAGCGAGCCATTCGGCGGATCAAGAACTTCTTTCGCATTCCGGTCATGCTGAACTACCCGTCCGGCCGGATCTACCCCCAGGATCAGTGTCCGCACGGATGTGTGGGATAGCAGCGTAGTGATCTTTGCACGATACCCGACAGTGGCCCGCCCATTCCGGGTGACCTGGAACGTTGCACTATGCCGAATAAGATACCTTTGGGTCCCGTTTGGTGGTGCCAGCCCGGGGGAGCGACCCTCCTGGAACCCCCCGGTGGCCTAAGGCCCCGTTCCTTCGTCACGGAGCCTTGGCCCTGCTAGCCCGGGGGAGCGACCCCCCGGAACCCCCGCTGGCTCAAGGCCCCGTTCCTCCGTCACGGGGCTTTGGCCCTGCTGGCTGGGGCAGCGAACGCCCTGAGGCTGTGCGCTACGCTCGCTGCACCCGGTACCGCGGCCGAGGAGGGCCCATGGCGCAGCGTCCTGCGGTGACCGTGCTGGGCAGCCTGAACACCGACATCTCGCTCGTCGTGCCGCACCTGCCCGGGCCGGGGGAAACTGTGCTCGCGTCGGCGGCCGCTACCTTCGGCGCGGGCGGGAAGGGAGCCAACCAGGCAGTCGCGGCCGCCCGGCTGGGCGCCGCCGTGTCGATGGTGGGCTGCTGCGGGGACGACGAGTTCGGTGCGCGGCTGCGGGCGGGCCTGGCCGCCGAGGGGATCGGCGTGGCCGGCCTGCGCGCGGTGCCCGGCGTGGCCTCAGGGCTGGCGCTGATCACGGTGGACGCGGCCGGGGAGAACTCGATCGCGGTCGCCGCGGGCGCTAACGGGCTCGCCGGGGACGCGGAGGTGGCGGCCGCCTTCGCACAGCCATGCGACGTGCTGGTGCTCTCGGCGGAGATACCCGCCGGGGTGCTCGGCGCCGCGCTGCGCCGCGCCCGGGCCGGCGGGGTGCGCACGGTGCTCAACCTGGCTCCGGTCCCGGAGGGGGCGGCCCGCCTGCTCGCCGAGTGCCCCGGCTGGCTCGTGGTGAACGCCCAGGAGGCGGCGGCCCTGGCCGGGCGGCCGGGCGGTGCGCCGCCGCAGGACGAGGCGGTGCTTGGCAGGGACGCCGCGGCCGGCCTGGCCGCGGGGCTCGGCGGTGGGCATGTCGTGGTCACGCTGGGCGCGGCCGGGGCGGCGCTGGCCGGGCCGTCGGGGACGGCCGCCGTGCCCGGGTTCCCCGTGACCGCGGTCGACACCGTGGGAGCAGGGGACGCGTTCGTGGGGGCCCTCGCCGTGGCGCTGGCCAGCGGCCTGGACCCGGCCGCCGCGGTCACCGCCGCGTGCGCGGCCGGGGCGGCGGCGGCCACCCGCAGGGGGGCACAGGCGGCGCTGCCCAGGCCCGCCGACGTGCTCGCGGCGACCGGGTTCGCCTGGCCCGCCTGAGCACGGGTAACGCCGGCGGCCGGGACCACGGCCGCGCCGGCTAACGTCCCTCTGACCGCCACCGAGCCGCATGCGAGGGGAGTTTCTGTGCCTGAGGCCAGCGGGCCGATCATCGAACAGACGTCCACCCGGGTGGTCTACGAGACGCCCCACCTGCGCCTGCGTGAGGACGGCATCCGCCGGCCGGACGGGTCGGCCGGGATTTACTCGTATATCGAGAAACCGGACTTCGCCTTGATCATCCCGGTCGAGAACGACGGCTTTCACCTGGTCGAGCAGTACCGCTACCCGGTGCGGATGCGGTGCTGGGAGTTCCCGCAGGGCTCCCTGCCGGGCATGGTCGTCGCGGCCGACCCGGAGAAGCTCGCCAGGGAGGAACTCCGCCAGGAGACCGGCTTGACGGCGAGCGTGCTGCGCCACCTCGGGCACCTGGACTCCGGGCACGGGCTGAAGAGCCAGGGCTTCGACGTGTTCGTGGCGGCCGGCCTGACCCACGGGCCGCCCGAGCTTGAGCTTGAGGAGCAGGACCTGCGCTGCCAGTGGTTCAGCCGCGTCGAGGTGGAGCGGATGATGCGCGCGGGCGGTATCACCGACGACTCCACGCTCGCCGCCTATGCACTGTTCCTGCTGGCCGGTGAGAGCGCCGGCTGATCAGAAACGACGGCGCCCCCGGTGAGCTGTTGCTCACGGGGGCACCGTCGAAAGGCGCTGACGTGCCGTCGCCTCCTCGGCGAGTGGCGCAACGCGGCTCCAGCCGGACGGTATTCCGCGAAGGCTTCTATAGTTGCGGCCCGGGGCATCCAAGCACGCCAGCGAAGGTTCCTAACGCGGCCGCCCGGCACGCTATTCCACGCCCGCCGAATTGATTCCGCGTAGGCCCGGCGGGCGGTCCTGGCGCCGGTGCCCGGCCGTAGGATCGCGGGGTGAGCGACCTGGACCGGGCAGCGGTGCTCGATGCCCTCGACGCGGTGTACCGGAACGTGACCGCCGTGGCCGGCGGGCTTGACGAGGCGGACCTGATGCGCCCGAGCCGCTGCGCCGGCTGGGCCGTGGCCGACGTTCTCTACCACGAACTGCTCGACGCCCGCCGGGCGCTGCGCACGTTCGCGAGCCCGGCGGACCAGCCGCCGGACTGCGACGACGTGTCCTATTGGACCGACTATGCGCCGGGCGGCAGCGCGGACTTTGCGGGCGAATCGGCGGCACACGCGCGTTATGTCCGGATCGCCGCGGCCGCGTACCCACCCGGCGCGCTGGCCTGGGAGTGGTCGGAGACTGCGGCGGCCGCGGTCCGGGCCGGCCGGGCGTGCGGGCACCGGGCGGTCACGACCCAGGGCCATGTGCTGACCGTCCCCGGCTTTGCCGCGACGCTCGCCGTCGAGGCCGCCGTGCACTACCTGGACCTGACCGTGGCCCTGCCCGCCGCCCCCGCGCCCGAGCCGGCCTCGCTGACACTGGTGCGGCGGGTACTCGACGGCCTCTTGGGTGCCCCGGTCCCGGCCGCCTGGGACGACGTCACCGCCGCGCTCAAGGGCACCGGCCGCGAGCCCCTCACCGAGGCCGACCGCCAGGCCCTCGGCCCACTCGCCGCCCGCTTCCCCCTCTTCGCCTGATAGCCGCGGCCAGGCGTCAGCCGAGGGCGGCGGCCCACAGGTAGCGGGTTCCGATGGCGATCACGATGAGGCCGAGGATCCGGCGGATGGCCCGGTCGGGGAGCCGGCCCTGGATCCGGGCGCCGACATAGCCGCCGGCCAGGCCGCCCGCGCCCAGCGCGATCCCGGTGGGCCAGTCCGGGGCGATCGTCCCGTGCCGGTTCAGCGATAGCACCGTGAACGTCACCACGCCCGCCAGCGACGTGACGAACGTGGAGGCCAGCGCGGCGGGCGCGACCTCGGCGGGCGGGCGGCCGTCGCCGATCAGGATCGGCGCGAGGATCGACCCGCCGCCGATCCCGTAGATACCGCCCACGCAGCCGACCCCGGCGGCGATCAGCGCCACCGCGCGCGTGGGCAGTCGCGGCGGCCTGGCCATGCCGGTGGGCCGCCCGCCCCGGTCCATGGCGAGCCAGGCGCCGAGCGGGAGCATGACCGCGGCGACGACATAATCGAACACCTGCGCCCCGGGCAGGAACTCCACCCGGATCACCGAACCGGCGACGACACCGGGCAGCGTCCCGGCCAGCAGCACGGTGGTGAGCCTGGCCCGCCCGTTGCCCCTGCCGCCAGTACCGGTACAGCGCCCCTGGGCTGGCGATCACGTTGTACAGCAGATTCGTCGGGGTAACCGCCGGGCTGGGCGTGCCGAGGACCGAAACCTGGAACGGCAGCAACAGCACCGCGCCGGACACGCCGGCCGGGGTGGTCACCACGGCGATGCCGAACGCGGCCACCAGGGCGACCGCCTCCGCCCACCCACTGCCGAGCATCCGCCCACGGTAACCGCGGATGGCCCGGAGCGCCCGGCACGGTCCCCGTCGGGTGTCGGACGGTGGCTGTTGAGTGGCACGCATGGCGTTATGGAGGCAACATGAGTGTCGTGAGCATCGCCGAGGCATGGCCGTCCCCGGGCAAGCCGTTCACCGTCGCGGAACTGGACCGGATGCCCGATGACGGGCACCGGTACGAACTGCTGGACGGGGCGCTCGTTGTGAGCCCCCGGCCCGGTAACCCGCACCAAGAAGTGGCGGCCGAGTTGCTCGGCCTGCTCCGCTCGGCGTGCCCGCCGGGACTGCGTGCGCTGCCCGAGCCTGCTGTCCAAGTGTCACCGACCACCGAGTTCGCACCAGACCTTGTAGTGATCAGGCAGGAGCAGGTGACCGCCGCGAAATGCACGGAGCCGCCGCTGCTTGTGGTGGAGGTGCGGTCGCCGAGCACGGCGCTGATCGACCTCAACGCGAAGAAGGCCGCGTATGAGCGGTTCGGGGTGCCGTCGTACTGGGTGGTCATCCCCGATGCCGGCAAACCCGAGCTGATCGCCTTCGAACTGCGTGACGGGCATTACGCGGAGGCCGCCCGGGTCAGCGGCGGCGAACCGTTCGCGGCGCGGCGGCCTTTCGCCGTCGAGGTGGTCCCGGCCCGGCTGGTCGCCGGGCTGCCGCCACCGGCCTGATCCCCAAGGCCAATCGCCGTCCGGGGCAGGCCCAGGCTGTCATTCGGTCGCCAGGCGATAGTGTGTGAAATCCACAGTCGGGCATGTGAGGAGCGGCTGGTCGTGGCCGGGGATGAATCCCTGATCGGCTCCATTGGTGTTGTCATCATTGCCACCCGTGGTGCTGCCGGTCCCGGGGAGGTCATGGTCAAAATCCGCGGCGGAACTGAGGCGTTCATCGCCTGGTCCGCCGAGCCGATTCGGCGGGGCTCGACCGTGCTGGTCATCAACAACCGCGGCACGCGGACGGTCGACGTCAGCCCGTGGATAGACCCGCTGGATCCCTTTCCCGACGATGCCGTTTGAGGAGCACCACCATGTTCGGATATAGAGTTCCCGCCCCTGACAGCGCGATGATGATCTCTGGCGGCAGGCTCCGGCGGGACACCGCGCCGTTCCGGGTGGTCGTCGGCCACGGCACCTTCGTGCTTCCCTTTTTCCGCAAGGCGCGTTACCTGACGCTGTCCATGCAGGAGGCCGAGGTCTCGGAGGTCTGCGTCACCAGGCAGGGCATCTCGGTGAACGTCCGCGCCGTGATCGCGTTCAAGGTTGGCAACGACGACGAGAGCATCATCAACGCCGGCCAGCGGTTCCTGTCAGATCAGGACCAGATGTCCACGCTGACCGGCCGGATCTTCGCCGGGCACCTGCGCTCGATCGTCGGCTCGATGACGGTGGAGGAGATCGTCACCGAGCGCCAGAAGCTCGCCACCGAAGTCCTTGATGGGTCGAAGGCCGAGATGGCCAAGATCGGCCTGACCGTGGACTCACTGCAGATTCAGTCGATCGACGACATGAACTCCGGGTACATCGACGCGATGGCCGCCCCGCACCGGGCCGCGATCCAGCGGCAGGCCAAGATCGCGCAGGCCCAGGCCAACCAGGCGGCCGCCGAGGCCGAGCAGGAGGCGCAGCGCAAGCAGGCCGAGTACGCGCGGCAGACGGCGGTCGTGCAGGCCCAGTACAAGGCCGAGGTGGACCAGGCCCAGGCCCAGTCGGCCCAGATGGGGCCGCTCACCCAGGCGAAGGCCCAGCGTGATGTGATCACCGCCCAGACCGAGCTGGCGCACCAGCAGGCCGAGCTGCGCCAGCGCCAGCTTGTCGCCGAGGTCATCAAGCCGGCCGAGGCCGAAGCGGACAAGATCCGTATCCTCGCCCAAGCCGACGCGGAGCGGATGCGGATCCAGGCCGCGGCGGCGGCCTCGCACGACCGGGTCGCGCTCGACCGCATGCTGATCGACCAGCTTCCGCTGATCGTCAAGGAGGCCGCCGGGGGCCTGGCCGGCGCGAACGTCAACGTGCTCAACGGCGCCGAGGGACTGGGCGAGCTGACCGCCGGCCTCGTCGCCCAGGGACTGACCATCCTGGACTCGGTGAAGAAGAACCTGGCCGGGTCCGCTGCGGTTCGCCAGGGATTCGACTCCGGGAACGACGACGACAGCGATGGCGACGAGCCGCGGGCGCTGCCGGGCGGCACCGCGGCGAGCGGCTCCACCGACGGCCAGCCGGCCAGGTAACACTCCGGCCGCGAGCCCGGGCAACCGGAACGCACGTGGCGCGCATTACCCGGATGTGACGCAACCGGTGCATCGGCGCGGCCCGCGGTGTGACGTGGGTCCACTGGAAGTCCGAGGACCTGCTCGGCAGGGATCTGCCGGCCGGCCAGGTCGGGCAGGTTCTGGTCGCGCCAGGCCGGGGCAAGTGCTGGTTCACCCCTGGCGAGTCCCAGCGACTTACCTTGAACGGCGCCAAGGCGGTCCTGACCGTGTTCCGCCAGCCGGGAGTCCGCACCTACCAAAGCCTGTGCGTGCCGAAGGTCGACGGGCTGTTCGTGTACTTCCAGCTGTACCGGGCCCGCGGCGAGCGTGGCTTCCCGTTCGGCGGCGCGGCGCAATTGTTCCGGCACCATCTGCACCTGCTGGGACCTGACCCGGTGAACTGGACCACCCGCCCGCTCGGCTGAGCAACGGCGGCGTCGCATATGCGAGGCTGCGGGAGTGCCGGTCTTGATAGCTGCCTGCGTGCTCGCGGCGGTCGCGTGGGTCTATCTGCTGGTCGCGCACGGGGGCTACTGGCGGACGGATTGCCGGCTGCCGGTGGGGGGTGAAAGAGCGGAGCCGGGTCCGGGGGACTGGCCGTCGGTCGTGGCGGTGATCCCGGCGCGGGATGAGGCGGCCATCCTGCCGGAGACCTTGCCCAGCCTGCTGGTGCAGGAGTACCCAGGTGAGCTGTCGGTCGTGCTGGTGGACGACGGCAGTTCGGACGGCACCTCGGCGGTCGCCGAAGCGCTGGGGAGCACGTCTGGCGCGCCGCTCAAGGTGATCCGGGGTGAGGCGCTGGCCGAGGGGTGGGCGGGCAAGGTCTGGGCCATGGCACAGGGGATGGCAGCCGCGGGGGAGTGTGACTACCTGCTGTTCACCGACGCCGACATCGCCTTCGGGCCGGGCACGGTCACGGCCCTGGTCCGCGCCGCGGTCACCGGCGACCGTGCCCTGGTCTCCCAGATGGCGCTGCTGCGCGCGGAGACCGGCTGGGAGAAATGGATCGTCCCGGCCTTTGTCTACTTCTTCGCCCAGCTCTACCCGTTCCGCCGGATCGGGCGTCCCGGTGCCCGCACCGCCGCCGCAGCCGGCGGCTGCATGCTGGTGCGCCGCACCGTCCTGGTGGCGGCCGGGGGCCTGGAGAAGATCAGGGACGCCAGGATCGACGACATCGCCCTGGCGCAACTGCTGAAGCGGCCGCCGGTGGCCGCCCGCTGCTGGCTCGGGTTCACCACAGACGTGCGCAGCAGGCGGCCTTACCCCGGGCTCGCCGAGCTGTGGGGGATGGTGGCGCGCAGTGCCTACACCCAGCTCCGGTACTCGCCGCCGCTGCTCGTAGCGGTGCTGGCCGGGCTGGCCTGGCTCTATCTGCTGCCGCCCGTGGCCGGGCTCGCCGGGCTGGCAGCCCTGGCGGCGGGTACCGGCCCCGGGCCGGCCGTGGCCTGGTGTGCGGGGGCCGGCCTCACCGGGTGGTTCCTGCAGGCGGTGACGTACCTGCCGGTGCTCAGGCTGTACCGATTGTCCCCGTTTCGTGCTCCTGGATTGCCGCTGGCGGCGCTGCTCTACGCGGGCATGACTGCGGATTCGGCCCGGCGGTACCACGCGGGCCGCGGCGGCGCGTGGAAGGGCCGGACAATCCCGCCCTGACCTGGCGTTTCTCGGGAATTAACGAGCCGCCAGCGGCGGCCGGAGGCCCGGGAGGCGGCAAACCGGGGCCGCCAGCTGATCAGGATGCGTGCTGGGCTGCGCCGAACCGCTGTGGGCGCGGGCACGTTGCATCGTTGTGGGGAGATCGGACATTCGGGAACCGGATTACCCGGGGACCATCCACTACGTACTGCGCCGGCGCGACCGGTTCGGGTTCTGGACCGCCATCTTCCTATTCGCCTTCTCGGCTGCGTTGCTGACGGTGGCCACCGTCAGCGTTGCGACCGGATATACCAGCGTGGCGGGCGTGTGGGATTTCCTGGTATTCGGGCTCCTGATGGCGGCGGGCTGCATTTTCATGCTGCGGGACCGCGCCGCTATCTTGGGCCAGGTCCTGATGGCGGTCGGTGATGCAGGCATCTACCTGGCAGAACCACCCCAGTGCATCCCGTGGCCCGAGGTTGCGGGACTGGTCGTGTTCCGCACCTGGCAGGACGGCGACGATGGAGACTCAGGGAAGTGGCTTTCGCAGCTGGCCGTCGTGCCGAGCGGCGAGGACTTCCAGCCCGGTGCGGGCGCGCGGCGTCTGTCCGGCCCTGACCAGCGTGGTGTGACGGTGGATCTGCACGACGAGAAGGTCCGGCTTGGCGAGCTGTCCGATGCGGTGCACACCTACGCGCCGGGCCTGCCCGTATGGGACGCCGGCAAGATCAAGAGCAAGAACGTCAGGGTCGAGGGCCGCTAACAGGCCGTGACAGGCCGGCGGTCCACAGATCACCAAGCGGAAGCCCTGGGCGGCGGAGCCGGGGGTTCCGCATTTATCACGCCACCCCTCATCAGCCAGAACCCCATGATCACGACGGGTTCGTGGTACGGAATCAGCGGTTTGCGGGCAGGAACAGGAGGCCTTGGGGGTGCAGGCGGGGGCCGGACAGCGTGACCTTGCCGACGTGGCCGGTCCACGGGCCGAGCATGCCGAGGTAGTTCGGCGGGAACCCCGGCGCCGGGCAGGTCGGCGGGGCGTCGCCAGCGTCGCACGGGGTGACCGCGGCGAAGATCGACCCCGCCTCGAAATCGCCGGTGACCCGGTCGATGGTGTCGCCGTCGTGGTCGGCCGCGAAGAGCTGCCCGTCTCCTGTTATCCACGCCGTGTCGTCCACCGACTGGGACAGCTTCAGCACGAGCAGTCGTAGCGCACCACCGCGTGACTGCGCGTAGATCTGCTGCTTGTCGCCCTGGCTGGTCAGCTCGAAGTCGCCGGCGAACCGGGGCGCGCCTGGCGCACGAAAGCCTGGGCGCCCGCGGCGTTGCGCAGTGAGAGCATCAGGTTGAAGCGGACCATGCTCTTTGCCGCGACGCTGCCCGCCGGGTGAGCGCGTGTCTTGGCAGGCGCCAGCGACCCGTGCAGGGCCACGCGGCCCGACGGTGGTGCCGGGTGTGTGGCAGCGGCAGCGGGTGCCGCTGCCGCGAATGACACGGCCAGCCCAATGGACCCGGTCAGGGCCCACAATCGGGCAGGTTCATGACTTGCCTCCTTCGTGCTGCATCGCAGCGATGAGTCCCGTGACGGCAGGGGACATCGGGACCCTAGCGACAGCTGAGCATTAAGGCAAGGCTTACCTTGCCTTTGAGGCGTGTCTGTTTCCGCAGCGTTATGGGCGTTCGGCAGCCGAGGACAGCCACGAGCGGCGGTTGCCGGCCTGCGACGATGATCAGCGCGCCGGGGGAAGCTGACCTGAGGCACGCTCCGGTAGGCCTGCTGGCGCACACCTGGGACCCAGGAGACTAGCCATCTGGTGAGAGCGCGCTTGACCATTATTTGGGACGCCCATGGCGGGCGAGG
Source organism: uncultured Actinomycetes bacterium (assembly GCA_963706115.1). GTDB lineage: Bacteria > Actinomycetota > Actinomycetes > Streptosporangiales > Streptosporangiaceae > DASXKD01. The sequence goes on along the minus strand of CAVPMG010000009.1, from coordinate 77,539 downwards.
GCCCGCTCCTTTCAGGCCCGGCTCAGCCGTGATCGGGTACCGTACGCAAAGCGTGGTTCGCGTCATCCGGTGCTGGATCTCGCGGCCCCAGGCCAGCGGCGGAGGGATGACGATGGCGCCTCAGGTGCTCCAAGCGCCTGCCGAGCGGGTAGTGGAACTGCCCGAGCCATGGCGCTCCGCGGCCGTCACCGTCGTGCTGCCCACCTACAACGAGGCCGCCAACCTGCCGGTGATCGTGGCCGAACTGCTCGCCCTGCCCCTGTCCGGGCTGCGGATACTGGTGGCCGACGACAACTCGCCCGACGGCACCGGGCGCATCGCCGACCAGCTTGCGGCCGACTACGGCCAGGCCAGGATCACCGTGGTGCACCGGCCGGGCAAGCAAGGGCTCGGCCGGGCCTACGTGGACGGGATGACCCAGGCCATCCAGGCGGGCGCCGAGTTCGTGGTGCAGATGGACAGCGACCTCTCGCACGCGCCGAGGTACCTGCCGCAGATGCTCGGCACCCTGCTGTCCGCTCATGCCGACGTGGTGATCGGGTCCCGGTACGTGGCCGGTGCCAGCCTGGCGAGCGAATGGTCGTGGCACCGCCGGGCGCTGTCCGGCTTTGCCAACTACTACGTCCGCGCGCTGCTGCGGCTCGGCATCCGCGACGTCACCGCGGGCTTCAAGATCTGGCGCAGCTCCGCGCTGGAGGCCATCGACGTGGCCAGCATCCGCAGCAACGGCTACAGCTTCCAGGTCGAGATGAACTTCCGGTCGGTCCGGCACGGCCTGAAGATCGTTGAGTTGCCCATTCACTTCGCCGAGCGCCGGGAAGGCGACAGCAAAATGAACCTGCGGGTGCAGCTCGAATCGGCGCTGATACCGTTCCTGCTGCGCCGGCGCGCCCACTAGAGACGAGGTGCCGCATGGCTGATGACACGGCGATTTCGTACAAGGCGGCAGTGACGGGGACGCCGGTGCTGAGCACCTCAGGCACGCAGATCGGCACCCTGGAGCATGTGCTGCAGATAGAGGAACTCGACGTCTTCGACGGGATCGTCATCGCCACGCACGCGGGCCTGCGGTTCGTCGACGCCGACCAGGTGCGCGAAATCACCCGCAGCCACATCCAGAGCAGCCTGGACGACAGCCAGGCCAGCCAGTTGCCGCCACCGGACGGCCCGCCGGTATACCGCGTCGATGCCCTGGCCGACACCGGGCACAGCTTCCACGATGTCCTCGGCCGCCTGTTCCGCCTGGCCGCACTGGACCCGCGAGCACGACTAGCGCGTGCGCGGTCGCGCCCCTGGCCGGATCAGGTTCCGGCCGGCGGATTCCGGTGCGGTAATGATGGCGTCATGACGTTGCACACACGGTTCACGGAGTACTTCGCGGTGGAGCACCCCATCGCCCTGGCGCCGATGGGCTTCTCCGCCGGGGGTGCCCTGGCGGCGGCGGTTTCCAACGGCGGCGGCCTGGGCCTGCTCGGCGCCGGCCGGGGGGACCGGGACTGGCTGGCCCGGGAACTGCCGATCGTCGCCGAAGGCACCGGCAAACCCTGGGGCGTCGGCTTCCAGAGCTGGTCGGCCGATGTCGGCCTGGTGGAGTTCGCGCTGAACTACCGGCCACGGGCGGTCATGCTGTCCTTCGGCGACCCCCGGCCGTTCCTCGAGCCCATCCGGCACGCCGGGGCGGCACTGATCATGCAGGTCACCGACCTCGATGAGGCCAGGCAGGCGCTGGACGCCGGCGCCGATGTCATCGTGGCGCAGGGGACCGAGGCCGGCGGGCACAGCGGCGTCCGCGGGAGACCGGCGCTGCCGTTCGTACCGATCGTGGCCGACCTCGCGGCGCCCACGCCGGTGCTGGCCGCCGGCGGGATCGCGGACGGCCGGGGCCTGGCGGCGGCCCTGGTCCTGGGGGCGGCGGGGGCGCTCATCGGGACCCGGTTCCAGGCGACTCCCGAGGCGCTCGTCCAGCCCGCGATCACCAAGGCGATACTCGAAGGGCTCGGTGAGGACACCGAGCTCAACACGGTCCTTGACGTCGCCAGGGGCGCGCCGTGGCCGTCGAAGTACCCGGCCCGCACCCTCGGCCACCCGTTCCTTGACCAATGGCGCGGCCGGGACGAGGAACTGGCCGCCGACCCCGGCGCGCTGCGGGCCTACCAGGAAGGGGTGCAGCGCGGCGACCTGCCGCCGACCCCCGTGTGGGCCAGCGCGGCGATCGACCTCATCACCGACCTGGTGCCCGCGGCCGATCTCGTCGGCGCGCTGGTCGCCCAGGCGGAGGAGGCGCTGGCCCGGGCCAGCGGCGCTGACCGCCCGGCCGGCGGCTAGGAAAGCCGCTGCATTACGCCTGCCGTGGCCGGTCAGCCGCCGCGCGGCCCGGGGGTGGAAGGGCGGCGGCGGAGCCGGTGCCCGGGGCGGGGGGCGAGGAGAGCTGCACCAGGTAGATGGTGGCCCCGTAACACAGCAGCGCGACCCCGGTGAGCACCGACATTGCCATGGATCCGGCCCGGTCACCGGTGCTGGTGAACCCGGCTCCGGCCGCCGCGGCCCCGGCCAGCGCGACCAGGCCCACCGCGGACCAGGCGATGACGGCCGGGCGGCGGCTCCGGATGGCCTGCCACAGCACGCCCAGTGCGCCCAGCCCGAGCAGCAACCCGAGCACGGCGTGGATGCTGAGCATCGCCGGCCCGTTGGTGATGGCGGTCCCGACGCCGTGGCCATGATCGGCCGCGGGGATGGTGGCGTACAGGTTGACGTACATGCCGATCACGTACTCCGCCACGACCAGCACCAGCGTCACCAGGCTGACGCGCCGCACCCGGGCGAGGCCCGCCGTGGTGGCGGTGCCGGACGGCCGCGCTGGAGATTCCGCCCGCACGCTCATCGGCCCACCTCGCTCGCTGTGTCCGGTCCGGCCGCCGCGGCCTGACCCACGGTTGCCTGGCGCGCGCGGCGCGGCGGCCGGGGGATCCAGCGCGGGACCGTGCGCCGGTACTCCAGGTAGGCGTCGCCGAAGCGGCGCCGCAGCGTCGGCTCTTCGTAGCCGATGACGAACAGGTGGCAGCACAGCGCCATGGCGCCCGCGTAAGCCAGCACCGGCAGGGACATGAACAGCCATGCCTGCCCGAGCACGACCAGCAGCGCGGCGATGTAGATGGGGTTGCGCACCCACCGGTGCGGCCCGACGGCGATCACCCGCCGCGGTGCGTCCCATGGGCCGGGCGTGCCGCCGCCCACCACCGCGAAGTTCCAGGTACACCACGCGTACAGGGCGATCCCGGCCGCGATGACCGCGGTCGCTTCCCAGGCGACGGGGACCGGCGTGTGCCCATCGCGTGTCAAGATCCGCCACGGCACCCAGACACCCCCCAGGCCGGGTACCACCACGGTGAACAGCAGATTGCGGATGACAAGGCTCAGCGTGCGGGCCATGGTCACTCAGCTCCCTCCGTGCCGTCCTGCCGGGCTGCCCGGCGCCGGCGGACTGACGATCCGCCTGCCGCCAGGCCGGCCCGGTTCGATATATAGCATTACTACATATAGTCACACTACTCTTCGGATTGCCCGGCTGGAAGCCCCTAATGTAGTGTTGCTACCTATGAGGGCCGAGGAGCTGAAGGGCCACCTGGACGCGATGCTGCTCGCGGCACTGGAAGGCGGGCCGCAGCACGGTTACGCGGTCATGGAGGCGCTGCGGCAGAGCACCGGCGGGCGGCTGGACCTGCCGACCGGGACGATCTACCCGGCGCTGCGGCGGCTGGAGCAGGCCGGGCTGATCGCCGGATCCTGGTCGGTGGTGGGCGGCCGGCGGCGGCGTGAGTACCGGCTGACCCCGGCGGGGGACCGGGCGCTGTCGGGCAGGCGGGCGGACTGGCTGGACTTCTCGGCCATGGTGACCGCCGCGCTGGAGGGCGGGCCATGCCCGAGCCCCGCCTGATCAGCAGCTACCTAGCTGTCCTGGCGGACCAGTTGCCCGCCTCGATAGTCGACGAACTGGCCGACGGCCTGACCGAAACACACCGGTCCTACCTCCGCCAGGGCCTGGCCCCCGACCTCGCGGCGCAGTCCGCGGTGGCGGAGTTCGGCGAGCCGCAGGTGATCGTGGCCGGGTTTGCCCGGGTGAACCCCGCCCGGCGCGCCGCCCGCAGGCTGCTCGGCATCGGGCCGGCCGTCGGTGCCTGCTGGGTCGCGGCGCTGGTCACCGGCCGGGCCTGGCCGGTCCCGCTGTCGGCCCGCATGCTGGCCGGAGTGACGCTCGCCGCCGTGATCGCGCTGCTTGCCACGTCCGCGCTGGGCAAGCGTTATCGCCTGGCCGCCCGCACCGGCGCCGCCGGATTCCTCGGCGTCATCGCTCTCGACGCCTCGCTGATCGCCGGCGTGGCACTGGCCGGTGTGCCGCTGACCTGGCTGCTGGCGGTCGCCATGGCGGCCAGCGCCGCGCGGATCTGTTATGCGGCGCGGGCCGTGCGCCCCGCCCTGGCCGGCTGAGGTGCTCGTCCATGGATATGGATGAGGTGGTCATCCTGGCCGAGGGAATGGCCGGGGTGCGCTGCACCACGCGGCATGGGCTGGCCGAGTGGCGGTACCACGGCAGGCTGGTCGCGCGTCAGCTTGACGACGTGCATCTGGTGATCCGTGCCGAATTTGACTACCGCGATGCGCTGCTCCAGCAGTTTCCGGGTACTTTCAGCGTCCCGGCCAGGTACCGCAAGCACATGATGGTCGTTGCCGACCTGGCGAGCGGCGCCAGTGGTGCCGTCGAGGACGCCCTTGAGGCAGCATGGCAGCTGCAGCGGAGTGCCGACTGAGGTAAGGATTCGCGGTGAAGTACCTGCTGATGATCTATGGGAACCAGGAGAAGTGGGAGTCGATGCCCGCCGACGCCTGGACCGACGCGATCGCCAGGCACGAGGCGTTCAACGCGAAGTACCGTCAGACCGGCGAACTGCTCGGCTCGTACGGGCTGGCCGATGCGGCGCAGGCGAAGCTGGTGCGCCGGGTGAACGGCCTGCCCGCCGTCACCGATGGGCCCTACCTGGAGACCAAGGAGTACATGGCGAGCTTCTGGCTGCTGGATTGCGACAGCCAGGAGCGCGCGGAGCAGATCGCGGCGGACATGCCGTTCGCGGACGGCGAGCCCGTGGAACTGTGGCCGGTCCTGCACGAGTCCGCCGCTGACCAGTGACCGGGGCGCTCGGCGCGCAGGACATCGGGGAGCTGCTGCGCGAGCTTGCGCCCGAGGTGCTTGGCGCGCTGGTGCGCCGCTACGGCCGGTTCGGCGCCTGCGAGGACGCGGTGCAGGAGGCGATGCTGGAGGCGGTGACGTCCTGGCCCGTCCGCGGGGTGCCGGAGAGCCCGAAGGGCTGGCTGCTCACCGTCGCCTCCCGCCGCCTGATCGATGAGGTCCGCAGCGAGCATGCCCGGCGGCGGCGGGAGCAGGAGGATGCGGCCGCCGGCGCGCCGCTCGAACGGCCGCAACAGCCTGCAACCGGCCACGACGACAGCCTGACCCTGCTGTTCTTGTGCTGTCACCCGGCCCTGTCCGGGTCCAGCCAGATCGCACTGACCCTGCGCGCGGTCGGCGGCCTGAGCACGGCGCAGATCGCCGCCGCGTTCCTGGTGCCCGAGGCCACCATGGCCCAGCGGATCAGCCGGGCCAAGGAGGCCATCAGGGTCAGCGGCGCGCGGTTCGAGATGCCAGGACCGGCCGACCGCCCAGCGCGGCTCGCCATCGTGCTGCACGTCCTCTACCTGATCTTCAACGAGGGATACACGGCCACGGCGGGCACCGGCCTGACCGCGCCGGAGCTGTCCGGCGAGGCGATCCGGCTCACCCGCTGGCTGCACCGGCTGCTGCCCGCCGACGCCGAGGTCACCGGCCTGCTCGCGCTCATGCTGCTGACCGACGCCCGCCGGGCCGCCCGGACCGGCCCGGACGGGAGCCTGATCCCCCTCGGCGAGCAGGACCGGAGCCTGTGGGACTCGGCCAGGATCGCCGAGGGCGTGGCGCTGGTCAGTGCCGTGCTCCCGGCCGGCCAGGTCGGCCCGTACCAGGTGCAGGCCGCGATCGCCGCGGTGCATGACGAGTCGAAGTCCGTCGACACCACCGACTGGCCGCAGATACTCGGGCTCTACGAGCTGCTCGAACAGCTGGCACCCGGCCCGATGGTCAGCCTCAACCGGGCGGTCGCGGTCGCGATGGTGGCCGGCCCGGCGGCCGGGCTTGACCTGCTCCGCGAGCTGGAATCAGACCGCCGGCTGGCGGGCCACCACCGGCTGCACGCGACCCGGGCTCATCTGCTGGAGATGTCCGGCGACCTTCAGGGCGCGGTGACGAGCTACCGGGAGGCCGCGCGCCGCACGACCAGCCTTCCCGAGCGCCGGTACCTGACCGCCCGCGCCGCCCGGCTGGCCGGCGAGGAAAAAAGTTCTCCCGCGATGTAGAGACCTTCCGGTCCGCTCCGACCCAGGGCCGAGCGGGCGCGCCAGGCGCCCCGGCCGGAAGGAACCGGAGATGACCAAGGTAATCCTGAACATGTCGACGTCACTGGACGGCATCGCGGCTCCCGAGTCCGCCGACTCCGACGGCATGGCGCTCTGGGAAGCCATCGCGGGCTGGGTGTTCGGCCTGCGGAGCTGGCGCGAGCAGCAGGGCCTCGACGGCGGCGCGGACTCGGTGGACTCCCGGGTGTGGGCGGACAACTTCGCCCGGGTGGGCCCGCAGATCGTCGGGCCGCACGATGTTCGACTACGGCTACCCGCACTGGGGTGAGAACCCGCCGTTCCACGCCCCGGTCTTCGTCGTGACCCACCGCGGCCAGGAGCGGATCGACAAGAGCGGCGGCACCAGCTACACGTTCGTGACCGACGGCATCGAGGCCGCCGTGAAGCAGGCCCGCGCGGTGGCAGGCGCCAAGGACGTGCTGCTGGCGGGCGGCGTCAACATCGCACAGCAGGCGCTCGCCGCCGGGCTGGTCGACGAGGTCGTGCTGCACGTCCGGCCGGTGCTGCTCGGCCGCGGCATGCGGCTGTTCGGCACGGCTCAGGCGGACCTGCGCTGCGTCGAGAGCATCCACGGCGAAGGCGCGGTCCACCTGCGGTACGAGACCCGGTGACCGGGCTCGTCCGGTCGCCACGGGGAGCGTATCGCCGCGATATTTGACCCGGAGGGCGGTCACCCGAGCGGCCGCCAGGAGTCGCCGCCGGCCACCCGACGCGGCCCGCGCTGCTCAGACCGCGTGCAGCAGCTCTCCGCCGTAGACCAGCGGGTCTTCCGGCTGCAGCATGTCGGCCAGCCGGTTGAACTCCTGGAATCCGGGGTCGGCGTCGTGCTCGCTGTGCGCGGCATGATCGGGAACCTCGACCGCGATGGCGTATTTGACCACGTCCTTGCGGTCGTCGGTGCCGAACGCGACCCGGGAGATCCGCGCGGACAGGAAGGCGCCCCGTGCCTTGTACTCGCGCCAGCGCGGCAGTTCGTGCTCGGCGAACAGGCGCTCGTACTCGGCGGCCTGCTCGGCGCGGATGTGGATGATGATGACGTCAAGCTCGCTCATAACGCCATCATGAACCTCGGGTTTCCGTGCCGCGGCGGTGGTGCGGCTGCGGCGTTCAGGCGGCGCCGGTTCCGGGCTCGCCCGGGCTGTCCTGGTCATCCAGGGCTTCGGCGGGCGCGGCCGCGAGCCGCTGGATGGCCTGCAGGCTGTCGTGCAGCGCCTGCCAGACGCTGCTCAGGCTGGCGCCGGCGGGCAGGTCGCCGCGGATCGTGCCGGGCGGGCTGGCCTGGTCGCCGAGCGTCTTGAGCGCGGCCTGGCCGGCCTCGATGATCACCGGGTCGGCCGCCTCGACGGTGAGCCGCTCGCCGGTCACCTGGATCAGCATCTGGCGGCGGCCGGCCTCTTCGGGCAGTTCGTCACTGGTGCCGGTGACGTCCGCGCTGCGCAGGGCCTCCTTGGCCTGGTCCAGGTCGACGCCGAGAGCGGTCAGCGCACGGGCCGCGGCGGTGTCGGGGTCGGCGAGCGCGGCCAGCAACAGGTGATGCGAGCCGACCGGGTGTGTGCCGGCCAGGCGGGCGGCCTCGCTGAGAGTGGTGTCCGCGGCCGGGGTGGCGTTCAGTACCGCCTGCTCGGCCGGCGTGCCCGGCTCGGCAAGGCCGGCCGCGCCGCGGCGCCGCAGCCACCGCCTGCCCCGCCCGCTCGTCTCGCCGCTGAACGCGGGCACCTGGTCGGTCACTGCCATGCGGATCGCCTGGAGGTCGCCGTGCTGCTGCAAGATCTGGGCGGCGACGCCCTCGCCCTCCCTCATGAGGCCGAGCAGGATGTGCTCGGTGCCGATGTAGTTGTGATGCAGTTGCAACGCCTCGCGCAGGGACAGCTCAAGGGTCTTCTTCGCCCGCGGGGTGAACGGTATGTGCCCGCTGGGGGCCGTGGTCCCGGCGCTGACGATGGCCGTGACCTCGCGGCGAGTGGATTCCAGCGACATGCCGAAGCCCGCCAGGACGCGGCCGGCGACCCCGTCGGGCTCACCGAGCAGCCCGAGCAGGATGTGCTCGGTGCCGATGTAGTTGTGGCGCAGGCGGCGGGCCTCTTCCTGGGCAAGGACGACGACGTGGCGCGCGCGGTTGGTGAATCGCTCAAACATGAGATTCAGCGTCCGGCACGCGTGCTAAGCATGTCAATACCATGCTATTAATAGGGTAATTACGACGACCGTGCGGAGGTTCGCCCGTCATGGACTGGGAAGACCGGCTCGACGACTGGGAACTCGAACTCGAGCTGAACGCATCGCTGGAGGGCTCGGACTGGGTCACGCTTGAGCGCGCGGCGGCCGATACCGGGGTCTCCCGCGCCGCCCTGCGCAGCTGGTACCGGACCGGGCAGATCCCGTCCCGGCTGGCCGACGGCCCGCACGGGCCGCAGCGGCTCGTGCCCCTCGCCATGGTCGCCGCCCGCGCCGAGACCTCGCCGCGGCTGCGCCGCACCGCGGAACGGCGCCTGGCCGACCAGGCACAGGTCGAGATCCTCCGGCACCGGGTCGACCAGCTCGAACTCCGTCTGGCCGCCCTCGAGCGCCGGTCACCGGGGCCACCGGAGACCGTGGCATGACGACCGGCAAGCCGGCGCCGGTGGCCGCCCTGACCTGGAGCAGCGTCACCGCCAGGCGGATGGCCAGGCACGCGCTGGCGGCGCCGGCCACGGACTGCGGACCGGCCGATGTCGCCGGGGTGCTGTGCGGGGCGCACGCCCAGGTGCTCAGCGCCGCGGAACTGTCGATCGGGCGGCGCATCGCCGGGGCGACCCGGACCGACGTGCAGCGCGCGCTCTGGGTGGAGCACACCCTGATCAAGACGTTCGGTCCGCGCGGCACCATCCACCTGCTCCCCGCCGCCGACCTGCCGATGTGGACCGGTGCGCTGTCGGCCCTGCCGTCGTCGGTGCCTGCGCATCCCGAGGGAGTCAGGTTCACTCCCGAGCAGGCGGACGAGGTCATTGCGGCGATCGGTGAGGTGCTGGCGGACACCGAACTGACCGTCGACGAGCTGACCGAAGCGCTCGCGGACCGGGCCGGCCCGTGGGCCGTCGAGGAGACGATGGCGGCCTTTGGCGGCATGTGGCCGCGCTGGCGCCAGCTCACCAGCACGGTGGCACACCGCGGGATGCTCTGTTTCGGGCCGGACCGGGGCCGGAAGGTGACCTACACCCATCCGCGGCGCTGGCTGCCCGGCTTCCGCCGCACCGGCGGCGACATCGCGCTGCGCACGCTCGTCACGCGCTACCTGCACGCCTACGGCCCGGCCACGCCGCAGCACTTCGCCAGGTGGCTCAACATCCCGCCGCGGTACGCCGCCGGGCTGTTCGGTGAGCTGGCGGGCGAACTGGACCGCGTCGACACCGACGGCGTGCCGGGATGGGTCGTGGCCGGCGACACTGCGGCGCCGTCCCGGCCGCATCGGGGGATCCGGCTGCTGCCCTACTTCGACTCCTACGTCGTCGCGGGCCAGCCCAGGGAACGGCTGTACCCCGGCGCGGCCGCCGCCCGCGCGCTCACCCCGGCGGGGCAGGCCGGGAACTACCCGGTGCTGCTCATCGACGGCGTCGTCGGCGGCGTGTGGCACCAGCGGCGCTCCGGCCGCAAGCTGGCCATCACCGTGGAACCACTGCGCGAACTGACCGCGGTGGAGCGGCGGCAACTCGGCGACGAGGTGGATCTGGTGGGCACGGTCATGGAGGCGACCGCGACGCTGACGGTAGGTACCGTGATGGCCGGCGCGCACGCCTGAGCGGCGTGGGGGCGGCGCTGGGCAGTGACTCTGCTCAGGTCTTAGGGAGGAATACCCCCAGCGGCTGCGCCACCAGGCGGGCTACCGCGCCGGTCTCGTCCAGCTCGAACTCGACGGTGATGCCGGGCTGGCCAGGCACTTCGAAGCGCAAGCCCCGTCCCGGCCGCAGTTCGAAGGGCGGCGCGCCCGGCGCGGTGACGGTGAGCACCTGGGCCGACTTCTTGGCGACCGATATCTCGATCGGCCCCATCGCGTAGGTGCCGCACAGTCGGCCGAGCACCTCCGGATCACGTGCCTGGGCGTCGGGCAGCCGGTCGAACCGCAGCGGTTCCACGGCGGGCTCGAAGGGCACGGTGAGCGCCGTGACATCGCCGTCAGGGTCGGAAAGAAAAATGAGCGGGAACGGGTAGGACTGGTCGCCGAGCTCGTCCCAGTCGAGGTCGAAGGTGTCGTAATGGCGATGTGTGAGGCTCAGCTCCAGCGTGCCGAACTAGGTCCGGTCCTCCGGCATCAGCATGTGCGGCGTGTGCTGGCGCGCCACCGTGGCGGCCGACATGATGGCCTTGCCGTCCACCTGACCCCCGCCCAACTGCGCCAGCAGCCATCGGGCCATGTCGGCCGCGCAGGAGTTGATCGCGCCCGCCGGCGCCATCGCCGTCACCTGCCGCGCCGGCACAGGCACGACCACGCCGTGGCGGCGCTCGTAAGCGCCCGCGTGGTCGGGGTCGGCGGTCATGTCGTCAACGGACAGGTTCGAGCGGTCCATCCCGAGCGGCGCAAGCAGCCGGGACCGCACGTAGTCCTCCCAGGAGGCGGCCGTGAGTACCTCCACGGCGTATCCCGCCACCAGGTAGCCGAGGTTGCAGTACTGGAACGTCTGCCGCAGATCCTTGCTCAGCGGCAGGAACCGCAGGCGCCGGACCAGTTCGGCGCGGGCAGGTCCGGATAACCGAGCCAGGCCAGGTCGTGGCGTGGTAGGCCGGACCGGTGGGACAGCAGGTCCACGATGGTCACGCGATCGGTCACCACCGGGTCGTGTAGTCGCAGGCCAGGCAGGTAGTCACGGAGCGGGCGGTCCCAGTCGAGCAGCCCGTCCTCGACGAGCGCGCCGATCGTCGCCACGGTGAAGGCCTTCGTGGTGGCGGAGCGGCTCGGTGTCGATCGCCGCACCGTGCGGCGCTACATCACCGCGCTCCAGGAACTCGGCATCCCGGTCGAGGGCGAGCGCGGCCCGGGCGGTGGCTACCGGATGCGCCCCGGGTACCGGCTCCCGCCGCTGATGCTCACCGGGGATGAGGCGGTCGTGGTGGTCCTCGGCCTGATGGCGGCACGGCGCCTGGGGCTAGAGGGCGCCACCGGCACAGTCGGCCACGCACTGGCGAAGATCAGCCGGGTGCTGCCCGGCTCGCTGCGCAGCAGGACCGAGGCGGTCCAGGCCACGGTCGGCTTCACCATCCCGGCCCGCCACGGTGCCCCGGCGGCCGGTGATGCGATCCCGGCGCTGGCCGAGGCGATCTGGCAGGCCAGCGGGTCAAGGCCAGCTACCAGTCGCCGGGCCGCCCCCTGACCGCCCGCGAATTCAGCCCGCACGGCCTGGTCATCCATTCCGGGTACTGCTATCTCGCCGCCTACGACCACGACCGGCACGCCCTGCGCACCTTCCGGCTCGACCGGATGCGGCACATCACCGTCACCAGCACGGCCGCCGTCTCCGCGCCGCCCGGGTTCGACGCCATCAGCTACGTCAGCCGCTCGCTGGCCAGGACGCCCTGGCCGTGGCAGGTCGAGGTGCTCCTGGATGCCCCGCCCGGCCAGCTGGCACAGCAACTGCCAGCCACCCTCGCCGAACTGACCCCGGCCAGCGGCGGCACGCTGCTGCGGATGCGGGTCACCTCGCTGGACTGGATGGCGAGCGTGCTCGCCGGGCTCGAATGCGGCTTCACCATCCACCAGCCCGACGAACTCCGCGCCAGCGTCGGCGCTCTCGCCGGCCGCCTCGCCACCGCCGCCGCCAGGCGCCCGCCGGCTGGCTCGCCATCGCGGCCATCGTGACCGCCAACACCGTCAGCGTCACCGCGCCGCACCGGCGCGCGGCGCCGGCCACCGGGCGTGAATGTGAGATTGGGGCCCCTAGAGGGGCACCAGATTCACATTCATCGCGGTGTCCACCGGCTCGGGCGGGGGGCGGTGGGTCGGTCGGGGGTGGGAAGGCTGCGGGCTGAATGACCCGTCGGGAGTGATCCGCGGATGCCCTGCCAGCGGGGAGGCTGGCAGGGCCATGGAACATCCAACCGAGCCCGGGCCCCGGCCGCGCCGGGGACCGTCGAGCGGGCATCCGGTGCTGCGCATCGTGGTGGTGTGGCTGTTCACCGGGGCGGTGTTCGTCCTGCTCGGCTGGGTGCTGCCGGGCCTGACGGTGACCAGCGCGGGCGCCGCGCTTGCGGCGGCGGCGCTGTTCGGCCTGATCAACGCCCTGGTCTGGCCGGTCTTCGCCTACCTGGCGCTGCCGCTCGCCGTGCTCACCCTTGGCCTCGCGGCCATCGCGCTCAACGGGGTGGCCGTCGGCATCGTCGCCTATCTCCTGCCGGGCATCGAGGTGAGCGACTGGGGGACCGCGATCGTTGTCGCGCTGGTGGTCGCCGTGGCCAACACCATGCTCACCAGCTTGCTGACCCTGGACGACGAGGACGTCTACTACCGCCGGATCATCCGCCGCGCGGCCCGCCGGATCCGGCCGCAGGGCGCCACCGACGTTCCCGGGGTGCTGTTCATCCAGATCGACGGGCTGGGACTGGCGGTCCTGCGGCGGGCCCTCCGCGATGGCAACGCGCCGACGCTGGCCCGCTGGCTCGCCTCGGGCAGCCACCGGTTGCTGGGCTGGGAGACCGGATGGTCCTCCCAGACCGGTGCCAGCCAGTGCGGGATCCTGCACGGCAGTACCTTCGACATCCCGGCCTTCCGGTGGCTGGAGAAGGAGACCGGCACCAGGCTCGTCAGCAACCACCCGCGCTCGGCAGCGGAAATCGAGCGGCGCCACTCCGACGGCCGGGGCCTGCTGCACGCCGACGGGGTCGGCCGCGGGAACCTCTACACCGGCGACGCCGAGCAGAACATCCTGACCATGAGCGTCGCCGGGCACCGGCGAGGCCGGGTAGGCCAGGGTTATTACGGCTACTTCGCGGACCCCTACAACACCCTGCGCACGCTGGCCGGGTTCGTCGCCGAAATCGCGCGGGAACTCGTCCAGGCCTCCCGGCAGCGACGCCACGACGTCCGGCCGCGGGTACGCCGCGGCGGCCTGTACCCGTTCCTGCGGGCCTTCGCCACGGTGGTCACCCGGGATCTGACCACCCAGACGCTGATCGGCGACCTGTACACCGGCCGTTCGGTCATCTACGCCGATTTCGTCGGGTATGACGAGGTCGCGCACCATTCAGGGCCGGAACGCTACGACGCCCTCGACACCCTCCGGCGGCTCGACCGGGATCTTGGGCGGCTGGAGCGCGCCGCCGCGAACGCGCCGCGCCCCTACCGGTTCGTCGTGCTGTCCGACCACGGCCAGAGCCAGGGGACCACCTTCGAGGACCGGTACGGGGGCAGCCTCGGCGACCTGGTCCGTAGCGCGATGCAGGAAGGCACGGTGACCGAGATCGGCGCCGCGCGGGTAGCGGGGGAGGAGTCCTGGGGATACGCCGGTGCCGCCGCGGCCGACATGACCTCGCAGGACAGCAGGGTCGGCAGGGCGTTGCAGCGGGTCCTGCGCGACCGTCGCGAAGCCGGTCCCCGCCGTGCCGCTCCGGCACCCGATCCCGCGACTGCAGGCGATGCCCCGGCCGTGGGCGTTGCGGCGGCAGCCGACGGTGCGGCGGCCGTGGGCAGCACCGCGGCCCGCCCGGGCCCGCTACAGCCGGAGCGCGACGCGGCACCGGCCGGCGGCCCGGGGGAGGCGGTCGTACTCGCCTCGGGCAACCTCGGCCTGGTCTACCTGACCGAACAGTCCGGGCGGATGTCCCTGGAGGAGATCGGGAAGAGGTACCCGCGGTTGATACCGGCGCTCATCGCCCATCCCGGTGTCGGGTTCATCCTCGTTCGCTCGGACGAGGACGGCCCGGTCGTGATCGGCCGCGACGGCCTCCAGGTGCTGCAGACCCAGACCGTGGTCGGCACGGATCCGCTGGAACCGTTCGGCGCCTCCGGCCGCTGGCAGGTGCTGCGGACGGACTCGTACCCGCACTGCGCCGACATCATGATCAATTCGATGTGGGATCCGCAGACCGAGGAGGTGGCGGCGTTCGAGCACCTGGTGGGGTCGCACGGCGGGCTCGGCGGCGAGCAGACCCATCCCTTCGTCCTGTATCCGGCCAGCCTGCCCGCCCCGGCCAGCCCGGTCCGGGGCGCGGACGAACTCCACCAGGTGTTCCGCGGCTGGCTGGCCCACCTCGGCCACGAAGCCTTCGCCGAGCGCCAGCCGGCTCCCTGAACGGCCGCTCGCGCCGTGCTCGGTCAGGGCATGTCCCGTAGATCATTCAGCCTGCTGCGCGGCTGCCGGACGGGCGCCTCACTGCGTTGTCGTCGTCGCCCATAGAACCACTATGGGCTCCTCCTCCGCCTTGCGATGCATCCCGCCGGACAGCCGCTCGCGACGGCATAGATCTACGGGACACGCCCTAGCCGCTGAGCTGTGCCATCAGCAGGCTCATGGGGCCGTAGCGGAGGCCCCCGTTTGGCCGAGCACGATGCCCGCTGTTGCCGTCGTCTTTCCCACCGGCGTGAGGTTCAGGTCGTCAAAACCGAGGATTTTGCCTGCACTGTTGACTTCCTTTTCCTGCAGCGGAAGCCGTCGGCCAGCGTGGGCTCTGACCCCCGTGGTGGGGCCAGGGGCGGGAATAAGCCGTTGAGCGGCCGGACGGCCGAACCTATAGTGAGGTGCATGAAGGTCGGCCTTATCCGCACCGCGCGAGCTACCAGCCCGCCGGTTGCCGCTGCCTGACCTCAATCTCCTGCACACGCTGGCGACCGGGAACGGTCCGCCGGTGCGTGCTGCCCGTTTGCGCCATGGCCGTGCCAGCGGTCCCTTCTTGGTCCCATAGCCAAGAACGGATCCATGCCATGAACGTGATTGAGACGACAAATACCTTCCTTGAGTTCTTCACAGATCGCGGCCATCGGGTGCTCCGGGGCAGTTCCCTGGTGCCGCCCGGTGGCGGCCCGGTGCTGTTCACCACCTCGGGGATGCACCCGCTGACCCCCTACCTGGAGGGTCTGCCCCACCCGGAGGGCAGGCGGCTGACCAGCGTGCAGCGCTGCGTGCGCACGACCGATCTTGCCGAGGTCGGCGACGACCGGCACCTGACCGTGTTCCAGATGCTCGGCTCCTGGTCGCTGGGCGACTACCAAGGACCGCAGTCCCTGCGCTGGGGCTACCAGTTGCTCGTCGAGGGCCTGGGCATCGGCAGGGACCGGTTGCACGCGACCGTGTTCGGTGGTGACAACCAGGTAGGCCCCGATCTCCGGTCCCTGGACACCTGGGCCGAGCTCGGCGTGCCGGTCGAGCTGACCACGGAAGAAAACTGGTGGTCGAACGGCCCGACCGGCCCGTGCGGCCCCGATTCGGAGATCTTCGTCTGGACCGGTGACGGCCAGCCGCGGGGTACCCCGGGCACCGACGAGCGCTGGATGGAACTCTGGAACCACGTGTCGATGCGCTACCGGCGGCACTCCGACGGCCACCTCGAACCGCTGCCGCAGCCCAACGTGGACACCGGCATGGGCCTGGAGCGGCTGCTGATGGTCCTGCAGGGCAAGTCGTCGGTGTTCGGCTGCGATGTCTTCGAGCCGTGGACCAGCGCGCTGGTGGGCCTGTGGCAGCCCGGCGAGCAATCGATGCGCGTGCTCGCCGACCACCTGCGCGCCAGCGTGGTGATCATCGGCGACGGCGTCAGGCCGTCAAACACCGGCCGCGGCTATGTGCTGCGCCGGCTGCTGCGGCGCGCGCTGACCGTGCTCTGGCGCACCGACAGCACAAGGACGCTGGGTGACCTGCCGTCCTCGCTGTTGGAGCACACGCTGGCACAGTTCGGCCAGCCCACGGACGGTGGCCCGGTCGGCGAGGTGCTCAGGGCCGAGGAGCGCCGGTTCGCGGGCCTGCTGACCCGCGGGCGCAAGGTGCTGGCGCAGCTCGGCTCCGGCCGCCCGCTGACCGAGGCGGACCTGGCGTACCTGCACGAAACACACGGCCTGCCGCCGGACCTGGTGGCCGAACTGCTCGCTTAGCCGGCCAGTCAGGTTGATGTGTTGAGGACTCTACGCATCACCGGGCGATCGGGCTGCCGCCGGGCCACCACCTGGAACCCGTGCTGGGCAAACACGGACGCCACGCCCAGGAACAGGTTGCGGGTGTGGCCCGGCACCGTGGTGTCGACCGGGTAGGCCTCGAGCGCCGGGGCGCCGGCCGAGTCCGCCACGCCGGCGGCCGCCTCGATCAGCGTTCCCATCACGCCCCGGCCGCGATAGGTGCGCCGTACGTAAAAGCACGGGACCGACCACACGGGCAGGTCATCCACTGGCCGGAAGTACCGGCTGTGGGCCAGCCAGCCCAGGTCGGCGCGCGGGGCAAGCTCACACCAGCCGACCGCGGTGTCGCCGTCGAAGGCGAGCAGCCCCGGCGCTGGCCCGGACCGGGCGAGCCGCTCCAGGTCGCGCTTGTTGTCCTCGCGTGGCCGTTCCCGGTAACGCGGGCCGATCCGCCAGTACATGCACCAGCACCCGTTCGACGCCCCGGCCCTGCCGAACAGGTCCTCCAGCGCCGCCCACCGCTCCCCGGTCAACGCCCTGACGACCAGCTCCACGACTCACATCCTTCCCCCACAAACGCCGTACGCCATGACCGCGAGCGCGGCGCACGCGCAGCGGGCGTGCGTGGGGCGGAGGCGGGCGTAGGCGTTGCCAAGGCCCGCCGACAACCCGGCGCGTCTCGGGCCAACGGCGCCCCACCAGAGCCGACGTGTGCAAGCCCGCCGGAGCCCCGCGGACGACCGCCCCAACACCGCATCCGTCCCGATCACAGCCGCACGGCGTCCACCACCAGCACGGCAAGCGCCAGCGAGGTGAACAGCAGGTAGGCGAATAGCGCCCGGCCACGGTCGCCGTAGCGCAATTGCCGGGACAGCACCCAGCCGAATGCCGCAGCCTCCAGCCCGCCACCGGCGACCCCGGCCGCAGGCAGAAACAGGCCGGTGATGACGGCGGCGCTGCCAAGCAGGTGCACGGCGCCGAGCAGCGAGGCGACCCACAGATTCCGGCCTTCGAGCAGCCCGAGCCGGGTGAGCTGGTCCAGCCGGGTCAGCCCGGCACGGTACCGGGTCAGCCCGGCGACCGCGGACGGCAGCGTTTCCAGCAGCAGCAACACCGTCAGCACGATCGCCAGCACGAACATCGGCGCTCCTTTCCCGCGGCGCCAATGGTAGGAGAGCGGTGCGACGGAACGCCGGGCAGGGCCAGCCGGAACCGATCGCGTCAGTCCTTCATGGGCCCGCCGCGCCAGGTGGGCAGCGCCCGCTGGCCGTGAGCGGTGTCGAAGGCGGCGCGGGCCAGCAGCCGGGTCGAGTCGAGCACCGGCAGGGGAGCGGCGTCGGGCGGCACCAGCAGCGGTATCTCGGTGCACACCAGGCCCACCGCATCACATCCGCGCGCCGCCAGCCGGTCGATGATCCGGGAGTACTCCCGGCGCGCGCGGCCGGTGAAGACGCCGTTCACCAGCTCGGCGAGGATGATCTCGTGGAGGATGGCGCGGTCCTCACCGGCCGGTACTTCGGTGGCTATCCCCCGCGCGGCGAAGGCCCGTGGGTAGACCGGGCCATCCATGGTGTACTTCGTGCCGAGCAGGCCGACCCGCCGATAACCGTGGTGTGCGGCCTGCTCGGCCACCACCTCTGCGATGTGCAGGCCCGGCAGCGCCAGGCCGGGCCCTGGCTGTTCGAGGGCCATGTGCGCGGTGTTGTCCGGGCAGGCGAAGAAGTCGGCACCCGCCCGGGCGAGCCGGTGCACGCTGACCGACAGCGTCGCACGGACCGCGCCGAGGTCGCCCCTTTCCCATGCGGGCAGGCTGCGGGCCAGCGCGATGCAGTCCAGGGTCACGTCCGGATGTTCGTGCGGGCCCGGCGCGCCGGCGCCCTGCTGGCAGAAGACCCGGAAGCACAGCGCGGCCCCCTCCGGGGTGGTCGCAAGAATGCCGAGGTGCTTCACCATGACTCCAGTGTCCTCCAGGCTTCGGGGATGATCCGGCGGGCGCCATTCCGTTGATCCGCTTTCCCGATCGGGATATAGGTATTTCCTCATGGTTTCGGATATGTTCCAATTGGCCTTGTTTTTACTCACGCGTCCGGTGTTTCTCTGGCCCTGCTGGCGGGTGGATCCGGATAATCAAGCCTGCTGCCATTGGGAGATGACGTAATTCGTCAGGGGAGGTAGCAGGTAATGGGGAGCGCTCGATCAGCATCACTGATCGTGACGTCGCTGGTACTCGCGGTGGTGCCGTCGGCGCTGCTGGGAGGCGGTGTCAGCCGCGCGGCCACTTCGACGTGTGGTTCGCTGAGCCGCGGGTCGGGGGCTACGGCCAAGGGTGGTTTGCTCACCGGTGCCAGCTTCGTGTCCGCTGGCGAGTCCTGGGCCGTGGGCAGCAACGGTTCTCAGGGGAACGCGAACCGGACCCTGATCGAGCGGTTCAACGGGTCGGCGTGGTCGCTCGTCACATCGCCGAACCAGGGCAGCAACAATAATTCCCTCAACAGCGTCTCGATGATCGCTGGCGCGGGATGGGCGGTCGGTTTCGCGCAGGGCGGGCCGTATCAGCCGCTGGCGCTGCACTGGAACGGAAAGCAGTGGTCGGTGGTCTCGTCCGGGAAATTCGGCAACGACGCGCTTTTTACCAGTGTCGACACCCTGGCCGGTGGAGGCGCGTGGGCGGTCGGTTTCCAGTTGACGGCCAACGGGACGCGGCGCACGCTGATCGAGCACACCACGGGCGGGGCGCTAACCACCGTGGCGAGCCCCAATGACGGGACCAGCGCGACGGACAACACCCTCACCGGTGTCAGCGGGACGGAGGCCACCGGACTGTGGGCCGTCGGTTATCGGGTGAGCTCATCGGGGCTGAAGCCGCTGTTGCTGCGCTACGACACGACCACGTCCTCGCCGAAGTGGGTCTCGGTGAGCGGGGCGGGCGGCGTGCCGTCGCCGGGCAAGGTCGAGACGGTTCTGACCGGTGTCAGCGTGCTGTCGGCCAGCAACGTGTGGGCCGTTGGCTACTACAACGACGGCAGCGCCGAGCGGCCACTGGCGCTGCACTGGAACGGCAGCAAATGGAGTAACTCATCGATTCCCGGTGCCGGGGCGCTGCGCAAGGTCACGGCGATCTCAGCAAACAATGTGTGGGCGGCCGGCACCTATTACAACGCGAGCGCACAGCTCAACCAGACGCTCGTGGTGCATTTCAACGGGACGGCGTGGACGACGGCGGTCTCGGCCGACGCCCCTACGGCCAGTGACGAGATCATCGGCCTTGCGGCCAGCCCGACGGGGTCGAGCCTGACCCTGGTGGGCCGGCAGGGCCCGAACCCGCTCGTCGAGCAGGCGAGCTGCTCCACGGGATCCGTCTCGCTGCCCACGCGGTCGCCTGCGCCCGTGCCTGCGGTGCCGGCCGTCCCGGGTGTGGGCCCCACGCCGAGCCCGCCGCCGAACACGCCCCCCGCGACGACCCCGGTCCCGGTGACCATCGCCGACAAGGCATCGGCCGCGGGCATCAACGGCACGCAGGACTGGACCTTCAGTGCGGCCGTTGCCGATATCAACGGCGATGGCTGGCCGGACATTTTTGTCGCGCGCCACTGGCATCCGGCAAACCTGTTCCTCAACAACAAGGACGGCACGTTCAGCCCTTCCGACGTGACCTATTTCCAGTCCATCACCGACCGGCACGACTGCCATGTCGCTGATTTCAACCAGGACGGCCGGGAGGACATTTTCTGCAGCGTCGGGGCCGACCGCGGCTCGTCGGTCAAGTCAAATGCGCTGTACATACAGCAGTCCGGCGGCACGTTCGTCGACCAGGCCTACCAGTGGAACGTGTCCGACCCGTGGGGCCGCGGCCGGTATGGCGCCGTACTGGATGCGAACAACGACGGCTTCCCGGACATCTTCTACGGCACGGAATCGCTGCGCCCGGACGGCATGCCGTCCATGGACCGGTTCTACATCAACAGCGGGCACGGCTCCTTTGTCGACGACCCGGCCATGGGCCTTGATCTCGAGATCGGGTCACTGTGCGCGCACACTGTCGACTACAACAGTGACGGCTGGCCGGACCTGCTGGTCTGCGGGGAAGAGGGTGGCCTCCACCTCTTCGAGAACGAGCAGGGCCACGGCTTCAAGGATGTGTCGTCGATCCTTGGTGCGCCGATCAATGCCGTGGATGCCGCCATGGTGGACGTCAACCACGACAGCCGCCCCGACCTCATCACTCTCACCAGGAACCAGGTCGCCGAGCGCCTCCAGAACGCCAATGGGACGTTCGGCTCACCGAAGACCCTTCTCACGCTGAAGGGCGGGGTGTCGCTCGCGGTTGGCGATGTCAACGGCGACAACAATCCGGACATCTATGTTGTCGGCGGCACGGTCGCAGGCCAGAACGCGCCGGACTTCCTGCTGATCGGGGACGCTAAGGGCGGCTTCACCACAATGACGATCCCCGAGACAACCCTCGGCGGCGGCACCCGCGCCTACCCGATCGACTACACCAAGGACGGCCTCAGCTCGTTCTTGGTGCTCAACGGCCAGGTTCCCAGTAAGGGCCCGCTCCAGCTTCTGACGCCCCAGCCCTCGGCATCGAGTCCGCTGGCCCGGCTTACGCCTGGCGCAGCGTCCTGAAGCGCGAGGCGTATCGTGGGAACCCCCGCTACCGCAACCAGAATCCAGTGAGGAAGGTTGTCATCATGAGCGGGGTGACGGACCGGGACAGGGACCATCCACGGCAGCTACTCGCCAGGCTCCGGCATACCGGCCGCGCCCGCACCGTGGGCATGAGGCGTGCGGGCTTGCTCAGTGCCGTGACGGTGGCCGCGGCGGTGGCGCTCGTGCCCGCTGCCGGGTCGGCCGCCAGCGGCCCGTCGCAGACGGCGCGTGCGGGCGCCGCCGCGGTGCGCAATGCGGCAGCGCCCGGGCCGTTCGTCACGCTGCTGTTCTCGCGTAGTGAGATTTCGGCGGCGGACAACTGTGTGGAGGATGACACCAACATCGCCCGGCTGGACACCACGGTCGCGCCTTATTTGCAGTCGCTGGGCATGGCGGGGACCGGGACGCTGGTCACGAATAAGACCGGCGACACGACAAGGAATTGCACGCACTACAACGACGACCTGACCGCGTCGTGGGCGGATGCGACGAACCTGGCGCAGAATTTCGGCTGGTCGTTTGTGTCCCACACCGCCACATATCCCACCCTTCAGCAGATCGAGAACTTCACCCCGGCGGAGGCGAAGGCGCAGACGTGTGGGAGTGAGGCGACGATCAAGGCTCATGGGCTGCCCGGCGCGGCGGGGATGATCGCCTATCCCGGTTCGTACACCAAGAACCCGGCGGTCGTGAATCTGCAAACGCAGTACAGTTCGACCTGCTTCGACTGGGGACGCCAGTACGACCAGGCCAAGCACGGCGTCACCATGAATTCCGCAGGCGACCACGCCGCCTTACTGGCAGTACACCATCGCGGTTGTCGGCGGCCCCTGCAACGATCCCACACAGCCGTGCTACACCGTCCACGTGCAGAACGGGCGGTACACGCTGCCCTCAACGATCATTTCGCGGATCGAGGCGCTGAAGCCGGGCCAGTGGTACACGCTCCAGGCCTACCTGCTGGTCACCGGGAAGAACCCGAAGTACGCCCACAACAAGATGCGGTGGGACTGCACCTCGTCCAACCCGGCGCTGCACTGGACGAACACCACGGTGCGGTACTGCTACTCGGACTATCAGCAGATCATCCAGGCCATCGCGGCGGACCCGAGCATCACCGTCACCGACCCACTGACCGTGGGCCGTGCGTGGGGGCGCCCCTTCTAGCCCGGCCACGCGAGGCCCGGGCCGGATGCCCACGACCACCGCGCACAGGGTAGAAAGGCCACATGGCGCTGGCTGTGGAGCGGTCCGACGCCAGGTCCTGGGCCGGCAGCGACCTGGAGTCGCTGTTCGAGGATGCCTTCCCGGCGTTCATCACCGCCGATGAGGAGGTGAAGCCGTACATCGGGCGGGTCCGTGACTGGTTCGCCGCCCTGGACATCATCCTGATCGAAGACGGCCAGGTTCCGGTGGCCACCGGCTGGGCGGTGCCGATCCGGTGGGACGGCAGCCTGGACGGCCTGCCCACCGGCTACACCGACACCCTCCGGCGGGCCGTCGAGGGCCACGAAGCCCGCCAGCGGCCAGACACCCTGGTGATCTGCGGCGGCATCGTGCACCCCGGCAGAACCGGCCAGGGCCTGGCCGCGCACCTGCTCACCGCCTTGCGCGGCCTTGCACCGCAGGCAGGCTGCCAGAAGGTGCTCGCCCCGGTGCGCCCCACCCTCAAACCCGCCTACCCGCTCACGCCGATCGAGGCGTTCGCGCGCTGGACCCGCCCCGACGGCGCGCCTCTCGATCCGTGGCTGCGAACCCACTGGCGCCTGGGCGGCACGATCATCGCCACCGCCCCGCGCTCGCAAACGATGACCGGGACCGTCGCGGAATGGGAGTCCTGGGCGGGCATGGCCTTCCCCGCCACCGGTGACTACGTCATACCTCGCGGGCTGAGCATCCTGCACATCGACACCGAGGCGGACCGCGGCACCTACACCGAACCCAACGTCTGGGTCAGGCACCAGTAACCACGCCACCGGCCCTCTCCGGCTGCCGGAGAGGGCCGGGTCATGCCCGCCGTCTCAGCGGTGTACGTGCGACAGCGGCCCCGCGGCGACGGGGAAGTTCGAGGTGTTCAGCGCCTGGATGCCCGCGTCCTGCTCACCGTTGAACGGGGTGATGGTGGGCGATGTGGCGCCCGGCTCGCACCCCAGATTGAACGGCACCTGGGGATCGTTGAACCACAGGCCGAGGTGGTACTGGTGGGTGGGAGCGAACGTGGCGGTCCCCCCGGGTGACACCGAGAAGGTCTCGGAGTCGAATACGCCCCGCACCGTGGCGCTGCCGGCGCCGCTGCTGTTGGACTGGATGTCGGTCTGGTACCACGAGACGCCGAACGGCTTGGCGGGCTGCTGGATGACGAACAGGTCAAAGCCGGTGTTGGCCGGCATGCCGCTGATGCTGACGACCATCGTGTCGTTGAGCGACCCCGTCGTGATTTTCGCGTGCCCCGCTGCCGTGGGCAGGCACGCGGCGATGCCCGTGGCGGGCACCAGCTTGAACGAGAACGTCGTGGTGACCGCGGGCGTGGTCGAGCCGGCGGCGGTGGTCACGCCCGCCGCCACGAGGCCAACGGCCACCGCAGCGGCCCCGATGGCCAGCTTGCCCGGGGCCCGCGCCAGCAGGCGCCGCGCCAGGGAGTCGGTTGGGTTCATGCCAGGTCCTCCTGTCCTAGGGCCTGGCGAGCGTAAGTCCGGGACGGCCGGTCTCGCTTCCGGGGGGCCACCTAGTCCTAGGCGCGCCCGGCACCCACCCGCACCGGGCGCCCGGAATCACCGGCCCGGGCCATAGCGCGCGTCAGCCCGCCGCCCAGGGCCGTAGCTTGTCGGGGTTGAGTACGGCCCAGATGTGCCTGATCCTGCCGCCCGCGACGTCGAACGCGTACACGGCCACGGTGGCGCCGTCCAGTTGAGCCACCAGTCCGGGCTGGCCGTTGACCGTGCGCTCGAGGAGCGTCAGGGCGGCTGCCGTACCGGTCCGGCCCGCGAAGAAGCGTGCGATCTGCGCGGCGCCTTCGATCGGGCGGAGCACGGCTGTGACCAGGCCGCCGCCATCCCCGGTCGCCGTAGCGCCGGGATCAAGCAGGCCGATGAGGGCGCCGATGTCCTTGGCTTCCCACGCCCGCTTGAAGTCCGCGACGATGCCGGCCTGCAGGGCCGCGGGGGTCGCCGGGGCTTGCGAGGTGCGGATGCGGCGGCGGGCTGAGGAGGCAAGCTGGCGGCATGCCGCGGGGGTACGGCCGACGATCCGGGCTATTTCGGGAAAGGGGTAGCGGAAGACATCGTGCAGGATGAACGCGACGCGTTCGGCCGGGGTCATCGACTCCAGCACGATGAGGAACGCCATGTTGACCGACTCGTCCAGGGTGACCCGGTCCGCCGGGTCGGCCGTGGCGCCGCCCGTCCGCCCGCTGATCCACTCGATAGCCGCGGGCAGCGGCTCCGGAATCCACTCTCCCACGTAGCGCTCCCGTCCGGCAGACCGGCGACCTCCGCAAGGCCGGGGAGGCGCAGGAGCGCATCACCGCGGGTGGCGGGACGCCCCCTACTTCACCGACGCCGAACGGGTCGCGCTGGAACTCGTGGAGGCGGTCCTCACCCCGAATCCGTTCGGGGAACGGGTCCCCGACGAGCTGTACGCCAAGGCGGCCGCCCACTACGGCGACAAGGCGCTGTGGACGCTCACCCTGGCGATCGCGCAGATCTGCTTCTTCATCCCCGTGGCTCTCATCGCCAAGCCGATCCCCGGCAGGGAACCGCATTACCGCAAGTAGCGCCCCCAGGCTCAGCCTTGGCCGCCGCGCCTTCCTAGTGGATGCTGCCTGCGGCTTGCCAAGGCCTCTGGACCGGCTGCGCGGACCATTCGGTGTAAACGCCGGCGTATCGGGTAGCCACCCGCGCTGCTGCGCCGACGCGCCGGGTGCGGCGGCGCCCGAGGGCGGCTGGCGGCCGCATCCGCGCCCCAGCGAGCAGGCCCAGGAACCGAAGAAGCCGATTGGAGCAAACCGCGATGGCGGTACAAGAACCGGCTGAGCAACCCCACCGGCTGCTGCAGGTAGCCAATGAGCAGCGCACCATGGAAGCCTCCGGCCAGAACCGGAAGCTGGCCGCGACCGCGCTGATGCGGCTGGGCGCAGACTGCCCGCCGGAGTGGGAGGACGTCGCGACCGCAGTGATACTGCACTCGCAGTACTCCTGGTCCCAGATCGCCCACCGACTGGGGGTGACCCGTGGCCAGGCGGTCTACCGGTTCCGGCGGCTCCTCATCGCGGCCGACGTGGACGGCGCCGGCGCACCGCCCCGGGACCTGTCCCGTCCCAGGTGACGGGGACTTGCCCCGGTGACGTGGCGGCCGGTCCGCGGTCGGCCCTGACCCGGAGCAGGCATGACGATCCAGGCGGGCTGCTGGTTGCCGGGTGGCCTCACGGCGGTCATGCTGCGGTTGTGAAATCCGTGCTGGTAACCGGGGCCTCGACCGGCATCGGGGAGGCGTGCGCGCTGCTCCCGGATCGGCTCGGGCATCGGGTGTACGCCGGTGTGCGCAGCGAGTAGCATGCGCGCCGGCTCGCCGGGCCATAGGCCGGCGGGACCGTCTTGCAGGAGGTGACGGCATGGTTGCCAGCCAGAAAGCCGGTGCGCCGGCGCTGCGGTATGGCGTCAGTTCGATGTGCCTGCCGCTGCGCCGGGTACTTGTCCGGCGGCCCGCAACAGTGGGCGATTTCGCTGCCGCGGCCTGGCGGCAGCCTGATCCAGGGCTGCTCTTGGCGCAGCACGAGACGTTCTGCGAGCTGCTGGGCAGCCTTGGCTGCGAGGTTGAGGTTGCCGGGGCGATAGACGGGATGGTCGACGCCACCTACATCCGGGATCCTGGGCTGGTCACCCAGCGCGGCGGCGTGGTGTTCCAGATGGCCAAGCCTGCCCGCCAGGCCGAACCCGGCCACCTGGGCACCGCGCTGGAGGCGGCCGGCGTGCCTGTGGTGGCGCGGCTCGACGGTGCGGCCCGGGCCGACGGCGGGGACTTCGTCTGGCTGGACCCGCAGACACTGATCATCGGGCGTAGCTACCGGACCAACGCCGCGGGCGTGGCCCAGATCCGCACGATCATGGATGCCGAGGGGGTCACGGTGCTGTCCGTGGACCTGCCGCACGACCTCGGCCCGGAGCATGTGCTGCACCTGATGTCGTTCCTCTCACCGGTCGCCGATGACCTGGCGGTGGTGTTCCCGCCACTGGCACCGGTAGCGCTCATGGAGACCCTGGCCGACCGCGGTGTCGGGGTGGTCGCGGTGGACGCTGACGAGTACGCGTCCATGGCCTGCAACGTGCTTGCTGTCCGGCCACGGCAGGTGATCATGCTGGAGGGAAACCCGGTCACCCGGCGAGCGCTGGAGCGGCACGGCTGTGAGGTGCACTGTTACGACGGCTCGGAGATCTCGCTGAAAGGTGACGGCGGCCCGACGTGCCTGACCCAGCCGGTGCTGCGCGCTGCCCGGGAGTGACCGCTGGTCTGAGCCTGTGCGTGCTGGCCGCTGTGCCCCCCTGAGCCGAAGGAGCGGATGGGCTCGGGGGCTGTCTACCAGTGCTTGTTCAGCCAGTCGGCCAGGATCGGCGTCCCGGTCATGAGCAAAAGCATCAGGTAGCAGAGAGTCGCCGTCCCGGCCAGCGCGATTCCCTCTGGGGAATCGTGATCCGGCCCGCTCGCGGGCAAGCTGAACGCCACCAGCCACATGGCGGCACAGACCGCGGTGGCCACGGCGAGCACCCGGCCGGACCGCGGAATGCGCGGCTCGCCCTGCACCCGGGCGACCTGCGGCGGCTTCGCTATGGTCAACCCGGCGGGCAGGTCAGCGGTGGTTGCGGCCAGTTGCGCGTGGGTCCGCGCGGCGAACGTATGGCTCGTCCGCAGGTCGAACTCATCCTTGGTCAGCATGCCCTGCACGAACGCGGCCTTGAGGGTGCCGATCACCTGCTCGCGGTCGGCGTTGGAGGCCCGCAAGGATCCACTGCCCGCGGCTTCTGGCATCTGGCCTGGCGGTTCTGCCATCCCGGCTCCTCCGCTACTTCTGACGCCCAGTACAGAAAGGATAGAGCCCTTGACGGTCGCATATCAAAGTGATATCACTTTAGTAGGTGACCGGAGTGGCCGGACGCCGAGGGCCGCAGGAGACATCCCGATGAACGCACAGAACGGCAACACCGCTCCGAAAGGGCTGCCCCCCCGCTCCGGCATGCGGCGCCTGATCAACCCGATGGCGTACCGCCACCTCCGCGGCTTTGGGGTCGGGCATATCACCGGTGGCAGTGTCCAGGCCGCCGCGGGCCTCATCTGCCTCGCGTACGGCGTCGACGGATGGGCAGCCTTCTTCCTGGTTATTGCGGCACTGAATCTCGCGGGTGGCTACTGGTACCTCACTATCGATCGCTCCGCAGTTGCCCCAGCCTGAGCCTGCGCGAGCTGAAAGGCGCTGGGGTGAGCGTGCGGTGCTGAACCGGTCCCGGTGACGGTCGGGCACGCCTCGGCAAGATCGCCGCCGATGCCCGATAGGGTGCGTTGCGGTGGGCCACTATGAGAGCTTCTTCATCACGAGCGCGGGCGCGTCCGCTGCCATCTTGGGGTTGCTGGTCGTCGCCGTATCGGTCGTCAACGCCGATGACGAGAACCCCACAACCCGGGAGCTGCGAACCGTGCTGGCCGGGAGCGCGTTTCTTGCCCTGGTAGACATCTTCATCGTCTCGATCGTGGCCTTGACCGGGGGCTCAGTCGTCTTCGGGCTAGCAAGCCTCGCGATGGCGGCCGTCGGCCTGCTGGCCACCAGGCGGCTGATACCGAGGGCAAGGCGGGCTGGAAATTTCTCCCCCGGCTCTCGAACCAGAACGCTGAACATCGCCTTCGCGGCGATTTCGGTGGCGAGCTACTCAGTGCAGCTCCTCCTCGCCGCAGCGCTCCTGGCGAACACTCAGAGCGGCGCGCTGCAACGTGCTTTGGTCCTCGTCATTGTGGCTTTGTATTGCAGCGCCCTTGGCCGGACATGGGTGGTCACCGGGATAACCCGGCGGGGCATAAGGAGACCTTTGCGCACGCGCTCAATGTGCTCGGCGGCTTCCACTTCTTACCTGCCGGGCCGATGAAATCCGGCGCCGACGTGGCCGCTCAGTGCCTGCGGCGGAGCCTGGTGGACGAGATCCTGGTGTATGTCCTGCCTTCGGAATGGGCTAGCCTGTCGACTTTGCGTCGTCTTCGTCATCTGGTGCATACGGACCGAGGCGACGTCTCAATGTCCAACGCTTGTACGCCTTGACGGGATGTCTGAGTGACCGGAGCCAAACCCCGTCGACCGGGCCGTACCAGTCCACCGGGACACCGAGAACGTGTTGCGGTTCTTCATCTTGAAAGGCATGCGGACCTATGTCGCGGCGAACCATTCCCAAGACTTTGTTTGGTTCCTCGCTGTCACGTGACACTGGGCATCCTCCTGCGTACCCATGGGCGAGACCTCATGGACCATGCTAGAACCGCGGTGGCATGCTCGACCACCCGTCCTTCTCGCAGGCGCGGTCACCAGGGGTGCGCAACGGCGAGGACCGCCGGGCCGCGGGTGCGGGGCTGACCGCGTAAGCCGCCCCTGGCAACTCGCAGGAGTCACGGGAGAATGCAGGATCCAGCACCTGTGTGGCACGTATGTGGCACGGATGGCAGCCTGCGGCTCGTTCAGGCTGCGCCACGCGGTGGTGGGGTGGTGCTGTGACCTGGGGTTTCTGGTTGGAGCGGGCGAAGGGAATCGAACCCTCATGACCAGCTTGGGAAGGCTGCGACTAGACCGTGCCCGAGCAGCGCTTACGCAGGTCATCGGCTTGGCGTAGGTCCCATGAGTGACCGTGAGTGCCCGCCTCTGACCGTCCTATCGGGCACGTATCGGGCACGACCGGACTGTGCCGTTGGTGGTGGCTATGTCTTCGCTGGCCGGGTAGTGCGCGGGGCATGGCTGACGCTGGTGACCCGGTTGGTGACCTGCACCTTGCTGTGGTGAACGCCCGCGAGGGCTGGAACTGTGTGGCTGGGTGTGGTGTCGCTGTGCCTGGTGCAGTTCGTCGATGTTCTCGGGGTGACCGTCATGGTGACGGCGCTGCCGGCGATGCTGGCGGACCTGCATACGTCGGCGGATGCGGCCAGCCTTGATTTCTACTGGCTATGCCATGTTCTTCGGCGGGTTGCTGATGCTTGGCGCGCGGCTGGGGGATCGTTTTGGTCATAGGCGCATCATTCTTACCGGCTTGGCGTTCTTCGCTGTGGCTGCTGTCGTGGGTGCGACCGCTGCGTCGGCGGTGGTGCTGACGGCGGCGAGGTGTCTGCAAGGTGCCGCTGCGGCGCTGTCGGTGCCGTCGGCATTGCGGCTGCTGACCACGATCACCTCAGATGGGCCTCAGCGGGAGCGGGCCATCGCGGCCTGGAGCGCGTCTGGGGCTGCCGCGGGCGCGAGCGGATTTGTTGTCGGCGGCGTCGTGACCTATCTGGTCGGCTGGCGGGCGGTGTTCTGGGCCTACCTTCCGCTGGCTGTGCTGCTGGCCGTGGCCATCGGGCGGGCTGTGCCGCCGGATCGGGCTGGTGACCGGTCGGTCCGGCTGAGCGTGCCTAGTGTCAGCACCTTCACCGGCGCTGTGATGGCGTTCGTCGTCGCGGCGACGCTGCTGCCGCAGCCCGGCCGGGCAGCGTTGGGTGCCGCGCTGTTGGCGGTGGCGGTTGTCCTGGCGGGTTTGTTCATCGTCGTTGACCGGCGCTCCGCGGCGCCGCTGTTGCCCAAGGCAGTGCTTGGTTTGCGGCCATTGCGGCAGGGTGCGGCCGGTGCCCTGCTGAACACGCTGACGACCAGCTCGGCCATCACCTTGGCGACGCTGTACCTGCAGAACACCCGAGGGCACAGCCCGCTCGTGGCCGGGCTGATGCTGTTGCCGTTCAGCGTCGCCGTCATCGCCGGCTCCGCACTTGCCGCTCCCGCGCTGGCGCGGTGGCCTCCGCAGCGTCTCGTCAGTGCCGGTCTGGCGATCATCGCCGTCTGCGACGCAGCGCTCATCCCGGCGGCCAGCAGCACGTGGGCGCTGCCGGTATGCGTCGCGGTCGGCGGCGCAGGTATCGGCCTGTCCTCGGTTGCCGCGACCAGGCTAGGTACCAGCGTCCCGGTCGCCGCGCGAGGCACCGCTTCGGGAATCATCAACACCGCCGCACAGCTGGGCACCGCCCTGGGCATTGCCACCCTGCTGCTGGTCGCAGCGTTGAGCACGGGCATCCCTGAACCAGGATCGCCGGTCCCCGCGATCGCCTGGGGCATCGCCGCGCTGATCAGCTTCACCGGCGCGATCATCTTCGGCCTCAGCAGCGCCGCTGGCACGCCACCCGGGAGCGGGACGAGGGCGTTGCGGCGGGCATGGGCAAGCTGCTGCGGCAGGCGCGACGCAACTCCAGGGCATGCGGGGGAGTGGGCACGGAACAGCCATCGGGCACGCCACGGGCACGCACCTCGTGAAGATCAGTTAGAAACTGGTGATCACACCCCTGACCTGGGGCGATGGGAGCGGGCGAAGGGAATCGAACCCTCATGACCAGCTTGGAAGGCAGACCGCACACGCCAGGTCACAGGCGCTGACCTGCAGTCCGGGATAGCCGGCAGTAGCCATGACCGACCGCTGATTACCGTGGCTAATGGCACGCCAATGGCACGGCCCTCATGGGCGGACGTAATGAGCTCACGCTCATCACTCAACGTGAACGCGGGTCGCGCGCTACTCTCGCCCCGGGCCTCCCCACGGAATCATCCGGTTCTGCGCGGTGCGAGCCTGGCATGGACAAGTCGGTCCGGCAGTCCGGTCATGCTCAGCGCGGCGTACCGGGTCCGGTTCGGCCACGGTACGCCAAGGTTTTGCCAACGTTGGAGCAACGTTGTGGCAATGGCGTTGCTGTAGAACTGTCCCCGAAGGAATCCGGAGTGCGGGGAGATTCAGATGAAGACGGCAGCACAGAAGGCTGCGGCCAGGCCAGGGCTTGGTCTCGGCGAAGGGGTGCTCGTGGATCGGCATTGGCTGGATGCTCACCTGCTCGATCCGAGGGTGCGGGTGGTCGAGGTCGACGTCAGTCCGGTGGCCTATGACGGCTGGCACATCGACGGTGCCGTGCTATGGAACGTCTACACCGATTTGAAGGATGCCGACTACCGCACCGCGGGCACCGCCGCGCTGGAGCGACTCGTGGCGCGTTCGGGGATCGGCCCGGACTCGACGGTGGTGTTCTACGGGTACGCGCCCGCGCTGGGCTTGTGGCTAATGAAGCTCCACGGGCACCCGGACGTGCGCATTCTCGACTGCTCCCGTGACACCTGGCGAGCCGGAGGCCACCGGTGGAGCACCGCCACGAGCGAGCCGCCTACCAGTGGCTACCGTATAGACGGCGAGGACCATCGCGTCCGGGCGGACCGGGCGACGGTGCAAGACGCCATCGGCCGGCCCGGCACGACGCTGATGGACGTGCGCTCAGCGGCCGAGTACCGGGGGGACTGCTTCTGGCCCACTGGCGGCATGGAGCCAGGTGGCTGCGCCGGTCACGTGCCATCGGCTGTCCACCAGCCCCTCGACGGCCTCTACAACGCGGATGGGTCGTTCCGCTCCGCCGCAGAAATGCGCGGTGTCTTCTCACCGGCCGTTCTCGACGGCGGCAGTGAGCTGATCACCTACTGCACCGTTGGGGGACGCGCCGCCACCGCCTGGTTCGTGCTCACTCACCTGCTCGGGCGTGAGCGGGTCCGGGTCTACGACGGGTCATGGGCCGAGTGGGGCCGCACCCTCGGTGCCCCGGTCGAGCGGCTATAGGCGATTCCTGCGGAACGCTGGCAGCGGCGCCAGCCGGGCCCGCAGCCCGGCCAGCAAGTGGACGGCGACGTGGTCAAGCCCGGCCTGGAATTCGTCCTTGAGCAGCTCGGCAAGGCGCCGCGCGAGTTCGACGTGCAGGCCGCAACCCGTGCAAGCTCCACGCGGAGGGGTGATGAGCACGACAGAACCAACGGCGCCGAGGGCTCGGGCGGATGCCCGGTGGCGGCTGGACGGCAGGGTCGCGCTGGTGACAGGTGCCTCGGCCGGCCTGGGGGCACGGTTCGCCCGAGTGCTGCACGCCGCCGGGGCGCACGTCATAGTGACCGCCCGCCGGGCCGACCGCCTCACCGAGCTGGCACACGAATGTCAGACCAGGATGGAAACACTCGCCGGCGACATCACCGACCCGGCTCACCGGCAGCATCTCGCCGACGTCGTCCGGCGCCATGGCCGGCTCGACGTACTGGTCAACAACGCCGGCATCTGCGACAACGGGGCGCTAGAGCAGCAGTCCCTAGCGGACCTGCGGCAGGTGGTCGAGGTCAACCTCATTAGCGTGCTGGATGTGTGTCGGCTGACCGCGGATCTGCTGCGTGCCGCACCCGCCGCCAGCGTGATCAACGTCTCATCGATGTATGGAACCGTCGCCTCCCAAGGCCCGATGGCCGCCTACAACGCCACCAAGGGAGCCCTGATCAACCTCACCCGCCACCTGGCCGCGGCCTGGGGCCAAGACGGTGTGCGGGTCAACGCGCTGGCGCCTGGTTACTTCCCCACCGAACTGACCGGGTTCCTCACCGATCCGGCCTTCGCGCAGTCCATCCGCGACCGCACACTGCTTGGCCGGACCCCGGCACCAGACGAACTCGACGGCCCGCTGCTGTTCCTCGCCACTGACGCCTCCAGCTATATGACCGGCCAAACGCTGATCATCGACGGCGGATGGACCGCGGTGTGAGCAGGTCCCTCGTGTTGCGCACGCACTGACGAGGCCGCGCCAGAGTTGAACCGCAAGGACTTGCGCTGCCGCCACCTTCAGTGTCCTGGCCGCCCCCTGGGCTACTCGGCCTGGATCCAGCTGAGCAGGTCCTCCCGGCTGACGGTGGCCAGGAGGGCCGGATGGTCGCTGGCCATGTGCCCCCGGATCACCCCGACCACCTGGTCATCGCTATCGCCGCGGGCCACGAACCCGCACTCGCAGCGGATCAACTTCGCCATAGCCCCTCCCACCTAGCCTTGCTGGCTTCTATAGGCAGCGTATTGCCAAGATGTTGGCGTGACCTTGGCGCCCCCGCACCCGGTGCGGATCCAGATCTGCGGAGCGCTGGCCATCGAGCGCGATGGCCAGCGGCTGGATGCGCGCCTGCCCGGCCGCCAGGGGCGGCTGCTGTTCACGTACCTGATCGTCAACCGCCACCGCCAAGTCCCCCGCGACGAGCTGGCCGAGGCCCTGTGGCGAGAACCCGATCCTGCCGCCGTCGATGCCCGGCTGAACCCGCTGCTGTCCAAGCTGCGCCGGGTCTTCGGCACCGACGCCGTGGACGGCCGCTCCACGATACGGCTGTGCCTGCCCGATGCCTGGGTCGACCTCGAAGCCGCCGCCGAGGCCATCCACCGAGCCGAATCCTCAGTCGCCCAGCAGGACTGGGCGCGAGCGTGGGGGCCGGCACTCACCGCGCTGTTCGTCGCCGAGCGCGGCTTCCTCCCAGGCGAAGACGGCCCCTGGATCGACGAGATCCGCCACCAGCTAACCAAACTCCACCTGCGCGCCCTGGAATGCTACGCGGCCGCCGGGCTGGGCCTCGGCGGAACCGAGCTCGCCGCCGCAATCCGGGCCGGCCAGCAACTCATCCGCCTGGCTCCCCTCCGCGAAAGCGGCTACCGCTACCTCATGCAAGCCCTCGCCGCCCAGGACAACCTGGCCGAAGCACTCAGCGTCTACGGCCAGCTCAGCGATTGCCTGCGCGACCAGCTCGGTGTCTCACCCAGCCCAGCCACCCGCCAGCTCTACCAGCAGCTCCTGGCCGCAACTTAAACGACGCGAGGAACCGTCGGCGCGCGCCCTGACCTCAACCCCCGGCGTATCAGCGGCGTTCCAGCGCGATGGACCAGGCTGTAGCCGGCCGGGTCTATCGCGGGTTCAAATCCGCCCGCTACTAGTAAGTGCAGGTCAGGGGCCTGATCGCCAGAAGGCGGTCAGGCTTTTGATCTTCATAGCGTGACAGCCGGCAGCATGATCTGGCCGTATCAGGTGTGGACGACCGTGACGGATCGGCAAGCGATAGCATGCTCTGCTCGGTCCGTGGCTTGTTTCGCTCAGCGGTAGTAGCGGCCCGTGCGATGGCGCGGGAGCGGCGGCAGCCACGGTGGTATGCCACCGGAGTCGGCTCGGACTCGTCGCAGCAACCCGGTTGATGGTTCATAACTCCTGCAGCGGTTCGTCCTGTGTTCGTGTCGGCCACCTACGCGCACACCGCGCACCGACGTCGGCGTCTCTCTCGACAGCGGCACGGAGGCCCAGGCGATCCGGCCCGCCTGCCCGAGGTGGCGGCCGGAGACCGCGTGAAGCTCACCGGTAACTCGATGGTGGTGCTGTGCCGCTGCACTGGCAGCGAGGACACGCTCCAGTACCCGCGGCACGGTCGCGGCGCTCCGGCCCGCGTGATTCAGCCCCTCCCTGATGGGGTAGTGGTGTGAACTTCACCGCTACCGCTGCCCAGAAAGGACTGTCGTGACCGCATGGACGGCCGAGCACGCCCCGGCCCCCGTGACCCCGGGCTCGGTGACCCTGATCGAGGGCACCGCCTTCTGTGTCTGCGCCCCTTCCGGCGACATCCTGCCCGGGGGTGCGGACGGGATCTTCTTCCGCGACACGCGCCTGGTGTCCCGCTGGCAGCTCCTAGTGGACGGCGAACCCGTCGAGCCGCTGGCAGTGATGTCGTCGTTCCCGTTCTGCGCGACCTTCGCCGGGCGCAGCCGTCCGCGGCCGGGTCACGCCGAGAGCACCGTGCTAGTCACCCGGACCCGGTGCGTCGGCGACGGTTTGCGCGAGGACATCGCCGTGCACAACTTCTCCGATGAGGCGGCCGGCCTGCGCATCGGCTTGCTGGTGGAGTCCGACCTCGCGGACATCTTCGACGTCAAGGCGAACCGGATCCGGCAGTGGGGGCAGCGCTCGGTCGAAGCGGCGGGAGACAGCCTGACTGTGCTGTCGCGGCTGCGCGAGCGGACGCGGGGGATGCGGGTGAGCGCCAGCGAGGCGATCGCCGGTCCAGGGGAACTGTGTTTTGAGGTCGTGGTGCCCGCTCGTGAGACGTGGCGGAACACCATTACGGTCCGGCCCTTGATCGACGGGCACGAGGTGACGCCGATTTTCCCGCCGGACCAGCCGGTCGCCGACACCGGGCCGGCGCGGCGCCAGCACGACTGGGAACGCGC
The DNA here is from genome assembly GCA_963706115.1 of uncultured Actinomycetes bacterium. GTDB lineage: Bacteria > Actinomycetota > Actinomycetes > Streptosporangiales > Streptosporangiaceae > DASXKD01. The sequence continues at coordinate 42,025 of CAVPMG010000009.1, read as the reverse complement.
CGGCCCGCTGGTATCCACCGGTCACCCGGGCCTGGCGCGGGCACTGCGCCGCAGCAGGGCCGACCTCGGCTCGCTCCGTATCTTCGACACCGATGCACCTGATCGCCCGCCCGGCGTGGCGGCAGGCGCGCCCTGGTTCATGACCGTATTCGGGCGCGACTCGCTGCTCACCTCATGGATGGCGCTGCCCCTCGACGCCTCGCTCGCCCTGGGCACCCTGCGGATGCTCGCTGACCTGCAGGGCGAGCACGTCGATGCGATAACAGAAGAGGAGCCGGGCAAGATAATCCATGAGCTCCGGCACGGGCTGGACAGCGCGACCCTGCCGGCCGGCTCGCGCGGCGCCTACTTCGGCTCGGTCGACGCGACGCCGCTATTTGTCGTGCTGGCCGGCGAACTGGTGCGCTGGGGACACGGCGCCGAGGAGATCGGGTGGCTCCTCCCTCATGTGGACCGGGCGCTGCGGTGGATCGAGCTCTTCGGCGACCCCGACGGCGACCTGTTCGTCGAGTACGGGCGGAAGACCGACCGGGGCCTGGTGAACCAGGGGTGGAAGGACTCCTTCGACGGGATCAACTTCGCCGACGGGACGCTGGCCCAGGCGCCGATCGCGCTCGCCGAGGTCCAGGGGTACGTATACGCGGCTTACCTCGCCCGCGCGCACCTGGCGCAGCTCACCGGCGACACCGCGACCCGGCAGCACTACGCCGACCGTGCGGCCGCGCTGAAACGGGCCTTCAACGAGGCGTTCTGGCTGCCGGACCAGAGCTGGTATGCCGTGGGGCTGGACCGGCACAAGAGGCCCATTGACGCGCTCGCCTCCAACATGGGCCACTGCCTGCTCACCGGGATTGCCGACGCGGACAAGGCCACGGCCGTGGCCGACAGGCTGATGAGCCCGCAGATGTTCAGCGGCTGGGGGATCCGCACGCTGGCTTCGTCTATGCGCGCCTACAACCCCATGAGCTACCACAACGGATCCGTCTGGCCGCACGACAACGCACTGATCGCCGCCGGCCTGATGCGTTACGGCTATGTCGAGCAGGCACAGCGCATTGCCATGGCGCTGCTCGACGCGGCCGACGCCTTCCACGGGCGCCTGCCGGAACTGTTCTGCGGTTTCGACCGGGCGGAGTACCCGCAGCCGCTGCCCTACCCGACCTCGTGCTCCCCCCAGGCCTGGGCAGCCGCGACACCAGTGCAGTTGCTGCGGACGTTGCTCCGCTTCGATCCGTGCATCCCGTGCGGCCGGGTGCGGTTTGCCCCCGCGCTGCCCGCTGAACTCGGCGAGCTGTCGATCGACCGGTTCTCGCTCGCTGGCCAGGAACTGTCCATGCACGTGGCTGACGGAGGGGCCGACATCCGCGGCCTGCCAGACGGTCTCCAGGTGATTCATGATCCGGAGCCGCTGTCGGCCGCGGTGCTGGACGGGAAGGATTAGCAGTGAACAACACAGACAGCCCGCCGAACCTGGGGCCGGCCCGCAAGCTGAACATCGCCGTCGCCATGCCGCCCTGGTTCGACGTGCCGCCGGAGGCCTACGGCGGCATCGAATCACTGGTGGCGGACCTGATCGACGCCCTGATCGAGCGCGGCCACGAGGTCGTCATGCTCGGCGCCGGGACCAACCGCACGCGCGCGGAGTTCCGGCGCACCTACAAGGAGGCACCGTCGGAGCGAATCGGACAGACACTGCCCGAGGTAGTCCACGCCGCCTGGGCCAACAGGTACCTCGACGAGCTGGACGTCGACGTCATCCACGACAACTCGTTCGCCGGCCCGCTGGCGGCACGCGGCCGCAAGGTGCCCACGATCGTCACCGCGCACGGCCCGAGCACGGGCGAGATTGGCTCGTACTACCACGCCATAGCCCCGGACGTCAGCCTCGTTGCCATCTCCGACTCGCAGCGCCGGCTCGCGCCCGACCTGCCCTGGGCGGCCACCGTGCACAACGCCGTGAAAGCCGCCAACTTCACCTTCCGGGAGCAGAAAGAAGACCATGTGCTGTTCGTCGGCCGGATGAACCCAGAGAAAGGCGCGCACCTGGCCATCGAGGCCGCCCGGGAGGCCGGCCGCCGCATTCTGCTCGCGGGGAAGCTGTCCGAGCCGCACGAGCGGGACTACTTCGACGCCGAGGTGAAGCCGCGGCTCGGAGACGACGCCGAGTTTGTCGGCGAGGCGGACACGTCCGCCAAGCAGGAACTCTACGGCGCGGCACACTGCCTGGTCTTCCCGATCTGCTGGGAGGAGCCGTTCGGGCTAGTCATGATCGAGGCCATGGCGTGCGGTACCCCGGTAGTCGCGCTCCGCCGGGGCTCGGTCCCCGAGGTCGTCCTGGACGGGACCACCGGCTACGTGCGGGACGACCCGGCCGACCTGCCCGCGGCCATCAACGAGGCGGGAACGATCGACCCCGCGGCGTGCCGCCGCCATGTCGAGGAGAACTTCGACCTGGCGGTCATGACCACCGGATACGAGCGCGTCTACGCACAGGCCTACGACGCGTCGTGAGCTCGCCCGGCGCCAAAGTTGCCGGTGACTACACCGTAGGTGACGGCCGATCCTGGCGCCACTTCGTGGGAGGACGGCATGATGAACACCGCGGGGATGATGGCGTCGACGGTCTTTTTCAGCGCACAGGGCTGGGCTGGCGACCTCGGCGCTTTCTCCCGGGCCCGCTCGAGCTTGGCCCCGAGTTCCTGTAGCTGTTTACGGCCAAGGCCAGCTCGCACCTTGGGGAACCAGTCCCGTTCTTCATCTTCGATGTGACGAGGCTCTTGAGAGATCGGTGGAGGGCTTCTGCGGGCTGAGCCGGCGCGTTAGCGGGTACCGGTGATGTAGTTGGTCAAATGCGCTCGCTCGGTTTCGAGCTCGTCGATGCGGTTCTTCACTACGTCGCCGATGCTCACGATCCCTTGCAAGCCGCCATCAACCACGACCGGCGCGTGCCGGACCCGGTGCTCGGTCATGATGCGCATGACCTCTTCAACGGGGGTCTGTGGCGTAACCGTGTGCACCTCGGCTGTGTAGATAGCCGTGATCGCCTCAGACAACACCGCGGCGCCCCGCTGGGCTAGCGCCCGGACGATGTCCCGCTCGCTGGCGATTCCGTCGACCGAGGTGCCGTCGTGAGAGACGACGACAGCGCCGATCCGGTGTTCGGCGAGCACTGTGAGAAGGTGCCGCACGTCGGTGTCCGGGGTGACGGTGACGACCTGCCCGCCCTTCACGCGAAGTACATCGCTGATACGCATCTGGCCCTCCCAGACACCAGTGTCGGACTGATCGTGTGCCCACCAGGCACCCCCAGGCTGTTACTTCAACCCCCGCGGTTACCCCACCTGACGCCTCGCAGAACCAGCTCGTGCTGCTATGCGGGTGCCCGCGCAGATCGCCCAGATCCGTACCGTCGGGGATGACGCCGCCCGATCCACGGCGGCCGCCCATAGCGGCTACGCGCGCGGCTGTCACCGGCTGGTCGCCCCGCGCAACGGCGCCAGCGCACCCAGTCCCCGGCCGGTGGCCCGTGAGCACCAGCCCACCTCATCGCCATTCCCACACCAGAGGGGCGATCCGGTCCACATGACCACCTCACAGATTACCGCCAGCGCCCCAGGGCGCCGCTGCCGCCGGCCTGAGATACGACCTTCACGATCGAGGCACAGCGACGGCTGATCGAGGCGCAGCGACGGCTGAAGGAATGCCTGGAGCGGCTGGAGCCGTTCACCGAGCGGGTGGACGCCTACCGAGGTAAGTCATGACAACGAAGGCCCGGCCGGTTGCGGCGACGGAGTACGGCGTGGTGACGGCGACGCCCGGGCAGAGGTTGCGGGTGGCCGCGGCACACCGGGCGGAACAGATCCTGGCGGCGGCCGCCGCGGTCAGGTGGCGGCAGCGATTGTTCCGGGCGGGGTGAGCCGCGGTGGCAACTCTGAGTCTGGTCACAGGTGTCACCGACCGCATCCTGTCGCTGCCGGGCTGGCTCGTTCTCGCGCTGGTATTCGCCTTCCCGGCGCTGGAGGCCTCGGCGTTCGTCGGTTTCGTCTTCCCCGGCGAGATCGCGGTCATCCTGGGGGGAGTCGCGGCTTCGCGCGGAACGGTCCCGCTGTGGGCGGTGATCGCTGCCGCAGTCTCCGGCGCGATCATCGGGGACTCCACCGGCTACCTCATCGGGCGCCGCTGGGGGACCCATCTCCTGCACGGCACCATCGGCCGGCTGCCCGTGATCCGCACCCACCTGGACAAGAACCTGGACTCGGCGCGCGCCTACGTCCAGCGGCGCAAGGGCAGCGCGGTGTTTTTCGGGCGCTTCACCGCGGCGCTTCGGGTGCTGGTGCCCGGCCTGGCCGGCATATCGGAGGTGCACTACCCGACCTTCCTGCTCTACAACGTCGCCGGCGGCACGCTGTGGGGGAGCGGGTTCGCCGTGCTCGGCTACGTGGCCGGGGCGAGCTACCACCGCGTGGAGCGCATCGCCGGCCAAGCTGGGCTGGTGCTGCTCGGCCTCATCGTGGCCAGCTTGATCGCCGCCCGGCTCGCCCGGCACTTCGCGGCCCGCTCACCAGGCCTTAAAGCCCTCGGTGACCGCGCCGCGGCGATACCCCCGCTCACCTGGGCCAGGTGCCGGTTCCCCGCCCAGGTGGCCTGGGCCGGCGCCGCCTCGATCCACGCAGCCCCCAGGGCTTTTGGCTGACGTTCACGATCGCGGCCGGGGCGCTCGCCGCCTGGGCTTTCGGCGGCCTCACCCAAGACGTCGTCGGCCACGACGACACAGCCTTGGCCGACCCGCACGTGACCGCATGGGTCATCACCCACCGGACCGGGTGGCTGACCACCGCCCTGAGCGTACTCACCTGGCTCGGGTCGACCGCCTTCATCATCCCGGCGGGCCTGGCCATCGGCCTGTATTTCCTCATCCGGCGCCGCACCTGGCGGCCGCTGGCACTGCTGGCGGCGGCCGTCGCGGGCGGCATCGGCCTGTATGACATCGTCAAGCCCCTGGTCGGCCGGCCGCGGCCGCCCGCCGCGATCTGGATCGGGCATTACACCGGTGCCGCATTCCCCTCCGGGCACGCCACCCAATCGGCCGCCTTCTACGCCATGCTCGCCATCGTGCTCGGCGCCGGGCTCTCTTCCCGGAGGCGGGCCATCTTGTGGAGCGCTGCCGCCCTGGTCGTCCTCATCGTCGGCGCCTCCCGCATCTACCTCGCAGCCCACTGGCTGACCGACGTCCTCGCCGGCTACGCTCTCGGCGCCACCTGGGTAGCCATCGTGGTAGCCGTCATGCTGACCGCATCACGAGATACCGGTAAAGCCAGAACGGTCCAAGAGCGGGGCCAGGCACCGACGCAGGGCCATCACAACAGGCGCAAGGCCGCATAGTCCCGCCCCCGGCGGGCTCAGGCGCGTCCCATCGGACCTGACCGTCCCGCAGGCACCGACGACCACCAGGGCATACATATCGGCGGTTTGGGCGCGTAAGCAGGCTGAAGGCTCGTGACAGCGCGTGATGGACTGCGCCGATCGTTTCGGGGTGATGGGCGGTGGCGACCGCGCTTAAGACCCATCTGCCGCGAGCGCTCAGGTTCCCGGGAATGCCGCTCCTTCGCCTGCTCCGGCGCGCCCCGCGCCCGATCGAGGCGGCCGCCTGACCGGGCAGGCGGAGGGCGCAGGGAAAGAACTCACCCGCCGGTTCACCGCCAGCCGCCACACCGCCCCCGCGCTCTTGCATTGCAGCACCCTGGAGCGAGAGCGTGAGGGCGGTGGTTCTCTGTCTGTCAGACCCGATGGCGCAGGTCGGAAAGTGGAGGTGGTCACGGTGGCAGGGACCTTTCATGAGCCTGCCGGCGAAGACTGCGAGTGTGCTCGTGGCACGCGTGGCAAGCCGCATCGAGGCGGAGCTAATCGTCGGCATGCTGCGCAGTAACGGCCTGACAGCGGTCGTATCGGCGGGCGGCGCCGGCGGGTGAACCTCCTCGAACATGGCCAGCGGCAGCCGGGGGCAGCCGGCCGCGAAGTGCCGCCGCAGTTGTGGGTCCGGGATGAGGCCGGTCAGCACCTCCTCGCCCCACCAGCGCGGCCACGGTGGCAGCCAGCCCTGGGCATCAGCCATCTCCCGCAGCCAGGCGGCCAGATCCGCAGGAGCGGTCTCCATCCAGCTGCGCCCAGGTGCCGGCAGGCCGGCGTCGACGAAGATGTAACCGCGGGCCTGCCCCAGGAGGGCACCCGCGGCGCCCAGCAGCGGTCCCGCGCCACTATGGCCGATGAGGATCGCGGGCTGTGCGGCTGCGCTGCTGGCGATCACCTCGGCCTGCCGCGAGCAATACGGCGGCCCCGCCGCGACCGTGCCCGTGAGGTCGGGGACGCCCACCCGGTAGCCACGCCCGGCCAGGCCCGCGGCGACCAGATCCCAGGTGGCGTGCCCGGCCAGCGGGCTATGCACCAGCAGCAGCAGACCACCCATGCGCTTATTCGTACCAACATCCACCACGCCGGCGGCGCCGCGCGCCACCGAACCCGAGCCCGAGCCCGGTGTGGTCTGGTGCCGCTGAGCAGACTGCGCCCCGGTCAGGCCAATACCGGATGTCAAACAGAAGCAGGCGCGCCGGTCACCGAGGCGAGGAGAAGATCCCGTGACCACCGGCGCCTGATCGATTCCGCGCTGACTGGTCGATGCACGGCCGCTGGCACCGAGGCGCAGAGCGGGTAATCGCGAGCCAACTCGTCTTACAAGCTGGTCATCAACGAATCGCTACGAAGCCGCGGTTCTAATGGCACGACGAGTTCGCCGAGCTGCCGCAGGTAGCCGCGATGCAGGGCCAAACGTGGCTTTGAACTGGGATTATGCGTGGAGCGGGCGAAGGGAATCGAACCCTCATGACCAGCTTGGAAGGCTGGGGCTCTGCCATTGAGCTACGCCCGCGCGCCCGGCGGACTATCCCACCGGGGTGAGCACCGACAGCGTACCCGCATGCAGGGCTCAGCGCCGAACCACTATGGCCGGCGGCCCGTCCATGTGCCCGCGCCACCTGCGCGGGATCGAGATACCGCGCCAAGCGCCCCGCGGGACGCCGGGCCGCGGGCTGCGGGAAGGTAGGCTACGGAACGGTTCAGCGGGATGTGGCGCAGCTTGGTTAGCGCGCCTGCTTTGGGAGCAGGAGGCCGCCGGTTCGAATCCGGCCATCCCGACCAGGTCAGAGCATATTTCGATCTTAGCCTGCTTCAGGCTGGGAGCCAGGCTGGGAGCCATGTGCTACCGTTCCGTGCGTGGCCGACACCAAAAGGCGCGCGTACGGTGAGGACTCGATTTACTTCGAGCACGCATCTGGCTGCCGTGACTCACAGCATCACCGCAGCTGTCACGGGCGGTGGCGTGGCTCGGTCTCCCTAGGGTTCGGTCCCGATGGAAAGCGCATCCGCCGTAAGGTCAGCGGGCGGACCAAGACAGAGGTCAAAGACAAACTCCAGCTCGTCCATGACGAGCTGCGGGAAGGGGTCCGCCCGTCGCCCAAATACACTGTTCAGGACACCATCGAGGACTTTCTGACCTACGGCCTCGAAGGCCGGGCGGCCAAGACGGTTTCGACGAACCGGGAGGTCCTAGCCCCGCTGACCCCCTTGATAGGGTCCGCGAAGCTGAAGGAACTCACGACGGCCGACGTCAGGTCGGTGCTGGCACAGCTTGCCACCAGTCGGTCCACAAGAGCCGTCCAGATGGCCCACAACAGCCTCGTGCGCGCCATCCGTTTCGCCGAGGCGAACGACCTGGTGGGAAGAAACGTCGCCGCACTTGCAGACCCGCCCACGGGTCTGGAGGGACGGCCGTCCAAGTCACTCACCCTCGATCAGGCCCAGGCCCTGATCAGGGCTGCTGAGACATCACGACTACACGCTTACATCGCACTTTGCCTGCTGACCGGCTGCCGGCCTGAGGAGGCCCGCGCACTGCGGTGGGATCACGTGAACCTAGACGGCGACCCCGATGCCAAACCGCCAATCCCGCCGTACGTGGCTGTCTGGCGTTCGGTGCGGTCACACGGAGACGTGAAGACCCGGAAGTCACGGCGCACCCTAGGTCTCCCGGTGGTCGTAGTAGAGGCGCTTAGCGCCCACAAGGCCAAGCAGGCGGAGGACAGGCTGCTGGCTGGTGCGCTGTGGCAGGATCACGGCTTGGTATTTGCATCGGCGGTCGGCACGCCGCTCGACCCCTCCCACGTACGGCGGGCCTTCCGCAAGGTCTGTGAAGTCGCCGGAATTGGCCTCAACTGGAGCCCGCGGGAGTTGCGACACACATTCGTCTCGATCATGAGCGAGCAGGGTGTCCCAGTCGAGGAGATCGCAAGGCTGGTCGGGCACAGCACGACGGCCACTACAGAGGTTGTCTACCGCCGGGAGTTGCGGCCAGTCATCAGCACGGGTGCCGAGGTAATGGATACGATCTTCAAGATCGGCTGAGCTGTCAGCCAGCGAACCCCGCCCGCCCAGAATCCAGCCCATCAGCCTGCGGAATCCGGGGGCCGTACGGCGAGGACACCGGGGGAAAATCCATCTCGTCAGCGCATAGCTTGAGACTCGCTCATGCCGATGTGAGCGAGTTCCGTCTGCGCATCCTTATGCAGAGGTCAGCATCTCCATTCGTGATCAGCAAGGCGGTGAGAGCTACGTGGCTGAGCACTGGTACCCGCCCTTTGGGTGGGCCCTGCCGACTATGCGCTTACCTGTCGGTGGTGGATTCGTCGTGGCTCAGCGGCACAGAACTGCGGGTTCTGGCGCCGTCGGCGGCGGTCGCACGGGCGAATATGCGCCAGTGGCGGGTGTTGAAGCGGGGTTGGAATCGGTTGAACCGCGAGCGGGTGGCTACACCGGTTAAGTATTGGAGCCGCTACAGAGATTGAATAGCTGGGGTCTGTCTGCTTGATCACTTACGGCGCACCTGCGTGATCGCGCCGGATGGCGGGGCTATGCCGGGGATCATGAGGTACCCAGATGGTGGTGACCTGACCGCTGCTGCGCGGGTCAGGCGTGAGCGCGTGCGGCTGCGGGCCGCGCAGATGTATGAGCAGGATGCCAGCCCGGTGCAGGTACGCACCAGCTGCGGGTCAGCACGAAGTCGGCGTATAAGTGGCGGCGGCGCTGGCGTGGCGGTGGCCAGGACGCGCTGGCGTCCAAAGGCGCGGGCGGGGCGGTGTGCCGGCTGAACGTCGGCCAGGTGGCCCGGTTGCGCGCCGCGCTGGAGGGCGGCCCGGCCGCCTGGGGGTGGGACCAGGATCAGCGGTGGACGCTGGCCAGGGTCACGGCGCTGATCGCCCGGCTGTTCCACGTGCGTTATACGCTGCGCGGCACCTCGTATCTGCTGCACCGCCTCGGGTACAGTCCGCAGGTCCCCATCCACCGGGCCGCCGAGCGCGACGAGAAAGCCATCGCCGCGTGGAAGACCACGACCTGGGTCAAGCTTCGAGGCTAGCGGCGGCGACCGGGGCGTACCTGTGCTTCGAGGACGAGGCGGGGCAGACCCTGCGCCCGCCCAAGGCGAAGACCCTGGGCACCCCGCGGTCACACGCCCGTGGTGAGGGTGTCCGGCAAGGGCCCGGGCCGCGTCTCGGTGGCAGGGCTGGCCTGCTACCGGCCCGGCGAGCGGGCCCGCCTGTTCTACCGCACCCGCGTCCACCGCGGCCGCAAAGGTGAGCGCCGCTCGATGTCCGAAGCGGACTACGCCGGCCTGGTCACCGCCGCGCACCAGCAACTGCACGCCCCGGTCATCTTGGTCTGGGACAACCTGAACACCCACATCAGCGCCACGATGCGCGCCTTCATCGAGGCTCACCCGGACTGGCTGACCGAGGCACGGCTGCCCGCATACGCCCCCGACCTCAACGCCGTCGAAGGCGCCTGGGCGAACATGAAAAACGGCCTGGGCAACCTCGCCGCCGCCGACGTGGACCAGCTCACCGCGATCATCAAGAACCGGCTCAAAAGCATCCAGTACCGGCCAGCCCTCATCGACGCCTTCCTCGCCCAAACCGGGCTCACCCTCAAACCCGAACCACCGTAGACCTCAGCCTTTCAACCTCTGTAGCGAGGCTGGCCAGGGTGGCTTTGACCTGCATGATCCAAGTACGTCGTTGCAGGTCGGCGTGGCGGAGGATGCCAGATTCGAACTCGCGAGGGGTTGCCCCCAACACGCTTTCCAACAATGCTGGCCGGCGTTCACCGCGCCCGCCACCTTCTTGGCAGTTGGCCGTCCCAGGCAAGGCGTTTTCTGTCGGAGGCTGTTCCAGGGAGCGTCATGCATCCTGGCTGGGTGGCCGGCAGCCAGAGGGTGGGGCATGGGTTCAGCGGGCGGCAATAACAGCGGCAAGCGCAGCGCGAGTCTTCGTGCTCATGACGATGTGTCCTTTTTGCTCCCATAGGTGCAGGGCCTGTTCGAATGCTGTCGCTGCTCCCTCGCTTCGGCCCGCCAGTTTCAAGATCTCTCCAAGGGCCATCAGGGCCTCTCCCTTGGTGACGACGTCGTCGGTCTCTGCCGCTTGCGCGAGCGCATCCCTGATGTGGGATTCACCCTCCGCCATCTTCCCCAGCCTGGCCAACACCCTGCTCCTGACCGCGGCCGCAAGCAGCAGATCTTGGTCGTCGATCTCCCAGCCGGCTTCGACCAGCGGCAGAGCCTCCTGGTATCGGCTCTGTTCGCAAAGGACCCTCGCCAGGAAGAGGTCCAGCCACTCGGACGGTGCTTTGAGACTCCGCTGCTCGCGGAGCTGGTTGATCTCGATGAGCTTCTCCTCCGCCGCCGCTGGGTCGCCGGCCAGCAGCTCCACCTCAGCAGCGACGGACCGAACCCTTGAGGCGTGCCCGAAGGCTCCGATTTCGTCATACATATCAACCGACCGGCTGATTGTTGCCCGAGCTTCCTGGAAGCGGCCCACCATGGCCTGCAGGTGCCCGAGGTGCTCTAGGACGAAAGCTTCGGCTCGGAAGTTACCCCTTACCTTGTGGAGGATTTCTCTACAGCGGCGGATTCCCTGGTCGGTGGGAAGGGGGCCAAAGACCGCAGTAATGGATAGGCCCGGTGAGGACCTCGATCTCCTCGCGATGGTTTCCAGCTTTGCTGGCGTATTCGATCGCACGCCGCGAGGCTTCATCCCAGCCGGCCAGTGACCCGTGCGCGCCGTGCACCCATGACAGCATCCGCCAGATCTTGGCCAGGCCAAAGTCGTCGCCGATGGCCTCTAGTTGCGGGATGAGACGCTGCGCTTGTGCCCAGGCTCGATCGGGCCAGCCCGGCGTGCCGAGCTTCATATCGACTTCAACGCGCTCGACTAGGGCGCGGCACTCCAGCCCGGTGTCGCCGCGCCTTCTTGCCTCGCCGACCACCTGATCCAAGACATTCATGGCGGTGGCGTGGTCGCCGTTTTCCCGCAGCGCCCCACCGAGATCGACCATGACCGCCAGGCGTTCTGGGTCGCCGGGTGAAAGCAACGTGTCCACCCGGCGGAGAAGTTTGACTGCCGCGCCTATGTCGCCCCGGGCCAGGGCCCGGCGTCCCGCCGATGCCAAGGACTGCGCGGCGCGGCGGCCGAGCAAGATCGTATGGTCGTCTGGCGGCCCGAGTTCGGTTCGGTAGCGGTAGGCCTGTTCGAGGTGATAGCCGAGGAGCTCCTCATATTCAAGAGCCGGCTTGCCTAGCGTCTCCAGCCAGTGGCCGAACCGCTCGTGCAAATCCGCGCGTAGCTTCTTGAGCATCGCCCCGTACGCCGTGTCCCGGATCAGCACGTGGCGGAAGCGGAACCGGCCAGATTCGTCACTTAGAGAGTCCTGGCCCGGCTCGATGAAGGCCTTGTGAGTGAGTGCGTGGAGGCAACGATCAACCCGGGGCCGCAACGGCACGTCACAAAGCTCGACAATGGCCGCGTGCGCGAACACTTGCCCGGGTACCGAAGCCCGTTCGATGACGGCGCGCTCCTCGGCCGGCAGGCCATCCAGGCGAGCCGATAGCAGCGCCGAAATGCTCGGAGGCAGTGCGAAACCGGACAAGTCCCTCGCGCCGGCCTGCCCGTTGTCTCCTGGGGCAACATATCCCTCATCAGCCAGCATCGAGAGAATCTGTTCGATGAACAGAGGATTGCCCACGGCGGCTTGTCGGATCTGCTCCTGGGCCAGAGCTGGCAGTCCCGAACTGCCCATCAGGTGGACAATGAGTCGATCGGACTCTTCTCTGGACAGCGGTTCGAGGTTGACAATGCGCCAACCAGACACACCCGGTCTGCTGTCCGGCAGTTCCGGGCGACCTGAACAGAGCACGAGGACCGAGGCGCCTTCTGTCCGGTCGCTGAGGTGATCGAGCAGGTCAAGGAAGGCGGGCTCGGCCCAGTGGATGTCTTCGACCGCCAGGACCAGCGGGCCGCTGCTCGCCAGATGGGTAAGGAGCAGCCGTGTACTTCGGTAGATCTCCTCAAGGGGAAAAGGATCGGAAGACAACCCCAACGCCGAGCCAACCCGCGCAATCACCGCGGCGGCTTCTGGATGCCCTTCCATCAACGCGGCAAGCGACGCGGCGGTGTCCATCGGCTCCTGGCCGGCACCGCCCAAGACGCCTCTCACCGCGTCTTGCACCATCTCCGCAAGCGGCCAAAACGTGATTCCCTCACCGTATGACGGGCACCGAGCGTGGAGGACACGAGCTCGCCGTGTCGTCTTCGCCTCGAATTCCACCAAGAGCCGTGACTTGCCCATCCCCGGCTCACCGATCACCGTGACCAGCTCACACCGTTGTTGGGCGATCGCACGGTCAAGGGCAGCCACTAGCAGCCGCAGCTCCGCTTCCCGGCCCACCATCGGCGCGTCCAACCTACGCACCACCGCAGCGGCGGCCGACAAGACCTCGACAAGGCGGTACGCCGTGACCGGCTCAGCCTTACCCCTCACGGCAAGAGGCCCGACTGCCTCAACGCGGACGGCGTCCCGAACCATCCGGTAGGTGTTCTCGCCAATAAGCACCTCGCCCGGCCCGGCGGCCTGCTCCAGCCGAGCCGCCGTATTCACCGGGTCACCGGTTACCAGCCGCTGGCCGGTGGCCGGATCTCCGGCCACCACCTCGCCGGTGTTAACCCCGATCCGCGCCAGCAGCCTGACTCCCCATCGCGCCTCCAGCTCATCATTCAGCTCCTGGAGGACGCGCTGCATCTGCCAGGCCGCCCGCACCGCCCGCAGGGCATCATCCTCATGCACACGGGGCAGCCCGAAAACAGCCATAACCGCGTCGCCGATGAACTTCTCCACGGCCGCCCCATGACTTTGAAGGATGGCCCGCATCCGCTCGAAATACCTGCCCATAACGTCGCGCAGGGATTCCGGATCCAGGGCCTCGCCGAGGCTAGTTGAGCCCTTCAGATCGGAGAAAATCACCGTGACGGTCTTCCGAATCTCCTGCGATCCCGCCACGGTGAGCGCCGCCGCGCACGCCATGCAAAACCGAGCCCGCGCCGGATTGTTCTCACCACAGTTGGAGCAGGTAGGCACAACGAGAGTGTAAGGCGCGGGGATCCCGCCCTGGCTAACCGCAAGCTCCTAAGCTCACGCTCTCCCGCTCATCAGAGCACAGCTCAACGGCTTTGTACGACCGCCCAGGCAGCGCTGCCATGTGGAAGGTCCTGGCCCAAACCCGTCACGGACCAAGATCAACAGACACTGAGTAAGCAAGCGAGCGGTTCCTGGCGCCCACCTGCTCCAAATGCGCAGACCGGCCAGATCTGCGCTGTCCGTCTCATGCCTAGCATCGAGCCGCTGCTGATACCTAACGGCGGTTCGCGTTCGTGTTGAGGTCGCGGTCCGTAACCTTCTCGGGGCGGCCATCATCGGGTGACCACGGGCCTGTCCGCCTGGCGGCTGTGACCGCCAGGCGGAACTGCTGCCAGCTGGTACGGGTTACCGGGCGGCGCCCGCGACATAGGCGACCTCGACCAGCGCCGGGGCGAGTTGTTCCAGGTAGTCCACTCTCGGCCGTGAAGCCGCCGCAGGCCGTCCTCAGTGTCACGTGCTTCGGATCAACGTCGGTCTCGGATAGCTATTCAGTCCGCTGGGAGCTCCGTTAGTCCTGTCAGATGCGGGTTCTTGGGGCGTGGCTCAGCGTTGGCTGGTGCCTGCTGCTGCCTGGCGTCAGCCGGCTTTCAGCTGACGGCCGGTGCGGCACGGAGGTGATCGCATCTGGTCAGCGGGTGCCGGTGATGAGACGTTCGCGGTCGAACGCCGCCGAGGTGATCCGCCAGCCGAGTCCGTCGAGGATCAGGAGTACCGCCGCTGCGCCGAGGGCTAGGCCGAGCGTGGGGGGGATCACGTTGAGCGCGATGAGCGTTGTCACGGCGACCGAGGGGAGACTCGCGAGCAGGCTGAGCTGCCCCGCAACGCGTATGTCGCTCGATCTGGCCGAGATCGTGATGCCGACCCAGATCGACCATGCGGCGAGGAGTGGGGTGAAGAGCAGCTGGGCGAGCAGATCCGGGGCCCGCAGGAGGGCGGGCGCTATGCCGGGCTGTGCGAAGAGCTCCACGCAGGCGAGGAAGAAGGCGAGGACCGCATACGAGATCGCGAGCGACGGGACGAAAGCCGCCAGCGCCTTGCCCAGCAGGAACTCCTCGCGGCGGATCGGCGTCGCGAGCACGGGCTCGAGGGTGCCCTGCTGGCGCTCGCCGACCACGGAGTAGGAGGCGAGTGCTGCGGGCACGAGCGCCGGGATGGCGAGCAAGTACAGCAGAACATGCTCGTGTGCGAGGCCATTCGATGCCGACGCGGCCTCGGTCAGGACTGTGAGCAGCGGCTGGATGAGGAAGATCAGCGGGAAGATGACCATGGCAACGATGATGTTGCCGTTGTGCCGGTATTCGCGGAGCTCCTTGTAGAAGATGGCCCGGACGCGCCTCTTGCTCATGCTCATCTGCGGCTCGCCTCATGGTCGTGGTTGACCAGCTCGAGGTAGACGTCCTCGAGCGAGTGGCGTGACTCGCTGATCGACAGCACGTCGGCGCCGGCTGCCACCAGGGCGCGGGTGGCGGCCGGCGCGGCGACTGCCGGGTCGGACACGGCCAGGACGTAGCTGGCGGGCCTGTCGTGCTGCCAGCCGTCGACGGCCGACAGGCCGGCGAAGACGCGGCCCGGGTCGGTGAGCGGGACGAGGGTCTTGACCTCGAGTGTCCTGGCGAACAGCTGATCGCGCAGCTCGGACGGCCGGCCGATGGTACGCAGGGTCGTGTTCAGGATCGCGACGCGGTCGCAGAGCCGCTCAGCCTCCTCGAGGCGGTGCGTGGTGAGGAAGATCGTCACGCCACGCTGGCGGAGGTCGTCGATCAGGTCGTGGACGTCGCGGGCGGCGGCCGGGTCCAGGCCGGATGTCGGCTCGTCCAGGAACAGCACCTGAGGGTCGCTGAGCAGCGCCCTGGCCAGGGCGACCCGCTGGCGCAGGCCCTTGGACAAGGTGCCGCAGGGATCGTCGGCCCGGTCGGCCAGATGGACGGCCCGCAGCGCGCGGTCAATGCGATCGCTGGTGTCGGGCACCTCGTACAGGTCGGCGAAGCATGCCAGGTTCTCGGTCACGCTCAGGCGCAGGTACAGGCCCGGCGACTCGGGCATGATCGAGATCCGGCGGCGGATCTCCACTCCGTTCTCCGGCGCGAGCGGGATTCCGGCGACCGTTGCCGACCCTGAGGTCGGCGCGATGAGAGTGCCGAGCGTCCGCACGGTAGTCGTCTTCCCGGCGCCGTTCGGCCCGAGGAAACCGAAGACCTCGCCGTAGCCGACCTCGAAGGAGACGTCCTGGAATGCGATCCGGTCGCCGAAGCGCTTGCCCAGGTTATGGACGGATAGCGCCGGGGCGCCTTGCGTCGCGCGGGGTACCGCCACCTTCTCCGCGCTCACGAAGTGGCCCAGGGTGCGGGCTGCAGCCTCGTCCCGTCTAGGCGCCGCTCCAGGCACCTCGACCGGATTTGCAGCTGGCGGTTCGACCGGGTCCGTCGGGCGCCGCAGCTTCCTGATGAGCCACCTGATCAGGTAGTACATCACTGGTACCGGAGGGCTGTGCCGGGGTGGATCCGGGTGGCGCGGCGCAGCGGCCCGCGGATGACGAGAAGCGTGAGCACGAGTCTGGCTAGACGGGGAGGCCCCCTTCGAGCGCGGTGCTCGGGCGCTGCGCGCGCGTCGTTGCCACCAGTTGCTGCCCGGCAAGGGACAGGGCGATCAGATACAGGCGCGGGCGGCCCCTGCACCCGCCGACGGCCCCGGGCCGGACATGGATGATGCGAATACCCGGGCCACAGGGCCCAGGCCAAGCCCCGGAACATGCGCCGCCGCAGGAATCGCACGCGGGGGTCCAGCGTGCCAGGCTGCCCGGACAGTTCGTAGCTGCCAGCCGTGCACAGGTCGAGAATCAGATTCTCCCGGACCGACTCCACCACAGGCAGGCTGCCGCAGTTATCGCCCAGGTAAGCGACGTCTGTCATTGGGCTCCCGCCCGAAAGAATGGACCGCGTGCGCAGGCGGTCAGGCAAAAAACTCCGGACCTTTCCCGCAGTCGCGACTTGTCGCGGCTGCGGCTGCCGGGGTCCGGAGCAACACCTCAACATTACGCCGCGGCTGCGTCCGAAGATAGGAGGAGCCGGCACCGATCAGCACCCTGTGCCGGGGGACGCCGCACGTTCGAAGCGATCACATGCACTCGGCTGCCCAGGTCGGCTGCTTGACGCTGATCAGGTCACAGCCGCGACAGCCAGCACCAAGACCGCGGCGACCAGGCGGATCACATCACCCGGCTGCCGGTACCGCGCCGGCGCCAGGACACGGCCCCACGGCCGCGTGCCCGACTCGCCGGCGGCCAGCCGCATCCTGGGCGAATCCGCCACGGGCGGCTCTCCGGTGACTGTGCCGCTAGCGCGGGCAGCGGCGGGAGTGGTGTGCCTGGTCACCGTCACTTCCGGCTCTGCGGTACGGCTACCTCGCCGGCGATCCACCGCGCCTCCTCGAACCCGCCGGCCTGGTGAGCCCTGCCCTGGCTCGCGGGAGCATCAGCACTTACGATTCTCCGGTGTTTCGTTTCAGCAGCACGAGAGGGATCTCGCGGGTGGTGTGCCGCTGGTACACGTCGTACCGGCCCCGCGCGCCGGGGTGCATGATCGGAGCGAGACCCATGTTGTGGCGGTTGACGCGCGGCCACAGCCGTTTGCGCTCCTCAGCTGAGGCCACCGAGGCTTGCGCTGAGAATTTCTTTAGGCCTATCTGGACCGCTACGCCGGGATGGGCTTGGAGATTCAGCAGCCAGGACGGCGGATGATCGCTTCCTCCGTTGGAGGCCACCACGACCCAGCCGTTCGCCATCTTTGAGGTAGATAAGGGCGCAGGTACGCGGTTCACCGCTTCTTCGCCCGGTGGTCGTCAGGAGCAAGGCCTGGCTGCCGGCGACGATCCGCGAACCGATCAGTCCTCCCGAGTGACGGTAGACGAACTGATGGAGCCTGAGGTAGGGAAGTTGCAGCGTAGCCGCGGGGGTGTAGCGCACGAGTCTCACTCTTTCTGTCGTTGCCGGCGATTACCTTTCGCCGACCGGGGCGACGCACCATCGACGCGCCCCGCCCGGTCCGGTTGTCTCCGCACAGCAGCGAGCTCGCCTCCTGCCTCGGTGGCCCTGGTGACGGTGCCTACTCCGCTTCCTATCGGGTGGCTCTCCAGGGCGGGCCGGTCAACGGTAGGAGTTGGCTGAGTGGCGTCTGACGCAGTGCGAAGAGACCGGGGATGAGCTGTGGCACCTGGCGGCGGTACCGGGGGTAGTCGTCGGGGAAGGTCGCCAGCCATCAGGTGCTCCTCCATGCGGATCTTGACCTCAAACAGGATCAGGCCGACCGGGAAGAGCACGATCCACTGGCCGATCCCGCTGAGCAGCGTGGCGCCGAGCAGCATCCCGAGCAGGCCGGTGTAGATCGGATGACGTGTCACCGCATAGGGCCCGTGAGTGCGGAGCTGGTGATCATCTTTGACCTGGGGCGCCATGCTCCACATGGTGCCGAGCGAGAACCGGGCCCACAGCGTGAACACGGTCGAAGCGACCAGCACGGCAAGCCCGAGGACCCGGACCCACAAGGCCCCCACGGCCAGGCCGTCAAAGTGGCTGCGGCCGGCAATCGCCAGGCCCGCGCACACCACCGCCACGACGATGAGCGCTGCCGACCCGGGCTGGCTCCGGGTCCGCTCACGCGGAGCATGAGAGGCGTTATGCAGGCTGTGAAGGGCGTTGTACAGCGCACCGGCCACCCACACGGCCACGACCGCGCCGACGCACACGGCAATGCCAACCGCTGCGAGCATGTGGGCCACCTCAGGCTCGGGGAGGTGCGGAGCGGGCGGCTGTCAGGTTCATGTAGCCGACCCAGAAGAGCAGCGCCGCCGCCACTAGCAGCAGCGTTGCCCACAAGTAGCCGTCAGAGAGCAGAAGGCCGCCAAGGAAGACCAGCCAGATACCAACGGCAAAGCGCACGCCTGCACTGACACGGGGGTGGCGGTAACCCCATGACGTGAGCAGAAGTCTTCTGTTGAGGACGGATCGCGGGGGAGCGGCGTTGCCAGTCGGTGCGTGCATCGGGATGCCTCCTGTGACCTGCGGTGCCTGGCTACCCCGGGCTCTACTGACCACGCTACGCTGGAACTACAAAACTAGCAATATATTTCTAGAATTGTTAGATAAGATCGGCCGCCCCGGCCGGGGCGATCGAGCTCAGGAGCCCGGCCGCGTGGTTTGCGGTGATCTCTTGAGAGACCCCGCCGGGAACAAGTTCGCACAGCACCGCGTGCAGCCGGCACACCACCTGGGTCCGGTTCCGGCCGAGGTCGCGGTGGCGCTTGGACCATACCTTCAGCACCGCCGCGTGATCGTCGGGGGCGACCGGGCGGCGCGACGGCGAGCGCAGCGCCGCCACCGCGACCGACCGGGCGTCGTTCGGGTCGTTCTTGTTCACCGCACCAGTGGCCAGCAGCCGTACCCGGGCCCCCAGCTTGGGCTGCACATCCAGCACCTGCTCACCGGCGGCCAGCAACTGCTGGGCCAGCAAGTGGCCCAGGCCGCGGCAGGCGCCCTCGATCGCCCAGGCCCGCTCCGGCCAGGCCGCCGCCCACGCCAGCAGCCGCTGCGCCTGGCCAGCTGACGCACGAACCCGCAGCTCACCTAGGCACTCCTCGGCCGGGCTGATCGCCACCGCTGTGTGCGAGCCCTTGTGCGGGTCCACCCCGATCATCACTGCCGCCATGACCAGCCCCTTTTCTGGACGCAAGTGGACCGCGGCGGGCATGCCTTATTTCAGGGCCTGACTGGCTACGCGCCTCTTTTGAGCCACGCCACGGCAAGGAACCGACAGGCTGGCACGTCGTTAATAGGCCAGGCCGCGCGAACAGCCGGCAGGCGGTTCGAGAGCCAGCCCATCGGACCCTCTGGACACTACGGACACAACCGCAGCTCCTGCACCAATCCTCCAATAAGGCGGATAAGGTGCGCGGGTATCGAATGAGACCACCTGTGGTCGGCAGCGCGGCGAGCCCCGTTTCTGGTTCACCGGGCGGGCGGCAGGCCGCTACAGCGGCACTATTCTGAACCGCCCCGGACTGACCGGGGCGATTCACCGCGCCGCTTTTGCGGCCAAAGGTGCAGCCAAGAGCGTCCCGGGCCGGGCCTGTGCGGCGGATCGTGATCCCCGGTCACCGCGGTGCCGCCTGCGCTAGCTAGGTGCTTGCCCTTAAGCAGCGACCACGCGCGCTGCAGCGACACAATCAGCGTGACGGAAACGATGATGGACAGGTTGATCAGCTGATCGCTGTCATGTGAATCAACGAGCAGCAGCACACCGAATCCGAGCTGGGCCGCGTAGACAACCAACGTGATGGCCAGCACAATCAGGTTTCTGCCAGTGTGCAGCCGACGCTGGAGCCTGACGACCGCGACGATGCTGATCACGGCCATGATCACGGCGGGCTCGCCGATGTTGACCTTGGGGATGAGCCCGAGCAAGGACACCACGAACGAGTTCACCAGGCCGGTGAAAGCGGTGATCGCCAGCGCTTCGCCGCCCGGCATGGCATGCGGCCCGAAGATGGTGTCGTCGCGGACCGAAACAGCCACAAACAACAGGCCGATGAGCGCCGCAGCGGCCGTGGCCAGCGCGGCAAAGTAGGCGTCGTACACGCCAGGCACCATGCGAACAGAAGCTGGCATGGCCGGTCTGCGATGTCAATCGGGCGGGCGCTGTCGCTTGCCGGCATGAGGGCTCTGGCGCGAGGACGCGGGTGATGTTCATGCTGGGGCGGCGTTAGGGGCTGCTGGGCGCGGACATCGACGCCTGGGACGTATCGGCGCCGCGGGTGCGGGCGGCGGCGATGGTGATGATTGTCGCCGTGTCGGCCGGCCTGGCGTGGGTGAACCCCACCGCTGCCACGTACTGCTGGGCGCTGATCCCGATCGTGCACTGGGCCGCAGAGCACTGGCCTGCCCCACCTGGCGGCTGGCCTGGCACACCCGGCCGGTAAGCAGCAGTCCACGACCCGTTCGCCACGGGCGGTGCAGGCGCCCGCGCGCCTGATCCGCCTACCCGGGACCGCCCAGCCCGCCCGGCGCGGCGGGCCCGGCAAGCTGCAGGCGGCGCGCCCGCCGGAACACCAGGACCCGCTGAAAGCCCAGGGTCACGGCCAGGTAGAGAACAATCGTGGCGGTCCCCAAGCCCCGGGCACCCGGGCCATGCACCACCAGCACGTCATAACCCAGGTGCGCGACCAACGAGGCAATCCACAACACGGCGGTCACCCAGTTGCCCTGCGACCAGGCCTGGCCGTCGTCGACCCAGACCCGCACCGTACTAGCCCGCAGCGCACCGAAGATCGCCGCAAGCACCAGGCTGCCCCCCAGCGCGGCGAAGGTCAGCGGGTGATCATGGCCTTTGCTCAAAAACTGGTACGTCTGTACCAAGCCGATGATCACCAGGATCGCGATGAGGCGCAGCGCCGAGGCATTGACCGGGCGGGCGGCCAGCTGCCGGTAGATCAGCAGGGCCAAAACCGCAAGACCCAAAATGACATCGACAACGATCACCTGTACCACCCCTTAGCGTGCGGTCCCGATCGCGCACCACAGGGCCGCACCATGCAGGCAACACCCATTCAACGGTACGACCGCACACCCAACCGAGACACGCCCCGCCAGGCCGTTTGTGCCAGCCGTGGCACAAACATGCCACTCCCATGAACATCCGCAGGCAATGACCATCACTCACCGCCACCGCGGCACCGTCACCGTCCCTGCGCCAGTCCTGCCGAAGGGCCAATTAGGGCAACAAGAAGCTTGTACCAGCCCATGATTCGTAGTCTGATTGTGACTACTGGAAAGGAGCGCGCCCGCGGGGCCGCCGCCCGGGCGGTGACCGTCGGCAGGCCTCACCAGTCGGCCACACCGGCGCATCGCCCAGCTAAGGCTCGTCGCCGGGACCCGTCTCCCCCCCGCGGGTCCCGGCGACTCCCGCCCAGACCCAGCGAGCCCGACAAGCGTAGGAGCCCGCCAGAACATTCCTTTATTGCGCGTTGCGTGGTGTGATTGCTCGCTAGGGTGTCCTGCTGTGTCGGTGACGAGGGCCAGACGTCGGCCATGATCGCTGTGGCCGTCGGGAGCACCGCCGACGAGCTCTGGGCCTACGTGTTTGGCTTGACGCTGACGGCCGTGTTCGGCGGCCGCGTATCCACGTCGGCTGATAAACCGGCCGGGTTGGCTACCGGGCTATCTCCTGGCTGGGTCTCGCCACACCGCGATGATGCCAGGCGGGCGTCCAGGCGCCGATCGGGTGCTGGAAGGCGTTGTCCGCGTGCACGGCATGTTCGGCTACCCGCGCGAAGGCTGGCGCTGCGCGCGGGATGCCGCGATGCTTGTACGGTGGCGCAGGCAGATGCAGGCGATTCCTCGCGGCCAGCCCGGTCGGGGGATCTGTCCCAGCAGATGGTCGCCGAGCTGCTGGGTGCGGCGGTGGCAGCGCCATCGATGCACAACACCCAGCCCTGGCGGTTCCGGGTCCGGCGCGCCGCTCACACTATCGAGCTGCACGCCGACCCGGCCCGGACGCTGCGATACAGCGACCCGCGCGGCCGCGCGCTCCACATCGCCTGCGGCGCCGCGCTGTTTAACCTGCGCCTGGCAGCCGCCGTTGCGGGCCGCCAGCCCGTGGTCGAGCTGCTTCCCGATCCGGGTCAGGCGCTGCTGCTGGCCACGATCCGCCTCGCCGGGCTATACCATGCGCAGCCGGAGGAGCTCGAGCTACACGCAGCCATCACCCGACGGCACACCAACCGTGGGCCGTTCAGCGGCCGCCCGGTGCCGCCTGGCGTGCTGGCCGAACTTGCCGGCGCAGCCGAAATCGAAGGCGCCATGCTGCACATCCTTGACCACGACGAGACGATCCGCGTGCTGCACCTGGCCCAGGACGCCGAACGGGATCAGCTCGCCGATCCCGCCTACCGGGCCGAGCTGGCCCAGTGGGCGGGCGGGGCACGCGATCGGGAGGGCATACCCGACAGCGCGCTCGGCCCCCGCGCCCCTGACCGTTCCACGCCGGTCCGCGATTTCACGCCTGGGCGGCCCGGGCCCGGGCCGCCCAGCTACGCCTGGTTCGAGGAAACCCCGCAACTTGCCGTCCTGTCGGTGCGCTCCGGCGGAAGGGCAGACTGGCTGCGCGCCGGGCAGGCCCTGCAGCGGGTGCTGCTGACCGCCACCGACCGCGGGATTGCCGTGACCCCGCTCACCCAGCCGCTGGAGACCGCCGACGCGTGGCTGGTCCGCGACCCGCGATCCCGGAGCGAGCAGCCGCAGATGATCCTGCGGATTGGCTATGGCCTGCCAGTCCCCCCGACTCCCCGCCGCCCCGTCTCCGAGGTACTGGATGAGCCACAGCCGGGCGACGATCCCCCGCCCGGCACCCGAGCAGCCGATTGAGATGACGGGCGCTGCTGATCGCAAGGTCGTGCTGGTGACCGGTGCCTCGTCGGGACTGGGGCGCGCCACCGCCGCGCTGCTTGCCGGGCAAGGCTATCGCGTGTTCGGCACGAGCCGCCGGCCCTCCGTCGCTGATCTGACTGGCGTGGAGATGCTGATCCTCGACGTGCGCGAGGATGCCTCGGTGGAGCAGGCGGTGGAAAGCGTCATGCAACAGACCGCACGGATCGATGTCCTGATCAACAACGCTGGCTACCTGCTGAGCGGCGCTATCGAAGAGACCTCGATCGAGGAGGCGAAGGCCCAGTTCGACACCAACTTCTTCGGCGCCGTCCGCATGGTGCGCGCGGTGCTGCCCTCGATGCGAGCGCACGGCGGCGGCCGGATCGTCAACATCGGTTCGCTCGCCGGCCTCATCGGCGTCCCGTTCGAAGGCTTCTACAGTGCCAGCAAGCACGCCCTCGAGGGGTACACGGCCTCGCTGCGCCACGAAGTCAGGCCGTTCGGCATCTACGTGTCCGTGGTGGAGCCCGGATTCTTCCGGTCCGAGCTGAGCGGGGCGAAACAAGCCCCGGCACTGACCGCGCCTGACTACCAGGCGGTACGCGGCCGCGCGATGGCCTCCTTCGAGGCGGCCATCGCCCATGGACCCGACCCGGCAGTGGTGGCAGCAACCATCGCGCGGGTCGTCGCGACGCATGCCCCGCGCTTGCATTACCGGGTCGGACGAGACGCCGTCTCGGTGCCTACGATGATGGCGCTCCTGCCGCAATCTGTGTTCGAGCGCGGGCTGCGCCGCCGGTTCCGCCTGGACCGCTGAGCCGTTTCCGGCGCCGTTCGGCAACCCCTCGAGCCGAGCGGACTGGGCCCGAGCAGGCCGCCCAATCACGACGATCAGCTCTCACCGCCCCGGAGTGCCCGGCGCGCTGTATGACTTCTTCGGCTGCCCTGGCGTCGCCTGCCGCGCGAGGGTCGTGGCGAGGAAATCGCCGAGTTCACTCATCGCCGCCGGCCCCTGATTCGCCCGCTTCAGCAGCGAATGAGGAAAGACTGACGGGGCTGGCGGTCGAGGTCAACACCGGGCGACTGCCGAGGAGCGCCCTGCATCATGCACGATCGAGCGTCTGTCAGCCGTGTCGGCCACGCGCGGGCCCGCACGCAGATAACCCCGATCTGTACGGTCGACGGTCTAACTGGACCCGATCCGTCGGCCGCCCCTAACGGCGGATACTTGCGCATTGCCGCCGACCAGCGCTAGTTACAAACTGTGATTCGATTCCGGGCCCGGCGCCGCGCGAAACGCCGATTAGGAATTCCTATCCATGGATGGGCATTCGCGAGTCGAGGTGCACAGATCAACTTGTTCGGCGCGGTGCTGACGACGATGCGTCAGGCGAAGGCGCCGAGCAAAACACTTCCTCCACGATTGTTGGGCGAGGGCTCGCGGACTGGGTTATTTCACTGGCCGGACACGAGGCGTGACCTCCAGAATGAGCGCGCTCCTGGCGGTAGAACGGCTGGAGCACCTGGAAGCTCGGCAGTTGCTCGGGTGGCTGCCCGCAGACCGCCCGGTTGTGGAGGGTTCGCCGGCGCACGTTGCGCAGGGATGGACCGGCGGCCTGCACTTGTGCCGCTGGCGGACCTCCTTCGGGGCGATGGGGCCAGCCTGGCAGGTTAAGGCCCGGTGAGCGCGCAGCCAGAAACCGTGTTATCCCACTCTTTTTGCAGTATGTAGGGATGGCCTTTGAAGTAGATGTCTGCCCCTTGAGCGTTGACCGGGCCGAAGACCCCGGCGCATTTGTCACCGATTTCATCGGTGAGGCCTCCGGGGCCGAACCAGCCGCTGGCCTCGGGATCGGTGGCCGCCTCCATCTGCTCATGTGAGGTGACGTTGACCTCCGCGTCGGCGGCGATGTCCTTGTTGGGGCTGGTGGTCAGGCCGTAGCAGCGCGCCAGGGAGTTGCCGGCGTACGGCATGCCCGCGTAGAGCACAACCCCACCAGGGGTCGGGAAACCGAAGTGATACCCGCACATGCTGCCAAACGGCGGGCTGCACAGCCCCAGCAGGGCAAAGCAGATGGACTCATTCGCCGCCGTGTAGACGAAGAACACATGGGTAATCCCCGGCTCCCAGCCCTTCACGCTCATCGCATGCGTGACTTCGTTGCGTATATCGGAATCCTGGAGCACGGGGGTGGCCGGGTAGGGCGACCGATCGACAAATGTCCCAGCCAGCTCGGCGCCGGTGGGTGCCTGCCCGCTGCTGTCGGTGTACTGCCCGTTGTTGGCGTACAGCCCCGAGGCCCCGACGTCCCGGAAGTAACGCTTCAGCAGCATGTTGAACTTCGAGCTGACAAACGAGCCGCGGGGTTCCCAGAAAATGGCATAGACCTGCATCTCACCCGCGATCACCGGGCCGCCGTGGTAGGTGACATTACTGATCGTGGGGGCGGCCGGGGCACTCCCCAGCGCCAAGGAGGCGCCCGCCGCCGGATCAGCCACCTCGCCGGAAGCCCCCAGGGCAGCCGGTGCGTTCATGAGCGAGCCGGCCACCACGGTGAGCGCCAGCAGAACAAGCAGCAACAGCCTGGGTTGCCTCATCGCGAACACCCTCCTCGATCGCGCGCGAAAGATCACCGCGGCGCGCCGGCCGGGGACGCCGCAGCACAGCCTGTGGCCCCGGCGCCGCCTGCCGGCGCTGCCAGTCAGATCGACACGCCCGGCCGCACCGCCGGCTCGCCGGGAAGGCGGCCGCGCAGCATTCTGGACCGCACGAGCAGGCTGGCGGTCCTAGTCAGCAGCATGACGATAGCCAGGAAGACCAGCGAGTCGACGAGCACGTCGCCAGTTACACGCTCGGTGAACAACCAGACGCCAAGCTGCCGCGAGAATTCATGGCTGGAGCCGTAGCCGAACCACAGCCGGGCCCCGACGACCACCACCCACAGCACCGCATAGGGGACCCCAGCGCGGCTGTAGGCGCTGCCGTCACGGTTCACCGAGACCCGGATGAGCGCGCTAGCCACCAGGCCCAGCACGATCCCGGTGCCCACGGCGGCCAGTTCCACCCACAGCCCATTCCCGGAACCGCTCACGCCCCTGAGGTAGAACGCCGCGACCACAGCCGCAATGATGACCGGCCGCAGCAAGCGCCTCACGGTGATCTTCCGGTAGCCCAGATCAGCCTCGAGCACAGCGGCCAGCACAACGAGGTTCACTATCCACACACTGAGTGGCATGACTGCCCCCCGCACTTCAACGTGCGCAAGCAGCCGGGCGATCACGCGGCGCAGCCGGGCACCGCCCGCCCTGCTCCTTAATACCCCGTTCTACCTCTTCCCGCCTCCCAGCGGAAGCCCCGTCCCAAATCGAAATTGCTCATCGGCGAACAGCAACCACAGATCCCACTACCAGCACCGTTCCCCACCGGTTGAATTCGCCTTACCCGCAAATTAACAAGTCTTTGCTGCGTGCCTGCGGAGAACCAGACCATGGCATCATCTCCGACGCGAAGGAACACGCCGACGTGGAAGAAATCGCCTGAGCCACCCATCGCGTTAAGAGCGCCCGGCAATCAGGATGACCTGTGTGTCGTTGCGCGGCACAGGCATAGGCCGTGAGGATCACGGGGTTGTCTACCGTCCGTGATCATCGAGGTGCCCCGTGCCTGCCATGCCATCATGCCTGCTGGAGCCGATCGGGGCGAGTTCTGCGCCCTGCCCCGTGGCGAGCGCCCGGAGCCTTGACGCGGCTCACCCGCCGGGCTGCCATCGCCGGCACGTCCCAGACCAGGTGGTGTTTGAGCACGCCGGTGCGGCGTTCGCGCATGGCAGCGGGCATGAGCGGATCGCCAGCCCGGGGGTGCTCAGGCCGCTACAGCGGCACTATTCTGAACCGCCCCGGACTGACCGGGGCGGTTCACCGCGCCGCTTTTGCGGCCAAGGGTGCAGCCAAGAGCGTCCCGGGCCGGGCCCGTGCGGCGGGTCGCGATCCCCGGTCACCGCGGTGCCGCCTGCGCTGGTTATGTGCTTCCCCTTAAGCAGCGACCACGCGCGCTGCAGCGACACAATCAGCGTGACGGACACGATGATGGACAGGTTGATCAGCTGCTCGCTGTCATGTGGGTCAACGAGCAGCAGCACACCGAATCCGAGCTGGGCCGCGTAGACAAGCAACGTGATGGCCAGCACCATCAGGTTTCTGCCAGTGTGCAGCCGGCGCTGGAGCCTGACGACCGCGACGATGCTGATCACGGCCATGATCACGGCCGGCTCGCCGATGTTGACCTTGGGGATGAGCCCAAGCAAGGACACCACGAACGAGTTCACCAGGCCGGTGAACGCGGTGATTGCCAGCGCTTCGCCGCCCGGCATGGCATGCGGCCCGAAGATCGTGTCGTCGCGGACCGACACAGCCACAAACAACAGGCCGATGAGCGCCGCAGCGGCCGTGGCCAGCGCGGCAAAGTAGGCGTCGTAGGCGCCAGGCACCATGCGAACAGAAGCTGGCATGGCCGGTCTGCGATGTCAATCGGCGGGCGCTGCCGCTTGCCGGCATGAGGGGCTCTGGCGCGAGGGCGCGGGTGGGGTTCACGCTGGGGGGCGCCGCTGGGCGCGGGCATCGGCGCCTGGGACGTATCGGCGCTGCGGGTGCGGGCGGCGGCGATGGTGATGGTTGTCGCCGTGTCGGCCGGCCTGGCGTGGGTGAACCCCACGCTGCCAAGTACTGCTGGGCGCTGGTCCCGTTCGTGCACTGGGCCGCAGGGCACTGGCCTGCCCCGCCTGGCGGCCGGCCTGGCACACCTGGCCGGTCAGCAGCAGTCCACGGCCCGTTCACCACGGGCGGTGCAGGCGCCCGGCGCGCCTGATCTGCCTACCCGGGACCGCCCAGCCCGCCCGGCGCCGCGGGCCTGGCAAGCCGCAGGCGGTGCGCCCGCCGGAACACCAGGACCCGCTGAAAGCCCAGGGTAACGGCCAGGTAGAGAACAATGGTGGCGGTCCCCAAGCCCCGGGCACCCGGGCCATGCACCACCAGCTGGTCATAGCCCAGGTGCGCGACCAACGAGGCAATCCACAACACGGCGGTCACCCAGTTGCCCTGCGACCAGGGCTGGCCGTCATCGACCCAGACCCGCACCGTGCTCGCCCGCAGCGCACCGAAGATCGCCGCAAGCACCAGGCTGCCCCCCAGCGCGGCGAAGGTCAGCGGGTGATCATGGCCCTTGCTCAGAAACTGGTACGTCTGGACCAGGCCGATGACCGCCAGGATCGCGATGAGGCGCAGCGCCGAGGCATTGACCGGGCGGGCGGCCAGCTGCCGGTAGATCAGCAGGGCCAACACCGCAAGACCCAAAATGACATCGAGAACGATCACCTGTACCACCCCTCAGCGTGCGGCCCCGATCGCGCCCATCGCAGGGCCGCACCGCGCAGGCAACACCCGCTCAACGGTACGACCGCACACCCCAACCCGGACACACCCCGCCAGGCCGTTTATGCCAGCCATGGCACAAACATGCCACTCCCATGAACATCCGCCGGCAACGACCATCACTCACCGCCACCGCGTCACCGTCGGCGGTACGCCGCCTCCGGCGGTGCCGCCGCCGGAGGGCACTGACCGTGATCACGACGGTGCCCAGCGCCGCTTCGATCACGCAGGTCCGGACCAGGTCGCGGGTATCGGCGAGGTGAACCCCGTTGTCTGGATGGACCCTGATCACGCCGGTTTTGCTTTGCTCCAGCCGTAGGAGGGCCTCACGCGAGGGAGCCCGGCTCAGGCTGATGCCGGTGCCGCCGCCGGAGGCGTGCGCCCACAGCATGCCCAGCCCGACGATGACCGCCACCGCGAGCATCACCACGGTGAGATGCCGGAGGAACTTCACCGGGACGCCCCGGACGCCAGGCGGCGAAACGGCGGGCCACGCCCACGATCCACCGCCAGCGCAGGGCGGCATGGATGGGCACCAGGATCAGCGTCAGCGTCGCCGTGGTGTCGTGCATTTGCCGCCAGAAGAAGCTGGCCGGAAGGGTGATCCCCAGTTTCGGCAGCGCCACCTGCGAGATTAGGATGCCGGACGCGATGCACAGTGTCATGGTCAGCAGCAATGCCAGGTTGACCAGCCAGACCAACCGCTCGCGGCCGCCTCGGCTGACCAGCTTGCGGGTGGTGCGGATCACCCAGTCCCAGTGCAGGGTGAGGTGAACCAGCAAGACCACGCCAAGCCCGATGCCGAGCCATTCGTGCGTGGCGATCCCGGTGAATCCCAGGCTGTAGGCGAGCGTGTAGGCCACCAGCAGGAGGGCGTCGAGCCAGAAGTCGAGCCGGGTCCGCGCCAGGATCCGCCGACGGCTGAGGGTGACCGGGGGATCCGTTAGCGAAGTCGCAGGGCCTGCGTTCATGGGCCAACGGTGCCGCAGCACGGCGGCGCCGTGCATCGGTCCGGTGGGCGATTTATCCAGCCGCGGCGTCCTCGGGTCTAGTCCGTGGGTGCTACCGCGGAGGGGCGGTTCACCCGAGGGCGGGGCCTGTGGGCTGCCCGGATGCGGGGTTCAACGAAGCATGCAATTGCGCAGGAACCGCTGTGCTGAATGCAAGTCATCGCCAGACAGGTTGGCGCCGGTCGGTGGGTCCAGCCCTACCGCTGATGTCGGTGTCACCCTATGGCGCGCTATCTGGGAGAGGGCCAGCATGGTGGCATGGCGATGGTTCGTGTTCACCGGGTGGGAAGGCGTGGTCGGGCCGCCCGCCCGCTGGGGCTGATGGTGCGGGATCTGGCTGCGTGACAGCGCTGGTGCCGGCGGCCGGTGTGGCGCGGCCAGGAGCCAGGTCCTTGTGGGACGTTGCGGAGGTAGGCCTGGCCGTGGCCGCGTTCGCGGTGTTGTGCGTGCTGGTGCTCAGGGCCTCGCCGTATCTCCCCGAGCCGGACGATTATGCCTATCGTGCCTCGATCGTGGCGATGACCGGCGGGCACTTCTTCACCTTGACCGGCGCGCAGGCGCACGTGCTCGCCGTGCAGCAGGCACCTCAGCTGGGTGGCAACCGGCTGGGCCCGGGCCCGGGTGGCGGCCCGATCCAGTGGGTGCAGTTGCCAGATGGCAAGTGGATCAGCGAGAAAGATCCGGGCTACCCCTATCTGGCGGTGGCGTTCCAGGCGCTCGGTGTCATCCGGCTGGCGCCGCTTTTCTATGCCACGCTGGGCTGCCTGGGCCTGTATTTCGGCGGCAGGTGCTGGCTGGGCAGGTTCGGCGGCGCGGCCACGGTCGGCCTGTACTGCTCCTCCGGCGCGGCGATCCTGTTCGCCTGGCGGGATTACATGCCGACCTTCACCGAAGCGTCGCTGATCGCGGCGGGTACCGGGGCCCTGCTGTGGGCCGTGCTCGCGGCCGGGGCGAGCACCAGGCGCAGGACCTTGGTAGGGCTGGCTGGCTTCGTGGCGCTGGAGGCGGCCACGTTCAGCAGGTACACCAACATCGTGGTGCTGGGCTGCGCGGTCATCGCGGTGCTGGCGGCGTGGCGGCTGCGGGCCGCGCGGCTGCCCGGCCGCGCGGTCGCCTGGTGGCTCGCGTCGGCCTGCGTGTTCGGCACCGGTGTCGCGATCTTCAACACGCTCATCTACGGCGGCCCGCTGCGGTCGGGCTACCGGCCGGGGGAGATCACCTTCAGCCTCAGTGTCCTCGGCGGCAACCTCCGTGACATGCCGGCCCACCTGATCCAGGCCATGCCCATGCTGGTCCTCGGCCTGGGCGCGCTGGTGGGCATTGCCGTCGTCTGGCTGCGCGCCCGCCGGGCGGGTGGCGAACGAACCGCGCTGGCCAGGCGGGACCTGGCGGTCGCGGTTGCGCTGGCCGCCTGCTGGGCTGCCCTCTGGGCCTTGTACGCCACCTATGCGTGGACCGCGGTTCCATTCCTGAGCACGCTGCAAGCGGTCCGGTTCTACGTGCCGGCCCTGGGCCCGATCTCGCTGCTCGGCGCCTGGCTGCTGGTCCGCGTGCCGCGCGGGCAGCCGCTTGCCGCGATCACCACGCTCACCGTGACCGCAGTCCTGTTCGGGCTCGGCGGCTGGGCCTTCCACGACATGTACCAGCATCCGTTCGGGGCGCAACTGCAGGTGGTACACGGGCCGGGCGGCACGATCCAGCTCAAGCCAGGCCCGGGGGCCCAGCTCGGCGCCCCGCGCGGCGTGAAGCAAGGCGGCCCGGCCGGCCCGCCCGCATCGGGCCGCCGGGCAGCCCCGGGGCCCGGCCGGCATCATGACGCCTCCGCCAGCCCTACCCGCTAGGCGCGACTTGGGACATTGTGACAAGCTCATGCGGACAAGCTGAACAGAACTAGCCGACCTCCGAACAGCACACCGGCCCGCCGCACGCAGAACGCCGCATTCGGCGCGCTCGCCAGCTTCGCCGATCGTCGCTGCGCAGCCGACCATATCGGCGGCTCTTCGCGCGTCGGCTACTGGAGTGTCGGCCACGTTCTGCAATCGCTGTTCATGGAGTCCTTTCCGCCTCATGCAGCGTCGAGACGACCTGGCGATCCGATCAATCGGCATCTCCCGGCCGGGCGCCCGTCGTGCCGGCAGGTGGGCAGGGGCAGGTGTGGCACCCGGCCCAGGATGGGCTGCATGCGGCCATTGCGCGCCACCGGTGGCCGCTCCGGCTGCGCGCCGATAGTGTTTCCTGGCAGTGGCGGCCCTGCTATGCGGTGGTAGGGAGGCGGCTTATGGCAGGGGAAACGCAGTTCACGATCGGGGCGAAGGCACGCTGCTCGGATGGTGAGTGCGGTGAGGTGCGCCGCATCGTCGTCGACCCGGCCACGGACACGGTCACCCATCTTGTCATCGCGCCGGAGCACCAGCCGGAGCACGCCCGGCTTGTCCCCGTTGACCTGGTCGGCACCGCGGCGGGTGGCATCAGTCTGCGCTGCACCGTTGCGGAGTTCGGCATGCTCGACCACGCCGAGGAGCGCGAGTTCGCCGACCAATCCGACGAGTACGGGGGCCTCGGTGGCCTCGGCAGCGACGACACGATCTACGGGGCTGACTACGCGCGCATCGGCATGCGCACCCCTCCCGTGGCGGGGCGTCGCAGGACGATCATCCAGGATGTCGTTCCGGTGGGGGAGATACAGGTGAGGCCCGGGGATCGCGTCCATGCCGTCGACGGCGAGATCGGCCGGGTGCAAGGCTTCATCGTCGGCCCAGGCGATGACCGGGTGACCCACGTGCTGCTCGAGGAGGGGCACCTGTGGGGACACAAGGAAGTCGCCATCCCGGTCAGCGCCCTGACCGGGGTCGGCGAAGGTATCCGGCTCAACATCACCAAGCATCAGGTGGAGAGCCTGCCGCCGGCAGGCACCTAGCGTCCGTGCCCCGGCGGTACCGTCACTGCGCCGGTGAGGCGGCCGTTTCGTCGCCGGTTGCCAGTCGCACCGCCATTCACCTGTGTTGGCAGGGGCCGGGCTGGCATGGGCCGATCCGGTGCGCTCGGCCCGTTTGCTGCCGGCGATAGCCGCTGGATGCGCTCACGGGCGTAACAGGCGGTGACAGCGCTGCAGGTCACGGCGTGTGCTCCGAGGCTGTTCAGAATTCCAGCCGCCTGTCGGCCATGCCATGACTGGCCGCTCGGCACCACCCGCAGAGCAGGCTGAATGGAGTGCCGAACGAAGTGATACACGGGTGATGTGTTTCTGGCGCGGTGTACCGTCTGATGCTCCTATGTCCCGTCAAGGGTTTGCCGGGTATTGATTTCGGCGGTGGCTGCTGGCATGGCTGGTCGCTTCCTGGGGCCTGGGGGTGGTGCGCTGGCCGGGATGCTGGGTTGCGGACAAGACAGGGAGGGGCCGCTCCGGGGTGGAGGGCAAGCTCTTATGAGGTCACGCCCAGCTGGTCAAGGGTGTGCCCGGGGACGGCCGGCGAATCGTTCGGAGGCCAGCAGATGCGGCAGCCGAATATTGGGTCAGGCCGTCCCCGGGGTATTTGGTGTCAGCCGGCGGCGCGCAGGTGCGGATATACCTCGCGGGCGGCGTAACGCTTGAGGCAGCGGATGATCTCGGCCTTGGATTTTCCTTCTGCGGTGCGGCGTTCGACGTAGGCGCGGGTGGCCGGGTCGGAGCCCATGCGGGTGAACACGATCCGCCACAGGGCATGGTTGGCCTGGCGGTCGCCGCCGGGGTTGAGCCTGTGGCGGACGGTCTTGCCCGATGATGCCGGGATGGGGGCGGCGGCGCACAGGTGCGCCCAGGCGGCCTCGCTGCGCAGCCGTTCGGGGTGATCTCCCGCCGCGATGAGCAGCAGCGCCGCGGTGTTGGGGCCGATCCCGTAGAGCGCGAGCAGGCCGGGGGGGTGCGCGGTAACGAGGGGGACGATGAGCCCGTCGAGCCGCTCGAGCTGGCCGTCGAGGAACTCGGCGCGCCGTCCCAGCTCCCGCAGCGCGATCCGGGTGGCGTAGCCCACCACGTCGCCTGGGCGCGGCCGCAGCGACGCCGTCCCGGCCACCAGGGCAGCCGCGGTGTGCTTGGCGAACCGTGCCCGCAGGCCATCAGGCCCGGTCAGGACCAGCGCCCTGGCCTGGTTGATCGTCCGGGTGCGCTCTCCCGTGGCGCTGCGCTTGGCGACCATCAGGGCACGGATCGCCTCGACGGTGCCATCCCGGCCCTTCGGAGCGCCGCGGGCCCGGCCGGACTGGGCGGCGCGGGCAGCGCTGACGGCGTCCAGCGGGTCGGACTTGCCCTGCCGGCAGCGGTCCTGACGGTCAAAGCGGTCGACCTCGACGACCCGGACACCAGCGGCTGTCACGTGCCGGGACAGGCCCGCCCCGTAACTGCCGGGTCCCTTCGATCCCGACCAGGCAGACGGTCCCGAACCCGCCCAGCCAGCCGAGAAGACCGGCGTAGCCGGCCGGGGTGACCGGGAACTCCCGGACGCCCCGGCAGCCCTCCGATGGGATCGAGTGCAGCGGCGACATGCACGTCCGCGTGGGTGTCCACGCCGCCAGTGATGGCGCGTGTCTCTACGATGGTCAATGCCATCCCTTTTCTCAGGTTGAAGGGGTGGCACGCACCCGCTGGCCGCCCGGACCTGTGAACCCCGGCCTCTTGTCCAGGACGGGCAGATCAGACCGGCAGCGCCGGTGGGTGCCAGAACCTGGGGCCCGGCCGACAGATCGTCTCGCAAGACAGCACGAAGCGGCGTCAGCCGAATCGGAGGTCAGGCCGGGACCCAGTGCCCCTGACCCTAGCCCCCCGCCAAGTCACCCTCGGGAAAGCCGCGCCAGAAGCACTATCCACACTCTCCCTGCCGAATCGGAGCGGCCGCCGGTTGTGCCGATCGTGCGGGTGCTGGCGCGCAGATTGTCCGGTTATGGCATGCGGTTACTGGGGGGTGCGGCCGGGGCCGTAGTGGGGAGAGACCGTCGGTTCAAGTGCGGGTTAGTGTCCGGTGGATGTTAGCCAAGCGCCGGACCGCTTCTCACTGGGATGGTCACGGGCTGGCCGAGGGCGCCGGTGTGCGGTCGGCCGCGCTGCCGGGCACCGGGTCGGCGCGACCAGACAGCCAGGGCTGCCAGCAGAGTCAGCAGTAGGGCGCCGATGACGATTTCCGCCCACCCACCGCCGCTGCCCGATCCTGGGCAGGCGACGGTCGAGGGATTCGCGGGGTCGTGGAGGACCGTGAGCGTGGAGCCAACGGGGTAGCTGGAGGATATCCAACATCCCCAGATCCTCCCGCCCTCCGGGTAGCCCGGCAAATCGAGCTCATGCACGAGCGGGACATCTGGGTGCGGCCCGGCAAGGACGACGTCAGCTGACGCGCTAACCCGCGATGACTGTCAGGCCGCTGGGTAGCCGGCGGGGAGAGTCCCGTAACCAGAAGTGCCGGCGCCAGGTGACGCTGGCACGCCCAACGACTGGAGCAGCCCATCGAAGCTAAGCCCGACCATGGTCGGGAACGGCCCGCCAGCGCCGATGCCCCCGGCTTCCGGCATCTGCGACTCCGCGGTCAGGCTGGTTTGCGCCGCCGCCCATCCGGTCTCGATGCCGTCGCCTCCGTTGTACATGTTGGCGATCACGGTCGCGGATGACACGTGCTGGCCGACCTGAACGGTGGGTGTGACGTCCTCGGCCACGTAGACCACCAGCCCCGCGTCCGGGCCGTCGGTGAACTGGTAGCTGACCCACCCGCCGCCGGGCCACCCGCTGCTGGCCCCCATCGCGTCGGTGACGACAGCGTCGCCGATGGCGTAGACCGGGCCCGTCCCAGCGAAGTCGACTCCCTGGTCGACGCGTTCTGGAACCAGGCCGCTGACGGCACGGAGCGGGTTGAGGTAGCCGGACGCGGCCGGGGCCGACTGCCCGGTCTGGCTGGGCTGGCTGCGCTTGCGATGCCGGCCCGGGCGGCTGGCGACCGCGACGCTGACGATCTCGGGTTCCTGGCTGACGAACTCGCCCAGGGTGGCCGCGGGCTGCCCGCTGGCGTAAATGTCCGCCGCGGCCGCTGGCTGGTGAGCGGGGCTCCGGTGGGCGCCGGCCGGCGCCACGCCGAGCGCATCGGCCTGGCCTGCCCCGGAGGCGTGGGGCGGTCCTGCTATCCAGTGGCTCGCGGTAGGCCAGGCGGCGACCAGGAGGGCCGAGCCCGCGACCGCAGCGGCCGCGGCCCAGGCGGGCTTGTTCTGCAGGACGGACACGATCGGTGACGACTTGCGGTGCTGGCGGGCCACACTGGGCCCGCTGGACGAACGCTGCGGGGCCACGCTGGAGCGGCCGGACGACCGCTGCGGGGCCGCGCTGGAGCGGCCGGACGAACGCTGGTCAGGCTTACGGTGCCGGGCGGTCGTGCGGGACACGATCGAGCCTTCTGTTGGGCGCGCCGGGCGCGCTCAGCTGTCACCCGGCTGCTGGCCTGGGCAAGCCCATCGCCAGTAGCGTGCGGATCCTGCGCGGGTTCACGGCGGCAAGATCGTGGGGTGCCACACGCGGGGTGCTGGTGGTGAACAAATCTGCACCACACGTACGCCTCGCCGGGCCAGAACTACGTAAGAGACAGCAATGACTACTTCGTGTCGATATGCCGCCGGCTCATCCCTAACGGCAGCCATCACCCTGCCGGGACCGGGCCGGGGCGGCGGACCGGGCCGGCGGCAATGCTGGGTTCGGCCCGATCCCGCAGGCGGTCACCCGTGAGCAGGGCATCAGCTCAGCGAGCGCAGGCCCGCGGCCGTCAGCACGTAGGCGTCCTGGTCGTACCCGTCGCCGGCGGCGAGGTCGACGATGGCCTGGCCGGCCAGCTCGCGGGTCAGGGCCGGGCCGGCGTCCAGTGTGGGCGGCCACCAGCATCCTGCTGGCGGCCACGGGGAGCGCATCGTGGCCATCACACACAAAGAGTGACCGGACTTTCGGGACACTGCACTGCGGGTCAGCTGCCGAATATTCGCTTCTCTCCAGGTCAGCAGGCTTAGCGCTGTGCGAGAGCAGATCCACCAGTTAGGCGTGGCCGTGGCCTGCCGGTTCCGGCCGGTGGAGGCATCGGACCGCCACAGTGGGGCGCAAGCGCTTCGCTGATCATTTTGAGGGAAATCTGTCCCCGTTCGGACGTGGAGTCCGTAGGGGGTCCTCCCCCGAGGGCTGGGCCGAACTCGTCACTCTGGCCGACTACCGACCTGTCGCGCTGTCATGCGCCAAGCAGGGGCAGTCTGGACAGTCGCAGGGCTGGTCCCCGACACACACAGTTCGGGCAGCACAACTGCCCGCAGCACACCACCTCCTGGGCCATCGCGTTCACCTCCCACGCCCAGCAGGGTGTTCATGGGCCTTCTTCAAGCCGGTCACGGCATTCTCCCCGCACACCAGCCCTGCTGGGCTCCAAGCACCAGCCTAGGCACTGGGCCGTTACCTGGTCAGCTGCCGGGCTAGCGGTACAGCCGCATCGCCAAGAAGACCGCGCCGACGGCCACGAGCACGACCCCCAGGCCGCGCCGGATCACTGCTTCGGGCAGCCGGTGCTGCAATCGTGCCCCCGCGTAGCCGCCTGCCAGGCCGCCGATGCCCAGCAAGATCCCGGTCGGCCGGTCCGGTGGGTGCCCCAGGTGGTGCGCGGCCAGCACCGTGAATACCACCACGCCCACCACCGAGGTCACGAACGTCGACGCCCGCGCGGCAGGCGCGGCCTGCGACGGCGGGTGCCCGGCCGCGATCAGCACCGGAGCCAGATCCGAGCGCCGGTCGCGGTCTGCGCGGCTGCCGAAGCCTTGCCCGCTCTGCAGGACGCCGACTCGGGTGAAGGCTACCCACGGGGAAGCTCAGGCTGTCTGGCGAGATTGTTGAGGCTTGCTTAGGAGGGACAAAGAGCGGCTTCGGTCGACCTGGCCTGGCAGCCGCGCGTCTGGCATGTAACAGGGCTAACCCGCCGCTCCCGCTGGCCTTGCTGCATTTCCCGCGACGACCTGGCAGAGAGGTTGAGGACAATGGGAGTGATCGTAGCTTTCGTGCGTGGGGTGGCGTTGGCTGTTGTGGCCGTGACCGGGGTGGCCGGGGCTGGTGTGGCTCCGGTCGCTGCCGCCGCGACAGCCGTCCCTGCGGGGACGCAGCCAGCGCCTGCCGCGGCCATCCGCCCCGGCTTCCTCGAAGCGGTGTCCTGCCCCACCACCTGCACCGCTGTCGGCGAGCACCCACAGGAAACATCGCTGGCCGAGCGCTGGGGCGGCACCAAGTGGGCCCTTCAGCGCACTTCGTCCGGCGGGCCGCTGAATGCGGTGTCGTGCCCATCAGCCACCGCCTGCACCGCGCTCGGCGGCAGCCCCGAGGCCCTGGCCTGGAACGGCACGACGTGGGCCAGCCAGCGTGTGCCCATCCCCACGGCGAACGGCTCAGGCCTGACCGGGGTGTCGTGCACCTCTCCCACGGCGTGCACCGCCGTCGGCTATTACTACACCGCTGACGAGATGGAACAGCTTCTCTGGGTGGGCCGCTGGAACGGCACGAAGTGGACAAGCCAGGCTGCCCCCAGCCCGACCACGTCGGCAGAATTCCGGCAGGAGCGGTTCCAGGCTGTCTCGTGCACCTCACTCACGGCATGCGTGGCGGTCGGCTTCTATACCAACGCCCCCAACTCCAACGTGCCGCTGGTGGAGGCCTGGAACGGCACGACGTGGGCCATTCAGCCGGCCGACATGTCGTTTTCCGCGCCGTTCAACGCCCTGTACGGGGTGTCGTGCCGGTCGGCGACAGCCTGCATCGCCGTCGGGACCTCCTACGATGCTGGCGCCTATGAACCGCTGGCGGAGCGCTGGAACGGCACCTCCTGGACCATCCAGCCCACCCCGAGCCCGGACGGGGGCGACCTGGTCCAGGTGTCATGCACCTCGGCGAGGGCCTGCACCGCCGTTGGCTTCTCGGTAAGCAGCGACGGGACCCAATTGGCGCTGGCCGACCGCTGGGATGGCACGGCGTGGGCCCTCCAGCACGTCGCGAACCCCTCTGACGGCAGCACGCCCGTTCTGACGGGCGTGTCGTGCGGCGCCGCGACCGCCTGCACCGCCGTGGGCGTCCGCAACGGGCCGCCTGGCAGCCAGCGGTTGACGCTGGCGGAGCGCTGGAATGGCACGAGCTGGACCATCCAGCCCACCTGACCAGAGCCAGCCCGCCAGCGCCAGGGCAGACGAGTCGGCGCAGCTGCAGGCCGGTGCGGAATCGCCGGGCGCAGCAGGAACGACCGGGGTGGCGCGCAGCAGGCGTTAATACCGCAACCGGCACCTCAGCCCGCCGGCGCGGGCCAGCCCGCGTGACCAGGTCGCCCGTATGTCTTGGTTGGATACCAGCTAGTGCTCTTGAGCTGGCCTGAGATGAAGGTTGATCCTCCCAGCTGAGCGCGTGCGCAGAGCCCTCAGCGGCGGTCAGGTACTGGTGAAGGAGCCGCGCAGGAGTGCGCGGGTGAGGATCAGCGCAGGTGCGGAACCCGAATCTGTAAACGAGGCACGTCCGGGTGAGTGTCCACACTGCCAGCAATGACGCGGTCGACCCACCTCAGCGGCCGGTGCGGGCGGAAGGCGCTGGTGTGGTTCACCGCTGCGAGCGTCCTGACCGTTCTTACGCGCCTGATTCCAGGACCGGCCGCAGCGATCTCAGGGCCCGGGATGTGTGTGTCTTGACCGCGCTCTTACTGATTCCCAGGGCAGCCGCGATTTGTGCTTCTGACATGTCGGCGAAATATCTCAGGGTCAGCACCTGGCGCTGCCGTGGCGCCAGGACGGTCAACGCCGAAACCAATGCGGCGTGTTCGAGCCGCGAAAGCGCACTCTCCTCGGCGCTGGGCATGCCGGGCGTGGGGGCGGGCCTATACCGGTCCACCACGACCCGGTGCCGCAGCACCGACCGCGACCGGTTCACCACGGACTGGCGCAGGTAGGAGAGGGCCTTGGTGTCATCTTCCAGCCGTGGGCAGGTGATATGCATGGCGATGAAACAGTCCTGCACCACGTCTTCGGCAGTGGGCATATCACGGACTAGCAGGGCCGCTAGACGGGCCAGTGAGCCGAAGTGCGTGCGATAGATCGCGATAACGGCCTGATCCTCCCAGCCCGGTACGGCTGGCGCCCTATCCAGCGGCGGATCCACGGACCGGCCGTCGGCAACATTCGTTGGACACCTCGCGGCCGTGCGCATGCCATCTGCGGTCATGCCCTGTCACCCGAGCCGGGCCGCCGGAAGCTGCCCAGCTCC
This sequence comes from uncultured Actinomycetes bacterium, assembly GCA_963706115.1. GTDB lineage: Bacteria > Actinomycetota > Actinomycetes > Streptosporangiales > Streptosporangiaceae > DASXKD01. The sequence continues at coordinate 2,331 of CAVPMG010000009.1, read as the reverse complement.
GCCAGAGGCCGAAGCCCGTCTGAGCAATGTTGTGGCCGGTGCTCCGGCGGTCCCGCCCATAACCAGGAGCGGTCCGATCAGCAGGGCGGTATCGATCAGCGCTGCCGCGGGTCGCGGCTGGCCCAGGCCCTCCTCGCTGGGAGTGGAGCTCGGCCGTGGCCTCGTTACTCGCAACGCCTGCGAAAGCGTGCCTGACGCCAGTTCGCCCGGCGCGGGCATAGGGGCTAGCTGGCCGCCGTTAGCACGCGGCCGACCGGTATCGGTCATGGGAACTCCTTGATGATGCGACGCGCCCGCCAGGTCCTTGATGCGACGTGGCGCGAAAGGCGCCTGAGCGGGGAGCCCCCGGGCGAGCGGGCCGGGGCTGCCGCTGTCCGGTTGGCCAGGCTTGCCTGGGAGACGGTGCGGCAGCGGTACCTGAGCGCGGTGCCGTGATGACGATGCGGGCCCCCGCCCGGGCAGGGGCCCACACCGTCATCAGGATGGCCGTAGCACGTGAGGCGTGCCGTTGCAGGCAGCCTGCGCTCTGCTGGCCTTCCTGGGCTTTGCCCGGGTCATGGGTTTTGGGCTTGAATGGCCTGCGCCGCTGCCGTCGCGTCGCCGAAGCGGTTGCTGGCATTCCCTTGCGCGGCGAACCCACAGGCCAATGAGCGCCGCTGGATTCGTTCCTGGGGGGTCCCGGCAAACGTGCTGCCGTCGATGCCGCTGACACTCGCTGCCTTGGCGAAGCATCGCGCCGCCTTGGCATAGGTCCGGCACGCCTTTTTGGCCATCGTGTAGGCCGATTGCAGCCGGGGGCCCGGCGCGCCGAGGCGGCGCAGCTTGCGGCTGCAGCCGCCGGTCGCCGTTTCCAGTTGGGTCATTTTTGCTCGTGTCATTGCCATGGTCCGTGCCGTGAAGGGCTTGTCGATCTTGTGGTGCAGGTGCGCGATCGCCGCCACCCAGTCACGCTCGGCTGCGGTCATGGGCGTCGCTGTCGGTGAGGGCGAGCTCGTGGTGCGCCTGTTTGCCGTAGCTGTCGATGCCGCGTTGTGACTAGCGCACCCGCCGGCCAGCAGGGCAAGCAGTACCATCACGGCGATGCGGGATGCGCGGCGATGGCCCGTGCCTCGCATCGCGCGGCCCGGCGCTCGAATGCAGGGTCTTACTGTTTGCATGAAGCGATCTCCTCTGATGCCGGATTGGGTTCCCGGCTCAGGTGGCGCTGTTCCAGGCCACGTTGAATGCTTGCCCGCCTTCCAGGGCGGAGGGCGTGGCCATCGGGGCGCCGTGGGAGTCTTCCATGATGATCTCGGTGGATGTCCAGTTGTTTGACTGGGCGGCCAGCGTGCCGTGCGTTCCGGTGAGGCTGGTCACACGGGCGCCGGTGTAATTGGCCATGCCAAAGTCGGCCAGGTCGAAGCCGCCGGCGACAGCGCCCCCTGGATCTTCGGTGATCACCTCGGCGGACTTGTTGCGGCAGGTCGAGCCCGAGGGGCACGGCTGGGTGGTGTTGATGAACCCGCCGGTGGTGAGGTCGGTGAGGACCAGGTTGTAGGCAGAGCCGTCGAAGTAGACCGAGACGTGGATGGCGTCGCCCGGGCTGACCCCGGTGAACGCGACCGGGGCGAGCGGGTACATCTCGTACCAGGCGTAGTAGGCGGGTGTGCCGCTGGAGTCACAGAAGGCATCCACGCCGGTCTGCTCCGCGGTGGCGTCGTTGAAGCCGTCCAGCCCCGCCCAGTGCCCGGCGTATGCGGACCCCGACGAGCCCAGCGGCGAGTTCGCGCAGTTCAGGCTGGGGATGGTGAAGTTGGCGGAGACGAAGCGGATGCGCACCCCGCTGTCGGCGGCCCGCCGCGTAACCACTCCAGTTGCTCGAGGCCACACTCATCCGTGGGGCAAGGTGCGGCAGGTGCGTGCCAGGCAGGCGCACCCCGGCCGCCGACTGCATGCCGTGCACCTGGACCGTGGGTCCCGGACCGGCATGGCTAACTGCCTGCGTGCTGGCGAGTGCGGCTGGGGCCGCCGTAAGCGTGGCACCGGCCACCGCCGCGCCAGCCAGCCAAGATTTCAAAGTCATCAGAGGACTTCCTTCCTGCGGGGAATGGACCCAGCCCTTGGGTATTGAGCTCCCCCACTGCATAGGGGGGAGGGAAGCGAAAGGCGGGAACACCCGGCAGGAACGGGGATCGCCTAGATCCACCCAGGCGACGGAGGATGACAAACGCTTCACACGGCGCCGGCGCCGGGGCGTAGCCGGCCCAGCCCGGCGATCAGGTTTTACTGAGCGCGAGCATGCCAGGCACTCATTGAGCCTGATTTGACTGGTGATTAAGCCACGCCAAGCGC